>NZ_LXOV01000019.1:0-104079 GCF_025331195.1 Mycolicibacterium llatzerense | reverse complement strand
CATCGAGGCGCTTCTTCTGTGCCTCGATGCGCTTCTTGCTGACGGAGGTGACTGCGCGGTCCTTGTTGTTGTCGAGTTCGTCGAGCTGCTTTTGAATGTATTCGCGCTGGGTTTCTTCGTTGACTCCGATTGCCGTGAACAGGCTTTGGGGCACGATGACCATGTCCCAGTCGGCGGCCGCGGATTGGGACACGAAGCGGCGCCGCCCCTCGGGATTGGTGCCCGCCTCGCCGAGCAGGATTCGGGCCGCTGGATACCATTGGGCGGCTTCGCGGCCGACTTGCTCCACGATGTGGTTCGGAACGACAAACCACGGCTGGGAAACCAGCCCGAGGCGCTTGAGTTCCATCATGCCCATCAGGCACGATCCGGTCTTCCCGGCGCCAACGACATGGTCCAAAAGCACTGTGGGCTCGGCGATTATCCTCGCCACCGCGTCGCGCTGGTAATGGTGCGGCTCGAATTTGTCGGACAGGCCGGGCAGGGTCAGGTGGTCCCCGTGGTGCTTGGGTGCCACGAGGCTGTTGAACCGACGGTTGAATTCGGTGACGAGAATGTCGCGGCGGGTGTCGTCGGCGAAAATCCACTTCTGGAATGCTTGGGTGATCTTCGCGGCTTTAGCCTGGGCGGCCGACGTCGCCTCGAAATCTAGTGCCGGGCCGCCTGTTTCGGCGACAACCTCAGCGGGCCGGTTGACGACAATGGGTTTGGAGTTGCAGAGGGCGTCGAGTATGTCGATGGCGTCTTTGGACTCGGTGCCCCACGTCTCGGTCATGGCGACCGTGCCACGCAGATTGTTGGGGCATTCCACCGACCAGGTGCCACCGACGTGATCGGCGGTGACCTTCTCGGCTCCGAACGTCTCCCGCGCGAACTGGGCGATGTATTTGGCGTCGATCCAGGGCGTGCCGGGGCGAGTCTTGATCTGCGAGGCTTCTTTGTCGCGCGGCATCACCTGGCGCAGCGCGGTCACGTAATCGTCGTAGACGGGGTTGCGTTCGGCGGCATCGGTTGCGGCGACCAGATTTTCGCGCACGTTCCCGGACAGCGCGGTGACGGCGGGGACCAGTTCCTCAGGGTCGTGCAGCGATGGGTACGCCAGGCCTCGCAGTTGCTCGCGCGCGGTGTCCGTGTCGACGTTCAAAAGTGTGGCGATGTAGTCGATGTCGATGCCGCGGCGTTGGTCCATGCTGATCGCCATGGCATCGCTGATGGTGGCGGCGGCCTCGGGGACGGTGCGGGCCGACAGCACATCGACCGAGAAGATCGGGGCTTTGGTGGCAACGCCGGTCAGTTCGTTGAAGATCTCCAGACTGGCTACGTGTGCCCAGCCGGGATCGTCCTTCATCCCGCCGTCAAGGTGGGGCCGGCGCTTGGAGGGTGCGTTGGGTTCTGCGGCCTTTTCCGCCCACTCTTCTTGCAGGTGCTGGGGCACCGGGCCGCGGTAGGGCCGGCCCTCATCGCCTTGGTCTTTGCGCCATTTCTCTTCGTATCGGGCGTATTTCTTGGCTTGCGCTTCCTGGGTCGGCGGGCCCGGGACAATCAGCTTGAATCGGTTGACCGGACCATGCGTGGTGACATAGTCGTCGTAGAGCCGGTTTAGGTGGGCGCGGAGCTGCTCGCGGACTTCCAGCGGCTGGCCAGTGCCTTGGGACGCGACCACCGATTGCGCGGCGTCGCGCAGTTCGATCAGCGAACGTGTTTCGCGCAGACGGGATTTCGGTGTGCGCTGTTCCGCCCATGCGTGGCCGGTCCACCGCTGGATACTGCCGGTGGCCTCGTTGTAGCGCAGGGTGTCAGGGATGGGTCGTTCTGCCCGGTCGGCGGCGGTGAGCAAGCCGGGATCGAATACGGTCGCGTCAACGTCGATCAGCGATTCGGGGGTGGCCGTGAGCCCTCGCCCGAGACTCTGGGCGTGCTCGATGATGGCGCCGAGCCGGTCACGGACCTGCGTGGCGAGCTCGTCGCCGGTAGTCTGCCCCACCACTTTGAGTGTCGCTGATCCGTAGATGCCCTGGCCCAGCGCCACGCTGCCCAGGACGTTCTCGGGGTGGTTGTGGAAGTACTCGTTGATGTTGAGTGCGCCATCGACGTGCTCGGGCTTGAAGACGCTTTCATCGACGAGGTGGTCGACGTCCTCGAGGTCCAGGGGTTCGGTGTCGATCCAGCGCGTCATGTCGTCATCGATCGATGCGTCGATGTCCTTGCGCCGCAACACGAGAATGTCGGTGACAACCTCGGTGCCCGCGACGCGTTTGAAGGCGGTGGACGGCAGGCGCACTGCTCCGACCAGTTCGGCCTGCTCTGCCATGGCCCGGCGGGCGCGGGTGTCCATGCTGTCCATCGTGTAGCGGGAGGTCAGGACGGTGACGTACCCGCCGGGCGCGGTCAAGGCCAAGGCCTTGTTGACGAAGTGGTTGTGGATGGAGAAGCCCTGCGGATTGTGCGCGGGGTCGACGAGGGAGAAGTTGCCGAAGGGGACGTTGCCGACAACGGCGGCGAACGAGGCCGCCGGCACACGGGTGGTCTCGAACCCTTCTGCGCGGATCTGCGCGTTCGGGTACAGCGCTGCGGCAATGGCGGCGGTCATCGGGTCGTTCTCGACACCGACCATCACCGCATCCGTCGGTGCCAGCCCGATGAAATTGCCTGAGCCGCAGCCGGGTTCGAGGACGCGGCCACCGGTGAAGCCGGCCGTGCGGACCGCATCCCACATGGCCTGGGCGATGGCAGGGTCGGTGTAGTGGGCGTTGAGGATGCTGGCTTCAGCGGCGCGGTAGGCATCGGGCCCGAGTGTTTCGCGCAGGTGGTCACGTTCGGCGGCGTACTGGTCGGTTCGGCGGTCGAACAGGTCGGCGCAGGCACCCCACCCGGACCAGGTGGCCAGCACCTCTTGCTCGACCGCGGTCGCGGGTCGGTCTTCGCGGCGTAGACGCTCGATGACGTCGATCGCGGCGAGGTTGGCTTGGATGCGGGCTTTGGTTCCCGACGGGACGCGGATGTCGGTGCCGGGCCGGAACTGGATGGGTGCGGCACCGACCGGCGCCGGCGCTGCGGCGGCTGGGTGTGCTTGTGCGGTCTCGGGTTGCGGTGTCGGGCGCGATGACGTGTCCGGGGCGGGCGGCACCGGGGCAGGTGGTGCGGGCGTGGACGATGCCGTCGACGACGACGCAGCAGGGATGGGAGCGGCCGGGGGTAGGAGTGTCGGGGTGCTGGTCCGCTCCCCCGGCTCGCTAAAGAGCTCTCCGACAAGGGGTTCGGGTCCGGCGGCTGCCTCGATGTAGGCGCGGCCGGTGGCACTGTGGAACTCGGCGGCGTCCTCGTCGCGGGTGAACAGGTCGTAGCCGCCGAGCTCCCGTACGGTCGTGAGCGCGGCGGCCAGGTCGTCGGCCTGCTCGAATCCGGTGACGGTGTTGGAGGCGAGGTCGGTGTAGACGATGCGGTAGCCCCGCGCCTGCGCGGCCGGCGCAGGGGTGGTGATCGGCGGGGTGGCCCGTGGTGTCGGCGGCGTCGCGGCGGCAGGGACGCGCGGCGGGGGCAGCGGTGCGCCACCGGGGTCGATGCTGCGGGGGTCGGTGGGTTGGTCGAAGTCCTCGAACAGGGAGAGCTGGGGCTCGCGTTCTACTGCTCGGGATACCCGTCGGCCGCCAGGTCCGCGTACACCAGCGGTGCCAGTTCCGCTGCCAACCGATGCTGGGGGCCGTCCGGTACCGGGAGCTGGTCCTCGATCCGGGCGATCAGTAGGTACGCCGCCTTGATGCGGAACATCACCGAGAAGTCCGGGTCCGGCCACACCATGTCCGCCAGGGCGTCGATCTGCTCCCCCGGTTCGGTCCGGTAGCGTGCGTCGTTCCATCGCAGATTCCACGGCACCTGGCTGGCCGGCACCGGCTGATGCAGCGGCGGGTCGACCGGCACTGTCGGCTCCGGTTCCTCCCGCTGCTCGATCAGGTCGTACAGTTCCTGGCGCACGATCAGTTCCCGGGCGTTCTGCAACGCGGTCTGCCGCAGCCGGACGGTGGTCAGGTAGTCCGGGTGTGCTCCCTGGCGTTCGGTCCAGTTCTCGATCGAGGTGCTCGCCAGCTGGTCGGACAGTTCGGCGGCCATCCGGTCCAGTCGCGCCGTCTCGGCGACCAGGTGCCGTTCGGTCTGTTCGGGGGTCCAGTCCGCCGGTAGGGGCAGCCACCTCGGGTACACGTCGTTGACCGCCTGGCGCATCCACTCGGTCACGGGTGTCGTCGCCTTCCTCGATGCTGAACAAATCCGGCTGGTTGATGTTGTCCCTGCGCGCCATAGCGTTCTCCCGGTACCGCTGGTCATGAGTTCTCCTCGTGATCTGCGGCATCGACCGGGATGGTCGTGCCCGTGCCCGGCGCCACCGTGGTGGTCGCCTGTGGTGTGCGTCGCTGGGACGCGGTCGTCGTCATGATGGCGACGGCGATGATGTTGTCGGGGTGCTGGCGTGGGCTGGTCTGGGTGAGCCCAAATCCTCGACAACCAAGTATGCCTGGGTCAGTGCTTGGTCGATGTCCTTGATCTGTTGGTCCAGGGTGAGTTGCTGCCGCTCGGCGCGGGTTTTGAGCACTTTGAGTTTGTCGATCACGGAGGTGACCGGGACCAGCGCGGGGTGCGGCTTGATTTCGATCCTGCGGTTGACGGGGGTGCCGCCTTTGAGTGTGGCCAGCGCGGAGCCGGGCTCCCACATCAGGTGGGTGTCGAGTCGCTCCAGGGTTTCCGGGCTCGTCTGATACCCGCGTTTGCCGAGGGTGGCCAGGGTGGTGCGGCCGGGTCCGCCGACGGCGGCGAGCCGGCTTTTGGTCATCTGGAGTTCGAGGAGCCGCTTTTCGATCCAGATTCCGAGGTTGTCGAAATCGTCTTCGGCGTCGGGGTTGATCACCGGCCGTGGGCGCTTGCCGACCTGAGTCTCCCGGGGTGTCGGCATGGAGCCGAACATCACGGCGTGCGCTGAGCCTGACTCCCAGGAGCACAGTTCGTCGAGTTTGGACAGCACGTTGCGGCCCGGAACTCGAAGCTCTTTGCCGTCCCCTTTTGGTTTACCGAGCAAATTGAGCGTGGAGCGGGACACCAGGCCAAGTTTGCTGGCTTCGAGTTGGCTCATCCCGAGTTCGCGGAGCCGGTCGTTGACGAACTGTGCCAGCCGGGCCACATCAGCTTTGACGCTGCTGCTGGCCAGCATTTCCACGTGGTTTTGGGTCAGGCCGGTGCGGGCCACGACCTCGTCTACGGGGTGGCCTTCGCTGAGCAAGGACCGTGCCAAGTCGACTGCGGCATCCTCGTCTAACGGCGCGGCGGTGATGGTCGGCCTCCTGGTCTAACCGGTCCGGTGGTCCCCCGTTCACAGGGATAGTACATGTTTCAGTATGGCACTAATAGAGCAACAGCGACACGCCCGCAACACAGTGGTGTTTACGGAAGTTAAGCAAATGGGGCGGGATTGCAAGACGCGTGTGATCTGGTGTGGCCCGTGGGGCGCCTGGGGCGCAGGCCGAATGCTCGGGCTGAGCGAAGTTGCTACAGGCCCTGATCGTAGCTTTGCGCGCGCGATTTGGGTGGCAGAAACTCTGTGGGGACGGTGAGGTCACTGGCTGGCCGGCTGATCTGCTCGAAGACCGGGACCATCCACTCGTGGGCCGGCTCGGTCTGCGACATATCCGGGCAGGAGAACGCGGCCCGTTGAACGAATACCTCGCGGGGAATCGCACTGTAGTCCAGTCCCCGTCCGGCCTGGGCCGCGACGGCGTTCATGAAAGCGCGCGTGGCGCGGCCCGTGCCCTCGCGGAACGGGTGCGCGTAGTTGATCCAGCAGTACGTTTGCGCAGCCCTGTCAGCGAACTGCGCGTCGTCCAGGTCGGACCACTTCGTCTCGGCGACGATGGTGGCGGCGCGGTCAATGCAGGCGGTGATCTTGTCGGTGCTGGCGAAGCTGCTCCACTTGGACACCTCGACCTCACGGAATTCGCCGGCGAACGGGTACACGTCCTGAAAGAGCCACCGATGCACGCCGCGCAGGTGCTCGGCGTCGAAGGTTTCCGGTACCGGGGCCTGACCCTGGGCGAGCTCCATCCCCCGGCTGTAGACGAAGTGGTGTTCGAGCCGTTCCAGTTCAGCGGCGTCGCGGATTCCTAGGTGGTTGCGCAGAACGGTGGTGCCCGGCCAGAAGTAGTCGTTCCACTGCACGAGGACGCGAAAGTGAGGTGGCCTCTACCGATGCGCGTCGTGGCGCACGCTGGCGAGCAGCTCGGCCCGGTACTGGTCGCCGGTGATCTTCCCGGTCGCCAGGTCGGCGAGTCGAGCCACGGACTCGAGGTCGGGTGTGTAGCCCTCGATCGCGCCGCTGACGACGGCGTCGTGCACGAGGCGGCGTTCCTGGGGTGGCAGGGCGGCCAAGATGCCCTCGTAGGTGTCCGCTACCTGCGCGCTGGTGGTCGCCGGGGTCATGTCACACAGTCTACCTGCCGGCGGTGACAGCCACTCCCCCATTTTCGGTCTGTGACGTGCGCATTTGCATTCCTGGTACGCGCGCTGGGCGAGTGGAGCGTGCGTGGCTGGCGCGCTCGTGACCGTGCGGTGACCAGCGGTTTTGTCATTGTGAGCTGCGTCATGGTGTCGCGTCCAGGACGTGGATGAAATGGGTCCCACCCTTCGGTCGGCGGGCACGCGATCCCTGACCTGCGGTTTTCCGGCGGCCCCGCCGCGGCCGTATGGGCAGCCTATGTGGGGCATCACTTATAGGCCACCGTCGATGCGCAGCAACCGAGCGGTATCACCTACTCCCCTAACTGGGCACCATCACATAGGGCATCATCATGGCCTGTTAATTGGGTCCTTTGTGATGGTCTGCTGTTGTACAACAATGCAGGTCAACCATATGGGTCAGATGCATGGTGCAATGCATGTTCACACTATGGGTGCAATGCATGTCGCCATGGCATGGTAGCCAGCCATGGGCAACACACTGTGTGATCAGTTACCGGGCTAAGTCAGGTAGCCGCAGTATGCTCATTGCACCTAGCGGAACATTGTGAGTAGGCAATGTATAGGTGTGTGAGGGCGACGGGTTGATGTACTTCGACACGGGCAGGTGTCGGAGTGAATCAGTGCATGCAAGGGACGTAGAGCAAGCATGTAGGTATCAGTTTGGGAACAACATCACGGTCACATGTGCGTGTACAGAGACAAGCGCAACAGTCATATGGCACACTCATAGGCATCAGTCACATGACACAATCACTGAACACCAGTGATGCACACGGTTATTGTTCAATGACGGCTAACAATGCTGGTTATGCCGTTACAGCACCGCAACGACGTACCCATATAGGAAAGGGCCTCTGACGTGCTTGTTATCGGAATCTTCAACCAAAAAGGTGGTGCGGGAAAGACCACTGTGGCCGTCAACTTAGCTGCCAGTCTGTTGTGGCTAGGTAAGGTTCTACTGCTCGACATTGATCCACAGCGGTCCGCATCATTCTGGGCAAAGCGGGTAGGGGATAAGGCCGGGTTCGATTACACAGACAGCACCGATCCGGACATTCTGGACCAGCTGCGGAAGCTTCAGAACTACGCCGTCGTGGTTGTAGATACGCCGGGGTCGCTGGAAGGTGCGGACGTTCTGAACACGGTTCTTCCGAAGTGTGATGTAGCGATTCTGCCAACCGAAGCGTCAGCATTGGGCTTTGATCCGCTGCGGCGTACGGCCAAACTGGCTGAGAAGTGTGGCGTTCCGTATTACGCATTGCTCAACCGCGTGGAGCCACGCGCCGACGAGTCGGACACCAAAGCAACCCGCGAGATGCTCGATGCGATGTCCATTCCGTACATGGCATCGCGCATCCGGTCGTACAAGATTCACTCCCAAGCAGTGCTTGAGGGCAAGGTCGTCAACCACATGGGATGGAGCCGATCGGCCCGTCACGTAAAGGAAGACTTCGAGAAATTGAGCCGCGAAGTGGTGGCCGTATCCGGTAAACAGAGTGTGAAGGCGTAGAGCGATGGCGAAGGTTTCACTGAAATCACTGGTGTCCGAAGACGATGACGAGCAGCCCGAACAGTCGCCTGCCGAGGCGCCAGTTGAGGACACCACTACATCCGTCACAGTGACGAATCCTGTTGGGGCGGTAGGACATCCGGCGCCCAAGTCGCGGGGGAGGGCTCCGCGCGGTCCGGTCAAAGCGATCGCCACCGTGTACACCGTGGACCCGATATTTCAGCGTCTGCGACAGCACGTGGCCGCCCGCAAGGTCGGTGGGGAAATCGTCTCCTACGGCGTGGCGACCCTGCTCGCGGTACAAGCCAACGCGGAGGAACTGTCCCGCTACTGGACCGAGGGGCCGGGCGCCGGCATCGTGGACCTGGACGACGACGACATGTTCGGTGTGGCCGTCCGCAAGGCCAGGCCGAAGAAGGTGCCGTGGCAGCTGCACGGCGCGACGCCCGAGCAGGTCGAAATCCTGGACCGCTTCGTCGAGCAGTGGGGTGCACCCAGTCGCTCGGAGTTGGTGGAGGTCGCGCTGACGATGTATTTGGGAACAGCGCGCCGTATCCGCCGCCACGCCCGGTAACGGAGCTGTCGTCGACTGTTCGGCGTCGCCGAGGCCGGACAAGGTGCATGCTCTGCGCGGCTGACCCGCGCGACGATATGGTGAACGACATTGCTACGAGCGCGTCCACCGGGAGGTGAGGACCATGGCTGAGGGTGTGCACGGCGATGTGACTCGGGTCGGTCATGACCTACGAACCGGTACATACGTGACCGTCGGAACGTTGGCGGGGCACACGCTCAAGTCCAAGGTCGCCGATATCGACCTCAAGCAACTGCGCGGGTCGAAGTCCATCGCGGCCAGCCACCTCGCGCGCAGAAAGCGTCCGATTCGTGGATGGAAGCGCTCAACACCAGCACCAGATTCGGCGCCGCGTCCGATCGTGTTCGCCGACATCCCTGTCGAGCTCTCGCGTGGGGTTCAGGTCCCTGCTGGCCTGACCCACGTAGTTGTCTGGCCCACGGGTCACGACGCCGCGGTGGCCGACCTGCCGGCGAACGTACAGGAATACACCAAAGCGCTACTGGTGCAGCTCGAACTGAAACTCCAAACCCGGCTGAGCGCGATCGACGCGGCCGATATCGACCTGTCGGCGCTCGGGCCTGTCGACGAGCTCGCCGAATCCATGATGTCTCAGCTGCCGGCGAGTCACGCGTTCGACGAGGCGATCGGGCCGTTTTACGACGAGGCCGGTGCTGCGAAGCGGATGCACGTGTCCGCAGATACGTTGCAGGCACGGGTGCTGCGCGATGAAGTTCTGGCGTGCCCCACAGCCGAGGGCGACGTGGTGTTTCCGACGTTCCAGTTCAACGCCGATGGCACGGTGCTACCGGGGCTGGATGCTGTCCTGCGCGCGCTTGCGGCGGGCACCAAGGATCGGTGGCAGGTCGCCTTGTGGCTGAGTACGCCCAATGAGCAGTTGAGGGGCCTACCGCCACGAGTGGCGTTGAAGACCGGCGCGTCACAGGCGGTGCTGAAGGTTGCTGAGCAGACTGCTGAGCGCTGGTGCCACTAAGGCGCACGGGCTTGGGGCTGCGCAAGCCTCCCGCGGACATCAGTGGGTTCCCCACGAAAAGAGTTCGCAAAGGCACGGCGCTATACCGCGCACACCACAAAAACTACGGGCCGTGGTGGTTTTCCAGTGACGATGGTGGCCGCTTCAACCTCGACCCGCCGGCGGGGACCTGCTACCTGGCGATGGACGAAGAGACCGCGCTGCGTGAGCGTCTGGGCCGCGGCATGCTCAAGCGCGGCGTCGTGTCCCAGGGGTGGGCCGATGAGACTGTCGTGTCCAGGGTGAGCGTGCACCGGGGTGGTCAGGTCGCCAACACGTGTCACCGCGAGGCAACCAACCACGGCATCACCAGGGAAATCGCGACCTACGCCCGTACCGGGTACGGGTTGACCCGTATGTGGGCGCGGCGGTTCCACGCCCTGGGCCTGCGCGGTGTCCTGTACGAATCCCGGTTCACCACCATCACCGCGGCGAATGCGTACGCGCTGTTCGACGCGGCCGGACCGAAGGCTTGGCCCGACGATCCGGCGCCGGCAGCCGGCGTCGACGCGTGCTTGCGGGCCGGGCTCCAGGTCATCGCCCTTCCATCGGTCACAGCGTTGCGGATCGTCCCCACGGCGTAGCGCACGATCAGCGCCCACAGCACCTCGGCTCGCCTTACGCCGTGGTCACGATGCGCGCACCGAGTAGGTCGGTGACCAGGTCTAGTGCTTCGCGGTGCTCGTCGACCTCCGGTGGCCCGGTGGCCATGGCGGTGGACCAGAAGCTCTGCTCGGCCGCCGCGTCGGCGGGCTGGGCCTGGGCGAGGGCTGCCAGCGCCGCGGTCTCGTGGTCCTGTTCGCGTTCGTCGAGCCAGCTACGCCATTGGGCACGTTCATCGCGGTAGCGGGCGATGCGGTCGTCACGGGTGGTTTGGGTGTCGTGGGCGGCGGCGAGCGCGTCCAGGGTGGTCGGGCCGGCGGCGACGGTGCCGTGGCCCGTGCGGGTGATCAGGCCGACGATTTGCAGGGCGGTCATCGCTTCATCGCCTGCTGTCGCTGAGACCGCCGCCGCAGCGTAGATGTCGGCGCGGCGCGTCAGCCCGTAGTGGGCGACGAGCTCATAGATGCGGCGGCGGGCGTGGCCGGCGATCGACCAAGCATCGTGGACGGGTTCGATCCTGACCCGGTCAGCCCAGGCGTCATCGAGCGTGATCCCGTGCGGCGTGGTCAACGCGTAAGTGTCAGCCTCGGTCCCGACGTGGGGGCGGGTGAGGATCAGCGGGGAGCCGACGCGGTCACGCAGGTCGCGCAGTACCCGCCACACGGCATCCTCGCTGAGCAGCCCTGTGGCGAGCGAAAGGTTGCGGCCGCCCACTGACACCAGCCAGCTCCCGTTGATCTGCTCTCCGCTGGTGTAGGCGTGCCAGGCGAGGGTCTGGAGAACGGCGTGCACTGTCCAGCGTGAGCGCTTCCCTCGGTACTCCACGTCTGCCCACGCCATCGCGTGGGCCAGCCAGCGTCGCAGCGCGGGCGGCCCGAGGGGGCCTAGAACCTCTGTGCCCCCCTGTGTGTACTTCTTCTTGTGCTGCGCATGGCGGTGTTTGAGGACATTGGTGCAGAGCCAGGTCAGGGCTTTGGTGAAGTCCCGTGCCAGGGCGTTGTCGCGCCCGTGTTTGTACCGGCTGTAGGCGGTGCCGAGTCCGGTCTCCCAGGGGCCTCCTGGGGCGATGAGAGCGGCGAGTGTCGTTTGGCTGTGCCCTCGAGCGATGGCGGCGACGACGACGGCCATGCGGGCTTCTGAGGTGCTGTCCCATTGGCGTTGGCCGGCGGGCATGTGACCGTGCTGGGCGTAGGCGGTGATGTCGGGGTCGTAAGGGTCGGTGCGCACGTATGCGGGGGCGAGGGTGCGGTGCTCGCCGTCGCCGACGCAGTAGGTGGTGACCTCGCGTCCGCCTGCGTGGGGGGCCTTGATCGTTGGGCCTGGGGTGCGGGATTTGACCGCGCCGAGCAGCTCGTAGAGGCGGGGGAGCAGCTGGGGCGCCGATCGGGTGGTGAAGGCCTCGATCGCGGCCGCCAAGGGTCCGTCGAGCTGGCGGTAGCCGCCGGTCTTGGCGGGCGTGCCCGGGACGGACAGGCAGCCCGACCGGGGGTTCGTGTTGGGCGTGATGTCCAAGCTGGGCAGGCGGGCGGCGAGCAGCCGGGTGAGGTGGTTGATTTCGGCTGCTGAGGCCGTGGTGCCGATGGCCAACGGGCACAGCAGGTGGCGGCCGCCGGGGGACCGGTCGGTGACCACGACGCCGCCGCAGCGGGTAAGCCATTCAGCGGCGGTGGCCATGTCCGCGTCGGCGGCCTCGGATCCGGCGCGTTTGTTATCGAAGTCCAGGGCAAGTACGAGGGTGCGTGCCTGATTGGTGAACAGGTACGCCGCGGCCGGTCTGCTCGGTAGTCGCGCGGATAGGCGGCCGGTGTCGCTGAAACTGTCGGTGTCGGCGTTGTACAGGCGCACCGTGCGGCGACCGGGGGCACTGATCAGTGGCGCGAGGGCCTGCCAGACCTTTTCTGGGCGCTCCGGAACCGGCTGTGCGGCAGCGGTATTCGCGGTGGCCATCAACCGAACCGATGGTTCGAGTCGTGGCAAACCTCAACTGGCGGTTGATACGCCTGTTGAGCGTGGGGCGCAGGGTGCGCCAGCGTGGGAGTGTCCACGCGCACCGGGGCCGTTAACCAGAGGTCAGCGGGTCCCGGGGTAAAGGTTTGAACACGGTAGATGCACAACTTCGCGAATGTTGCTGTTCCTTTTTCGCGAAATGCGCTACCGTGAGACTTGCCGTTCAAGCAAATCCCTTCGGGATGTGGGTGCGGAGAACCCAGAGCCGAGCGCCAACTCGACTTGAACTCTCTAGACCTGGCCCCGCCTCGGCGGGGCCTTGGTCGTTCAGCGGAGAAATCCGCACCCGCTATTCAGATGTCACATCTGCCCGTCCCACGGATCTAGTTGGGGGCCGGGCGGGGTGCTACATCGCCAGCGGCAGCGCCTCCTTGCCAAGGTTGAGTTCGCGCACCAGGTTCGGGTAACCCAGCAGGTAGCAGCAGATGTCGGCCAGCAGCGTCGGACGGGTGGTGCCGCGGCGCTGGTAATCAGCGATCACCATGTCGGCGACTTCGCGCGGCGGCCGGACCTTGACGTGGGGGCCGATAAGGCGTCCCTCTGCGCTCAATGCCCTTGTGGCGGTGCGGCTTTCGAATAACACCTGCTGTGACAGATGCCGCATGAGGTCGGGGCGGTCGTAGTGGTAGCAGACGATGTCGGACAGGATCGCGGACCGGTCGGTTGAATGATCGGCCGCGACCGCATCGGCGGTGTGCAGCACCGCGATGGGCAGGGGAGCGGTCATGATCGCGCGGTCGCCAAGGGAGGGTCGACCCATGCGAGCTGATGCAGTCATGGCAGTGATCCTGCCTCGGCGTTTTCCGGAAAGTGACTCGACACGCCGGGATGCGCGACGTGGATCGTATTCCTCACGCTGAAATCCCCCTGGATATGGCCGAAGCCGTGGTGCGGGTCTAGCTGATACGAAGCCGTTGCGCTCAAACCTTGCGCACTCGACGAGTGATGCTACACACTAGGCAATGAGTAAACGCAAGTGCTGCAAGCTGTTGTTGTATACCTGTGATGTCGAAAAGGAGTGGGGATGTCGGAACCGATCACCCTCGATACCGAGGCCACGCACCAGGCTGTTCAGGCCTGGCGCGACTACGGAGACCAGGTGCAGGCCCACGGCCAGAAGCACCACATGGACATTGACGATGTCCGCGCGACGGTCGGTGACGCGTACAGCCCGTACGTGGATGCCAAGCAAGCCGAGTTGCAGGCCAGGCAAGCCGCCTACGCCCGAGTCGCGGCCAACGCTCATGGTCATGCGCAGCGGCTGTCGAACACGGCCACGATCTTCGAGGCGACCGACGATGACTCCGCAGCGCGGATGGGCGCCATCGTGGCCGGTGGCGCGGAATCCAATGGGACCCAAAGCATTCGGCCGGTGAGCAACAACACCGTCAGCGACGAGGAAGCCCGGTTGAACATGGAGAATATGCAGCGCATCGCCAGCTCTGATCTTCCCGGCGCGGGCATGCAGTTCTAACGGTTCCCTCTGGTCAGCGTGCGCCCGACCAGCGACTATTACCAGGAAGAAACTTTCGAAAGGGGTCAGAGATGTCGGAACCGATTTCTCTCGATAGCGAGGCCGCCAAACAGGCGGTCCAGGAGTGGCATGACTATGCCAACCAGGTGCAGGCCCACGGCCAGAAACACCACATGACCCTCGAAGAAATCCGCGCCGCCGTGGGCGACACCTACGCCCCGTTCGTCGCGGCGAAGCAGGCGGAGATGGAGGCCCGCGAAGCGGCGTACGCCCGAGCGGCGGCCAACGCTCGTGGTCACGCACAGCGGCTGTCCAACACAACCACCATCTTCGAGACCACAGACGATGAGTCCGCAGCGCGGATGAACCGCATCCTGGACGCGTAGCCTGCGATTATGGACTTGAAGGTCGATCCGGACGGTCTACGCGCCGACGGTGCTGCTTTGGCTCACTCAGCAAGCCAAGGCGGGACCGTCGCGCCCTGCGCGGCTGCTGCATCCGACACCGTCTCCACCCACCTTGCCGACATGCTGACGACGTGGACGCAGTCATTGCACACGCTGCTGGACCATGCCGGGCAATTGCGGGTAGCCGGCGGGCTGGCGCTGTCCGGCACCGCAACGGACCTGCAATCCATGGACGACACCAATGCCCACCACATCTCCAACGTGATCAACGGTGCGGGATCGGTCCCTGCCTCGACACCCAGCGCACCCGCCGCGTCACCGCCGATCATCCCGGCCCCCACGCTGCCGACGCTGCCGACGCTCAATCCTCTCGCTCCGATGACCGGCGAACAGGTCTCAGCCCTGGTGCACGCCGGGCCAGGACCGGCCAGCCTGCGGGCGTTCGCCACCCACATCCGGACCATGGTCGCCCCGGCGGTGATCACCACCGCGCAGGACGTCCGCAACTCCGGGCAGTCGGTTCACAACCACTGGGATGACGGCAAGACCACCGCGGCCCAGAAGGTCGGCGCGCACGCTGACTGGCTTGAATCGACCTTGCATCCGAGCTTCATGTCGGTCGCGGCCGCCGCGGACTCGGCCGCCGAGCACACCGACACACTGATCAAGAACACGCCGACGCCGCAGGAATTCACTGACCTGCACCAACGGCTCAACGTGGCGATGGCGAACTACCGGGCCACTGGCGGCCGCAACGCCGCCCAGGTCGCGTCCCTGCAATCCGATCTGGCCAAGAAGCAGTCCACCGCGCTGGCCAGCTACGAGACGTTCGCGGCCGCGGCCCCGGCCACCACAGCCGGCGCGGCACCGCCGGCCCCGGCGCCGCCGATCGTGCACGCGGGCGGCCAGGTCGAGAAGCTCAACCAGACGGCACACCTCAAGCAGGATGGTCCCGGCCACGGCCAGGCCCAACACGGTCACGGCCCCGGCGACGAAGACTCGCCCGCGCCGACCAACGCACCCCCGGGAACCCCAACAGGCAGCCCGCCCGCTGCCGCCCCCCTGGCGGCCGCGGCAGCCGACCAAGCTGCTCCCGGCATGGTCGCCAACATCGCCGGCATGATCATGGGCGCCGGGACAGGAGCGGCCGGGCAGGTCGCGGGCAGTCTTCACGGGCTGACCTCGTCACCCATGTCAGCGCTGTCGAGCTTGTCGTCGCTTCCCGGTCTGGGAGGCATGCCGCAGATGGAGCCCCCCCAGCTACCGGGCGGGCCTGGGGACGGTAACGGCGGTTCACCCGAAGGCGGCCCGTCCGACTTCGGCACCGAGGGCACCGGCCCCGCGTCCGACGGTGGGGGTGGCGGCGGGGGCGGGGCCCCGCCGTCCCGCCCGAGCCCTGCCGTTGGCCCACCGGTTGGCAGCGGCATTACCGCAGGCACGCCGGGAGGCGGCAGCACCAGTGGTGGCGGCCCCGGGGCGGGCGGCATGGGCATGATGCCGCCGATGATGGGCTCCGGTATGGGCGGCAAGAACGAGGAAGGCCGCAAGTCAGACGACCATCGCCGCGTCGTACTCCGGCCGGTCGCCAACACCGAGCCGGTGTTCGGCGAAGTCCGTCGCGAACGCCGCGAACGCACCGAGCGAGACAAGAAAAAGACCTAGCAAAACCAGGGGAGTTGCGTTGCAGCGCAACGCATATCAGAGAGGGAGACACAGGACATGTCCACACGGACCGAGCAGATGTCATCAATGATCGACAAACTGTTGGACAGCGTTTACGAGTGGGAAGACAAGGTGAACGCCTTTACCGCGACCAGTGAAATCGACGACGAAATCGTCGTGACGCACGACGGGCGCGGCCGTCTGATCGGCTGCGACATTCCGCCCGGACTCCAAGAGCAGCTGTCCACGGAGGAATTCGAAGAGGCAATGAATGAGGCCATCGCCAGGAACGCCAAGCGTGCATACGACGGCATCCAGGCACTGGCCGCCGAGTTCCGAGCGCAGTGGGCCAACATCCCCGAGGAATTCGCCAAGCACCCCGTCGCGGCCGAATTTTCCGAAGCGCTGCGCGGCGCGAGCTAACACCCTCACTGTCGCCGCTGAAAAATACGTCCGGCAGCGTCGGTGCAGGCAGTTACCATTTCTATACGAGCAGAAGGGGAGGGAAACAGATGGACGCGATCCACGCCGATGTTCCGCAAGTGGAGTCATCCAGTGGGGGCTGGTCCTCCATTGTTCCTTCCCAGGAGGGCATTCACCCGGTTCCGACAACGGGCCTGGATGTGCTGTCGGGAGCGGTTTCCGGCGCGGTGGCGGCGTGGCCGGCGGTCCATGAAGAGTTTGTAGCGGGCCGCGTGAACGCCGCAGGCCACTTCGTGGCCGCCAACGGCGGCACCGTCGCCAACATCACCACCACCGAGGCAACCAGCACTGCACAGATCAACGGGATTGAGGTTTAGAAGATGGCCACTCACTACACGCACCCGTCGGTCCTGTCGCCATACCCCAACACTGGTGAGGTGCGGCTGCCGCCGTCGATGCAGCCCCCCACCCCACAGATGGCGCCCGGCTACCCGCCGGCGCAGCCGCCACGCAGCCCCAAGGGCGGGCTGATCACCGCGGCGATCGTCGGTGCCGCCGCGATCGCTCTCACAGCGGGCGCGATCGGTGGACTCATCGGAAATCGCATGGCCACCAGCCCGGCGCCAGCGACGCCTGCCGCGTCACCCGCCCCGACCGCAGAACAGGTGCACACGGCCACGGTCGACCTGTGCACCCGGTTTGCTGCGGGTGATCGCGCTATGCCGTCGCCGCAAAACACGGGGTTCGATGTGATTCCGAGCTACAACTACGTTGCGGAAGCCCTGCGCGAGAACCCCGCCGCGGATAGCGCAATCCGCGATGCGGTGAGCGAAAGCCTCAAGCTGGCACGCGATCAAGCCGCGCATTTCAGCAATACGCCTGCGAAGGGTGCCATCCAGCCGGCGACCGGCTGGACTGTAGAAGCAGCTAACGGCGCTGACCAGCGCGTATGGGATTTGTGCAAGGCATACGGAGGCTAACGAATGGACGCGGGAGCGGAAAGTAGTACCGGGGGGGCCGCTGCCGCTGCGCAGTCCGGTGCTCACATCGGGATGAACCTATTTCACCAGGCGGTGAAGGCCGCTGACACTGTGGCCAAGAAGACCAGCGGCGCCGCCGGTACCGCAACGAACACCGCTAGCGAGCTGGGCGAAGGCCCGTTCGCGATGGCGATCAAGGCCGGACGGCGTCCACCGGACAGCTTGGTCGAATTCCTCGATGAACTTCATGAATTCCACGCAGGTGTCGCCAGGGACCTGGACGAAGCCATCGGCACCTCGAAGAACACCTACAGGCCGCAATTCGCCGAGGCGCTGACTGGCGCGGCCGGTGACGCATTGCTCGCCGCGCATGACGAGAACACCCACCTGTGGGGCACTCACTACGACCAGCACACCAGTGCGGCCAGGGCCGCATACCAGGCATCCCATCACACCCAAGTTCTTCAAGGCTTGATCGACAACACCGCTGAAGCTGGCCAAGAAGAGTTCAATAAGGCTGTGAAAAGCCGCAATCCAGCAGCGGCGATGCAAGTGTGGACCACTTACAGCCAGCAAGCCGATAGCGACGTAGCCGAAAGCGTCAAACAGGTCACCCAGGCACTCAGCGGGAAGTTCACCATTCCTCAAAACGGCCCTTCGGACAAAAAGCCTTCCGACGGCAAGGAAGCTCACCGGGGCGAGAGTGACAAGGACGAAAAGAAAGAAGCCCATCGGACGGACGCCAAAGGAACCACCGACAAGTCGGGCGGCGCTGACAAATCCGGAACAGGCACGGGCGCTGAGGGCGACACGAAATCTGCCTCGCCAGATGCCACGCCGCGCACCGACAATCCCGTGAAAGCCGCCTCCGCTGACCCAGCCGCAACAGATGCGACAACTCCACGAACCCAGCCCGCCATGCCGATGACGGGCATGCCGAGCGGCGGGGGTACGCCCAGTGGCGGTCGTGGTGGCGGGTCCGGAGGTGGCGGCATGGGCTCGGGTATGTCCGGGCTTGGGTCGAGCATGAAGCCGCCTTCAGGACTTGGTTCACCGGGAGGTATGCCCGGTAGTGGGGGCATGCCTGGTGGCATGCCCGGCGGGGGCGGTATGCCCGGCGGCGCGTCAACATCGCCGGCGTCTGCGTCGCCGCTGGCGAACGCGGGGTCGAGTTTCCAGAGCGGGCTGGCATCTGGGATGAGCGCAACCGGCGGTGGCGCTTCCCCTGTTTCACCTGTGTCGCAATCACTTTCGCAGCAACAGGCGGCAGCTGCCTATGCTGCGCAGCCGCCGACAGGTGCAGTGCCTCAGATGGGCAGCACACCCGCTGGGATTCCGATGGGCGGCGGTCCTTCTGGCGGCGACGTGGGCGGTGGTGGTGCTGCGGCTCAAGGCGGCTCTGGGGCGGCGCCGATGGGCGGCGGCGGGATGATGCCTCCTGCTGGCGCGATGGCCGGCGGCCCGATGGCTCCCTACAGTGCGCCGGGCGCTGGTGCGGGCGGCGCGACTCCTGCGGCACCTTCGGCTTCGACGTCACCAGCGAGCAGCGGGGCAAGTGCTGCCAGCGGTGGCGGCGGCCCGGCGGCCGGTCCGGTGATGGCGGCCGGGCATGGTTCGGCGGGGGCCGCGTCCGGTCTGATTTCCTTGGGCACTGAGGTCAACCCCGATTTGTTGTTGGCGCAGAGGGTACTTGGCGGTTTGGTTCGCGCTTGCGAGAACTGGCCATCGCTGATCGTGTGGGCGGTGAGCGTGGTGAAAACCCCTGTGGGGTCGCAGATCATCATCGCGACCAGCGCTGGCGGGGGCGGCTATGTTCCGCCGACGGTGGTGCTGCCGACGACCGCTCGGTTGGCTGTGGTTGATCCTGTGCTCCCATTCGGGTGGGCAGCACCGTGGATGGGCTGCCAGAAGCCGTCGAAGATTCTCGCGGATCATTTCGAGCTGTTCCGCAAAAAGACTGGGGGAGCGCAGCTTTCGGCAATGGTGACCACGGAACTGTGGCCGCAGGCTCCAGACGGAGTACAGGATTTCCTGGGGATGCAGCACCGGGATGCGTTGGCTCTGGTTAGCGAGGCGCCGCGCCTCGATGGCGGACATCAGCATCGGCTGGCCGCCTTTGATCCCAGCCTGGCTCATCGGGTTGCCAGTCTTGATAGGGGAGCTGACGTATCAGCCTGGGCGGCGGCGAATCTGACCGCCGCGGTCATCAATGCAGCACACGCTGAGCCGGACGTTTCTGGAGACAAGTTGGTGACCGATGACGAGCTCGCGGTGCTGCAATCGGTGCACCGAGGAACAGCCGATGCCGTTGGTTGGGGGCTGTACGACAGCCTGGTTAGGAAGCGCCACAACGGGGTGCTGGAGTGGCCCGAGGTTCATGCGCCGCAGGATTTCGATGGTTCTGCACTGAACGTGACGATGGCGCAGTCGTATCGGAAGTACTTCCGGATGAGCCAGATCGTCGAGTTGGTGCGGTGCTGGAAGTTCTCGCCCCCGCCCCTGGCGGACCTGGCCTATTGCGGCATCCACGCCGGGTTCGGCGCAACAGTGGTGGCCAAGATCGGCGAGTTGGAGCAGCAGCTGCGTGGGCAGGCGTCTTAGCAGGCTTGTGTCCGCGCAGTTGAAAGGGTCCAGTCTCAGAATTATGGCAATTCTTCGCATCTGCCCCAGGTCGACAGTGGTCGGGAAGAGGGCAAAAGCGCTGGTCATGCCGTTCGAGGTGTCAAATCCGCTGAGACAACGCCATGCAGGTGTCACCGACCTTGAGGCAGTGTCACGCACGGTGAGACCCCACAAAAGCACAAAATCAGTTGCAGCATTGCTGTTCACGATTGCTTTTTTGTGTGTAAACTGCTGATGGTAATGAATTGGTGACGTGTTGAGAGGGGCTGTCGTGGAGCTTGCTGAGGAGTCGGCGAACGACACCCGAGAAGTCCGGGTTGTGGCTTCGGCTGTGTCGGTCAAGCGGACCATCGCTGCCGAGGTGGGGGACAACGGGTGCGTCGTGGGGGTGCGTTTCCTCAGCGATGCGTTCCGGAAGTGGGACTCGTACACGTTGGGAGAGCGGGTGGTCAAGGTCGCTGATGTGGCGCATGACCGTTACCTGTCCATTCAGCCGAACCGCGACGGGCATTACCCCGATCGCGGGGAGGTATCCGCGCGTGAACGCAAGCTGAACTTCTAGAAGGGGCAACACCGCGATGTCGAATGATTGGGACCCGATCAACACCGTGCTCGGTGGAATCTTGGGAACGGCGATTGCCGCACCGCTGGGACCTTTGGCCCCGATTGCGGGGATGATCGGCGCAAGCTGGCTAGGCAAGGAAGACAATCCGACCGCCAATGGTCCGATTCATCTGGGCCATGTCGGTCCGGACGCGCCGCCTCCTGCGGCGCCGCCCCCGCCGCCTCCTGCACCTGGTGGGTTGGCGCCCGGACCGCCGCCCCCGCCGCCGCCTGCTCCGTTGCCTGCACCGCCGGGCGGCCCCACTCCGGGGACGGGCGCGGCGACTGATGCGGCGAACAAGGAGAGCCGCGAGGTCGCGGCTGTCCTCGCGCAGTTGCACGAGTTGGACAAGTCGGCGGCAAGCACGATCGATGCGATCCACGCTGCTGGGACTGCGGGCCAGCAGCAGTTGGACGGCATCACCAAGGATGTTCAGGACAAGATCACCGAATTAGGTCCTCGGCTGAACACTCCTGCTGGTCAGCAGGAACTGCGGGACTTCTTGAAGGAGAAGTTGACCGCGGCCAAGAAGGTCATCGATCAGCAGATCGCCGATGCGGACGCCAAGGCCCGGCACACTCGTGAGTTGACGCAGAAGTACGCCGACATCGGTGGTGGCGACGACGTTAAGCCCGCCGGTAATGCTGGCAATGGGGGCAACGGCGGCGTGGGCGGTGGCCCCAGCGGGGGCGGCCCGACTGGTAGTAGCGAGCAGGGCACAACCCCGTCGAGTGCACCGGTGAACGCGGCGGCTCCGGGTACTTCTCCGTATGGGCAGGGCATGATGCCGGGTGCGGGGATGATGCCCGCGGGTATGTCGATGCCGCAGATGCCCTCGTTCGGCGGGGGTGGAATGCCCTCGTTTGGCGGGGGCGGTGATCCGTTGAGTGCGTTGGGCGGCTTGGGTTCTCAAGGGCTGGGCCATGATGCGTCGTCGTCGTTCCGTGACGACATCAACGGTGGTAAAGGCTCGGGCAACGACGGCCCGTCGAACTCGAAGTTCAAGGACGGTACGGAAACCGGTTCGGGGAACAACGGCGGCAAGCCGGGCAGTGACACCAATGGCAGCACGACTCCGGCGGGAGCCCCCGGGACCACTGGCGGGGCAACGGAATTGGCCGGCAACCACCAGAACGCCCCGGGCATTGACCCGAATGCGCCGGCACCGACCACGCATGTGTCGTTGCCTGGCGGGCTGGACACCGAGGCGCGCACGGTGCAGGGTGCGCAGGCGGTCAAGGCTGCGCTCGGTGGATCGACGGTGGCCGATGCGTGGCATCAGGCGGGCGTGACGGTGCCGCCGCCGGGCACTCCGGTGACCGACCCGATTCCCCCGACCAAGTTGAAGGCCGGCGACGTGGGTATCTGGCAGGACCATCTGGTGATGGCCTTGGGCAATGGCAAGGTGCTGGTTTCCGGTCAGCCGCAACCGTTGTCGAGTGTGGGGACCGGCCCGGATTTCCTGGGATGGATGGACCCGAGCGCATTGGCACCGAAGGGTGGCGCACCGGCCACGCCCCCGGCTGCGGCACCGCCGCAGCCGCCGGCGGCCCCGCCAGGTTTGCCGTCCTAAGAAGCTGTTGAGTGTGGGAGCGGGTGGGCGATGACGCGAAGTCGCGGTGGTAGCCGTGGGATCGGGTCATCGCCCACTGCGGCGCGAAACGATGTAGGTGTCCGATGAGTTTGGATGGGTTTGTGCGTGCTGCGGGTGCGGCGATGGGTATGGCCCGCGAATCGTTCGGCACCGGCGGTGTGGCGTTGGCGCCGCCTCCTGGTCTTGGCCCTCGCCCGGATCGCACTGGCGACGGGTCCGGTGCTGCGGCAACAGCTTTCAGTCACGAATCAACACAAATTGACTCTCACCTGGCGGCGCTGAGCGAGCATGATGCCGCCAGCGGCGCGCAGCTGCAACAAGCGCTGTCCTCCGCTGGTGTCTCGCGCGGCCGGATGGACTCGGTGATCGCCACGGCGGTGGCCGATGTGCAGGCCATGGGCATGTCCACCAGCACCGTTGAGGGCCAAAAAGCGTTGGTGGCGGCCATCAAACGGCACCTGGAGGACACCAAGTCCACCCTCGATCAGGGTGGCGCTGACGCCTCTACCCAGGCCGCGTCAGCCAACGCGAGCGCTGCGGGTTACCAGGGCGTCGGGCACCCGCCGGGCGGGGCTGCACCGGCGATGGCGCAGATGCCGGCGATGCCGCAACTGCCCCAGATGCCGATGGGCGGCATGGGCGGCGGAATGCCCATGGGCGGCGGAATGCCCCTGGCCCCCCTCGGCGCACTCGGAAACCTGTTCTCTCGCACTGGGTTCGCCCAGGACGGCGGCCATACATCGAGCAGTCCGGTGGGCGATGGGCTCGGCGGCAACGTTCCAGGCTCGGAGAACACGTCCTCGTCCGCGGCGATCCCGGTCGGCGAGGTCGATCTGCACAAGAAGGGGTTCCCCGGCGGGGCGGACGCCTACCGTGCCTACATCGGTAAAACCCTCGACCACATGGGGATTACCGATCCGGCGGCGCGGGCGAACTGGACTCGCGGCTTCATGACTGCCGCTGGCCGCGAGTCCGGGTTTCACCCCGATGCGGTGAACATGAGTGATTCGAATGCGCACGGTGCTCGTATGGCCGATGGTGCTCCGGCCAATTCGTCACGTGGCGGTTTGCAGACCATCCCGTCAACGTTCGCCGCCAACCATGAGCCGGGAACCAGCCGCAGCATTTATGACCCGATCGCCAACATCGCGGCGTCGATGAACTATGTGATGCGCCGCTATCACGTGGCGCGCGACGGGTCGAATTTGTTGTCGGTTGGACAGTTCAATCCCCACCACGCACCAGGAGGTTACTGATCGTGAGTTTGGATGGGTTTGTGCGTGCTGCGGGTGCGGCGATGGGTATGGCCCGCGAATCGTTCGGCACCGGCGGTGTGGCGTTGGCGCCGCCTCCTGGTCTTGGCCCTCGCCCGGATCGCACTGGCGACGGGTCCGGTGCTGCGGCAACAGCTTTCAGTCACGAATCAACACAAATTGACTCTCACCTGGCGGCGCTGAGCGAGCATGATGCCGCCAGCGGCGCGCAGCTGCAACAAGCGCTGTCCTCCGCTGGTGTCTCGCGCGGCCGGATGGACTCGGTGATCGCCACGGCGGTGGCCGATGTGCAGGCCATGGGCATGTCCACCAGCACCGTTGAGGGCCAAAAAGCGTTGGTGGCGGCCATCAAACGGCACCTGGAGGACACCAAGTCCACCCTCGATCAGGGTGGCGCTGACGCCTCTACCCAGGCCGCGTCAGCCAACGCGAGCGCTGCGGGTTACCAGGGCGTCGGGCACCCGCCGGGCGGGGCTGCACCGGCGATGGCGCAGATGCCGGCGATGCCGCAACTGCCCCAGATGCCGATGGGCGGCATGGGCGGCGGAATGCCCATGGGCGGCGGAATGCCCCTGGCCCCCCTCGGCGCACTCGGAAACCTAATCAGCGGTGCGGGCCGGCAGTCCGGTCCTGGTGGTGAGGATGCTGGGGGTGCTGAGCTGGCGGGGATGGTGCGCAGCAATGGGGGCGGTGGCGCGGTGGGGGATCAGATCGTGCACAACGCCTTGACTCAGCTGGGTGTGCCGTATGAGTGGGGCGGGGAAAAGCCTGGGGTGGGTTTGGATTGCTCGGGTTTGGTGCAGTGGGCCTACCACAAGGCGGGGATCGCGATTCCGCGCACCACCTATGACATGACGAACTGGGGTGTGCGGGTGCCGCCGAATCAGGCGCAGCCGGGCGACATTGTGCTGTGCAACCGGCAGGACGGGGCGTGGCAGCACGTGATGCTGGTGATGAACGACCACCAGACGGTGGAGGCTCCGACACGGGGCGTGCCCGTGAGGATCGGCCGCTGGCCCTCTGGCTCATTTGAGGTCAGACGGGCCGCATAGACAAACGTCATGAAGGGGTAAAGGGGAGAGAGATGCCGCCGGGCGGTTTGAATTACGCGTCATTAGAACAGGTTTCGGCGTGGCGGTTCCTGCGCCACCGGATTGCGGTGGCCATCGGCCGGCGCAATGTGCGCCTTGTGCACGATCCGTCGAAGAACTCGATCGCCGCGCTGCGGGTGAGTTTCGTGGTGTCGATGGTGATCGTGGCGATCTGCTGCGTCATTGCGTTCATCAAGCCGCAGGGCCAGATCGGCAAGTCCAGCATGGTGGAGGCGCGTGGCTCCAACGGCGTGTACGTCGATGTCGGCGGCACGTGGCATCCGGTGCTCAACAAGGCCAGCGCCCGGCTGATCACCGGGCAGGCCCAGGACCCGACGTTGGTGCCGATGTCGGAGATCCTTAAACAGCCGATCGGCCCGATCCTGGGCATTCAGGGCGCACCGGATGATCTGGGGGTCCGCAGCCCTGGCGACACCGGGTGGTCGCTGTGCGACAAACTGGGATCACAAGGCTCGCAGGTCATTCCGCGGACTACGGTGATCGACGGCATCGCCACGATGGGGGACTGGGCGCACACCATCGTATCTCCGGAGGCGGCGCTGATGACCTACGGCGGGGAGAATTTCCTGGTCACCGACGGCCATCGTTCGGCGATCGACCTGGCAGACAAGCCGGTCACGTTGGCGCTGGGGCTGCCGGTCGGCGACCTGCATCCGGCGGCGATGTCGCGCGCCCTGTACGAGGCCTTGGCCCCGACTGCTCCGCTGCGCGTTCCGGAAATACCGACCCCCGGCGGGCCGGTCAGTTACGCCACTGCGGCATTGCCGTTGGTGTCGGGAAGTGTCATGAAAGTGTCTGACGTCACCGGTGATCCGCAGTTCTTCGTAGCCCTGCCCGCCGGGGTGCAGCGCATCCCCCAGACGGTGGCCACAATGATCATCAACGCCGCGGTGGTGCCGGGCGCGCAGGTGATGGTGGCCAAGTCGGCGGCGCTGACGGCGATGCCGCAGGCGGTGGGGTTTGACACCAGCGTGTATCCGCCGGGCCTGGTCAAGCTGCTCGACAAGACCAATGAGCCGGTGACATGCGTGACGTGGCGGCGCACGAACGGCGAACCGCAGGCGCAGGTCTCGACGGTGTCGGGTCGGCGTCTGCCGATCCCGGTCGGTGATGAGCGGCGCGTCGTGCCGTTCATCAGCGCCGGACCCAACACCGCCGACGAGGTATTCGTCAGCCCGGACGCCGCCAACTTCGTACAGGTCACTGGCGTGCAGGCCGATTCGAAACGCGGCGAGAGCCTGTGGTTCATCGGTAACAACGGCACCCGATTCGGGGTGCCGGTCACGGGATCGAACGGCGATGACCAGAGTCGCCAGGCGCTGGGCCTGGACAAGGGCAAGGTGACGCCAACGCCGGCGCCGTGGGCGGTGATCAAGTGGCTGCCCGCAGGCCCGGCCCTGTCCAAGTCGGCCGCCCTCACCCAGCACGACACGTTGATGCCCGACCAGAACGCGGCCGCGGTGCCCACCCCGAAAGCAGGTGCGTAACACATGAGTACAACCGGTTTCATTCGCCAGGAAGTCAGCGCGCCGTTCGTTCCGGAGGAAGCGATCCAGATCGACGACCCGGCCGAAATCACCCGACCGGCGCCGGCGAAACCGCCCACCGTGGTGTGGGTGATAATCTTCGTGGTCGCGGCCGTGGTCCTGATGGTGTCGCTGTATTTGTCTGGCGCACGCCAACTTTCGGGGGCCTCATTCTTCGTCTTCCCGATGATGCTCGTGTCGATGGTCGGGATGATGCGCAACCGGATGGGCTCCAACGGCAAAAAGGACCACGGCGCAGCCTTGAACCAAGATCGCGCGGTGTACTTACGTGGGACCGATGAGAAGCGGGTCAAGATTCATGAGGCAGCCCACGCGCAGGCAACCGAAATCTCCTACCACCATCCCACCCCGCAGGACGGGTCGCTGGGCACGTTGGTGGGCACCGCCCGGATGTGGGAACGCACCCCTGATGCCCGCAATTTCGGGCACGTGCGGATGGGTGTCGGGATCACGCGGCTACAGACCAAACTCATTCCGCCGCTGAAGGTTCCGCCGCCGGAGTTCCGGGAGACGGTCACCACGGTGGCGGCCCGTGATTTGCTGCGCGCCCAGAACGTCATCCACGATGTTCCCCGTCCGCTGCATCTGTTCGATCAGCGGGGCTGGAGCTTTTTCGCCGAACCGGAGATGCGCGAGACGGTGCAGGGGATTCTGCGTGCGATGGTGTGCCAACTGTGCGTGTTCCACGGTCCCGACGATGTGCAGGTCGCGATCATCAGCGATGACACGGCCGCCTGGGATTGGGCGAAATGGCTACCGCAGACGGGCGATGACCAATTTGTCGATGCCTGCGGGCCGGCGAGGCTCATCTTTTCAGACGTGGCGGCATTCATGGAGCGCTTCGAGTCATCGTTGTCGTCGCGGCGGCCGTTCCAGGCCCGCCAGGAAGGTGGCGAGTCCCCCGATCGGTGGCTGGTGGTCGTGCTGGACCTGCCCGGGGCAGACAGCACGGCGATTCTGACCGAAGAGGGCCGGATGGGGGTGTCGGTGCTCGAAGCGACCGGCGATGAGAACAGTGTGCTGGCCACCGGTGACACCGCGTTTTTCGTGGCGACCGATGAGCACGGCACGGTCAATCTGCTCAAAGCAGCGAAAGCATAGGGGGATTTTCGCGATGGTTGCCATCACTAAGGAAGTGCCGTCCGGGCTGCGTTTTGCCGCCGTTCCGGACGTCATGCCGATCTACGAAGCCGAAGCATTGGCCCGTTCTCTGGCCCAGTACACCCCGACCGATGAGGCCGAGAAGTTGTTGGCCCAGCAGGCAGCTCAGGCGCGCGCGGGCCAGGACTTCACTGATGCGCTGAATATTTACGACTTGCGGACCTGGAAGCCGCGGCTGACGTGGAATGAACTCAGCCCGGCACGTCGGCTGAGAGTTCCCATCGGCAAGACCCCCTCGGGTGTGGTCGCGGAGCTCGATTTGAAGGAGGCCGCGGAGGCGGGCATGGGTCCGCACGGGCTGATGGTCGGCATGACCGGCTCCGGCAAATCTGAGCACCTCAAATCGTTCGTGCTGGCGCTGTGCGCCACCCATTCACCCGAGCAGCTGCGGTTGCTGCTGGGCGATTTCAAGGGCGAGTCGGGTCTGGGCGATCTGGAACGATTGCCGCACGTTGAGGGCCTCGTGTCGAACCTGGAAGGTAGCCGGCACAAGCTGATTCGATTCCAGTCGGTGTTGCGTGGCGAGTTGGGTCGGCGCCAGGAGATGTTGAAGCGGGCGGGCTTCAAGGGTGTGCGCGAGTATGAGGCAGCCCGCGCTGCGGGGCGCACCGATTTGGAGCCGATCGGCACGTTGGTGCTCATCCTCGATGAGTTCGCCCAGATGCTGGTGTTGCTCCCGGAGATGGGCGGCACGATGGACGAGGTCGCCCGGTTGGGGCGCTCGTTGTGGATCCACATTCTGAACGCTTCTCAGCGCGTGGAGGGCGGCAAGGCGCAGGGCATGCAGTCCCAGCAGCAGTTCGCGATCGGCATGAAGGTGAGAAACGCCGGCGAATCACGTGCCGCGATCGGTTCAACGCGGGCGTACGACGAATTCAAGAGCAAGGACGCCCTGCCGGGCTCGGCGTTCCTGGTTGTCGACGACGAGCACATCCGCTACCGCGCCTTCTACGCTTCCGGCCCGTACACGCCGCCGAAAATCAATGCAGCGGAACGAGATCGGGCCGAAGGACAGTATCTTCCGGTCACCAAATTCACCAGTGCGATGTCCGCGCTGCCCGACACGATCGGGATGGAGGATGAGGACGACGACGAGTTCGACGTCTCCGAGGCGGGGGTGCAGACGGTCGACCAACTGATGGTCGACCGCATTTGCGAGGACGCGCGTACGTTGCCGCGCGGGCACCGGATGTGGAAGCCCGACCTGGAGGAAACCGAGAAGCTGCCGATTGACGAGATTGTCACCGAGTACTGGCACCGGGAGCGCTGGCAGGATTTCACCGAAGATTCGGGCCTGGTGGCCCCGTTCGGCCGGGAAGACGACTGGTACTGGCATTCTCAGGATGTCGTCGCGGTCGACTTGGGTAGCACGCACGGTGGTGTGGCCGGGGCTCCGCAGGCCGGCAAGTCTACGGCGGTGCGGACATTGATCATGTCGCTGGCGATGGCCAATTCCCCTGCGCGGGTGCAGTTTTACGGCATTGACTTCGGCGGCGGCAAACTGGCGAGCCTGGCCAGCTTGCCCCATGTCGCCGGTATCGCAGCTACCGGCGACGACGAGCGAGTCGGTCGGGTGGTCTCTGAGGTCGAACGGATTCTGCGTAACCGCAAGCGCGAATGGGGACGCTTTGGCGAGTCGGGCTTGGACCTGGCCCGGTACCGGGCAGCCAAGTTCGGCCCGAACCCGATGCCGGTGCCCGATGACCAGCACGGGGACGTGTTTCTGGTGGTCGACAACATCAGCAAGCTCAAGACGGAAATGCTCGAAATCCACGACCGGATCATCGCGCTGGCGGACGGGGCCTTGAGTTTCGGCGTGCATGTCATCATCACCAATGACTCGTGGCTGACGATCAAAAACGCGGACAAGCTCCTGGCCAAGGTCGAACTTAAGCTGGGCGACAAGTCCGATTCGAAGATGGATCGACAGATTGCCGAGGATGTGCCCAGCAAGCAGAAAGGCCGGGGCCTGGTCGAGTCCGGCAATCACATGCTGGTCGCGGTGCCATACCTGTCGGAGTTCATCGAGCTCAGCGACACCGACGCGACGGAGGCGACCGCCAAGGCCGTGGCAGCCGAATGGGCCTCGCGTGGGTTCGGCGAGGCGCCGCGGCTGCGGCAACTGCCGCCCGAGGTCGACTTCGAGAAGCTGCCGCCGATGCCTGCTGCTGCGCCGCGTCATGCCCTGCCGGTGGGTATCGGTGAGCGGGAGATGAGCACCGTGTGGTTGGACCTGGCGCAGAATCCGCACGCGTGGTGCACAGGAACCTCACGGTCGGGTCGCAGTGTGTTCCTGCAGACGGTGTGCGCGGCCATTCAGCAGCGCTACACCCCGGAAGAGGCGCAGATCGTCGCGTTCGACCCGTCGGAGGACTTGGCTGACGCGATCAGCGACCGTTACCGCGTGGTGTACGAGAACCAGCATCAGCGCATCGGTCAAGCCAGCGCGGAGTTGGCGCAGTTGCTCGAGAGGCGCAAGCCGCCGGCGAATCTGCATCCACGTGAGTTGCGGCAGTGGCGTGCGACCGTCGTTCGGCCGAAGTGGTTCGTCATCATCGACGACCTGAACCTGCTCACTCCGGCGAACACGTACAGCTCGTTGACGTTGCCACTGGTCGGGCCTGCCGAATCCGCGAAGAACCTCGACCTGCACATCATCGCGGCGATCACGATCGACAACTGGTACGCCAAGGGACAGTCGCACAAGCTGCTCAGCGCCATGACCACGGCCGGTGCCTCGGTGGTGGTTCTGGACGGAAACCCGGCGGAAAAGATCATCGACCAGGTGCGCCCGGCGTCGCGGGTACCGGGGCGGGCCGAGCTGTACGAGCGCAAAGGCGGTGGCCAGCTCATGCAGATCGCGCTGCCGCCGCTACTCGCGGAGGATCCGAGCAGTGTTGGCTGATCGCGGCCCCACGGTGCGCCCCGCAAAAAATTAGTGTCGGCAGTACTGCCCGAGTCCTGGAATGATCGGTGGTAAGGGCGGATGTAGGGGGTGTTCATCGGGGTGATTTCTGGGCAGTTGGTGCAGCCAGCATGGGCAGTTGCATCATGAGTGAACAATCAGCCGTTTACGTATTCCATTACTTGCATCGTCGTGTGTACACTGGCGGCAAGTCCAACCAATCCAAGGAGTTGTGATGACCAGCTTTATTTCTCTGGAGCCCGAAGCCGTGATGGCCGCGTCGGGCATGGCGGCGGGCCTGTCCAGCGAGGCGGCCGCCCACGGCGGGCAGACCGCCGCGTCGGCGGCAGTGGTGCCCCCCGGTATCGAAGAAATCTCGGCCGCCAACGCCGCCAAGATCGCCGAATTCGCCAGCCAGGCAGCAGCGGTGCTGGAAGCAGGAGCCGCCTTCCACGCCGAACACGGTGTGGCCGTGGGTCTTTCGTCCGCGATCACCGATCTAACCGACGCGCTCAACTATGCGGCCGTCGGCAACATCATCTGATATTGGCCCGAACGACAGGGGTTAAGGCGCAACGATGACAGCTCCAGGCGCGTGGGGAGCCCTCCCTCCCGAAGACAACAGTGCTGGCTTCTGGCTGGGTCCGGGCGCGGAGTCGTTTATCGCTGCGGCCGAGAACCTGGTTGCTGTGGCGTCGGGGCTGATCGCGAACCTGGGCGGTCAAGAAGCGGTCAACGCCGCGCTGGCTGCCTCATGGCCGGACCCCACCGGGGAGCTGGCGGTCCTGTCGAAGGTTCCGCTGATGCTATGGCAGGCGCTGGCGGCCGGCCAGATTTCCGAGGCCAGTGCCGCCATCCACGCCACAGGATTGGCGTTCGAGACGCTGAAAGCGGCCACCCCCACACCGCTGGAGATTGGCGAAAATCAAATCGAACACGGTGTGCTGCAAGCGAACAACTTCTTGGGCATGCTGACGCCTGCGATCGGGGTCAATCGCGCCAATTACGGGCGGATGTGGGTCACGGCCGCCAGCAACAAGTATGAGTACGCCGCAGCCTCGGCGACCGGCGTGCAGTCCATTCCACCGATTCCGCCGCCGCCCCCGGCGACCGAAGGCGCGGCGTCAATGCCCTCAATGCCGACACCGAGCAACAAGGCCGAGGACCTGGCCAGCAGCCCTGAACAGGCTCTCCAGGCCTTCATGGGTCCACTACAACAGGTCGGCTCGATGGGCAGCCAGTTGGGTAGCGGAGGCCCGTTGAGCAGTCTGGGCCAGATGGGACAGTCGGCGTTCGGGCCGTTGACGCAAATGCTGCAAACAGGCATGGGCGGCAACACCACCGACGCCCTGGCCTCGTCGATGTCGGCGGATTGGCTCTCGGCCACGCCCGGTGCCGGTGGCCCCGTCGCGGCCAACCTGGTCTCTGGGCTGGGCGGCGCCGGCGGTGGTGGGGGCGGGGGTGGACTGGGTGGCCTGAGTGCGTTTCGGGGACCGACCGGCTTCGCGTCGGCTCCCACCATCAATGCCGCCACAGCCAACCCCGAGGCGACCGTATCGCGCCTCACCGAGGCGCGGATGGCATCAGGGGCGCCGGCAAGCACCGCGGGGATGGGCAGCAGCGGCGCGATGATGGGGCCGATGGCAGCTCGTGGCGGCGAGCAGGACAAACAGGACGCAGGCAAAGAACGCCGCAGCACCCCGCTGGCGTCCCTGGCCTCGCTTTACCGTGCTCCAGCAACCGTGCCGGTCATCACCGGCGGTTCGGGTGCGGTTTTCCGGGGGGAGGAGGGCATCACACGGCCGACGTGATGAACCGACGCACAAACCAGGCGGGTAACCGCACCGATCAACATTTCACCTACAGCTACGAAGGGACATACCAGACATGAGCACCCCCATTTTCGGTGATCTTGAAGGCATCGGCCGGGATTCCGGCTCGCTTCAGGAAATCTCCGACGAGCAGGCCTCGATCATGAACGCGCTGGGCAGTTCGATGGAGGCACTGGTCCCCGCGATGAAGGGCGGCGCCGGCAAGGCCATGCAGATGGTCGGCGAGCAGCTCCAGCACCAGGGACAGCAGTTCAGCTCCACGTTCGCCGACCACTCGCAGAAGATGAGCAACAACGGCCACATCTTGAGCACGGCCGACGACGACGGCGCGTCGATGATCAACGGCATCAGCAACCTGATCGTCTAGCCCGCAGCGCTCACTACCCAACACACCACCACACACGTTCATCGAAAGGACATCACAGTGCTGATTCACTACGCCACAGCGGCCATCGCCGACGTCGCCGCCCAGATTGGCCACGCCTCGGACCGTACCGAGCAGAACCACCAGCGCAGTCTGGCAACCGTGCAGGCGAACGCCAACAACTTCGGCGGCGCCGGTAGCGACGCGTTCAACGCCGCGATCAGCGCGATCAACCAGAAGTACGCGCAGTCGCAGGCGACCATCCAGCAGGCGGGCCGGGTGCTGCTCGAAGCCAACAACGAGATGACCCACGCCGACCAGAAGTCGGCAGGTCAGTACGCCTAACTGACCTGCTGGTCGATTCACCTGCGGCCCGGCGAAGGGCTGGATACGCCGGAAACGGCCGATACCAGTTTCCTTTCGCCGGGCCGTTGTGTGAACACGACCAGGATCATCCCAGGACAGAACAGAGAAAGCAGCCGCCACGATGACGCGACCACCGACTTTCATCAAGCGACAGGCCGCCGCCCCGCGCGGCCCGCGGCCGATCACGGCCATCGAGACCACGTGCGAAGGCGCGTGGCTGCTACAGGCGCTGTGCGGTATCGAGCACCTTCCGCCGTCGATGCTGTTGCGTCCCTACGTTTCTGCCTCGGGCCGGCCCACGTGGCACCCGGGCATTCCGATTCTTCGCGAGGCCGGCGCGATCATCGAGGACGACGCGGTGCATCCGAGCGTGGCACGGTGGCTGGAAATCCTCGGCGCCCCCGACATCGCATTGGTGGTCGACGTGCGGCGGCCCGGTGTCGAATGCCTGCGGATGGTGATCGCGCGGCGCGACGGTAAACACGCCGCGATTTCCCGTGGCGGTCCCGGTAACGCTGACAGCGTCACGATCGAGGAAGTCGGCTCAGTCCCGTCGATGCGGGTGTTGTTCGAGCGGATCATGGAGCTGTGCGACCGCGGTTTCGGTTCGGTCGCCCCTGCCGCCTTCGCGCCGGTCACTGTGCGCACGGCGGCACTTCTGGATGGTTTGAACAAGATCGTGCAGGGCGATCACACCCCGGCCGCAGCGCTGGGGTCGATGGATCTGACCACCGAACAGCGGCGCATCCTGACGTTGGCCGCCGATGAACCGCTGATGGAGGTGGGGTTCGCGTTGCAGGTGCACGATGCCCGGGGCGATCACTTCGCGCTGGCGTCGGTCGCGGTCACCGACACCACCGAGGGCCGGATCATCACCGGACCCATCGTCGGTGATGACCGAACGTGGTGGACCCAGATTGTCCCTGGTACCGCCGATGCCGGGGGGAGCGCGCTGCGTGCCCTGGTGGCGTCAGTGGGCACCACCTGGGAGGGCCACTCGCGATATACGTAAACACACAATTCATGTGTTTACGTACTGCATCTATTGCTTCAATTGTGTTATTTTGACGGTATGGATATTGGGGGTGTCTGGGCCACCGGCTCTGGCACGAAAATTGTGGGAGAGCCAGTGAGCCAGAGCAACGAGGACGATTTCCTCTCGCGGTATGTCGGAGACGAATCGTCGACACCGCACGGTGGGGGGCAGGACCCCGGCGACGAATCAATCCGGCCAAATCCTTTGGGCCTGTCGCCCGACCCTGAGGGCACCAACATTCTCGACAGGGAAACGCACGCGCGGATGATGCGGGAGGCAGGGGAACTGGCCGCCCAGCAGCCCGGCGCTGCGGCAGCCGCGCGCAGCGCCGACGAGCCGACGACCATCGGCGGTTTCCCTCCGATCAGCGCCCCGCGGCATGGGCAGCCCGGACCCGAGCTGGGCCGACACACTCAACCGCCGCAGGCGCCGCCGCCCCTGACCGCGCCGTCGCAGCGCCCGGGCCCGGAACGCCCCTTCAATCCGGAGCAGGCGCCTCCCGTTCCGCAATGGCCCGCGCCGCAGTGGCAGCAGGGCCCGCCCCCGCAACCCCAGCAGCCGGGTGGTCAACCAGGTTTTGCGCAGCCGTTCGGCCCGCGCAGCGGCGGCGCCCAAGGCGACGCTGAGTTGTTGGACGATTCGTCTGCCTCCGTCGGCCAGATGCGCGCGGAGATTCACGAAAGCAACGTCGTCGCGCCGTACAAACTGGTGCCCCAGACCGGATGGCGCAAAGGTCTGTACAAAGCCACTCGCATCAACCTCGGTCTGTCGGCCAGCGAGACACACTGGAATGACCTCAAACGCCGGCTCAAAGTGAACGTGCGGGGCCGCTACGTCATCGCGGTCATGCAGGAAAAAGGCGGGGTCACCAAGACCACGACGTCGGCCATCTTGGGCGCCGTCCTGGCTCAGTATCGCGACGAAAAGGTGGTGGCCATCGACGCCAACCCCGCGTCGGGCAACCTCGCTTCGCGGATCGACGAACCCTCCACAGAGTCCTGGGTGGGTCTCAACGCCGACCAGAATTTGGTGAACTACAGCGATTTCCGCAACTACCTGGGCAAAGACTCGCACTCGGGACTGGAAGTGCTTGGCTCCGATCGCGGCAAGGTGCCGATGTCAGGGACCGATCTGCACCAGGCCTGGGCCAGGCTGCAGAAGCTGTATCCGATCGCGATCGTGGACTGCGGTACCCAGCATCTCGATGACGTGACCCGGGCCATCCTCGACTACCTTCCCATCGACGCGCTCGTGGTCCCTTCCACCACCTCGCTGGATTCGGCTATTGCTGCTCGCGACACCTTGAACTGGCTGATGGTGGAGGGTTACCCGCACCTGGTACGCGAGGCCGTGGTGGTCGTGAGCAACACCAAAAAGGTCGACGCCAGCGCGCAGGTCAAGCAGTTGCACAAGGACTTTGAACGTGTCGTGCGCTCGGTGCATTCGGTCGGCTTCGACCCGCATCTGAGCGATGCGGTGGCCATCGACATCAACCGGCTCCAGCCGCAGACGTGGCAGGCGTACGTGGAAGCGGCGGCATCGCTGGCCGACGGTTTCACCCGCGCCGCCGAGCGTGCCCCCCAGCAGCCCCAACAATCCCAGCAGGCGGTTCAACCGCAGCGTGCGCCGCAGCTGCCCACGCAGGGCGGCCCGTGGCAGGGCCAGCAGGCCGGCCCCGGACAGTGGCGCGGCGGGGGACAAGGTCCGCGGCAGGGCGGCGGCCCTGGCGGCGGCCAGTGGCCGGCTGACGGTCGCTGGCAGGGCGGTCAGGCCCGATGACTGCGACCTCTGAACGCGCCGGGGCCAAGCCCAGCGCCCATGTCCGGTTGCGAGAGCAGGTCCGCGTCGCGGTGCTGTACCGCGGACGGCAGACCGACCTGGTGCTCCCGGCGACCGAAGTGGTGGCCACCGTCGTCAGCGAAGCACTGCGACAGGTCATCGATCAGGCTGAGGACCTGCGTCCCCGTGACGACCAGGACCTGATCAACCCGGGAAAGGTGGTGCTCAAACGCGTCGGCGGCTCAGCCCTGGCACGTGGCGAGTCGCTGCGTGAGCAGGGCGTCACCGACGGCACCCTACTGATCCTCGACGTTGAAGACGCTGAGGTGTCCTTCACCCCGGTCATCGAGAACGCGTCCTCGGCTATCGCCGACATCAACGCGCGGCGCTTCAAATCGGTGACGCCGCAGACCGCCACCACGGTGGCGGCGGTCACCGCGGGGATCGGTGCAGCGCTCGTCGCGGCACTGTTGGTGCGGGTGTGGGCGTTGGCGCACGCGGCCGGGACGTACTGGCCGCTGGTGCCACCGGGTTCCTGCGCGACGATCGCGGTGCTGCTGGTGGCGGGCGGCGCGATCGCCTGGTGGCGCCAGAACCTTACGGTGGTCGCCAACGGGTTGTGGGCGGGGTCGCTGGTGGCTGCGGGCGCGGCGGGATACACCGCAGTTCCCGGCCCGGCTGGCGCGTGGAATGTCGTGTTCGCGGCAGCGCTGACCGGAGTGCTGGCGGTGGCCTTGTGGGTTCTGGGTCCGGCGCCGGCAGCCCTGTTGAGTTGGCTGACAATCGTGTCGATCGGCGCGGGCCTGATGGGTCTGCTGCATGCGGTCGGCGTGCCGATGATCTACCTGTGGACCGGCGCCCTGGTGGCGGCACTGGTGGTACTCAAGAAGGTCGAAGCACTGTCGGCCACGCTGGCACGGGTGCCGATGCCGTCTTTCCCGACGGTGACGGGCAAGCTCACCTTCGACGATGCTGATGAGATGGCGTCCGAGGCGCTGGTGGCGGCAGAGACCGAAGGAACGCCCAGCGTTGACGAACTCAGTCGCGCGCAGATCGCGGCGAACGGCTACGTGCAGGCGATCGTCGCCGCCATCGCTCCGTTCTTCGTGCTCGGTGCCGCCGGCGCGGTAGCACCGGGGCAGGGCCGGTGGATGCTCGCTACCGGGTTCGTGCTCGGGATCGCGCTGATTCTGGTGTTCGGTGGCCGGGCATTGGACGACCGGGCAGCTGCGGTCACGGTGGTCGGCACGGCGTTGGCGATGAGCGCTGCTCTGGGCGTGAAATATGCACTGTCCAGCCATAATCCGACAGTCAGCTTGATCGTCGCCGGATTGGTCGCCGCACTCGGTCTGTCAGCGCTGGTGATTGCCGCTGTCGTGCCGCGGCGCGCGTTCTCGGCGCCGGTACGCAAGGGCATCGAATGGTTCGAGTACGCGTTGCAGGCCGCGGTGTGGCCGCTGTTGCTGTGGCTGCTGAACATCTACGAGCTCGTCAGGAACTGGGCATGAGCGCCCGACGCTTCGGCCAGGCGATGGCCATCGTGGCGGTCAGCGCGCTGGTGATGACCAGCCCGTTGGTGACCGGCACCGCAGCGGCGATTAACCCGCCGGTGGTTGACCCTGGGGCGGTGCCCAGCGCCGACCCGGTCGGCCCCGCAGAACCGCTGCGACAGGAACACCAATGCACACCCACTGGGGTGCTGCCCAATACTGACCTCGGTGCGCCGACCGCGGCGCAGGCGTTCATGGACATCCCCGCCTTGTGGCGCTCAGCCGGGCGCGGCGCCGGGCAGACCATCGCAATGATCGACACCGGAGTCAATGTCGCGCCCGGACCACCGGGCGCCCCGCCCCGGTTGGCACACGTGCACGGCGGCGGCGACTACGTCGACCCGACGGCCAACGGGTTGCAGGACTGCGACTCTCACGGCACCGTGGTGGCCAGCATCTTGGGCGCCCAGCCTTCCCAGACCGACGGCCTGGTCGGTGTGGTCCCGGATGCGGACATCATCTCGATCCGGCAATCTTCTGAAGCGTTCGTGCCCGCCAACCCGACCTCGGCCGACGTCGAGAACGACCGCCGCTCCGGAACCGTGTCTTCGCTGGCGAAATCTATTGTGCTGGCCGCCAATTCGGGCGCGAAAGTGCTGAACTTGAGCATCGTGGCATGCATCCCGGTCCTCAAGCCGGTCGATCAAACCACGCTGGGAGCAGCGATCCGGTTCGCCGCAGTCGAGAAGGATATGGTCATCGTCGCGGCCGCAGGCAATCTGGCCAATCAAGGCTGCGCGCAGAATCCCGACATCGACGCCACCAGCACGAAAGACCCGCGCAACTGGGCGCGGGTGGTGACCATCTCAACGCCTTCGTGGTTTTCGCAGTATGTGCTGTCGGTGTCGGCGACCGACGGCAGCGGTCAGCCCGCTGTCGATCAGCAGGGCCGCGAAATCAGCCTGGCCGGCCCGTGGGTCGGTGTCGCGGCGCCCGGCACGTTCGTTGAAGGGCTCGACGGCAAGGGCGCGGTGATCAATTCAACGTTCGATCAGCAGGCGGGGGTACTCAAGGCCATCAACGGCACCAGCTTCGCCGCGCCGTACGTCAGCGGCGTGGCCGCACTCATCCGCGCCAAGTACCCCAATTTGACTGCCGCCCAAGTGATCGCGCGCATCGAAGCGACTGCGCACTCCCCGGCGGCATCGCCGCAGGACGTGGCCGGCGGCGCCGTGGTGGACAACCGGATGGGCTACGGGGCGATCGACGCAGTCGCCGCCCTCAACGATGACGTCCCGGTGGGGGCGGCCACACCGCCTGAACACCTGACCCGGCCGCTGCATCCACCGCCACCACCGCCACCACCGGACCGCGGGCCGATGATCGTGGCGCTGGCTGGCACGGGTATCGCCGTCGCGGCGCTGGTGGCCCTGTACTTCGCCAGCCGCGTGATGAGGGAGCGTCGACAGTGACCATGCCGAGAGTGGATGTGACCGACCTGAGCACCCTCGCCGCCGAGGACATCAGCGAGGACGAGCCCGGGCAGCGGCTGCCCCGGTGGCAGCTGCGGCTGCCGATCCGCCGCGCCGTCATCGCCGAGGTGATCGCCACGATTCTGGCCGCCCCACTGGCGGCCGTCGCACCGTGGTGGGCACTGATCCCGATTGCACTGCTGGTCCTGGTGGTTGCCGCACTCAACTACCGGGGGGCCTCCGCAGTCGACTGGGCGGCGCGTACATGGAGGCTGCGCCGCAACCGCAGCGCGCAACGTCACGAAACCCGCGCAACGGTGCCCACCCCGTTCCCGACCGAACTGCCCAGCGTCGGAACGAGCGCACTGACCTGGGACGGCCAGTACGCAATCGCGATGATCGCCCTGCACGGCCGGCCGTACGCACCGACAGTGCTGGTGTCTGAGGGCGCGGATTCGCGCGATACCGTCCCGCTGGAAATGTGCGGTGAGCTGCTCGAACAATTCGGGGGGCTCGAGTTGGATTCGGTGGACGTGCTCAGCGACGGCACCCGCACCGCCCCAGATGGGCGTTTCACCGCACGATACGACGAGATGGTCAGCGACCGCTCAGCCGTCGGTTCCCGGCGGACCTGGCTGGTGCTGCGCCTGCGCCCCACTGGCTGCCTCGACGCTCTGCGCTACCGCGGCGACGTCGGTGAAGCCATCGCCGCAGCGACCGAACGCATCCGGCAAGCGGTCGCGCGATCTGGATGCCGCGCAACCACATGCAGCATCGAACAAATCAACGCCGCGACCACCGCACTGCTCGGTGGCCGGGAACTGTCCGCCTATGAGGAAGGGTGGACCAATTTGCGGCTGGGCAACGACTACGTCACGCCGTATCGGATGTCCGGCGCGGACTTGAGCACCCGCGTGCTCAATGACCTCTGGACCATCCGATCAAGCAAAACCGTTGTGCTGGTGCGTATCACGCGCGACAAGGCGACCGGCGAGCTCCAAGTCGGTGCGTTGGTGCGCATCCACACCAACGCACCCCAAACCCATCCACCGCTCTCGACACTCAAGACAGTGCCGGGGCAGGCATTCGCGGCGCTGGCCGCGACCCTGCCGCTGGGGGACCGATCCATGAGCCTGCCGCTCTCGACCCGGCCCCTGGGTGAGCCGCTGGCCGTCCAGGTCGGCCCAACCGGGTTCCTGCATGGCATGGCCGAACTCTCCGGCGTGCCACTGCTGCTGTCGTGGACCGACCCGCTCAAGTTCCTGCGCGTCGCGGTCGCCGCCGACCTCGACGTGGTGGAAGCCCTGGTACTGCGCGCCACCTCCGCGGGCTGCACCGCCGAGATTCACACCGACCGACCGGGGCTGTGGCAACCGATCTGCGATGACGAGCGCATCGCCATGGCGCGTGGCCAAGAACGCTCCACGGTCGCCAGCCTCATCGTGGCCGACGGATCCGAGCCTCAGCGGGTGCTGCGCGAAAGCGGCGAACGCGGACACGCGCTGGTCACCGTGCTGCCGGTCGGGGAAGCGTTGCCCTCGGATTCCGACATTCGGATCCGTCAGATCGGCGCCAACCGGATTGCCATCGACACCCCCGCACGATCGCGGCCCATTGAGCTGGGCATCATGCGCCCGCGCAACGAATCCCACATCCTTTCCCACCTGCGCGCACAAACCAACGGGAGCCCCCGCCGATGAGTCCTCGGAGCATTGAAGCACTACGCGCGGGGGTCAAAGCCCTGACCGCCAATCCTCGCAAAGCGCTGCAGGTACTCCGGATGGCCACCGATGACGACCCTGGAATGGCAGACGCCTGGCTGGCGCGGATGGCCGCCGGCGACTGGTCGGCGAACACGGTGTCCAAGCTGGCCGAGAGCAGCGACCGGCTGGGCTCGGACCTGCGCATCAGCGGCGCGGGCGTCACCCCCGGGCAGTTGGACGTGACATTCAGCATCGAGTACGTGACCTGGTCCATCAGCGATGTGACCACCGCCCGGTTGGCCTACGTCAGTGTTCTGTTGACGGACGGCAAGTTCGACGAAGCCAGTCGAGTGCTGGCCGGTCTGCGCACAGATCCTCGGGTGCAGTTCACCCGAGCCGTGCTGATGCAGATGACCGAACGGTGGCCCGACGTACTCACCGCGCTCGCTGGGCGTGAAGCCTGGACCCAGGACGACGTGCTGTCACGATCGAGCGCCCTACTTGAGGCCAAAGCAGCCGCGCACCTCGCACGGTTCGACCGGGCAAGCGCCGCCGTGGACGCCGCCACTGATTCGCCATTCCCGCTGAACACCGCCATCCACGAAGACCCGGTGGCGCGCGACGGCACATACTTGCGGGCCATGATCGCCCGCGCACAAGGCGACGAGGACACCGCACGCAGGATTCTGGGAGATGTCCTGTTGCGTTGGCCGGATTACCAGCTGGCGCGCACCGCCGTGGCGGATCCGACATTCGGTATCTCCGTGGTCGATCAGGCGACCATTGAAACCCGTGACGATCCGTGGGACCCGGCAACGGGACGGACCCCGCAGCAGCGGCAAGACGACGAGGATGCCGACGCCGCCCGCGAGCAGCTCGCCGAATCCCAAGCGACGCTGGACCGGATGATCGGCCTCGACGACGTCAAAAAGCAGGTCCGCATCCTCAAGGCGAATACGTTCGCGCGAATCGTGCGGGAACGCAAGAATTTACGCAATCCGGTAATCAGTAATCACCTGCTGATGACCGGTCCGCCCGGAGTGGGTAAAACAGAGACATCTAAAGCGATCGCGAAAACGCTGTGCGGGCTTGGTGTGCTGCCGACGTCGAAAGTTGAAGAGACGAGCAAGGAAAAGCTGGCGGGTCCACACGTCGGTGATGTCGAGAGCCAGACCAGCAAGATGCTCGAGAATGCGCTCGGCGGCGTGGTGTTGTTCGATGAGTTTCATGAGCTCTTGCATGGTGGATTCGCCGGCGGTGACCCGATCGGTCAGGCCATTATCGGTGCGATCGTGCCGTGGATGGAAAACCATAGGGACAAAGCGGTTTTGATTGCCGCGGGCTACCCGGCGGCGGTCCAAAAGGTCATCGAGTACAACCGGGGTTTTCAGGGCCGGTTCTCGACGACGATCAGGTTCGAGACGTATCCGCCCGATGTGCTGCTGGAAATCACCGCGTCGATCATCAAGCACGGCGATAGCACGGTGCCTGCGGGTGCGCTGGCGCGCGTTCTGATGGGGCCGTTCACCACGTTGTACAACAAGAGCTCCATCACCGAAGACGGCGACATAATCCGAGGGCTCGACGAGGTCAACAACGGCCGGTTCGCCCGCAACATCGTCGAACGCGCCATCAGTATCCGAAACCTGCGCATGATGGACAACTTCGGCCTGGACGACCTCGACATGTCTGATCCTTCACTTGGGGCGGAAATTCCTGACGAGGTGGTCACGCTGATCACGGAAGATGACTTGGCCGACGGCCTGTACGCGAGCCTGCCCGCCGAATACAAAAGCATTATCTAACAAGGAGAATCCGGTGAATCAGAACGCCGCGACTGCCATCTTCATCGACAGCGCTTTCGCCGACCTCATCTGTCCGTGGCCACCTCCGCAAGGCGTGCCGATCGGTCCATTCGACGCCGAGCGACTGGCGCCGATCATTCGAGAAGAACTTGATCGGCGCAAAGCGCTGCTCGCGCAACGAAACTGGCGGGCGCGGTGACACGCCGCGGCGAGGGAGCAGTATCGGGCGCCCGTGAGCAGTTCCGCACCGATGTCATGTACCGGCAGATCGGGCAGACCACGACCGGACGCCAGCGGCGTTGTCGCGGAATTGCTGGCCACTGACCTGGCTGGTGTCGCCCCAGGTGCTCTTGGTGGTGGCCGAGGTCAGGAGCGTGCAGTTCGTTGGCACTGTCGGGTGATCAGGCCGCATCGGTCACGGTGCCGGTGTTGTTCAACTGTGAGCCGGAACACGAAGCCTGGTCGGATCAAGTGGTCGCATACTTCAAGGCAGAGCGAACGACCTAGGCGTGAATGCGCAACCGTCCGTGTAACCAATGTGGTGGAACACAACGCCTAGGGCAAAGAAGCACTCACTGCGGTGGGTAGCCACCGCAGTGTCATTGACCGGGGCCGCAGCAGTTGTGACCGTGACGACGTGGCCGGCGCCACGCGCCGGACTGACCGGGTGATCCAGCTCCCTGCCCGTGGAATCGATCAGGCACGCAAGGTCGATTTGATTGTTTGCCAGTAGTAAGGCATATGGCCCACTACCGGCAGCCAGGTCCCGAGGTCAGGGACAGTGAAATGTATCGGCGTCGCATCGGGCTGCTCTAGTACAGCCTCGGCTGCGTTGATGCTGGCGATGCGGCACCAATGCTCGTCGTCGGGCAGGGTATGTCCACGAGTGGGGTCAGGGATAAATTGGCCGACTTCAAGGTCGTGCCATCGACGTTTGGTGTATCCCCGGCCGGGACCGTTGGGTTCCGCATCCGGCCAGGGGTCGTCGGTGTCGCGAGGCCGACAGTTGCCCGCGAGCTCGGCGGGGGTGAAAAGTCCTGGATTCAGGTTCGGTAGCTCGGTGCGGAGCACGCGCCCAAAGTCGTCGATTTCGGCAGCGCGCATCGTCACACTGAGCCCACGTGATACCGCGAACCACAGTTGATCGAAGGTCGGTCGGCTGTAGTGCTGACCGCGAAGGGCACCGGTGAATCGCCGCGTGTAGTAGCTAACCCAGCGGACTGCCTTAGTGGGGTTGGAGTTCCACAGCCACGCGAAGACACGTCCCACATCGTCACCGATGTGCTCCAAGTAGCCTTCGTTGATGACCGACAGGGCGAAGTGGTCGGCCGCTGGATCGATCACGCTGCCCAGGAGGCAGAATTCCAGGTTCTCGTTGTCGATGACCAGCGCGTTCGGGGGGACGATGTGCCCGATGACCTCGTTGTCGCGCATGAGGTGGAAGGTCTTGCCGGCGGCGACTTCGTCGATGGTCGAGCTGGTGTGCTGTCGGAAATGGGTGATGCCGATGAGTCTGGCGGAATTGATTTCCATGCGCCCAGAATACCGAAACAATACGGTGCGGCGTATGAGAAACGTATGCTTACCAAGCCTCACTGGCGTTATCGGCGTGTTGGGGGTCGCGGTCGACGGCGCCGGGAACGTACCGCTCAACCACTGCGACAAACCGGTGATCAAGCTCCCGGTCGCATTGCAAGGCCGCCGGCGCCGCGCTTCAGTGCTTGGTTGTGGCCTTGTCCATCACCAGGTCATCGATACGGGCAGCGGACGTTGAGGGGTTGGGTGTGCATAGGGTGGCGGTGACGGCGACGTTTACCTTGACGCGGTAGTCCTTGGAGCACTTCCACAACTGGTCTTGGGGTGTGGTGGTCCAACTGATGCGATGGTCTCCTACGTGGACGTCGCTGACGGTCCACTTGGTGTCGTCGGCGCCTTGTTCTCCAGTCAGGACGAATTGCGGCGGGCAGCTTTGGATCGCTGTGGTGAGTTTCGTCAGTGAGGCTGCCGCGCCGTCGGCGCTGTCCCAGAACGCAAGTCCGGCCCAGGCGGTGTTTCCGGCCTTGTCGGTGAATTGCTGCCCGCCGATTTGGCTGGCGTCGCCCCACACGGTCTTGCTGGTTGCCGAGGTGACCAGGCTGCAGTTCGGTGGCGCTGTCGCGTGATCGGCTCGTGGTTGCGTCATCGGTGCGGCGCCGTTGGGTGCCAGGTCGAGCAGGGTGATTTGTTTGATCTCATCGATGGTCGGCAGAGCGACGGACGGGTCGGCGAGCATGTAGAACGCGGCCTGCGGTGTGGCGTTGGCGGGCAGTGAACTGGGGATGGCCGTCGTGGGGGCGGACACGCTGATCGGCTGCTGGGACACGACCACGACGGCGGTAGCGACAGCGGCGACGACGATCGCCGTAGCGCCGATGATCAGCGCTGCACGTCGCCCGCGTTTGGCCGCCGGCGGCGCCCATGGCGGCGCGCCTGGTCCCCACGGCCCACTGGGCTGCGGGGACCACTGAGCTTGCGGGTTTAGGCCGGTTGCCGGCCATGGCGCGGGTTGTTGTGGACGGTTCGGGTCGCTGTGGTGCGGGGTGTAGCCATCGTTGCCGGTCACGAATTCTCCAGTCTGGGTTACTTGTTGGTGGCTTTTGCGATGATCTGATCGGTCAGCTTCGCGGGGCCGTCGCTGGGATTTGAGCCGCATACATAGGCGTAGGCCACAAGGTTGTCCTGTACGCGGTAGGACTTCGCGCATTTCCACTGGGTGCTCACGGCCGTCTGGCTGTCGGTCCATACCAGCTGGTTATCGTGGGCGGCGATGTCGGTCACCGCCCAGGCGAGTGTGCTGTCGAGATGGTCCGCATCTGGGGTGGTGAAGCTGGTGCAGCTGCGGACGGAGTTGGTGACCGTCGCCAGGCTGTCGGCGGCGGCCTCAGTGGTGTCGAAGATGGCCGCTGCGACGCCGCCGAAGTTGATGGAGTGGTCGTAGTCTGGGCCGTCACCAAATCGTTGAACGGCGACCGAAATCGCTGTACCCCAGGATGATTGGGTGTTGGCTGCGTCGGCGAGTGCACACTGAGCGGGTGTAGTCGCCAGGTCGGTGCCGACCTTGGTGATGACGTTCGGCGTGTACTTCGCGTCGATCAGCGTGGCCTGCCGCACTCTTTCGGGCGTGGGCAGGAGTGTGGCCGGAACTGCCTGCACCAGGGTCGGTGTCGCCGAGGTGGAGCTGCCCGCTGCCGCGCCGTCGTGCTGCGGCCCGCCCATGCCGTGATTGGCGAGGATGATACCGGCCACGATGAGTGCGGTACCAACGATGCCCGCGGCGATGATCACCGCCGAGCGTGACGAGCGCGGGGGCACAGGCGGATAGGGATAGGCAGGGCCTTGTGTTGGTGTCCACGGCGGCGGGTACTGCGGATCTTGTTGTGGGCCAGGATTTGTCATTGCTGCTCGCTACTGGTTGGTGGCGTGGGCGATCACGAAGTCGGTCAGCGCGGCGGCGCTCCCAGGTCGCGCTTTGTCACTGCATATCAGTGCGTTGGCCGCCAGGTTGCCCACGATCCGATAGTTTCGCTGGCAGGACCACCCGTCGGGTTGTTGTGTGCCCCAACTGATGTGGTCATCGCCGTGGTCGACGTTGGCGATAGTCCACGTGGCCGGGGGCACTTTCGGGTTCCAGTCGGGCACGGTGAAGGACGTGCAGCCTCGGACTGACCCTGATACCAGAGATAGCGATGATGCCGCGTCCGCAGGCGTGGGGAACACGGCCAGTCCTGCGACCGCGGTGGAGATGTAGTTGGTCATGGTGCCGTCGATGAATCGCAGTCCCGCCATGGCGCGCGCTGATTTCCATGTCGACTGGCTGGCGGAGTTGGAGGCGAACGCGCACGACGGTGGGGTGGTGGTGGCGTCGGGCGAAGGGACTTGCATGAGTTCGGAGACCGTGACCATGTCGACGCCAGTGAGGCGCGCGACGTCGCCGAGTGCTGGTAGGGCGCTTTGCGGGACCACCTGGTAGGTCGGCCCCGCCAGCGCACTCGCTGTGGTGGCGGATGTTGTTGGCGCGGAACTTGTTTGCGTCGTATCGGTGATCGGCGCTGTGGGTGCTGGTGTGCTGCTGGAGCCGTGCCGGGTGAGCACCACCGAGGTGGCCACGATGGCGGCGGCCAGGATCAGTGCCCCGCCGATGATGAGCGGGCCTCGGTTCCGCGATGGCAGCGGCCCGGGCGCCCAGGGTGGGCCTATCGGGGCGGGTTGGTGGTGCGGGAATGGGCCGGGGTGTGGCGGTGGGGTCCACTGCCCGCCGGGGTTCGTCACTTCTTGCCGTTGACGTTGGTGATCACCGCGTCGATCAGTTTGGACGGGCCCATGGAGGGGTTCTGATGGCACAGCGTCGCGGTCACGGTGACGTTGGCTTCGGCGCGGAATGCCTTGCCGCACTTCCATGGTGTGCCGGTGCTCTGTTGGGTGTTGAGCCAGGCGATCTGATTGCCTTGGGCTTTCACATCCGAGATGGTCCACGGTTTCGCGGGTTTGCCTGGCTTGTTGTTGCTCGGGATGGTGTACGGAACCGTGCAGCCTTTCACGGCGTTGATGATTTTCGGCAGTGCGGCCGCGGCGGCGTCGTTGGTGTCGAACACGGCCAGGCTCACATACGCGCTGTAGTTGTAGTCATCCCCGGGTTTGTCGGTGTAGACCGCGCTGGCCATCGAGATGGCTTGGCCGGCGATGGTTGCGGTGTCGGTGTTATCGACCAGGGTGCAGCTGGCCGGATCGGTCGTCTGGTCCGGGTATACGGCGGTGTCGACGTCGCCCTTCTTGGCCAGGTTCAGCAGTGTCGCCTGCTGAACCTGCTGATCGGTCGGCAGGACTGTGGTCGGTACTACCCGCACGGTCGCTGCGGACAGGGCTGTGGTTGGCACCGCGGCCGATGTCCCTGCCCCGGCGTTCGACGACGAGGTGCCCGACCCGAACATGACGTAGGCGCCCACACCGCCGGCCACCACGATGACGATGCCCGCGACCGCGCCGAACAGGACCTTGTGAGTGGGCCGTCGCGGTGGTGATGGCGGCAACGGTTGCCCCCACTGCTGGCCTTGGGGCGGGCTCGGGTGGGGGCGGTAGGGGGGGGTGGGAGGGGGGCTGTAGCTGCCTTGCGGATCGCTGGGCGGCTGACCCTGTGGGGCGCCCCATCCGTGGTGCGGATTCCAGCCCGCGCCCGGTCCACTCATCATTGATCCCCCTTGTTCGTGGCGCCTAAACACCGATATGTGCAGGTTACAAGCATTCGGGTAGCCCCTCGGTCACCTCTTCGGCCCTGGCGACGCCCGAACGTTGTCGCGGCAGGCGTGCGTGCTCAGGGCTGGACGTTCCGCAGGATTGTTGCGGGTGTGTTGTTCGGTGGTAGGGGCGTCAGTGCCCTGGCCGCGCACAGGTGGTGCACGGTTAACCGGCGCTGGCGGTTTCCGGTTGGGATGTCGACGCTGACCAGCGCCAGCCAGCTTCCTCGGGCGGATTTGACCCATCCGTGGACGAGGCCGGTGACCTCGCAGCTGACGTCGAGTCCGTCGAGTTTCGTCCACATTGGCACGGCGTCGAGTCGGAACGCGTCATCGGGCGCGGGGATCATGCGGGTGAGGTCGACCAGGACCGGGCGCGGTGGGTTCACGGCCCGCCGGACGCTGGGAGCCAGCAACCCCGCCCAACTGTCGAACATAAGTGCGAATGGTATTGGTCGACGTCTGGGCGTGTCTACCGGCGCGTCGCGGGGTCTACGGCATGCGCGGGCTGTCCAAGTCGACGATAGGGACCGGGGGCGGATCGTCGGGAATGTCACCGGCGGGGTCGGCCAGGCGCCACGACGCGGACTGCCCGCCGGCGCGGGCCGGGTGCCACTCGATGATGCCGAGCGCGGCGAGTCGCCGTAGCTGGGGATACGCCTGGGCGTACCAGCATTGACCGGGGCAGTCGTTGCCGAACTTGCAGTCACGGGGGAGTGCGGCGGGAATGTGTTGCGGGTCATCGTTCTCCCGGCGGTAACGGTGGTTGCAGCCAAACTTGATGCGGAGCCGGTTCTGGATATCGTTGGTGATCAGCGTGTTTGGGTATGCGTCGGCGAGGATGGCCAGTAGTCGTGTGCGTACACCCCGGGTCACCGGCAGGCAGTTGGACAGCACGTCATCGTTGCGATCCATGCGTTCCCCGCTTCTGTTGTCGGTCGATGGTCCTGGTGTGGATAGGTTGTGGCAGAGCGTCTTTCGGTGAATATGAAGGCTCGGTTTTGCCTACAGCCCCATGGAGTCATCTGCGCTGAGCGCGTGCAGGGTTCGTTGTTCGCGAGTCTGTAGGTAGGTGCGCAGCCAGGCTTGGTCGTCAGGGCTTAGCCCGGAGGCTTCCTCGTCGGTGTGGATGCTGTCCGCACCGCAGGTGTTGGCCCGTCCGTCCAGTGCTAGGCCGGCGCCCAGGAAGAACCTGGCGGCCACCACTTCACGCCGGGTGGCGGCGGGGTCGAGCAGCGTGGTGGCGGCGCTGTCGATCGCCGCGCGGGCGTACTGGGCTTGACGCAGGTCGTCGCCGGCGCGGAGCGCGGCTTGCGCGGAGGTGATGTCGAAGCGGGCGTCGTCGAGCGCGTCGCGGGCGGTTGTTGTGGTGGTGGGTTCGACGGTCATGGCGTCCTCCGGCGATAAATCAATCAATACGCGCACATTAACATGTTTACCCATTGTGTTGCTTGCTTCTCTCTGCAAAGATGGGGTGATGAACACACCGCGCGCCAGTGCCGAAGACTGCGGTGCCGTCTCACGGAGAGCCATCGACATTCGTGCGAACTCTGCTGGGCCAGAGCGTGTTCAGTACCCGGCGATGCGCCGACGCCCGCAGGTCTTCGCTGCCGCGCACCGGTCGACAGAACCCGTATTGCAGCACCCAGGTGAACAGTGGGCATCCGGTGTCGGCGCGCGGGTAGGGCGCTCGCGATGACTGTGTGCACCGTGCCGCACGCCGCGCAAGCGGCGCGCTCGGTGCAGCAGACCATCTTGACCCGTGACGGCGTGTCTTTGGCTGTCCACGACAGCGGCCCGGCTGATGCCGAACACACCGTCGCGCTTCTACATGGCCTGTGCCAAGGCGCGGGCAGTTGGCAGGTGATCGACGCGGCGCTGCGCGATCTGCTCGGCGGCGAGGTGCGGATCATCCGCTACGACCACCGTGGTCACGGCGATTCCGGCTGCGCGCCGATGAGCACCTACCACGTTGACCAACTCGCCGACGACTTCACCGACGTGCTGATGGCGCTGCGGGTGAGCGGCTTTCTGACGGTCGCAGGGCACTCGCTAGGAGGTATGGCGGCGATGACGTACAGCGCGCGATCGGTTGACCGGCAGCCAGTGCGTCCGCGGGGGCTGGTGCTGGTGGCCACCGCGGCGGGAAAACTGTGCGATCGTGGCCTGGGGCGGCTGTTGTCCACTCCTGCACCGGATTTCCTGTCCGCACTGGTGGCGCACACACCCGCCTACGCGGCTGAGCACGCGGTGCGGGCACTTGCCCGGCCGGTCTGCGAGCTGGTCGGTCTATGCCGGGGTTGTGCCCGGGCTGAGCGACGTGTGCTGTGCTCGATGTGCAGTGCGGCACTGTCGACGACAGCGTTGAGCACCGCTGCGGGGTTCCTGCCCCATCTGCGCCGGTTCGACCAGCGCGCCGTCTTAGGCAATATTCGTGCCGCCACCACCATCTTGAGCGGTGACGCGGACACCGTCACACCCGCAGCGCATGCGCACGAGATGGCCAGCGCGATTCCCGGTGCGCGGCATCGTCAATTCCACGGCGCTGGGCACATGCTGCTACACGAGCGGCCCGCCCAGATCGCAGACGAAATCGCCGCCACCGTCCAGTCACTGCGCACCGTCCTGAGTGGGGTGGGCGCGTGACCATCGCCCTTGCAGAACGTCCGCAAGCCAATCATCGAACGCGTCAGACGGCGACCGGCAGCCCGGCAGTCGGGGTCAATGCTGAGAACGTGTTCGCTGACGGGGTGAACGGGGCGGTGCGCGATGCGCTCTACCAATGGTACGAGCAGCGCGGCCTCACCATGGATGTGTTCGGCCCCTTCGCTTTTGAAGCGGTCACGTATGCGCGAAGGGTTGCCGGCATCGCCACGGGCGACGGTCACATGACCGCTGATCAGGCGTACCGCCGCGGCCTGTGCGTGGAATGCGCGGCATTGCCCTACAGCCCTGGCATGCTGCGCTGCGAGGAATGCCATCGCCGCTGCATCAACCGGCGAGGTGAGCGCTGATGAGCGCCATCGTCAGCATCCCCGCCGAAAAGCCTTGGTTGCGTACCCTTCTCAGCGGGCAGCCACACCAGGTCATCCGCTCCGAGCGGGGCGTCTATCTGCACCGGTACTTCCTGTGGCCGAGAAATCGTTGGCACAACTTGTATCTGCATCGCTTCGTTGGCTCCGATGATCCACCCGCGTTGCATTCGCACCCGTGGAGCTTCGCAACGCTGATCGTTTCGGGGTCCTACATGGAGGTCACTGAGGGCGGCGCGCATTGGCGCGGCCCGGGGAGCCTGGCCTTTCGGCGGGCTGGTCACCGCCACCGCGTACAGCTTCTGCGCGACAGCTCAGGGCGAGAGCAAGCGTGCCTGACCATCGTTCTGACTGGTCGCCGCACCCAGTCGTGGGGATTCTTCTGCCCCCGGCGTGACGGAACGTGGCGGTTCGTTCCGTGGCAGAACTTCGGCGCCGGCGGGTGCGGCGAGTACTCCAGCCCGACCGACGGGCATATCAGCGACACCAAAACCTCACCAGGAAAAGGATTTTGACGATGACGGCTCTGATGACGACGGCGATCGATGAAACGGTCTTTCGCTACGTGCGCCCGCTGCGCGGTGACGAACACGGTGACCTGCTGGGCATCTGGTCCGGACACGACATCCTGTTCCTGACGCGGAGCACGCCGGGGTGGGCGCTGCTCGATGCACACAATCAGGTGTGGGGCTGGCATCGTCGCGAATCGGTGTGGTCAACCGCAACTGCCGCGTTCAACGGCTTCATCGCCGACCCGATCCTGCGGGATCGTTTGGCGGCAGACGGGTTTCATGTCATCACCGACCACGGGCCGCTGCTGGAAGATTTCATCCGCGGGAACCCGAGCTATGGACTGCCGCCACTGGCCAGCGGACCCACGGGACGCCCTGCCGAGCCGATCTTGCCCAACTGGGGACACCTTCTTGATCTGGCCCAGCACGCGGTGCGCGGCGCAGACGGCCACGGTAGCGCGTCGGTGGAGGACCTGTTGCTGGCCGAGAATCGGAGCTTCGCACGGCCGGCGGTCTTTAACCGCCCTGTGATGCGGCGATGGCTGTCCAGTGATGACGCGCCCGCCGCATTGAGCGCGATGCGCGCTGCCGCCGGGCGCCACGACAGCCCCAGGACAACAGGTGAGGCATTCGCGCTGCTGGACCCCTCGGGGTGCAGCAGCTTTCCCGACCAAGACCACGTCCTGGACGTCCACCTATCGGATGCCTGCGGCGACGGCGATTGGCTGATCGGCACGTGCGCGCGCTGCTGGCACCCGATCGTCGAGCACGAACACCCAGACCTGACGGTGACCACCTGGAGCCTATTCGGCGATCTGCGCTGACACCTTGTTCCTTCAACCGCATAGGAGTTTGCGATGACCGCCGACACCCCCGAACAGACGATCATGGAAGTCGAAGCCCCCAAGGCGGTCTACGCCTTGTGCACCTTCCGGATCGACATCGAGAAATGGGCTCTGCTGCCCGTGGAGGCGGCACCGACCCAGTCTCCGTGGAAGGGGTGCGAGGCGTGGATGATCTGCGACGACGACTTTCATTACGAGCGTCCTTCCTGGTGGTGCACCTGCGGCGTGCGCGGGTACGACAGTCTGAGCAGGTTGCGCGCCGCACACCGTCAGGCCGACACGATCGTGGCCGTGATGCGGTACGACCCCACGACCTCGCTTGACGACGACAACGAGGTGCGTGCGGCCGAAGCCACCCTCGTCGCCTACTGGATCAGCCCGGACCTGCCGCTGCGTGTTCAGGCGGCGGCAGTCGTGCGCGGGCTGACCGCGCACATGTGCATCGAATACGACGACCTCGACTGCATGCTGGCGCGCTACGACATCATCGAATGGCGGGAAGCAGCAACCGATCCTGACGACGAGTTCCGGTCCGTCGGTGCCGCCGACGGTGCAGCACCCCTACCTCGGTGGGCCGGCAGGCTCGGAATGAGCCGGGCCGTACTGAACACTCGGGCGGTGCGCTCCTGGTCAACCGTCGTAGGACCCGCGCTGCTCGAATCATTCTCTGACGCAGCGCTTTACGCCAGCAAGACCACCAAGCCCATCTTGATGACGATCGTCGTCGCCTGGTGCGCCGCGTTCATCCACGTCTACATCCGCACGCACCTCACCCCGTTCGCTTTCATCGATCCGGTGCTGATGGCCGCCCATTGGCTGATCGTCGCCATCGTCGCACCGTCGGTGCTGCTGCTGACGATGTCCGCGCTGGGACTGGTCTCGCTGGTCGATGCCGTGCGCCGGGCGCGGCCGTTGCCCCGTCGTGCCGACCCGATCGCATGGGCCATGACCGTTGTGCTCCCGTTCGTCTTTCTGTTCGCCGAGAAGGTCGTGCTGGTTTTCGGCATGCTGGTCGTCCTCGCGTCGGCCAACGGGTACCCGCTACCCAGCGTGGTGGGCTGGTGCCTGGCCGTGATGTTCGTCCTGATCGTCGTGGCACGAAGCGCAGCGCCGTTGTTCGCGATCTACAGCCGGATGCGCGAACTCCGGGCGCAGTCATCCTGGGGGGCGCTGGCGGATGTATAAGGAACCTCAGACGCCGTATTGCGGCTTCCTGCGTCGATGGGTCAAGGGGCGCGAACAGCTCTATGTGGTGCGCTCGGCCGCCCATTGCTTGATCACCGCCCCGACCGAAACAGGTAAGACACGCAGGGTTCTCGCACAGGCGATTTCGTTGTGGGGCGGCCCGGCGGTGGTGGTGAACAGTAAAGACGACATCATCGACTTGGTCATGCAGTGCCGGCACGGGCCGACAGCGGTCATCGATTTCCGGCCCATCGACAACCCGACGTACCCGGCGGGGGTCCAGTCGATGATCTACGACCCGACCGCCACCATTGAAACGCCCTTGGAGGCGCTGACCATCGCTGAAAACATCATGCAGATGGCCACCGTCGGCATGGGCAGCGGCGCTGACCAGGTTTCCGATGGGGGAGTGTGGGAGTCGCAGGCATCCGGCCCGTTGGCCGCGTTCCTGTACGCGGCCTCGCCCAACGGTAACGGCATGGGTATGGACTGGGTGCTCAAAGCCGTCGACAACATGGACACCACCGAGAATGGCGCAGCAGAACCAGGCTGGTTGCAAGCGGCGGCCCTGTGCCACCAGTATGAAGTGCTCGCCATCGGCATGACAAAAATCCTGAACATGGAAGCCCGCCAGCGTGATTCGGTAGCTATCACGATGCGTAAGGCGATCACCCCGTGGCTGCGCATGAGCCTGAACATTGCCATGGGCAATGACATCCCCTGGACGTTTGACCCCTCGTTCCTCGATCACCCCCAGGCCACTGTGTTCATCCTGGCGCCCGCCGATGGCACGGTAGCGGGAGCGGCGGTCACGATGCTCGAGTCTCTCTACCGGCGCTGGCGGGAAAAGACCGCGCGCCGTGAACAGCTGCATCGGCTGCTCATCGCGATCGACGAGCTACCCAACACCGCGCCGCTGCCCAGTCTTCGCCGGATCATCGGGGAAGGTCGCGGCCTTAGCGTCAATGTGATGGCATGCGTGCAGGACTCAGAGCAGCTCGACACCGTCTACGGTCCGATCTACGCGAACGAGCTCCGCAAGATTTTTCCTGCGCACCTGATCATGTTCGGCGCGGACGAAGAAAAGTTGCTCGTCGGCCCTGAAAACTGGTCCGGCCTCACCTTTCGGCGATCGGAAAGCTACGGGCAGGCGGACGGCCACCGAAATCTGAACTCCGACTTCGGTGCAGGGCTGCGCTGGCAAGAACTCCTCCCTCCCGACCGCGAACACGCCCGCCTGATCCTGCGCGGCGGCCTCGGGCACTGCGTCGAGATTCCCGATTGGAGCCGGTTCCGCGTCCTGTACGACCAGGCGAGCGCTGCCGCCCTGCGACGAGCCGGCCGCGCGCCGCTGGTCCCACCAGGGTCCCCAGGACCTCGCCGAGAAGCCAGCCGGATGAGCCGATTACGGCAATTCATCGTCGGCGAATGACCGACTGCACAACCAATCCGACCATCACACGGAAAGATCAACTCTTGCAGAACCTCACCCGCGCCGCCCTCGCCGCCGCCGTGACCGTCACGGTCGCCGGATGCAGCCACCTACCCATCCCCGGCCTGACTGCCTCCAGCACCACAGGAGTCACCGACGGGCCGCACACCCTGATCCAGGAGCCTCAAGCCGGCTACAGCACCATCAGTTCGCGCATCGACGGCGCCAAAAAGTCGGTCCGGGTCGTCGTCTACGAGCTGGCGGACGACATCATTGAGAAATCGCTCGAGAACGCGAAGAACCGCGGTGACGACGTGAAGGTGTTGCTGGACTCGGCATTTCACGGAAAGCAAGCCAACCAACGGGCCTACGCGAGGCTGCGAGCTGCCGGGGTTGACGTCAAATGGGCGCCGGCGGACACCATCGTGCATCAGAAGACGGTGGTGATCGACGACGACACCGCCATCATCAGCACCGCGAATTTCGACGCGAAGTTCTACCCAACCGGACGTGACGCCATGATTGTTTCTACTGTGCCCGAACAGGTCTCGGCCATCGCGGCGACATTCGACGGAGACTACGGCGTCGTCGACAGCGGCCGCCTATCGCAAGCCATCGCGGCACCAGACCTGATCTGGTCGCCCGCTGCCCGGGCCGAATACATCCGAACCATCAACGCCTCGCACAGCGTGCTGGACGTAACCAGTGAAGAGTTAAAAGACCACGCTGCAGCGATTTCCATCTCTGAGGCCGCCCGCCGCGGCGTGCCATGCAAAGTCCTGCTCAACGCCGACGACGCGGACACACCCGCCGTCACTCAAGTCAAGGACGCAGGCTGTGCCGTGCGCGTCCTGCCCAAGTCAACCAAGGGACTGTATATGCACGAAAAGATCGTCCTGACAGACGATTCTCTGATCATCGGCAGCCAGAACCTATCCACCAAAAGCCTGACCGAAAACCGCGAACTGTCCATCCGGCTCGGCAAGACCACCGCCCCGAACATTGTTGCGGCAGTGCAGAACCAGTTCGCCACCGACTTCGACAAAGCCACGCCGGCGTGAGACCAAGGAGACCATCATGCCCACCGTTGAATCTGCCGCCCTAGAGACCCAAGACACCGCGCCGACCGGCGCCGGCAAGCACGACCAAGTAGTCGCAGCATGAGCACCACCCTGGCCGCGCCGACCTTCAGCGCCGCGCTGGACGCCGGGCTTCGCTGGCTCTATACCACCGAGCAGCCCGATAACGCTCTCGTCGAACGCTGCGGCGTCCGGATCATCAGCGGAGACCGAATCGTCCGGTTCCTTCCCGTGGGCGTGGAAGGCAACCCGTTGATCATCCTCGATGCCCGCATTCCCCGGTGGAGCCCCCGCCCGACATCATGTGGTATCGGCACCCTGCCTGAATGCGAATTAAACGCTGTCGCTGCACAATTGAATGAGCTCGGTGTTGCATCGAGCCGCTGGCACTACCACAGCACCACGGGCACGATCGTGCTGTCCAGCCTGGCGCACGCGTCACTGCGTGCCGCGATCGACAGGTTCAGCGCAGGGTGCCCCTGGCACCACAGCCAGGTCTGTGATGCGCCGATCGGCGTCGGGGGGCAAGGATGCACCTGGCATACCGACGGTCACAACGCCGCGGTATGGCCATCAGTAGAGGCTCTCGCTACCCACGGCTCGCCGGCGAGCTGAGTCCCGATGAGCCAGCACCTGCCCGCCGCCGCGGTCTTGGTTCGCGAGGACGATCCGGACTTCGACGACGAGATTCCCACCACCTCGGCATCGCGCCGCGGCGACCGAGGCCGCGAGCCCAACAGCCGCGCAGGCATCATCACGACCTGCCAACCGCACCACGGAGAACCTATGTCCCAGAACAGTTCTGGACCGGACAGCTGCCACGCGAACGGCTGCGACACCCCGTGCACCGGCTTTATGTGCGGTCCGCACTGGAAGCTGGTTCCCGCCGCCATGCGTATGGCCATCGAATCGAGCCCCGACCCCAGCGCCGCGGCAACCCCGATCGCCAAGGCCGCCATCGCCGAAGTCGCCCATCGAGAATCCCGGACCAAACCTGCCGCCCGGCCGCAAGTACGCCGACACCCGGTGCAGCTCGCTCTGTTCGGCGACGACCAGGTCCTGACGAAAGGAAAGCGCACATGACCAAGCCGAACGGTACACGGGCAATGCTCGCGCTCGGTGGAGTAGCTCTATGCGCAGGCGGCGTCGTCAGCACGGTCTCGGCCCTGACCAGCACACCTCGCCACGACGTGGACGCGTGGCTTCATGTCACTGATGCTCAATTGGCCTGGTGCACCCTCGAAGTGCAGGTAGTAACCGTCATCGTCATGGTGGGGTTCGGCATCGCTGCTGTCGCGGGCACGTTACTCGGACACATCGCCGCTGCCATCAAAACGGGGGTGGGCTTGTTGATGGGGCCAGCGGTGGCGATATTCGTCCTGCCACACTCGCTGTTGAGCCACCGCGCCACCTTCATCGCCGCGCCATTCGGCGGGCCAGCGCTCAGGGTGGAGTATCCGACGGACTTTGACTACCGTACCTATCTTCCTCACTTGCTCGACGCGCTGATTGCGCCGGCATTAGGGTCACTGGCAGCCGCAGCGCTCTTGGGCGGAACCTTTGCGGCAGCCGCGCGGTACTGGCCACGGCCGGCGGCGGTCGAAAAATGAGCGCCGACATGGTGATGGGGTCCTTGAGTCGGACACGCTGCCCTATGGCAGCCGAATCGCTCGGGCCAGGGCTGCGCCGAGTGGGTGAGTCGTGAACGTAATACCGGACGGGCACCGAGACGCCGCATTTGAGGTGGAGGGCCGCCGCATCGACGACGTTCATTCCCTGTCGTCCCAACAGGTTCTCGCTGCCGCTAAATCGCTGCATGTGAGGCCGTTGTGCCTGTGCAGCTACCCGGGTGTGCCGATGTACATCGCCGCGAGTGGGCAGGAGCTCATCGTCAAGCGGATGCCGGGTACGGCCGCGAGCCACCATCACCGATGCCGGTCCTGGCTGCCCCCGGAAGAACTGTCCGGGTACGGTGCGGTAGCTGAACAGTCCATCGTTGACAACCCTGCTGACGGGACAACGGCTCTGCGCCTGGGCTTTTCGCTGTCCAAGTCCGCTGGGCGCGCCGCACCCGAACCTTCGGGCACCCCGTCGGACACCGTTCAGGCCAGCGGGAACAAGTTGTCGTTGCGGGCGGTGCTTCACTACCTGTGGGATGAGGCCGAATTGTCCTCATGGCAGCCAGGTTTCGCGGGACATCGTTCCTGGGCGGTGGTGTACCGCCGCCTGCGATCGGCGGTAGACGGGAAGCTGGTTCGTAAGAACCCTCTCGGGCCGGCGTTGTTCGTGCCCGAGCCGTTTGCCGCCGACCGCAAGGCTGAGCTTGACCAGCGCCGCATCAAGGCGTGGGCGCCAGCGCGGCGCCAGCCGGGGAAGACCACGCAGCTGCTGATCGGTGTGGGCGAGGTCAAGGCGCTGGAGGCGACCAGCCACGGGTTCAAACTACAGATCCGGCATCTGCCGGGGCATCCGTGGTTCCTCGAAGAGGATTTGTACCGCAAGCTCGCCAAACGGTTCGCCGTCGAATTGGAACACTGGCAGATGTCCGAACCGGGCGATGTGCGCCTGGTGGCGATCAGCACCTTTTCGGTGTCGCGGGCGGGGTATGCGACGGTGGAGCAGTTGTCCCTGATGACTACTGACCGCAACTGGCTGCCGTTCACCGGCGATGCTGACCGAACCTTGCTGAGCACCGCTGTCGACGCGGGACGGTCATTCCGGAAAGTCCTGGCGTACAACGGAAGTGCGACAGCAATGGCATCACTGACGTTCACCGACACCACGCCGCCAGTGGCTGCGTTCATCGACCGCTCTGCTGGCGATGCCGAGGACGGCGAGTCGATAGCCGGCCTGTCAGTGTGGAACTGGCGCACGGATGAGGACATGCCGGAACTTCCCTCATTGACGTCTGATCGCGCGGATGGGAGCCCTTCTAGCGATGAGGACGCGGCGCCGGATGATGATTTCGAGCCACCACCTGATCCAGGCCCCAGCTACTGAGGTGCGCAGCTACGAAAATTGTTGTGTCCGTATCGCTTCACCGGCACTAGCGAGGGCGTGGACCGGGGTCTGGGTGTCGGTGTTCTCGCGCATCCAGCGGGCAAGCCGGTCGGGATCAGCGCCCGCGGCGATGAACACCGCCAGGATGTTGATGTCAGAGCTGCTGAGAATGACGGAGGGTGCCACGGTAGTTCGTCTTTCGGCTGGTTGGTGCTGACTGTACGGGCCAGGTCAGACACGTTCTGCGATTTCGCAGGGGTCGTCGCCGTCTCGTACGGTGAGTGTCACGGTGCCGCCGGCGGGGACCATCGCCAGGTCGGCGAGCGTTATCGACGCCGCTCGCCCCGCCGATTGATGTGGCACGGGGATGGAGCCACAGTCGACAACGGTAGCGGTGCCGCCGGCTACAGGGATGTTCCAGAGGACGGCTTGTGCCTCGCGCATGGAGTCGCCGACTCCGCTGAGTTCGTGCCCGTCGATCGAGACGAACCATCCGTCGCTCCCTAGGCCGGAGTGCCGGACGGTGACGCTGGCGGCGTGGAGGTTGACCACGCTTTCACGCATGGCCGCGCTGCCCGTCAGTATTGGACGCCGACGATAGAGATGGCGGTATGCCCGGGTACCAGCATCCGATTTGGTCGGCGAATTCAGCTGGGGTGTAGGCGCTTCCGTAGCTGACGAAGCGCAAGTTGTCGGAGGCGACGGCGAGGTGCATATTGATTGAGCGGCCCTCGCATGCCAGCGGCAGCAGGGGCTGAAGCGTTCACGGAATGTGGGGGGCGACGGTGATCAGGATGTGCGGTTCGCTGCGCGGGCTATCGAGTTTGTGGCGTGAGCTTGCCGTGAATTTCAGGGTTCTCAGAAGTGAGTGGTCGTAGACATCGAGTAGGCAGTGCGATTGCCAGCCCGCGGCCGCGGCCGCGGCGTGAAGGCGGTCTCGGTCGCAGGCCCAGTCGCGTATCCAGGTGTGCGTAAGTCCAGGGCCGTTCTCGGCGGCAGCGAAGGTCCACGGTCGAAGTGATGTTCTCGGCAACACGGGTCGAACTCCTTGAATTGGTTGAGGTTTCACGTTCAGCGCGCGATCGGGTCAGGGGGTGTCCATGACGTGGTGGAGATGGTGTCGGAGAGTGCGTCTTTGACGCCGATTGCGACCGCGCCGGTCATCCAGGCGGCGCCGATGGCGCAGACTGCTATGCCGATCTTGACCAGGTGCAGTGATTGCAGCGATTGGGTGATCTGCGTGACCGGTGTCATGTCGGCGGCCGGTCGTGGTTCGGCGACGTCGAATACCGGTGGGGCCGTGAGGTCGTCGGGGCCGAACGGTAGATCGAGATCGACAGGCGGTGGCGGCGGTGTGATTGGCCACCAAGTGGCGGACCCGTCGATGGCCAGCCATCCGTTCAAGATGCCGTAGATGCCGGCGACCGCGAACGTCGCGGGTATTTGTGCCAGCAGGTACGGCGCGAGCAGCGTCCGGTACACGGAGTCGTCCGGGCTGTAGAGCAGGACGGTGAGGACCCCGATTCCGATGGCGGTACCGAACAACGCTGGGATCGGGTAGGCGCGTAGCCGGGCGGGGATGTACCGGACAGTCAGCTCGTACAAGAGCTTGCCTGCCAGCCATCCGAGGGGCGCGAACAATGCGCTCGCCAAGATGATGATCCCTTCCAAACCGATCTCGACGGTGGACCCCCTGCGAGCCCAGTGCGGGTGAGTCAGGTTGTCGTCGTAGGGATTTGGTCGCGCACCCGCTGTCATGCGGGTGCGTTTGCGGATCTGGCGGTTCAGTTTCTCGCCGCGCCTCTTCTGGATGTTCCAGATGCCGGCGTGCTCGGTGATCCATTCGTGCCGAAGTTCGTCGTAACGATCGGGCGTGATCTGTCGCATGTGTGTTTACCTATTGTCGTTGTTGCTTCGATCTGTCAGAATCGACAGGCATAGAGGTGAGGGTAGTCGCTGGAGCGACTGTTGTCGCCGGGCAATCGAGGGGAGCTTTCGTGGGAGTGCCAACAGTCGGCGCGCTACTACTGTTTGCGCTGGTATTCGTCGTTTTTCTGGTGCTGGCATGCAGTGGCGGTGGGAGCCCGAAGCCGCCCGCCACGCCGGCGATGTGCACTTCGAATCCGGCGTGGCAGGGGTGCGAAAACATGCAGTACCGGAACACTCAACTGTCCACCGGCGGTGTTCACCAGGTACCCAGCGCGGTGGCGGCGTGGCCGTCGATGTGGGTGGGTCCGGCGCCGGTCGTCGCGCCGTCGGCCGTGGTGGTCGATGTTGTGCCCGTCCTGGTCCAGCGCCGGCAACCAAGCGCGTCGGCGATGCGTGTGATCAGTCACCGGGCCGCGTCATGACCACCTCAGAGGCACTATCGGACGAGGACTGGGGACGCGGCCTGCAGCAATACGGCCGAGGCGCCCAGGACGGCGACGATATCGCCGAAGACGAAGCCTTCGGCGATATCGATGTCGCAGCACTCATGGCTGACGACGACGATGAGCCGCCGACAGGGCCAGTGGACCTGGACGCCGGGCAGGACAGCCAGCAACCCAAAGAGCGGTTTGATCACAAGCTGCTGTGGGGGTTCGGTGGGCTGGTCGCCGCGGGAGTCGTGGCTGCTCTTGCGGGCTCGGTGATCATGTATTCCCATGACGGCAAGCCCGCGCCGAGCAGTGGCGGGTCGCTGAGTGAGCCTCAGGCGGTAGCGGTCGCCAAACCCTCCCCAACGACGACGGCCAGTGCCACCAGTGCTGGCGTGGACCGCTCGCTGCCTTACACCGCCGACGCGAAAGGGTCCTGCGCCGAAGGGTCTACGCCTGCGCAGACCATGTCCGGTGCCGATCCACACAACGCCTTTGTGTGTGTGCGCGGCGGCGGTGACGGCCAGACGATCGATATCGACTTGGGCCGCACGTACATGGTCTGCGCCGTCTCATTGACCCCAGGTTGGGTTGGACTAGATGCCAGTGGCGTTGCTCAATGGTCGCAGCACCGGGTTGTGCGGTTGGTGCAGTACAGCTTTCCCGACAACCCCGCGATCACGCCGGTAACGCAGGACACCAAGGATGTTCACGGCGAAGCGGTGCAGCCCCTCAAGTGCCTTTTGGTCTCCAAGATTCGGATGTTGATCCGCTGGACCGAGCGCCCCCCGGCCGACCCTGCCGCCGCACCCACGACAGCACCCCGCTCCGGTGGTGGCCTGGCCGGTGTGTTCAGCGAATCAGCGCCGAACGGTGCGCCGATCCCGCCGCCGAACGTCGCCCCGCTGGGCGGTCAGGGCAGCGACGGCAGCGACCCTGTCGATGCCACGTTCGCCATCAGCACACTGAAAATTCTTGGACACGAGGCGATTTGATGACGAATCAATATGACATCCACGATCAGCTTCCGCACCTCATTCGACGGGACCGCAACATCCCCGGATGGATGAACGACCAAACCGCACTGCAAACCACCGGTCGCACCCTGACCTTGTGCGCAGGCATCTTCGGGGCGATCGTCGTCGCAGGCGCGGGACCAGATCTGATGTTTCCCGCGAACATGACGGCCGCCACCTTGGGGACGTTGCCCTGGGTCGCGCTGTGGACCGTGGCCGTATTGCTCGGCGCGTGGCATGTCAACGCGGCCGCGATGCAGCACCGGATGCGCGCGGCGAGCCGTGAACTGCGCTTCGAATCGCTCAGCCGCGCCACTGATTACGCCGAAGACATCCTCACCCTGAGCGGACACGGACCCGCTGACGCGATCTGGCGTGTGATGGCAGCGGCGCCGCTGACCGCGATCGTGTACGCGGCATCCACGCGCGGAAACGGTGAAGGCATGCCGTGGGTGCGCGAGACGGTCGAACGGTTGAGCACCGACGGCGCCGCCGGGTGGCACGCGGCCGCCGATGCCGTCGCCGATATCGACGAAAGGCTGCAACCCCACCTCGACCGATGGGTCGACTCCGACGCCCGCCAGCGCGACAGCGTTGCGCTGGTCATGCGCGAGGCCGTCGGCGGCGTGGCGGGAGCGCGGGCATGAAGCTCAACAAGACATGGGAAGGCCGGGTGGGAGCGTCGTCGTCGGCGCTGCGCCGCTACGGCGCTATCGCCCTCATCGTCCTGGCCGCGATCAGCGGACTAAACACGTTGTGGCACGTCGCGTTTGGTCACCCCACTGATGTTGTCACGCCCGCGCGGACCATTGTGAACAAGTCGGCGGTGGTCAGTTCGTTCGCTGAGGACTATGTGACGACGTGGCTGACCGCTACCAGCTCGACCGGTAAGGCGCTCACCCAATTCGTGTCGGTCAATCCGGGTGATCTGCGTCTGCCGACCACCCCAGCGTTGGTAATCGGTTCCCCGACGGTGGTTGCGGTGACCGCCGAGGGGACCGCCGGCAAAGATGATGCCGCCGAGGTGTATTCGGTTGTCGTCGGGATCAATCAGCGGCCCTATGATGCTGCCGCACCGATTCGAGCGATGTACCGCGTGGCGGTGTTGTGGTCGAAGTTCGGTCCCCGTGCCACAGGGCTGCCGTACCGAGTGGAGGGGCCGGGGCCGGGCGCGGACCTGGCCCAGACCTACCCGACGACGCTCACTCCGTCGGACCCTGCCTACCAGGTGACCTCCGGCTTCATCACCGCGTATCTGACCACCGCGGGCGGCGTCGAGCGGTTCGTCACGGCGGACTCCATGCTCACCGGTCTGGGCGGACAGTACCTGGCGCTCAAAGACAAAAACGGTAACGACCTACCGCTAGTCACCGCCGTCACCGCAGCGGCAGCTGTGCCTGCGCAGCCCGCCGATGGCCAAATCGCCCAGGTGCTCGCGGCGGTCACTGCCGTGTCCTCGCAATACGCGAACGTCTCAATGAGCTACCCGCTGACCTTGCGCGGAGTGGGCGGGCATTGGTCGGTCGCCGGTATCAACCGCGCACCGCTGCTGTCGAGCGACGACGACATCGTGCCGGTCCCGGCCGGCAACCAACAGTCCACGAACTGACCACCGGCAGTTCGCTTTTCACGACCGAAGGAGCACAAAGAACATGAGCGTTACCAACACATTGGCGGCGGGAGACATTTTCCAGGGCGTCGTCTCGCTGTGGGACGGCTTCCGCGTCCCCGGATCGATCGGCTTGACGATGGCCGGGATCATCGGCGCGATCGTCGGCTACAACAAGGGATTTGGGCACGCGGCAGGGAAATTGATTGGCGGCATCGCGCTGGCTGCATGCGCGCTGGGTGCGGTCGGCCTGGTCAACTCCGTTGAGCAGACCGTGGACAAGCACGGCGGCCACATCATGAGCGGCAATTACGGCGGGTAGTAACACCCAATTCTTGAGGGGGATTTGCACGTGACTGGCGACTACGACGACGACGGCACCGCGCGTTCTTTTGGCGGTGTGACGGACTTCCCAATCCGTTTGGGCTATCTGGATGAGCACACCCGACTTCTGTTGGGGCCGTGGGGAAGATATGACGGTGCTGCCGTCGTCCTCGTCGGTGGCGGCACGTTCTGGGCGACCTATCATTGGTTCGACTCCGGGCACGCCCGCTCAATCTTCATCGTCGGCCTCGTCCTGACGGCCTTCCTGGTGTTCCTGGCGCGGCAAATCCCGATCAGCCGGCCCACCCCGGAGTACCGGATGTTGTGGCTGCTCAACAGTTTGATCGGTACCCGCAGCCGCGCCGACGTCACCGGCAAGCGCGACCCGTGGAAGTCGCCACCGAAAGCGGTGATCGACAATCTCGTGTTCACCAAAGGTGGTGTGTACGCGGACTTTATCGTCTCCGGCCAGGCCAGCGGGATGGAGCCGTTCGAGCAGCGCCGCAAACTGGCCAATGATCATCGTCCGCTGGTGCGCCAGCTGCCCTCAGGCATGGTGTTCTGGGGGATGTCGCCTCAGTTGGACCCGTCGCTGGTCCTACAGCGGATGCTCAAAGGCCGCGAGCACCAGCCGCGCTGGGTGCGCGAAGTCCGCGAGTGGGAACCCTACGTGCGAGAAAACCCCTTCTACGAAGATGTTTTCGGTGTCCGGATACCGGTCGATGCCGGTATGGCAGGACGCAGTGGTGCCGGCATGGTCGCGAAATTCGCCAGCACAATCGCCGGGCGTGACCACGACGCTCCCGACACGTTGGAAGACTTCCAAGAGGTCATCGACGAACTGCTGAGCAAGATTCCCGGACAGTTCGAGGCGCGTCCTGCGACGCCGCACCAAATCCAGTGGCTCTACGAGCGGCACTGGACCAGAGGCGTGGTGTCTCGGCCCTTCCCGCACGGCACCGGTGGTCCCCGACGCCTTTCTGCCGCCGACTTCTCGTGGATGCTGCCGATCGAATTCGACGAGGGCGACCAGCAGGCCCGAAAAGCCCATCGGTCGCGGTGGCGACGGTTGTGGCCATCGCGCAAACCCGTTGTCGTGCTGCGTGGCCCGGCCGGCGCCAGCTATCAAACCCTGCTGCCGGTCTCCGAATTGCCCCGGGGCGGGCTGCGCTTTCCGGGCGCGGAGATTCTGCAGTCCGCCTACGACGTGCATTTCGGCGATGACGTCGATTGCGACTGGTACCAGTATGTAAGCACGACGGCGCGAGAGAAGGAACTCAACCGGGTCGAACGCGCGCAGCGCAACCTCAACGACCAATCGTTCCAGACCTCAGGCTCGCGCGACGCCGACCTGGCCGACCGCTATGCCGCTGGGGAAGACTACGAGCGGGAGTTGAACTCGAGCTCGCTGGAACGGGCCACGCATTCGACCACGGTGCTGGCGATCGGCGCTGCAAACGAAGCAGCGCGGTCCGATGCCGTGCAGCAGCTCACGACGCACTTTGCCGAAGAACTCGACACGGTGCTCGCCGCGCGCGGCGGTGCGCAGACCTCGCTGTGGGAGGTCGGCCACCCGGGCAGCGAAGGGCGCGCACCGCACTCGCAGTTCTCCCAGCCGACCACCACCCGTCAGTGGGCGCGCTACGCGCCGCTGGTGTCTACGGTGCTCGGGCACGAGACGGGAATTCTGTTCGCCAAGAATCTCGCCACCCGCCGAACAAAACCCGTGCTGCTGGACTTTGAGGGCATGAAGGAGCGGCGCGGCGCGCCGGGAATGTTGTGGTTTGGCGCGCCCGGCGGCGGAAAGTCGCAGTCCTGCAAGCGGGTTGTGGACGGTCTTCTCAAGCGGGGACACCAGGCATCGATCATGGACCCCGGCACCATGCGCGAATGGGTGCCCGCCCTTAAACACCACGGCGACCGTGTCGTGTTGATCGACCCCGCCGCAGGACGCTGGTCCCTCGACGGCCTCAAGGTTTTCCCAGGCAGCAATGCCGTCGAGCACACTCTCGATCACCTGCTGCCGATGATGGGCATGGACGCGGTGTCGGCGCCGGCACGACAGTTCGCGCGGCTGTTGCGCCCCGACGACCGGGTCGCGACATCCCTTGGCGAACTGGTCCGTTGGTTCAAGGGGCTAGAGCGCAAGGAATACGCCGAGTTTGAGGAATTGGCCGACAGCCTGATCTATTTCTCCGAGAAGGACTACCTGCGGGCCATGTTCGACGAGTCGTTGCCCGCACCGCCGCTGGCAGAAAAGGATGCGGTGATCTGGACAGTCGGTGGGCTGGAGCTGCCGTCGACCTCGGAGACCGAGGACGTGCACCTCTACCGGCGGCAGTCGCCGCGTGCCCGGGCGGGTTTGGCGATCTACGGCATGATCGCCTCGCTGACCCGGCTGACCTACACCGATCCGCGCACCCGCCGTCCGGACGCGTTCGGGTTCCTGGTGGCCGAGGAAGCGCGGGAGTATTTCGCCTCACCCGTTGGACGCAAAGACGCTGAGCGCATGGGTTTGCAGGGCCGCAGAGAGAAGTATGGCCTGTTGGCGATTTCCCAGTATGTCGAGCATTTCGAGGGCATCGGCATACAAAACCTGCCCATGCGGGTGATCACCCCGTTCAAGCCGACCGATCGCGAGTACGCGCGGGATTCGTTCCGGCGCTTGGGTATTAATCCTGACGAGTACCCGGAGGTGCTCGACACCCGTGTCCAGCCGGGGCGAGGGCTGGCGTACCTGTTCGACGACCTAGGTCGCGTGGGCCTGGTCGACATGCTCGAACCGGTGCAGCAGGAGTTGGTGGAGGCGTTCGACACCCGGGATATGCACGACGAGGGGTGGGCGGCATGAGCGACGTCATCGCAGCATGGATGTACACACGGCCGCGAGCCCGGCGCGTGTGGTTCATGTTCCAGGCAATTTGGGCCTTCTCGATCACCGCCGTCTACTTCGCACCGCGCGCGACCGCCGATACCCTTTCCGCGGCATGGGGTTTCACCGGCCTGCATGACAGCTACGGCGTACCGATTGGCGCCCACTTCGTGGCTGTCGTGCCGCTGACGGCAATGATCGGCAACAACGGGCCGCAATTCGGGGTCTCACCGGATACCTGGGGGCCGGCAATCATGTCGTCGCTGGCGACCGCGGGGACCTACGCCCAACTCAACGAAGCGCTCGCCGCCGAGACCGCGTTCCTGATTTTCATTTGCTCGGTAGGCATCTGGATCATCAAGTTCGCTCTGGGGGTGGTCTGGCTGGGTTGGCTAGCCGCCATCGCCGCACCGATCGTCGACACCCTCAAGATGATCGTCGCCAAGACCCACCTGCTTGAAGGCGGCATCATCGTATGCATCATTGTTGGCGGATTCGTCTGCCTGACAACGGGATACGCGACGGGCATCGGCATCATCGTCAGCGGGTTTGTGGCCCTCATCCTGTTCTGGGTGCTGCTGCGCGATCCTGTCGGCGAATTGGTCAGCGACAACGGAGTTTTAGGCATGGGCCGTTCCCTTGGCTATTCGATCGCCCAGGGTGTGGTCAACAACGGACCTATCTCCGCCGGCGACACCAGCAAACAGCTGGACACCCTCTGCTCCTGGCTCGTCGACGTCCTGGTGCGCGACATCATCCAACTGCTGACCTTCGGCCAAGTGATCGACGACATCCCCCACTGCGCCGACATGTACAACGCCGGACTGCTCAGCGGCATCGGCGACGCCCCCGCGACCTACATCAAAGCGTGTGCGCCACAGGCTTACGATCACGCGCTGCACCTGGACTTCCTTACCGTGGGTCTGTTCTTCTGCTGCAACCTGGGAATCTGCGTCATCCTGCTGGCCGTCGACTACATGGGCATGGAGGCCTTCCGGGTCGGGTTCAAAGCGTTCTGGAACGTCCTGATCCTGGTACCAGCCGCCGCGATGGCCACCTTCCCCGGCCCGCCGCGCCAAGCCGCTAAGAAGGCCGCCGCCCGCATGCTGCTTCACGGCGCCGAAATGATCGCCGGTACAGCCGGTCTGGGAATTCTGGTGCTCATCATGGCCGGCGTGACTCGCGGCACCCTGCCGGGCACGATCGGCATGACCGACCCGCTGGCCAAGGTGCTGGTGATGACACTCATCGCCGTCGCGGGCGCGTTTGCCTTCCGATTCGCGTTGCTCAAGATGTTCGGTGATCGCGGCATCCCCGGCCCCATCCGCGCGGTCAAAGGCACCTTCCGGACGGTCACCGGGGCCGCACGCACAGTCAACGAAGTCGACTACGCCGGGCGTGTTCTCAAAAGCACCGGGGGACGGCTCCAGGAACTGCGTCAACAGCGCGCCCAAGCACGCAAGGGCAAGGGCGAGGACGACGCTGACGGCACCGGTCCGAAAGCGCCAGGGCGCAAAGCCCATCCACCCACCACCGGGCCAGGAAGGGGCACATCGGCCAGCGGCGCGGGTCCGAACCGGCCCGGCGGCAACAGCCCGACCGCGCCCCCCTCGGCGCCCCGGTCGCCGAGGCCTCCCACCGGAGACGGGGTCGCGCCGGCGCCGTCAAGCGGTTCCCGAGCCCGGTCGGCCGTTACTCAGGCTGGACGTACAGCGGCCAAGGATGCCGCGTGGGCCGGGGCGACCGCTGTCGCTCCGGAGGTCGCCGTCCCAGCCAAAGCCGCCGCCGCAGTGGCTCATCGCCTCCACCACGGCAACGGGCACAGCAGCGGATCGCACGGTGCGGCACCGGGTCGCGCGGCGGGAAATCAGGCCGCAGCACCCGCCCCGAGCCGCTCCAGCGAGCCGCACACCGGGTTCGGGCACAACGGCAGCGCGACCAGCAAGCCCCAGCCACCGGCAGCGGATACACCGCCACCGGCGCCGCCCGGGCGCAACACCCCACGACCCGACCAGCGCCAGTAATCGGCGCATCGCCAGGACAGAGAGGAACGGCCCATGACAACGGCACTAACCGGCCACTGGGCGCCGATGAACACCGATATTGGACCGCAGCCACGCATGCACCGGCCCGACCACCCCGCCGCCTCCGGCGCGGTATCGGTGGACTCTGGAACCGATTTCGCCAACCCCTTCGAAGCCGACGCCCGAAACGATGAGCAGCGCCGCGCGGCGCTGCTCCAGTACGCGGTCTGGCTGGCCGCTCAACCGAGCCAGATCGGGGCGACCCGCCAGCTGGGCGGTCATGACCTGTCCTGCACCTGCGCCCTGGGCGATAGCACCTGCCACCGGAACGTGCTGCTGGACATCGCCAACCCACCACGCGATGCGTTTGCCGCCGAAGGCCGCGCCATGGGACTGACGTTGCGTCGGCCGTGGGCATCGCTGCTGCTTGTTCCGGAAACATTGGGCGGCAAGACGATTGAAAACCGCACCTGGTCCACCGACTACCGCGGCCCGGTACTGATCTACGGCGGCACCCGCATCGACAACGCCGGCGTGGCGGCGGCCCGCCGCGCCGGGCTGGACACCGACTGGCACGTCGATCAGCAGGGCTGGCTCGGCGCGGCGATGTTGGTCGACGTGCATCGCTCACGCGGCTGCTGCCGACCGTGGGGACAACCCCATGTCCGCGACGACGTCCCGGTTTATCACTGGGTTTTCACGCATCCGCAGCGGCTGGCCAGCCGCACCTGGGGGCGTGGCTTCCATGGCCTTCGCCCCACCTCCTGGTCAGTTCTGATCCGCCGCCGACTCCTGAACACCACCACAACCCAGAAAGGCGCCCACCGATGACCGCCCTGTTCGATGACTACTACACCGACGCCGAGCTGCGGATGAATGCTGAGCGGGTGGCTCAGCAACGGGCACGGAAGCGCCGAGACAAACTTGTCACCCGGATCGATGTGCTCGATGAGCTGGTCACCGGCCGGACAGAGGCACTGCGCCGCGCACGTCCCTCACTGGGCGAGGTCGCCGAGTTTTTCGGCATCGACTGCGGTCCACTGCACACCCTCCTGCGGCTCCGACGTGAGGAATTCCTGTCCGACGGGTGGCGTCACGACCGGTGGACCGATGAGGCCATCATCCGGGCGGCGCTGCTGCTCGAAGATGGCGAGTCTGAAGCTGCCGACGAAATCCGCTATCACCTGCGCGAGAGCGAGCTGCCCGTGGTGTACAGCTCGCAAGCGCGCCGGATTGACCAGTGCGCCAAGGACTATGAGCGTGCGATGAGTCTGATCGAGGCTGTTCACGGGGGTGAGAGTGCACACGATGTGTGGCGGCGCCTTCAGGACATGCCCCGCTACGAGCTGCAATCGCTGGCTATCGCGGCCGCGGCGCTGGTGCCTGAGGATGCCGACAACCTTGGCGCTTTCCTGAAATCGATCTGCGGCAGAAATGGCTCTGTGGCACAAGGCCTTGCACTGCTGATCCCACGGCCGTCCAAGCTGTATCGGCGGCGCCGCAATGCCGGCAGACGACGGTACATTGACCAGCCGGGCGGTGTCTCAGTGACTGCGCAGCGATGACCACAGCCGACACACTGCTGCTGCGGGACAAGCTGATTGCTGAACTTCGCGCTAGCCCGGTCGCAGTGGCGACCGCTGAATTGGCCGCCCGGATGCCCGGGAAAGTGGAGCGCAGCAACGATTCCTGTGCACAGCTATGTCACCGCAGCACTCTCGGCCCGGGGTTGAAAGTGCTTGAATGCCACCGCAGTTGGCATCTCGTCGAATATCGACGAGCCACCCACGGATACACCGGAATTTACCGCCATCTGCGGGCGCTGGAAGCCCAAGGGCTGATCTGACGCACCGTCCGTGACGGCCGCAAACGTGTGTATTGGATCCACACCGGCCCCGATGATGCGGCCGCATCACATGACTACACCGGCGACGGTGGTGGTCGGCCGTAGCCCGGGCGGCCACCACCGATCACACACCCGCTCTGGAAGGGACCAACCCGCATGTCCACCGACGACCGCATGCCCCTGACCCCGTGGGCGATCAACCTCATCCGGGTGGTGGCCGCCCTGCTGGCGATCGGCGTCGGCTACGCCGCGATTCGGCTTAGCTTCAGCACCCTCAAGGACATCGCCACCCGCGCGCACGTGCCACCCGACCAAGCCTGGCTGTGGCCAGGCGCGCTGGACGGCGCCACCGTGCTGGCCACCCTCGGCGTCGTCGTCGGCAGCAAGCGCGAGAAGCGCTTCTTTTGGGGGGTACTGGCCGGCGGCCTGCTCATCAGCATCATCGCCAACGACCTGCACGCGATCCTGCCGCCAAACCAGGAATTGCCGCTCATCTGGCGCGCGGTAGTCGGGTGGGTAGCGCCGATCTTCGGCGCACTCACCATTCACGGGTTCACCATCTTGCTCAGCATGAAATGGCACCGCGGCACCGCAAAGCAGCCCAACAACGCGCCCGCACCAGCGACATCCGTCGTTGCCGAACGGGCCGCAGCGGAGACTAACGCGCTCACCACGCGACCCGATACGAGCGCAGTTGCCTCGGTCGATGAACCCGCTCACGCCCCGGCGTTGACCGCCCCCGGCAACCAGGCCGGCGGGGTCAAATACGCCGACCTTGCGGGCAAAGTGCTGTCGGTCGTCAATGTCAAAGACGTTGCTGCGGAAGATGTTTCAGAAGTGCTGCGGATGAGCTACGACTTGAACATGGCGAACCGTGATATCGGCCGACGGCTGAGCATCGGACACCACACGGTCGGAAAGATCATCGACGCAAGCGCGGCTGTCCTGCGAGACGAACCGATCGCCGTCGCATCCTGACCAGAAAATTGGGGTCCGACACCCCCCGCAGACGCCACTATCATCGGAGGCAGGGGGTTGTCGTGGCCCCATCCGTTTTGCCGACCAGTGATGTGGAGCTACACCGATGACGATCATTCTCGACGCCACGGGTCTGACCGCCGCGGCCGGACAACTGTCGGGCAGCGCGGGACTGCACACCCCGGCGGTTGCCGAACCACCCGGACTCGACCTCACCTCGGTTTCAGCTGCCGCACAGATCAACGCGGCCTCCACCGCGCTGGCCACCCTGCTCAACCACGGCAGTGCGCTACGGGAAGTGGGTGGGCTCGCCGTCGCCGGCACCGCCTCGACCTTGCAGGGCCAGGACGAAGCCAATGCGTCCTCGATCCTCAACGGCAGCTCGGCCTCGGGTCCGGCCACCAGCGCGCCCACCATTCCATCGGTACCGCACCCGGACGTCCCGGCGATCCCGTCGGTTCCGACAGCTCCGGCTCCGCTGCCGGGTGAGGCTCACTCACAGGCGCTCTACGGTGGCCCGGGGTCATCGAGCCTGCACCAATTCGCTGACCAATGGGCCAACCACGCCCAACAGCTACGCCGGCAGGCCGAAACGATCATCAACGCCGGGCACGCCATCGACGCCAGTTGGGATGACGGCCACCAACGCGCTGGCGCCAACACCCGCGAGCACGCCGCCTGGCTGGACTCGATGGGGGATCAGGCCGAGAAACTGTCAGGCCACGCGCGCACTGTCGCGCAAGGCTTCGACACCGCCAAAGCCAACACCCCCTCGCCGCACGAGTTCGCCCAGGCCCATCAAGACCTTCAGGTCGCGATGCAGCGGTTCGCCGCGACCAAGGGCGCGAACGCGGCGGAAGTGCAGATGCGTACCCAAGACATCGCGCACAAGCAGACCCAGGCAACGACCGCCATGACCGACTACCACACTCAGGTGGCCGAGGGCAGCCTGTCCTCGGCGACTGAGTCTCTGAAAACGGCGCCACCCATCGCCAGGGGCGGCACTGGCAGTACGGACGCCGGCAGCAACGCCCCAGGTGTTCAGGCCGTGGACTACAAGCCGGGCGACGAGCACCACTACGCGCCGATCATTCGCGGACACAATGGCCTGGGCCCAGCCAACACCCCCGACGGACCGCGATGGGTTGAGCTGGGCGACGGCACAGGCAACTGGGCGCGCCAGGACGAACTGCCCGGCCTGCAAATCCTCAAGCCCGGTGCTCCCGGGCCGGCCACGCTGTACGACGGGCATGGCAACCCGGTGCCTTGGGTTGAGCTGGGAAAGGGTTCCGGCGCCTGGGCTCCGCAATCGGACTTCCCGAAGGCCCAGTTCCTGCCTCCCGGTGCCCTCGGCCAGTACGGTTGGGACGAGTACTTGCCGCACTCGGGTATCTGGCTCCCCGGCAAGGATTTGAAGATCGACCCGCTGGACCCGTCGCCGCCTACGGGGGCGGTGCTGCCAGCCTAATCAAACGACCCCGTACGACTACGGTTGATTACGTAAAAAATTACGTAAAAAATTACGTAATGCCCGTGACATGGCGCGATGGCGGCGATAGGGTCGGATCATGCGTATCGACATGAGCGATCTCGTTTCGGCGACCGATCTGGCTCGGCAGTCATCCTGGATGCTCAAAGAGGTTGCCGCGGGCCGGCGGTTCGTGATCGTCAAAGGAAACACGCCAGCAGGTGCACTGGTTAGCCTCGCGGACCTGGAAAAGCTCAACGCGGCCGAGGCCGACTCTGCCGGTGTCGGACAGGCGTGGCAGGCGCTTCCGGCCCAAGTGGCATTCGCCGACCTCGAACCGTTGCCCCCTTCCGCGCCACGGCATGCACTGCCGATCGGGGTCGGCGAGGACGAGATGAGCACCGTGTGGCTGGACTTGGAGCAGTACCCGCACGTCTACTGCACCGGCTCCAACCGGTCGGGGCGCACCACGTTCCTCCAGGCGGTCTGTGCAGCGATCATGGCTCGCTACACCCCGGAAGAAGCGCAGGTGGTGGTGTTCGATCCGGATATCCGTCTGTCCGATGAACTAACCGACGACTACCGCACCGTGTACGAGTACGACCCCAAGCGCATCGCGGTCGCCGCCGACCAGCTCGCCTGGCTACTCGATCAGCGCCGGCCGCCGCCCGAGTTGACGCCTGAACAGCTTCGAGAGTGGAACCCGGTTCGGCCCAAGTGGTTCGTCGTCATCGACGACATGCACGTACTGACGGCCGGCAGCTCGCTCTCCACGATCCTCGCCCCACTGGTCGAGCCGGTTCAAAGCGCCCGCCTCCTGGACCTGCACGTCATCGCCGCCATCACATCCGATAATTGGAATGCCAAGGGCCGCAGCAACAAACTGATCAACGCCATGGACGTCGGGGGCGCGACCGTCGTTGTTCTCGACGGCAGCCCCCGCGAAATGATCATCGACAACGTGCGGCCAGGACCGCGGCTTCCTGGGCGCGCCGAACTGTATGAGCGCCGTACTGGCGGCCGGATGATCCAGATCGCGGCACCGCACGCAGTCTCGGAGAACGCCATACTCGAAGACCCCGATGATGATCCACCGCCGCTGCGGATGCCCGAGCCGATCAGTCCGGAGAGTTTTCTTCACGCACTGGGCATCGACCACGTAGCCAGCTGGCAGCCCCGGTGGGCTCAATCAGCGGTCAGCAGCGGTGATGTCGTCGTGCCTTTCGGCGTCGCCGACTCGGGGTCGGCGCTGCTGAACGTGACCAAACTGGGCCACAACGCTCTGCCGGGGCTGATCGTCGGTCGCACCGGAACAGGCAAGACCGAAACACTCAGGACCATCCTGGTGGCGCTGAGCGCGCTCTACAGCCCGGACCAGGTACAGGTGATCGTGGGCGCGCGCTGGCCCAGCGCATTCACCGAGGAGGCGCAGCTACCGCACATCACCGTGGCAGAGGATTGGGCCGCATTCGGCGACGTCGTTCGTACGGAACTGGAAAGGCGCGAGCAGGCCGGCGCGTTGGACGCAGAGCCCGAACTGCTCGTCGTTGTCGATGAAGTCGACGATCCGTGGTTCGAGCAGGACGGCTCGGTCCTGGCAGTGCTCGCCGAAAGTTACCGGCTCAAAGTGCATCTTCTCGTCGCTGCGCAGAGCCTGAGACGGCACCTGGACCGCATCTGGCCCGGCCAGCGCACCATCAGATCGTCGGCGTTCCGGCTCGCGCTGCCCTCCGCCGTGGATAACGACTGGCGGGCTCTGATTGGCTCCACAACCATCGCCGACCCGCGAGCCAGTTGCGGGGCAGCATTCCTGGCCTCGGCCGACGAAGGCGAGGCGACACCGCTACGGGTCTTCTACACCGCCCAAAGCCACAGCACAGCCGACAGGCCGGATACGAAGACAGTCGGCGACCAGCTGATCGAACGCATCAAGGCGATTGGAACACCGCGATTGGTCCGGTAGATGCACCACCCGCTGACGTTAACCGCCCTCGCGCAAGTCGAAATAGGCTGGGGTGAAACATGTTTCGCAATCAAGGTTTCCGATATTCGGAACTCGATACTCGAGTGGAGGGATCGCAAGTGCAGTTCGACGACCTTGATGAGCCGGAGCGCACGCTAGCGTCCGCATCGGTATGGCATGTGCCGATGGTGTCGATGGCGGACTTCGCGGCCAAGTTGGGTGTGACGGTGCGCAGCGTCCAAAATTATGCCTGTGGGGAGAATAGTTTTCCCGCGCCCTCGGTAGCTGGTCGTGGGAAAGCGAACCTGTGGACATTGGCGCAGGTGTTTGACTACTGCGCGACCTCCCGGGCCAACCGACGGGCACCGCATCGCGGCATTCCGCGTGCCTATCCACTGTGCTGGCCCACGCCCACCAGCTCGGGTGGCGCCAGTCGCTTGGTGCGGGCGCAATTCGTTGCGGCCGAGCCTGTACCCGACATCTACCGCTATCTGAAGCCGGCGCTGTGCGCCCGCCCGGACAGGATGCCGATCGTGCACTACTGGACCCCGGGAGACGGCAGGGGAACGCTAGCGGTGGTCTAGCACGCAGGTGATGCCGAACTGGACCGCTGGGATGCGCGCGACCTGGCGGTGAGCGCCGCGCGCTACCTCCATTGCCGGGAAATAGCGTCGGCGGCGGTCGTCATCACCGACGAGAACGATCGGCAGGTTCCGAACCGTGAAGCAGATTCCCAGCGAACAGTCATCGTGGCTGAAGTCGCCGAGGACCCCGTGTGGCTGCCGTGGAACTGTGTGGCGAAACCGACCAGTCCGGGCAGATCATGGCGACCCAGCCGACTCGATCTGGCCGCCGATCCGCCGACGTCGGTGTACGACATCGGTTGGTACGACCTTCGGTACCTCCTGCGCGGTGACGTCCCGTGGTGGCCAGCCGACTCGCGGCACATTGATGTGGTCCGGGGCTGGACGCCCGCCAGGCCAGTAGGCCCCGGCGTTCCTCGTCACCCGCGTCCTATGCAGCTGGGTGTCTGGTAGGCCGTCGGAGGTGAGCCGGTGCGTTCGCCCCGGCCGCGACGTCAGCGTCCGTCGACGGATGGCATTGCCTGCGCCGTGGCGCACCGCTGATCGCCGGCATCGCCGGTAGCATTCGGGCGTCGCGCGAAGGAGGTCGTCGCCGTGGAATTGTCCGTCGACGGATGGCTAGCGGCCACGGGGATGGCCGGCTCTGAGGTGCATCGGGATTTGCTGCTGAAAGGCTTGAGTCCGACGGTGCCCGACCGCGAACCGCTGGCCTTGGCTGATCCTGATTCTGAGGACGCGGCCGCGATCGTGGCTCTCCTGCACAAGGGACAAGTACCGACATGCCGGGCCGTGGCGGCGCGGGCGGCAACCCCGCAGCATCGAGCGCCGTTGCGCTCCTGGTCGGTGGACGAGATTGACCTCTTTGGTCACGTCGGCGCGTGCTGGGTGCACGCATTCGACCGCTCGCCAGCGGGAGGCCCGACCTGGACAGAACTGTTCAGCAGCCCCGAGGTTGAGCAGGTCCTCGTCGGGTTCGGGATTCAGCCTGGCGGCGAAGGCGGACAACGCGATCGGCGGCGGGATCGCGATTTTCAGGCGTTGATGAGCGGCGCGCGGCGACGTGGGTGGCTCGCATGGAACGGGCAGCCGCGCAGTTTGTGCGCCGGCCCCAGCTTCTTCGCCAACGAAGTTCGAGCACCCGCACAATTGGGCCGGCGCCTGGCATCAGCGGTCCGGCGGTACAGGCATACCCACGGCGGGGATCCGCGGTGGAGTGACATCGCCGACGGTCTCGACCCCACGGGGACCACGGCGTTCAACGGCGGTGACCCTCAGGAGCAGTCCTTGTGGCTGCAAACCGAAGGGTGGATCGTGGTCACGGCTGGGCGAATATCGCTGGGCGACACGGCCGAACGTGAACGCTCCCGCCGTACATCGCCAGATCGCCACCGGCAGTCGAGTGGGCGCGGTCAGCAGGCACGACAAGCAGTTCCACCACGTCATCCCTAGATCCGCAACAACCGGGAGGCAAACCGATGGGTTGGGATTCAATTCCGGGAACCGAAAGTGGCGCGCGGCCACGTATTTCAATCGAGGCTGCATTGCGTGCGGAATACCCAAACGCCGTCGCCATCGACGCCAGTGTCGCCAAGGGACGTGCTTACCTTGCGGTCAGCTGTTCGGACGGACAGGTGCGCCCGGTGTATCTGCTACTGGACCGAGAGGGTTTCGCCGATCTGGCTGATCCGGGCGATGATCCTGTGTGGGCGAAGCATTATCCGTTGGACGAGTCGCCGATCCGCTGGCCGAAAAAGGTTGCAGAAGCACTTACCACCTGGGACTGGTGATGCCGCGAGGCTGCCGCGAAGCGATGCCAGATGGGCGGTTGCGGCTGATCAGCACTGACTCCGGTGTGGCCGGCTCAGCGTTCTCGGCCAGTGTCGCGTGTGCGGTCTTGGTCATTGTCGGCCAGGCGCCAGCGTTCATTGTGGAATCGGGTGCCGGATTCGTGGTCGCGGCGTAGGCGGCGCCGTTCGTCGAGAGCGTCGGTGACCTCGTCGGTCAGGATTGCCGGGTCGCAGCGTTCGGCCTGGTCGAGTATCGCGTCCCGGTCGGGCTGTAGGGCGCGGCGAGCCGGGGTGGCCGACTCGACGGAGAGGGTGACCGACCAGGGCAGGTCGCGGTGCAGCAGTTTGAGCATCGGCGCCGAGGGCGCTGGGGGCCAGCCGCGGTCGTCGCCGTCGACCAGAACGACGCGGGCACGGCGTTCGTCGGCCTGCTCAGCGAGGTCGGCCAGCACGTCGGGTGCAGCCAGGCCTGCGCGGTCGACGACGATCGTGGTGTCCGAGTCCAGCTCGTACTGGCCGGTGGCGATCTGCTGGTGAGCCTGCTCCACGGTGAGCACCGATTCTGCCTCGTCGGGTCCGACGATGCGGGCGGCCCGCTCGGTGTCGGGGCTGCACCACAGGATGCGGCGGCCCTTGGCCGCCGCGGCGCTGTGCAGGACACCGAGCGCATCCAGGGCAACATTGTCGTCGCCGGCGTGCACAGCGGTCACGGTGAATCCGCTGCGGGTGATCGCATCGAGGCGATGCAGCGTGTCGCTGGAAAGCGCCTCCCCGACGGTGGCGGGGACAGTGAAGCCCCGTTCGACGACGTAGGCACCGGCCGAGCGGAGCATGTCCATCTCGGTGCGCAGCGCCGCGACGTTCTCCAAAACGTGTACGGCGTTGCGGGTTTCGGCTTCGGCGAAAGCTATGGCGGTGGCGCTTTCGGCGCGGTCGAGTTCACGGGCGAGGCGGTCGCGCTCAACCCGCGCGGCTGTGACCGCGTCCGAGTCGTGTGTCATGGCCCGGCGGCGTTCGGTGTCCACGTCTTCGGCGGTGACGATCCGGTCAGCGCCCCCGGCGGCCTGGGCGCGGCGGGTCAGCGCCTCGGTCAGGTCGGCGTGGAATTGTTCGGCGGGGGTCTGTTCGGGAAGTGTGGACATCGCGAGTGCCACCGCCGAACGGGCGAAGTCAACGGCGGCTTCGTCGGCGTTGGGATCGGCCTGAAGCTGCGACAACTGGGCGCGTTCGTGCGCCACGATAGCCATGATGGCGTCGTAGTGCTGCTCGGCGTCCGCCCACCGCGCCATGACTTCTTGCACGGTGAGCATGTACGGGCGGTCAGCGTCGGCGCGGGCACGCAGTTCGCGCAAGGTGTCCTGTGCGGCGGTCATGGCCGGTCCTTGATCGGCCATCACCGCACGGCGCAGGCGTTTGAGCAGTTCGCCGGCGGCGTGGTAGCGGCCGCGGAGCTCGATGACGTTCGCCAATACGTCGGCGACGGGTCGGGTGAGTGGCCGTTCGATGAGCAGGTCCTCGAACGCCAAGGCGTCCTCGCCGGCGTAGCCGTCGTACTCGAATGGGTCTGGCGGGATGTCTTCGCCCAGGGTCGGGGGGATGAGGCTGCCGCCGTAGCCGAGGCCGAGCTTTTCCAGCAGGGCATCGTCGGAGAGGCCTGTGTGGGTGTCGAGATGTTCGAGGGGGTGCTCGGGATCAGGGAACCGGTGGGCCAGTTCCTCGTGTTCTTCGACGCTGAGCGGTTCTTCGTGGGGGACCGGGATGTCGATGTGGTCGTACGGGTTCGCGGTGCCGAAGAGGTCGATCGAGTAGGTGAGCAGCAGGGCGTACTCGTCGGGCCGGATCGGGGTTGAGTGCTCGGAGTCGACATCGCGCAGGTGCTCGTGCGCGACGTGCAGGAGGTCGATCGGGTTCCACCGCAGCGGGTCAGCGTTGTCGACAGCGGCGACCAAACGGCCGAATGCCGGGTCGGCGATGATGGTTTCGGCGATCGCTGTCCCGAACACGACGCTCAGATCGCCGAGCCACGTGGGCTTCAAGTAGGGGGTGGACGCTTCGAGGGCGGCGGGCTGCACCCGTCCAGCCAGGCGCCACCACAGAGCGGCACCGGGCATCAGGTCCGGCAGCGGTCCGTCAGATGCAGCATCGTCGATGAGCTGCGACAGGTCGATGTCAGTGCGGGCAACCTTGGCCAGATGTGCGGCCAGTTGCGGCCAGTACGGGTCGCGGCGCACGCGCGGGTCGACCTTGTCGACGAGGTCGTTGAACCGGGTGGTATCCGGCGCGGTCCGACCGATTTCGGCGGCGGCCAGGTCTTCGAGAAGGCGCTGAATCTTGCGGTCGCGCACCGCGTATTGGTCCGGGCCGGTGAGACGGGTATCAGGTTCGGGGACGTCGTGCGCGGCGCGGAAGACGGCGATTTCGCCGCGCAGTTGTGGGTTGGCGGCCAGCAGTGGGCGGGCCCACGCGGGCGCGGTGGCTGCGTCCCATTCGGCGGCGGTTTTGCGGATCGCGTCGGCGAGTTCGGTGACCAGATCGGCGCGCTCCCGCAGATAGACGTTCTCGGTCTCGCTCAGCCCGGCGGGCAGGTCAGGCAGCCAGCGCAGCGGGCCGGTGTGCGCGGAGTGGGCGCCGCTGGAATCCAGACGCCAGTCCAGCACCGCCGCAACATCTCCGGCGGTGGCGAGTTCGCGGCGTCCGGCGGAGATCTGCAGGGCGACGATCGGGTCGTCCCCGGCGACGGCGATGGTCGCCAGGTGCATACGCAGCGTGGGCCAGGCCGGCATGCGCGTCAGTCCGGGATGGACCTGGTCGGCGGCGGCGTCGATCGTTGCCATGGTCTCGGGGCCGAGTTTGTTCTCGGCGAGCGCGCCAACCGAGTGCGCATACCGGCGGGCGTTGTCGGCCAAGCGGGTGAAGGGGTCTTTGGCAACGCTGTCGGCGGTGGTGGCCGAGACCTGGGCGCCGTCGGTGGCGAGCACCTTGGTCAGCACGTCGATGGCGGTATCGGGGTGGGTGGCGCGTGGGGTGAGAACTTTGTGCGCGTCGGTTTCGGCGGTCTCGACGTAGACGTGGCTTTCGTCGGTGGCCCGAGTCATCGCGACGTACAGCTTCTGGCGGGTGAGGTTGGCCGATCCGATGACGTGGCAGGTGCCTTTGGTCGTGCGCGACCCGATGGTCATGCCCTGGGAGGCATCAATGGTGGAGGCATAGCCCAAGGTGACGTAGGCATTGATGTACCAGGCTGGAATGGTGGTTTTTTGCCCATTGTCGAGTCGGGAGACCTTCAGATTGCCGTCGCTTGTGACCGCGTCTACCCGCCAGCGTTGCCCATTGCGGACGTAGTCTTTGCCGCCGGCCAGGCGCAGACGGCGGTTGTTCTTGCGGGTGGCGATGATGTCGCCGGCTGATGCGCGCAGTCCGTCAGCGAGGGTGGTTTCTCTCATCTGGGCCGCTGAGCGGGTGGCGGTTTCCGGGTCGGCGGCGAGCGCCTCCAGGCGATCCAGGCGGGCGCGCTGGTTGAGTTCAGTGACGATCGGGTTGGTGGGCGCCAGCATCGTGGAGTCGTGCCCGGCGGCAACGTCAGCGGCCCAGCGGGTGTAGGCGTCATCAATGATGGTCTCGCCCGAGCCGACGTGGATTCGGCCGGCATCGGCGTAGAAAGCCAGTGCGGAAGGGTCCCCTTCGCGCAGCGCCAAACCGGCTTGGGCTTCCGCGCGGGACTTGAACCGCATGACCTCCGTGAGGCTGAGCGCACCGTAGATTCGCTCAACATCGCGCAGGATGCCGCCCGCCGAGATGGACCCGAGTTGGCGGTCATCGCCGATCGACTTGATACTCGCGCCGCGCGCTTCGGCGAAAGTGTTTACCTCATCAAGTTGCAGTGTCCCGGCTTTGCCTGCCTCGTCGATGAGGATCAGGGTGTTTGCGTCGATCTTGTCGAACCACTCGCGGGCCGGGTCGTCAGTGGCGTACGGGCGGCGCAGCAGCCAAATGAGCTTGTCGATCGTGTCGGTGGTGGTCTTGATGTCGTCGCGCAGAATTTGGGCGGCACTGGCGCTCGGAGACAGGCCCAGGACGTTGCCACCGGATTCCTCCCAGGCCCGCGAAAGCACCGACATGGCGGTGGTTTTGCCGGTCCCAGCGGGGGCCAACGCGAGCTGGAATCGTGCCCCAGAGCAGGCCATCTCCCGCACCATCGCAGCCTGGCCGGCATTCAATGTCCGTCCACGCTCGGCTGTTTCGGCCAGCAGTGCCATCTCGACGGTCTCACGGTCCACGGTCCGTCCATCGGTGCGCCCGGCGGCGACCAGAATCCGCTTTTCGGCGGCCAGAATTTCAGGGGAGGTGAACAGTTCGGTTCGGTGGGTGGTGTAGACGCTGGACCCGTCGCGGCGGCGCAGTACGTCCGGTTCGTTCAGGTCTGCGTCGCCGACCCGAGCGTGGGCGAGGCTGTTGGGTTCATCGAGTGCGGCAGCGGTCACCGCCTCCACGAGCCCCAGGTCGGTGGCCCAGCCGGCGGCCCGTACCGCGCGCAATGCCTCGGCATAGATGTGGTTGTACTGCCAGCTCGAACGCGATTCCGACACGATCTCAACGACTCCAGCGGCCGTCTCAGACACCCACTGGTCGGTGATGTCCTCGACCGTGCGGCGGCCGGGGGTGCGGACCTTGACGAGCATGGAGGCCAGCGCATGTTCGCTGCCAAGAACCTCGATGGCCTGGGTTCGCCACTGTTGGCGCTGTTCGGCCAGGGAGCGCGGTTCGTGCTTGGCTACGCGGGTTTCCAGGTTGGCCCGCTCGTGCAGCGCGATGGCTTCGGCGGTGGTTGGTTCGCGGCCGTGGTCGGCCTGAAATGCCTTGGCCAGTTCGGTGTAGCGGTGGGTGATCATGTGCCGGCGCGACGAGAAGTCCTCGTTCAATTCACTGGGTACGCCGACAATTTCGCGGACCGGACGCTTGCCTCGCTCAGTGGGCTCACGGTCGGAAAATTGCAACCCAGCCCGCTCAACACCGAGCGCCTCGATCCGCGAGTTGTAGAACTCTGATGCGGCAACAGTGCCCTTGAAAAGCGGCCGCCCGTCGATGGCCAGCCACCGGTAAATGCCGTCATGGCCCTTCGCGCGGACTTTGTTGCTGATCGGTACGTGGGTGTGTAGATCGGGGTCTCCGGCGCGGCTGTCGCGGTGAGTGAAGGTCGCCGCGATGATTCCGTCGGTGTCCAGTTGGGCCACTCCTTGTGCGCCCATACGCGTGAACACCATGTTGTTTTCGATGTATTCGATGGTGTCGGCGACGGCCTGATCGTGAATGCCTTCAAGGGTTTTCGCGAACTCTGGCGGTGCTACCGCCCACAGCACGGAGAAGCTTTTGACGGGGCTGAATGTGAGGTCGTAGCCCGCGGTGGAGGTGGTTTGATCGCGTGTCTGTGTGGCGATGAAGCCGGTCAGTTCGCGTTCGTCCAGCGGTGGACGGTCGTACTCGGCCTCGAACATCTCACGGGCGATGCTGGTGCGCATCTGGGCGCGCAGCGTCTCGTCGATCGGCGAATTCCACGGCAAGGACTGGCTCAGGTTGTGGTCCCGGTACGCCACGGCCAGGCGCTGTTGCAGCTCGGTGGCGGCGTCGTTGATCACGAACGGGCGGCCAAGGCTCACAGCAGCGTTCGCTGCGGCTTTGCCGCTGCCGTCCATGATCATGTGTTCGGCGATTTTGGCCGCGTTCGGGTGCAGTCCCAGCCCGTAGAGGGCCTTCATTTGGTCCTCGGTGACCATCGAACCGGGCTCCACGCGCCACATCGCGCCTTCGGCGTCGGTGGTCAAGGTTCGTGAGGGCAGGTCGGACAAACCGGCGAGCCCTTTGCCGACCCACTGTCCCGGTGATTCGCCCTTTTCGGCGTAGTAGTCGCCAAGTGAAGTGCGGCCACGGTTTTCGGCATCCTGCGCGGCGGTTTGGCGGATGAGGTAGAGGTACCCGTCGCCCGCTGAGAGCTTGTGAATGCTCATCATGGCCGCATCACGAGGTGACCATAAAGGGGTCGGTGCACGCTTTTTCCCGGCGTTGTAACGGGCTACCGCAAATCCGACCGTTACCGTTTCGTGACCTTAGTGCAAGAGGTGTGTGGTGCGAAGCGGAGGGCAAAAAGGTAGAGGCAGGTCAACGGCCTGGTGGTGGGAAACGCGAGGTGAAAGTGAAAGCTGACGGCAGGGGGTAGGCGAACGACAAAAGGTGACGAGAATCGGTCACCAGCAAACGACTGCTTGAAGAGTGAAAGACGACGAGATGGAGGTGTGAAAGCCGGGCCGAGGGCCGTGCGGCCGCCGACCGCACGCAACAACGAGAAAAAGCGTGCACGGCTGGCCTTACCATCGGGCGCCATGGACAAGACCACAAGCCGCAAGGAGGCGCGTCGGCGCCTGATGGAGCGGCAGCAGAGCGTCGCTGAGGCGCGAGAAGCACGCGAGCGAGCCAACATTGGCGACTTGACGGAGTTCACCGTGCGCACCGCACAAGTGGACGAAGTCGATACCTGGCTGGCCGATCGAATCGAAAAGCTCAAAGGCGAAGCCGACCGCAAGCGCCAGGTGCATCGCACAGCGGCAGGGAAAGCGTTGCACGCGATGCGTCTGCGCGGTGAGACGCTTGCCAGCATCAGCACTGCGACCGGGTACAGCGTGCCTCGGCTGCGCGAATACCTGAAGTACGCCACCGAATCTGCGGACAGCGAGAATGCGGAGGCGCCGAGCACCGGGGGACAGGTCCTCCCGCTGCCCAACCGGACGCCAGTCGATGAGGACGGGACGCCGCCAGGCGATGCCGCCGTGGGCGCCCAGTAACGCAGGGGATCGAAGATGTTGGGCAACGGTAGAATTCAGGCGGCGACACGACCTCGGGGACGTTCGCAACCGCTACCGTTGCGCGTCGACCCCATCGAGCACGCCGAAGAAATCGCACGGTTCCGCAGTCGGATTGTCGCAGGCCCACTCGATAGCGACTGCTGGGTGTGGAGCGGCGCGTTGAGCGACGACGGGTACGGCGTTTTTCGGATAAGGCGCGACGGGGTGCGGCGGGTCGTGCGCAGCTCGCGGTACGCATTGGCGCTGTCACTGGGCGGGAAGATTTTGGCGCCAACAATTTTGGCGCTACACACCTGCGACGACCCGGTCTGCGCCAGGGTGACTCCGCTGAACGACGTGGAGCGCGGCATCGCCGAACACGTAGTCGGTGGCACCCAGCGCGACAACATGGAGCGCATGGTGCGTATGCGCCGCGGTGGCGGAAGGCCGGCCATCATCGCACGCGGTGCCGGTGTCGCGGCGCGAGCAGAACGCTCACGCGCGATCCGCGCGGCAGTCGCCGACGGCTGGGACGCGGACCGGGTGTACGCGGCCCTGCTCGGTACGGCGCAACCGACGCTGTGGTGAACGCGCGCAGCACCGGTCGTTCGCGCGACCGTTGCGCGTCGCACGAACGGATGACATAGACAACGAGTCCGGGGTATCCGCCACTTTGTGGTGGGTACCCCGGACTCGTTGTGCCGGTTGTGTTGTGTGGCTACGGGTTCGGAGTGGGCGCGGCCTGGTCGTCGCTGTAGTGCGCTTCGGCGAGCTGGCCGAGCACCCACGTGGTCAGCTCATCGGCAGACCCGGCGGCGACATCGACGTAGCCGTGCAGCCAACCATCGACGAGGTACTCCTGCCGTATCCAGGTCACGAAATCCTCGGGCGCAATGCGCTGCAAGGTGTTGGCAGCGCGGTCCAAGACGGCGCGGCTGATGCCGTTGCGTTCGGCATTGGCGTAATGACCTTCGACGCTGTTGCCGGCGTGACGGTCGGCCAGGAGCTGGTGGGCCAGCTCGAAGATGTAGGGGCGGTTGTAGCTCATGGCAGGACCTTTCTGGCGTCGGTGAGTAGTTGGTTGGCTTGGTCGCAGATGTTGGTCAGGTACAGCCACAGCGCGTCGCGCGGCTCGTCGGCGGGGTCAGGGTAGGTCAGGTGGGTCCAGCCGGTGGTGAGTCCGGGTAGGTCCGGGTTGCTACGTGGGCGCACGATCAGGACGTAGCCGGGTCCGGGTGGGTCGTCGGCGGCGATGAGTTGGAGCTCGACGCGGCGGTCGCCGACGATGGGGCCGATCGCGGCGGCTTCCTCGACGAGGCCGCCGAGCAGCGCGGCCGGTCCGGGCTGCTCGCGCCTGGGCAGCTGGTTTTCGAAGGTGTCGGCTTTGAGTTCGATCCAATCGTCGAACGTGGCGCTGTCTACACGGAAAGGTGCCAGCGGCGGCGTTGTGGTGACACCAGGGGCGATCATGCGGCCGTCGCCTCCTGCTCGGCGAGCTCGATGGTGGCGGTTGTCACGACGCGCTGCTGCGCCAGGCACAGCAGGTCGTAGCTCCGGTGCGTGGTGGTGACCTGGTTGGGTATCGGCTCGCAGTCTTGAGCGCTCAGGTAGTCCGCGAGCGCGGCGGCGGCGGCCTCGGGGTCTGGGTGGGTGCTCAAGACTGCGGGCCGGTGGGCGGCCTGGTCGATCGTCAGTCGGTACATGGCGTGGTTCCTTCCGGTCGTTCAGGCGATGTCGGCCAGGTCGAGCAGCGCGAGCTGTGGTTGCAGTCCGCGTGCTTCGGCGATGATGTCGGCCATCGACAGGTCGGCGCGGAACTTATGGCCGGCGGCGGCTTCGACGGCGGCGTACTGGTCGGCCAGGGCTGGGTTCATGCGCGCGGAGCACACGAGGTCGGCGCGGGAAGCGAGGACGCAGAATCTGCACGAGAGGCGAGTCATGCCTGCTGCGTAGGCGGGGTGTTGCCGTGTGCCGGCGGTCGTGATGCGGTCCCACACGTCGGCGACGCTGTAGTGGTGGATGGGGTGCCAGTCGTCTACGTGGCGACGGCCATTGGATGCGGACGGGTTGGCGGCGTACGGGGCGCGGCGGGCGCGGGCGGTGCTTTCCTCGCCGCGCAGCCCCATGACGTTCAGTAGGCGCACGGGGCGGCCGGTGACGCGGCCGCTGTCGCGCAGTTCGGCAACCAACTTGGTCATCACCTTGCGGATGGGGCCGCGCTTGTGGTCGGAGGTGCACCAGCGGCGGGCCGCGTCGGGCCACATGCCGCGCTGGGCGACGCGCTCGAGGATGGTCTCGGTGTGCCCGTCGGCGGCGATGCGGCCGGTCAGCTCGAAGCGCAGACCGTAGTGCGCGGCGTGTTCGGCAGCGAGCTCGGTGACGCCATCCCATTCGGCGTCGCCCAAGTCGGCGTGTACGACCACGATTCGCTCGAGTACGCCTGCGGCGCGGGCGTACTCGACAACGACATCGAGGGCGGCCTGTGAGTCCTTACCTGCGCTGGAGTTGACGAGGATCACGTCGTAGTCCGACAGGTTGGGGGTGGGCGCGCTGGTGACGGTCGCGGCCCGCGCGGTGTCGCTCGGCGTGGTGCCGGGTTCGTCGGCGGCGCAGCTGAATGACAGGTGGGCGGTGGTCATCGTGGTCACCGCCGGGCCAGGTTGCTGGAACTGGTCTTGGTGGGGTTGCCGTCGTCTTTTCCGTCGGCGCGCAGCATGGTCACCATGTGGCCTTCGGTCGCGGTGACCTGGTACACGACGCGGCCACCTCGGTGGGTGACGTGTTGGCCGACGGGGAATGACATGGTGATCGCTTCCTGTGGAGTCCGGGTAGTCAGGCGGGCTGGTGGTGGGGTCCCGGTCCGGCGGCGTTGACCGGCATGGACCCTTCGAGGGTTCGTTCGTTGAGGATGGCCAGGATGGCGGCGGATGCGGCTTTGAGGTCGCGCGCGCTGTCCGGCTGGCCCCACTGGGTGGCCAAGGCGCGCAAGCGCTGCAGCGTGGCCGTGAAGGGCCAGGCTGCGCGGCTCTGGTCGGACCGCATGAAGGACATGCGGATGCCGACGGTGATCAGTTGTGCCCGTGCGGCTTCGAGTGCGGTGGCCAGGTCGCGATGCAGGGCATCGGAGCAGTAGTACTCGTTGCGGGCTCGGGCGATCAGGTCGCTCGCGTCGGGCAGGTCGTCGGTGGGCAGCGTGGCGAGGGGCCAGTCGAGCAGGTCGGCGAGCAGGTCTTCGCGTCCGTGGCTGCGCAAGTGGTCGGCAAGCGCCATCACCGCATGATCGGAATGATCCGGTGCGAATGACACGGTGGGCTGATCGTTCGCCCAGCCTTCGTTGACGTGCCGATCGTTCGGAATGCAGTGCACGATGCTGTAGTGAGATTCTGAGGGCGTCGTTCCGGACCACTGTCCTTTGCGGCCGCCAAAGCTCAAGATGTGCTGCTCGGCGTCGTCGAGCGCGGCCCGCTTGTCTGAACTCCCATGTATTTCATAGCTTTTGAGGGGCACCAGGGTGACGCCTACATGGGTGTAGCACCGCTGCATCAGCATCCAGTCGTGATCACCCTGGTACACAAACTCGTGGGTCGTCAGGGTGGTTCGCAGGGGCCTGCCCGGGTGCAGCATTGGCGCACTGGATGCGGTGGCATCTGACTGACGCAGCTCGGTCTGGCCCCCGTCGCCGTTGCTGACTTGCGCGTTCATGCGGGCACCGCCATGGCCTGGTTGACGATCGCCTTGATCCGATCGGGGCGGAAGCCCGACCAGTGCTCGTCGCCGGCCACCACGACCGGGGCCTGCAGGTAACCGAGTCCCAGCACGTACTCGCGAGCTTCGTCATCGATGCTGATGTCGACCTTCTCGTAGGCGATGCCCGCCTTGTCGAGCGCCTTGTAGGTGGCGTTGCACTGCACGCAAGCCGGCTTGGTGTAGACAGTGATCGTGCTGTTCATGATGAACTCCTAATTGGTCTAGCAAACTGTTGTGGTGTGCTTCAATTGTATCGTATGTATGCAGGTCAAGCACTATTTGGAGAGATATTCTTAGAGTATTTTAAGCAATTCGTTTCTGTGTGTTTGCTTTTGAACTATGGCCCGCGAATCCGCCATATTGCATTTTAATAGGTGGGCGATTTTTCCTTTTCCTTGCCATTTCGGAACTGGCGCCGATGCCAACCGCGGTCGCTTCGGGTACCGGAGTGCTAAGACAGGTCGTCGAACAGCGACAGCTGGCGGCTCGGCCGAACTGCAAGAACCCGATCGCGCCAGTTCAGGGCATATTCAAGGCAATTCGCGCATGATGAGTGGGTGTGTCCGGGGAGGGGCGGTTCCCTGCGGGCCTGGTACGACCATGCGAGTGAGTCGGATGTGTAGATCTTGCGGCCGTAGAGCCTGAGGCCACCTGCTTTGACGCCGAATGCGTGCAGGGGCATGCCTGGGCCGCGGCGCAAGATGGTGGAAATAACGGCGTCGATTTGCGAACTGGCCTGCCGACGGCACACGGAGCCGACACCGACTATTGGATAGTTTGTTAAATCGACCCCGTATTGTTCGTACATATCGAGGCACCGCAAATAATCCTCTGGCAACCATCCTTGGATTACTGGCATGTACGGATTGTCGTAGTCCCTGCCGGTCCACAGGTCCTGGAGCTCGACGAAGTTTTCGACGGTGCGCCGCTGGTGGTCCTGGACTGTGAGACCGGTCTTGGCCAGCATCTCCGGCTCGCACATGAGGTCAAGCGGCGAGACCCATGACAGTGAACCGATTTCGTCGTCGTACCGGCGAACAGCTCGGTTGTACTCGCGCACTGTCAGTCGCCATTCGCCATAGAGCGACAGTTCGGAGAATGCGCCCGAGTCCAGTGCCCATTCGGCGGAGGCGCGGGGCAGGGTTTTGCGGCCGGCCAACCGGCGGTGCGAGATGAACAGGGGCACACCAGCTGTGGCGAGCCAGTGGGGCATGTGCGAGCCGAGGTAGAAAGTGTGCATCGTCAGGTCCTGTTAGTAGTGGTCGATGCCGAGGCGGACTGTGTAGGTGCCGTCAGCGTCGAACAGGTGGTGCTCGTGGCGGCGGCGTCCGCGCAGCGCGAGCCCGATCAGGTCGGGGAGTTGTTCTGCGGGGGCGGTGTGGTGGGTGACGCTGGCTAGTCGGGTGCACGAGTCCACCTCGGGGACGGCCGGGGCGGTGGACGCGACGGTATCGGCGGCGCTGAGGTCCAGGGGCGGGGCGCCGGCCTCGGGTGGGTAGATGGACACCTGCCAGCCGATGTGTCGCCCATCGGCTTCTGCCGCCACACGGCGGGGGCGCGGGGTGACGTCGCAGTCGGCATCGGTGATCCAGATGAAGTCGCCCCCTTCGAGCCGCGACTCCAAAATCATGATGCCGCCGCCAGAGTTGAAAATTGTTGGGGTGAAGCCGAATCGGTGCTGGACCTGGGTCAGGATGTCGTCGTAGCCGTGCTCGTAGGCGCCCATCGGGGTCTCCTTTCGTGGGGTGTCGGTCAGGAGGGGATGTCGCCGGTAATTGCGCGGCGCGCGTGTACGTCGGGGACGAACTGGGCGACGAGCTCGTCGGCGATGTCGATCAGTTCGCGGAGCTTCTCGCTGATTTCTGCGCGTTCGTGGGTGGACAGCAGCTCTTTGGTGCGCAGGTCGTTGATCCGGTCCCGGGCTGGAAACCAGTCGATCAGCAGGTTTTTGACCGCTTCGGTGAGTACCGGGGCGGTCGCGGCCGGGGGGGCAGGTGCCCGGCGGTGGCCGGCATCGGCGGCCACGGCGCGCTCGGCGGTGCGGCGCACTCGGGCGACGTGTTGGTGGGCCTGGGCGTCGGCGATGCAGTCGGCACGCACGAGGGAGTGGTAGCGCGCCCATCCGGCCTCGTCGTCGACCTGCCAGCTGTCGGCGAACACGTCGTCGACGTCGCGGTAGCAGTTTCGGCAGACGACGCTCGGGGTGCCGTCGGCAACGGAGCCTTTGCCTGAGGCGCCGCAGCAGCTGGTCAGGTAGTAGAAGTGGCCTTCGAAGTAGGCCAGCGTGATCGGCACGGTGGCCAGGATGGCCTGGCCGTGTTCGTCGGTGGTGAAGGCCGGGCTGGAAGCCTTGGCGGACATCGTGTTTGGTCCCTTCGCGGTGCTGGGGGTGGGGGTGTGGAGGAGTTGCGCCGGGGGTGGGGGAGGCTGGGTCACCCCACCCCCGGGAAGCTGTCTCAGGCGGCGACGGTCTCGCGGTGCAGGGCGGCGCGCAGGCGGTTGGCGATCCATTCGCCGACCTGGGGGGAGACGGCGTTGCCGTAGCCGTCGACCTGGTTGCGGGCCGATCCCCAAACCACGAAGGTGCCCTTGTAGTCGTTGAAGTCGACGTCGAACCCGCATCCTCGGCCGATTTCGTGGGGCGCCATCATCCGGAAGTAGCAGTCTTCGAGCGGCAGGTCGGCGAGCATGGCGCGCCATTCGGCGGTCATCAGGGCGGTGGTGTCGGCGGCGGTGATGGTTCCCATCGGGTCCGTCAAGGGGTGCGGGGCCGTCTCGTTGCCGGTGCTGCCGTTCTGCTTGAACCAGCCGCCGAACAGGACACCCTGGGTGACGGCCGACCCGACGACCGTGCCCATCGGCTCGTCGAGCGGGTAGCTGCGGTACTTGGCTTCCTCGATGGAGCCGTTGCACTGGATACGGCCCGCTGCGGTGAGCAGCCCGGGAATCTGGTCGGACGTCACGGTCGGCATCGCCTCGGCCTGGGTGGTCGGAACAGTGTTCTGGCGGAAGGGAACTACACCGGCTGACAGCAGCGACAGTGTCTCCGAACCGCCCTGCGTGGGCAGTGGCTCATCTGTGCCGCGAGGTGCTCCCTGGAAGTTGTTGACCGCCAGTAGAACGGCCTTCTCGTGCGTCGAGGTGACGGTGTCCATCGGCTGGGTGATGTGCTTGCCGTCGCCGTTGTGGCGGTGGGCGACCAGGACCTGACCCGTCACCGCAACCGAAGGGGTCAGCAGGCCGGTGGCGTTGGTTGCGGTCTGCGCCCACAGCGGCTCGCTGAGGTCGCGGCTGCGGCAGGTGGAACCGGGCCGTTCGAAGGTGTGTCCGGCTGCGGCGACCAGGGCCCCGGTCGACAGGATCGAGGTTTCCTGCTGGCTGGTCTGGGTGGCCATCGGCTGCCACGGGTGGCGCTCGGTGCCGTGCAAGGCCTTGGCCGGCATCAGCACGGCCGGGAACTCGGCGAACCGCTGGCGGCAACGCTCGGCCCGGGCGAGGGTGGCCCGAGCCAGCGGCGAGCGGTATTCCTCGCCGGTCTTCTTGTCCTTGATGGTCTTGAGCGGCATGTCGCCAATGCGCTGGCCGAGGTTGGTCAGGTCCATCGCCGCCAGGGACGGCGTCACACGAGGGACCACAACTTTCCTGCAGGAGGGGCAGCGGTATTCGTACTGCTTGCCGTAGCGCACCGACCCGGTGGGGGGCACGCCGGTTTTCCAGGTCCACACGGCCTCGACGAGCTTGTCGCAGAAGCTGCACGTGGTCAGGGGGCGGTGGTCCAGGTCGGGGGCAGGAATCTTCTTGTCCCAGAACGCGATGTACAGGCGGTCGCGGGACTGGGGAACTCCGAAGAACATGCTGTTGAGGTAGAGCACGCGGTGGTTGTAGCCGAGCAGGTCGAATTGCTTGAGCCACCAGCGGTAGGTGCTGCCGTCGCCGACCTTGCGCTTGCCTTGGATAGCCGGTCCCCAGGAGGTCAGCTCGGTAGTGCACTCGACCAGGATCAGGCGCGGGTGGTGCTGGGCAGCGTAGTGCAGAACGCAATTCGCGGTGGCCCGGTCACGCTCGGAGCGGGTGACGCTCTCTTCGAATTCGGTGTCCTCCAGATCGAACAGCGACAGGCCCTGCTCGTAGGCTTTTTTGGTGTTCGCCTGGGAGTGGTTCACGCAGCTCACTCCTGCGGCCAGCAGATCGGCTTTGGGCAGATCACGCACGGAGTGGTAGGCCGTGGACTTGCGGTCAACCAGGTCGGCGATCCAGTGTTCCGCTTCGGGGTGGTTGGCCTCGTGAACGGAGATCTTGTATTCGTTGTGGTTGGCCGTTCTCTTCCCCCAGCGACACCTGTTGGAGATGCATGGCTGATGGCCGGAAGTCAGGCACGATGTCTCAACGGCGGGGTGTTACGAGGAACGGAGGAGTCTGGTGGATCAATACGTTGGCGAGGGCTGGTGGCTCGAGTTCTACGATCGCCGCAAACCCTTCGCGACTACAGATGGGGCGGCTGGCCTAGTTCCTTCCGAGATGGCTCGACAAAATGGAGCCATCGATGGCACACCGTATTTCGTTGGCCCTGACGGTCGGGCCGATGCACGGATCAATCTCTTCTGGCGCGACCCATCAGTGAGAGCGATGGCGACGGGAACGCAACGGCGCTATGCGTTTTCGCTTCGTGTGTGGCTGAACTTCTTGAACGCGATCGGTGTGCCGTGGGATCGGGCCGACGCAACGACGCTGGGTGATTTCAAGATTTGGCGCATGTCCGCCGAAGCGGCGGAACGTCATGTGGCTGCGAGTTCGTTCCAGTTGGATCTCGCTGCGATCAGCCGCTTTTACGAGTGGGCGGCCGCCACATGCGACGGGGTCAGGAGTCCTGTCAGGTTCCGGCAGGTCTATCACGCCAACCACCATGAACTGGTTGAGGAGCGAGAGGCACGCCCCGCTGGGATACGGCGGGCCGATGTGAAGTGGTTGACACCGTCGGCATTCAGGCTTTGGCGCGACGTTGGGCTACGGGGCTTCACAACGGGAGGTCTTCCCGGCGAGTCGTGGTCGGGCACCGTCGAAGATCGCGACGTCGCGTTCGTTGAGGGCTTGTTCGGAACTGGACTGCGGTGCGGCGAATGGTCCAGCGTGTTAACGGTCGAGCTCCCACAAGCACCCGACCGTCGCCTGTATCGCAGCTGGCTTGCCTCTGCGTGTGCGAAACGCGGTGCAGGAAGGCCCTATTGGCTACCGAAGCGAGCAGCGCAAGCTGCCAATTTCTACCTCGGTGAGGGAGGTCGTGCCGAAGCGGTCGCGTTCGCTCAATCAAAGAATCTGTACAGCCGGATTCCAGAGATCCTCATTGTCGAGGAGTTCCGCGATGGAGAGGTGACCGTCCGCAGCGCTGATCAACCACGTCGCATGAATGTGGATGCGCTGTCACCACCGAAACGCATGCGTCTGTTCCGAGAGACCGACTGCGGGCTCGAGCCATTGTGGTTGTGGCTCAACAACAATGGCCTGCCACGACCAAAGGCTGCATGGAGCAAGACGTTCGCCGTCGCGAACGGCCGGGTGACACGAACTTTGGAGAAATCAGACGGAAGCTCGCCGCAGTTGTGGGCGCGTCCGCACATGCTGCGACACAGCTTTGCGTTGCGCTGGTTTTCGGTGGCGACATTCGTTGCCTGGGAACGCATGTCTGGGCTCACGGTGGCTGAGCAGCGCGATTTCCGTAACCAGTTGGGCGATGTGTGGTTTCTTCTGTCCACTTTGCTCGGTCATCGCAGCGTAGAGACGACTCGAAACATCTACTTGGAGCCGTTCCAAAGCTTGCAGGTCGACCAACTGGTGGCCGTGATGGATTCCGATGACCGGGCGGCCCTGGAGCGACTGATCGGGGTCCTCAGTGCGAATGAACCTCGCGTGTTGTCGGTAACCGGGCCGTGAGTGCCCGGCGGGGCCGTAGCGCGGCATTGCCTTCCGCGTCGTGGAAACCCGAGTCCCGGCGTGACGGGACGATGTTGCTGTTTGTTAGCGAGGACGGCAGCCAAAAGCTGTCCGTCGATTTTTCGAAATATCCTGTGCCCCAAAGTATTCAGCTAGAACTGGCAACCGGCGCTGCAACCGCTATCGGGCCGATGGGCACCTGGAAGCGTCTTGGGACGGCGAAAAACATCCCGCCGACGGTTGCGATCATCACGCGATGGATTGCTACGACGCGGCCTGAACTCACGACGTTGGCCGATCTGACTGTCGCGGATGCACGCATGCTCGCCCTCAGCGACCCCGACAGTCGCCGGTTGGGGACGATGCGCGCCTTGTTCCGTTATTGCGCCGAAGTGCCAGAGGAGGTGGTGTATGAACTTGCGCGCCATCGTATTCCACGTCCGGATAGTGCTCGGGAACCGTACACCGACGCCGAGCTTGAACGTATCTGTTCGGTCATGCGTAACATCGCGCGCGAAGCCCAGAATCGAATCCGCACACATCGTGCATTGATCGCGGATCTGCGGGCAGGCCGCCTGGATTCCCTGCCTGATAGTGACCCACAACGGAAGTTGGCAGTGGCGTTAGATCACTGCGAGCGAACAGGCGATCTACCTCGATCAAAGGTCACTGGCGCTCCGAGCACGGAGGCGCGCCGCCTTGCACAGGGCATCGGGCGGGGCCGGCCAGGATTGATGGCGCTCATTCACCTAACGACAACGGAGGCTTGGGCGTTGGCGGTGCTGTTGGCCGCACTCACCGGTTTCAACGCCTCGGTACTGAACACATTGCCAGCGCGCCACCTTCGCGCAACCGGCGACGATGAAGCCGTTGTTGCGCTCGTAGAAACCAACAAGCCGCGCCGTCGAGCCAACGCCAAGGTGACGCTGCCGCTGACATCGGACTCCTTCGATGGGCTAAAGCCGTCCCTGACGACACCCGTCGGGGTATATCTCACCGTGCTTGAACTCACTGAGCTGACCCGTAAGCAACTCGGTACCGATAATGCGTTTGCTTTCTTCACCGGTAAGCACTACACCGGCAAAAAGAACAGTAAAGCTGCACCATTCCGCGCGGGGTTACCTAATTCGATGGGCCGCATTCCCGACTGGGTGGCGCCGTGGCTGACCGGGGACGCGGTCGTCGATGAGATGTTGTCCACGATCAGTCTCGACCGGCTGAGGAAAACCCGGATCGAGATGTCTCGCGTGCCCATCGGGCAGTCTCGCTCGATGCACCACCACTATTTGCGGCGCATGAAGAAAGTCCGTGAAGAGGGCTACGGCATCGTCCAAGAAGCACTCAATGACCAGGTCACCAAGGCGTTGGCCCGCCGCCAGATCACCGTCACACCGGAGCCCTCCGCGGCCGAGGCCGCACCGTCGTCGAACGACACTGTGCTGGGAGAGTGCAGCGACTTCGAGCATTCGCCCTTGGACAACGATCGCCCGTGCCGGCAGGCATTCTTGACATGTCTGGATTGCGTGAACGCCCGCGCTTTTCCCCGCCATCTGCCAGCCCAGCTGCTGGTCGCTGATCGGATTCGCGACCAGCAAGCCGAACTCCCTGCCGAAAACTGGATTCGCCGTTACGCAGGCCCGCTGGCCCAGCTCGATGACATCTTCACGTTCTACACCCCGGCGCAGATCAACAAGGCACGTGCAGAAACCACGGACAAGGATCGGCAGCGTGTTGATCACCTGCTGCGAGGAGACTTCGACACGCCATGACAGTTCCGTTAGCGCCAGATGCGGCCGCGGTCATCGCCGATATCGCGGTGACACCCAATAGTGTTGTGCTGCAATCCCGTTCATTGAGGCCCGAGATCGATCGCGACACGTTGTCCGTTTTCGGCGATACGACATGGAACCTTGACCCTGGCATCCCTGATCGTCATGCTGCAACGTTGACGATTCGCTGGAGTACCTACCCCGAACGACTACGACCGAGCGTAAAGCTGTACGTCTTTGCCCTGCTCAATGTAATCGACGACGCGCCTCGTCTGCCGTTCGCGCGCAGCCCGCACCCAGAGGTGAAGACGATCGCCGCTGACCTTCCCTTTTTGCGGGAGTTCCTGCGGTGGCTCGATGAGCGCGACATCGCTCGCTTTGCCGACGTCACGTCCGATCACCTCGATGACTACCGCCTGCACGTTCAGCAACTCACCAAGACAACCGCATGGCGCCGGCGGGCTCTGCTGGCCGTACAGCGGCTGCACGCCTACCGTGATCATCTACCCGAGGACTGCCGGCTGCCTTCGCCGCAACCTTTCGGGCCCACCACCGCCGCCCGACTCGTCGACGATCCCGGACCCGGAGTCATCAATCGCACACCCCGGATCAGTGCCGATGTGATGGAGCCACTCCTATCGGCCGCGCTGTTCACGGTATCGGCGATCGCGAAAGATATCGCTACCGTCACCAATCGCCTGTTGACGATCCGCGGGATCGCACAGTCTGTGGCATCCGACGAGCGCCGGTTGCTGGCACGTGAGTTCTACCGATGGCCAACGTTGATCGATCAGATCGATCGTTTGATCCCCGCGATGATCGACAACAACCTGCCTGTCCCTGCGGTCCGTACCGCTGAGGGGCTCGTGCCCGACGCCGTCGGTTTCAGCGTGGCTGCGTGGGTCGACCGCGACACGATACTCAATTCTGAGGTGCGGAATCGATTGGTGGACAGTGGGCTTCCTTTCAAGCGGGACTGGCTCATTGTGAGACGATTCACCGCGCTGAACGGCCGATGGCGCAATCGTCCACTCGATGTTTCAGAACTTCTGCCCGTCATCCACCACGTCGTCACCGCATGCTTTCTCGTCATCGCGTACCTATCAGGGGTTCGTACGGGCGAGGCGCTCAATCTGCGCCGCGGCTGCATCACCCGCGATAAGCGCCTTGGTCTGATCTTCATGTCGGGCGAGCAGCTCAAGACCACCCCGGAACGCCGCAAGCGTTCCCCTGCAACCATCCCCTGGGTGGTGGCCAACGAAGTAGCCGACGCCGTAGCCGTCCTGGAATCGATCACTCCCGGCGATTTGCTGTTTCCTGGCGGGAAAATACGCTCCGGGAACTGGTACGAGTCCGCTTCCACCAAGCCGCGAACTCCAGGAAAAATCAATGTTGATCTGCGTGAATTCATCATGTGGTTCAACAAGGAAATCGCGCCGGCCACCGGCCATCCCGCCATCCCGGCCGATCCCGACGGCGACATCACCGCGCCGCGGCTGAGGCGGACGCTTGCTTGGCATATCGTGCACCGGCCCAACGGAATCATCTCTGGGGCAACGCAATACGGGCACGTTCGCACACAGATCATGCAGGGCTACGCCGGGTTGGCCGATGCGGGATTCACCGGTGACCTCGACTTCGAAGCACTGCTGCTACGCGCCGAGCAACTCCATGACGATGCAGAACGCTTACGCAACGGCGAACACGTCTCGGGACCAGCGTCCGACAGCTACCGCACACGCCTCGATGGCCGGCCCCAATTCGCCGGCACGACGATCACCAGCGCAGCCCAACTGCGCAGAATCGGGACAAACCCGGCGTTAGATATCCACCACGGCGCCCTCCTCACCTGCGTCTACAGGCAAGAGACCGCCGCCTGTCGGGACCGAGGCGATGAAACCGGCCCTGACTGGGCGCGTTGCCGCCTCTCGTGCGGCAACATCACCTATACCGACCGCGACATCATCGCCGTGCAGAAAACCGTCGTCACCCTCAGCGAACAGGCCATAGACCTGCTGCTACCAACACCGCTACGCACCCGCCTGAAGCAACGTTGTCAACGTCTGCAACTGGCCATCAATACCCACACAGCCACCAACGAATCGAACTGATCAGAGAGGCAGAGATGTTGGCAGACAACGACATCGAACGGAAACACGTCGAGGAAGCCATCGACCGCCTCATCGCCGGCACCCCCCTGCACACTACTGGCCACCACACCGTCGTGGCCCTCGCCAAAGAGTCCGGAGTCCAACGCACACGTCTCTACGAACAGTACCCCGACCTCATCGCCGACTTCAAACAACGTGCACAACAGGCCATTTCACCGCGGCTCATCATCGCGACAAGCGACGAGCTCACACAAGCACACCAGCGCGCCAAGGAGCTTATTGCCGAGAACACCCAACTCCGCCAGCGCATACGGACACTCTCGGCCGTGATCGCCGAACTGTCGATCGAGCGCGACCAGAACAATGTCGTCCGCCTCCGTACCTGACCTTGCGGGCTGGCGTGATTCACTCGTTCGCATGTGCAAACGGGTAGTCAATTGGGCTGCGGGGTTCGCAGCACGTCGGTGGCCACACGCGTTGATCCTCGCGACGGTGTTCGTCTCTGCTTTCTTTCTCACGTACGGACTCGCGGCGCATTGGGGCTCGTCACAGTGGGGCAGCTACGGTCAATGCGTCGGGAGTGCCTCCACGTTCGTAGCCGTTGTCATCGCACTGCGTGAGGCCCTACGCGGGCAGCGTGCCAGGGCAATTGACCATGAGGTAGCAAGACGGCGCGAGAACATGAAGGCTGTTGCCGACGTGTGGACAGGCCTAGCTCAAATGTCCTTGTATTTCATAAGTTTCACCGACTACCTGCAGAATCTCCCGGAACAGTTCAACCCGAACTTGCCGAGGCAAGATAACGTGCCTGCGGACCATCCTGGGGAGGCAATCGCCTTCGACATTGGGTTGCGCGTCGAAAAATTCGTCATCAAGTGGACGGAACTCGTTGAGCCACCGTTGTTTATCGCACTCGCGCTATTGAAAAACTCCCCCCTCGATCAATCAATGAAGGAGATCAACACCGGCATCCGCGACATCATGGAGAACGAGCTCCCGAAGGTTCTTAAGATCGAGGTCGATGGACGACGCCCTGACATCACGGAGTTGGACAAAAGGTGGGGCGACGTTCTACGGAATCGCGAGGAGCACTTGAATCTTGCGCGTGCACATTTCGACATTGATCTTAAGACTGTCGAGACGGACATGCGCTACTGACCACCGCGACTCGCCGGCTTTAGCTGCCGCCGAATGTGAATCCGAGCTGTCCGTCCACGTCCTCGGTCTGCTGGTCCTGGTTCGGCGGCCGTGTAGTTGGGGCGGCGCCAGGCGTCGTTGGCGGTGGGGCCACGCCAGGTCACTCCGGCGATGGCGAGGCCGGTGTAGCTCGCGACCGATTTGGCGAGGATGGCGTTGAGTAGGTCGGCCTGGGCGGGCTCCATCTCGACGAGGCGATTGATCACCGACAGCGGGTCGATGAGTTCGCCGTTCCACACGGTCGGCCAGGTCGTGGCGTTGAGGTCGTCCAGGGAGCTGGTGCGGCGGCCGGCGGGGTTGGCTTTGCGGTAGTTGAACCAAGGATTTGACGATTTCTCGGCCTCCGACAGTGTAGTCCCAAACCTCTTGCGGGACAGGACCGAATGAGCCTCCGCCGAGGTGGATGGTGGTGGTGTCGGAGTCGGGATGCAGCAACCGTAGCGTGCAGCCTCCTCGATTGTTGAAAATGGTGCACATCAGGGATCAGCCGAGAGAACACGATGCCGGGACCGTCGCTGATCGGATGTGAGTGAAGTTCAACGATGAATATTTGTTTGGTGATCCGTACGGCGGCCCACAGCGGCGGGCGCGGAAAGTCAAGGAACCGGCTGTCCGCGACGATCCATTGGCGGTCGAAGGACCGATCGCCGTATCGCCCGACGCACGCTTTGCGGTGTATGCGACGTTTTCTGCTGCGAACGGACCGCGGCGATGCAGCGTTTGGCACAACGGGAGCAGTCCGCACTCCCCGCCATTCGACCGATAGGATTCCGCTCCTCGGAGGATAGTGTCGTACTCGACGGTCTGGCAGGTCTGTCTCTTGAGCCAGCCGGTCCGCGTGCGTAGGTCGGCGGATTGCTGCTGTAGCAATCGTTACCACAGTTGTGTGGTTTCTTCTGCTACGGTTCTGGTCGTGACCGCTCGCGGAGTGATCCCACCCTCAGAGCTTGCGCGCCTCAGGGCCGCCGCCGATAACATTGGCGTCGCCGGCGCCGAGCTAAAGGCTGCAGTGTGCGCCGCATGGGAGGCTGGTGGCTCGGTACGAGAAATTGCCGACGAGCTCGGCAAATCAACCCGCACGATCCAGGACTGGATCCGCGGAAGCGATCCGCGATGACCTCTTTTGAAAGAGGCCAGCGAGTGCGGGTCGACGCCGCAGGCGTCCCAGAATTCGCAACCGTGCGCTTCGCTCTGCCCGGGGACGAAGACGGCTCCTGGGACCTGATCCTCGTTGACGATCAAGACCGCCGACACGAAGTGAACCTAGCGGCCGGCGACACCACCACCGTGCGGACCCTAACCTCGGACGGCCATGGGAATTCCGCCCGTGTACTCGCCGCCATGTGGACCCAATGGATGGACGCCGCCGCAACCAACGCCGAGACCAGCGCGATGGCCGCGACACCGCTGAAACCCTTTGCACACCAAACAACTGCGGTCTACGGCGCAATGCTCCCGCAACCACTACTGCGCTTCCTGCTCGCCGACGAACCCGGAACCGGCAAGACCATCATGGCGGGCCTGTACATCAGGGAAATGCAACGCCTCGGACTGGTACGCAGGGCGGTGATCGTGTGCCCCGCCAACCTCGCATCCAAATGGGTGGACGACTTCGACCGCCTCCTCGGCGGCGGCCTACGACAGATCACCGCCGCAACCATCCGCGAAGATGCGCTGAACTCCAACGATTTATGGGTGGTGTCCCTGGAGCTGGCGGCAGTCAACCCCGCAGTGCAGGATGCGCTGCGCCCAGACAAGGCCGGCTGGGACCTGGTGGTGTTCGACGAAGCCCACCGCCTCACACCCACCGCGGCGGGCTTCCACCAAGTCGGGCGGCTGCTGGCCAAGAACACACCGCGAGCACTACTGATGACCGCCACACCACACCGTGGAAAAGAGTGGCTGTTCCGGCACCTGCTTCACCTCGTCGACCCCGACATCTATCCCGACCCCGGCTCCGACCCGAACGTGCCGCTGTCGGTACTGCGGCCCGGACCAATCCACTTTCTGCGGCGCATGAAGGAAGACCTCGTCGACTACGACGGCAAGACACGGCTGTTCAAGGGCCGCACCGCGCACAACCACAACGTGGCCCTCTCGCAAGCCGAATTCGGTTACTACCAAGCCGCTTTGGACATGGTCGAACAGTTCTTCCCACCGACAGCGCAACCCCTGGCCCGCATGGTCTACGGCAAGCGAGCCGCGTCCAGCCTGTTCTCCCTCGCCGAGACCCTGCGCCGCCGCTCGTCGCACATGGGCGAGATGAGCGAGGCCGAGGCCGCGCTGATCGCCGAAAGCGACGGCCACGGCGACGAATCCGAGGTCGACGAAGCCAAAGTCGTGCACACCGCCTCGACGTCCACCCGCGCCGAGCGGTCGGCAATCAAGGCGCTCGTCGAACGCATCGACGCCACCATCGCCAACCCGGACTGGCTGCCATCGAAGTGGCGACGGCTGGTCGATGACTGCCTCGTCAAGCACAACATCCTGCCCGGCAACGGAGAACAGGCCGTGGTCTTCACCGAGTACGCCGATTCGGCACAGTGGATCGCCGACCGGCTACGCACCGAGGGATACAGCGCCCAGTTGTACTCCGGCCGGCAAAGCAAACCCGACCGTGACGAAGTGCGAAAAGCCTTCATGCGGGGCGATTTTCAGGTCATCGTCACCACCGACGCCGGCAACGAAGGCATCGACCTGCAAGCAGCGCACGTCCTAGTCAACTACGACATCCCATGGTCACTCGTCCGGTTAGAGCAGCGCATGGGCCGCATCCACCGAGTCGGCCAGACACGCGAAGTGTTCCTGTACAACCTGGTGGCCACCGACACCCGCGAAGGCGACACGCTCCTACGGCTGCTCGACAACTTCGTAACCGCCGCCAACGAACTGCACGGGCAGATGTTCGACAGCCTGTCCGCCGTCGCAGAGATCACCGGCGTCGACTACGACCGCTGGCTGACCGACCTGTACGGCAACGACGACACCAAAAAAGCAGCCGCCAGGGACGCCGCCCGGGCCGTACAAGCTCAGGAACTAGCCCGCGCAGCACGCCAGGTCCGCGACAACGAACGCCGCCTGGCCAGCCAGGTAGACGCCGTGGCGGCATTGACCCTGCTGCAGCGCGATCTGTTCGCACGCATCAACCCCGCGATCGTGGAGGCCTACCTCGATCGCCTCTCAGCAGCCGGCGTGCTGTCGGTGACACCCACCGCCGCCGGCCCCGGATTCCGCCGACTAGCCGCCACCCATGGCGTCCTGCCAGCCGGTCTCGGCGGCCGCGCCGATGTCCACGTGGCCACCAGCGGCGAGGCCGTAGCCGCAGCCGCCGGCAGCATCGACATCGGCGACACCATCACGCTGGGACCGGGCGAGCCGGCGTTCACCGACCTGATCGCCATGGCAGACCACGCTCTCGCCGAAGACCTCTATCAGTCCGGCGCAGTAGAGGACCCTTCCAGCCTGACCCCCTACGACCTGTTCGCCTACGAGGCGACGATGACCGAAAGCGACGGCAAACGGGCCAGCGTGTGGGCCACACTCGTCAAAGTCGACGACAGCGCCCACGCCCGCGCCGTGCGCTGGGAAACCCTCGCCAACCTCGTACCCAGCGACGCGGCGGGCACCGCTGCCCACCCAGCCCGCGAAGGGGCCGCCATGAGCGTGGCCTGCGAAGTCGCCGAAGCCACCGTCGCCGAGCACCGGCGGGTCCGATCGGACTGGTTCGCCCAAGCCCGCAGGGATTTGAACAACCTGCCGGTGAGCTTGACCGAAGACATCGCCGACCGCGACACCCGAGTGGCGTTGCGCCGGCAGTTCCAGACACAGACCGCCGCCCGCGTCGCCGAATTGGAGCGCCTCACCGAGGTGACACTGACTGAACCCAAACTTGTCGGCAGGATACGAGTACTCGCCGCCGCCGACGCCGGCGTCCAAGCCGAGACGGACGCCGAAATGGTGTCGATGCGCCATGTGCGGCAGCTGCTGGTCGAGGATGGGTGGGTGGTCGACGACGTGCACACCGAGGGCCGCGGCTACGACCTCGAGGCACGCCGCCACCAGCAGGTCCGCCACGTCGAAGTCAAGGGCGTGATGGGCAGCGCGGCCAGCAACGGCATCCGAATGACCGGTAACGAGGTGCTGATCGCGACCCAACATCGCGGCAACTATTGGCTCTACGTCGTCGACGAATGCGCCGACGGAAGGGGCCGATTCTTCGGCGCCTACGCCGACCCGGCAACGTTGTTCTCCACCGACATGACCGGGGATGCGATCTTCCGGGTGCCGGGATCGAGTTTGAAAAACGCACCAGGAAGCAACGTATGACGAAGATGATCGAGCGATGGTTTCCCTGCGCGGAAGTCTCACTCAACAGTGATCGCGGCTGGGGCTCCGGTAACGCCGAAATCTCGTTGTTCATGTGGTTCGCGAAAAGGCCTACCGCACAAGCAAAAGCCGCCACCATCTGCTCCCTGCTGAACTGGCCGGATGACGAGCAAGAACAAAAAGATCTGCAACAACTCGTTCGCGCAGCAATGACCGGCCGGTACGCCGAGTGGAACCGACTGCGCGAAGAGATCGCCAAATCCAATCCAGAAGGAGCCGCCACGCTAGACCCATTCGTTATGCGCAATCTGGATGTCTCACGAGACACTCTCCTGGAACTAGGTCGCAGAATCGCAGCAGCGTGACTCCGGTCGCTCACTTCGTGAACTCGCTGATCAATTTCCCGAGTTTCTCACCGTTGCGCTGCTTTACTTGTGTCCAGCGTTGAGGTGGGATCGGGTCAAGATCCGAGCCGAGATCACCGGAGATGAGTTGCCCGAGTGGAACTCCAAGCCGGTCTTGCATCGCTCTCGCATATGCCCAAGGGCTGGTGCTGTCAGAGCCCAGGCTGTACCAGATAGTGATGGGGTCAGCTCCGCCACCGCCGTCATGCCGCGAGGCCGCGCAGCCGACGCCGATTGTCTCGCGCACTAAGGAAGTGAACCGTTGACGCAAGTTATCGATAGATTGCCTCTGTTGTAGTGCAGCCAGTTGCTCCTCATAACTGCGGCGGTACTCTCTGGTCGCGGAAGCCACTGATGCAGCCAGTGTTTCGGCTTCACCACGAGCTGTTGGGGGGCCTAGTTGATCGACGTCGGCAAGGCTAGTGATTAACGCTGGCGGTGTCCGATCCGCTCGAACCGCTGCTACGGGGCCCTCGTTCCCTGGCGAGAGAACAAGTGCACTGTCGTCGGGTAGGTGTTCGCCGGCGTGTTTGTCTAGGACCGGGTTGAGCCGCGGGTGACCGTATGTGGCCAAGGCAGTCCATGACTGGGGGTCGCGAGACGCGCGGGATGGCGTCCAGGTGACAGGCCGGTTTACGTCGTCGAGGACCGCGGCGAACCGATCGACCAGTACGTCCCTCAGATCCGCGTGCGTGACTGGCGATGGCGGGTAGACGGGCAGCGGCAGAGGGTCTTCTGCCAGTG
>NZ_LXOV01000018.1:0-396531 GCF_025331195.1 Mycolicibacterium llatzerense | reverse complement strand
ATCAGACACGCTCTGCCGCTTCAGTGGCCTCGCCGGTTCGCGCGGCGCAGGGTTGCTCGCGTGGCCCACAGTACACCGTGGTGGGCTGTCTGTGTACCAGTCGTCACGCGGGCCGCTGTTCTGCCTCCTCCCGCCCTGGTTGTGTGCCGCGTCCATCCCGCGTCCACACTCACGCGTCGACTTGCAGAAATGCGGCAACGCTGACGCGGCAGCTGTATGGACGTCCCGACGCAAATCGTCCCAGTTAGGAATGGGTGTTTAGCGGTGCTGCGGGGCGTCGGCGGGGCATTACAGCTACCGTAGGAAGACACAGGATTCCGACTTAAAATCCGCCAAGTGTCGGTTCGAGTCCGACTGGGGGCACCCGCGTCGTCGCTGGTAGCGGTCATTTTCGGCCGTTGCCAGCGACAGCCCGTGATGCGCGTCGGTGCTAGCCCCAACATACGTTGCGCAGCAAAGGTTGCGATTTGGATTGATCAGCATCGCCACAACGGTGGTTGCACATGTCGTGGACCCGCGGCACGTGCATGATGGCTTTGGATTACACGAAACCTGGAAGACGTGGTCGCATTGGAGTATGCGATCTGCCGCGGGGCCACGCTTGTTTGGGGATGAGGTGGGGTGAAGTCGAACGACGCATTTGAGATGCCTTCGGCAGGAAGCGCCGTCGTTGCTGGCAGAATCGGCTCCGAGGTCATCAGATGACCGTTGCCGCTATCACGGTCGTGGGCTTCTTCGTGTGGTTCGTTGGTCTTGTGCCCAATATCCGCTTTCGAGCGGTTGCTTACACGCTTCCGATCCCGATGACCACGATGCTTTTGGCTGGCCGAGTTGCCGTATCGGCGGACCACGTGTACGGCGTCGTGCTTTTGGTGCTTTTCTTCTACGTTGTTGCCTGCCTGGCGAGATGGCCGGCCGTGAATCGGGTTGGTCGGTCGTTGATAGCTGGAGTGCTGTACGTACTCGTCTCCGCGGCACTTATTAAGTTGCCTGACCCGCAGTTCTGGTTCGCTGCGGCCGCATATATTGTTTTTTGGGCTTTCTTGCACGTCATGATCTCAAAATGCTTACCGGATATGGCGAATGATGCGGTGGATCGATCGAAAGTAGTATCTTACGGGCTAAGAGGCCAAATATGGCGAGCAATATTGATTGCGTTGTCATGCGTTGTGGTATATTTATGCGCCCCCCTGATGGGCGGTTTTGTCGTAACTTTTCCATTCGCTGGCGTGCTGGTTGCGACGGAGTTGGAGCCTGCTGACACATTTGAGTTCGCCGAGAATTTTCGCTTTACTTCTATTGCGCTGCTTGCTTTCTTTTGTGCGATTTTTGCGGCGCAATCGCACGCGCTCAGTTTTGGCGTCACTGTGCTAGTTGGTTGGGGTGGATTTGCCCTGACTTTGGTCGCATTCTTGGGTGGTAGGTACATCCTGTCGGGTGGTACTCGAATTGTTCTCAGGCGAGAATGAGTCTGCATGCGATTTGCAGAGCGCGTAGGCCTCTCGCAGCTCGCGCACGCGCCGCTGGCCCACGTACAGAATATTCTTGGATATCTCACCGTAGGCATTTACATCAGAAATCCATGCAATTTTCTCATCGAAGATGGCGCAGTTCTGGAGTAGTGATGGGTCGTGTAGTTTCGACTTCGGTACTGTCCAAATATTTGCACCGCCCTTCGCTTGTTCGTTGAGGACCTCGTTCAACCCTGGGGAAATCTCCGAGTCGTAGATGAATATGCGGGAGACCTCGACTCCGCGTGCTAGTGCTTTCATGTTCGAATCCCAGTATTCGCGGCCAGGTCCTTCGCGCCACCAGGTCGGGTTGCCAGCTTCCGCTGTGCCGGTGATGTTGGTAATGGCCAGCAATGATCGTGCGGAGGCGCGTGCCCCCTTCATTAGGTCCTGGTAGTCGGCGGGGCCACGGACGATGATGCCGTCGCGAAGTTGTCCAAACTCATCGAAAACGCGTTCCATTCGACTAAGTGCTTCGGTGAGAAGGGGTGAATCTGCATATACTCGTTGTAAATCACTCACTCGCTCGGCGATGTCGACTAAGATTGGCGTCATTTGTGGGACGCGACGGATCGCGCTTTCGAGTTCGGATTTCTGGTAGCCGTCGTAGCGTATCTCGAACTGGTTCACCAAGATGGTAGCCAATAGAGAGACTATTATCTGTTCTGGTAAAGAGCCAAAATTGGATACAGTCAACATCACCATTAGTGCGGCGCCGATAATGGGGCCAATCAAGAAGTATGAGCGTGATAGAAAACGCCCTGAACGTCCCTCATGGTGCGCTGAATTGCGACTCACTCTTCTACCTCCGTACTGTGGCATTAACAAGCGCCTGAATTTTGCGAAGTACCAAGCAGTATTCATCGAGCGACAAACCGTCAACGGTTGCCTGCCGCTGAAGAGTCACGCCGTCCGCACCGCCTGCGCGCATGATCGCATTCAATATGCGGTGGGACCATTCGATTTCGAGCACTTCGTCGACTTGGTGTTCGCCGAGGAGTCGCATGGCGGCAGTTAGCGCGTATGCGCCCCAATTCGATGTCCCGCCAACGATTAGCGCATTCGTAGCGACGGAACACGCGATATCGGCGCCTCGTGGAACGACGGCAGCGATGGTATCGCGCTCGATGCATCCCATGCCGATTTCGTTGCCGCCGTCCCCGATACCGATGGAGTAGGTGTTCCAGAGTTGCAGTATGCGCTCGAGTGGTGCGGTGAAGGCGTCGATGTTTTGGCCGCGCATGTTTAACTTGGTTCCCCGATAACTGGGGCCAACGCGCTCTATCGCAATCACGTGGGTGGGTCGTCTATCGCAAGAGGTCTGCAGGCGAGCTTCCCAATTTCCGTAGTCCGCGCCGAGCGGGGACGCCATCACTTGGCCGCTCAGGCGGGCAGCGACGGCTGCCGCCTGTACGACCCGCTGACACGGTTCATCGGTGACGATCGTCGCGATGCCACCCAACAACTCGACCGCTCGGGCGAGCATGACGGCCCCTAGTGGGCCGTCGGTCTCAGCTGTCGGCGGATCTGCTAGTGGTAGGTAGAAGCCTGTTAGCAGGAGGACGTGCGCTGTCTCCATGGAGCGGCAGAGCGATCTGGCTGCGTCATGGAGCCCACCTTGGGCGTGGCGAGCTAGTACCGCGCTACCCCGTCCTACGTCGGTAGCCGCCAGATGTTCCAGGGCCTTGAATGCGTCGTCATGCATCAGTATTGAGCTCGTGTTCACGCGTGCCGAGGACGCGCGTTGTGAGCATTCGCGGAGACGGTGCTCGCCAACGCCTGATGCGGACTGATGCCTGCTTGGTCAGTTAGGTTCCATTCAGCGTCGCAGGGATAACCGGTCACCGAATGCACAATGCCTCCTGCTCATGTTCGGCGATGGCATGATAGTTCCTCGCAGCGGGAGATGCGGCCGTATCAGCGCGCATCTGCGAATCTGGTAGGTGATCGTTGGAATTGTGCAAGGTGCTCAATGCGGTGCAGTCACACAATGAGAGCGATAGTCCCGCGTTATTTTGGCGGGAAATAGTGGATCGATCATCAACATCAGCTCGGTCGCGGGCATCAACTCAATGCCGGGCCAAGTCCACTGCAGCGCCGCCAAGCACGGCGTGGTTGGGCTGACGACGTCAGCCGCTGTTGAGCACGCAGAGTTTAAGGTCCGTGTGAACGCTGTCCACACGTGGGGAGTAGGCACTGTGTTTGCTGCAGTCCACTCAGTCGGGGCACTCCGCACCGAGCTACTTGTTGCCATCCGCGCGCATGCTTAGTTATCCGTTTCGCGCGAGCGTCGACGACCTCTCCGACCTGGCCTCGATCTGTCACCTGCAGTCACTGCAACGCAGTTGACCGTCGAAACGGGTGCCACGAAGGCGTGAGCAGTTCCGTGTCAGGTTGCCTAACATCGGTCGGTATGACCCGTAAGCCCGCTGTGCTCTTGGCCCTCACCGTCTTGGCCCAGTCGTTCCGGGATTTGCCGCTACACCCGCCGCAGCAGCACCCTGCCCCGACATCCAGGTCGTGTGGGGTTCCCCTGAAAAAGTGGACACGGTTAGCTTGATTGCTGATTGATCCGTGCGGTGATCTCGAAGTCGATAGGTGAGATCATTCCCAGTGAACTATGCCGCCTGTCATGGTTGTAGTAGCGAAGGTAATTGTCAAGTCCCGCAGCAAGATTCGCATACGTTGTGAAGGCATGCCGCTTGTAGTACTCGTGCTTGACCGTCGACCACAGTGATTCGGACCCGGCGTTGTCCCAACATATGCCGGTGGCCCCCATAGAGCGGCGCAGGCCGTGATCGGAGCAGACTGTGGCCAAGTCGTGACTGGTGTATTGACTGCCCCGGTCCGAGTGCAAGATGGTGCCGGCCACCGACCCGCCGCGGGTGAACACCGCCGCGTCCACCGCCTGCTCGACGAGCTCAGTGCGCATGTGGTCAGCCACCGACCAGCCCAGCACCCGTCGCGAGTGCTCGTCGCGGATCGCGCACAGGTAGGCATCGCCTTCACCGCAGGTCAGATAGGTGATGTCGGAGGTCCATACCGCATCGAGGCGGCCTTGATCGAAGACCCGGCCCACCCGGTCGGGTGGGAAAGACGCCGCCGGGTCGACGACTGTGGTTTTGACCTTGAAGGTGCGCGGGCTGATGCCTTCGATGCCCATCTCGGCCATGATCGCCGCGACGGTGTTGACCGACACCGAGACCCCAGCGGCGTGCAGGTCGGCGGTGATCCGTGGTGAACCGTAAGTGCGTCGGGATTCTTGCCAGTGGGCCAGGATCTTGACCTCGAGATCGCGGCGCCACTGCTGCCGCGGCGTGGGTTCGGTGCGTCGCTGCCGTGCTTCCCAGGCGTAATAGCCCGAGCGTGAGACGTCGAGGAGCTCGGTCAGTGTGGCGATGTCGTGGTCGGCGCACTCCGCGGCGATGAGCTCAAACCGACTCACCGATGTTGCTGTGCCGCAAAGTACGCCGATACTTTTTTCAAGAAGGCGATATCTCGGTCCTTCTCGGCCAGTTCCGCACGCAGCCGCACCAATTCGGCGCGTTCACGGGCCGTCAGATCGCCTTCTGGCGGCCCATGGCGGGCATCGCTGGCCACCCCGTCGCGGACCCTCTCCTGACGCACCCACTTGCCCAGCAGACTCTCGTGCAGGTTCAGTTCGCGGGCCACCTCCGAGACCGGCCGGCCCCTGTCAATCACCCGACGAGCAGCCTCCACCTTGAACTCCGGTGTGAACGACCGACGCGTCCGCGACATATCGACATCCTTCCAGCAGGACACCGTCCCGCTATCTCAGGTGTCCACTGAAACTGGGGAACCTCCGTGTTCGCTCGTGGCACCACGGAGCCGCCGGGCCTGGGCAGTGTGGGCCGCCCGTTCGTCGACGACCTGCGGGCCCGGGTGGCGCCGCGTTCTGTCGAGGCGACCGCGGTCGATTACCCGGCGAGCAACGACTTCGCCCAAAGCACCCCGGCCGGCATCGACGCCGCGCGGTCGGTCATCGAGTCCACCGCGGCCAACTGCCCGAAGACCAAGATGGTGCTCGGCGGCTACTCACAGGGTGCTGCGGTGATCGAAGGTGCCACGAGCGCGGCGCCGCCGCAGGTCGCCGGTCACGTCGCCGCCACCGCACTGTTCGGTGCGCCGCGCACCGGTTTCGCGAGCATGCTCGCCGGCGGACAGCTGCCGGAGCTGGCGCCGCAGTATGTCGCCAACTCCATCGATCAGTGCGCCCAGGCCGACCCGATCTGCTGGGAAGGCGGCGGCTTCGACCCCGGCGCTCACGGTTCCTACGTGCAGTCCGGAAAGGTCACGCAGGCAGCCGATTTCGCGGCGAGCAAGATCTAGAGCGGGGACATATCAAATGACCGAAATACCCGAGACCGCACTGGAATTGCGGTCATTGGTGACACCGAACGGCGTGCTCGAGCTCTCGCTGCATGACGTCGACATCCCGGCCCCGACCGCCGACCAAGTCGTCGTCCGGATCGAGGCGTCGCCCGTCAACCCGTCGGATCTGGGCCTGCTGATTCCCGGCGCCGACATGTCGGCCGCGACGGTCACGGGCACCCCGGACCGCCCCGTCGTCACCGCACCGCTGCCGCCCGGGGCGCTGGCACATCTGGCCGTCCGGGTCGGGCAATCGCTTCCCGTCGGCAACGAGGGTGCGGGCACGGTAGTGGCGGCGGGGGAGTCGGCGGCGGCGCAGGCGCTCCTCGGCAAGACCGTGGGCACCGCCGGCGGCGCCATGTACTCCCAGTACCGCGTCGTCAATGCCGCCGCCTGTCTGGTCCTGCCCGACGGCGCGACGGCCCGGGACGGGGCGTCTTCGTTCGTCAACCCGCTGACCGCGCTGGGCATGGTGGAAACCATGCGGCGAGAAGGACATTCGGGTCTGGTGCACACGGCCGCGGCGTCGAATCTCGGTCAGATGCTGGTCAAGATCTGCCTCGCGGACGGGGTGCCGCTGGTCAACATCGTCCGCAAGGCGGAGCAGGAAGAAATCCTGCGCGACCTCGGTGCGACCTACGTATGCAATTCCGCGGCAACGACTTTCGAACAGGACCTGCTCGAGGCGCTCAAAGCCACTTCCGCGACACTGGCGTTCGACGCCACCGGCGGCGGCACCCTGGCGAGCCAGATCCTCAACGGCATGGAGCAGGCCGCCAACGCGACCGCGACGCAGTACTCCCGCTACGGCTCGGCCGTCCACAAGCAGGTGTACATCTACGGCAGCCTCGACACCGGACCCACCGTCCTCAACCGAAGCTTCGGCATGTCGTGGGGCATCGGTGGCTGGCTGCTCACGCCGTTCCTCGCCAGCGCCGGGGCGGAGGTCATCGGCAGGCTACGAGCCCGCGTCGCCGCGGAGCTCACCACGACCTTCGCGAGCACCTACACGCAAGACGTCTCATTGGCCGGCCTGCTCAAGCCCGAGGCGTTCAACAGCTACCTCAAGAAGGCGACCGGCGAGAAGTTCCTCGTGACGCCGCAATCGGGCGCATAGCTGCGAGTGCCCTGTGAAGCGCCTCGCGTGACAGGCGTACGGGACGAATCTCAGCTACCTTTCGGCTCATGATCTCCGTGGTCATCCCATGCCGGGACGGTGCGCGTGTCCTCGCCAAACAACTCGATGCCCTGCTGTCGCAGCAAACCAGTGCCGAGTTCGAGATCGTCGTGGCCGACAACGGGTCAACGGACGGCACTGCCGACCTGGTGCGCTCCTATTCTGATCCGCGCGTGCGTGTTGTGGATGCGGGTCGGGCGCCGGGCGCGAATGTCGCTCGTAATGTGGGGATTACAGCTGCCAAGGGGGAGTTCATTCTGCTCACCGACGCGGACGATGTGGTCCACGCGGGCTGGATCGAGGCGTATCACCGCGCTTTCCTGGGTGGGGCAGAGGCGGTCGGCGGTGGGCTCGATCGAATCCTCGACAACGGCACCCTGTTGGCGCGGCAACGTCGGCTCTACCCGACTCTGGCCCGCAAGGATGTCTTCGCGAACGGCACGAACTGCGGCTTCACCCGTGAGGTGTTTTCCCGCGTGCACGGCTTCGATGAAACGTTCAAGCTTGGCGCCGATGAGGTCGACTTCTTTTGGCGGGTAGCCGAAGCCGGGTTCATGTTGGAGTTCGTGCCCGGTGCGGTGGTGAGCAAGGTGCAGCGCACAGATCTGAAGGCGGCGTTCGTGCAGTATCGGAATTTCGGCCGCGGCGAAGCACGCATCCTGGACAAATTCCGCCCGTGGTGGCTGGGACCCGCCGCAATGGGGGCGGCGCTGCAATCGATCGTATGGGCCGCGGCGTGGTTGTCCGGTGTGGACCGCCGCAAGACGACGTGCTCGTTGGCGTGGAACCTCGGCGCGCTGCAGGAGGCAATAGGGCTGCTGCGTGTCCGTGCCGTCGGTCGGCCTGCTCCAGCAGTTCCGTAACTCAGCGCACGTGCTGCGCCGAAGGCCACGGCCGCCAATTTGCTGACGGCTGTCATCACTTTGGTGGTAACCGCCGTGTGATGGCGAGAAGGTCGCCATTGAGTGCCCGGCCTGCCAGATTACGGTTTGCTAGATGTTTGTCATTTGCGCGCCGTTAGGCCGGTGACAGTCGTACCCTGCTTACCAGTCGACATCGATGAAGGCCTGGCAACGGCGCCCGGCCGCACTTCGATCTGATGGTGGAATGGCATGACAAAACCACGGCCGCCGCTGGAGCCGCTGCCGCCTGTCGCTGCGGGGCAGGTGCATGCGCCGCTGAATCGAGATCGGACCCCGCCGTACAAGATCGCCGGCCTGATCCTGGCTCTCGTTGCTGCCGCAGGGATGGCGCTCACCTGGCTCCAGTTCCGAGGAGCGTTCGACTCCAAAGCCCAGGTGTACGTGCTGGCCAGTCGCGCAGGGCTGTCGATGGACAACGGCTCGAAGGTCACCTACAACGGAGTGCCGATCGGGCGGTTGAAGGGCACCGAAATCGTCACCGCACCCGGCGAGAAGCCCGAAGCCAAACTGATCCTCGACGTCGACCCGCAATACCTTGGCGTGCTGCCGCGCAACGTGGACGTCAAGCTGCTGGCCACAACGGTATTCGGCAACAAATACATCTCGATGACGTCGCCGCCGAACCCGTCGCCGCAGCGTCTCAAGTCAGGCGACACCGTCAACGCTGTCAGCGTCACCACGGAGTTCAATACGTTGTTCGAGACCATCACTGCGATCTCCGAACAGGTCGACCCGGTGAAGTTGAACGCGACGCTGACCGCCGCGGCACAGGCGCTCGAGGGGCTGGGTGACAAGTTCGGTCAGTCGCTGGTCAACGGCAACGTCATTCTGGCCGACCTGAATCAGCGGATGCCGTCGATCCGGCACGACAACCGCGCCCTTGCCGATCTGGCCGAGGTCTACGCGAACGCGTCGCCAGATCTGTGGGACGGACTCACGAACGCGGTGACCACCGAGCGCACCTTGAATGACCAGCGCAGCAACATAGATCAGGCGCTGATGGCATCAGTGGGCTTCGGCAACACCGGCGGCGACATCTTCGAGCGCGGCGGGCCGTACCTGGTTCGTGGCGCGCAGGACCTCCTACCGACGACTCGGGTACTCGACGAGTACAGCCCCGAGATCGATTGCGGGATAAGGGCTCTCCCTCGTGCGGTGAAGGCAACGTCCTTCGCCGTCGGCGGCAACGGTTACTCGCTGATCTCGCACACAGCGCTTGTCGGCTCGGCGAACCAGTACGTCTACCCGGACAACCTGCCGCGGATCAACGCCAGGGGCGGCCCCATGGGCCGGCCGGGGTGTTGGACCGTCACCCGCGACATCTGGCCGATGCCGTACATGGTGATGGACACCGGTGCATCGATCGCGCCGTACAACCACTTTGGCCTCGGCTCGCCATTCGCGTCCGAATACGTGTGGGGCCGTCAGGACGGCGAGAACACGATCAACCCCTGACGGGCGTCAGTTCTTGCGGCCGCAGTTCGGCTGGGCCGGCTTGGCCGGCCACGCGCACACGTTGAAGAACGTCTCGGTGCCGAACCCGCCGCCGTCGAAGACGCCGTAGTTGTTGCCGTGGGTACCGGTGTAGGTGGCGCCGCCACCACCGCTCGATCCGCCGTCGTTCGACACGATGGTCGTGACGGCCCAGCCCTTGCCTTCGAGCGCGGCCTTGTAGGCCTTGACCACGTCAGCGGGTCCGCCCGTCACCTTGAAGCTGAGGTGAATCCCGTTGTCCGCGATAGGGTCTGGGCCGAAGGTCTGCACGGTACCGGCGGGCGTCGGCACCAGTGCCTGCAGTTCTGCAGGGGTCGCCGCAGCTGCTGATGACGCGGTGCTAGTCGACGCGGTGCTGGACGCTGCGGCGCTCGTCGACGCTGAACTTGACGAACTTTTGGCGCCCGAGTCGGACCCGCTGCTGCAGCCGGCCACGAGGCCGATCACTGCCGCCGCGACTGCCACCGAACGAATTGAGTTGCTCATGGTCGCTCCCCTCGCTGAGCGCACGGTATCAACGTATTCGGCGGAGCGGTCAAAAATTGCCCGGTTGGGTGGCTGCGTGCATCGCACATACGATGCCAACGTGGCAGGGGAAGGCTGGGTAGCGCACATTCCGACGGCTACCTACGGCCCGCCTCGGCTGGGCGGGGCCGTCATCGCGCGGCCGGCGATCACCCGATCCCTGCTCGCCTCGGACGCGAAACTCGTGGTGGTGACGGCGCCCGCCGGATACGGCAAGACGACCGCGGTGGCACTGTGGGACGCCGCCGACGCCCGGCCGTTCGCCTGGGTGCGGCTGGATCACCTCGACAACGACCCTGCCCATCTGCTGCTGCACCTGCTGACCGCGGTGGATCAAGTCGCCGCCGTCGATGCTGCGACGTTCCAGTACCTGCGCGGCGCAGGCCGGGCCGTCGAAACCCAACTGGTGCCGGCCGTGGTCGCAGCATTGGAGTCCACTGGGCCAATTGTCGTGGTGCTGGACGATGTTCATGCACTGACACACGACGCGGCTGTCGACACCTTGCGTGCCCTGGTGCAGCTGGCTCCCGCGTCGACGACGCTGACGCTGATCAGCCGGACACCGCCGCCGCTGGATCTCGCGCGGCGCCGGCTGCAGGGCAGCGTGCTCGAGGTTGGTACCGAACAGCTGAAACTCTCTGCCGCTGAAGCACAATCGGCCCTCGATTCCGTCGGTGGCCCCGACGGCCCCACGGCCGCGCTGGTGATCGACCGCTGTGAGGGCTGGGCCGCCGGGGTGGTCATGGCGGCGATGGCGTTACGCGACGGCGCCTCCGGTGACGCGATCACCGGCCGCCACCGTCTGGTGGCGGGCTATCTGGTCGAAGAGGTGCTGGGGCGGCTGGACCCGGCCGTCGAGTCGTTCCTCGTCGAATCCGCGGTACTCGATCATTTCAGCGCCGACGACCTGAACGGCGTTCTGCAGCGCGATGATTCAGCCGACGTGCTGAATGCCGTCCGCGCCTCGGGCAACCTGTTCCTGGTGCCGCTCGATGACCAGGGCACCGCGTACCGGTACCACCGGCTGTTCGCCGATCTGCTCCGTGCGCGGCTGTACAACCGCGATCCGGAGCGGTACCGCGCTGTCGCCGCCCGGGCGGCGGAGCACCTCGAACGCGTCGGCGACATCGACGGTGCGCTGTTACAGGCGTTGGCGGCCGACGACGCGGCACACGCCGCGGCGCTGGTCGAACGCGATGCCGTGCGGCTCGGATTCGACGGCCGCGCAGGCATCTTGGAGCGTCGACTGAGGCTCCTCGACGAGCACGTCTTCGCCGACCATGCCGATGCCGCGATCGCCCGAGCCTGGTTGGGGGTGACGCTGGGGGACGCCGACCTGATCCAGCGGTCCCTGCTGGCGGCCTCGGCGGCGGACCGGGGCGCCGCCTTGGCCGACGGCACGCCGTCGGTGAAAGTTGGTGCGGCCCTGGTCGGTTCCCTCGTCGGCATCGGCGGTGTGCTCGAGGTGGTCCGGCACGCCGACACGGTGTGCGACGCCGGCGACCACCTGGTCAACCCGTGGTGGGGCGCCGCCGCCTCGGTCAAAGGCGGCGCGCTGTCGATGATCGGTGACGCGGGAAATGCCAGGGCCACACTGGAATCGTCACTCCCGGTCCTTGACGACCTACCCGGCTTCCGGGCCGTGGCACTGGCGCATCTCGCCCTGTTGGACCTCGACGACGGGGCCCTGCTGTCCGCGGCGCAGCGCAGCGCGCAGGCCCGCAGCATCGTCGACTCCCGGGATCTGTGCGACCTCGTGCCGATGGTGGTGGTGTACGCGGTGGACGGGCTGGTGCGGGGTCACCGCGGCGACGTCGCCGGGGCACGCGACGCGGTCCGCGGCACCGAACGGCTGCTGGAGCGGCTGGGCGACCTGGCAGCACGTACCGCGGCACTGGGGCACGCGCTGACCGCCGCCACCGCCCTCGAGATCGACGACCCGGAGTTGTGCCGACGGCATCTCGATGCGGGGCAGCTCGCCGGCCGTCGGGAGCCCGACGCGGCCGCGGTGCAGCTCCGGCTGGCGCGGGTCCGGGAACTGCTGGCGGCGCATGCGCAGCACGGGCCGCGGCCGGCCCTGACCGCGGCCGAGCTGCGTCTGCTGCCGCACCTGGCCACCCACCTGTCGCTGCAGAAGATCGCCGGCGAATTGCACCTGGGCCGGGAAACCGTGAAGAGCCAGGCCAAATCGATCTACCGCAAGCTGTCGGTGTCGTCGCGCACCGAGGCCGTGACCGAGGCGGCGCGCCTCGGTCTGCTCGACCAGTCCTGACCTGTCAGGCCCTGCGGGCCAGGAACCGGGCGAACGGGATGAGCATCGTGAACTCGGCGATCAGCACCACCGTGATCATCACCGTGACGCGTGGATCGTCGAAGTTCTGGCCGGCCACCACGAAGGCCGCCGCCGCATTGCGCTGTGCCGTGCCCAATGCGAGCACCGGCCGCGCGGTGGTGCTGAAAAATACCAGACCCCAACCGATTCCGGCGCACACGGCGGTGTAGACGATGGCCGCCAGGATGCCACGGGTGCCGTACACCGACAGCACCTCCCGGAAATTGGCGACGATGGTCAGGACGACCACCAGCACCATGCTGACGGTGCTGAGCAGTCCGATGGCCGGCCTGATCCGCACGGCCACCGTCGGAGCCTGCTTCCGGCAGAACAGCCCGATCGCCAAGGGGATCAGCATGAGGACCACCAACGACGACGCGATCGCGAGCGGATCGACCTCCGATCCCTTGAGGAAGATCGGCAGCACGATCGGCACGTAGGCGACTGTGGTGATCATCAGCAGCGCCATCAGGCCCACCGTCAAACCCGCGTCGGCCTTGGCGAACTCGGCGAGTTTGATCAGGAACGGCGCACCCGCCGCCAGCCCGCACAGCAGCAGGCCGACGCCCAGTGGCTCGTCGAGGGCCAGTAGGCGCCACAGTCCGAAGGCAACCAGCGGCGCCGCAACGAAATTGGCGACCAGGGCCAGGCTCACCACCCGAATGTCCTTGAGCGGTGCCAGAATCTGGGCCGGGGTCAGGCTCAGCCCGACGCCCAGAGTGCTGGACACCACGAACAGGACGACGGCGATGTTGGCACCGCGCGCCGCCAGATCGCTCAGCGTCACATCGTCACCAGATTGCGCCAGAACGACTTCAGGCTGTCGCTGGCGCCGAACAGGGTCGTGAAGTGCGTTGAGTCGACCAGCACGATGTCGCCCGCACGGTCACCGGTCGGCGGCATGTGGATCAGCGCGTTGAACTCCGTGTTGCCCGCCAGGGTGAACGGATGCGGCCGGGTCTGGTCGATCAGCTGCCGGCCCAGCACCCGAAGGTCCGGGCTCTCCGGGGCCGTCAGCGCGTAGTGCGGCAGATGCGGATGCAGGGCCAGCGTGGAGACGTCCCGCAGCAGGCCGGCCGAATCCAGATCGCGGAAAGCGGTAAGCGGCACAATCTGTTTGGTGCCCTCGACCGTCGCGGGGCGCAGGCCCCAGGTGTTGTGCACAGGGATGTTCAGCCCGGTCAGCAGCGACCGCGCGAAACCGCTGAAGCGCTGGATCCGGGGCGTCAGCGGGTCGCCGTGGTGCAGGTACTCCATCTGCTGCTGCTCTTTGTCGTCGGTGAAGCCGACGTCGTGGTGCGGGGCCAGCATCAGGCACGTGCCCTCGCGCTTGAGCCACTGCTGGATCGCGGCGATCTCTTCCGGGGCGGCGTCCTCGTCGCCCAGCAGGTGGTCCAGGCCGAAGATCATCAGAGTGTCGGTGTCGTTCAGGATGCGCTCATCGATCGGCAGCCGGTAACCGGCCTGATCGACCCGCTGGAACACCGCCACCGGATGCCCGGTCGCTTCCCCGGCCACGTCCTGGAAGGTCAAGGAGGAGCGGTGGAACAGCTCCAACGTGCCGTCGACGCCCTGCAGGAAGTTCCGCGGGCTGTACTCGGGACCTTCGTACGCCGGCCACGTCGCCGCGCGCACCTCGGTCATGGTGGAGAACCGGTTGTAGAGCAGCGCCGGGTCGCGCTGCGCCTCCCACGGGTAGCTCCACGACCAGTAGATGCTGACACGTCGGTTGCCGTTGTGCGGGCGGGTTATGTGCGCCTGGTTGTAGGTGCGGGCGTAGGACTGGGTCGATGCCATGATTTCTCCTAGTTCTTCAAAGTCGAGAGATGACGCAGTGCGCTCAGGCCGGGCAGGAAGAAATACGCCCCGCCGCGCAGCGTGGTGAATGCCGGTAACCCCTTGTGTACCTTGCGGATCGGCCGCTTCGGGATCGTGAAGTCCAGCGTGCCGTCCTGGGTGCCGCAGATGGGGTCGTGTTCGTTGCCGAGCTCCTGGAACGCCGCGTCGTTGATCCACACGTTCTGGGCGAACTCGAACTGCCGCACCAGGCTGGCGCAGATGAGGAACATCCCGACGCCGCGTTCGACACCGTCGTCGGGCACGTCCTCCGGCAGTGCCGGCCCGTATGTGCCACTGCGCCGGATCAGCCTGCGCCGATTGGGATTCGGCTCGGTATCACGTGGATTGAGCCGACGCGCATGCGAGCCCAGCGGACACTTATAGCCGTGCGGATCCATCGTGCCGTAGTCGAAGTCGTTGTTGCGCATCGGATCCGCACCGAGCTCGGGATCGTCGTGCTCAGGGGCCAGCACCAACGGAGCGCCGCTGCGCCAGCGGCCCATGAACTTGGCCGCCAACAGCTCCTGGCTCTCGGCGTCCTCGGCGTTCTGCCGCAGATAGTCGCGGAAGACCCCGACATGCTCCTCCAGCCGGCGATACGCCATGTAGCTGCCGTTGCGTGAAAGAGCTTCGAGCGCAGGCTGATTCGATACGAGCCCCTCCTCGTCCGGATAGCCGAGCAGGAACTCGCCCGGGGCCAGCGCCCCACCCGCACCCGGGATCAACTCCTCGCCGGACCCCTGCATCTGCGGCTGGGATACCGGATCGCGGTACCCGAAGTGATCGTGGTCGTAGTCGAACGGCGCGGTGGCCGCCAGATCCAGATGCGACAGCGACCGCACCCCGGGGCAGCGGGCGAGCAGCGCGTCGTGTTCACCGACGCACCGCACCCGTTCGTCCTCGTCCCGGGCGAACAGGATGACGATCGCGTGCAGATCGTCGCCCGCGAGCCCACCCACCCAATGCTCGGGTGCGGCCGCACCGGTATCGCCGAGGATGTCGGCGCGGGCGGCCATGCCCTCCCGGAACTCGGCGGGGAAGGTGGCCAGCGCGTCCTCGTCAAGTCCCAACGCGCGCAAGCCGTTCCAGGTGAACGCCAGGTTGACCCACCGCTTGAAGATGTTGACCTTCTCGCGGACATCGGTCGCCGACTGCACGAGGGGAACCATCTCGGCCAGCCAGGCTTGGCCGGCTTCGGGGGTGTCGAAAGTCAGGAACTCGTACCGACCGGTCAGATGGGGCGTCCCGGTCAGCATGATGTGCTGAATGTCGTCGAATTCGAGGGCTGTCACTGCATTTGGTCCAACATCTCGGAGAACGCGGCCTTGAGCCGCAGTGCCTTCTTGACCTCCACGGACGTCACGTACGGGTACTCGCCGTACTCCAGGAAGCTGGGTACCTGGTGCTCGCGGACGAACATGATGAAGGCCTCGGGGTTGGTCTGCCAATCCTTCGGGAAGCCCTCCAGGTGGGTGAACGCGGTGGTGATGCCGGTCGAGCTGAACAGCTTGACGGCGTCCTCGGTGTACTTGTCGAAGTCGGTGTCGAAGATGCCCTGGTACTGGAAGTGCAGACCGGAGCCGACGTCGAACAGCTGCCACCGCAGGTAGTGCAGCTTCAGCGGGGCCAGGACGTCGGGCTGTGCGGCGACGGCGGCTTCGAGCTGTTTGCCGTAGTCGCGGATCGCCTGCTCATGGCCGTCGAGCACCTTGGCGATGATGTTGAAGCCGTAGCACGCCGGGGTGCGCGGGTAGACCGGTCCGTAGCGGCCGCGGGTCAGCTCGAAGTAGCCCTCCTTCGGGATGGCTAGAGCTGCGGGCTGGGTCCAATCGTCATTTCCGTTGTGCGCCATGGCAACGAGATTATGAGCGCCGCAGACCTACGTCGTCCCCCGATTCGGGGGAAATCGTCGGAAGCTGACTCAGCCGCGGCTGACGGTGTTGGACCTGCCCGGATTCGGGATGTCCGGCGTCCCCGAGTGATAGGTGACGTGGTTGTCCATGCCTGACGTGACGATCTTGTCGGCGGAGTCGACGGTCACGGTGTTCTCGATGCCGGATACCTGGACGGTCGAGCAGTGTCCGGTGATGGTGACGCTGTTGGACACCCCGCTGATGTTGATCGTGCGGTCGTTGCACGCCACGGTTCGGTGGCCACGCACGCCCGCGACCTGGATGGGCGCGTTGGGATCATCGGACTGCGGCGGCAATTCGACCAGGCCCGGTCCGGACATCACGGTGGTGCCGTTGACGACCACCGAGGATTCGTCGCCGGGGTGAGCCGGGGTCGGAACGGCGACCGAGACGCTGGGTTGCTGACCGGCGCTGGGCGGGAGAAACGTCGTGTGCTTCTTTCCGGTGAGGTTGGCGATGAAGACGATTCCCGCCACCACCGGACCCACCAACACCGCGAGGACGACGGCGCCCAAGATCATGCGACGTGCCGCGGTACTCGGCACCCCCGACGGCAGCGGCTGCGCCGGCCAGGTCTTCTGCGGTCGGCTGTACTGGGCGGAGTACGGCCGATTTGTGACCGGCGCCCGCGAGGACCACTGCTGGCCGGGTTCGGTCAGCTCCGAGGCCCGGGCCTGTTCGTTCATCGCGCGTTCGAGTTCGCGGATGCGGGCCTCGGGATCGTCGTCGCGACTCATGTTCCGATGCTGTCACACCCGGCGGGGCGGCTCAACGCCACAGGTAGCGGGTCTTGGGCCGGCCGGTCCCGCCGTATTCGCTTCGGCGCGTGACCGTTCCGTCGTCCGCCAGCCGTTCCAGATAACGCCACGCGGTCACCCGGGCCACCCCGACCGCCTTCGCGGCTTCGTCTGCGGTCAGCCCGTCGGGACTGTCCCGCACCGCGCGGGCGATGTCGTCGTTGGTCAGCGTGGCGGCACCCTTCGGGGCCGCGGATTTGTCTGCGCCGGTGCGCAATTCGGCGAGCGCCCGGTCCACCTCGGCCTGGCTCGCGGCGTCCACCCCGGACGGCAGCGCCGTCCGGTACCGCTGATAGCGATCCAACCGGTCCCGGAACGCGGCGAACGTGAAGGGCTTCAACAGGTAGGCCAGCGCACCGTGCGCGACGGCCGCCCGCACCATTTCGAGGTCGCGCTCGGAGGTGATGGCGATGATGTCCGGCGCCGGCCGCAGCCCGGACAGCGCCGAGGCCAGGCTGATCCCGCTGGCGTCGGGCAACCCGAGGTCCAGCAGCACCAGGTCGACGGGCTCGTCGGTGGTGGTCGCGCGGCTGGCGAACTGCATCGCCTCACGTGCGGTGTGTGCCACCGCCGCGACGGAAAAACCTTCCAGCCGTTCGACATACGTGCGGTGGGCCTCGGCGATCAGCGGGTCGTCGTCGACGATCAGCACCCTGGTCATCTGAGTACCGCCGGGATCGTCACCGAGACCACCGACCCGTAGCTGACGTCCGACTCGAGGGTGCCCCCGTGCCGCTTGACCACCTGCGCCACCAGGGCCAGGCCGAGGCCGTGCCCCGGCGCCGATTTCGTCGAATAGCCACGGCGCATGGCGTTTTCGAAGGTCTGCGGGTCCATGCCGGAGCCGCTGTCGGCCACCCGCAGCACCAGTTCGGCACCCGGCTCGCAGCGCACCGTCACCTCGATCCACGGCTCGTCGCGGTCGCACGCATCCATCGCGTTGTCGATCAGGTTGCCCAGCACCGTCACCATCTCCTGCCCGGTCAGCGGTAGATATGAAGTGTCCGAAGGCAATTGCGAGTCCAACGTGACGGTGAAATCGATACCACGCTCGTTGGCTTGTGCGCTCTTGCCCAGCAGCAGCGCCACCAGCGCGGGTTCATGGACCTCGCTGGACAGCCGGTCGACGAGTCGCTGCGACAGCTCCAGTTCGTCGGTGGCGAAGGCGACGGCGTCCGACGGGCGGCCCATCTCGACCATGGTGATCACCGTGTGCAGTTTGTTGGCGGCTTCGTGCGCCTGCGCCCGCAACGAATCGGTGAGGACCTTCAGCGAGCTGAGTTCGCCCAGGGTGCTTTGCAATTCGGTGCGGTCCCGGATCGTCACGACCTCCGAACCCGCGGCACCGAACACCGGTGAGCGGCTCACCACCAGCACCCGCTCGTCGGTGACGTGGACCTCGTCGCGCACGCCGGGGTCAGCGGCGCGCAGGAACTCCGGCAGATCGGACAGTGCCACCGTGCCCGGCGGCAGGGCGAGCAGGCGGCGCGCCTCGTCGTTGGCCAGCGCCACACGGCCCTTCTCGAGCACCAGCAGACCTTCCGAGACCGAATGCAGGACGGCGTCGTGGTGCTCGTACATCACGCGCAGTTCCTCCGGCCGCAGGCCGTGCGTCTGACGGAGCAGCCGGCGCCGGATCAGCCAGGCGCCGGCCAATGAAAGAGCAAGGGCGGCAAGGCTGATCGCCGCGATCACGGGAATCTGGTGGCGCCACTGCGCGGTCAGTGTGGTCTCGGTGATGCCCGCGGCGACCAGACCCAGCACCCGTCCGGAACCGTCCCGAACCGGGGCGATGGTGCGTACCGACCGGCCGAGCGTCCCGGTGTAGAACTCGGTGAACGTCTGGCCTTTCAGGGCCGGCTCCATGGTCCCCAGATAGTGGGCGCCGATCCGGCTCGGGTCGGTGTGGGTGAACCGGGTGCCGTCGGGCGCCATGACGGTGATGAACGCGATCCCGGTCTGTGCCCGAACGGTTTCGGTGACCGGCTGGAGCACCTCGGTGGCTCGGCCCGCCTGCAGCGCGGCCGCTGTCGATGGGGCGTCGGCCAGCGCCGTGACGATGCCGGTCAGTAATTGCTTGGCCGCGGCGTCGTTGGTGCGGCGCGATTGCACCAGCGCCAGCGCGCTACCGGCGGCCACCACCACGATGATGATCGCGATCTGCAGCGCGACGATCTGCCCAGCCAGAGACCAGCGCGGCGCGGCCGGCCATCTGCGCATCCCTGCGCCCTTCTGTGAACTTCCGTGAACGAAATGAACATATGCGTGACGTGCCTCACGTTCTGGACCAACATCCTTGCAGAAGTTTTCGCCATCGAGGCCGGAGGATTCCCCGACATGACTGATCAAGCGCCGCGTCGCGACCGCACGCACTGGCTGTACATCGCCGTGCTCGTCGCCGTCGTCGGCGGTGTGGCCGTTGGCCTCATCGCACCGGGGGTGGGCAAGGACATCGCGATCCTCGGCACCCTGTTCGTCAACCTGATCAAGATGATGATCACCCCGGTCATCTTCTGCACGATCGTGCTGGGCATCGGCTCGGTGCGCAAAGCGGCGACCGTCGGCAAGATCGGTGGCCTGTCGCTCGCCTACTTCCTGCTGATGTCGACCGTGGCGCTGGCCATCGGCCTCGTCGTCGGCAACCTTCTGAGCCCCGGATCAGGCCTGCACCTGTCCGCGCAGGCGACCGGCCAGGGCGCGAAACTGGCTCAGAAGGCGCACGAGGCGGGCGGTCTCATGGACTTCGTCTCGCACATCATCCCCGAGACCTTGCTGTCCGCTCTGACCAGCGGAAACGTGCTGCAGGCCCTGTTCATCGCCCTGCTCGTCGGATTCGCCGTGCAGGCGATGGGCACCGCCGGCGAACCCGTCCTGCGGGGCGTCGAGCACCTGCAGAAACTGGTGTTCCGGGTGCTGAGCATGATCCTGTGGCTGGCCCCGATCGGCGCCTTCGGCGCGATGGCGGGCGTCGTCGGCCAGACCGGCTGGAAGGCGGTCACCCAGCTGCTGACCCTGATGCTCGGCTTCTACGTGACCTGCATCGTCTTCGTCTTCGGTGTGCTCGGGGTGGTGCTGTGGTCGGTGACGCGGATGTCGATCTTCCGGCTGGTCCGCTACCTGGCCCGCGAGTACCTGCTGATCTTCTCGACGTCGTCGTCGGAGTCGGCGCTGCCCCGGCTGATCGCCAAGATGGAACACCTGGGCGTGGACCGCAGCACCGTCGGCGTCGTGGTGCCGACCGGCTACTCGTTCAACCTCGACGGGACCGCGATCTACCTGACCATGGCGGCGCTGTTCATCGCCGACGCCATGGGACGGCCGATGGCGATCGGGGAGCAGCTGGCGCTGCTCGTCTTCATGATCGTCGCCTCCAAGGGCGCTGCCGGCGTCACCGGCGCCGGCCTCGCGACGCTGGCCGGAGGCCTGCAGAGTCACCGCCCGGACCTGCTGGACGGGGTCGGCCTGATCGTGGGTATCGACCGGTTCATGTCGGAGGCGCGGGCCGTCACCAACTTCTCGGGTAACGCGGTCGCCACGGTGCTGATCGGATCGTGGACCGGGACACTCGACCGCGCGAAGGCCGAGGCGGTGTTGCACGGCGCCGATCCGTTCGACGAACTGACGATGCTCGATTCGGGTGTCCCCAGCCCGTCCGCAACGTCGGTGTGACGCCCGTCTCATCATGAACAAAATGTGAACTCGTCGATAACAGCGAATCTCAAGCCCAGTTCAGGCGGGTGCTGACGCCCTAACGATCTTGATGAACAGAAGTGGGGCCTGAGTTGTATCGTGCGGATGAGACGGATGGGATTCAATGCGTTCGTGTCGCGGTGTGATGTTTCGCTCACTTTGCCTGGGAATGTCGCGAAACAGTGTTTGGAAACCCTCAGAAATGAGGTCTGCCTGAGTTTGCTCAAATTGAATTTGCCTGATGTTTACCCAGGTCGGAGCGTCGATCGCCTTTGATAACAAGTGCATAACAATTCGCACCTTAAGTAACTCCTAAGAGCACCTGTTCAATTCGCGATGTGGCGTCGCTGAAGCCGTCCGGAATGTCGGTGGGGATCACTACACTTCTTGAAAGCAGCGCTCATCCGGGCGCACCCGGACGGGAAATCGACTACCGGCGCGTTGCCGCGCTGGCGGAGGTACCGAAGATCGTGGCAAATAATAACGCTCGTGCAAAAGCGAAGCGGGCGGGCGCCCAGGCGCTGCGCGGAACCATGGACATCGCGCAGGTTGGCCGCGGCACCATCGCCGACATCGCCGAGAGCGCGGGCCAGTTGGTCGCGACCAGCTACGCCGACAACATGGTGTCGCTGATCGAGCCGCGCAGCCGCAGCATCCGCGATATCGCCGTCGACGGTGAGCCGTTCGCGGTCGTCGCCACCGATGACCGGGCCTACGTCGCCGTGTCGGGTGCCGAATTCGACGGCATCGCCGTCATCGACGTCGCCACCGGTGCCGAGCTGGCCGCCTACCCGCTGGCCTCCGGCGTCAGCGCCCTGGCAGTCAGCCCCGACGGCAAGCGCGTGTTCGCAGGCCGCGCAGGTGACGCCTACATCGACGTCGCCGTCATCGACATCACCGCCGACCGCGTCGGCACCATCGAGATCGCCACCGGTGCCGCCATCAGCATCGACGCCCTCTCGGTCGACCACACCGGTCGCCGGCTCTACGTCGCCACCACCGACGAGATGGGCAGCCAGCTGGTCGTCGTCGACACCGAGACCGCGCGCATCCGCAACACCATCGTCATCGGTGCCCCGATCCGCAGCCTGGCGCTCGGCCCGGACAACACCGCCTACGTGCTGACCTCGGACCTGACCGCCCGCGGTGAGGTGCACGTCGTCGACCTGGCCGCGGGCCGCGTGACCGGTCGCTTCGCCGTCGGTGACGCCCCGACCCAGCTGGTGCTCGGTGCCGACGGCACCCGCGCCTACGTCGTCGACTACGACCGCGTCTCGGTGTTCTGCACCCAGACCAACGCGGTCGTCGACACCATCACCGCCGATGTCCAGCCGTCCTGCGTCACCGTCAGCCGCGACGGATCGCGGCTCTACGTCGCGGACGTCGCAGGTGACGTCACCGCGGTCGCCGTCGAGGCGCCCAAGCCGCTGCTCTACTCGCAGTTCATGGCGACCAAGTCCGTGGCCATGAACGACGTGCGCGCGCTGGAGCCCGCGACCGTCTGATCAGTCCAAAGAGAACGCCCCCACTGTGAAGGTGGGGGCGTTCTGCGTTGTGCGGCTAGTGCGTGCCCGTGCAGTCGAGCGACACCGAAATGGTCTTGCTGGTCTGCGGCAGCAGGATGGAGTTGCCATTGCGGCCCAGGACCGGTCCGGCGAACGGCACCCACTGCGTGGTCGACTGCGGATTGCGCACACTGGATACGCTGCACTGGGACATCGGCGCCGTCCCCAGCTTGTCGATCGTGACCACATAGCCCTCGGACTGCAGCCGGTTGATCGTGTCTTGTGCCGTTTCAGCAGCGGCCAATCCCGCCGGTGCCAGCACCGTCAGCGCAGCTCCGGCCATCGCTGCGGCGAGCGTCCAATTCCTGCGCATGATTTTCTCCTGTCGTGCCAACACTAATCATCCTCCTACCTGGCAGGGTCGGCTAGCATCTCGACATCCCAGCGGCAGCAACCCAGAGGCGAAATTCACGATGCTCAGTACGATGCAGGACGCCCCGCTCACCATCGCCACGATCATGCGGCACGCGACCGGGCAGAATTCCCGCCGAACCGTCACCACGGCGCTCGGCGGCGGGCAGTACCGCACCGTGACCTACGGCGAAGTCGGCGAGCAGTGCGGGCGGCTGGCCAACGCGTTGCGCGGTCTCGGCATCACCGGGGACCAGCGGGTGGCCACGTTCATGTGGAACAACGCCGAACACACGGTGGCGTACCTGGCCGTTCCGTCGATGGGTGCGGTGCTGCACACCCTCAATATCCGGCTCTCACCCGAGCAGATCGCGTACATCGCCAACGAGGCCGAGGATTCGGTCGTCATCGCCGACCTCTCGTTGACCGCTCAGCTCGCCCCGGTGCTGCCGCAGATGACCACGGTGCACACCGTGATCGCCATCGGCGCAGGGGATTTGGGGCCGCTGGAAGCCTTGGGCAAGACGGTCCTGCGGTACGACGAACTGCTGGCCGCCCAGCCCTTCGACTTCGACTGGCCCGAGATCGACGAGTGGTCCGCAGCCGCGATGTGTTACACCAGCGGCACCACCGGAAATCCCAAAGGCGTTGTCTACAGCCATCGTTCGAGCTTCTTGCATGCTATGGCGACGTGCACCAGCAATGCGCTGGACGTCGGTAGTGACGACGTGACCCTGCCCATCGTGCCGATGTTCCACGCCAACGCCTGGGGTCTGCCGTACGCCGCGCTGATGGCCGGCGCCGACCTGGTGATGCCGGACCGGTTCCTGGACGGCGCGTCGCTGATCGACCTCATCGAGACCCATCGCCCGACCATCGCCGGCGCCGTTCCGACGATCTGGAACGACGTGATGAACTGCCTGGAAAAGAACCCGGGACACGACATTTCGTCCCTGCGGATCGTCGGCTGCGGCGGCTCGGCCGTGCCGGTGTCGATGATGCGGATCTTCCAGGAACGGTACGGCGTCCACATCCGTCAGGCCTGGGGGATGACCGAGACCTCACCGCTGGCCACCACCGCCAAGCCGCTGCCGAACGTGTCCGACGAGCAGTACTGGGCGTCCCGCGCGACCGCGGGGCGTCCGATGTGCGGCGTCGAAATCCGGATCGTCGACGACGCCGGCACCCCGCTGCCGCACGACGGAGAAGCGGTCGGGGAGATCGAGATTCGCGGACCGTGGATCACCGGCAGCTATTACCTCGGCTACGACGCGAGCAAGTTCGACAGCGGCTGGCTGCGCACCGGTGACGTCGGCCGCATCGACGACTGCGGGTTCGTCACGCTCACGGACCGAGCCAAGGACGTCATCAAGTCCGGCGGCGAGTGGATTTCGTCGGTCGAGCTGGAGAACCACTTGATCGCGCACCCGGCCGTGCTGGAAGCCGCCGTGGTCGCAGTGCCCGACGATCGCTGGCAGGAGCGCCCGCTGGTTGCTGTGGTGCTGCACGACGGCGCTGCCGCGACTGCCGTCGAGCTGCGAGAGTTCTTGGCGGACAAGGTGGTTCGCTGGTGGCTACCCGAGCGCTGGACGTTCATCGACCAGGTGCCCCGCACCAGCGTCGGCAAGTACGACAAGAAGACCATCCGCGCCCGGTACGCCGATGGCGCCTACGAGGTCGTCACCATCTAGTTCCCTCGCGAGCAGACGCGAAACTGTCGTATTTCGGCCAAAAACGACAGTTTTGTGTCTGCTCGCGGGATCAAGCGCGGACCGCGAGGGTCGACATCAGGTCGGCGAGCCGGTCCGGCCGGTCGAGCATCGAGAAAGTCCTTGCACCGTCGATGATTTCGAGGCGGGCGTGCGGGATCAAGTCCGCCAGCTTCTCGCCGTCGCCGACTTCGAAGAACACGTCGTCGGCGGACCACGCGATGAGCGTCGGCTTGTCGAACTCGGGCAGCCGCGCCGCCACCGCGGTGGTGACCTCGGTGCGCAGCGAGCTGGTGAACACTCGGAGGTCCTCGGCGATCGCTGGATTGGACAGCGGGTAGCTGACCCATTCCCGGGTCAGGGCATCGAGGTCGGAGTAGGCGAGGCCGGCATAGGCGCGCTTGCGTACCAACGGGATTCGGATTGCCTGGGCGGCGGTGCGGAAAATGGCCTTCGAGCGCGAAGCTGTGATCAACGGCTTGAGGATCGGCGGCGGAAAGTGCTCGAACGCATCGCAACTCGTCAGCACCATGGCACCGATGCGCTCGGGGTGGTGGACCGCGACCAGCTGGGTGACGACACCGCCGGTGTCGTTGCCGACGATGACGACGTCGTCGAGGTCGAGTGCGGCCAGGGTGTCGGCGACGATGCGCGCGACACCATGGATGGTTCGGTCGGCACCGGGCCGCAGGGGTTCGGAATGCGCCCCCAGCGGCCAGGTCGGGGCGATGCATCGCAGGCTGCGTGCGGCCAGGCGCGCGCCGACCTGTCGCCACAGCTGGCCACCCATCATGTATCCGTGCACAAAGACGACGGGTCTGCCGTCCTTCGGCCCGAATTCCTCGAAATGGATGGTTCCGGCGTTAATCTCGATGATCGACATGGATCACTCCTAGCTCGATACTGATTTACAAACAGGCTGTCCGCAACTTACCAACAGGGTGTATGGAAAACAAGAGGCGTACCCAGGAAGAACGCTCCGCGGCGACGCGTGAGGCGTTGATCGTCGCTGCGCGGCGACTGTGGGGTGAGCGTGGTTATGCCGAGGTGGGTACGCCCGAGATCGCGACGACCGCCGGGGTGACGCGCGGCGCGATGTACCACCAATTCGCCGACAAGGCTGCGCTTTTCCTGGCCGTGGTGGAGGCGGTGGAGCAGGACGTGATGGCCCGGCTCGGGGAGTCGGTGGCGGCGTCCGGCGCGACGACACCGGCCGATGCCATCCGGGCCGCGGTCGACGGCTGGCTGGAGGTTTCCGGCGACCCCGAGGTGCGGCAGCTGGTCCTGTTGGATGCCCCGAGCGTGCTGGGCTGGGCGGGCTTTCGTGATGTGGCCCAGCGCTACAGCCTGGGTATGACGGAGCAGTTGCTCAGCGAGGCCATCAAGGCCGGCCAGCTGGCCCGTCAGCCGGTGCGGGCACTGGCGCACGTGTTGATCGGGGCCCTCGACGAGGCGGCCATGCTCATCGCCACGTCCGAGGACCCGAAGAAGACTCGTCGCGAGACCAGGCAGGTGCTGCGCCGCCTGGTCGACGCCATGTTCGCGGGCTGATTACTGCCGCGAGTTACAGCCGCGAGCAGACGCAAAACTGTCGTTTCCGCTCGGAAATTGACAGTTTTGCGTCTGCTCGCGAGAGGTGGTGACTAGCGCTCGGCGCGCTGGTAGGCCGTCACGACGGCGGCGCCGCCCAGGCCGATGTTGTGCTGTAGAGCGGCGTTGACGCCGTCGACCTGACGCTTGTCGGCGGTGCCGCGCAGCTGCCAGGTCAGCTCGGAGCACTGGGCCAGGCCCGTCGCGCCCAGCGGGTGACCCTTGGAGATCAGGCCGCCCGACGGGTTGACCACCCAGCGCCCGCCGTAGGTGGTGTCGTTGTTGTCGATCAGCCGCGGCGCTTCACCCTCTCCGCACAGGCCCAGGGCTTCGTACAGCAGCAGCTCGTTGGCGGAGAAGCAGTCGTGCAGCTCGATGACCTGGAAGTCTTCGGGGCCGAGGCCCGACTGGTCGTAAACCTTCTGTGCGGCTTGCACATTCATGTCGTAGCCGATGATGTTGGCGGCGCTGCCGTCGAACGTCGACGCGAAGTCGGTCGTCATGGCCTGGCCGACGATCTCGACGGCCTGCGAGGCCAGCCCGTGCTTGTCGACGAACGCCTCGCTGGCGACGATCGCCGCACCCGATCCGTCGGAGGTGGGGGAGCACTGCAGCTTGGTCAGCGGGTCGGAGATCATCTTGGCGGCCAGGATGTCGTCGAGCGTGTACTCGTCCTGGAACTGCGCGTACGGGTTGTTGACCGAATGCTTGTGGTTCTTGTAGCCGATCTTCGCGAAGTGTTCGGCGGTGGTGCCGTACTTCTTCATGTGCTCACGGCCGGCCGCACCGAACATCCACGGCGCCACCGGGAAGGCGAACTCGTCGATCTCGGCGAGGGCCTTGACGTGCCGGCCCAGCGGGGATTCGCGGTCCTGTGCGCCGCCGCCGAGCGAGCCCGGCTGCATCTTCTCGAAGCCCAGCGCGATGGTGCAATCCGCCAGGCCGCCGCGAATCGCCTGTGCGGCAAGGTAAAGCGCGGTCGAACCCGTCGAACAGTTGTTGTTGACGTTGACGATCGGGATGCCCGTCATGCCCAGTTCGTACAGGGCGCGCTGGCCGGAGGTCGAGTCGCCGGAGCAGTAGCCGACGTACCCCTGCTCCACCTGGTCGTACGAGATGCCGGCGTCGGCGAGCGCCTTGTTGCCGGACTCGTTGGCCATCTGCGGGTAGTCCCAGCCTTCGCGACTGCCGGGCTTCTCGAACTTGGTCATGCCGACGCCGACGACGAACACACGATTCTTGGTCATGGGGTTCCTTTCGTTACTACCTGTAGTTCAGTCACGCGCGGCGCTTTTAGTCAAGACCTCAAAGGTCTGGTCTCCGGAGCCGAGCCGGTGGTATACAACCTAGAACGTGTTCTAGTTCTGCCGGTCCTCGGGAGGTTTCATGGCGTTGCGGGTCGTGCAGTGGGCAACCGGCGGAGTCGGCGTCGCCGCGATCAACGGCGTGCTGGAACACCCCGACCTGGAGCTCGTCGGCTGTTGGGTGCATTCGGAAGCCAAGAATGGCAAGGACGTTGGCGAGATCATCGGCGTGGCGCCGCTCGGCGTCACCGCCACCAACAACATCCAGGACATCCTCGACCTGGACGCCGAAGCCGTCATCTACGCCCCGCTGATGGCCAACCCCGACGAGGTCGCCGCGCTGCTGCGGTCCGGCAAGAACGTGGTGACGCCGGTCGGCTGGGTGTACCCGAGCGAAAAGCAGGGCGCGCCGGTGCGCGAGGCCGCGTTGGCCGGTGGCGTCACGCTGCACGGCACCGGCATCGCGCCCGGCGGCATCAGCGAGAAGTTCCCGCTGCTGTTCTCGGCGATGTCCACCGGCGTGACTTTCGTTCGGGCCGAGGAGTTCTCGGACCTTCGGACCTACGAGGCACCCGACGTGTTGCGGCACGTGATGGGGTTCGGTGAGACCCCGGACAAGGCGCTGACGGGCCCCATGCAGAAGCTCCTGGACAGCGGCTTCATCCAGGCTGTCCGGATGTGCGTCGACCAATTCGGTTTCAACGCCGACCCGAAGATCGTTGCCCGCCAAGAGGTTGCGGTGGCGACCGCACCCATCGACTCGCCGCTCGGGCTCATCCAGCCCGGCCAGGTGGCGGCCCGCAAGTTCCACTGGGAGGCGGTCGTCGGCGACGAGGTCGTCGTCCGCATCACCGTCAACTGGTTCATGGGCGAGGAAAACCTCGATCCCGCATGGGATTTCGGCCCCGAAGGTCAACGCTACGAGATGGAGGTCAAGGGCAATCCGGACTTCACCGTGTCGATCAAGGGCTTTCAGGGACTCGTCGGCGAGGACGGACCGGAACCCGGCGTCGTCGGCACCGCCGCCCACTGCGTCAACTCCGTGCCCGCGGTGTGTGCCGCGGAACCGGGTATCGCCACCTACCTGGACCTGCCGCTCGTCAGCGCGAAGGCAGCGCCGCGCCTGAGATAGCGTTCATTCGCGCACGCTCGCGGGAAATGGGCTAGGGCTGGATCAGGATGCGGATCGGATTGCCTTCGGCCCGATCGAGTTTCGCGATGCCTTCGGCGACGTCCTCCAGCGGCACGATCTCGCTGATCGACCGGGTGAGGTCGAGGCGGCCGCGAGAGACCAGCGTGGCCAGGGTGCCGATGTCGGCGTTCTGGTAGCCCAGGTGGCCGAGCACCTGCTTGCGGGTCAGGTTGAAGAACGACGTGGGGCCGATCGTCGGGGCGTCGGCGCTCATGCCGACACCGACGAACCGGCCGCCGACGGTCAGTGACGCCAGCGCCTGATCGAACGTCGACCCCTTGCCGACCGCATCGAACGCGACATCGAGCATCCGGCCTCCGGTGGCCGACGCGATCTGCGCCGCCAGCTCCGGGTCACGCGCGTCGAACGCGTAGTCCGCGCCGACGGCCAGCGCGCGCTCCAGCACCGCCGGATTGACGTCGACGGCGATGATGGGCGCGGCCCCGACCAACCGAGCCAACTGCACGATGTGCGTGCCGAGCCCTCCGACGCCCCAGACGCCCACCGACTCGCCGATGCCCACCTGGCCGGTCCGGACCACGGCGCCGAACGGCGTGGACACCGCGTCGGCCAGGATCGCGGCCTGCTCCAGCGGCACGTTGTCGGGTACGCGGGTCAGCCCGAAGGCCTGCGCGACCGTGTACTCGGCCCAGCCGCCGTCGTACGCGAACGCCATGAGCCGGATCCGCAGACAGTTCGACATGTCGCCGCGCATGCAGTTCACGCAGTCCATGCACGGCTTGCCGGCGGCGACGACGACGCGGTCGCCCTCGGCCCAGCCGGTGACGCCCGGTCCCAGCTTGGCGACGGTGCCTGATGTCTCGTGCCCTTGGGTCACCACCGGGAGCTGCGACGGGAACGTGCCGTTGATCAGGCTGAGGTCGGAGTGGCAGATGCCGCAGTAGGCGACTTTGACGAGGACCTCGCCGGGGCCTGGTTCTGGAATCGGAACATCTTCCACCGCAATCTTTTTGGTGTCGGAGTAGAACCGTTGGGCCCGCATCGTTGAGGTCATGACACTCCAGTGGTCAGCTTCGATGGTTACGATCGCCATCATGGCGCAGGCATTGGTGGTCGAGCAATCACGAACAGTTCCCGTCACGGTCGCTGACGCGTTCAGCGGTACGGTTCCGATGCCGTTGAACGAGCTGTTCTGTCGGTGGTACGGGCCGATCCCGCCGATCAAGGCGGTTCGTGACCAGACCGGCATCTGGGACGCGGTCGGGCAGACCCGCACGATTCTGCTGCAGGGCGGTGGCAGCATGGCCGAGACGCTGACGTCGTTCAACGAGCCGCACTCGTTCGGCTACACCCTGTCCGACATCACCGGCCCGATGGCCGCGCTGATCAGTGGCGTCAACGGCGAATGGCTGTTCCAACCCGCCGGCACCGGTACCAAGATCACCTGGCGCTGGACCTTGCATCGGCGCGGTGCGGCGACCGCTCCGCTGCTGCCGGTGTTCGGCCGGTTGTGGAAGGGCTACGCCGGCCGGTCCCTGGAGCATCTTTCTGACCTCCTGGTGGGATGACAGTCCCACGGTGCACGCCGGATCATGTTAGATGAACTAATGACTAAGCGTGCGCTCGTTTTGGCTGGTGGCGGCATCGCCGGCATCGCATGGGAGACCGGCATTTTGCAGGGAATCGCCGACGAAGCCCCCGAGATCGCGGCAGCGGTGCGGAATGCGGATGTGGTGTTGGGCACCTCGGCGGGCTCGGCGGTCGGCGCTCAGCTGGGCAGTGCGCTGAGCATCGGCGAGCTGTTCGAACGCCAGGTCGCCGCCGAGTCCGCGGAGATCAGCCCCGGTATCAACATCGAAGTCGCCTTGACTGTGTTCATCGAGGCGATGTCCACCGCCAACGGCACCCGCGCCCAGCAGCTGCAGCGCCTCGGGGTCGCCGCGGCGGAGGCCGACACCGTCAGCCCGGCCGTGCGCCGCGACGTCATCGAGCGCCGGCTGCCGTCGCGCGAGTGGCCCGACCATGACCTGCGCATCACCGGCGTCGACATCGACACCGGCGAGTTGGTGGTGTTCACCCGCGAGTCGGGAGTGTCCCTGGTCGATGCGGTCCAGGCCAGTTGCGCGGTGCCGGCGGCCTGGCCGATCGTGACCATCGGCGGCCGCCGGTATATGGACGGCGGCATGGGCAGCAGCGTCAACATGGTTGCGGTCAAGGACTGTGACGCCGCCGTCGTCCTCGTCCCGGCTCCCTCGGACTCGCCGTCACCGTTCGGCGCGGGCCCCGGCGCCGACGTCAAGAGTTTCGCGGGCAGCGCCTGCGCCATCTACGCCGACGGCGAGTCCCTCGCCGCCTTCGGTCTCGATCCGCTGGATCCGGCCTGCCGCATTCCGTCGGCGCAGGCCGGCCGGGCGCAGGGCCGCCGGGTCGCGGCTGAGGTCGCCGCGTTCCTGGCCTAGTTGCCGAGATCGAGGGAATCGAGTGCGGCGCTGGCCAATTCGTGCCCGATGTCGATGACCTCATCGGCGCGATAGAACTCCAGGCTGCGGCACACCGTGCGCGGGACCTCGATCAGCAGATCAGGTGGGTACGCCGCCAGGGTGTGCCGCATCAACGCGGCCTGCGAGATTTCGATGGTGCGGTTCATCACCTCGAACCCGCCGAGCCGTGGCACGGCGGAGTCCTCGGCCTCGGCGTCGGCCTCGGCGGGCTGGTCGATTCCGTCGACCGCGTTGCTGAAGCGGCTCAGCACCGATCGTGCGGTGGGGCCGTCGAGCAGGGTGCTCGCCGCGGCCCGGTCGATCAGTGACGTCGTGCTGCGTCGCATCCGGCTCAACAGTTCGGCGGTGGCACTGGGGGACTCTGCCGGGTGACTGGGGTCGCTGGCGTTGAGGCTGACCGCGATGGTCAGGTCGGCGTTGACGGCCGCGAGCGGCGCCATGGGCAGTGGGTCCAGGATGCCGCCGTCGGCCAGCAACCGGCCATCCAGCAGATACGGGGCGATGACGCCGGGGATGGCGATGGAGGCCCGGATGGCCGCATCGATGGGGCCGCGCTGCAGCCAGACCGACTTTCCCGCGATCAGGTCGGTTGCGACGGCGGTGAAAGGGATCGGCAGGCTCTCGATGGTCCGCGGGCCGATGATCTCGCGGACGGTGGCCAGAATCTTCTCGGCCCGCAGGACCCCGGCGGCAGTGAGGGACGGATCGAGCAGGCGGAGTACCGCGCTCTGGGTGAGGGCGCTGGCCCACGCGGTGAATTCGTCGAGTTTGTCGGCGGCTTGCAGGGCGCCGACGAGTGCGCCCATGGACGAACCGGAGATGCCGACGACGTCGTATCCGCGCTCGCGAAGCGCGTCGATGACTCCGATGTGTGCGTAACCCCGGGCGCCACCGCTGCCGAGGACCAGTGCGACCCGCATGGCCCTATCTTGGCGTGCGGATCAGGCTGAGGTGAGGCGAGGCGGCGTCAGCAGCGGATGCGCGAGAAGAAGGCCGCGGAGATCAGGCCGATGATCAAGGCCACCTGCGGCTGTCCGCTGCTCATGGCGAAGACGATGCCGCTGACGGATGCGACCGCGATGAGCAGCAACAGGGTGCCCATGAAGAGCATCCGGCGACCGTTGACCGCGCCACTGTGCGCCCGCGCGACCGGTACGTGCTGACGAGCAACCATCGGGCTCATCCCTTCGACTATGAGTGAGACATCCCATAGTGTGCACCATTGTGTGAGGCGAAGCACAATTACTGACCAGTAGTTGGGAAATACGTCGCATTCGTTAGCTGATCTCATTGGTTTCGCGATGTTTTGCCTGGTCGGCAGGCAAATTTGTTAGTTGTGCTTTGTGTTCTGGGAATGGCGTTCGGGCCCGATTTTGAGCCGCAAGAGGCCGCAAAATTAATTCGTTGAACTAATCTAATTAATTCTCCGGAGGCACCGGCTTGCGTGCGATGTATGACATCGCGAGCGTGCGGTCAGATCGCGAAATCGATGTTGCCAGGGCCAGCGTGCGTTCAAGGCTGGCCTCCGCTGGTTCGGAGCGAGACCCGCTCGCAGGAGTGCCTAGCGTCAATCACCAATCGCACGCGGCGACCGTGATTGCACTAAGGGACCTTTCCGCGGCGTCTGCGGTCCCTGAGTGCAAAAACCACCGGTTGATCGCAATGCCGATTGCGCTCAGGTACTTGTCCTTGGGGAGGGGGCTGACACCGCGACGAACACCGCTCGCCCGGCGCAGGTCAGGTCCGCCGCCACGTACGGCGGTGGCGCGAGCCTGACGGGACGGCGGAAACATGCATCGAGATTCGCCGTGTGGTCAGGCTCGGTGAAGTTCGAGGACGTTGAGTCTGTACTGAGGTTGCAAAAGTTCGATTGAGCAGGTGCGCAGGTTCGCGGCCGCCGCTGACGCGCTTCAGTTGACGCAGGGGATCCCGCCGTTGGCCCGGACGGGCGGGCCGGATTCCGGCGTCGGCAACGTGGTGTCGTAGTTGGACGACTTGGCCGCGGCCATGGAGACGCTGTCCAGGGTGTCGGGCACCTGGTAGCCCGGACCCAGCGTGACGTGGATGCGGCCCGCGGGCACCGACGGGTCGGCACGGACTGCGTCGATGCCGAGCAGTTCGGCCAGGTGCTTGGCCTCGGCGTCGGCTCCGGTGCCGAAGTCGACGGCCGTCGAGCTCAGCTCGCCGTCCTGCGAGCTCCTGGTCTGGCCCATGGAGTATTCGAGATCGCCCAGGATCTCCGACATCTGCCGGCCCAGGCCCATCACGTCGGAACCGTTGATGACGTCGATGATCGCGGTCTTGGCGTTCTTCGACGTGGTGCCCGTGCTGTCCGAGGCCTTGTCCAGCGTGGACGGCTCGGTCGACGTGGTCGGCGTCGACGTCGTCGCTCCCGGCGGCGGCTTGAGGCCGAAGGCCTTGGCGACCTCGGTCTTGACGGCCATCGGGTCGACGATGTTGACGTCCTGGCCGTCGATGTTGTCGTAACGCACGACGGGCAGCGTCCGGTACTGGACGTTCGCGCCGCCGGCGATCTCGCCCATGCGCTTGAACTGCTCCTGGCCCCAACCGGCCGACAGCACGACGTCCTTCTGTGCCACGCCGATCAGCTGGTTCAGCTTGCCGAGGTCGCTGAACGATCCGTCCTGCTGCAGCTGGTGCATCACCGAGATCAGGAACGCCTGCTGGCGGTGGGTCCGGTCCAGATCGCCGTTGTCGAGGCCGTGCCGCTGCCGGACGAAGGCGACGACCTGCGAGGCGTCGAGGGTCTGCCGGCCGGCCGGGAAATCGGCGCCGGAGTAGTCGTCGTACACCGGGTGGTTCAGGCAGATCTCGACGCCGCCGAGGCTCTCGGCGATGTCGTAGAAGCCGGCGAGGTTCACCTCGGCGAAGTAGTCGATGGGCGCACCGGTCAGGTTGCGGACCGCGGCCAGTGTCGCGGCGCGTCCGGCCTCGCGGCTCTTGCGCTCCAGCTCGGCCTGGTCGGTGACGCCCTTGTCCATCAGGTGCTGCATGGCGTTGGCCTTGGTCAGGCCGTACGCCTCTTTGATCTTGATGTGGTCGTACCCGGGGATGCCGGTGACCCGCACGTAGTCGTCACGCGGAATCGAGAACGCGACCACATGGTTGTCGGCGGTGATGTGCGCCAGGATCAGCGTGTTGGTGTTGTAGCCGCCGTTATCGGAATCGCCGGCGTGCAGCTTGTCGAGCAGTGCCTGCGGCAGGTCGTTGCCCTGCTGGTCTTTGCGGGAGTCCAGGCCGATCAGCAGGATGTTCATCGCCCCGCCGGTGGACTTCGGCGCGTCCGCTCCGAGTGCGTCGCTGACCGTGATGCCGTGCAGCGCGCCGCGCACCGTCCACCAACCCAGACCGGTCGCCGCCACGGCCACGACCGTCACCAGCGCGAGCGCTACGCGGCCGACGGTGTCCCAGCCCACGCGGGCGCTGAGCAGGCTTTGCAGCCGGCTCCGGCGGTGCCGGGCTGGAAGACGGTGGCGGGCGGAATCGCTGCGCTGGAAATCGGGGGTGCTCAGATGCGACCTCGAGGGGATGCGGTCATGGCGTTCATCTCGGCGGGCCTCGCGGGTACGTGTGGGCCGCCGGTCGGATCCGGCGGTCGGAAGTTCGGTAGCACCGCGGCCCGCGTGGATGCGTGTTCAGTGACCGGACGGCAGCACCACCGATTTTAGGGCAACGCCCCTGACTCAGCGAATCCTCAGAGAACGCCGGTGATCAGCCGCATTCGCCCTTGGATGCGCTGGTCGCGGCCATGATCACGCCCGCCTGTTGGGCTGCTGTGAGCTCGACCCAGGGGGTGTTGAAGTTACCGGGATCACGTGTTTCCGGCCGTTGCAGGATGCTCAGGTACGGCTCGACCAGCGTCGTCGGGTCGGCTCGCTGGCCGTCCATCCACAGTTTCGCGGCGTGGCAGGCCTGGCCGAATTCGGACTCCGTGGCCGCCGACGGGACGTCGACGGCGGTCGTCACACCGCCAGGGGAGACGGCGACCCCGCCGGGGGCCGGGTGTTCGTGCGACTGCGTGGGCAGCTCAGCGGCGGGCGTCTGAGCAGTACCCGACTGCTTGTCCGGACCGCAGCCCGTGAGCACGGTCAAGGCGGTGGCGGTGAGCAGCGTTGCTCGGCTGATGGTCAGCATGAGAGCCAATCTAGGTCGTCGCGCATTCAGGATCACCCTGACGCTAACCCTTTCCCACTCGCCGGGGGCCCGTCACGATGGGGAACATGGCAGTGCAGAACGTGCAGAACGCGACGTGTTGTCGGGCTTGAGCCCGGCCTCATGAGGGCTGATAGCCCACCGTTCGTTTCTGCATTGGAGTTCCGTCATGTCCGTCCTGACCGATTTTTCTGTATCTGGTCCTGCTCTCGTCGCGCCGACCCGATTGCGCCTACCCGACCTGCTGCACGCCACTGACCGGTGCGCAGACGATGTGCTCAGTGGTCGATACGACCGGCTGTTGCCCGCCGATGGCCTGCCACTCGAAGAACGTTGGTACCGCCGGTTGTACGGCGACGACGAACTCGATCTCTGGTTGATCAGCTGGGTCCCCGCGCGCAGCACCGAACTGCACGACCACGGCGGATCGCTGGGTGCGTTGACCGTGGTGTCGGGTGCGCTGGAGGAGACCCGATGGGACGGTCGCGGGCTGCGCCAACGCACGTTGGCGGCCGGTGACCAGGCGGCGTTCCCGCTGGGCTGGGTCCACGACGTGGTGCGCGCCGCCGATGAGCCGGCGACGGTATCGAATCCCACCTTGAGCGTGCACGCCTATTCGCCGCCGCTGACCGCCATGTCGTACTACGACGTCTCTGAGAGCAACAAGCTGCGTCGCGTCTACACCGAACTCACCGACAAACCCGAGGGGGACTGATGCTCCAGGCGAGCGAAGCGACGGGGAATGTGCTGAGCAAAGTTGACATTATGTTGCATGCCGCCCGGGAGCGGTTGGTCCGGCTGTCGGCCGCCGAAATCCCGGCCGCGCTGAATCGGGGCGCCGTGCTCGTGGACATCAGGCCGGCCGCGCAGCGCGCCGTCGAGGGCGAGTTCCCCGGCGCGCTCGTGGTTGAGCGCAACGTCCTGGAATGGCGCTGCGACCCGACCAGCGACGCCCGCCTGCCGCAGGCCACCGGCGACGACGTCGAGTGGGTCGTGCTGTGCTCGCAGGGCTACACCTCGAGCCTGGCCGCTGCGGCGCTGCAGGACCTGGGGCTCTACCGGGCCACCGACGTCATCGGTGGGTACCGGGCGCTGGTCGCCGAAGGACTGCTGGGCGGGACGGCCGCGTCGGTGCTGCTGCGCGCCGGCGCTTGGGTGTAGCGGGTCGTCTCAGCTCGAGTAACCGCGCGCCAACAAGGGGCGCAGCTGTTCGGTCTTCTCCGGTGTCCATCCCGGCGGTTGCAGGATGGCCGCCCAGGCGTTGGCGACGTCGCGGATGAACACGTGACCGTGCCCGTCCGGCACCTCGACGGCCACCGCCATATCAGCCGAGACCTGCAGGAAGGTCACCACCGGAATCCACTCCATCCGTGGCGACACATCGCGGCCGCGGGGTTCGCGCAACCAATCCGGCATGTGGAACAACAGATCCGGATTGAACCAGGAGATCGGATCGGACGGGTGCTGCAGGTACACCACTCGTGGGTGGTGCCACACGGTGGTCGGGCGGTCCAAATCCGTTGGCTGCGAGACAAACCGGACGTACTCGCCCTTGTCGTAGATGGGCAGCTTCTCGGGGGAGCCGGCGTCGCGCCGGGCGGTCAGATCGGTCCAGATCGTGTTCTGGAATGTCGGTCCCGAGAACAGGGCGCCGTCGGTTCGGGCGATCAGATTGTTGAGCGACAGGAACGGTGCCTCGCCGCCGAACGAGCCGAGACTCTCGCCGAACACCACGAGCTTGGGCCGTTTGCCTTCGGGCAGTTCACGGACCATCTCGTCAACCGCCTCGAACAGCTCCTGGCCGGCCTGGCGGGCGTTCTCCTTGTCCACCAGGAACGAGATCCAGCTGGGCAGGAACGAGTACTGCATGGACACGATCGCGGTGTCGCCGTTGTACATGTACTCCAGCGCTGATGCCTCGGCAGCGTTGATCCAGCCGGTACCTGTCGTCGTGGCGACCGCGATCACCTTGCGGTTCAGTCCACCGGTGCGTTTGAGTTCGTCGGCGGCAAGCCGGGCGGTGGCGCGGATGCCTTCTGCCGAGTGCAGGCCGGCGTATGCACGAATCGGTTCGATTGCTTTGGTGCCGTTGAATTTCGACAGTTCGTCGACGGTCGGTCCGCCCTTGACGAACACCCGACCCTGATGGCCCAGGGAGTCCCAGCTGGCCAGCGACTGCGGGCCGCCGGAGCGCAGCGTGCTGGTGGGTGCTGGGTTGTCGGTGTCGTTGTTGGCGTTCTCGAAGATGTTGTTGATCGTCGACATGGCGAAGCGGACCACGACGCCATTGAGGATCGCGATGAACAGGCTGACGACCAAGACGACGGCGACCACGCCCGACACCCGCGGCGGCGCAACACGTTCCAGCTGGCGCACCAGGAACAGCACGAGCTTGCGCACCAACTGCCCGAATTCGACGAACGCGAACAGGAAGACGACCGACAGCACTGCCGTGAGCGGGTGATCCCAGAAGCCCATGCGCGGCACGCCCATCATGTCCCGGACGTCGTCCTGCCAGACGTGGAACCAGATGATCGCGAGCACCTGGCCGATGGTGCCTATCCCGATCAGGGTCAGCCAGGCCCAGCGAGGAGCCTTGGGGCTGCTGTCCTTCGACCGCATGTAGCGCACCAGCCAGACGCCGAGGACTCCGAAGCCGTAGCCGCACGCGCCGGCGGCACCGCTGACGATGCCCTGGAACAGCGGGCCGCGCGGCAACAACGACGGAGTCATCGACAGCCAGATGAACATCAGGCCCACCGCGGTGCCGAAGAACGTGTAGCGGCGGACCCACCAATCCGACGGCGGCTCTTCCAGTTTCGCCGCCAGCGACTCCTCGCCCGACGGGTCGGCTACCGCTACAGCGGTGCCGTCGTCGTCGGCAGGATCAGAGTCTTGAGCAGTGTCGGCCACCGCTCGACTTTACCGATGCGTGAAGTTCGGTGCGCGCTTCTCGGTGAAGGCCGCCATGCCCTCGGTCTGGTCGTCGGTGGCGAAGGCCGAGTGGAACAGCCGGCGCTCGTACAGCAGGCCCTCGGCGAGGGTGCTCTCGAAGGCACGGTTGACGGCCTCTTTGGCCATCCGCGACGCCGAAAGGGACATGCCGGCAATGGTTTTGGCGACGGCGTTGGCCTCGTCGAGCAGCGTGTCGGCGGGGACCACGCGCGACACCAGGCCGCAGCGCTCGGCCTCTTCGGCGTCCATGTTGCGGCCGGTGAGGATCAGGTCCATCGCCTTGGCCTTGCCGACGGCGCGGGTCAGGCGCTGGCTGCCGCCCATACCGGGCAGCACGCCCAGCTTGATCTCGGGCTGGCCGAATTTGGCGGTGTCGGCGGCGATCAGCAGGTCGCACATCATGGCCAGCTCACAACCGCCACCGAGCGCGTAGCCGGCGACGGCCGCGATGGTGGGGGTGCGGGTCGCGGCGAACTTGTTCCACAGTGCGAAGAAGTCCTGCGAGAAGACGTCGGCGAACGTCAGGCTCGCCATCTCCTTGATGTCGGCGCCCGCGGCGAAGGCCTTCTCGCTGCCGGTGATGATGATGGCGCCGATGCCCGGGTCGGCGTCGAGTTCGGCTGCGGCCGTGGTGACTTCGGCCATCACCTGGCTGTTGAGCGCGTTGAGGGCCTTGGGCCGGTTCAGGGTGATGGTCGCGACGCGGTCGTCGCGGGTGACCAGGATGGTTTCGAACGTCATCAGGGCTCCTAGAAGGTCAGGTCGGGGTCGGCGGAGACGAAGTAGGCGTCGACGTCGGCGGTGGTGCAGTCCGACAGATTAGCCGGGGACCACTGCGGGTTGCGGTCCTTGTCGACGAGCTGGGCGCGGATGCCCTCTACGAAATCGTGGGACTTGTGCGACGCCATCGAGACCCGGAATTCCTGGGTGAGGACGTCCTCGAGGGTCGGCAGCTTGGCGGCGCGGCGCACGGCCTCCAGTGTGACAGTCAGCGCGATGGGGGACCGGGTGGCGATCAGGTCGGCTGCGGCGTTGGCTTCGGCGGCCTCATGGCCGCGCAGGTTCTCCAGAATCTCAGCGACGGTGTTCGCGGCGTAGCACTCGTCGATCCAATGCTGTTGTGCCAGAAGCTCACTGGCCGGCGGCTCGATGGCGTGCTTCGCCAGGGCCGCGTCGGGTCCATCGCTGATGACCAGGTCTCGGAAAGCGGCGAGGTCGGCCTGCGGGACGAAATGGTCGGCGAATCCCAGGGCGATGGCGTCCGCGCCGGAGAACGGGGCACCGGTGAGTGCGGCGTGCAGGCCGATCAGGCCGGGTGCCCGCGACAGCAGGTAGGTGCCGCCGACGTCGGGGATGAAGCCGATGCCGACCTCGGGCATGCCGAGCTTGGTCTTCTCGGTGACGACGCGGATGTTGCCGTGCGCGCCGACGCCGACGCCGCCGCCCATCACGATGCCGTCCATCAGTGAGACGTACGGCTTGGGGTAGCGGCCGATGTGGGCGTTGAGGAGATATTCGTCGTGCCAGAAGGTTCTGGCGTTGTCGTCGCCGGCCTTGGCGCTGTGGTAGAGCGCGATGACGTCGCCGCCCGCGCACAGGCCGCGCTCGCCGGCTCCGGTCAGCAGGACCGCGCGCACGCTGTCGTCGTGCTCCCATGCGGTGAGCGCGTCGGCGAGGCCCGTGACCATCACATGGTTGAGCGAATTGATGGCCTTCGGACGGTTCAGCGTGACGACGCCGACGCCGTTCTCGACATTTACTAGGATATCCTCGTTTTCCGCCACGGTAAGCAATCTAGATCGTTGCGCGTCGGCTACGTCGACCAGGTACCGTTTCACAGTAAGTTCCCAGTTTCTCCGTCTCGCCGGGAACCAACACCCGAAGTCGTACGTTGTGTGGGTGTTCGTCAGCAGACGGACCACAGCTTCAGGAGAGGAACCCGACGGTGCGCGAGAGCAGCAACCCGATATTTCGTTCCCTGCCCAAGTCGCAGGGCGGATACGCGCAATTCGGTAGTGGCGCAGCCGCATATGGTGCCCAGCAGACCATGGCCCAGCCGTACACCGAGTACCCGCAGCAGCAGGCCGGTTTCGCCCGCCCGCTGACCATCGATGACGTCGTCACCAAGACCGGCATCACGCTGGCGGTGCTGACGGTCAGCGCGGTCGTTTCGTACTTCGTGATCATGTCGAACCTGGCGCTGGCCGGGCCCATCGCCATGATCGGTGCCCTGGGCGGCCTGGTGATGGTCCTCATCGCCACGTTCGGCCGCAAGCAGGACAACCCGGGCATCGTGCTCACCTACGCGGTGCTCGAAGGCATGTTCCTCGGTGCCTTCTCGTTCATCATGGCCAACTTCGCGGTGTCCGGCGCCAACGCCGGCGCCCTGATCGGCCAGGCGATCCTCGGCACCTTCGGTGTGTTCTTCGGCATGCTCGTCGTCTACAAGACCGGCGCCATCCGCGTCACCCCGAAGTTCACCCGCATGATCGTGGCCGGCATGTTCGGCGTCCTGGCGCTGATGCTCGGCAACTTCATCATCGGCTTCTTCAACGGCGGCGCCGGCATGGGCCTGCGCAGCGGCGGCACCATCGCGATCATCTTCTCGCTGGTCTGCATCGCGCTGGCGGCGTTCAGCTTCCTGCTCGACTTCGACGCGGCCGACCAGATGATCCGCGCCGGTGCGCCGGAGAAGGCGGCGTGGGGCGTCGCGCTCGGCCTGACCGTCACCCTGGTCTGGCTGTACGTGGAAATCCTGCGACTGCTGAGTTACTTCAACAACGACTAGCTCCGTTGACAGAGAAGGGGCGTCCGCTTCGGCGGGCGCCCCTTCTTCGTGTCACGGTGCTGTCGGTCAGACCACGCGCGGCGTGACCCGGCTCGCGGCTTCGGCAGCGTTGCGTCGTGCGGTGTCGACATCCGCGGCGCGGGCCAGGGCCACGCCCATCCGGCGGGTCCGGAAACTCTCCGGCTTGCCGAACAGGCGAATATCGGTGCCCGGCACCTGCAGCGCGTGATCGACGCCGTCGAAGACGATGCCCTCGGCCTCGACACCGCCGTAGATCACCGCGCTGGCCCCTGGCGTCTTCAGTGAGGTGTCCACCGGCAGGCCGAGGATCGCGCGGGCGTGCAGCTCGAACTCGTTCTGCCACTGCGTGATCATCGTCGTCATGCCGGTGTCGTGCGGCCGCGGGCTGACTTCGCTGAACCACACCTGGTCGCCCTTGACGAACAGCTCGACACCGAAAACGCCCTGCCCGCCGAGGTTTTCGGTGACCTTGTGCGCGATCTGCTGGGCATTGGCCAGGGCGGCGGCCGACATCGGGTGCGGCTGCCAGCTCTCCACGTAATCGCCCGCGACCTGACGGTGCCCGATCGGTTCGCAGAACTGGGTCTCGACCTGGCCCTCGGCGTCTGTGGTGTTCCCCGTCGCTTCGCTCGTCCCAACGGCACGGACGGTCAACAGCGTGATCTCGTAATCGAAGTCGACGAAGCCCTCGACGATGATGCGCGTGTTGGTGACGCGCGCCCCGCCCATCGCGTAGTCCCAGGCCTTCGCGACGTCGTCCGGTCCGTCGAGCTTGCTCTGGCCCTTGCCCGAGCTGCTCATCACGGGCTTCACCACACACGGGTAGCCGATGCCACCATCGATCGCGGCCTGGAGCTCTTCCAGCGAATCGCAGAACTTGTAGGGACTGGTCGGCACCCCGAGCTCCTCGGCGGCCAGCCGGCGGATGCCCTCGCGGTCCATCGTCAGGCGGGCGGCGCGAGCCGTCGGGATCACCCGCACCACACCGGCGTCCTCGAGTTCCTGCAGCGCCGGCGTCGCGATGGCCTCGATCTCGGGCACCACGAGGTCCGGCTTCTCGGCCTCGATCAGCGCTTTGAGCTGGTCGGGGTCGGTCATCGAGATGGTGCGCGCGTGGTGGGCGACCTGATGTCCCGGTGCGTTGGGGTAGCGGTCGACGGCGATGGTCTCGACGCCCAAGCGTTGCAACGCGATAAGCACTTCGCGACCGAGTTCGCCGGAGCCGAGCAGCATGACCTTGGTCGCGCTGGGCGACAGAGGGGTTCCGATGGTGATCATCGGGGGCTGAGTCTATGGGGTGCGGCCCGATTTGCGTTGACCCGGAATCGTGGGCGCATGTCACTCGAACAAATGCGCCAAGGATTCAGGGGCAGAGTCCTGATCGCCCGTCGATGCGTTGACCCTGTAATGGTGGCCTCGGCTTCTCGCACGAATGCGCCGCGGATGCAGGATCAACGGAGGTTGTGCACAGATCGCAGTTGATCCACACGTTACGGCTCAGGCCACAGTTTCGGGGCACTGCTGTCAGAGGGGCGACGGACCGTTGCGTCATGTCTACAGAATCGGACCCATTCATCGGCAGCGAGGCAGTGGTGGCTCAGTCACTCACGCGCTACGAGCTGCGCCGTTATCACCGGGCGATATTGCCGAACATCTACGTAGACAAGCGAATTGATCTGTCGCTCTACCAGCGGACGAAGGCCGCATGGTTGTGGTCTGGTCGCGAGGCAATCATCGCCGGAAGCGCCGCAGCCGCAGTGCACGGCGCTCGCTGGGTGCCTGAGGACGTGCCGATCGAGCTCATCTATGCCAACACCAGGCCGCCGCGAGGCGTCATCGCCCGCGACGACTTCCTTCTCGACGGCGAGATTCAGCACATCGACGGCATGCCCGTTACCGCACCCCACCGCACGGCATTTGATCTGGGGCGACAGGGGCGAGTTGGTGAGGCAGTTGCCCGACTTGACGCACTCGGGGCCGCGACCGGATTCAGCGTCGACGACGTCGTGGCACTGGCCGGACAGCATCGGCATGCACGAGGCTTGCGCCAATTGGAGCGCGCTCTGGATCTCTATGACTCTGGCGCGCAGTCGCCGAAAGAATCCTGGCTTCGGCAATTGCTTATCGCGGAGGGTTTTCCGAAGCCTCAGACGCAGATTCCGGTGCCCGGCCCCGATGGTCGTGCCAAATATTTCCTCGACATGGGCTGGGAAGACCTGATGCTCGCTGTTGAGTACGACGGTGAGCAGCATGCGGACCAGATCGGCTACGACATCGTGCGCAGCGAATACGTCGCCGGCATCGGGTGGACCGTGGTGAGGGTTGCCGCCGGACATCGCCGTGGCGAGATCGTCGGATGGGTCAATCGTGCGTGGGCGCGGGCGCTGTATCGACGAAATCCTGCGGCATTTCTGCCGTCGCGGACTGCGTCGGGTATCTGAATTAAGCCAAGGACTCAGGGTCAACGCCACCGTCCCCCAGAAACACGTCGACCCTGTACCTGGGGCGCATGTCACTCGAACATTTGCGCCCTGAGTACAGGGTCAACGCGAGGCGGCGGGGCGCCGCGTCAGGAACTTACGAAAGCCGCTCGATGATCATGGCCATACCCTGGCCACCACCGACACACATGGTCTCGATGCCGAACTGCTTGTCGTGGGTCTGCAGGTTGTTGATCAGCGTCGCGGTGATGCGGGCGCCGGTCATGCCGAACGGGTGGCCGAGCGCGATGGCGCCACCGGAGACGTTCAGGCGGTCCTCGTCCATGCCGAGGGCGCGGGCCGAGCCCAGAACCTGCACGGCGAAGGCCTCGTTGATCTCGTACAGGTCGACGTCGCCGATGTTCATGTTGGCGCGGCCGAGGGCCTGCTTGACGGCCTCGATCGGGCCCAGGCCCATGATCTCCGGGGACAGACCCGACACACCGGTCGAGACGATGCGCGCGAGCGGGGTCAGGCCGAGGGCCTTGGCCTTCTCGTCGCTCATGATCACCAGGGCGGCGGCGCCGTCGTTCAGCGGGCAGGCGTTACCGGCGGTGATGGTGCCGTTCGGGCGGAACACCGGGTTCAGCTGGCTGATCTTCTCGTAGGTGGTGCCGGCGCGCGGGCCGTCATCCTTGGAGACGATGGTGCCGTCGGGCAGGGTGACCGGGACGATCTCGCGCTCGAAGAAGCCGGCGTTGATGGCCTCTTCGGCCTTGTTCTGCGACCGGACGCCCCAGTGGTCCTGGTCCTCGCGGCTGATGCCGGTGTGCAGGACGACGTTCTCGGCGGTCTGGCCCATGGCGATGTAGACGTCCGGCAGGACGCCGTCTTCGCGCGGGTCGTGCCACTCGGTGGCGCCTTCGGCCTGCTTGACGGTGCGGGCCTGGGCCTCGTCGAAGATCGAGTTCTTGCTGTTCGGCGCGCCGTCGGCAGCACCGACGCCGAAGCGGGACACGGTCTCGACACCGGCCGAGATGAACACGTCGCCCTCGCCGGCCTTGATGGCGTGGAACGCCATGCGGGTGGTCTGCAGCGACGACGAGCAGTAGCGGTTGACGGTGGTGCCCGGCATGAAGTCGTAGCCGAGCTCGACGGCCACGGCGCGGCCGATGTTGTAGGCGGCCTCACCGCCGGGCTGTCCGCAGCCGATCATCAGGTCGGCGACATCGCGCGGGTCGAGTGCGGGCACCTTGTCCAGCGCGGCGCGCACCATCTGGGCGGCGAGGTCGTCGGGCCGCATGGTGGCCAGCGAGCCCTTGACGGCACGGCCGATGGGGGAGCGGGCGGTGGAGACGATGACGGCTTCGGGCATGACAGGAGCTCCTAAGGATCCAGGAAATACTTCCTGGCGAATTTATCCCGTGACGGGAGCGACGATCGGCGCGGGTACACCTGTCGTGCGCCGCCACAGGTGCGCCACGCCTGCCAGGCGGGCCAGCAGGCTCGACATGTCCGCGGTCCGGGAGACCAGCGCGGATGCCGGCGGCGACTCAGTTGTCCACTCGCCCAACGCTTCACACAGGGCGGGCAGCAGCTGCTGGGCGGCCAGCGAGTATCCGGCGGCCGATGGATGGAACATGTCCGAGGAGAACAGCACCTCGGGCGCCTTGAGGAAATCGGGCGCCAGCAGGTCGGAGAACGGCACCGGCACGCCGCCGTTCGACCGGACCTGACCGGCTTGTGCGCGCGCCAGACGCAGACCGCGGCTGCGGGCCACGAACCGCAGCGGTTGGGGGATGGCCGCGATGGCCCCGAAGTCCGGACAGGTGCCGACGACCACGACGGCGCCGCTGGCGCACAGGCGCTGCACCGCGTTGCCGAGCCGGCGGGCCGACTGCCCGATGCCGTTGACGGCGGTGATGTCGTTGGCCCCGATCATGATGACCGCGGCGTCCGGGGGTGGGCCGGCCACGAACATGGCGTCGATCTGGCCGGACAGGCCTTTCGACGTCGCCCCGACGATCGCCTTGGTGGACAACCGGATTCGCTTGCCGGACTGCTGCGCGAGCCCGCGGGCGAGCAGGACGCCGGGCACCTCGTCGGCGTCTCGGCAGCCGTACCCGGTGGCGGTGGAGTCACCGAAGATCATCAGGTGCAGGTCGAACGGCACGCCGCGTTGCCACTTTTCGACGGGTCCGCCCCCGGGGCTGTAGACGCCGTCGGCGCGCGGCGGGACCTCCCATGACTTGGGGATGACCCGGCGCGCCTTGGCCGCTTGGCCGCTCAGGAGGTTGCGGGCCCCGACGTAGACCGACCCCGTCGAGGCAATGGTGGCTGCGGTCGCCAGAGCGATTGTCGTCCGGCGCGGTGCACGTATGCCCACGGCGTTCAGTCTAGGTCGGTTGCGGAGATTCGCAGGTCGATGAACCGCGGGCAGCCCGGTCACGTAGTCATATCGACTGGGGCATTAATTCGGCGACTTTGATTGTTGATCTATGTAGCAGTGGCAAGCTAAGTTACGCGGGTTGTCTATTAAGTGACGTAAATAACGAAGTGCACCGGAACTACAAAGGCGTAGGAGTGGTGGCGATGACCGCACCGAGCAGGGTTGTCAGAACCCATAGTGTTGCTATAAGTCCTGTTAAGGGGCGGAAACCACGCCGCTACCCGGTCAGCGACGGCGCGCCGGTAGAGATCATCGAGGACGGTCCGAGCCTTGCCGGACGCCTGATGTCAGTGGCCGCAACCCTCGCCATCAAGTCAACTCTGACCATCGGCAGCTACGTTCCGAAGGCCCCCTGGCCATGGGGAATGGTCGATTTCGTCGCCCGCGTCATGAGGCCCGAGCCGGGTACCATCCGCGCCACGATCGGTTTGCCGAACTGTACGGCGCAACTGGTCCGCGCCAAGGGCGTGCTGCCGGCCGATGGCAGGCGCAGCGTCATCCTCTACATGCACGGCGGGGCGTTCCTGACCTGCGGCGTGCATACCCACGCCCGCGTGGTCGGCGCGCTGTCGAAGTACGCCGACGCCCCCGTCCTGGTCGTCGACTACCGGATGATCCCCAGGCATTCGATCGGTGAGGCCATCGAGGACTGCTACGACGCCAACCGCTGGCTGCGTCTGAAGGGCTACGAGCCGGATCAGATCGTGCTGGCCGGGGATTCGGCCGGCGGCTACCTGTCGCTGGCGCTGGCCGAGAAGCTGCAGGAGGACGGCGAGCTGCCGGCCGCGGTCGCGACCATGTCGCCGCTGTTCGAGATCGACAACGAGAGCCGGGCCCAGCACCCGAACATGAAGTCCGACGCGATGTTCCCGGCGCACGCCTTCGACGCGCTGGTCGAACTCATCGAGGACGCCGCGTCGCGCCACATCGTCGACGGCCGGCCGGAAGAGGTGTACGAGCCGCTCGACCACATCGAGCCCGGGCTGCCGCGCACCCTGATCCACGTCTCCGGCTCCGAGGTGCTGCTCAACGACGCCCGCAAGGCCGCCCACATGCTGGCCGCCAGCGGCGTGCCGGTCGAGGTGCACGTCTGGCCGGGTCAGATGCACGTGTTCCAACTCGCTGCCCCGCTGGTCAAGGAAGCCGACCGCTCGCTGAAGCAGATCGGCGAGTACATCCGCGAGGCAACCTGGTAATCCGGTATGCGCAACCCGGGTGCGGCCTGACAACATGTACCCATGCGCATCGCCCGGCACATCAGTGAGCTCATCGGCAATACGCCTCTGGTCCAACTGAACTCGGTTGTCCCAGCTGGCTCCGGGGTGGTGGCGGCCAAGATCGAGTACCTCAACCCCGGCGGCAGCGCCAAGGACCGCATCGCGGTCAAGATGATCGACGCCGCCGAAGAGGCGGGACTACTGAAGCCGGGCGGCACCATCGTCGAACCCACCTCCGGTAACACGGGCGTCGGGCTCGCCATCGTCGCGCAGCAGCGCGGTTACAAGTGCATCTTCGTCTGCCCCGACAAGGTCAGCGAGGACAAGCAGAACGTGCTGCGCGCGTACGGCGCCGACGTCGTCGTCTGCCCGACGGCCGTGGCCCCCGACCATCCGGACAGCTACTACAGCGTCTCCAACCGCCTCGTCACCGAGATCGACGGTGCCTGGAAGCCCGACCAGTACTCGAACCCGAACGGTCCGGCCAGTCACTACGAGACCACCGGCCCGGAGATCTGGGCCGACACCGACGGCAAGATCACGCATTTCGTGGCGGGCGTCGGCACCGGCGGCACCATCACGGGCACAGGCCGCTACCTCAAAGAGGTCTCGGGCGGCCGGGTGAAGGTCGTCGGCGTCGACCCCGAGGGCTCGGTGTACTCCGGTGGCACCGGCCGGCCGTACCTCGTCGAGGGCGTCGGTGAGGACTTCTGGCCGTCGGCCTACGACCCGAGCATTCCCGACGAGATCATCGCCGTGTCCGACGCCGATTCGTTCGAGATGACCCGGCGCCTGGCGCGTGAAGAGGCCCTGCTGGTCGGTGGCTCGTGCGGCATGGCTGCGGTCGCCGCGATCAAGGTCGCCGAGCGCGAAGGTCCCGACGCGGTCGTCGTCGTGCTGCTGCCGGATGGCGGAAGAGGCTATCTGTCAAAGGTTTTCAACGACGAGTGGATGTCGTCGTACGGCTTCCTGCGGAGCCGGCTGGATGGCACACCCGAGGAACACACCGTCGGCGACGTGCTGCGCGGCAAGTCCGGCGCGCTGCCGGACCTGGTGCACACCCACCCGTCGGAGACGGTGCGCGACGCCATCGGCATCCTGCGCGAGTACGGCGTCTCGCAGATGCCAGTGGTCGGAGCCGAGCCGCCCGTGATGGCCGGTGAAGTGGCGGGCAGCGTGTCCGAACGTGAGCTGCTCTCAGCGGTTTTCGAAGGCCGGGCGAAGTTGGCCGACGCGGTGGCGCAGCACATGGGCCCGCCGCTGCCGCTGATCGGTGCCGGCGAGCTGGCGTCCGCGGCGGCCAAGGAACTGCGCGAGGTCGACGCCGTCATGGTCGTCGACGACGGCAAGCCCGTCGGTGTGCTGACCCGGCACGATCTGCTCGGCTTCCTGTCCCAGGGCGGCTCGCGTAAATAAGCCGCGTAAGCAGGGGAGATTGACTTATCTTCTCCGTTAGGGCGAGATGCTCGCTTCTCGCTAATTCACCTTTGGAAAGGCCGCAATGACCGAGTACCCGCCACCGCCGCCCGGGAATTTCCCGCCGCCCCCTCCGGGGAACTTCCCGCCGCCTCCGCCGGGCGGTTACCCGCCGGCTGGTGGGTATCCCGCTGCAGGCGGGCCGCCGGACAACAACCTGGTGTGGGGCATTCTCGTCACCATCTTCTGCTGCTTGCCGTTCGGCATCGTGTCGATCGTCAAGGCGACGCAGGTCTCCGGACTGTGGCAGCAGGGCCGGCCTGACCTGGCGCAGGCCGCCGCCGACGAGGCCAAGAAGTGGGCCATGTGGGGCGCCATCGCCGGTGCCGTGGTGGCCGTGCTCTACATCGTCTTCGTCGTCGTGCTCGGCGCGTTCTCGTTCTCGACGTCGTACCCGGGCTAGTCAGGTCCGACGATGCAACACCTGCAGCGGCCCAAGGCGGTTAGTCCGCTCCTTGGGCCGCTCGGTGTTGCGGCAGCCGCCGGCGTCGTGTGCTGCGCGGTGTGGCTGAGCGACCCGACGGTGCCGGGTGGCCCGATTCCGGTCTGCCCCACCAAGGCGCTATTGGGCATCGATTGCCCCGGCTGCGGCAGCATGCGAATGCTGTATTCGCTGATGCACGGCGACTTTTCGGCTGCGCTGCACTTCAACGCGGTCGGTCTGATCGCCTTGGTCCTGCTCATCTGGGCCTATGGCGCATGGACCTATGGTCGAGTCGTGGGCCGACGAATCACCAGTTGGCAGCATCGGCGTTGGGCCGCTCCGGCTGTTTTGACGGTAATGTGCATTTGGTTTGTTATTCGGAATGTGCCGATAGCGCCGTTCATTTCGTTGTACGTGTAGTTCACGTTGTAACTAGAAACGCCACATCCACATCGCTCGGAGGGACGAAAGATGACGGACCAACCGACGGAAGGCACGCCGCCGGACGCGAATCAGCCGACGGAGTACATTCCGCAGCCACCGCCGGGAGGGTTCCCCCCGCCGCCTCCGGGAGGCGCTCCGACGGAGTACATTCCGCAGCCGCCGCAAGGCGGAGGATTCCCGCAGCCGCCGCAGGGCGGTTACCCGCCGCCCCCGCAGGGTGGTTACCCGCCGCCCTCGCAGGGTGGTTACCCGCCGCCTCCCGGCGGAGGCTTCCCGCCGCCGCAGGGTGGTTTCCCACCGCAGCAAGGTGGATACGCGCCGCCGCCACCTCCGGGCGGTGCCTACCCGCCGCCCCCGCCGCCGCAGGGTGGCTTCGCCCCGCCGCCTCCGGGGGCCTACCCGCCGGCTGGGTATCAGTACGGCGCGCCGGGCGGTGTGGCCCCGTTCAGCGTTGGCGACGCACTGGCGTGGGCGTGGAACAAGTTCACCAAGAACCCGGCGCCGCTGATCGTGTCGACGTTGGTCTACACCCTGGTGGTCGGTGTGATCGCCGGCATCGTGCAGTTCAGTGCCCTGGGCCTGGCTGAGACCTCGGTCTCGAGCTACTCGGCGGACGACGCCGGATTCAGCTACTCGTACAACATCACCTCACTCGGGCCCGCCAGCATCGCCATTCTGGTGCTCGGTTACCTCGTGCTGCTGGTTGTCGCAGCGGCGATCTCGTCGGCCAACTACGTCGGCCTGCTGGGCATCGCCGACGGACAGCCGACCACCATCGGGTCGTTCTTCAAGCCGCGCTACATCGGCCCGATGATCCTGCTGACGCTCATCGTGGGCGTGCTCGTGGGCATCGGTTACGCGTTGTGCGTGATTCCCGGTTTGGTCGTCGCACTGTTCGCGATGTTCGCGCACCCGATTCTGGTCGATCGCAATCTGTCCCCGATCGACTCGCTGAAAGCCAGTATCGAGATCGTGAAAGCCAATGTCGGACAGGTGATTCTGGTCTGGCTGGTGGCAGGGTTGATCGTCTTCGCAGGCGCGTTCGCCTGCGGTGTCGGCATTCTGGTCGCGGGTCCGGTCGCCTCGCTGATGCTGGTGTACACCTACCGTCGCCTCAGCGGTGGTCAGGTCGCCCCGCTGACGCAGTAACGCTGTGACCTGTTCGGGGGACGTGGCCGGTTGGTCGCGGCCCCCGAACAGGTATGACGGCAGCAGATGAGACAGGACGACTTGAACTACACACCCTGGTGGGCCCGCGTGGTGGCCAGCCTGATCGACCGGGTCCCCCCGCTGTTCGTCATCATCGTCGGCGGGCTGGTCGAGCGATCCCAGCGTGTGACGAAATGCCTTGCCGATCAGGCGGATTACAGCATCGGCCCATTCTGCGCCACCGGGAACTCGGTCGCCGGCGTGCTGATCTGGCTGGCTGGCGTCATCGGCGCGGTGCTGTTCATGGTGTGGAATCACGGCTACCTGCAAGGCACCACGGGCTCCAGCCTGGGTAAGCGGGTCCTGCATTTCCAGGTGATCGACGAAAAGACGGGGGAGCCCGTCGGTTTCGGTCGGTCGGTGGTGCGGCAGCTGGCCCACGTCGTCGACGCCGTCCCGGTTTACGCCGGGTACCTGTTCCCGCTGTGGGACGCCAAGCGGCAGACGCTGGCGGACAAGATCATGTCGACGGTCTGCGTGTCGACCCGTTGATGACGTATGCCCCGTGGTGGCGACGCGCCGCCGCCACTGTCATCGACCTGCTGCCGCTGCTGGTGCTCACCGCGGCCGGCGCGGCGCTGGTCTGGTTCACCCGAGACCGGGTGTGCGACACCGATACCTCCGCATTCGACGGCGGCGCGCAATGCGGCGACGGCTACTCGACGCTGGGCTACGTCAGCCTGGTCACGACCTGGGCGCTCATGGTGGGGTATCTGGTCTGGAACTTCGGCTACCGCCAGGGCCGCACCGGCGCCAGCCTCGGCAAGACCGCACTGCGCTGCCGAGTGGTCGGCCAAACCTCAGGGGCGCCAATCGGTTTCACGCGGTCGCTGCTGCGGCAGGCCGTGCACCTGACCGACCTCTCGATCGTCGGCTACCTCTGGCCGCTGTGGGACGCGCATCGGCGGACCTTCGCCGACATGGTCATGGGGACGGTCTGTGTGACACCGCCGCGCAAGCGCACTCCCGTCAGCGGAACGCACTGACTCCCGTCAACGCCTGCCCGATCACCAACTGGTGCACCTCGGACGTGCCCTCGTAGGTCAGTACCGACTCCAGATTGTTGGCGTGCCGGATCACCGGGTACTCCAGGGTGATGCCATTGGCGCCCAACAGGGTTCGGCACTGCCGGGCGATCTTGATGGCCTCACGGACGTTGTTCAGCTTGCCCACGCTGATCTGCTCGGGCTGAATCTTCCCGGCGTCCTTGAGCCGGCCGAGCTGCAGGGCGAGCAGCTGCGCCTTGCCCAGTTCGACGGCCATGTCCGCGATCTTGGCCTGCGTCAGTTGATATTCCGCGAGCGTCTTGTCGAACACCGTGCGGGTGCCGACGTAGTCCAGCGTCGCCTGCAGGCAGTCTCGGGCCGCGCCCACCGCGCCGAACACGATGCCGAACCGTGCCTCCGACAGGCAGCTCAGCGGCCCGGCCAGACCGCGGGCGCCGGGCAGCCGCGCGGACTCGGGCAGCCGCACGTCATCGAGGCTGAATTCCGAGGTGACCGAGGCCCGCAGCGACATCTTGCGCGTCATCTCGCGGGCGCTGAAACCCGGTGTGTCCGTGGGCACCGCGAACCCCAGCACGCCTTCCTCGGCGCGGGCCCACACGACCGCGACATCGGCGACCGAGGCATTGGTGATCCACATCTTCGATCCGTTGAGCACCCAGTCGTCGCCGTCCCGGCGGGCGGTGGTGCGCATGCCACCGGGGTTGGAACCGAAGTCGGGCTCGGTGAGACCGAAACAGCCGATCAGATCACCCGCAGCCATCCCCGGCAGCCACTGCTCACGTTGCTCTTCGCTGCCCCAGTGGTGAATCGCGAACATGGCGAGCGAACCCTGCACCGACACCAGCGAACGGATGCCGCTGTCGACCGCTTCCAGTTCCTGGCACACCAGCCCGTACGCCGTCGCCGTCGAACCGCTGCAGCCGTACCCGGTGAGGTGCATGCCGAGCAGACCCAGCTTGCCGACCTCCGTGGCGATCTCGCGCACCGGCACCGAACCGTTCTCGAACCACTCGGCGATGAACGGACGCAGCCGCTGTTCGCCGAACTGGCGGACCATGGTGCGTAATTCGATGTCCTCGGCGCTCAGCAGGTCGTCAGTGCCGAGCAGGTTGTCGATCGAGGCTGTCATGGTGCAGTTCTACACCGGGAGTTCGGCGTAAGGCGAGTGCCCACCCCGGCTACGCTGGTCGCTCAGGGACAGACGGGGTGGACGATGACAGAGCACGAACAGAACCAGGGCGCGGGCGAGCCGGAGGCTTCGACCCCGGCTTACGGCATGCCGCCGCTCCCGGCCTATGGCGCGGAGCTCTACCCGCCGACGCCGGCGCCCGAAGCGTTTCCGCCGCCGGTTCCCGGGTACCCGGGCCCGGGTTACCCGCCGCCGGTCGCGCCGTATCCGCCTGTGGCCCAGGGCTACCCGAGCATGCCGCCGATGCCCGGAATGATGCCGTTCGGGTACGCGCAGCCGCCGAAGACCAACGGGCTGGCCATCGCATCGTTGGTCTGTTCGCTACTGGGCCTGGCGACGTGCGCGGCCACCTCGATCCTCGGCGTGATCTTCGGGCACCTCGCCAAGTCGCAGATCAAGCAGAGCGGTGAGGATGGCGACAGCATGGCTCTTGCCGGCTTGATCATCGGCTACATCGGTTTGGCGATCTTCGCGCTGATCGCCATTTTCTACTTCGGCCTGATCGCGTTCATCGTGGGCAGCAGCGGCACCACCACCACCTACTAGACGGGGAGTCAAGCAATGTCGAATCCATACGAGCCGACGTCGAATGCATACGAACCCGGCGACAGTTCCGGTCAGCAGCAACCGGGCGAGCCGCAGTTCGGCCAGCCGGAATTCCCGGGTAACCCGCAGCAGCCGGGCTATCCGCCACAGCCGGGTTACCCGCCGCCCGGATACCCGCTGCAGGGGGGATACGCGCAGCCGGGATACCCGCAGCCGGGCTACGGCTATGCGCCGCAGTACGCGGTGGACCCCTCCGCACCGTTCGGCCGTGACCCCATGACGGGGCTGCCCCTGTCGGACAAGTCCAAGGTGACGGCCGGTCTGCTGCAGATCCTGTTGGGCGGCTTCGGCGTCGGGCGATTTTATCTCGGCTACACGACCATCGGTGTGCTGCAGCTCGTCGTCTCGCTCGTCACCTGCGGCATCGGTGCCATCTGGCCCCTCATCGACGGAGTCATGATCCTGATGGGGAACGTTCCCGACACCCAAGGACGCAAGCTCCGCGACTAGGCTGGCGCCTGTGAGTGAGCAGCGCAGCCAGGCAGACCACTACCGGGCCTACGGGCCGTCGACCCGGGCCATTCATGCCGGGTTCCGGCCGGACCCGCAGACCGGTGCCGTCAACACCCCGATCTACGCCAGTTCGACGTTCGCACAGGACGGCGTCGGCGGGCTGCGCGGTGGGTTCGAGTACGCCCGCACCGGCAACCCGACCCGGTCGGCGCTGGAGACGCTGCTGGCCGCCGTCGAGGGCGGGAACTACGGCCGCGCGTTCAGCTCCGGCATGGCCGCCACCGACTGCGCGCTGCGTGCCGTGCTGCGTCCGGGCGACCACATCGTCATCCCCGACGACGCCTACGGCGGCACTTTCCGGCTGATCGACAAGGTGTTCACGCAGTGGGGCATCACGCACACACCGGCGCAGCTGTCGAACCTCGACGAGGTGCGCGCGGCGATCACGTCGAAGACCCGGCTGATCTGGGTGGAGACCCCGACCAACCCGCTGCTGTCCATCGCCGACATCGCGGCCATCGTGCAGATCGGCGCGACGTCGGGGGTGAAGGTGTTGGTGGACAACACCTTTGCCTCACCGGCGCTGCAGCAGCCGCTGTCGCTCGGGGCGGACATCGTGCTGCACTCGACCACCAAGTACATCGGCGGGCACTCGGACGTCGTCGGCGGCGCGCTGGTGACCAATGACGAGGAACTCGACGCGAAGTTCGCGTTCCTGCAGAACGGCGCTGGTGCCGTGCCGGGTCCGTTCGACGCCTACCTCACCTACCGCGGCCTCAAGACGCTGCCCCTGCGCATGCAGCGGCACTGCGAAAACGCCTTGCGGGTCGCTGAATTCCTCAACGACCACAAGGCGGTCACGACGGTGCTGTACCCGGGGCTGTCGAGCCATCCGGGCTACGAGGTGGCCGCCAAGCAGATGAGCGGGTTCGGCGGCATGGTGTCGGTGCGGCTGCGCGGTGGCGAGCAGGCCGCACGTGAATTGTGCTCGCGCACCGAGATTTTCATCCTCGCCGAGTCGCTCGGCGGGGTGGAGTCGCTGATCGAGCATCCGGGCGCGATGACGCACGCGTCGACCGCCGGCTCGCAGCTGGAGGTGCCGAGCGACCTCGTTCGGCTGTCGGTCGGTATCGAGGATGTGGCCGACCTGATCGGTGACCTGGAGCAGGCGCTGGGTTAGCCCGCCCACTGGTCGGTTATGACACGGAAATTGCGAAAAAGCGTGTGGTAACTGGCCATTCGGCGTCAGGAGACGAGCGCGCCCCGTACCGCGGCGGCCGTGACGGCGAGGTTCACCTCGGCGACGCCGGTCTCGTATTCGTTGACCCAGTGGCCGCTGGCGATGTCGCCGGCGCGGGCATGCACCCACCGCCAGCCGCGGTCGTTGAGGCTCATCAGAGACCCCAGTCCGTCGACGGTGTGCAGCAGCGTCACGATGGCCGCGGTCGGAGGGCTGGGGGGTCTGCGGTCGAACAACGCCGACAGCAGCTCCGCGCGGGCCTGGCCGACTCGCGCCCGGTCCGTCAGCGGCAACGCGTACTGGGGCCGGAACCTGTTGCCGCCCAACGGCTGCCTGCGTAGCAGCCCGGCGCGCTCCAGCTGGTCGATGAGACTGCTCTCGGTGCCTTTGCGCAATTTGGACAACACGTCGCCGGGTCGCCGCGGTCGTTGACGCAGTAACTCCAGTGCCGGCGTGGACACCGGGTCGACGGCCCCGTCGCCCGAGAGGGCGACCAGGTGCCCGTCGGGTGCGCCGTCACCTGGCGAGGCGGGCCGAATTCGGCACGCCAGCGCCAGGTCCAGCAGCACGGCACCGGACAACACCCGGTGCCGACGGGGTTGATCAAGACCTGGCTGTGCGGACGAGTTGTCCAGGAGCAGCAGATACAGGTCCTCGGCGATCTGAGCCATGGATCGTCAGCCGGTGGCCAGCGGGGTAGTACTAGCCGTGGCAGGGCTAGGCGTGATAGGGCTCGGCCTTGACCAGCGTGACCTTGACGGTGGCGCCGCTGGGCACCGTGTAGCTGCGCTCCTCGCCGACCTTGGCGTCGATCAGCGCGTGGCCGAGCGGCGAGTTGGGGGAGTACACCTCGAGCTTGCCGTCGGTGACGCCTTCCTGGCGCGTGGCGATGAGGAACGTCTCGGTGTCCTTCTCGTCGCCGTCGTAGAAGACGGTGACGACGGAGCCGGGCAGCGCCACACCGGACTTCTTCGGGGCCTCGCCGACCTTGGCGAGGCTGAGCAGATCCTGCAGCTGGCGGATACGGGCTTCCTGCTGGCCCTGCTCATCGCGGGCCGCGTGGTAGCCGCCGTTCTCGCGGAGGTCGCCCTCTTCGCGGCGGTCGTTGATCTCCGCGGCGATGATCGGGCGGTTCGCGATCAGCTGGTCGAGTTCGGCCTTCAGGCGCTCGAATGCCTCTTCGGTGAGCCAGGTGACCTGGGTATCGGTCATGTCTGCTGCTCTCCTGTCGTTGTAAGTGCTTGTGTGCCCCGGCGTCATGTCCGGGGTTGCCCCGTTACCGGGGCCGGCGGCGCTGCGATCGCGAGGGCATCGCTAGGTTTTGGGTCCCCCAGAAGGTGCCTGCAGGTGCCCGCTAATGCAGCAATACACGGCCCCAGTCGGAACCGTGTACTGAGCAAGCGTACCACTTGGGCGTCTCCCAACCGTCATGATTTCGCAGTTCGGAGTTCGCCGGATGGTTGGTCGCCCGGCCGGTGATCAGGGCGCGACCAGGTACGACGGCACGTCGGTGCCACAGCCGTAAACATCGCCGACGACCGGCGGTTTTGTTGACTTCACGACCGCGGTCACCTGGACGGTCTTGGCCTGTGCGGGCTCGATCAGGATTTCGCGCCGCCCGGTTTCGCTGCCGTCGAGGGCCCTGGCCCGCACGATGCACACCGCCGGTTGCGCCGGGTCTTCGCGCGTGACGGAGATCGTCACCGCCACAGTTTCGTTGTCGACCAGCTTGTAGGTGCTCAATTCGCCCTTGACCGGGGACGTCCCGAGGCGCTGGAAACCGACGAAGGCAAGCGCCACACCTGCGACGACGATGAGCAGCGTGAGGCCGATCGCGATGCGGCGACGGGTCAGCCGGGACATGCGCTGCTGCCCGTAGCGGGCGGTCGGACGCTCGATCATGGCTGCTTTGGGTGCCCCATCGGTCGGTTCGGATTGCTTGGACTGGAACTATAGGACCCAGCGACATGGTTGGACTCCATCGAGTTGTCCCACCGAGTAGAGACAGTAGGTAAGGCACACGTGAGCGAACTGCGGTTGATGGCGGTGCACGCGCACCCCGACGACGAGTCGAGCAAGGGTGCGGCCACCACGGCCAAGTACGCGGCCGACGGCGTCCGGGTCATGGTGGTGACCCTGACCGGCGGCGAGCGCGGCGACATCCTCAACCCGGCGATGGACCTGCCCGAGGTGCATGGCCGGATCACCGAGGTCCGCCGCGACGAGATGGCCAAGGCCGCCGAGATCCTCGGCGTCGAGCACCACTGGCTGGGGTTCGTCGACTCCGGGCTGCCCGAGGGCGACCCGCTGCCGCCGCTGCCCGACGGCTGCTTCGCGGTGGTGCCGATCGAAGAGCCCGTCCGCCGGCTGGTGCAGGTGATCCGCGAGTTCCGTCCGCACGTGATGACGACCTACGACGAAAACGGCGGCTACCCGCACCCCGACCACATCCGCTGTCATCAGGTGTCCATGGCCGCCTACGAAGCGGCCGCCGACCACGTGCAGTTCCCCGACGCCGGTGACCCCTGGAGCATCGCCAAGCTCTACTACGGCCACGGCTTCCTGCGCCGGCGCATGCAGCTGCTGCAGGACGAGTTCGCCAAGCACGGCGAAGTCGGGCCGTTCGAGAAGTGGCTGCAGCACTGGGACCCCGAGCACGATCCGTTCGCCAACCGGGTCACCACCCGCGTCGAGTGCTCCGACTTCTTCCGGCAGCGCGACGAGGCGCTGCTGGCCCACGCCACGCAGATCGACCCGAACGGCGATTTCTTCCGCGCGCCCATCGAATGGCAGCAGCGGCTGTGGCCGACCGAGGAGTATGAATTGGCCCGATCCAGGGTTCCGGTGACGTTGCCCGAGACCGATCTGTTCACGGGAGTATCGCTGTGATTTCTGTTCCGCTCACCATCCTGCTGGCCGAGGGTCCGCGCCAGACGGGCCCCGACTTCGGCAAGGCCAGCCCCGCCGGGTTGGTGATCACCCTGATCCTGTTGATCGCGGTGGTGGCCCTGGTCTGGTCGATGAACCGGCACCTGCGCAAGTTGCCCGAATCCTTCGACCCCGCGCATCCCGAAGCCGATCAGGCGGTCGACGACGGCACCGTCGGGGGCGTGCCACTGGAAGCTCCGGACACCGATGCCGGGCACAAGGATGCGGGCAAGCCAGAAGCTGGGTCAGACTCCCGGGATGGCTAAGTCTGATGCACCGGGCTTCTCGTCGCGGCTCGTACCTCACCGCTTGATCGGCGCCCGGTGAACACCCTCGGCTCCGCCACCAGCCCGTACCTGCGCCAGCACGCCGACAACCCGGTGCACTGGCAGCAGTGGTCGCCGGAGGCGCTGGCCGAGGCCGCGGACCGGGACGTGCCGATCCTGCTGTCCATCGGTTACGCGGCCTGCCACTGGTGCCATGTGATGGCGCACGAGTCTTTCGAGGACTTGGAAGTAGCAGCGGTGGCGAACGAAAACTTCGTGTGCATCAAGGTCGACCGGGAGGAACGTCCCGACCTCGACGCCATCTACATGAGCGCGACCGTCGCCATGACCGGCCAGGGCGGCTGGCCGATGACGTGCTTCCTGACGCCCGACGGCCGGCCGTTCTTCTGCGGCACCTACTACCCGAAAGCCGGCTTTCTGCAGCTGCTTTCGGCGGTCACCGACACCTGGCAGAACCGGCGGGCCGAGGTCGAACAGGCCTCTGACCAGATCGCCTCGGAACTGCGCAAGATGTCGTCCGGGTTGCCCGATGGTGGACCCGTGCCCTCGCCCGAACTGTGCGACCACGCCGTCGCTGCGGTGCTGCGTGACGAGGACCTGCCTCGGGGCGGCTTCGGCCGGGCGCCCAAGTTCCCGCCGTCGGCATTGCTCGAAGCCCTGTTGCGGCACCACGAACGCACCGGCTCCGCGCTCGATGCGGTGGAACGCACAGCCGCCGCGATGGCCCGCGGCGGCATCTACGACCAACTGGCAGGCGGCTTCGCCCGGTACAGCGTCGATGCCTCCTGGGTGGTGCCGCACTTCGAAAAGATGTTGTACGACAACGCCCTCCTGCTGCGGGTGTACGCGCACTGGGCGCGGCTGACCGGAAACCCGTTGGCGCGCAAGGTGGCCGACGAGACGGCGCGGTTCATCATGAATGACCTCGGCGACGGCGGGATGTTCGTCTCGTCGTTGGATGCCGACACCGCCGGGCATGAGGGCCTGACCTACGTGTGGACGCCCGCGGAGCTGGTGTCGGTGCTGGGTGACGACGACGGCCGTTGGGCCGCTTCGCTTTTCGAGGTCACCACTGCCGGGACGTTCGAGCACGGCAGTTCGGTGCTGCAGCTGCTGGCCGACCCCGACGATGCCGCGCGCTTCGAGCAGGTCCGTGCGAAGTTGATGGCGGCCAGGGAGCTGCGTCCGCAGCCGGGTCGCGACGACAAGGTCGTCACCGCCTGGAACGGCTTCGCCATCACCGCCCTCGCGGAGGCCGCCGTCGCGCTCGGTGTACCCGAATTCTTCGACGCGGCAACGGGATGCGCCCGCCGGCTGCTGGATCTGCACCTGGTCGACGGCCGGCTGCGCCGGGCCAGCCTCGGCGGCGTCGTCGGCGACAGCGTCGGGATCCTAGAGGACTACGCGGCGCTGGCGACGGGTCTGCTGACGCTGCATCAGGTGACCGCGGAGGACAGTTGGCTGGCCGCAGCGCAGAACCTGCTCGACACCGCGCTGGCGCACTTCACCGACCCCGACCGCGGCGGCCGGTGGTTCGACACCGCGGACGACGCCGAGGCCTTGTTGGTGCGCCCCGCCGACCCGGTCGACGGGGCGACGCCGTCAGGCGCCTCGTTGGTCGCCGAAGCGCTGCTGACGTTCGCGCACCTGGCTGCTGAGCCGCAGCGCTACATCGACGCGGCCGCCGCCACCTTGGCGTCGGCGACCCCGATCCTGGCCCGCTCGCCGCGCGGCGGCGGCCACTGGCTGGCGGTCACCGAAGCGGCCGTCCGCGGCCCCATCCAGATCGCGGTGGCCTGTGCCGACCCGGATTCGGAATTGCTCAGTGCCGCACGCAGATTCGCACCCGGTGGCGCGATCGTCGTCGGCGGGGCGGAAGGGTCGTCGGCGCTGCTCGACGGACGTGGCCTGGTGCGTGGTCAGGACGCCGCGTACGTCTGCCGTGGCCAGATGTGCGACCTCCCGGTCACGACGGCGGGGGATCTCGCCGCTGCCCTCGGCGCGGCCGTGTAGCGTGCGGCGCATGCCCAGCGCCGAGCAGATCACCGAAAACGTCAACCGTTACCTGGACCTCGTCGACGTCGCGGACGCCGACGGGATCGCGCAGCTGTACGCCGTCGATGCCGCCATCGAAGACCCGGTGGGTGGCGAGGTGCACGTCGGCCGTCAGACGATCCACGGGTTCTACTCGAACATCGCGGGCACGAAGAACTCCCACGAACTGCACACGCTGCGGGTCTGCGGCCACGAGGCCGCGTTCTACTGGACCCTGACCGTCAACAGCGCCATGCGTATCGACATCATCAGCACCATGAACTTCGACGCCGAGGCCAAGATCACGTCGATGAAGGCCTACTGGGGCCCCGCGAACGTCACCCAGCTCTAAGCGATTTGTGCACGATTTTCCGCGCTTGCCGCGGAAAATCGTGCACAGATCATCAAGAGAAGACCGCGAACCACATCGCGATGTAGTGGCAGATGGCCGCCACCGCGGTGCACGCGTGGAAGAACTCGTGGTGCCCGAACGTCCGGGGCCACGGGTTGGGCCACTTGACCGCGTAGAGCACGCCGCCGATCGAATACAGCGCGCCGCCGACGAGCAGCAGCACCACCGCCGTCACCCCGGCGCCTTCCAGGATCGGGCCGATGAACCACGCCGCCACCCAGCCCAACAGGATGTACAAGGGCACGCCGAGCCAGCGCGGGGCCGTCGGCCACAGCATCTTGAGCGCCACCCCGGCGAGCGCGCCGCTCCACACGATCCAGAACAGCAGCCACCCGTTGGTGCGGACGGCCAGCAGCGCGAACGGCGTGTAGCTGCCGGCGATGAAGATGAAGATCATCGAGTGATCCATGCGCTTCATCCAGGTGCGCGTCTTCACCGACTTCCAGTTCACCCGGTGGTAGGTGCCGCTGACGGTGAACATCGCGACGATGGTGAAGGTGTAGAGCAACGTCGCCAATCCGGCGCGGGTGCCCTGTAAGGCCCACGACACCGAAACCAGTGCGGCGCCGGCAAAGAACGCGACCACCGCCGAATACACGTGGATCCAGCCGCGGGCTCGGGGCTTGCCCAGGAACTCGACAACGCTTTCCACCACCACGTCCGGCAGCGAATCTGAATGGCGGAGTACCGCGGCAGCACGGTACGGCTTGGTCATGTGCGCCGGCGCATCGGCCGCTTCGGTGGCAGCCGGATCTGTATTGCTCGGAGCGGTCAACGTTCCTCCACTAACAGCCATGGGATACCCAGAAGTCCACAGTAGTCTGGTTTCTCGTGGACATCATTCCTCCGCGCCTCAAGGAACCGGCGTACCGGCTCTATGAGCTGCGGCTCCGTCAAGAGCTGACGGCCTCGAAAGCGCAACTGCCACGCCATATCGCGGTGCTGTGCGACGGGAACCGGCGCTGGGCACGTGAGGCAGGTCACGACGACGTCAGCTACGGCTACCGCATGGGCGCCGCCAAGATCGCCGAAGTGCTCCGCTGGTGCCAGCAGGCCGGCATCGAGATGGCGACGATCTATCTGCTCTCGACCGAGAACCTGCAGCGTGACCCGCATGAGCTGGCGCCGCTGATCGAGATCATCACCGACGTCGTCGAAGAGATCTGCGCGCCCGACAAGCACTGGACCGTCCGCACCGTCGGCGACCTCGAACTGCTCGGTGAGGAACCGGCCAAGCGCCTGCGCGACGCGGTGGAGTCGACGACCGAGCGCAGCGACGCCGGCTCGTTCCACGTCAACGTCGCCGTCGGCTACGGCGGTCGGCAGGAGATCGCCGACGCGGTACGCACCCTGCTGAGCAAGGAACTCGCCAACGGAGCGACGGCAGAAGAACTCATCGAGGCGGTGACCGTCGACGGCATCTCGGAGAACCTGTACACCTCCGGCCAGCCCGACCCCGACCTCGTCATCCGGACCTCGGGGGAACAGCGGCTCAGCGGATTCCTGTTGTGGCAGAGCGCCTATTCGGAGATGTGGTTCACCGACGCGCACTGGCCGGCGTTCCGGCGAGTGGACTTCCTGCGTGCGCTGCGCGACTACACGCTGCGGAACCGCCGCTACGGAAAATAGCGTTCGTGCCAAACTGAAGACATGGCTGCGCTGTCGGCAGTGGTCTTCGCCCTGAGCTGGTGGCTCGGGCTGTATCTGCTGGCGCGCGATCCCCGCAAGCCCATCCTGGCGTGGTCCGCGGTCGGGTTGTGCAGCTTCGCCGTGGTGGTCGCCGTCGACGCGATCCGGCTGGGCAGCGGTGCACCCACTGGTCTGCTCAGTCACATCGAGGCGTACCTGGCTGTGCTGCCCGGCATCGCCTGGCTCACCGTGCTGCTCGAGTTGTCCCGGCCGGTCGATTCGACACGGAGCCGGTGGGGCTTTTTTGTGGTGGCGGCGGTGGCCGTCATCGCGTTGGTGGGGGCCGGGATATCCGGTGGAGTGCACCCGCCGCTGCGGCCCGGGCACTGGGTCATGGTCGGCGCCATCGCCTTGTCGGCGTTCGGCGCCCTGGTGCTGGCGGTGCGACGGCTGCGCCGTGGCGCGTCGTCGCGCAAGATCGTCCCACCGGTGGTGGCGGCGACCATCTTCTTCGGGCTCGGCAATGCGATCCTGCTGATCCCGCTGGGGCTCCTGCCGAGTTGGGTGGTGCTGGCCTCGGCGGCGTTCGACGTGCTGCTGCTCGGTATCGCCGTGGCGTGGTGGGACGCGTTCGACGAGGGGCAGGCCCTGCGTGCGGGCCTGCGCCGCTCACTGGTCGGCAGCATGGCGGTGTCGGTGCTGTTCGGCGGGCAGGTGTTGATCGGTCTGGCGGTCACCGGTGAGCATGTGGCGTTGATGGTGTTGTTGTTCACCAGCCTCGCGGTGGCGATCGCGATCAACGTCCTGGCCGACCCGTTGTCGGGGCTGCTGGACCGGCTGGCGTTCGCCCGCGAACCGGATCTGCGGGCCGACCGCGCCGCACTGCGTCGCACCGAGGCGGCGCTGCCGCTGCGCGCCACCAATCCGCTGGACCACGTCGATGACGAGACTTTCGTCCGCCTGACCCGACGCGCCCTCGGCCACTACGCCGACCTCTCGAAGCTCGTCGCATCGCCGCTGACGACCCTGCCGGTGATCGACGACCGGCTGGCCCGGCGCGGCGCACCCGACCAGCCGCTGGAGCGCGCCAACGAACTCAAGGATTTGCTGGCCGATCGCATCGCGGCGCTCAAGCCGCGCGACGCCGGCGACTTCGGCACCACCGAGCAGTGGCGCCACTACAACTCGCTGTACTTCCCGTACGTCGTCGGCGTCCGGGCCTACGCGCAGAACGCCACCGCCTCCGGGCTGGACCCGGTGGCCCGCCAGGCCTGGCAGTGGTTCGTCACCGAAGTGCCGCAGCGGTCGCTGCACAACTGGCAGAACGCAGCCGCCCGGGTGATCGCCGCCGACTTGCGCGGTACTCCGGTATCAACGTCGAGTTAGGCCCCGCAGGGCGCTGACCTGCGGTTGGCAGTGCCTGGCAGTATTCGGCAGCATTTGGTGCAGACCAAGCAGCACGGTCCGGGCAATGTCATGGGTGTCCCCACACCGGCACCGCAAGGGAGCGACCGCCATGACCGCCATCAACCCAGGACTCCACACCCGACCACTGTCCGACAGTTCCGATTCCCTGCTCCGTTTCGCCCTCCGGGTCGACGGCACGCTGTGCTCGCTGACCGGCCTGCTGATGGCTTTCACCGCTGATCCGCTGTCCCGGTTGTCGGGGCTGTCGGCGACGTCCGAATGGATCATCGGCGCCGTGTTGGTCGTCTGGGGGTTTGCTCTGTACGTCCTGGCCGCGGTGCCCCGGATTCGGCGCGTCGGGACCGGCGTGCTGATCGGCAACCTGGTCGGCACCGTCGCGGTGCTCGGGGTGCTGGCCTCGGGGGTGCTCCCGCTGACCGCGGCAGGCAACGTCCTGGTGCTGGCGATCATGGCCGTCGGCCTGGGCTGCGCCTGGCTGCAATACCTCGGAGTGCGTCGTCTGGCGTGACTCCCTCCCCGCCGGGCGGGGGCGTCACTGAAAGAGGTTGCAGTCGACGTCCCCGCACCGGCCTTCCCGAGTACGCCGAGTGGCCACTTATGGCCCGGATTTCGCCGAAAACCGCGCCATAAGTGGCCACTCGACAACCAACCCGAAAGGAAAATCCATGACCACCATCACCTCTCCCGTCCGCGTCCGGTCCGACCGCCTGCTTCGCCTGGCCCTGCGGGCCGATGCGCTCATCAGCGGCGCCGCAGGCGTCATCATGGCGGCCTCGGCCGGCGCCGTGGCGGCGGAGTCGGGTATCCCGCAGTCGGCCGTCTACGTGTTGGCCGCGGTCCTCGTCGGCTACGGTGCCGTCGTCTACGGGCTGTCGACCATGGCGGCGGTGCGCCGTCCCGGCATCGCCGTCGCGATCGCCAACGTGGTCTTCACCATCGCCGCGATTCTGGCCATCGTCGACGACGTCTGGCCGCTGACGACGACGGGCGTGGCCATGATGATCGTCAGCGCCGTCTACACACTGGCGATGGCCGAGCTGCAGTACCAGGGTGTCCGCCGCGCCTGACCACCGGGGATTTGTGCACGATTTTCCGCGCCTGCCGCGGAAGATCGTGCACAATTCGGCTCTCCAGAAAGAGGATTCATGGCCACAATCCCGTCACCCGTCCTCGCCCGCTCGGACGGACTGCTGCGCTTCGCCATGCGGCTGGATGCGGTGCTGGTCGGCATCGCCGGCCTCCCATTCGTCGCAGTCGCGGCGTGGTTGGCGGCACTGACCGGCGTGCCCACGGAGGTGCAGTTGGGGCTCGGGCTGGGCTTCCTGGCGTACGGCGTTGTGGTGTATTGGCTGGCGGGTCTGGATCGGATACGTCCCGGCGGGATTGCCACCATCAGTGCCAATGCGCTGTACACCGTCGGCTCGGCCGGGCTCGCCGTAGCCGGAGTCTGGCCGCTGACCGGGTGGGGCTACGTGCTGCTGTTCGGCGGCGCCGCGTACACCGCGGTCATCGGCGGCGTCCAGTACATCGGCTTGCGCCGGATCTGACCCCACAAATCATGCCCCTGTGGGCCCCGGGCCTACCCGGCCTCGAACGCAACCGCAGGGCGGATCGTGGGTCGATTTTCCGCCACCCAGTTGCGTTCGGCGATGGCGTCAGACGCGCGTGCAGGGTGCTGATCCAGGTGTGCTGATCGCCCGCTCGCCCGCCGCGAAGGGGCTCAAAATGCACGCCGAGAACCGCGTGTCGCCGTACAAACACGGTCGCTCGCGGGATTGGGCCTAGAGCTTGCGGAGACGCAGCCGGTTGATGGCGTGGTCGGCGTCTTTGCGCAGCACCAGGGTGGCGCGCGGCCGGGTCGGCAGGATGTTGTGGATCAAGTTGGGCAGGTTGATGGACTGCCAGATGTCGCGGGCGGCGAAGATCGCCTGCTCGTCGGTCAGTGTCGAGTAGTGGTGGAAGTGCGACTGTGGATTGGCGAACGCGCCCGCGCGCATCGCCAGGAACCGCGACACGTACCACTGCTCGATGTCCTCGATGCGGGCGTCGACGTACACCGAGAAGTCGAACAGGTCCGAGATCATCAGGGCCGGCCCGGTCTGCAGGACGTTGAGTCCCTCGATGATCAGGATGTCGGGATGCCGGACGACGACCTTCTCACCGGGCACGATGTCGTAGATCAGGTGCGAGTACACCGGGGCGGACGCCTGATCGGCGCCCGACTTGACTGCGGTGACGAAGCGCATCAGCGCACGACGGTCATAGCTTTCCGGAAAGCCCTTGCGGTGCATGATCTTTCGCCGCATCAGCTCGGCGTTCGGGTACAGGAAGCCGTCGGTGGTCACCAGGTCGACGCGCGGGTGGTGGCCGAACCGGGCGAGCAGCGCCTGCAGCACACGGGCGGTGGTCGACTTGCCGACGGCGACGCTGCCGGCCACGCCGATGATGAACGGCACCGGCCGGTCCGGGCTCTGTTGGGGCTCGCCGAGGAACTCGGAGGTGGCCGCGAAGAGGCGCTGCCGGGCGGCGACCTGAAGGTGGATCAGACGGGCCAGCGGCAGATAGACCTCTTCGACTTCCAGCAGGTCGAGTTGCTCGCCCATACCGCGCAGGCCCAGCAGTTCATGAGCAGTGAGTTTCAGGGGAGTCGCCATACGCAGCGCGCGCCATTGGCGCCTGTCGAACTCGACGTAGGGACTCGGCTCGCTCGGCCGCGGCATGCGCCCAGTCTTGCAGCAATTGCCGCGCGGTGAACGCGGGGGTACCGGCTAACGTGGCGGATATGAGCACTGGGCACATCCCGATGCCGGTTACCGATACCGCCGCCGACGGCTTGATCCGCGAATACCTGCTGCTCGGTCTGCGGTTCGACCGCATCGAGGAGGGCTACGTCGACTCCTTCACCGGGGACCCCGCGCTGCGGGCCGCGGTCGCCGACGAGGCCGCGCCGGACCCCGCGGCGCTGGCCCGGCAGGCGCGCCGCCTACACGGCGAGGTCGACGGCTCCGGCCTGAACCCGCAGCGGGCGGACTATCTCAAGGCCCATCTGCGGGCCCTGGACTGTGCGGGGCGCAAGTTCGCGGGGGAGGACGTCGGCTTCGTCGACGAGGTCCGCGACTACTTCGACGTCTCGATCGCAAAAGGCGACGAGGACCGGTACCGCGAGGCGCACCGCGCGCTGGACGAGGCGCTGGGCGGCAGCGGCCCGCTGGTCGAGCGCATGCAGGCCCACCGATCCGGCGAGGAGATTCCGCCCGAGCGGCTCGAGGAGTGCATCTACGCGTTCTCCTCGGCGCTGCGCGACCGCGTCCGGGCGGACTTCCCGCTGCCCGACACCGAGACGATCAACTACGAGATCGTCACCGACAAGCCGTGGTCGGGCTTCAACTACTACGAGGGCAATTTCCGATCGACGGTCGCGGTCAACGCCGACCTCAAGCAGCAGATGTCGAACCTGCCGCGGCTGGTGGCGCACGAGTCGTACCCGGGTCACCACACCGAGCACTGCCGCAAGGAAGCCGGCCTCGTCGAGCTGGGCGGCCAGGCCGAGCAGACGATCTTCCTGGTCAACACCCCGCAGTGCCTGATGGCCGAGGGCCTTGCGGACCTGGCGCTGCACGCGGCGGTGCCCGACAATTGGGGCAGCTGGGCCGCCGAAATCTACGCCGACCTGGGCCTGCGTTTCGACGGCGAACGTGCCGAGGCGATCTCCGCGGCGAGCGCCGCGCTGGCCGACGTCCGTCAGGACGCCGCGCTGATGCTGCACGACGAACATCGCGACGCCGACGACGTCGTCGCCTTCCTGCAGCGCTGGCTGCTGACCAGCCCCGAGCGGGCGCGGCAGTCCATGCGGTTCCTGTCGTCGCCGTTGTGGCGCGCCTACACGTCGACGTATGTCGAGGGTTACCGGCTGCTGCGGGGCTGGCTCGATGCCCGGCCTGACGACGTCACCCTCACCGCGCGGTTCGGCCGCCTGCTCGACGAGCCGCTGATCCCGTCGTCCTTGCGGAATTAGGCCCGGACGGTGTCGACCCTGCCGCGGGACAGCGCGGGCAGCGCCATGCCACTCAACATCCTGTTGGTGGCGTGGATGGCGATCGGGCGGGGACTTTTCGTGCCGCTGGGCTGGATAGCGCTGTTCACGATCTTCTTCTCGCCTCTTCTCCTGGCGTGTCTGTTGGCGACCACCAGGATGATTCGCCGGCTACCCGGGCGGGACCTCACAGTCGGGCAGACGCGCGCACAGGTCGCCTTATGGTCGGCGATGTTCGGCTTCGGGTTGTTCGCTCCCGATGGCGGTGACGGTCCTACCTATCCGTCGATCCTGATGAAACTGCTCGGTGAGCCGTCCTGGTCGGAAACAGTGAGCGGGCTGCTCTGGTGGGGCTGCATCATCGCTGGGCCGGTCGCGTGGTGCGTGCTGTTCTCCAAGCTCACCAAAGGTCTCGCCGCTGTGCAGCCGCCGTACCCGCCCACGGGCTAGCCATCCTGGGGCAGGAGCGCAGAGACCAGCGCACTATTCTGAACGCATGACCGCAGACGCTTCCGTGTCCAAGTCCGGCCTGGGTGCCGGCTACGCCGCCACCGCCAGCGAGGCCTACCAGGCGGCGCTGCGGGTCATCGAGCAGGTCGAGCCCCGCGTCGCCGCGGCGACCCGGAAAGAGCTTGAGGATCAACGCAGTTCGCTGAAGCTGATCGCCAGCGAGAACTACGCGTCGCCCGCCGTGCTGCTGACCATGGGCACCTGGTTCTCCGACAAGTACGCCGAGGGCACCGTCGGGCACCGGTTCTACGCCGCCTGCCAGAACGTCGACACCGTCGAGGCGCTGGCCGCCGAGCACGCCCGTGAGCTGTTCGGCGCCCCGTACGCCTACGCGCAGCCGCACTCGGGTATCGACGCCAACCTGGTCGCGTTCTGGGCCATCCTGGCCACCCGCATCGAGGCCCCCGGCCTCGCCGAGCTGGGCGCCAAGCACGTCAACGACCTGTCCGAGGAAGACTGGGAGAAGCTGCGCAGCAAGCTGGGCAACCAGCGCCTGCTGGGCATGTCGCTGGACACCGGCGGCCACCTCACCCACGGTTTCCGCCCGAACATCTCGGGCAAGATGTTCCACCAGCGCAGCTACGGCACCGATGCGCAGACCGGCCTCATCGACTACGACGCCGTCGCCGCTGCCGCCCGCGAGTTCAAGCCGCTGGTGCTGGTCGCCGGCTACTCGGCCTACCCGCGCCGCGTGAACTTCGCCAAGATGCGCGAGATCGCCGACGAGGTCGGCGCCACCCTGATGGTCGACATGGCGCACTTCGCCGGTCTGGTCGCGGGCAAGGTGTTCACCGGCGACGAGAACCCGGTGCCGCATGCCCACGTCACCACCACGACGACGCACAAGTCGCTGCGCGGTCCGCGCGGTGGCCTGGTGCTGGCGACCGAGGAATACGCCCCGGCCGTCGACAAGGGCTGCCCGATGGTGCTCGGCGGCCCGCTGTCGCACGTGATGGCCGCCAAGGCCGTCGCGCTGGCCGAGGCCCGCCAGCCCGAGTTCCAGACCTACGCCCAGAACGTCGCCGACAACGCCAAGTCGCTGGCTGACGGCTTCCTCAAGCGTGGCGCGACGCTGGTCACCGGCGGCACCGACAACCACCTGGTGCTGCTGGACGTGCAGTCCTTCGGGCTCACGGGCCGGCAGGCCGAGTCCGCGCTGCTGGACGCCGGTGTGGTCACCAACCGCAACTCGATCCCGAACGACCCGAACGGCGCCTGGTACTCCAGCGGCATCCGCTTTGGCACCCCGGCACTGACCACGCGTGGTTTCGGCGCCGACGAGTTCGACAAGGTCGCCGAGCTGGTGGTGGACGTGCTGTCGAACACCCAGCCGACCGCTGCGTCGAATGGGCCGTCCAAGGCCAAGTACACGCTGGCCGACGGCACCGCCGACCGCGTCCGCGCGGCCTCGGCCGAGATGCTGGACGCCAACCCGCTGTACCCGGGTCTGACGCTCTGACGCCCTGACGCCGAACGTGGGGCCTGTGGCCGCAGAAATCGCGAGATTTCGGTCATAGGCCCCACGTTCGTTCGGCGAGGCTGATTTCAAAAACATGTGTACTCGGGTTACAGTTACTTTCATGGCTGCGAAACCCGTTGCGAACGCGCTGACCCTTGAGCTCGATCCCGTCGTGGGCCACGAGCTGTCCCGGCACCTCGGGACCGAGGAAGCCTGGTACGCCCACGACTACGTGCCGTTCGAGCAGGGCGAGAACTTCGCCTTCCTCGGTGGCACCGACTGGGATGCCTCGAGCGTCACGCTGCCCAAGCCGGTCACCGATGCGCTGGAAATCCTGCTCATCACCAAGGACAACCTCGCGGGCTACCACCGTGAGCTGGTCGAGCACTTCATCCTCGAAGAGAAGTGGGGCCGCTGGCTGGGCCGCTGGACCGCCGAGGAGCACCTGCACGCCATCGCGCTGCGCAACTACCTCGTGGTGTGCCGCGAGATCGACCCGACGGCCAACGAGGACGTCCGCGTCGCGCACGCCATGAAGGGCTACCGGGCCGACAAGTTCAGCCAGATCGAGACGCTGGTCTTCATGGCGTTCTTCGAGCGTGCGCACGCCGTCTTCACCCGTAACCTGCAGGCCCAGATCGAGGAGCCCGTGCTCGCCGCCATGGCCGGCCGCATCGCGCGTGACGAAGAGCGGCACGAGGAGTTCTTCGCGAACCTGGTCACCCACCTGCTCGAGACGCACCGCGACGAGACCATCGCCGCCATCGCCGCCCGGGTCGCGGGCCTCGAGGTCATCGGTGCGGATATCGACGCCTACCAGGACAAAGTCCAGGTGGTTGCCGACGCCGGCATCTTCGATGCCGCGGCGCTGCGTACGGTCATCTCCGACCGCATCAAGGCGTGGGGCCTGGGCGACGAACCGTCGCTCGCTCAGTTCATCTAGACGTCACAAAACAGTCACGGCGCGCCGTCAGCGTGGGGCGGTAGCCGGGAGTAGCGTCGCCGGTGATGGCTAGCGAACTGCTCTGCTATCCGGGCGGTACCCGATTAGAGATTGGGACCGGCCCCGGTCCAGGTACCGCTGCGTCCACCGAAGTACTCGTGTGGGGCCGCACGGGCCGAGGAGCGCCACGTGTCTGATTCGCAGGTCCGTACCTATGTGCTCGATACCTCCGTGCTGTTGTCCGATCCTTGGGCTTGCACGCGTTTCGCCGAGCACGAAGTGGTTGTCCCCCTGGTGGTCATCAGCGAGCTGGAAGGTAAACGCCATCACCACGAACTGGGATGGTTCGCCCGGCAGGCGCTGCGCATGTTCGACGACCTGCGTTTGGAGCACGGACGGCTGGATCAACCGATTCCCGTTGGGACACAAGGTGGTTCGCTCCAGGTTGAGCTGAACCACGTCGACCAGTCGGTGCTGCCCTCAGGCTTCCGCACCGACACCAACGACCACCGCATCCTGGCCTGCGCCGCCAACCTTGCCGCCGAAGGCAAGCGAGTCACGTTGGTCAGCAAGGACATTCCGCTGCGCGTCAAGGCCGGTGCGGTGGGTCTGATCGCCGACGAATACCACGCCCAGGATGTCATCACCTCGGGCTGGACGGGCATGACCGAGATGGATGCCGCGCCGGACGACATCGACACGCTGTTCGCCGACGGCGAGGTCGACATTCTCGAGGCGCGGGATCTGCCGTGCCACACCGGGATTCGGTTGCTCGGCGGTACGTCGCACGCGCTCGGCCGGGTCAATGCCGAGAAGCGGGTGCAGCTGGTCCGTGGTGATCGCGAAGTGTTCGGCCTCCGGGGAAGGTCAGCCGAACAACGCGTCGCCCTCGATCTGCTGCTCGACGAATCCGTCGGCATCGTCTCACTCGGCGGCAAGGCCGGCACCGGCAAGTCGGCGCTGGCGCTGTGCGCCGGCCTGGAGGCGGTGCTCGAGCGCCGCACCCAGCGCAAGGTCGTGGTGTTCCGCCCGCTGTATGCCGTTGGCGGACAAGACCTCGGCTACCTGCCGGGCAGCGAGAGCGAGAAGATGGGCCCGTGGGCGCAGGCCGTCTTCGACACCCTGGAAGGACTGGCCAGCCCGGCCGTGCTCGAAGAGGTGCTGTCCCGCGGAATGCTGGAAGTGTTGCCGCTCACGCACATTCGAGGTCGCTCGCTGCACGACTCGTTCGTCATCGTCGACGAGGCGCAGTCGCTGGAGCGCAACGTGCTGCTGACGGTGCTGTCTCGCCTCGGCAGCGGTTCGCGGGTGGTGCTCACGCACGACGTCGCCCAGCGCGACAACCTGCGCGTCGGCCGGCACGACGGTGTCGCCGCGGTGATCGAGAAGCTCAAAGGCCACCCGCTGTTCGCGCACATCACCCTGATGCGCAGCGAACGGTCGCCGATCGCCGCGCTGGTCACCGAGATGCTCGAGGAGATCAGCCCCGGCACCCTGCCGTGACGTGATTGTCGAGGATGACTTTGCCGACGGTCTTTCCGGACTCCATCAACCGGTGAGCCTGCCCGGCGTCGCGTAGCGGTACGACGGTGTCGACCATCGGGCGGATGGCCTTTGTCTCGAACAAGGGCAGTACCTCCCGGATGACGCCCGCGACGATCGTGGCTTTCTGCTCGGCGGGGCGGGCCCGCAGCATCGTGGCGGTGACGCTGGCTCGCTTCGCCATCAGCAGGCCGAGGTCCAACATCGCGGGCTCCGTGGAACCGCCGATGACGACCAGGTGCCCGTCGGGTGCGAGGCACTCAAGGTTGCGGTCCAGGTAGCTCGAGCCCACCACGTCGAGGATGGAGTCAACCCCGCGACCACCGGTGGCGGACAGCGTGGCGGCGACGAAGTCTTCGGTGCGGTAGTTGATCGCTGTGCGCGCGCCCAGGTCTCGCCCGGCGTGCACCTTGTCGTCGCTGCCGGCGGTCGTGATGACGTCAGCACCGATGGCGGCGGCCCACTGAATGGCGAACGTGCCGATGCCGCCACCGGCGCCGTGGATGAGCACGCTGTGCCCGCGGGTGAGTCCGGCGACCATCGCGAGATTGGAGTACACCGTGCAGGCCACCTCCGGGATCGCGGCGGCTTCGATCATGCTCAGCCCTTGCGGGATCGGCATCAGCTGGGTTGCGCGCACCGCGACCTGGTCGGCGTAGCCGCCGCCGTCGAGCAGGGCGCACACCTGGTCACCCGGCGACCAACCGGTGACGCCCTCGCCAATCGCGACGATGGTTCCCGCGCATTCCAGCCCGAGCGGCCGCGGCGCCCCGGGCGGCACCGGGTACCGTCCGCGCCGCTGCAGCAGGTCGGCGTTGTTGATCCCGGCGGCCTCGACAGCGATCACCACCTCGCCCGGGCCGGGCAGAACGGGGTCCACGGGTTGCCAGTGCAAAACGCCGGGGTCGCCGGGATGGTCAAACAGCACTGCTGAGGGCATGCGAAGTCTCCTTTGCCTGGTTGGGTGACTATGCGGCGGTTGCGGCGCGGTCGGCCGCCCAGCGGGCGATGCTCTGGGCGTACCGCGGGGTCTCGACACGGCAGTGGCGTCCGGAGGCGTCCTGACGGGCGGCGGCTGCCTCGGCGAAGGTCTGCCCGTGCTGGGCGATGAATTCCAAGAAATGCTCGGTGGGGTGCGAGGTGACCGAGTTGGTGTAGCGGCAGCGGTCACCGTCGAGCTGCTCCATCCGCAGTTCCCAGATGACCTGCGTGCTGGTCCATCCGAGCGGGGTCAACACATCCGACAGCGAAACCATCCGGCAGTAGTGCGGCTCGGCGACCTCGAACCGGTACTGCTGCACCACCAATCCGGTGCCGATCATCTCCACGTTGATGGACATCGGGGTTCCGTCGTCGTCGACGGTGTAGCCGGCCGCCTTGTGGTCGCCCGGGGCGCACCGCTGATATTCGTGTGTCGGGAGGGTTTTCAACCACCGCGCGATGTCGACGTGATCAAACGGCGCCCGCACCTCTGCGGTTATCACCGCCTGCGACAGGATCAGATCCTCGCGAACCGTCGAACTCATGAAATGCTCCCTTCATTCCGATGTTGTGTGTGGTCAACCCTGCTCGACGAGAAACTCCGGCACCATGGCGCTAGCCGCACATTCGGCGGTAGTGCTAGCCCCCACTACGCCGGGGTCAGGGACCAGTCAGCCGCGGCCGGTAGCATTTCTCCCGTGCCACGCCGACCCGAGAGCCCGTTCTGGTCCTATTGGCGAACCGTCCTCGGCGTGTGTGCCGGCGTGACGATCGTCGTGGTCGGGTGCCAGACCGGAAATGTCGCCAAGGCCGACGAAGTCGACTGCAGCAAGTACAAGTGCATCGCGCTGACCTTCGACGACGGTCCCAGCCCGTACACCGACCGGCTGCTGAAAATCCTGCAGGACAACGACGCCAAGGCGACGTTCTTCGAGATCGGCAACAAGGTCGCCGCCAACCCGGCCGGCGCCAAGCGCGTCGTCGACGCCGGGATGGAACTCGGTCAGCACACCTGGGAACACCCCAACATGACGACCATCCCGCCCGAGGACATCCCGGCCCAGTTCAGCAAGGCCAGTGACGCCATCGAGAAGGCCACCGGGCAGCGGCCGAAGCTGGTCCGCACCGCGGGCGGTCTGATCAACGACCAGGTGCTCGCCGAGGCCAAGAAGCAGGGCCTGGCCGACATCAACTGGGACGTCATCCCTTTCGACTGGGCCAATGACTCCAACACCGCGGCCACCCGCTACATGCTGATGACGCAGATCAAGCCGAATTCGGTGGTGTTGTTCCATGACACCTACTCGTCGACGGTCGACCTGGTGCAGCAGTTCATCCCGGTGCTCAAGGCCAACGGCTACCACCTGGTGACGGTCAGCCACATGGTCGGCCATCGTGAGCCGGGCACCAGCTACGGCAGCCGCGAGAACGGCCCGCCGGTCAACGGGCTCACCGACATTCCGCCGGCGGAGATTCCGACGCTGCCCAACACGCCGTCGCCGCCGCCGATGCCGAACATCCCGATCACCGACATCCCGGGCGCCAACTCCGGCGGCTCGAACAACGGTCAGTAATTCCACGAGCAGACACAAAACTGTCGTTTTCGCCTGGAAATGGACAGTTTTGTGTCTGCTCGCGAGGGAACGCTAGGCAGTGGGGAAGCGGTCGACGATTGCGTCAACCATGGCGATGATGTCGGCCATCCTCGAACGCAGCACCTCGAGGTGCTTGTCGGCGCCCTGTTTCGCCGCCCGGCGCTCCGTTGCCGCCAGCTGCAGGTGCAGCTCACCCAGCTCTTCTTCGAGCAGTTCGATGAACAACCTGGCTTGCAGCACGTCGGCGTTCCGTTGCCCCGGTGAGGTCGTCACCAGTTTGAGGACATCAGCCTGGGATTTGGGCATCGGCTCCACGGCGTGTGTGTGCGGCATGTGGTAGCGCCCGTGCGTCATGCACGGGACGGTGTCCAGCCGGGTACCTCGATACGAATCAGTGAGGTCGGCCGCCATTGCAACACGATCGCAAATACACGGTCGAATCCCGTTTCCCGGCAGCATCTGTCCAGTAAGGAGCTGTTCACATTGGCTTCACCCAAGTTGTGAGAAGGGCTCTGTCAGAGCGCACAAAAATGCCCCCTTCCGAGGAAGGGGCATTTTCGACGCGAAATTGATCGCCGACTGTTTTGGAGGCTCCTCGCGCTAGCGCTCGTCGCGGACCTTCGCCATGGCCAGCACGTCGAGCCGCTTGTCCAGCTCGGCCTCGGAGAGGTTGTCGCCGATCAGGCCGCGGTCGATGACCGTCTGCCGGATGGTCTTCTTCTCCTTGAGGGCTTCCTTGGCCACCTTGGCGGCTTCTTCGTAGCCGATGGCCGAGTTCAGCGGCGTCACGATCGACGGCGACGACTCCGCCAGCGTGCGCAGGTGGTCCTCGTTGGCGACGAGGCCGTCGATGCACTTGGACGCGAACAGCCGGGACACGTTGGACAGCAGCGTGAAGGACTCCAGCACGTTGCGCGCCATCATCGGGATGTACACGTTCAGCTCGAAGGCACCGGACAGACCGCCGACGGTGACCGCCGCGTCGTTGCCGATGACCTGCGCGGCCACCTGGGTAACCGCTTCGGGCAGAACAGGATTCACCTTGCCCGGCATGATCGAGCTGCCCGGCTGCAGGTCCGGCAGCTGGATTTCGCCGAGGCCGGTCAGCGGGCCCGAGCCCATCCAGCGCACGTCGTTGGCGATCTTGGTCAGCGACACCGCGATGGTCTTCAGCGCGCCGGAGGCCTCGACGAGTCCGTCGCGGGCGGCCTGCGCCTCGAAAGAGTCTGCGGCGGTGCGCAGTTCGGCGATGCCGGTCTGGTTCACCAGCACCTCGACCACCTTGGCGCCGAAGCCGTCGGGGGCGTTCAGGCCGGTGCCGACGGCGGTGCCGCCGATGGCCAGCTCACCCAGGCGGGGCAGCGTCGCCTTGACGCGCTCGATGCCGGCCTCGACCTGGCGGGCGTAGCCGCCGAACTCCTGGCCCAGGGTGACGGGCACGGCGTCCATGAGGTGGGTGCGGCCGGACTTGACGACGGTGCGCCAAGCGCGGGCCTTGTTGGCCAGCGACTCGTGCAGTACCTCGAGTGCCGGGATCAGGTGGCGCACAGCGGCTTCCGTCGCCGCGATGTGCGTGGCGGTGGGGAAGGTGTCGTTGGAGCTCTGCGACATGTTGACGTGGTCGTTGGGGTGGACCTCGACGCCGTTGCGGCCCGCGATCGAGGCGATGACCTCGTTGGCGTTCATGTTCGAGCTGGTGCCCGAACCGGTCTGGAAGACGTCGATGGGGAACTGGTCGTCGTGCAGACCGTCGGCGATCTCACCGGCGGCGGCGATGATGGCGTCGGCCTTGTCGGCGGCCAGCAGACCCAGGTCCTTGTTGACCTGCGCGCAGGCGCCCTTCAGCAGGCCGAGCGCGCGGATCTGAGTGCGCTCCAGGCCGCGGAACGAGATCGGGAAGTTCTCCACCGCTCGTTGCGTCTGCGCGCGCCACAGGGCGTTGATCGGCACCCGGACCTCGCCCATGGTGTCGTGCTCGATGCGGTATTCGACATCGTTGTCGGACATGTGCTCCCTTTTGTTGAGGTGAACGGAATTACGGCAGGGGGTGTGCAGCGGACAGGTCGCCGGTGAAGTCCACTGCGGAGTACTCGTTGAGCTTGGAGAGCCGGTGGTAGGCCTCGATCATCCGGACGGTGCCGGACTTCGAGCGCATCACGATCGACTGGGTGGTGCAACCGCCGGCGAAGTAACGCACGCCGTTGAGCAGGTCGCCGTCGGTGACGCCGGTGGCGCAGAAGAAGACGTTGTCGCCGGCGACCAGGTCTTCGGTGGTCAGCACGCGGTCCAGGTCATAGCCGCGGTCCAGGGCGCGCTGGCGCTCGTCGTCGTCGGTCGGGGCGAGGACGGCCTGGATCGCGCCGCCCATGCAGCGGATGGCGGCCGCGGCGATGATGCCCTCGGGGGTGCCGCCGATGCCGGCCAGGATGTCGGTGCCGGACTCGGGGCGGCAGGCGGAGATGGCGCCGGCGACGTCGCCGTCGGAGATCAGCCGGATGCGGGCGCCGGCCTCGCGGACCTCGCTGATCAGCTGGGCGTGCCGGGGCCGGTCCAGGATGCACACCGTGACGTCGGCCACAGATTCGTTGAGCTTCTTGGCGACCCGGCGGATGTTCTCGCCGATGGGCACCGTGATGTCGATGACGTCGGCCGCGTCGGGTCCGACGGCGATCTTGTTCATGTAGAAGACGGCCGACGGGTCGAACATGGTGCCGCGCTCGGAGACTGCCAGCACCGAGATGGCGTTGGGCATGCCCTTGCTCATCAGGGTGGTGCCGTCGACCGGGTCGACGGCGAAGTCGCAGTCGGGACCGTCGCCGTTGCCGACCTCTTCGCCGTTGTAGAGCATCGGGGCGTGGTCCTTCTCGCCCTCGCCGATGACCACGACACCGCGCATCGATACCGAATTGACCAGCTCACGCATGGCGTCGACGGCCGCGCCGTCACCGCCTTCCTTGTCGCCGCGGCCAACCCAGCGGCCGGCGGCCATGGCCCCGGCTTCAGTGACCCGGACGAGTTCGAGTGCGAGGTTGCGGTCTGGGGCTTCCCGGCGCGAAGGCGTCATGCGCAGATTGTCCCATTAGCCAGTGCGCGTCGGGGAGCTGGGATACTGAGCACCGTGACGTCATCATCCCCGGAACCTGAGGGCCAGCCGCTCCCCGCACCCGAGGTGGTCGCCGAGGGCCAGTCGGTGCCGGTGCCGCGCCCGGCGAAGGACCGGCTGCTGCAGGACGGCCGGGACATGTTCTGGTCGATCGCTCCGCTGGTGGTGGCCTGTATCGCGCTGGCCGGGATGCTCGGGATGTGCTCGTTCGCGCCGCAGGGGCCGGGTAAGGGTCCGGCGCCACAGTACGACGCCCCGGCCGCCCTCAAGGCCGACGCAGCGGTGCTGCACATCCCGATCCGCGTGCCCGAGCTGCCGTCCGGGTGGCACGCCAATTCCGGGTCCCGCGGCAGCATCGAGGCGGGTCGCGTTGACCCCGTCACCAAACAGCCGACGCGGGCGCTGACGTCCAAGGTGGGGTATCTGACCGCCGCAGGCATGTTCGTGGCGCTGACGCAGAGCAACGCCGACGAGGACAAGCTGGTCGCCTCGATCCACAGCGGTATGTACCCGACCGGTGCCCAGGATCTGGGCGGCGTGCACTGGGTGGTCTACGAGGGTGCGGGCGAAGACCAGCAGGGCACCGAGCCGATCTGGACCGCCAAGCTCGACGGGTCGACCGGCCCGGCGCAGGTCGCGGTCAGTGGGTCGGCGGGGCCGGTGGACTATCGGACGCTGGCGGAGGCGACGCAGCAGGCACCGCCACTGCGGTAGTGGGTTGCGATCCGCGCATTCGGGCCCACAGTGCGGCGCTGAGCCGGGATAGGCGCCCCGGTGTCCGGGGTTCGTCGGGTTCCGGTTCGCTCAGCGGAACGCCTTTGTACACAGCGAGATACACGCTGATCGTGGTGACGACGACGATCATCAGCACCGGGCCGATCACCAGTCCCAGGAAACCGAACATCGCGATGCCGGAGAACACCGACAGCAGCATCAGCGCGGAATCCAACCGGGCCGCGCGGGGCACCAGGATCGGCCGGAGCACATTGTCGATATTGGTGACCACCAGGATGTGGAACAGGATCACGAACAGTCCGCCGCCGACATTGCCGAACAATGCCAGGCCGATGCCGAACGGGATGCTGACGATGCCACCGCCCAGCGGAATCACCGACAGGGCACTCAGCAGGATCGCGAAGATGAAAAAACCGTCGTGGAATCCGGCGATATAGATCGAAATCGCGCCTGCCACACCCTGCGCCAGGGCGATGACGAACTGGCCGAGGACCGTCCCGCGCACCATGGCGCCCATCTTGGCCAGGTACAGATCGGTGACCTCTTCGCCGAGCGGATTGAGCCGCCGGATCAGCAGGACCACCTCGTCGCCGTTGACCAGTAGCGAGATGAACACGTACAGGAAGATCACCGCACCGGCCAGCGCGCCGAACAGTCCGCCCGCCGCGTCCTGCAGCACGTTCAGGCCCCATGCGCCGGCGCGCTGCGCGAACGTGACGATCCATTTCTGGAGCGATTCACTCGTCAGCGTCACGTCGTGCAGGTACGGGATTCGTGCCAGCAGGTCGTTGACGGCCTGTAGCGAGCGGGTGCCCAGCGCCCCCATGTCGGTGCGGTTCACCCAGCCCGACACATTGCGGATCATGCTGCTGATCTGAACGATGCCGATGGCGACGGCCCCGCTGATCGGCACGACCACCACGACCAGCGCGGCCAGCAGCGTCAGGGTGGCCGACAACCCGGTGTTCAGCCGCGTCGACAGCCGGCGGAACAACGGGGTGAACAGGTAGGCCACTACCCCGGCGACCATGACCAGCATGAACTGGCTCCGCAGGAAATAGGCGCCGAACCCGACCGCCATGACCGTCGCGATGGCGAGTGCCCGCTTCTGGGTGACCGTGAAATCGGTGTCCATGCGGGTGATTCTGTCGGATTTGTTGCCGATCGCTACCCGGATGCCAGCTTCAGCAGGTGGCTCATGATGTCGGGGTAGCGCTTGAGGTGCGCGCCGCCGTTGAGGTCGAGCACCTCGCCCGTCATCCACGACGATTGCTCCGAACACAGGAAGAGCACGGCGTTCGCGATGTCCTCGGGGGTGCCGGCGCGGCCCAGCGCGGTGTTCTCCACGTACTCGTCGACGACGCCGGGGATCAGTGCCGCGCCTTCGGTCAGTGGGGTGGCTACGAAACCGGGAGCGACGGCGTTGACGCGAATTCCTTTGGGGCCCAACTCCAATGCGGCCACCTCGGTCAGCATGGACAGGCCGGCTTTGGCGGCGCTGTAGGCGCTCATGCCGATGGCCGGCTGGCGTCCGTTGAGCGACGAGATGCACACCAACGACCCGCCCTCGCGGAGTTGGCGGCCGGCGTACTTGGCGACGATGAACGAGCCCGTCAGACAGCAGTCGACGACGGCCCGGAAATCCTCGACGGGCATGTCGACGATGAGTCCGAAGGTCGAGAATCCGGCGCAGCTGACGACGGCGTCGAGCTCACCGACCTGTTCGAAGACGGCAGCGACGGAGGCCTCGTCGGTCACCTCGACGACGACCGACGTGTGCGGTGCGCCGAGTTCGGTGGCGCGGGATTCGGCGAGTTCGGCGTTCCGGTCGGCGATGGTGACGCGGTAGCCCTGCGCGGCGAGGCCTTGGGCGGTGGCCCAGCCGATACCGGATGCCCCACCGACGACGAGGGCGTTGCGCTGTGTGCTCACTGGTTTCTCCTGGCGTGATCGACGGCGGACCCGGCCCAGACGCCGCGGTGTGAACAGATTGTATAATCTGTTCACATCTGTGGCCGATGCGCGTACTCGCTTCGCGTTCCAGTCAGGAGCGTTCGTCGACGAACTCGACCAACTGAGTGAGGTCGACGCCGGTGGCTTCGGGGGTTGCCGACAGTCGTTCGGCCGGCGCGTCGCTGCGATTGACCCAAAAGGTGCGGTAGCCGAATGCTGCGGCGCCCGCCGCGTCCCAGCCGCCGTGCGCGCTGAATGCGATTTGTGTGCGCGGGATGCCGAATGCATCTTCGCCCAGCTGGTATGCGCGGGGGTCGGGTTTGAACGCTTTGACGCGGTCGGTGCTCAAGTGTGGGCAAAAGACATCGTCCAGCCCTGCGTTCGTGACCCAGGAGTCAAGCATCGTCACGGTGGCGTCGGATAGGAAAGCGAGGTGTAGCCCGCGGTCCTTGAACGTGCGGACCGCAGCCGGGGCATCTGGCCATGGTGTCAATCTGAGCCAAGCGCCCATCAACTGTTCGCGACCGGCGGGATTGAGCCGCAGTTTGCACTGCTGTACCGCGAATTCGAGCGCATCCTCGGTGACGGTCCAGAAGTCGGTGTACGTACCCGACAAGGTGCGCAACCAGGTGTATTCGAATTGCCGGACTCGCCATGCTTCGATCAATGTCGTTCCGGCGCCAGGAAATATGTCCTCGGCGGCACTGTCGATTGGCCTGCGATCAAACACGGTAAACGCGTCGAAGGCGACGGCCCGAATGGGGCCAGGTCGGCCCGGAGCGGCCGACGCTGACGGTGACCGGCCGGCGCTCAGGCCGGCCGCGGCCGTGAGGCCGATGAAGCCTCGGCGCGATAAATATGCCTTCATATGCCGTCGGCGAGTGGCAGTCGCACCTCGAAACGTGCACCTGTGTCGAGGTTGTGGGCCGACAAGGTGCCGCGATGGGCCTGCACCAGGCCCGCTGCGATGGCCAGTCCCAAACCGGACCCACTCGGCAGCGACGAATCGGCGCGCGGTACGCGGCCGTTGGACCCCCTGTAGGCGACGTCGAACACTCTCGCCAGATCAGCTTCGTCGATGCCTACTCCCGTGTCGTCGACGCGGGCCCAGGCGCCGTCGGCGTCGCGACCCAGCGTCAGCTCGACGCGGCCCCCTTCCGGGGTATGGGCGATGGCGTTGGCGACCAAGTTGGACAACACCCGAACGAGGGCTCGGTCGCTGCCGATCACGCGGACCGGATATGCCGGCAGCTGAGCGGCCAGCTGTACTCCGGCCCGCTCCGCGGCGATTCGGTGCGCAGCCAGCACATCATCGACCACCTCATCGAGTGCGACGGTGTCGTGCGCCGGTTGGACCGCGCCGGCATTGATCTTCGACATCTCGAACAGGTCGTCGACCATCTCGGACAATCGAATCGATTCCTGCTCAATGTGTTTGGCGTGTGCGCGTACCTCGGCACTGTCCACGAGGCCGTCAGAGATCGCTTCAGACACCGCGCGAATGCCGGCCAGCGGGGTGCGCAAGTCGTGGCTGACAAACGCAACCAGCCGACGCCGCGATTGCTCGGCGGCGCGTTCGGAGGCCCGAATCTCCTGTTCCCACACCGTCCTTCGCGCTTGGTAGCGGGCCAGCATCACTGCCGCGGGAATGGTCACCACGGCGACGATCACCAGCACCACTGCGATCCGCTCGAAAGTCTCAGTGATCATGAAGCCGCTGGCGCCGAGCACGCCGGTGAAGGTCGCAAGGGTCGGAATCAGTACCAGGGCAACCATGCTGACCGCCAGCGACCAGGAGCGAGCCAGGTGGATCAACACGCCGCCGGCTACCACGACGGGAACCGAACAGGCCAGTGCCCAACCGATGATCTCCCACAGGTCAGTTGCCGGCATGGTCGTCGTCTCCCCACAGATAGCCGCGCCCCCATACCGTCTGAATCCGGTGGGCATCACCAAGTTTCGCGCGCAGCCGCTTGATATGCACCGTCACCGTCGACTGATCGCCAAAATCCCACTGCCACACCAGTTTCAAAAGCTGGTCGCGGGAGTACACAGTGCCGGGATGGGTGAGCAGAAACACCAACAGGTCAAATTCACGGTTGGTCAGGCTCACCGCGACGCCGTTGATGGTCACCGAATGCGCGGAAGTCGACACCTGTAGCGCACCGTTCGTGATCTCCAAGGGCCCAGCCAGATCTCGAGCGGGCACCCGCCGTAGCACCGAACGCACACGCAAGGCGAGCTCGCGGGGACTGAATGGTTTGGTGAGGTAGTCGTCGGCGCCGGCCTCCAAGCCGGCGATCCGGTCGTCTTCCTCGCCGAGCGCGGTCAACAGCATCACCGGCAGTCCGTAGCCGTCGCCGCGGCGCATGCTGCGGCACAACGTCAGCCCGTCGGGTCCGGGCATCATGACGTCCAGCACCGCCATGTCGATGCGCTCGGTCTTCAACAGCGCCAGCGCCTCATTGCCGTCACGCGCGATCGACACATCGTGTCCATCGCGCTCCAGATACCGGCGCACCACGTCACGCACGACGGGGTCGTCATCTGCGATCAGTACCCTCGTCACACCCGACAGCCTAGCCCGCCGACAGCTCCGGTCATGGTCTCTACCAGCGCCTATGTCACAGTTTCGTCATCATTTGACCCTTGGCTGCGGCGCACGGCCCGCTTTACCGTCGGATGATGTCCAGCTCTGCGATCACGGTGATCCTGCCGTGTCTGAACGAGGCCGAGTCGCTGCCCGCGATTCTGGCCGTCCTCCCAAACGGATACCGGGCTCTGGTGGTCGACAACAACAGCACCGACGGCACGGCCGCGGTGGCACGCGCCCATGGCGCCGACGTGATCACCGAACTGGAGCCTGGATACGGCGCGGCGGTCCATGCCGGCGTGCTCGCAGCGCAGACGTCGACGGTTGCGGTGCTCGACGCCGACGGGTCGCTGGACCCGCGGGCGTTGCCGTATCTGGTTGCGATGCTCGACCGTGGTGCCGACCTGGTCATCGGGCGGCGCCGCGCGGTTCCCGGACTACGTTGGCACTGGCATGCCCGACTGGGCACCGCCGTGGTGTGTTGGCGATTGCGGACCCGCTACAGGTTGCCGGTGCACGACATTGCGCCCATGCGGGTGGCCCGGCGCGAGGCGCTGCTGGGTCTCGGTATCGCGGATCGTCGATTCGGCTATCCGCTGGAACTGTTGGTGCGTGCGGGGCAGGCGGGCTGGCAGGTGGTTGAAACCGATGTCAGCTATGGCCCGCGCACCGGCGGCGAGTCGAAAGTGAGCGGTTCGTTGCGTGGCAGTTTCTTTGCCGCACTGGACTTTTGGCGGGTGATTTCATGACTGTTCCCGTGACTGTGCTGGTGGTGGCCAAGGCTCCGGTACCTGGTCTGGCGAAGACCCGGTTGGCCCGCACGTTGGGTGCGGAGACAGCCGCTGATCTCGCTGCTGCCGCGCTGCTGGACACCCTGGACGCGGTGGCCGAGGCGCCGGTCGCCGCGCGCGTGGTGGCGTTGACCGGAGATCTTGCCGCGGCACGATGCGCCGCCGTGATCCGGGACCGGCTGGCGGATTTCACCGTTGTTCCGCAGCGTGGCAACGATTTTGGCGAGCGCCTGGCCAACGCGCACCACGATGCGGCGTGTCTCGGATACCCGGTGCTTCAGATCGGCATGGACACTCCGCAGGTCACTGCTGCGCTGCTGACGGCGTGCGCACTTCGATTGCTTCGCGCCGATTCGGTGCTGGGGCCGGCCAGCGACGGTGGCTGGTGGCTGCTGGGCCTGCACAACGGAGTAGGTGCCGACAGTCTGCGTATGGTGCCGATGTCGCAATCCGATACCGGGGCCCGGACACAGGACGCTTTGGCGAACGCCGGCCTGGCAGTGGATCTCGTGGTCGAACTGCGCGATGTCGACGTCATGGACGACATCGCCGCCGTGCGCGCGTGCTGTCCGCAAGGCAGTCGGTTCCGGAGCCTGACCGCTGCGATCGGGGTGTGACGTGTTCGGAAACTTGTATGAGCGAGCTCTGGCAGGGGAGCGGTGCTGGGTCCGCCAGGACGACGGCAGTCGGCAACGTCTGCCCGTGCACAACTGGCTGGGCGGTCGGCGGGCGGATCGAAGGTTCGATCGGGCAGTTCTGGCATTGTGCGACGGGCCGACCATCGACCTCGGGTGCGGACCAGGTCGGCTGGTGGCCGATCTGATCCGGCGCGGCGTGCCGGCGCTCGGCGTCGACCAGTCCGCCACCGCCGTCGAACTTGCCCGGCGCAGCGGCGCTCCGGCGTTGCGCCGCGATGTCTTCGATCCGCTCCCCGGCATGGGCCGCTGGCAGACCGTGCTGCTGGCGGACGGAAACGTCGGGCTGGGCGGTGACCCGACGCGCGTGCTGCGCCGAGCTGCTGATCTGCTGCGGCGCGGAGGCCTGTGCATCGCCGAATTCGACTCGGCCCCAACTGGAGTGATCACTCGATGGGTGCGACTGGAATCGGCGCGGACGGTTGGGCCGTGGTTTCGGTGGGCGACGGTCGGGGTCGACAGTGCGCCCAGGATCGCCGGCGACGCCGGCCTGAAGGTCGTCGATATGCATCCGGTCGGGGACCGGATGCTGGCGAGTCTGGCGTTGCGATGAGCGGCACGACATTGCGCAGCACCGCCGTCACCGCGCGGGTCGGGATGATGCTCGGCATCGCGGTCACGCTGTGTTTCGGCACCGGGTTGATCAGCCACCTCATTCAGCATCCGCAACCGTGGTTCTACTGGCCCGCGCATCCGGTCTGGCTGTACCGGCTGACGCAGGGCACGCACGTCGCCTCCGGTATCGCGGCGATACCGCTGACCGTGGTCAAGCTGTGGTCGGTGTGGCCCAAGCTGTTTGAACGTCCCATCATTGGCGGTGTTGCCAAACAGCTCGAGCGCGCCTCCATCCTGGTGCTGGTCGGGGCGATGTTGTTCGAGCTGTCCACCGGGCTGCTGAACATCGCGCAGTGGTACGTGTTCCGATTCTTTTTCACCACGGCGCATTACGCGGTGGCCTACCTCGCGGCGGGCGCGGTCCTGGTGCACATCGCGGTGAAGCTGCCGGTCATCCGGCGGGCCCTTGGCGAACCGCTCGGCGATGTCGCGGCCGGTGGTGCCGTTGGTCCGACGCGGCGCAGCGTGTTGTGGGGCACCGGTGCGGCCGTTGCAGTCGCGACGTTGGCCACAGCCGGGCAGAGTGTCGGATGGTTGCGCGAGCTGTCGTTGCTGTCGCCACGCTCCGGTAAAGGGCCGCAAGGCATTCCGGTGAACCGCACCGCGATCGCGGCCGGCGTGCTGCAGGCTGCGGCGTCGCCGGCCTATCGGCTCACCATCGTCAACGGCGCCCGCAGTCGAGCGTTCTCGGTGGCGGAATTGAATGCCATGCCGCAGCGGACATTCCACCTGCCGATCGCCTGCGTCGAAGGCTGGAGCGCCGACGCCGAGTGGACCGGCGTCGTGCTCGCGGACCTGATCGCCATGGTGGGTGGGTCGCCGCATGCCGACGTGCGGATGGTTTCGCTGGAGCCGCCCGGCCCCTATTCGCGCACCGTGCTGCCTGCGCGGCATGCCCGGGATGGTCAGACGTTGGTGGCGCTCAAGCTCAATGGGGAAACGCTGCATCCGGACCACGGATACCCATGCCGACTCATCGCGCCGTCGAGACCCGGTGTGTTGCAAACGAAATGGCTGTCCCGAATCGAGGTGATGCAATGAGGGCCACTCGGGTGCTGCTGATGATCTCAGGGCTGGCGCTGGCCGGGTACGGCGCGACCCTGGTGTTCGAGAATCCGCCGGTGATCATGATGCGCATGGCAGTGTGGGCGTTGGTCGCGGTCGCCGTGCACGACGTGGTGTTCGCCCCGCTGTGTGTGGCACTGGGCTTCGCGGCACGCCGGATACTTCCGGTGAGTTGGCAGGCGCCGGTCGCGGTGGCCGCTTTGTGTTCCGTGGTGCTTGGCCTGCTTGCGATCCCGGTCTTCGACAAGCCGGGCATGCATCTGGACAACATGACCGCACTGGATCGTGATTACCATGCCGGACTGTGGATTTCGCTGGCCGTGGTGTGGGTGTGTGTGCCCGGCTATCTGGTGGCCAGACGGCTGTTACCAGTTCGTCAGAATCTGGTGGTTGAGGGCCAGCGCGCCGATGACGTTGGCGGCGAGCCACCAGCGCCGTGATGGCGCAGGCAGTAGTGCGCCGGCGGCGGTCAGCCAGACCGTGAACGGCAGCCAGATCCGTTCGGTCTCAGCCTTGCTCAGCATGCTCAGGTCGGCACATATGATCGCCAACAGCGCGGCGAGTAGTAACAGGTGGATGCCGCTTCGGCGGCGGAGCGCGGCGCGATCGAAAGCCAGGCTCAATCCGGCAACGCTGCCTAGTCCGATGGCGCACACCACAGAAGCCAGATTCGCCCACGACCAGTACTGGAATGGGCGGTTCAAGGCGATACCTTGCCAATACCGTTGCTGTACCAAGGTATAACCGTCGAACCACCAGAAGCCCGTCGTAGCGAAGGTGCCGAGCACGGCCAGCGCCGCCACCGCTGCGGGCGCGAGGACCCGGACCGCTGTGCGGAGGTCCGGCGCCGTGATCAGCACCGCGACGGCCGGTATCGCCATGAGGCCGAGGCCGTAGTTCAGGAAGATGCCCCAGCCCAGCAGCAGGCCCGCGCCGGCGCCGGTGAGGGTCGGGTGTCGGTTACGCGTCGCGAGCGCCAGTAGAGCGATTCCCCAGGCGGCGACACCGGCGTAGTAACCGTCGGCGGACACGGCAATCCAGATGGCGGTCGGGGCGACTGCAACGAAGGGTGCGGCGGCTCGGGCCGTCGCCTCGCCGGACAGGACGCGCAGCGTCACGACGATGGCTGCCGCGGCACTGGTCCCGATCAACAGGCACCAGAGGCCGGCCCAGGCGCCGCCGCCCAGCCCGATGCGATCCAGCCACACAAAGGTCAGCAATGCACCGGGTGGGTGGCCCGAAACGTGTGTGATCCACGAATGTGGTTGGTAATCGAGGATTCTGGACGAGAAGGTGCGCAATGCCTCAGGGATGTCGGTGATGGTCGGCACCTGCCGGAGATATTCGTGCTGCGCCGTCAGGCGCCCTGCGAAACCCCGCTGCCAGCCGTCGACCATGGCCAACGAGAAGGCCCAGGCACACGACACCGTCCATGCGGTCAGTGGTACTGCGCGCCACGGTAATCGCGCGGCGACCGTCTGTCCCCACAGCACCGCGGCTGTTGCGATCAGCACTGCCGGTGCCGTACCCCAGCCGATGTGCGCGTTCCACCAGCCGAAGATGGGTGCAGTCTGTGCGAAACTGCGGATCTGGGCTGGGGTGCTGTTGATCAGTGGGGTGACGATCCCCAGGTGCAGTTGCGGTACCGCGAACGCGACGGCCACGAGCGTCAGCCCTACGACGGCGGCCGTTGCTGTCCTTCGGCGAATGTTCACGGCTGCCAGCCTAAGAGTGGGCTGCCGGTGAAACGGTGACGATTCGATGACCCATCGAAGCGTCACGCGGGAGATTCCAGGATCCAGCACACGTCGACTGTCGATGAAGATTGGTCACCGCGGGTCCGGCCCAAAAGTGCCTTCAGCCTCCTCTCCAAAGCAGCCAGCTCGCTGATCTGCGTCTGCACGGTTGCCAGTCGTTGCGTCAGTAGCTCATTCACCCGGGTACACGGTGCTAGACCTTGATCATGCAGGTCCAGAATGTCGCGCACCTGGGCCAGGGTCAGCCCGGCGCCTTGCGCGCTGCGGACGAATCGCAGCCGTCCCACCACGTCCGGACTGTAGTCACGGTAACCATTGCGAAGTCGTCGAGGTGACGGAAGCAGTCCCTGCGATTCGTAGAACCGCAATGTCTTCGCGGGGACGCCACTGAGCCGGGCGACTTCACTGATGAGCATCTGTGACTCCTTGACCTTCCATCATGGGAGAACGTTCACGATGGTGTCAGGTACCGGAGCACGTCCGGACCTGGATTGTCGAAAGGACCGATTCCCCAATGGATCCCACGGAGATGGCCAATTGTTGCGAGATGATGCTGCACGCGATGATGGACGACTCATGCTGCCCGACGCCTCCTCCTCCGCCACCCGGGAGATGAGCGCACCTGTGCCCACCGCCTGTGAATTCGAGAGTACGATGGGACCTTCGTGAATGGCTCGGAGCTTGTGTCCAACTTGCGGATAGAGCTATTGGTCACCGTCGACTGCCCGCGCCACGCACTTGCGAATGCGCTGTTGCGGGTAACCCTTGACCGACTTGGATTGGGCCACATCACTGTGCATACCACGGTGATTGATACCCCTGCCGGCGCAGTCCGGCGGGGTTTCACCGGGTCTCCAACGATTCTGATCAATGGCGCAGACCCGTGGCCGCCGGTTGAATCGCAGTCAGCGATCGCCTGTCGGCTGTACCCGACAGTCGACGGGCTGCCCGATCAGCAGGAACTTGCCGCGGCTTTGCACGCTGCGGTCGTGGCGTCCATGAATGGCGCGGTTGCCGACCAGTAATGTACTGCACAGTACTGTTACTGTACTAGTAAGTACATTATTGATTGGTCGCCCGGAGTGGGCGTTCATCGCATCGTGGAAGGACGAGCCGTTGTCTGTTCAACCCGCGGCCATATCGAGCCGTGTCAGCAGGTTGGGTCAGGCAGTGGCCCGGTACGGATTGGTCCTCGTCCTGGCGTGGATCGGTGTGGGCAAGTTCGTCAAGATGGAAGCCCACGTGCTGATTGAGCACAACCCGCTGATGTCCTGGATCTACCTGGTGCTCAGTCACAGTGCGGTGGCGATGGCGCTAGGTACTGCCGAGATCCTCGCCGCGGTGCTGATCGCACTGCATCGGGTGTGGCCACTGCTGTCCGCCGTCGGCAGCGCGATGGCGGTGGTGCTGTTCGTCGGAACGCTGAGCTTCCTGTTCACCACGCCGGGTCTGGTGGTTGGGCATGCGGGCCCGATCCCGATTTTGGGCGCTCTACCAGGCCAGTTTCTGCTGAAGGATCTGGTGCTCATCGGAGTGGCCATCTGGACCTTGGGTGATGCGCTCGACGGTCGTCGGGTGCCACCCGCCGCGAAGCAGAGCTCGGGTGGCTGACCATGGACGGCAACACATCATTGTTCTGCAGTACGTCTCTGGCCGGCCGAATCGAACACGCTGAGGCGCAGCTCATTGCACTCGCGAGTGCACCCGCCCGGCAGCGCGACAGATCGGGATTCGCCACTCCGCTGGGTGGCGGAATGGCATGTTTCGCTGAACCTGGCTCACCGATGAACAAAGTGGTCGGACTGGGTTTCGATGGTGCACTGGACCCGGCAGCTCTCGCCGCTATCGAGCTGGAATATGCGATACGCGAAACGCCCACGCAGATAGAACTTTCCAGTCTCGCCGACCGCGAGGTCGCGTTACTGCTGTCGCGCCGCGGTTATCAGCTCGTCGCAAACGAGTGCGTCCTCGGTCGGCGCCTTGACCGTGTGCCACCGGTGGCGACCTCACCGGGGATCGACGTACGGGTATGCAGCCCAGAAGAATTCGATGCCTGGGTAGATGTCGTGGTAGCTGGCACGGCTCATCCTGACGACGAGGGTGTGGGTTTCCATGAGCAATTCTCCGACGATGTCATCGAGCGGGACGAACGCGACTTCTACGATGCCGGCGCCACGATGTACATCGGTTTGTGTGACGGCGTGATTGCCGGTGGCGCGAGCATGATGGTGACCGACGGCATTGCTCAATTCACCGGTGCAGCAACCGCTCCCGCGTATCGTCGCCGCGGAATACAGAACGCCCTATTGGCACGACGCCTGGCCGATGCCGCGGAAGCCGGTTGCGATATCGCTGTGATCACCACGGCGCCCGGCTCCAAATCGCAAGAGAACGCACAACGTCGCGGCTTCCAACTGTTGTACACCCGCGCCATGTTGATAAAGCCGGTTGACGGCTCGATCCAGGCGTCAGGCTGCGGTGAAAATGGGAGCGGTACTTGGAAGTTGGTGTCTGCGCAGGGAACGTGCGTCAGCAGTGAAACCGCAGGCACGGATTTTGCAGAGCCGGTGAGGATCGTGCCGTTCGGCGGAGACCGGCGGGCTCTCATCGATCTGTTCCGGCTGGCCGAAGATTCCGAGCGCAAACTTGACGGCTACGTCGGTGCAGGGCGCGTATGGGTCGCCATGCGCGGATCGGTCGAAGTCGTCGGACACATCCAAGTCATCGTGAGTGATCACGGCGAAACATGGGAGGTGGCCAACATGGCCGTCGCTGTGCCGCACCGCGGTGCCGGCGTCGGGCGCCGCCTGCTCGAGCAGGTGATCGATGACGCCCGCGCCGGCGGTGCCCGACGAGTCCAATTGGCCACTGCGACAGCAGATATTGGCAATCTACGTTTCTACCAGCGCTGCGGATTCCGGCTCGGTCGCGTAGTGTATGACGCCTTCGGCCCGCACTCGGGCTACCCGGCCGGCACGGCATCACACGGGATTGCCGTGCGCGACCAGGTGTGGTTCGAGCGCGTGTTGTAGCGGCGCAGCATGCCGGCCGGCATGCTGCGCCGCGTGAGACCTATTTTGCGTTCGGGCAGGTGATATCGACGTAGGCGGTGTCGAACCGCGCGGGTTCCATGAGTGTCATGCCGTCTGCCTGCATCGTTACGCGCAGGCCGGAGATGCTGGTGACCTTGCATTCGGACAACGGGACGTTGGGGTGCCCTTCGAGCCAGTTGAACGAGACGTTGTAGCCCGCGGATTGCAACTCCTGGACAGCGGTGCTGGCAGGTCCGTCGCCGGGTGTGGGCAGGATCGGTGGGTTGGCCGAGGCGTTCGGCGCGGCCGCGAAGGCTACGGCGGCGCCGGCGATGACGGTCCAGCGGGCGGCTTTGCCCAAGCTCGGTGTGACGGTGTTGCTCATGATGTGCGCTCCTCGTTTGGTTGTTGGGGTCGTGGCCCATTCGCCGATTGAGTGTTGGCGAAGGCCCACTCCGTTACGGATCGCCGCGCGACGGGACTTTCTGACGATTTTGTGACGCGCGGTTGCCGGCGGACTTTCCCCGTAACGACCGGGCCGTCGGGCCACACCCACCGACAGCTGATTCACGTCGCCGCTCTTGGCGGCCAGCCGAACGAAAGGCTCAACAAATATGGCAAAGCGCATCAGTGCATTACGCGCAGGATCGTCCGCGATCGTCGCGCTGGGACTTATTACCGCGTGTTCGACCGGTGCCACGGAACGGCCCGCATCTACTGGCGCACCCGCCGCGATGCCGGCCTCCGTGACGTTCATGGCCGATGTCCACGAGGAGCGGGGCGACACTATGGCGATGGCTGTCGCCGTTGAGGGCGCAAATGTGGTGGCGTACGCAACCAACGGCAGCAACGACGAGGCCTACTTTTTCGGCACTCAAAAGGACGGCCGTATGGATCTGATGTCCATGTATGGCGACAATCTGAAGGCATCGTTCGACGGCGGCAGGCTGACCGGCGAGGTGACGATGAACGAGCCCCGGGTGGCGTCGGTGAAATTCACCGCGTCGTCGGTGGCGGCTCCCGCAGGGTTGTACACCGCAACCCACGACGGCGCACGTGCCAGCTGGGTAGTGCGTCCGGACCACACGATGACCGGGGTCATGGACAACAGTGCTCCCGGTAATCACAAGGTGACCGATGCGGTCATGGCACGTAGTCAGGCATTCAAGGACAGCGTCCGCCAGATGCGGCTCGACCGGCAACTCCATCAGGCGCCGCCGATGGCATACGGGACGTGGTCGATGCCGATGGGTGGCTCGATGATGAAAGCGGTTCGCGTTACCGGAGATATGGCGTTCTAGGACGCCAGCGTTACGTGTGGGCCGCCGGATGTGCCTGTCCTGCGGCCCACACGCCCGTAGTACGCGCGGCCAGAAGTCGGGCAGCCGTAACGTTCGGGCGCCGGCGACCCACTCAGTTCTGTGATCGTCGGCGGGCAGGCCGCCGCGAGACAGCCGAAAGAGGTAAACCAATGACCGCGACGAACATTCGGGCCCGGGTTGAATCATCGACAACAGAGGCCATAGTGAGTCGAATCGCCGGCCATCTCGCTCGCTACGGGCTTGTCATCGTGATCGGGTGGATCGGCTTACTGAAATTCACTTCGTATGAGGCGCAAGGTATTCAGCCGCTCGTCGCGCACAGCCCGTTCATGAGCTGGCTGTACGACATCTTCTCCGTGACGACGTTCTCGTCGCTGCTCGGCGTGCTCGAGGTTGGCACTGCGGTGTTGCTTGCCGTCAAGCCGTGGTGGCCGAAGGTGTCGGCTGTCGGCAGCCTGGTCGCGGTCGGGCTGTTCGTTGCGACCATCAGTTTCCTGTTCACCACGCCCGGGATCGGCGAGTCGGCGGCCGGCGGCTTCCCGGCGCTGTCGATGACGGGCCAGTTCCTGATCAAAGACGTTGCACTGCTTGGCCTTGCGGCCTGGACACTGGCCGACGCGCTGCATGCCGGGCGGGAGGGCGAACGTGCCTGACAACCCTGTCGGCTTCGAAGGTCTGCGTGCGTTGTTCATCAATTGCACACTCAAGAGGTCGCCCGAGGTGAGCAACACCGATGGTCTCATCGACATCAGCAGTCGCATCATGTCAGCCAACGGAGTCGCCGTCGAGGTGGTGCGCGCCGTCGACCACGACATCGCCACCGGCGTGTGGCCCGACATGCGCGAGCACGGGTGGGCGACCGACGACTGGCCGGCGATCTTCGACAAGGTGCTGGCCGCTGACATTCTGGTGCTCGCCGGCCCGATCTGGTTGGGCGACAACAGTTCTGTGATGAAGCAAGTACACGAACGGCTCTATGGCGGCTCGCATCTGCTCAACCACGCCGGGCAGTACCTCTACTACGGACGGGTCGGCGGTTGCCTGATCACCGGCAACGAGGACGGTGTCAAGCACTGCGCGCAGAACGTGCTCTACACCTTGCAACACATCGGGTACACCATTCCGCCGCAGGCCGACGCCGGCTGGATCGGTGAAGCGGGTCCGGGCCCGTCCTATCTGGACCCGGGCTCGGGCGGGCCGGAGAACGACTTCACCAACCGCAACACCACGTTCATGACGTGGAACCTGATGCACCTGGCACGGATGCTGCGCGCCGGCGGCGGCATCCCCGCCTACGGCAATGTGCGATCAGGATGGGACGCCGGTTGCCGGTACGACTTCACCAATCCGGAGTACCGCTGAGCGACTATGCTCCCGGTCATCATGACCAGGATCGCAGGTGACGAAGGTGCGCTCGTCGCCGCGTTGCAACGCGGCGACGAGTCGGCTTTCGCCGAACTCGTGGACCGGCATACACCGGCGCTGCTACGGGTCGCACAGGGTTACGTACCCTCCCGTGAGATCGCCGAAGACGTCGTGCAAGACACCTGGATCGCGTTGCTCAAGGGGATCGGTTCGTTCGAGGGCAGGTCGTCGTTGCGTACTTGGCTTTTCGCGATTCTGATCAATATCGCCAAGAACCGGGGTATCCGTGAGCGGCGGGATGCCGATCTGGCGGTGACGGCGTTCACTGGTGGCACCGTCGACCCGGCCCGCTTTCGCGGCACCGACGACCCGCATCCCGGCCATTGGCTGCCGACCGCAGTGCCGGCCCCGTTTCCGGACACCCCTGAGGGTTCGGTCCTCGGCAAGGAATTGATCATGGTGGCGCGACGGGGACTCGACAATCTTCCCGAACGCCAGCGCGTCGTGGTGACGATGCGTGACATGCTGGGATTGGACTCCGACGAAGTCTGCGAACTGCTCGAGATCAGCGCTGCCAATCAGCGCGTCTTGCTCCACCGAGGCCGAGCCGCCGTCCGGCAGGTGCTCGAGGACTATTTGAGGGATACCGCATGACCACCAACCCGATGGACTGCAACGAGCTTGTCGAGTTGGTGACTGCCTACCTCGACGGCAGCCTTGATCTGGAGGACCGGGCACGCTTTGACATGCACCTGCTCGAATGCGACGGCTGCGAAAACTACCTCCAGCAGTTCCGCAGCACCGTCGCCACCGTCGGCAAGATCGGCACCGACGAACTTGACCCGGAGTTCCGGCATCGGCTCATCGACGCATTTCGCAACTGGCGCTGAGGGTGTAGGACCGGTGCTACCGGGATCGCCTTCGTTTCGGCGGCGGCCCCAGGGCGGCTGCCAATGCCGTATCCAGCGCGTGTTGCAGCGGTGCGACATCGCCACTGACGTCCGCCAGCAACATGCCGCCCTGATAGGCGGCGAGTAGACCAGCAGCCAGGACAGCTGGATCGGTGCCGGGAAGCAATCCGCCATCGACGGCGACCCGTTGGAAGGCGTCGGCGATGACCTGTTCCCAGCGGCCGAACCCGGCCCTGAGCGCCGCGCGGGCCGGGCCATCGGCGGAGCGGTCGAGTTCGTAGACCAGCGATCCGATGGGGCAGCGGATGGGATCGTCAGAAGACGTGTGTGCGCGGAGTGCGTCGGTGCACCAGGCGCGGAGATCGGCGGCTGTGTTGACGTTGTCGAATGACGGCTCGACCGCGGACAGCACCCGGTCGACCTGGAACCGGACCACGTCGGAAACCAAGTCCGCCTTGTCGGCGAAAAAGTGGTACAGCTGGCTACGCCCGGCACCGGCGGCGCCGCCGATCTCATCCAGCGTCGTCGCCCGTACTCCTTGACGGGCGAACAAGACACATGCCGCCTCCAATATCCGGGCCACCGTCGCGCGGCCACGGTCGGTCGTCGGCTCGGTGATCACTCGATGACGGTATCAAGCGATCAACGTTGTACTGTAGAGTACAGAAAGCTTGAGTGTGGCTGCCGCCAGTCATTCACTTGACATTCGTTCGGAGGGCGCAGTGAATCTTTTTGTCGGAGAACGTTTTCCGGTCGATATCGCCGTGATATCGGCGGACGGGGACGTCACGGTCGCGGAGTTGATTGCGACGGGACCTGCCGTGGTGGCGTTTCACCGGTTGTGGTGCCCGTTCTGTCAACAGGCTGCCCGCGACCTCGAACAGGCCGCCGAGCAACTTGCGGCGGCAGGCGCCCGCGTGGCCATCGTCTATCGCGATGACATCGACACAGTGTGCACGTCCTGTGCGCAGCGCGGCCTCACCGCCGACTGCCTCAGTGACCCGCGGCAGGAGCTCGAGCGTGCCACTGAACTCGAGCGCTTTTCGATCGGGCGGTATGCCATGTTCTCTCCGATGCGCCTGATCCGCGTGCTGCGCTCGGGTAGCCGCGCAGGCAAGGTTACGTCGGATATTCTGCAGGGCCGCGGCACCTTCGTCGTGGACCGTGACGGACGCATTGTTTACGCCCATCACGCCGTCACTGCGGCCGACATCCCGCCGATCGATGACATTCTCGCTGCGGTGAGGGCGGTTGCCGGCGGCGCGGGCGCTTGATCGACAGCGGGATCGCAGCCCGGCCGGGTACTCGTCGGGATGGTCACCAATCGGTAAGAATCTCACGAAAGTTACTGCATTACAGTGGTATTGACGCCGTGGGCGGGCGGTTCTCGCCGGTGAGGACCGCGTTGTTGCACACGAATTCTATTGGAAGACGACGAAAGAGTGCTGTGATGAAGTCAGTGATCATGGGCGTGGGTGCAGCCGCTCTTGCGATGGTGGCGTTCGCTCCGGTCGCAGCGGCCGCGCCGGCGGACGCGGTGATCAACGATCTGCGAGCGGAAGGCTATCTCGTGCAGATCAACCAGACGCCGACGGCTCCGCTCACCGCGTGCTCGGTGAGCAATGTTCGAAAGCTGGACGGCGGAGCCGCGTCTGCCCTCGTTGATGTCGTCTGCCCGGACGGCTGCTGACAGCGCCGTGCGGGTACTCCTGACCGGCGCCGCCGGTTTCATCGGTTCGCGCATCTGGAAAGCGTTGACCGCCGCCGGGCACGAGGTTGTCGCCATTGACGCCATGCTCAGCGCTGCGCATGGCGACGGTGCCCTGCCGCCCGATGGCTGCCGGATACAGGACGTACGCGATGCCGAGGCATTGGCCGGGCTGCTCAAGGGCATCGACATGGTCTGCCACCAGGCTGCCGTGGTCGGCGTGGGCGTCAATGCCGCCGACGCACCGTCCTACGGCAGTCACAATGACTTCGGCACGACGGTGCTACTGGCCCAGATGTACGCCGCGGGCTGCCGGCGTCTGGTGCTGGCGTCGTCGATGGTGGTCTACGGCCAGGGGCGCTACGAATGTGCGCAACACGGTCTGGTTGAGCCGTTGCCGCGCCGCCGGGAGGACCTGGACGCGGGCACATTCGAGCACCGCTGTCCGTGGGGTGGCGAAGAGTTGCATTGGTGCACGGTGGGCGAGGACGCCCCGCTGCGGCCGCGCAGCCTCTACGCGGCAAGTAAGGCGGCGCAGGAGCACTATGCGCTGGCCTGGGCTGATGCGGTGGGCGGGTCGGTGGTCGCATTGCGCTACCACAATGTTTACGGCACGGGGATGCCCCGGGATACGCCGTACTCCGGGGTGGCGGCCATCTTCCGCTCGGCCTTGGAAAATGGTTCCGTCCCAGACGTTTACGAAGACGGTGGACAGATGCGCGACTTCGTCCATGTTGACGACGTGGCCGCGGCCAACGTCGCCGCGACGACATACGACCACGGCGGCTTCACAGCGTTCAATGTGTGTTCCGGACACCCGATCGCGATTCGTGAAGTGGCTGAGCAGCTGTGCGTTGCCCGCAACGCTCCGCCGCCCAAGGTCACCGGTCAGTATCGCAGCGGCGACGTCCGGCATATCGTTGCCGATCCCGTATGCGCCACACAGGAACTCGGATTCACTGCGGCAATACATCCACGAGACGGGCTGCGCGACTTCGCCTTTGCGCCACTGCGGGACTGACCTTCTGTCTCACGGTCGGCATCGTCGTGCAACATAGCAGCCGAAAACCCTTGGTGCTTGCAGCATTCAAATGTGGCCGCAGTGTACGCAGGGTGGCATGGTAGCCGTCAGTGGTGGCGCTGGTAGTGCCGCGCCGCACGCATCCGATTGGCGCAGATGTTTTGCGTGCAGAATTTTCGGCGCGCGTCCTGCGCCACGAAAAGCATACTGCACGCAGGGTTTTGGCAACGGCGAAGTCGCTGTGACGTCGGTCCGACCAGAAAGTCGATGAGGCTGTCTGCTACGAGCGCGACAGCAAGCTGGTGCGACTGGTCGGTGGTCGGGTGGTATTCGGTTTCCGATGCCCATCCAGCGGGGACGCGCACCAGCCTCCTCGTGCGGAGGACGCCGGCGGCGGACTGGTTCACGTGACTTACTGCGGCACGGCTCGGCGGTGTGCCGGCAATCTGGGCGTCGAGGATTTCGCGAATGGCCTCGCGTAACTCGATGGTCTGTCGCAGCGGCGGCGCCGACGCGGTGTCCGGCAGGCGGTCGCGCTGGAGGTCCCACCAGAGTCGGCAGGCCGCTTCGTCGGCGAGCAGGTCGGTGGCCGGAGTGGTCACCGTGATGATCGTGTCGGCCAAATCCACGGCCAATGGCTCTCCTGCCACGGGAAAACCGGCGCGCTGCGCGCGCTCCAGTCTCGATGTGGCTGCCACCGAATTAACGGTAGCACTCCGTTGACAACGTTAGGCGCTATCACGTAGAACAATAACGGTAACTATCAACTACTAACGTTAGGTGGCGTTTTGATGGGACCTGTTGAATTGCTCTCGGGGGCCGATGCCCGACTGGTCGGTCTCGTGTCGACGTTGACGGCGTCGGACCTCGACCTGTCGAGCCCGTGCGCGGGATGGGCGGTGCGGTCGCTGCTGAGCCACACCATCTCCTCGATCGATGCTTTTGCGGCCGCCGTCGATGGCGGCTGCGGGCCGACGGAAGCGGAATTGTTCAGTGGCGCTGATATTTTGGGGTCGGACCCGTTGGCGGTTGCTGAGCAGTCGATCGGCCGTTCCCAACGTGCGTGGGCCACCATCGGTGACTGGCAGCATCCGGTCACCACGGTGCTCGGATCGATGCCGGCGGCCGAGGCGATCAGCATCATCACCTACTCGACACTCATCCATAGCTGGGATCTTGCGGTCGCTGTGGGACAAACGGTCGAATTCGATGACGCTGAGGCTGCGCTGGCAGAGGGCGTGGGTGCAGCACTTGTGCCCGCTCTACAACCTCAGGGCTTGTTCGGTCCGGGGGTTGAATTGGGTGGCGACGCCAGTCCGACGCAGCGGGTCATCGCCTTCGCCGGCCGCAATCCACTTTGATTCGGCTACCTCACCCGTTCCGCACGCACCGGAAGCCGATGTGACTCATCCCCGTATCCACGGCTTGTGGACGACGGGCCGCCGGCCGGTAGCGCAGGCAGTAACTGTCCGCGCAGAGGAACGACCCGCCCTTGATCACCCGGCGGGCTACCGGCGTCCCCGGTTGATCAGGGTCGTAACTGCCCGCGGCGCAACACGGCCCGCTGTCGCGGGTGGCGCCGTAGAAGTCGGTGGTCCACTCCCAGACATTGCCGGCCATGTCGAACAGGCCGTAGCCGTTGGCCGCGAAGCTGCCCACCGGCGTGGTCTGGCCGTAGCCGGTGTCCGGCAGGTACGGGAACTCGCCGTGCCAATAGTTGGCCAGCCGCTGCCCGGGCTGCTCGGGTTCGGGGCCCCAGGTGTAAGTGGCGCGGGCCAGGCCGCCGCGGGCGGCGACCTCCCACTGCGCCTCGGTGGGCAGGGCCAGCCCGGCCCAGTCGGCGTACGCCGCAGCGTCCTCGAATGCCACATGCACGACGGGATGGCGCTCCCGGTTCCGCAGCGACGACTTCGGGCCGCGCGGGTGGTTCCAGCACGCGCCCGGCGTCCACGTCCACCACTGGCTGAGATGACGCAGGTCGACGGGGCCGGGGGTGCGGCGGAACACCATCGAGCCGGGTTGCAGATTCTCCGCCGGGGCGCCCGGATAGTCGGTGGGGTTGAGCGGCCGTTCGGCGACGGTGACGTAGCCGGTGTCTTCGACGAATGCCGCGAAGTCCGCATTGGTCACCTGGTGCGGCTGAATCCAGAAGCCTGCGATGGTGACCTCGCGGGCCGGGGCCTCTTCGGGGTAGTGCTCGTCCGAACCCAGCGTCGTGGTCTGTCCGGGGATCCAGACCTGGGTCAACGGGGGAACACCTCGGCCCAGTCCGACTGCATGCTCGTGACGGTCCAGCCCTCGGTCTTCGCCAGCTCCAGCACCCGTTCCGCCCCTGCGACGTAATCGAATTCGCGTGCGTCGTCGTCGTGCAGCACCAGCAGCCGGAAGCCGTGGGAGTATTCGAGCATCTCGATGTCGCCGTTGGAGTTGCCCGCGGCGAAGATCGGACGGCGCCCGGTGCGGCTCCAGATTCGGGCCGGCTTCACTGGTCCGTCGTCGAGGAATTCGGGCTGGGCGGTGGTGTACAGGTCGCCGTCTTTGTATTGCAGCGCAACCGAACTGCCGATCACGCGCTCGGGCGGGATGCCGTACATGCTGCCGGTGACGGGCCGCATGAAGTCCCGTCCACCGCCGGAGACGATGTAGCAGGTGAACCCGTTCGACTCCAGGTACCGGAGCAGCTCGATCATCGGCACGTAGCCGCATGAGGTGTACGGCCGGTCCAGCGTCGGATGCCGGACCTCGGCGAAGAAACCCGTCACCCGCTCGCTGAGGTCATCGACGCTGATTGCTTCGTTGGCCGAAAGGACACCGGCACCAAGGACTTTCAGATCGCTGTCGTCGCCCTGATAATGCTTGGTGACGGCCGCGCCGAACCACGCGAGATCTCCCGACGCAGCCGCTGCGTATGGCTGTCGGTCCGTCAGTGCCGGGTCGGCGGCGGCCTGCGCGGCCAGCCGGCGCACCAGGAAGTCCAGCTGGATGTAGGCCGGCTTCTCGCACCACAGCGTGCCGTCATTGTCGAACACCGCAATCCGGTCCTGCGGCGCAACGTAATCCGGGCCTTCGGTGGTGACCCGCCCGACGAAGTCGACGAGCGCCGCCTTCGTCGGGCCGTCATTCCATGATTCGAGCACCTAATCTGCCGCCAAGAACTGGTGGAGCTTCTCGACGATCTGATCGATGCTGAAGCTGGCCGGTGGGTGCCGCGGCGGGAACTCCTTGAACGTCTCGAGGAACGCCGCGGCCATGGCCGTCGCATAGAACGCGAAGAAGTCGCGCCGCAGGAACCACTCGTAGTACGTGTTCGACGTGATGTCGGCGTACTCGTATGGGTCGGTGCGCAGGTTGAACAGCTTGGGGACGCGCAGCGGTGTGAACGGTTCGGCCCAAATCCGCAGCGTGCCCTGGCAGCGCTGCTCGGCGAAGACGATCTTCCAGTTCTCGAAGCGCATCGCCACCAGCTCGGCATCGTCGTTGAAGTAGAAGAAGCCACGCCGCGGGCTGTGCTCGACCTCGCCGGTCAGATAGGGCAGCAGGTTGAACCCGTCGATGTGGACTTTGTAGGTGATGTCGGCGCCGCGCAGGTTCACCGTGTGCCCTACTTTCAGCTTCTCGACGATGTCGGGGTCGCCGGCGGCGGCCAACAGCGTCGGCAGCCAGTCGTGGTGCTGGATGATGTCGTTGGAAACGGTGCCCGCCTTGATCTTTCCGGGCCAGCGGATCAGCTCGGGTACCCGGAAGGCGCCCTCCCAGTTGGTGTTCTTCTCGCTGCGGAACGGGGTGGTGCCGCCGTCGGGCCACGTGTTGCGGTGCGGGCCGTTGTCGGTGGAGTAGATGACGATGGTGTCGTCGGCGATGCCCAGTTCGTCCAGGACGTCCAACACCGTGCCGACGTTCTTGTCGTGGTCGATCATCGCGTCGTGGTACTCGGACTGCCACAGCCCGGCCTGCCCGCGACTCTCCGGCTTCACATGCGTGTAGAGGTGCATGTGGGTGAAGTTGCACCACACGAAGAACGGGTTGCCCGCATCGTGCTGACGCTTGATGTAGTCGACGGTGCGGTCGGCGATGTCGTCGTCGATGATCTCCATGCGCTTGGCGGTGAGCGGCCCGGTGTCCTCGATGGTCTGCTTGCCGACCGGCCCGAACTTCGGGTCGTCCGGCTCGGACGAGACCTCGGTGGTGGCCTTGCAGTTCATCACCCCGCGCGGCAACGCTTTCTCGTACAGCAGCGGGAACTGGTCCTTGTGCGGGTAGTCGTATTGCTCGGGCTCTTCTTCGGCATTGAGGTGGTACAGGTTGCCGTAGAACTCGTCGAACCCGTGCACGGTCGGCAGGTACTTGTTCAGATCGCCGAAGTGGTTTTTGCCGAATTGCCCGGTGGCGTAGCCCAGCGGCTTGAGCAGTTCGGCGATGGTGGGATCCTCTGCGGCCCAACCGATGTCGACGCCAGGTATGCCGACTTTGCTCATTCCGGTGCGGTACACGCTCTGCCCGCTGATGAACGCCGCCCGGCCGGCGGTGCAGCTTTGCTCGCCGTACGAGTCGGTGAAGCGCATGCCCTCGGCGGCGATGCGGTCGATGTTCGGGGTGCGGTAGCCCATCAGCCCGTCGCTGTAACAGCTCAGGTTGCTGATGCCGATGTCGTCACCCCAGATCACCAGGATGTTGGGTTTGCCGTCGGGCATTGCGGAGCTCCTCGGTCGAAACGGATTTTCCTGTGCCCGTTCGACTTTACGGATGGGTCAAGGATTCCGGCGCGGGTTTGGCATCCGTTCAGTTGCCCGGCGGTATAGACGCTCGTTTCTGGTGTGATCTTGATCTGGCTGGTGGTGCTGAGGAACTTCGGACGAAACCGTGACGCCGGCGTAGAATTCACCGGGCGTGTTCTATCGCCGAGCCTCGGGGGGCACAATGATGACCAACGCGCGCGACATCATGCATAGTGGCGTTATCTGCGTCAATGAATATGAAACGGTAAGCGCTGCCGCTACTCGGATGCGCGACCTGGGCATCGGCGCACTGCCGATCTGCGCTGACGACGAGCATCTACGCGGCATGGTTACCGACCGGGATATCGCCGTCAAATGCCTTGCGGCAGGGAAGGAACCTGCCACCACTCTGGTCGGTGAGCTGGCCCAGGGGCCGGTCTACTTTGTTCCCAGCACCGCCAGCATCCTGTACATGCTGGACGTCATGGCGTTGCACCAGGTGCGCCGGCTGCCGGTGGTCGAAGGTCGTCGACTCGTTGGCATCGTCACCGAAGCTGATGTGGTGCGGAAGTTGTCTGAGCACGCCATCGCAGAGTTCCTCACGGCGGTCTGCGCACCCCGCGCATTCACCGCGTAGTAGCCACGTTTCCAGCCGGCTGCGCACGCGTGGGTAGCGCGGGCCGAGCGTGAATTGCATGTGTGCTGGCAACTCAACGCGAAGGGCCTTGTTTGTCGACATCAGGCGGTCCGAGGTGCACGCTTGAAGCGGGAAGGTGATCGACATGTACGACAAGGATCTGACCAACAAGTGGCACGTCGAGATCGAGTTCTACGAAGATGACGTCCACACCCACGCCAGCGCGCACGCCCGGCTCCGCGACGACACGCTCTCGACGACGGGGGATGCCTACCGCAATCCCAAAGACCCGAGTGCGCCGTTGGTCGGCGAGGAGATCGCGGCGGCCCGGGCACTCATCGCGCTCGGCACCGATCTGCTGCTGGCAGCCTCGGCGAACATCGAGAAATCAACACAGCACCCGGTGCACCTCTACCGCTGAAACCAGCGCGAGCAGTCCCCCGCAAGCGGGAGGTGCCCCCAACAAAACTGTCGTATTTCCAACAGAATTCGACAGTTTTACGTCTGCTCGCGGGGAAAGGTGACGGGCCGGCCGCTACTTGGTGTCGGCTGCTTCCATCTGACGGAAGAGTTCGACGTAGTACGGCATGCATTCCTTCATGGCCTGCTCGGTGTTGAACAGCGGCTCGTAGCCCAGGTCGCGCTTGGCCTTGGCGATCGAGAAGTAGTTGTTCAGGTAGAGGCGCTCCACGGCCAGCGGCTCGATCAGCGGCTCGGGCAGGCCGAACTTGAAGTGCAGCCACTGCCAGGCCATCATCGCGCGGTGCACGAGCTTGCCAGAGACGCGGAAGTTGGGCAGCTTGCGGCCGCACGCGGCGACGACGGGACGGGCGAACTCGAACATGTTGAGCGGTTCGCCGTCGTTGATGAAGTAGGCCTGTCCGGGTGACGTGCCGCCGGGCACCAGGTGCTCGCCCGCCAGGATGAAACCGTGGATCAGGTTGTGCACGTAGGAGTTGTCCAGCTTGATGTTCTTGTTGCCCACCAGCACCTTGACGTGGCCGGCGAGGATGTTCTCGAACACCTTCCTGAACATGGTCTGGTCGCCGCGGCCCCAGATGCCACTGGGCCGGATCGAGCAAGTAAGTAGGCCTGACCCGTCCCCTTCAATGTCGTTCTGCGACAGCACGAACTTCTCTGCGGCGACCTTGGTCTCGGTGTACAGGTCGTTGAAGCGCGTGGTGTACGGCATGGACTCGTCGCCGTTCTGGATGTCCTGGCCACCCATCACGACGCTGTTCGACGCGGTGTAGACGAACCGCTTGACGCCCGCGGCCCGGCCCAGCTTCACCAGGTTTTCGGTGCCGCCGACGTTCACGCCGAAGCTGCGGTTGCGGTACTCATCGGTGACGGACGCGCCGCCCATCAGGTCGATGATCGCCGCGGTGTGGATGATCGTGTCGATGCCCAGGACCGCGGCGTCGACGTCGTCAACGTTGGTGATGTCGCCGACCTGCGTCTCCAGGTTCGGGTTCTCCGGCAGCGGCGACGGGGCGCGGTCGAAGGACCGGACGCGGTGGCCGCGGTCGAGCAGTTCGGTCACCAGGTTGGCGCCGACGAAGCCGGACCCACCGGTTACCAGCACACGGCCGAGGTCTGTGGTCAGGGAAGCATCACGCATGGTGCAGGAGCATAACTGAAACGTGTTCCAGTTAACAGGGCGCTGCAAAAATTACCGCACCGATCAATTTTCGTCGTCGGCGCCCGTGGCGAGCGCATCCTCGACTTTCTTGCGGGCGCCGGCCAGATGCTCTTCGCACCGTTTTGCCAGTTGTTCGCCCCTTTCCCAGAGCTGGAGCGAGGTATCGAGGTCGAGCCCGCCCGCTTCGAGTTGGCGGACAACCTCGATCAGTTCGTCGCGGGCCTTTTCGTAGCCAAGCTGACTAATGTTCGTCATATATTCCTTCGCTCACGGTGGTGACGGCGCCGTCGGCCACTCGGATTCGGAGTCTGGTTCCCGCCGGGGCATCCTGTGCCGACCGCAGGACCGTGCCGGCCGCCGATAGGTTCTGCACCACGGCGTAACCGCGGGCCAGCGTCGCGGCCGGGCCCAGGGTGGCCAGCCGGGCCGACAGGTGGCCCACGTGATTGGTTTCGGTGGCGATGAGCCGCCGGATGTCGCGACGCGCGGCCGTCACGGCCCGGGTGATCTCCTCGCCGCGCGCATCCAGTGCCTGTAGCGGCTGGGCCAATACCGGACGGCCGCGCAACTGTTCGATGAAGCGCGTCTCGCGGTGCACCCAATTGCGCAGGGCCTGGGCGCTGCGCCGGCGCAGGTCGGTCACCAGTGCCTGCTCGGCGGCAGCGTCGGGGACGACGCGTTTGGCCGCATCGGTCGGGGTGGCCGCCCGCAGGTCGGCGACCAGGTCGCACAGAGGGTTGTCCGGTTCGTGCCCGACGGCGCTGACCACCGGGGTGGTGCAGGCGGCGATCTCGCGGCACAGGGTTTCGTCGGAGAACGGCAGCAGGTCCTCGACGCTGCCGCCGCCGCGGGCGATCACGATGACGTCGACGGCCGGTTCGGCGTCCAGCGCGCGCAGGGCCTCGACGATCTGCGGCACCGCGTTCGTGCCTTGGACTGCGGTGTTGCGGATATCGAAGTGGACTGCGGGCCAACGGCTTTGGGCGACGGAGACGACGTCGTGTTCGGCGGCCGACGCCCGGCCGGTGATCAGGCCAATGGTGTTGGGCAGGAACGGAATCGGACGCTTCAGTCGCGGATCGAACAGGCCCTCGGCGTCCAGCAGTCGGCGCAGCCGGTCGATGCGGGCCAGCAGCTCACCGATGCCGACTGCGCGAATCTGGCTGATGCGCAACGAGAATGAGCCGTTGCGGGTGTAGAACTGCGGCTTGCCAAGCATGATCACCTGGGTGCCCTCGGACAGCGGCACCGGGGCGTCGTCGACCAGGGCGCGGGGGCAGCTGACCGACAGCGACATGTCCGCGGCCGGGTCGCGCAGCACCATCCAGGCCGTCGACTGCCGCAACTTCAGCTCGGTGAGCTGGCCCTCGATCCAGATGGTGCCGAGCCGGTCGATGTACTTGGCCACCCGGGTGGATACCGCCCGGACCGGCCATGGGTTCTCGGCCGAGTTCGGTATCTCGGCAGCTGTCACCGCATCACTTCGCGGTCGCGCGGGTGATCCTGTTGGCCAGCAGCGTCTGGAACGGCGCGCGGGACTTCGTGTTGTTCTCGTAGGCGAGCAGCGCCTCGAGGTCGTCGACCTTGAGCTGGGGCAGCCGGGCCCGCAGCTGGGCCAGGGTCAGGGCCGCGTAGTCGAGGTCGGTCACAATTGCCGGCTCGATCGCAGTCGTTGTGCTGGCACCGTTGGTGGCCGAGCCGTTGGTCGCTGCCTTCGGCGAGTCGGTGTACAGCGCGAAGCGGCCCTCGGTGAGGCGGGCGCCGTCGCGCAGCTCGGTGTCGGCCGCACCGTCAGTCGGGGCTGCGTCCAGCAGATCTTCGTCGAACGTGGCCCATTCCGGCTGCTCGTCCTTCGGCGGGAACCACTGCTCGAGGGTCTCGTCACCCTTGTTGACGAGTTCGGCCAGGTCCTGCTGCATCTTCATGACCAGCTGGGCGAGCTGACTGGCCAGCGTCATCGGGTAGGTGAGGATCGTTTGGGGGAGCCGGATGGTCTCCTCGAGCGCGGTCGCAGCCGCGCCGACCAGCAGCCGGACTCCGTAGGGCGCAGTAGACATGCTTGCCAGAGTACGGCTGGCTCTGGCGAAGCGGTGATACGCACCCTTGAGCAGTACCCTCGACATATGCCACCGACCATCAACATGGGCATTCCCGGCGCCACCGTTTCGGTTGCCGGAGCCGCGATGAGCAAAACCGGTAAGCGGGTGCTCCTCGCCGAGCCCCGAGGTTACTGCGCGGGCGTGGACCGCGCGGTCGAGACCGTCGAGCGGGCGCTGGAGAAGCACGGTGCTCCGGTGTACGTGCGGCACGAGATCGTGCACAACCGCTATGTGGTGGACACCCTGGCCAAGGCCGGGGCGGTGTTCGTCGAGCAGACCGAAGAGGTGCCCGAGGGCGCCATCGTGGTGTTCTCCGCCCACGGCGTCGCGCCGACGGTGCACGAGGAAGCCGCGGCGCGCAATCTGCGGACCATCGACGCCACCTGCCCGCTGGTGACGAAGGTGCACAACGAGGCCAAGCGCTTCGCCCGCGACGACTACGACATCCTGCTCGTCGGCCATGAGGGCCACGAAGAGGTCGTCGGCACCGCAGGTGAGGCACCTGAGCACGTGCAGGTCGTCGACAACCCCGAGGCCGTCGACAAGGTGACCGTGCGCGATCCGAACAAGGTCATCTGGCTGTCCCAGACCACCCTGTCGGTCGACGAGACCATGGAGACCGTGCGGCGGCTGCGGGAGAAGTTCCCCACGCTGCAGGACCCGCCCAGCGACGACATCTGCTACGCCACCCAGAACCGCCAGGTTGCGGTCAAGGCGATGGCCCCGGAGTGCGAGCTGGTGATCGTCGTCGGCTCACGCAACTCGTCGAACTCGGTTCGTCTGGTCGAGGTGGCGCTGGGCGCCGGCTCGAACGCGGCCAAGCTCGTCGACTACGCCGAGGACATCGACCCGGGCTGGCTGGAGAACGTCACGACCGTCGGCGTCACCTCCGGCGCCTCGGTGCCCGAGATCCTGGTGCGCGGCGTCCTGGAGCGACTCGCCGAATTCGGCTACGACACCGTGCAGCCCGTCACCACCGCGAACGAGACGCTGGTGTTCGCGCTGCCGCGCGAGATTCGTCCGGCCCGGCACTAGGCCCAGCCCGGCACTGGTCCGGGCGGGCGCTGACCCAAGCGGCTACGCCGTCAGGCGTCGGCGTCCCAGGTGCGGCGCGGGCGGCGCTCTGCGAGGGGCTCCGCCGCCGCATCGTCGTCCGCTCCGCGGTACCGCACGCGCGAGACCGGGTGGTGGGCACTGCTGGGCGGCGCGCTCCGCGCCGGACGAGCAGGGGACTGGTAACGGTCGCCGGGCTCGTACGGATCGTCGGCGTAGCGACGACGGCGCGGTTCGGACGCGGACGGCCGTTGCGTCGGGCGCTCGTAGCGATCCCGTTCCCGCGGCTCCCGGTAGTCATAGCGGTCCTGTGGCGGGGTACGACGCGGCTCGCGCGATTCGGCGGCCGGACGCGGGCGACGCCGCGGCTCGTCGGGAACGGCATACGAATCGGTGGCGGCCGGGCGGGGACGGGCCGGCCGCTGTGGCCGGCGCAGCTGTCCGGGCACGGGATCGATCAGCTCGGTGTCGCCGGCGTGCGCACGAGCCCGGGCCGGACGCGGCGCGCGCTGCGGATCAGCGGTACCGCGGCGGGACGACTCTGCCGCCGTACCACGCGACGGGGTGGCGCGCGTCCGGGCACTGCGGGGCGTCTGGCCGGTGGTCAGCTTGGTGAGCTTGGCCGACAGCGTCGCGGCCAGACCGGCGGGTGCGACGGCGTCTTCGTCCTCGGCTTGACGCCGGGCGCGGCGCGGCTTGGCCTCGGCGACTGCCTCGTCGTCGTCTTCCTCGTAGCTCAGGAACTGCGGTAGGACGAACCAGCGGACCAGACCGAGCACCAGCACCGAGGCCGCGGTGAAGAACATCGTCGGAAAGCGCTCGATCAGCGGATACCCGCAATTGATCAGCAGCTCTTTGATGCCGGCGATCTTGTCGCTGTGGAACATGAAATACGCGCCCGGCACGGCCACGAAAAGGATCAGCGGTGGCTGGATGACCGCGGTGAAAATCCCGGACCGCCGCACGCCGAGCACGGCGAGTACACAGCCGGCTACGTAGCAGAACGTGAAGAAAGCGCTGAGTTCTTTGTCACCGGTGCCGGCGTCGTAGGCGAACCCGATCGCAGTGGCTGTGACCGCCAGCACAAGGCCTCCCCACCAGGGGATTCCCGGGATGCTGGGCAGCGCCGAGCGGCGATCGAGGGCGGCTTCGGGCCCATGATGCTCTGCTGACACTCCTAGACCGTACCGGCAATCTGGGCCTTAGTGCCTACAGGCGGGCGTTGGGACGGTGTGGCGTCTCCTAAACTAGTGAACTCGTGGGTCTGAACCTGGGAATCGTCGGTCTGCCGAACGTCGGAAAGTCGACGCTGTTCAACGCGTTGACACGTAATGACGTGCTCGCGGCTAATTATCCGTTTGCAACGATCGAACCCAACGAGGGCGTGGTGCCGCTGCCCGACCCGCGGCTCGACAAGCTCGCCGAAATCTTTGGCTCCGAGAAGACCGTCCCGGCGCCCGTCACGTTCGTGGACATCGCCGGCATCGTCAAGGGCGCCTCCGAGGGCGCGGGCCTGGGCAACAAGTTCCTGGCCAACATCCGCGAGGCCGACGCCATCTGTCAGGTGGTGCGCGCCTTCGCCGACGACGACGTCGTGCACGTCGACGGCCGCGTCGACCCCAAGTCCGACATCGAGGTCATCGAGACCGAGCTGATCCTCGCCGACATGCAGACGCTGGAAAAGGCGCTGCCGCGGCTGGAGAAGGAAGCCCGCACCAACAAGGACCGCAAGCCGGTCCTCGAAGCTGTGGTGGCCGCCCAGGCGATTTTCGACGAGGGCAAGACGCTGTTCTCCACGGGCAAGGACTGGTCCGTCCTGCGCGAGCTGAAACTGATGACCGTCAAGCCGTTCCTGTACGTCTTCAACGCTGACGAGTCGGTGCTGACCGACGAGGCGCGCAAGGCCGAGCTGACCGCCATGGTCGCCCCGGCCGAGGCCGTGTTCCTGGACGCCAAGATCGAGGCCGAGCTGCTGGAGCTCGACGACGAGTCCGCCGCCGAGCTGCTGGAGTCCATCGGCCAGACCGAGCGCGGCCTGGATGCGTTGGCGCGCGCCGGTTTTCGGACGCTGAAGCTGCAGACCTACCTGACCGCCGGCCCCAAGGAATCGCGGGCCTGGACCATCCACCAGGGCGACACCGCACCCCGCGCAGCCGGCGTCATCCACACCGACTTCGAAAAGGGCTTCATCAAGGCCGAGATCGTGGCCTTCAACGACCTCGTCGAAGCCGGGTCCATGGCCGCCGCCAAAGCCGCCGGCAAGGTCCGGATGGAAGGCAAGGACTACGTCATGGTCGACGGTGACGTGGTGGAGTTCCGCTTCAACGTGTAGAAGGCCAGGTCATCGGGCATTTATTGGCTGTCCGTCCGCAGTTCGTCCGCAGCAGGGTTAACCGCCGCCTGGAAGAGATTGGCAGCAGCCTTTCGCGTCCGGTCGTTGGCGTTAGGCCACAGGTGTGCGTATGTGTTCAACGTGACCGTCGCCGACGAGTGTCCAAGTGCTCCCTGGACCGTCACCACGTCGCAGTTCTCGTTGATGAGTCCAGAGGCATAGAAGTGCCGGAGATCGTGGAGCACGTAGTCGACACCTGCCGCCGTCCGTGCCTTGCGCCATAGGTAACCAACCGAGTTCTGATGGAGAGGGTGTTCACCCTGGCCCGGGAACATCCATCGGTCCGGGCTGCTATCGGGCAGGTGCAGGCGAATGTGCTCGCTCAAGATGTGCAGCACCTCGTCTGGCACGTAAACCGTGCGCACCGATCCGTACTTGGGTGGCCGAATTTCTACAACGCCCCCGTTGGCTCTCTGGACCTGGCGTTCGATCCGAATTTCCTTGGAGAGGAACTTGATGTCTCCGACGCGCAGAGCGGCAGCCTCACCTAACCGAGTGCCCGTGAATGCGCAGAGGGCGACGAAGGCGGCGAAGTGGTCTTCCGCTTCACTGAGGAGCTTGCCGACCTCGGTGGGTGTCGGTATCGCCATTGCCTCTGAGGCTTTCGGGCGTCGCGGCAGGGTCACCTTGGCGGAGATGTCATGGGCGAGGAATCGGTCGCCGATTGCCGCCCGGATAACTGCGCGGACATAGTTGAAGCGTGTCTTGATCGTGGACGGCTCTAGCGGCTTCTCGCGCATCCACTTAACCCATGCCTCGATGTGAGATGGCTTCAAATCCGCGAACGGCACATTGCCGAAGGTTGCCGAGTTCACGGCCAAGTTCATGCCTTTCACCGTGCTGGTTTCCCACATCTGCAACTTCGACCATTCCCGGTAGTAGCTGTGAAATGTGACCTTGCCCAGCCTGGGGTCGATGTAGTTGCCGGTTTCCTGCGCGGCGACGATGCTGTTGAGCCACTGCTGGCCTTCTGATTTCGTACGGAACCCTTTTGCGTGCTCGCGGCCCTCTGAATCGACATATCTTGCGCGCCATTGCTTTCCCTTGCCATGGTTGGCGCTGGGTACTGACCGAGCATTGCCGTCGGCGTCGCGGATTGTTTTGGTCCAGCGGTTCTCGACGCTGCTGCGCCGGTTACGTCTCTGAGTCATCGGACACCCCGCTGACTTTGTCATTCATGCGCAGGATGATCTTTTCGACCTCCGCCAACAAAGAGGCGTGGTGTTGGGCAATGCTGTACAGGGTGTCTCGACTTTCATCGACGCGCTTACGCGCTTGCTCAAGTTCTGGGGTTCCCCTGAAAAAGTGGACACGGTTAGCTTGATTGCTGATTGATCCGTGCGGTGATCTCGAAGTCGATAGGTGAGATCATTCCCAGTGAACTATGCCGCCTGTCATGGTTGTAGTAGCGAAGGTAATTGTCAAGTCCCGCAGCAAGATTCGCATACGTTGTGAAGGCATGCCGCTTGTAGTACTCGTGCTTGACCGTCGACCACAGTGATTCGGACCCGGCGTTGTCCCAACATATGCCGGTGGCCCCCATAGAGCGGCGCAGGCCGTGATCGGAGCAGACTGTGGCCAAGTCGTGACTGGTGTATTGACTGCCCCGGTCCGAGTGCAAGATGGTGCCGGCCACCGACCCGCCGCGGGTGAACACCGCCGCGTCCACCGCCTGCTCGACGAGCTCAGTGCGCATGTGGTCAGCCACCGACCAGCCCAGCACCCGTCGCGAGTGCTCGTCGCGGATCGCGCACAGGTAGGCATCGCCTTCACCGCAGGTCAGATAGGTGATGTCGGAGGTCCATACCGCATCGAGGCGGCCTTGATCGAAGACCCGGCCCACCCGGTCGGGTGGGAAAGACGCCGCCGGGTCGACGACTGTGGTTTTGACCTTGAAGGTGCGCGGGCTGATGCCTTCGATGCCCATCTCGGCCATGATCGCCGCGACGGTGTTGACCGACACCGAGACCCCAGCGGCGTGCAGGTCGGCGGTGATCCGTGGTGAACCGTAAGTGCGTCGGGATTCTTGCCAGTGGGCCAGGATCTTGACCTCGAGATCGCGGCGCCACTGCTGCCGCGGCGTGGGTTCGGTGCGTCGCTGCCGTGCTTCCCAGGCGTAATAGCCCGAGCGTGAGACGTCGAGGAGCTCGGTCAGTGTGGCGATGTCGTGGTCGGCGCACTCCGCGGCGATGAGCTCAAACCGACTCACCGATGTTGCTGTGCCGCAAAGTACGCCGATACTTTTTTCAAGAAGGCGATATCTCGGTCCTTCTCGGCCAGTTCCGCACGCAGCCGCACCAATTCGGCGCGTTCACGGGCCGTCAGATCGCCTTCTGGCGGCCCATGGCGGGCATCGCTGGCCACCCCGTCGCGGACCCTCTCCTGACGCACCCACTTGCCCAGCAGACTCTCGTGCAGGTTCAGTTCGCGGGCCACCTCCGAGACCGGCCGGCCCCTGTCAATCACCCGACGAGCAGCCTCCACCTTGAACTCCGGTGTGAACGACCGACGCGTCCGCGACATATCGACATCCTTCCAGCAGGACACCGTCCCGCTATCTCAGGTGTCCACTGAAACTGGGGAACCTCCTTCTATGCGGTGCGACTCAAGCTGAGTTGTGTGGTCGTCTGGCAGTGATAGCTCGAACACCGCCATGATCGGCATCTCGAACACCTCAGCGAGTGCCGCCGCCTCAGCCACCCGCAACGGGCGCGCTCCGCGTTCGATCTTGGCGACCGTGGTTTGGTGCATCTCGAACCCCTGATGCCGCAGGCGTTCGGCGACTTCATCCTGAGACCAGTTCCGGTCTTGTCGCCAGCTTCGGACCACCTCGCCGAATCGTTTCTCCCACGATTCATGGTGTTGTCGGGTCAGGGCCAATTCCTTGATTGAGGTCTCGGCGGCGTCTTTGGGCAGTCGCTCACGCAGTTCATTGGCGAGCTGCTGGCCTTCGACAGCGGCGACGCTCCCGCACCAGGGGGCGTCACTCATCTCGACCTCATGATTGATGCGGGTGCGCGGGTCGCTCCTAGCGGCGAGCCGACGAAGTCCCGCCGTCAGGAGTGGATCTGCCTCGCCCGCAATTTTTCGAAAACGTGTACCTGTTCGCGGCAGCCTGACGAGCGGTAACGATGCAACCGTCCTCGAGGTTCGATACACCCCCGTCACGTGTTCGGTGTGTATGGGCTACTCATCGGGCATGCGGAAGTCTGGGACTTTGAACTGGTGTCGGATGTCCAATTGTGGCCAGTCGAAACGGCGCTGTCCTGCGTGGCGAATGGGGGCCGACGACACCTTCTGCCTGATAAAGTTCGACGCTATCCGCGTTGGTTGTAGAAATGGACCTGCCAGCGCGAGGTGGTCTGGTGTTATCGAGTTTATCGATCTCGGAGGGCAGATGACGCAGGGGTCTGTTTTATCGCACGATAATCGAACGACTACGACCTGGTCGATGACCACAGCCGTGCTGCTGGAGAACACCACGATCCCCATTGAGCTGAGGTGTAATTCAGTCGAACTTACGCGTGATGAGCGGGATCATCGGGAATTGATTGAGCAGCTATCAAATGAATTTGAATTTGACTACGCTGCCGTCGACGAACTGCGGAATGACATTGAAGACGCAAAGAGTCGGATATACGCCGCCGCGTTGGATGGCGACATGCGGTTGGTTTCGTCAACCAGTAGCTACGCGTCAGGGATCGAGCAGCAGCTCGCCTCGGAACTTGATCGGCTGGAATCCGTTCGCGCTGAACGTCTAAGTGCCGTGTATGGCGAGCTCGCCGAGCTCTTGGTGGAGAACTATGGCTTGGGTAAGTCTGGCTCGTTCGAATACTTCGTGCCCGCGCTCAATTCGGTGTTGACATATAGCGCTGAAAAGACTCGCGACATGCTTCCCTTTTTATTCGGCCCGGAGCTCGAGCGACAAGTGGTCGACATATTCGTTAAGCAGAGTGTTTCTAAGTTCGGCCTAAGCGTCGCTGATGAAGACGACCTTAAGATGACGGAAGTCGTGCTTGAGCTTCCGTTGCCGATTTATGGCTCAAAGCCCGAGAAACTTGCTTCGGTATCGAACCTGATACAGGGGCTCACCTCGGTAGGAACAGCAGGGGTCATTGGCTACAGTGATCATTTCCAGAGTCCCGTGTTGGTGCTAGGCACCCTAGCCGGAGCTTTTGTCATATGGTTCGCCACACCTCACGTGAAGACGATCAGAGACGAGACGAACAGGTGGGTCGAAGACTGGGCAAAGGACCGGCTGCGCTACAAGGATGACTAAATGGGATGTTGAGGCTGCGGCGACCACCTTGCGTCGACGTAACTCTGTCCGGCTTGCCCTTAGGCCACTCACACATTATCCGCGCTCCGTGATTTGTGTAGCGCCTGGACGACTCGCTGGGCAACGTCTTCATCGCTTGCGAGCGGATCAATCTCCAACTCCATCTGGCCGCCCCGCGGAGTAATAATCTTTATGGTGGTTTGAAAAACGGGGCGCTCTCGACGCCGCATCCAGAGATAGGTCAATAGAGTCGTCAATGATGTGCCGACCACGCTCACAGTTGCAAACACATACGCGAGAGTCGACGGTCCGGTCGCCATCGCAGATGCGGCCATTTCATTCATGCTGCCACCATCGCCATCGTAACCCCACTTGGGACAATCGCCGCGAGGAAGAACGCTATTGACGTGCCGGTGATTGTCGATGGATCCGAATGCACGGTATATCCGATGGAATTCGCCAGTAGCGCCAACAGATTGAAGAAGCCAATGAAGACCGCCAGCACCTTGAAGCCGGTCTGAGTTCCACTGTAATCGCGTGAGATACCTGCTGATATCAATTCACCAATGGCACCGCCGGCGATCACAGCGCCTGCGACAAAAAGTTCACCCTTACCCAAAACATCGACGATAGAGAACTCATGAGACATGCCCGTCTGGATGCTGACAATGATTATGGGCAGTAATCCGACGATGACGCCGAAGGTGACCCAAAAAGTTAGCCGAACGACGACGATGCCACGCCGCGAGGTTGTGCTCGCCATACGGCTCCCTCCTCTAGTGTCTTGCAGCCTATTTCATTACTGATGGATTAGCGTGCGAACGCCAATTCTTGAGACGACCGACAAGGTTGGTCCGCAAGCGAGGTTGGATGGCGGAGCGATGACTTCGGTGTTTCGCCCATGGACGACGACCCACTCGGTGTCTCGAAACTAAAGAATTGAGACAGCGGTAGCGAGAGCGGTTGTGTACAAGAAACTGCCAGCTCGCACTGTCTCAGAAGTTGGTTCAAAACACTTGTCTCATATTGAGTTGTTATGAGACTTTTGCGACACTGTTCGCATGCCCGCTACCACTGCCCCGGCAGCCACCGGAACCGTCCTTGGCTACGCCCGCGTCAGCACTGGTCACCAGTCGCTCGACCAACAGGTTGATGCGCTGACCGCTGCGGGTGTCGATACGGCCCGCGTCTACTCGGACAAGCTCTCGGGTACCTCGACCCGTGAACAACGTCCCGGCCTGGCCGCTCTGTTGGACTACGCCCGTGAGGGTGATGCCATCGTGGTCGTTGGTATCGACCGCCTGGGCCGCAACGCCGCCGAGGTCATGTCCACCATCCGCGAACTGGGGGAGCGCGGGATTGTGCTGCGGTCCCTACGCGAGGGCATCGACACGTCGAACGCCACTGGCCGCATGGTGGCGGGGGTTTTGGCGAGCTTGGCTGAGCTCGAATTGGAGTTGGGTCGTGAACGGCGCTCAGCGGCCCGTGAGGCCCGTCGTGCACGTGGACAGACCATCGGTCGACCCAAAGCGCTGGACCCCCAGAAGGCCGCGCTTGCCCAGCGGATGCACGCCAGTGGTGAGCCTGCGAGCACCATCGCGGCGACACTCGGTGTCAGTCGCGCAACTGTGTACCGTGCGTTAGCGGTGCGCTGAGAATGATAGTTGCGTCAGGAAGCTGTCAGCTCGCCGAATCTGACTCACCCTTCCTCGTAGCCCGAGGTTATGAAGCGTTCAGCATCATCTTGCGCCAGGCGTTGCAGATCGGCGGCGAACGGGCCGATGTGTTCGTCTAGGTATGAGCCGAGCGCACCTGCGTGGACTGTGTCGATTACGTAGCGACCGTTTAGCGTGCCTGATCGAATCTCTCGAACCATCGGCACCCAGTCAACAAGTTTGGGCTCGTACGGCTCTGCGCTGACGTCGACCTTGTACAGCGGAGCGGAAGTAACAACCATCGGATAGAGGAACTGGATTGATGCCCAATCGCGTGATCTGTCGTGAACGACTCGACTGGTCTGGCGTTGACTCCGGTAGTGCTGCGTAGCCTTCGCGAGCGGGTAGACGAGGCTGTCGAAGATGCCCCGATTGTCAGCGATCCACTCCGCTTTTCGTTCGAGTCGAGTCATCTGATTGGCCAAGAAGCCATGATTCCAGGGTGCTTCCCGCAGATCGTTCAGGCGGAGGTACGTTCGAGCGTCCGTGTTGTACAGGCGAGTTGCGTTGGCTCCGATAGGTTCCCGTCGGATGACGACTTGATCGAATCTGTAGACCTCTTCTAACCGAGGTCGGGTTCGTTCGAACTCGTCGGTCGGTTTGCCGATCAACACGTAAGGGTTCGAAGTTTGCTTGCATTCGACGAGGCAGCGAATACCGACCGATACGCGCAGTTCTTCATCCGAATGCAGACGCTTGTAAGCCATCACGTCGATCTCTCGCGACTTTGTGGGGTCGTCAGGGTCGGGGAACGCTGCTCCCACCGAAGTTGCGTAGCCGCGGCTGACGAGCGCGGTGTCGGCTTCCTGCTCAAGCAGCCATCCCGCCGCCCGCAAGGCATCAACAATCTGTGCGGAGGATGGACCTTCGATAGCGCGGTTTGAGCTTGCCACATCGGATACGTTCGCACGCTCGCAGTTGCGTTGCGCGCATGGCGCGCCAACGTTCTATCTGCCCATTGCGACCCTGACAACTACGTCCGCTGGTTATCCGCTCGCGAGAGATGCCGGTCCGAAGGAATGGACGAGGGGGTGGGGGGTGCCCCGTAGAGGGCCCGGCTCGCGCCTCGTACGGCCAGCGTGCGCTCTCTCTCCGGTGCCAAGCGTCCGCAAACCGTCCGCAGTAGCTCCGTTCACCGCAAATGACAGCCAACACCGCCAACGCCCTGACCTGCCAATTCTTAACGCAACCAACGCAATAAGCTGTGGCAAACGCCCAGCACAGAGTTCCGCTTCAACGTGTAGGCCCCGGCAATGCGCCGAGAGTGGAGAAGATTGCGAGATTTTCGCGAAATCTCGCAATCTTCCGCACATTCGATGACATAGATTGACGGCTGTGAGTGGCGATTGGCGCAGCGATCGAGTCGACGAGCTGCGGTCATTGATCAAACAGGCCGAACCTGACGTCGTCGAAGAGTCCAAATGGCGCAAACCGTCCAATCCTGATGGTGTGCCGACGTTTTCACTGGACGGCCTGATCTGCACGGTGGAGACGTACAAGGACAAGGTCAAGGCGACGTTCGCCAAAGGCGCGTCCCTGAAGGACCCGAGTCAGTTGTTCAACGCGAGTCTCGACGCGGGAGTCCGGCGCGCCATTGATCTGCACGAAGGCGACGAACTGGACGCGGACGCGTTCAAGGCATTGATCCACGAGGCAGTGAGAGCCAACCGCAGCTAGCGCGCTGGGGCGATCCGTCCCTGGGCCGACGCCTGTCGGTGCCGCAAGGTGGTGGAGTCACGCCCCCAACGTGTAGTCCGCGCCGGACTTCAGCAGCTGCGCCGCCTCGTCGACGATGCGCTCGATGATCGCGCCGGCGGGTTCGATCGAGTGGATGAGCCCGGCGGCTTCGCCGAACACGACCCCGGCGTTGTCGGGATCGCCGTCGGCGAAGGCGGCGCTGTATCGCGGGCCCTCGACGTCGGCGTTTGCTGTCAATGCCTTTTCGTCGCCGTGCCAGCGGTCGGTAAAAGCGTTGCGGCGCATGCGCATTGTGAATTCGGCCGGCCAATCAATGCCGCGGGCGATGTCGCCCGTCGTCGTGCGAATTGTGCTGTCCCCGTTGGATTCGACGATCGCTTGGTGGTGGCGTGGATGTACCAGCGCCTCGTCGGAAGCCCATAGCCGCGTGCCGACCAGCACGCCGTCGGCGCCCAAGAGGAGAGAGGCGGCCAGCGCCCGCCCGTCGGCGATGCCGCCGGCTGCGAGGAGCAGGGTTTTGGGGGAGCGCTGGGCCACGAAATCAGCGACCTCAGGAACAAGGCTCAGCGTCCCGCGCAAGGAACCGTGGCCACCGGCCTCAGTGCCCTGTGCGACCACAACATCGGCACCGACCTGTATTGCGCGTTCGACGTGGCCGAGGTTCTGGCATTGGCAAATGAGCATGGCGCCAGCATCTTTCACCTTATCCGCGAAGAGCGCGGGGTCGCCGAACGACAACATCACCGCGGCCGGGCCGAATTCGAGGGCTTCGGCCACCACGCTGGGCGAGCGCTGCGCCGACCACGTGATGAACCCGACGCCGACCCGCTCAGCTTCGGCCGCCGCGAATTGCGCACGAATCCATTCGGCGTCGCCGTATCCGCCGCCGATTAGTCCCAGCCCGCCGGCCCGGCTGACCGCCGCGGCCAGTGCACCGCCCGCGGCCAATGCCATCGGCGCGGAAACAATCGGGTGCGCAATCCCGAGGCGATCGGTCAGGCGGGTGGCGATCATCGTCTGATTATGGGCGTCAACTGAGCCGTCGAGCGTGGGGGTTGGCGCGGAAAAACCGCCGAGAATCCCTCCTAAACCTCCACGCTCGGCGTAGTCACGCGGACGGTGGTGACCAGTCTGACATTGCCACCCGCCTGCGCCTGTGAGAACTTGGTAACAGAGCCTTAACGATGGCTTCCGGACGATGGGTGCCGTACCCGGTGTGCGACAAGACGGCCCGGGAGAAACATCATGTCGTGGGTAATTCTCGTCATCTCCGGCGTCCTCGAAGCGGTATGGGCGACAGCGATGGGCAAGTCTGAAGGGTTCACCCGGCTCTCGCCGAGCATCGTGTTCGGGGTTGCGCTCATCGCCAGCATGGCCGGCCTGGCCTACGCCATGCGCGACCTTCCGGTCGGGACCGCCTACGCCGTCTGGGTGGGAATCGGCGCAGTCCTCACCGTCGTCTATGCGATGGCCACCGGGGATGAGACCACCTCGGTCCTCAAGGTGGTGTTCTTGGCGGTGATCATCGGCGGCGTTGTCGGGCTCAAGCTCGTTCACTAGGGCTGATTCCATGTCGGGCGGAGTAGGTTGCCCGGCATGGGGACTCTGAACTTCACCGCGACGGTGTCTCTCGACGGCTACGTCGCTGACGCCGACGGCGACTTCGATTGGTCCGGCCCGGGTGACGAGGTATTTGCCGTTCATCTCGCACGCATCGCAGGTGTTTCCACCGAGGTGCTGGGCCGGAAAACCTTTGCGCTGATGCGGTATTGGGAGAATTTCCCGGCGGACGAAGATGCCACCCCTGAGGAATTGGAGTTCGCCCGGCTGTGGCGCGACATCGAGACGATCGCCGTGTCGTCGACGCTGACGCGCGAAGACCTCGGGACGAGTCGAGCCCGGCTCGTTCCCGAACTGACCTTGGCCGAATTGCGCCAGATCGTGGACGACGCACCGGGAGCGGTCGAGATCTTCGGACCCACTACGGCGGCCGATGCGATCCGTGCCGGCATGATCGACGACTTCCACTTCTTCGTCGTACCCAAGGTCGTGGGCGCGGGTCTGCGCGCCCTGCCTGACGATGTGGTGCTCGACCTGAACCTCGTCGAGCACCGGGTTTTCGACGACGGTGTCGCCTACCTGCATTACAGGCCTCGCTGAAAGTGGTTCGAGCGTGGGGGTTTACGCGGAAAAACGCGGCGAATTCCTCGTAAAACCGCACGCTCGACGTAGTCAGAGCGGCCGCAGCGACTTGATGGTCTTCATCGGGAACCGCGACGAGACGCGGTGGATGCCGGGGATCGCAAGCACCTTGCTCGTCAGGAACTGCTCGTAGGCGGGCAGGTCCGCGACGGCGACGCGGACGAGATAGTCCGGCGACCCGAACAGCCGATGCAGTTCGAGCACTTGGGGATACGCGGCCATCTTGGCCTCGAAGGTCTCGATGCTCTTCATGTCGAAGTCGGTGATCTCGACGTCGAGGAGCACCTCGAAGCTCTGATTGGCGGCCGCGGGTGAGATCTGCGCCTGGTAGCCGACGATGACGCCGTCGGCCTCGAGCCGTTGAACCCGCCGCAGGCACGGCCCCGGCGTGAGCCCGACGCGTTCGGCCAGGGCGACGTTCGCGATGCGGCCATCCTCGCGCAGGACGTCGATTATTGCTGTGTCAAGGCTGTCCATGACCAATTATTGCTCACACCGGCCCGCTAGCGCAGTAAGTAGCAACCAAATTCTGCTGCTGACCTGGGATCATTGTTGTCATGGATGCTCTGGTGGTGACGTCTCGGAAAGCGGAGGTCGCCGCGGGCGTGCGGGCATCGCTGGCAGCCGGACTCGGCATGTATCCGATCGGCGTCGCCTTCGGGCTTCTGGTCGTCCAGGCGGGCCTGCCGTGGTGGGTCGCCCCGGCGCTGTCCATCGCATGTTTCGCCGGGTCGTTGGAGCTGCTGCTGATCGGCCTGATCGTCGCGGCCACCCCGCTCGCGACCATCGCACTGACCGCGTTCCTGGTGAACTTCCGTCACGTCTTCTACGCGTTCACGTTTCCGCTGCACGTGGTGCGCAACCGGTTCGCCCGTGCCTATTCGGTCTACACCCTCGTCGACGAGGCGTACGCGGTGACCGCCGCCAACCCGCGCGGCTGGACGTCGTGGCGCCTGGTCTCGATGCAGGCCGCGTTCCAGATCTATTGGGTCGGTGGCGGTTTGACGGGCGTCTTGCTCGGTTCGATGCTGCCCGCGCGCATCGAAGGGCTCGAATTCGCTTTGTGCGCCTTGTTCGTCACTCTGACGCTCGACGCCTGCCGCTCCCGCGACGGCGTGCCATCGCTTCTCCTTGCGGCCCTTAGCTTCTCGATCGCGGTGGTGGTTGCGCCTCATGCGGCGTTGTTCGTCGGGCTGCTGCTGTTCATCGCCACGCTCGTCGCGCGCTACGCGTTGGTCCGGCGGCAGGCGGTCGTCGATGCCTGACCTGGGGTACCTGGCGGCCGTGCTGGGGACCGTCTTCGCCATCAACCTGGCGTTGCGCGCCGTGCCGTTCGCGATCCTGCAGCCACTGCGAAAGTCGCGCTTCGTCAACACGATGGCCGCCTGGATGCCCGTCGGCATCGTGGTGATTCTCGCGGCGAGCACCTTCCGTTCGGTCTCCGGCGACGGAAAACACTTGGCGTTCGCGGCATTTGCGGTGGCCATTACCGTGGCGGCCCACCTTTTGGGCGGACGGCGGACCCTGCTCAGCGTCGGCGCGGGAACACTCGTCTATGTGCTGCTCGTGAACTCGCTCTGATCCCTGAAGTACTGCACCAGGCAGAACTCGTGGCCCTCGGGGTCGAACATGACCAGCACGACGCCCTCGTCGTAGTCGTGGCGCGTCCCTGACCATTGCCCGCCGAGGTCCTCGACATGGTGACGGCCCTCATCGATGTCCTCGACCTCGACGTCGAGGTGAATGCGAACCTTCGTCGCCTTCACCTCGGGCACGCGCTGGAAGGTGAGCCGCGGCGTCGGACCTTCCCGAGAACCGAGGGTCGCCCAGCCCGGGTCGTCGCCGTGTTCGTAGGAAGGCTCGATACCGAGCAGTTGTCCCCAGAACGTCGACATCACAACCGGATCGACACAGTCGATGGTTACGCCCGACCATTGATTCGGCACGGCAACACGCCCCTCCCTGTGTCGATCAATCATGCACTTGGCGACGGGTATGGGGAAGCGTTCAATAGTTTCCGTGGACGTCTTCAGAGATGCGTCAGTGCGTGCGGTGCTTCGCGATTCGCTGACCTCCGCGAAAGCGATGGCCGGTGGCCGGCCGCCTACTGAGGGGGCCCACGTCGATGGGCCGAAACTGCTCAGTCACTTCGTCGGCCTCGCCACAGATGAACGCCTCGTTGACATTCCGGTGAACCGTCGACCGTGGACGTCCAGCGGGGTGCGGGTCGAACAGGGCGATCGCGTGACCTGGCTGGCATGGGGCCGGGCCTACGCGATGATGCCGCGGAGCATCGGGGCCGGGCCAAGTTTCGGGATGCTCTGCCGGGTCGGTGACGGTCCTGTCCAGATGAGCGCGCGTCCCACGTTCACGTTCACCGCCGACCGGGACGGCGAAGTGTTGTTCGGCGGACGACTACCCGCTGAGTTGCAGCCCGACGGTGAATGCCGGACAGACCGCATCCCGTTCGGTGCGATCCGCGGCGGCTTCACCGCAGTCGTGGTCGTGTGGCCGAGGGCCAGCGACCCCGAAAGCACACTGAAACAGCTTGCACCCCTGGACTCTTCGGGATTGTGCCGGATTGAGCACGAGCGTCTTGCGGCGCCACCCGCGCCACCGGCCGGCTGGTCGCACCATCCATTGCTCGGGCACGAGGACGTCTATGCGGACTCCGCCGACGGCATCGCGGTCAACTGCGACGACACCGCCGGCATCATCCGGTACCCCGTGCAGGTGCCTCTGACCGATCAGGTTCGTCTGCGGTGGTCATGGCGCGTCGACCGCCTGCCGTCCGAGTTGCCGGAGAACACGATGTTCACCCATGACTACGTGAGCATCGCCGTCGAGTTCGACAACGGGCGCGACCTCACCTGGCAGTGGAGCGCGACACTGCCCCCGGGCCTGGCCTATCCGTGCCCACTCGACCATTGGCGGCATCGCGAAACCCACATCGTGGTCCGCAGCGGCACCGCTGAATTGGGTGATTGGGTCACCGATGAACGGCCCGTGCTCGCCGACGCTCGCGCCGCCATCGGCGGCGAGGCTCCGACAGCGATCGTCGCGGTGTGGTTGATCGCCGTCAGCCTCAACCAGCATCAGTCGGCCGTCGGGGCCTTCCGCGATATCGAACTCCGCGACGGTCCCGAGGTGACAACCATCTAGCGCTCGCTCAAGGAAGTTGTCGGTGCCCACCGATAGCCTGCGGGCCATGAAGCTTGTTTCCACCCGCATCATCACCGCCGACGTGCCGAGCCTGGTCGGCTTCTACGAATTGGTGACCGGATCAGACGCGGTCTGGGCCAACGAACTGTTCGCGGAAATCCCCACGCCGGTGGGAACTTTGGCCATCGGTAGCGACAAGACCGTCCCGTTGTTCGGGGCCGGTTCCGCCGAGCCGGCGGCCAACCGAACGGCCATCATCGAGTTCATCGTGGCGGACGTCGACGCTGAGTATGACCGGCTGCGCGACCGCTTGGACGAGGTTGTCACCGAGCCGACCACCATGCCGTGGGGTAACCGGGCGCTGCTGTTCCGCGATCCCGACGGAAACCTGATCAACTTGTTCACTCCGGTCACCGACGAGGCCAAAGCCAGGTTCGGGGTCTAGCGGTCAATCAGTCCATCTGTTCGACCCACTGGGCGCGCGACTGCCCGGGTTCGAACGGATCGCTGAAATACTGTGTTTCCCGGATGATTTCACCGTTCTCGAATTCGGCGATGCTCACGACGAAGTACGGGTGCTCGTCGTACGTCATGATCAGCTCGCTGATCCAGAGATCGCCGGTGCCGACAATCCGCCGCACCGTGAAGCGCTTGGCATTGGGCTGTGCTTCGCGTGATGCCTGAATGTTGTCGCGGCCGCGGATACGTTCACCGGACTGCGGGTATTCGAGGACCGCATCGGATCGGTAGATGCGATGTTCCGCGTCGAAGTCGTTGATGTCGGACGCTGCCCAGTGGGCTGCAAGCGCACCCCGCACCTCGCTGTCGTTCATGGCTGCCTTCCTGAAGGTGGTCCACCCCCCAGTGTGGTCGTGTCGCAGCGCCGGCGGTGAACCCCTGGTCGCGCCCACTGTCGCCGCGGCCGCAGGCGGCCTAGCATTTGCCGGTGAGCTTCGTCGTCTCGCCAGACGCCTATGGCCGCTACATGGGCCGGTATGCCGAGCCGCTCGCGACGGTCTTCGGCGCGTTCGCCGGGATCGCCGCGGGCAGCAAGGTGCTCGACGTCGGCTGCGGCCCCGGCGCGCTGACGGCTCATGCCCTGTCGGTCGGAGCCGAGGTGTCGGCCATCGATCCGTCGCCGCCGTTCGTCGACGCGATTCGTGAACGTTTCCCCGCCATCGATGTGCGCATCGGTACGGCAGAGGAATTACCTTATGACGCAGATACTTTCGATACCTCGCTCGCGCAGTTGGTGGTGCACTTCATGGCGGACCCCGTGGTCGGCATCAGTCAGATGGCCCGTGTGACCCGGCCTGGCGGCGTCGTCGCGGCCTGCGCCTGGGACGGGCCCACGGGTGCGCTGGCGCCGTTCTGGGATGCGGTTCACGTGATCGATCCCGATGCGCAGGACGAAGCGCTCCTTTCTGGTGCGAACCGGGGGCACCTGACCGAGATCTTCGAAACCGCAGGATTGCGCGACGTGCACGAAGACGCCATCGCCATCCACGTTGTGCACCCGACTTTCGACGAGTGGTGGGAGCCGTACACATTCGGTGTCGGCCCCGCGGGCGATTACGTGCAGCGGCTTGACGGCGAAGCCCGCGAGAGTCTGGAAACCGTTGCGCGCGAACGACTGGGCGCCGGGCCGTTCACCGTCACCGCCACCGCGTGGGCCGCGCGCGGGACGGTCTGATCCCGTCCGCCGAGTGGCCAGTTACGACACGAGAATGGCGAAATTGCGTGCGATAACTGGCCGCTCGGCGGGTCAAGAAATGCCGAGGGCTGCGGCGGTCAGGTGCCAGAGCCGTTCGGCTGCCAGGTCCGGGTCGGCCCTGGGCGTGGCACGTAACTGCTGGGCGATGCTGTGTCGCAGGCCGCCGATGACGAATGCTCCGGCGCTGGCCGCGTCGATGTCGTCGGGCAACTGACCGAGGGCTTGTCCACTGCGGATGTTGTCGGCCGCGACCTCGCTCATGGTCTGCAGGTGGACGGCTTCGAGCTCGGCGAGTTCGGGGTCCAGCGTCGCGCGGCCGAGCAGGATCGGCGCCAGGTCATCGTCGAAGTGATAGGCGACGAAACGCCGGGTGCGCTCGCGTTCCCGGACACCCCAGTCGGCGTCGACGGGCAGGTGCACGTCGGCGATGGCATGGCGCAGCCCGTGGTAGAAGTCGTCGTAAACCGCTGCGAGCAGACCGCTTTTGGAGCCGAAGTGGTGATAGAGGGCGCCGGTGCTCAGCTGTGCCCGACGCGTCAGCGCGCTCAGTTCGAGCACCCCGTTGCCGCGGACCAGTTCGTCGCGGGCGGCGGTCAGAAGTTGTTGACGTCCGATCGGGGCGCGTGCCATAGTCCGAACATAACAGAATTCAGTTATGTTTCGGCGGGAGTGGGGCAAATGAGCACTGAAGTGTCATCGTTGGCGGACCTGAGCGGCGATCTGGCCGGCACGTATCGCCGAACCGAAAGCAGCGGCGCGACGGTCGATCCCGCGCTCGTGGAGGCCGACCTCGCCGCGATGGCGCGCGACGGGTACGTGATCCTGCCCGACCTGCTCAGCCCCGCGCAGCTCGACGAGATTCGCGCCGCGGTGACGCCGATGCTGGATCGGCACGGCCGCAACGGATTCGAGGGGCGTTCGACGCAGCGGATCTACAGCGTGCTGAACAAGACCTCGGCGTGTGACGTCATCGCCGACCATCCGCGGGTGCTCGCGCTACTGGACCGGATGTTCCTGCCGAACTATCTGCTGTCGATGCTCCAGGTGATCAACATCCTGCCGGGGGAGCAGGCCCAGATGCTGCACACCGACGACGGCTTCTATCCGCTGCCGCGTCCCCGGGCCGCGTTGGGCGCCGCGACCATCTGGGCCATCGATGATTTCACCGCCGACAACGGCGCCACCGATGTGGTGCCCGGCAGTCAGCTGTGGGACGACCGACTGCCCGGCGACGACGTCGAGCGCCGGCCCGTCGTGATGAAAGCCGGCTCGTGCGTGTTCTTCCCGGGCACGCTGTGGCACGGCGGCGGAGCCAACCGCACCGACCGTCCGCGGCTCGCCCTCACCGCGCAGTACTGCGAGCCGTGGCTGCGGCCGCAAGAGGCGTTCACGCTGTCGATGACCCGCGACACCGTGCGCCGGGTGTCGGAAGACATTCGCCGGATGCTGGGCTACAGCATCCATCCGCCCTTCATCGGGCAGGTCGAAGGCATGCACCCGAAGCGCCTGCTTTAGCGGAGCGCTCCAACCTGAGCTTGTGTGCGAAGAAGCTGCCGACTTTCGCGCACAAGCTCAGGTTCGGCGGAAATCAGTACGGCACGTCCGTGGCGCCGGCGGAGGTGTCCTTCTCGTCGTGATTCGACTCGTGGAATCCGAAGTCGTAGGGGTTCGGGCCTTGCTGCGGCAGGTCGAATTCGTCTCCGCCATAAGGCACATCGGGATCGGGGTCGGCGCCGGCCATCGGAGCGAGGCTTATTGCGCCGCCGATCGCGGCCGCGGCAATCCATGGTGCAACGAGCGCGATTTTCATTCGCATGACGCCTCCTGCAAGCTGTCCATTTACTGGGAATTTGCGCACAAATACTAGTCCCGGCTTGACAGAATCGACGCCGATTACAATTTTTCGACGAATTTCTCGGCCGCAGGTCAAGCCAGGATTTCGATCTCGCTGCCCAGCTGATATCCCGGCGTCAACGACAGGGAATCACCACTCCAGAAGGACCCCGGATCGAAATAGTTCTCGCGCTTTTCGGTGACCAGCAACCCCATCTCCTCGTAGGTGATGGCCACCGTCTCGGCGCAGTACGCGGTCTCCAGTCCGGCCGCCCGTCGACGGTTCTTGTCCTTCTCGGCGGTTTCGCGAACCTTCTGGTGCACCACCGGAATTCCGCGGGTGTAGTCGCTGATCACCGGTGCCCGCCCCCGGAACCACCGACCCGTCAACCGGGCCGTGGTGGGGAACGCGGTGCCGTCCATGCGGGCCACCACTTTGAGTGCCAGGTCTTCCTGCTCGCGGGTGGCGTACGGCGTCAGCTGCCGCAGCCAGCAGCGCTGCCCGTACACGTACACCCACCGTTCGACGGCGGAGCGCAGGTCGTTGAGTTGCACGCCGCGGTGGTGGCTGCCGCTCCACAGGCATTCGAGTTTGTCGCCGAGTTCGGCGTGCCAGATCAGCGGCGGCAGATCGTCGATGGCGACCGTCATGCCGACGTGGTTGACGGGCGCATTCGTGAGTGCCTGGATGGCACGGTCGGGCTTGGAAGCCCCGCGGAACAACCAGATATCGCCGGTCCGGGTCTCGGCCAGCGCCCGCTCCAACGTCACTGCGTTACCAGTCATGTGGGCAGTTAAACATTCCCCGTCGCTTCGCTCGTCCAGGAAGGCAGAATCGAGCCATGCGTGGCTTGTGGAAGTGGGTTGGCATGGCGGGTGTCGCGGGCGTGGTCGCCGGTGGCGTGTTGGTCGCGCGGGATCAGCGCAAACGTGAGTCGTATACCGCCGACGATATTCGCGCGCGGTTACATCAGCGGCTGGCCGAGTCCAGCGGCCAGTCCACCGCGTAGAGCCGGTGGTCTCCGGTGAAGCCCTTCAGCTCTGCCGTCCGGCCACTGTCGAAGCTGATGTCGGCGCAGGAACCCAAGCCGGACAAGGCATCTCGCACGGCTTTGCTCACCAGGATCTCGGCGCCGTCGGCCTGACTCGCGACGCGGGCCGCCATGGCGACGTTGCGGCCGAACAGGTCGTCGCCGCGGCGCACCGACTTTCCGGTGTGAATGCCGATGCGCACGCGAATGCCATTGGGGGCCTTGGCCAATTGCTGCTGCATGTCGATGCTGCAGCGCACCGCCTGCTCGGGCTCGGCGAAGGCGATCATGAAACCGTCACCCTGACTCTTCACGACGTACCCGGACTGCTTCTTGACGCACCGGCTGACCAGCTTGTCGTGGTGGTCGATCAGCCGCACCCAGGCCCGGTCGCCCATGCGCTCGTTGAGGGCGGTGGACCCCTCGATGTCCGAGAATACGATCGCCACCCGACCGGTCGGCGCCAACTTGGCCAGGTCCGGCCGCTCCACCTCGGCCCAGCCGGCCAGCTCCTCGATCGATGACCACATCGCGCCGCCGAAACCCTCTTTGTTGATGAGGTTGGCGGTCTGCCACATCGTCTTGACCGCAGCCCGCCCGCCGGCCAGCAGCAGGTTGGTGCGCGGCTCGGACGGCGCGCGCAACTCCTCGATCTCCTGCCGCGCGGCGCGCAACCGGGCGCGTGTCACCCGCACCACGATCGCCTCGGCGACAACGACCACCGCGAGCACGCAGATGGCGACCAGCTCTACCGTCACCGCTCAAGTATCGAGGCGACGGCCCACTATCGGGTCATTGACGGACGAACTGCACCACCGCGTCGGTGAACGCGTCATTGTCGTCACCGGCTGCGGTGTGCCCGGCGTCGGATAGTTCGACGAACTGCGCGGCCGGCACCTTCTGCAGGAAGTCCTGCACGCCTTCGGTGGTGACCACGTCGGAGAGCTTGCCGCGGATCAGCAGGATCGGGATCTCAAGGTTGATCGCGGCGTGCTCGAGCATCTCGGCGCGCTCGAACGGATCGTCGTCGGGCGCGGTGAGGAACGCCGGGTCCCAGTGCCAGAACCATTTGCCGTCCTGCAGCCGCAGGTTCTTCTTGAGCCCTTCGACGCTGCGCGGGCGGGCGCGGTGGGGCAGGTACGCCGCGACGGCGTCGGCGGCCTCCTCCAGCGAGGTGAAGCCGTCGATGCCGCTGAACATGAAGTCGCGGATTCGTGCGCTGCCGCTCTTCTCGAATCGGGGCACGACGTCGACCAGGACCAGCTTGGTCACCAGCTCCGGCCCGGCCTCGTGCGCGACCGGCAGGCTGGTCAGGCCGCCCATGCTGGCGCCGATCAGGGCCACCGGCCGGCCGATCTGATAGATCACCTGCAAGGTGTCGCCGGTGAGCGTCTCCAGCGAGTAGTTCGCCGTGGGGGAGCGGTCGCTGTCGCCGTGCCCGCGGCTGTCCAGCGCGACGACGTGGAAGCCGGCGTCCGCGAGAATCTGGCCGGTGTTCTTCCAGGAGTGCCGGTTCTGACCACCGCCGTGCAGCATCAGGATGGTGGGCTTGTCCTGGGCGATCTCCGCGTCGCGGTTCCACTCGTCGGCGACCAGGGTCAGCTCGTCGATACCGCGGAATTGCACCGTCTGTGGATTGCTTCCGCCATCGGCGGGGGAAGTGCGTTCATCGGTGCTCACTGGGAATCCTCTCGTCACTTCTCCTGCACGTTACCGAGCTGTGCTAACTGAACCGAACACGACCCTCGTCACCCGGTGGTCTCTAGACTCGGCCGAGGTGTCGCCGCCCACGCCGGGTGCGCGGCGAGAGGAAGGCACATGGCTGACGAGCACGGGCGGCACAGGAATCCCGACGAAGTGGACGACGCAGACGCGAGCGCCGTGGAACCGACGCCGGACGCCGCCGACGACAAACCGGCCGTTTCCGACGATGAAGCCCTCGCCTTCCTGAAACAGGCTGCGCCCAAACGGGATAGCCGTGTCATCGCGGCATTGGTCGTGGGTGTTGTGGTGGTGGTTGCGCTGGGCGCGCTGGTGACCTGGCTCGGTCAGCGCGAACTGCAGTCGCGTCGCGATGATGCCCTGCACGAGATGTATCTGACCGCCGGGAAGCAGTCCGCGGCCAATCTCACGACCATCGACTACCGGCACGTCGACGACGACATCAAGCGGGCCCTGGATACCTCGACCGGCGCCTACTTCGATGAATTCAAACAGCGCTCGACGGCCGTCGTCGACTCGGTGAAGCAGCAGCAGTCGGTGTCGTCCGGCACGATCACCGAGGCCGGCGTGGAATCGGCGAACGACACCAGCGGTGTGGTGCTGGTCGCGGTCAAAGTGCACACCGAGGTCGGCAGCGGTCCGCCGCAACGGGACCGCTACTGGCGCGTGCGGCTGACGATGCAGAAGGCGGGCGACAGCGCCAAGGTGTCGAACGTGGAGCCGATCCAATGAGCAAGCACGGGATGGACGAGCCCGACGAGGCGGCCGAGACCGAGCTCGAGTCGACGGAGCTCGAGGCGGAGCCGGAATCCGAAGAGCCGGAATCGGAAGAGTCAGAGGTGACCGAATCCGAGTCCGCTGCGGCGGCACCGGCGGCGGCCGATGATGCTGTGCCGCAAGCGAAACCGCTGAAGCCTCGGATCGAGTGGGGGCGGGTGATCGCCTACCGGGTGCTGCCGACGCTGGCCGTGTTGCTCGCGGCCGCTGCCGGCGGCCTGTGGTACCTGACCGCGAGGCACAGCAATGAGGCCGAGCAGGCGGCGGTGATCAAGGTGGCCCGCGACGGCACGGTCGCGCTGCTGTCGTACGAACCGGACACCGTCCGTCAACAACTCACCGACGCGCGCAAGCTGCTCACCACTCCGTTCCTGGACGAGTACACGACGCTGACCAAGTCGGTGATCCCCGGCGCCGAACAGCGGCACATCTCGGCGGCGACATCGGTGCCGGCCGCGGCCGCGGTGTCGGTCGACGAGAACCACGCCGTCGTGCTGGTGTTCGTCAACCAGACTGTCCGCGTCGGCGACCAGCCGCCGACCAGTACGCCGACCAGCGCACGGGTGACCCTGGAACGACTGGGGGGCCAGTGGCTGATCGCCAACTTCGAACCGGTGTGATCGTCGTGATTTGTGCACGATTTTCCGCGGCCGGCGCGGATTTTCGTGCACAAATCCCGGGGCGGTGGACGTGAACCCGATGGCGGCGGCCGACGCCCAGAGCTTCTGGATGTCGGCGAAAATCCCCAACGACATGTTTCAGGTGTGCGGGTTCGACGGTATGCCCGCCGACCTGGACGAGGCGCTCGCAGCGGTGCGGCGGAACGTCGCGGCCTGCCCAGAATTGTTGGTACGTATAGACGATTCGGATTCCTGGCGCTATCCGTCGTGGGTGCGGTGCGACCTGGCCGAGGAATCCGTCGTTGTGCACGAACTCGACGACGCCTCCTGGTCCGGGTGCCTCGACGCCATCCGCGGCGTGGCAGCCGGTGACCAACTCGATGCCGCGGTGCAGGTGTGGCGGCTGCACGTGTTCGCCGGCGTCACCGGGATGCCGGAGACGACAGGGCCGGGCACGGTCGTCGTCGTGCAGATGTCGCACGCCCTTGCCGACGGGCGGCGGGCGACGGCCCTCGTCGGGCGAATCTTCGGACGGGACCAGGAAGTGCCCGCCGTGGTCGAGCCGCGGTGGGGGACGTGGGCGCTGCCGTATCTGGCGTGGCGAGCCAGCGCTGCTCACCGTCGACTCGTGCAGGACACCGAGTCGGGTGCTGTTGCCGCACCGGCGGATTCGTGGCCGTTGCAGCCGACCAACAACGCGCCGGAGGGGCCCGACGTGCTGCGGGCGGTGGTCCGTCACCGTGCTCAGTTGCCCGGGCCGACGGTGACGGTGGGCGTGCTGGCGGCCATCTCGGAGGCGCTGGCCGCCGAGTTGGGCGGCGTCACCGCGCTCGGAGCCGAGGTGCCCATGGCCAAGGCCAGCACCCGCCACGCCTACAACCACTACGGCAACGTCAGCGTGGCATTGCATCCGCAATTGCCGTTCCATGAGCGGGCGGTCCGGATCGAAGCGGAACTCGCCCAGCGGCGACAGCGCTTCGAGCATCCCGCGGTTACGGCGAGCGATGCCGCCTCCGCGGCGGTGCCGGCGCCGGTATTGCGTTGGGGGCTTGGGCATTTCGACCCACACACCCGGTCGACGACGGCGGCCGGCAACACCGTGGTGTCCAGCGTCAACCGGGGTCCGGCCGATCTGACGTTCGGCGGATGCCGGGTGGTGTTGTCCACCGCGTGCCCGGCGTTGTCCCCGATGATGGGCTTGACGCACGGGGTGCACGGCATCGGGGACATCGTCACGATCAGCGTGCACGCGTCCCCGTCGGCCTTACCGGATGTCGATTCGTATGTGGAACGGTTGTCGGCGGTTCTGGACTCCGGGGCTTAGTCTCGACGCGTGACTGCTTACGCGTTCTCGATCCTGCTGCTGCGGGTGGTGCTCGGTCTGACCATGGCTGCGCACGGGTACAACAAGTTCTTCGGTGGCGGCCGGATCCCGGGTACCGCCGGCTGGTTCGACAGCATCGGCATGAAGCCGGGCCTGCTGCACGCCCGGCTGGCCGCCAGCACCGAAATTCTGGCCGGCCTGGGCTTGGCGGTCGGCTTCCTGACGCCGATCCCCGCCGCGGGCTTCGTGGCGCTGATGGTCGTGGCGGCCTGGACCGTGCACCGCGACAACGGTTTCTTCATCGTGAAATCCGGCTGGGAGTACAACCTGGTGCTGGGTGTCGCGGCGGTGGCCATCGCGGGTACCGGCGCGGGCCGCTACAGCCTGGACTGCCTGCTGTTCCACGGCAGCAGCTTCTATCACCTGCTGCACGGCTGGTGCGGGCTGGCGATCGCCGTTGGGCTCGGGCTCGCCGGTGGCATCGGGCAGCTGCTGATCTTCTTCCGCCCGCCCGCCAAGGTCTAGCGGTCTCCCCGCGAGCAGACGCAAAACTGTCGATTTCGCGCCCAAATCGACAGTTTTGCGTCTGTTCGCGAAAGGAAATCTAGAACACGTTCTAGTCTGACGGGTATGGGCTTTCTCAAACAGGACACTCCCGTCATCGACTTCGCGGAGTGGAGCAAGGGCACCCGTGCGGAGAAGATCGTGCCGATGGCCCGGCACTGGGCCGAGACGGGCTTCGGCACACCGGTGGCGCTGCACCTGTTCTACGTCGTGAAGATCGGCCTGTACATCCTGGGTGGCTGGCTTATCGCGTTGTCCACCAAGGGGATCGACGGCTTCACCGACGTCGCGACATGGTGGACCGAGCCGATCGTCTTCGAAAAGGTCGTGCTGTACACGATGCTGTTCGAGGTGGTCGGCCTCGGCTGCGGGTTCGGTCCGCTGAACAACCGGTTCTTCCCGCCGCTGGGCTCCATCCTGTACTGGCTACGGCCGAAGACCATTCGTCTGCCGCCGTGGCCCGGCCGCGTCCCGCTGACCAAGGGTGACACCCGCGGGCCGGTTGATGTGCTGCTCTACGGCGCGCTGCTGGTCCTGCTCGTCGTCGCCCTGTGCTCCGACGGCACCGGCCCGATGCCGGGACTGCGCACCGCCGTCGGTGTGCTCCCGATGTGGCAGATCTGGGCCATCTTGGGAGTGCTGGCGGTGCTCGGCCTCAGAGACAAGGTGATCTTCCTGGCCGCCCGCGGCGAGGTGTACGGCTCGTTCACCGCCGCCTTCCTGTTCGCCGGCTACGGGGTCGACCTGATCATCGCGGCCAAGCTGGTGTGCATGGTGATCTGGCTGGGCGCCGCGACCTCGAAGCTCAACCAGCACTTCCCGTTCGTCATCTCCACGATGATGAGCAACAACCCGGTGCTGCGCCCCAAGTTCATCAAGCGCGCGTTCTTCGAGCACTTCCCGGACGACCTGCGTCCCGGCCGGCCGTCGCGCTTCATGGCGCACTTCAGCACTCTCATCGAGGGTGGGGTGCCGCTGGTGCTGTTCTTCTCGGGCGGCGGCTGGCCGACGTACGTCGCCGCGTTCGTCATGCTGTGCTTCCACTTCGGCATCCTGTCGGCGATCCCGATGGGTGTGCCGCTGGAGTGGAACGTCTTCATGATGTTCTGCGTCGTGACGCTGTTCGTCGGCCATGCCGACATCGGGCTGACGGACCTGACGTCGCCGTGGCCCATCGTGCTGTTCGCGGTCGTCGCGGGCACCGTCGTGATCGGAAACCTGTTCCCGCGCAAGGTGTCTTTCCTGCCGGGCATGCGGTACTACGCCGGCAACTGGGACACGTCGCTGTGGTGCATCAAGCCGTCGGCCGACGAGAAGATCGCCAAGAACATCGTCGCGATCGCCAGCATGCCCGCCGCGCAGCTCGAAAAGTTCTACGGCAGTAAGGAAGCCGCGCAGATCCCGATGTACATGGGATATGCGTTCCGCGCCTTCAACACGCACGGCCGCGCGCTGTTCACGCTCGCGCACCGCGCGATGGCCGGGTACCACGAGGACGACTACACCCTGACCGACGGGGAACGCATCGTCTCGACCGCCATCGGCTGGAACTTCGGCGACGGCCACATGTCCAACGAACAACTCGTCGCGGCGCTGCAGGAGCGGTGCCACTTCGAGCCGGGCGAGGTGCGGATCGTCATGCTCGACGCGCAGCCCATCCACCGGCAGACGCAGCAGTACCGCCTGGTTGACGCCGCCACCGGCGAGTTCGAGAGTGGCTACGTGAAGGTGGGCGACATGGCCAGCCGCCAGCCGTGGGCCGACGACGTGCCGGTCTACGGCGTGACTAGCGCATGACGTCGCGGACTTTGAGGTTCTCCATGCCCTCGAACAGCAGGCTGTTCGCGGTGTCGAGGTGCTTGCGCCAATGTGCTTCGGCGGCTGCGGCATTGCCGGACCGCATGAGCGTCATGAGCCGGCGGTAGGACCGCATCAGGATGTCGTAGTCCGCCTTGGACATCGGGCGGTTCTCGCGCATCGCGAACGCGATGTGGCGGACGGTGATCTCGTGCAGCATGCCGGCGATGATGGCCAGCGTCGCGTTGCCGGACAGCTCGACCATGCGCAGGTGGAAGTCGCCGGTCGTTTCGGCCATACGGCCGGACTCGTAGCCGGACGGGACGTAGTCGGCCAGCATGGTGTCGAGCTCGTCGAAGACCTCGGTGTCGCCATGCTCGGTCAGCAGCCGCACCACGGTGGGCTCGACGCTGGAGCGGGCGATGGTCACATCGGCGATCGTGGCTCCGGACAGCTCCAGCAGCAGGCCCGCCGGCCGCGCGACGATTTCCGGGCCGGGCACCCGGACGCGCGCACCGGTGCGCGACCCGCGCCGCACCTCCACCAGGCGCTCGGATTCCAGGACGCGAACGGCCTCGCGCAGCGTCGGGCGGCTGACGCCGAAGTGCGCCATCAGCTCGGCCTCGTTGGGCAGGAAGTCGCCTTCCTTGAGCTGGCCGTCGACGACCATGCGGCGCAAGGTGCCGGCCACCAGTTCCGCGGTTTTGGGGGAGCGGATGGGGCCGCTCGTCGAGGATGGCACAGTACGTGGGTCGATCATCGGCGACAACGGCGGAGTCTGCGCCATCTGGGCCCTCCTTGAACCGAATGTGCTGGCCTCGTGTTAGGCAACTCAGTAAACCATGTGGGATGGCATTAGCCGTTCATTCGCGGAAATGGCGCCTGCCTACCAACTAGTAGGTTGACCTAGTAAACCTACTGTTCTATGTTCACTGATAAAGCGTGTTTACGGGTGTCAATTCATCGTTGAAGGAGAAGTCCGTGGCAGAAGCAGTCATCGTCGAGGCAGTCCGGTCACCCATCGGAAGGCGCAACGGCGCCCTGTCGGGTGTGCATCCGGCCGAGCTGTCGGCTCAGGTACTCAACGCGCTGGTGCAGCGCGCGGGCGTCGACCCCGCGCTGGTCGACGACGTGATCTGGGGCTGCGTCATGCAGGCCGGCGAGCAGGCCCTCGACATCGCCCGCACCGCGGTGCTGACCGCCGGCTGGCCCGAGACCGTCCCCGGTGTCACCGTCGACCGCCAGTGCGGCTCCAGTCAGCAGTCGGTGCACTTCGCCGCGGCCGGTGTGGTCGCCGGCCACTACGACATCGTCGTCGCCGGTGGCGTCGAATCGATGTCGCGCACCCCGATGGGCTCGTCGCTCGCCAACGGCGGCCACCCCTACCCGGAGGCGTTCCGCGCCCGCTACACCGAAACCCCGAACCAGGGCACCGGTGCCGAGATGATGGCCGAGAAGTGGGGCCTGTCCCGCACCCAGCTCGACGAGTTCTCGCTGCGCTCGCACGAAAAAGCCGCTGCCGCACAGGATGCCGGCGTCTTCAAAGACCAGATCGTGGCGATCAAGGACCAGGACGGCAATATCGTCTCCGAGGACGGCGGCATCCGTCGCGGCGGCACCGTCGAGGCCATGGCCGCGATCAAGCCGGCCTTCAAGGAAGACGGTGTCATCCACGCCGGAAACGCCTCGCAGATCTCCGACGGCTCGGCGGCACTGCTGATCATGTCGGCGGAGAAGGCAAAAGAGTTGGGCCTCAAGCCTCTTGCCCGGCTGCACACCGGGGTCCTGGCCGGCGCCGACCCGGTGATGATGCTGAGCGCCCCGATCCCTGCCACTCAGAAGGCGCTGGCCAAGTCCGGCCTGAGCGTGGGCGACATCGGCGTCTTCGAGGTCAACGAGGCCTTCGCACCGGTTCCGATGGCGTGGCTCAAGGACATCGGCGCCGACGAGGACCGCCTGAACCCCAACGGCGGCGCCATCGCCCTCGGCCACCCGCTCGGCGGTTCCGGCGCCCGCATCATGACCACCCTGCTGCACCACATGCGGGACAACGGAATTCAGTACGGCTTCCAGACCATGTGTGAGGGTGGCGGCCAGGCCAACGCGACCATCCTGGAGCTGTTGTGACCTCTGTTGCCGCCGAACCCGGCGCGCTCTCGGAACGTCGCGGCAACGTCCTGCTGATCACCATCAACCGGCCGGACGCCCGCAACGCGGTCAACCAGGCCGTCAGCATCGGTGTCGGCGACGCGCTGCAGGCCGCGCAGGACGACCCCGAGATCCGGGCCGTCGTGATCACCGGCTCCGGCGACAAATCATTCTGTGCCGGTGCGGATCTCAAGGCGCTGTCGCGCGGCGAGAACCTCTTCCACCCGGACCACACCGACTGGGGCTTCGCCGGCTACGTCAGCCATTTCATCGACAAGCCCACCATCGCGGCCGTCAACGGCACCGCCCTGGGCGGCGGTTCGGAACTGGCGTTGGCCAGCGACCTGGTGGTCGCCGAGGAGAGCGCGAAATTCGGCCTGCCGGAAGTGAAACGCGGACTGATCGCCGGTGCCGGCGGTGTGTTCCGCATCGTCGAGCAGCTGCCGCGCAAGGTGGCGCTGGAGCTGCTGTTCACCGGTGAGCCGATGACGTCCGCCGACGCGCTGCGCTGGGGCCTGATCAACCAGGTGGTGCCGGACGGCACCGTCGTCGACGCGGCTTTGGCGCTGGCGGAACGGATCACGTCCAACGCGCCGCTGGCCGTGCAGGCCAGCAAGCGGGTGGCCTACGGCGCCGACGACGGCGTGGTGACCGGCGAGAAGGACGGCTGGAAGCGCACCAACCGCGAGTTCGTCACCCTGCTGCAGTCCGAGGACGCCAAAGAAGGACCGTTGGCCTTCGCGCAGAAGCGCGAGCCCGTTTGGAAAGCGAAATAGTAATGAAGCGGACAGTTTTCGAAGACGAACACGAAGCGCTGAGGGAATCCACCCGGCAGTACATCGAGCGCGAGCTCGTCCCCAATGCCGAGAAGTGGGAAGAACAGCGCATGGTCGACCGGTCGGCGTTCCTCGCCGCTGGGAAGTACGGCCTGATCGGGTTCAACATGCCCGAGGAGTTCGGCGGCGGTGGGTCCGACGACTTCCGGTTCAATGCCGTGATCGACGAGGAGCTGGCCCGCTACGGCGGCCCCGCGCCGTCGCTGAGCCTCCAGAACGACGTCGTCGCACCGTATTTCAAGCACCTCGCGAACGACGAGCAGAAGGCGCGGTGGATGCCGGGCATCGCCAGCGGTGAGCTGATCCTCGCCGTCGCGATGACCGAGCCCGGCGCCGGCAGTGACCTGGCCGGCATCCGGACCTCCGCCGTCCGCGACGGGGACGACTGGATCATCAACGGCTCCAAGACATTCATCTCGTCGGGCATCAATTGCGACCTCGTCGTCGTGGTGTGTCGCACCAACCCCGAGGCCGGGCACAAGGGCTTCACGCTGCTGGTCGTCGAACGTGGGATGGCCGGCTTCGAGCGGGGGCGCAAGCTGGACAAGATGGGCCTGCACGCGCAGGACACCTCGGAGCTGCACTTCGAGAACGTCCGCGTGCCGGCGGCGAACATCCTCGGCAAAGAAGGTGGCGGCTTCTACCACCTGATGCAGAACCTGCCGTCAGAGCGGCTCGGCATCGCCATCTCGGCGATCGCTGGCGCGCGCGAATCCTGGCGCCAGACACTGCAGTACGCCAAGGACCGCAAGGCTTTCGGGCAGTCGATCGGCAACTTCCAGCACAACCGCTTCCTGCTTGCGGAGATGGACACCGAGCTCGACGTGTGCGAGCGGTACATCGACCGGTGCCTGCAGGGCGTCGTCGACGGTGATCTGTCCGCCGTCGAGGCGGCGAAGGCCAAGTGGTTCTGCACCGAGACCGCCAAGAAGGTCATCGACGGCTGCGTGCAGCTGCACGGCGGCTACGGCTACATGATGGAGTACCGCGTGGCCCGCGATTACTGCGATTCCCGCATCCAGACGATCTTCGGTGGCACCACCGAGATCATGAAGGACATCATCGGCCGCGATCTGGGCCTGTAAGTCCTCCAAAAGCCAATCGGCGCCCCCGCACAATGTGGTGCGGGGGCGCCGATTTCGTTTGTCTGGCTGGCTACCGCGCGGCCGACGTCGTCGTGGCCGGAGCCGATTCGGTGGTGCTCGGCGCCGCCGAGGTCGACGTGGTCGTGGTGGCCGACGTGGAGGTCCCGCTGCCCGCGGCGGTGACCGGGGTCGGGGCGTCCGCCAGGTCCAGCACGGTGTCGATGATGTAGATGCGGGCGTTGCTCGCCTCGATCGCGCCACAGACCAGCTTGGCGGTGTCGTTGACCTTGATGTCGCCGCCGTCGCCGGTCACCTTGATCTGGGTGCCCTGCTGCGTCGGACGCTGGCCCTTGACGGTGTCATTGCCCAGCACGCCCAGGAAGACGTGGTAGTAGTCCAGGCTCGTCAGCGCGGCAGGGTCGGCCTTCAGCGCGGCGAGCTTGGCCGGGTCCAGTGCCTCGAAGGCGGCGTTGGTGGGTGCGAACACCACGTACGGGCCGTTGTCCAGCACGCTGGTGATGTTCACGTCGGGGTTCAGCCCGCCGGAGATCGCCGAGTTGAAGGTGCTGATCGACGGGATGCTGGCCAGCGCGGCGCTCACCGGCTTGTTGGTCAGCGTGCTCAGATCGGGCATGCCGACCTTGACCTGGTCGCAGCCGGGGCCCTTGGGGTCCGGCGTCTTGTTGGTCGGCGGCGGCAGCGGTGGCGGGTCTGCGTAGGCGGACACCGCCAGCGGCAGCGACGCCGTCAGGGCGGCGACGGCCGCGGTTACGCCCAGAAATCTGCTGGTGCGAGTCTTCATGGTTCGGCTCCTCAGCTGTTCATGTCGCGCACACGGACCGATCGGGGAGACCCCAGCCGGGGCGTGGCGCCCGTCGAATGGTAATGGCTGGCGCTGCGAAACAGCAAAATCAGCTACCGGTGGTCCGGTGAGGTCACGCGGTGCTGACCTGCACTTTTCGCACGCTGAAGCACAGCACCGCGGCCACCGCACACAGGCCCGCGGCCAATTGAAAGGCCAGGTCATAGTTACCTTGCAGGTCCCGAAGCCAGCCGGCCGCGGCCGCTGCGACCGCGGCGCCCACTTGGTGCGCGGCAAACACCCAGCCGAACACCACAGGGGCCCGATCACCGAAGTAGTCGCGGCACAGCGCGATCGTCGGCGGCACCGTGGCAACCCAATCCAGGCCGTAGAACACGATGAACACCCAGGTGCCCGGGTCGGCGTGCGGGGAAAGCAGCGAAGGCAGCAGCATCAGGGAAATCCCGCGTCCGATGTAGTAGACGGTGAGCAGGAGTCGCGGATCGACCCGGTCGGTGAGCCAGCCCGAACAGACCGTGCCGGCCACGTCGAGGACGCCGATGGTGGCCAGTAGACCCGCGGCGACCGTCGTCGGCATGCCGTGGTCGCCGGCGGCAGGGATGAAGTGGGTGCCGATCAGCCCGTTGGTGGTCATGCCGCAGATCGCGAAGCTGCCCGCCAGGAGCCAGAACGCGGGCACCCGGGCGCCGATGACGAGCCCGTCCAGCGCCGACCGGAAGCCGTTCGTCGGTGCGGTGACCGGCATGGGCGGGTGGTGGCGCATGACGATGACGACGGGTGCGATGACCGCGAATGCGGCCGCGGCGACGATGAGGCAGGCCAAGCGCCAGCCGTGCCGGGTCGCGACCTCGGCGACCACGGGCAGGAAGATCAGTTGTCCGGTCGCGCTGGCGGCGGTCAGCACGCCGGTCACCAGGCCGCGACGTTCGTCGAACCAGCGGGTGGCAATGGTCGCCACGAAGCCCATCGAGATGCATCCGGTGCCGATGCCGACCAACACGCCCCAGCACGCCACCAACTGCCAGCCGGTCGTCATCCGGACCGACAACGCCGAACCGGCCGTGATCAGCCCCAGCGCCACCGACAGCACCGGCCTGACGCCGAATCTGTCCATCAGCGCGGCCCCGAACGGGGCGGTCACCCCGAACAGCGTCATGTTGACCGACATCGCGAGGCCCACCGTGGCGTGCGACCAGCCGAACTCGTGGTGCAGCGGGTCCATCAGGACGCCGGGCACAGCCCGGAAGCCCGCGGCGGCCAGGATGGCCAGGAAGCTGACCGCGGCCACGGCCCACGCGGCGCGCGTCGGCGCTGTCGTCGAGGTGAGCGTCACCGCATCACTGTGCCGGTGGCGCCACGGGTAGGCCAGTGGCGGAACCGACACGAACCGCACAGATTGCGCCACACTCCCGGCCGTCAGTGGGTGCGACCTAACATGGCCCGCATGTCAGGACCGTTGATTCTTCCCATCCAGGGCCATGCCCCGCAGCTGCACGACGAGTCGTGGGTCGCGCCGACCGCATCGGTGCTCGGCCAGGTGACGCTCGCCGCGCGGGCCAGCATCTGGTACGGCACGACGCTGCGTGCCGAGTTCGAGCCCATCGAGATCGGTGAAGGCTCCAACATCCAGGATGGCTGCACCGTGCACGTCGACCCGGGCTTCCCCGTGAAGGTCGGCGCCGGCGTCAGCGTCGGGCACAACGCGGTCCTGCACGGCTGCACCGTCGAGGACGGTGCCCTGGTCGGCATGGGCGCCATCGTGCTCAACGGCGCGCGGATCGGCGCGGGTTCGCTGGTGGCGGCCGGAACTGTTGTGCCGCAGGGGTTTGTGGTGCCGCCGGGAACGATGATCGCCGGCGTGCCGGGCAAGATTCGGCGTGAGCTCACCGAAGACGAGATCAACCACAACCGCATCAACGGCCAGGTTTACGAGCACCTGCTCACACTGCACCGCGGCTAGGGATTTCGGCGTGATCCGCGTAGCGCCGACAGTTACGGATCACGCCGAAGCCTAGAGCGGGTGGGCCAATTCGTCGGCCCGCATCTTCGCCACGACCCACGCGAAGGCCGTCAGGATTGCCGGCAGGACGCCGGACACCACGAAAATCCATTGCATGGGAACGATTTTCGACAGCGGGCCGACGATCGCGTAAGACACCGGCAGGAACACCAGTGAGACGAAGAAGTCGAGGCTCGAGACCCGGCCCAGCATCTCGGTCGGTACCCGCATTTGCAGCAGCGTTCCCCAGATCACCATGCTGGCGCCCTCGCCGATGCCGACGAGGAACGTCGCGGCGAACATGACCGGGAACGACCACGTGCTGCCGACCACGGCCAATGGCAACGCGCCCAGACCCCAGATCGCCATCATCGCGGTCAGGTAGTGCCGTGGCATCCGGGCGTAGGAAACCGCCAGCGCGCCAACGGCACTGCCGATGCCGAATCCGGCCATGATGAACCCGTAGGCGCGCGGACCGTCTTCGAAGCGTCGTTCTGCGATGAACGGCACCAGCACCTCGATGGGTCCCAGCACCACCAGCACGTAGACGCTGGCGACCAGCAACGTCCACAACAGCCACGGGGTGCGGGTCATGAACCTGAAACCGTCGCGCAGATCGTGCAGTACGTGCTTGTGCTCGACCGGTTCCTCGTCGGCCCGGACGGTGCTTGGCCTGGTGGCCACCAGCAGGACCAGGCCCACGCCGAACAACACCGCAACGGTGGTCGCGCCGACGCTCGGGAAGGTCAGTCCTACGAGGACACCGGCGGCCGCCGGGCCGATCGCCTGCTGGAGCACCGGGCGCACCACGCCCTCAATGCCGTTGGCCGCCAACAATTGTTCGGGCGGCAGTATGCGGGGCAGTAGCGCGCTGTAGGCGGGGAAGAAGAACGCGGCCGCGATGCCGAGGCACGCCGCTGCCACGGCCATGTGCCAAACACGCAGCGCCCCAGTCGAACTGAGGACAGCGACGGCCGTCACCGCGGCGAGGTTGACGACCTCGACGGTGATGATGATGTTGCGTCGGTTCAGCCGGTCGGCCGCGATGCCACCGACCAACACAAAGCACACCAGGCCGGTACCCAGACAGGTCGCCACCAGAGACAGCGCGGCCGGATCGTTGTCCAGCGCGATGACCTGCAGCGCGGCCACGACCGTCCACATGCCCTCGGCGAAGATGGACAGTGAGACGGCCGCGATGAGCAGACGGTATTCGCGGAAACGTAAGGGCGCGAATACCCGCCAGCGGTCAGTGATCCGCGGTTCGGGCGTGTCGACGTCGAACTGGGAACTCACCAATCCATCGTCCCGCGCCCGTCAAGCGATTTGTGCACGTTCTCCGCGGTAGGCGCGGAAAAACGTGCACAAATCACCGGTTAGACGTCGGAGTAGACCGGCAGCCGCCGCTGCTGGAAGGACGTCACGCCCTCCATGAAGTCGGCGGCGTGCAAAAGCTGGATCTGCCCGGCGGTTTCGCGGGCGAACGCGTTGTTCAGCTCGGTCAGGGTGGCGTCATTGACGGCTTGCTTGGTCTTGCGCAGGGCCACGGCCGGACCGGACTTGAGCGCCGCGAGCACCCGATCCACCTCGGCGTCGAGGTCGTCGGCGGCGTGCACCGAGCTGACCAGTCCGGCGGCGTAGGCCTCGGCGGCGGGCAGCTTCTCGGCAAGCAGCGCCATCCGCATGGCCCGGGCCCGCCCGATCGACGCGGCGACCAAGGCCGAGGCACCGCCGTCGGGCATCAGCCCGATCTTGGTGAAAGCCAACAGGAATGACGACTTCTCGGATGCCAGGACGATGTCGCATCCGAGGGCCAGCGAGACGCCCACACCGGCGGCGACGCCGTGCACGACTGCGACCGCGGGCTTCGGCAGGTTCACCAGTGCGGCGACGGCGCGGTTCGCGGCGTTCAGAACGGCAGCCGCGTCGAACTTCTTGGCGTCCTGGTCCTCGGGGCTCAGGCCCGCGCCGGAGCAGAAGCCGCGACCCGCGCCGCCGAGGCGGACCACTTTGACCGCGGGATCGGTCGCGGCCTGGAGCACCGCATCGCCGATGAGTTCGAGCATGTTCAGTGACAACGAGTTCAGCGTGTCCGGCCGGTTGAGCGTCACGGACAACACGCCGTCGTCCAGTGAGACGGTCAGATCGTCGGATCCGGTGTAAGTCATTCAGTACCCCAGTTTCATGGGCGGGCCAGATGCCCGCACTAGACAGACTTCGTTATACAAGTAAGCTATGTCGCGGTCAACACGACTGGGATCAAACGATCTACCAAGAGGTGCATGAAAATGGCTGGACCATTGCAGGGACTGCGCGTTGTCGAGCTGGCCGGCATCGGCCCGGGCCCGCACGCGGCGATGATTCTCGGAGACTTGGGCGCCGACGTGGTGCGCGTGGAACGCCCGAGCAAGTCCGGCAAGCCCAGCGCCGACTCCATGCTGCGCAACCGTCGCTCTGTCACCGCCGACATGAAGAGTGATGAAGGCCGCGAGCTAGTGCTGTCCCTGATCAAGAAGGCCGACGTCCTCATCGAAGGCTTCCGGCCGGGCGTCACCGAGCGTCTGGGTCTGGGCCCCGAGGACTGTGCGAAGGTCAACGAGCGCCTGATCTACGGCCGCATGACCGGTTGGGGCCAGACCGGCCCGCGCGCGCTGCAGGCCGGCCACGACATCAACTACATCTCCCTGAACGGCCTGCTGCACGCCGTCGGCCGCAAGGGCGAGCGCCCGGTGCCGCCGCTGAACTTGGCGGGCGATTTCGGCGGTGGCTCGATGTTCCTGCTGGTCGGCATCCTGTCGGCGCTGTTCGAGCGGCAGACCTCCGGCAAGGGCCAGGTGGTCGACGCCGCGATGGTCGACGGCTCCAGCGTGCTGATGCAGATGATGTGGAGCTTCCGCCGGCAGGGCATGTGGAGCGACGAGCGCGGCACCAACATGCTCGACACCGGTGCGCCGTACTACGACACCTACGAGACCGCCGACGGCAAGTACATGGCAGTCGGCTCGATCGAGCCGCAGTTCTACGCCGAACTGCTGGCCAAGCTGGAACTGGATCCGGCAGCCCTGCCCGACCAGAACGACGTCGCCCGGTGGCCCGAACTGCGCGACATCTTCACCACCGCCTTCAAGGCGCAGACCCGCGACCACTGGACCAAGGTCTTCACCGGTTCGGACGCGTGCGTCAGCCCCGTGCTCAGCTTCGCCGAGGTCGAGACCGAGCCGCACATCGCCGAGCGCGACACCTTCTTCCGGTTCGCTCCCGAAGACGGCGGCAACCTCGAGCCGATGCCGGCACCGCGGTTCTCCCGCACCGTGCCGGCCACTCCGACACCGCCGCGCGTGCCCGGATCTGACACCGAGTCCGTGCTTCACGACTGGGCCTGAGGCCGCAGCAGATTTCCGTAACAAGAAGGGATTGCATCAATGCAGATCAAAGATTCCGTAGCTGTCGTGACGGGTGGCGCGTCAGGCCTGGGCCTGGCGACCACCAAGCGTCTGCTCGACGCCGGCGGCAGCGTCGTCGTCATCGACCTCAAGGGTGAGGACGTCGTCGCCGAGCTGGGCCCGCGCGCCAAGTTCGTCGCCACCGACGTCACCGACGAGGCCGGCGTTGCCGCGGCGCTGGATGCGGCCGAGGAGATGGGCCCGGTCCGGATCAACGTCAACTGTGCCGGCATCGGCAACGCCATCAAGACGCTGAGCAAGGACGGCGCGTTCCCGCTGGCCGGTTTCCGCAAGGTGGTCGAGGTCAACCTGATCGGCACGTTCAACGTGATCCGCCTGTCGGCCGAGCGCATCGCCAAGACCGAGGCGGTCGACGGTGAGAAGGGCGTCATCATCAACACCGCCTCGGTGGCGGCGTACGACGGCCAGATCGGTCAGGCCGCGTACTCGGCGTCCAAGGGCGGCGTCGTCGGTATGACCCTGCCGATCGCCCGCGACCTGTCGCGTGAGCTGATCCGCGTCTGCACCATTGCCCCCGGTCTGTTCAAGACCCCGCTGCTGGGCTCGCTGCCCGAAGCGGCTCAGGCTTCCCTCGGGCAGCAAGTGCCGCACCCCAGCCGCCTGGGTGACCCCGACGAGTACGGCTTCCTGGCGCAGCACATCATCGAGAACCCGATGCTCAACGGCGAGGTCATCCGTCTCGACGGTGCGATCCGGATGGCGCCGCGATGAGCGCCTGCGCGAAGAGCAAGGAGCACAGCTGATGGCAATTTCTACGAAGTTCACCGAGACGTTCGGTGTCGAGCACCCGATCGCCCAGGGCGGTATGCAGTGGGTCGGTCGCGCGGAACTGGTTGCCGCCGTTGCCAATGCGGGCGGTCTGGGTTTCATCACCGCGCTGACGCAGCCGACGCCGGCTGATCTGGCAGGCGAGATCGCCAAGACCCGCGACCTGACGGACAAGCCGTTCGGTGTGAACCTGACGATCCTGCCGTCGATCAACCCGCCGCCGTACGACGAGTACCGCAAGGTGATCGTCGACGCCGGCATCAAGATCGTGGAGACGGCCGGTTCCAACCCCGGCCCGCACCTGCCGATGTTCCATGATGCGGGCATCAAGGTCCTGCACAAGTGCACCTCGGTCCGCCACGCGGTCAAGGCCCAGAGCCTGGGCGTCGACGGCATCAGCATCGACGGTTTCGAGTGCGCCGGTCACCCCGGTGAGGACGACGTGCCCGGCCTGGTGCTGATCCCGGCCGCGGCCAAGGAGATCGAGATCCCGATGATCGCCTCGGGCGGTTTCGGGGATGCGCGTGGCCTGGTGGCGGCTTTGGCGCTCGGTGCGGACGGCATCAACATGGGCACGCGGTTCATGTGCACCGTCGAGTCGTGCATCCACCAGAACGTCAAGGAAGCCATCGTGGCGACCGACGAGCGGGGCACCGAGCTCATCTTCCGCAGCCTGAAGAACACCGCGCGCGTGGCGTCCAACGCCGTCTCGCGTGAGGTGGTGGAAATCCTCAAGGGCGGTGGCCAGTTCGAGGACGTCAAGGATCTGGTGGCCGGCGTGCGGGGCCGCAAGGTGTTCGAGAACGGCGACGTCGACGCCGGTATCTGGACCGCGGGCACCGTCATGGGCCTGATCCACGACATCCCGACCTGCGACGAGCTGATCAGCCGCATCGTCGGGGAAGCCGAGGAAATCATCACCGGTCGCCTGGCCGGAATGGTCGGAGCCGGCGAAGCCGAGTTGGCTTCCGTCTAACCGGCACAACTGCGCTGAGGGCCGCGACTCCACTGGAGTCGCGGCCCTCAGTCGTTTTGGGGTGGCATGCCCCGGACGCACAAAAAGCCGCCGACCTTATCGGTCGGCGGCTTTGATGCTGGTAATTACCCCTACGAGTCCTTGTGCGCCGTTAGGGCGCACGGACGGTAGCGCCTCAGCGCGGCGTCAGACTCGCGGGTGGACCCGCGGAATCAGACGGCCTCGGCGAGGTCGGGGAACTGCTCGGACGTGTCACCCTCGATCAGGACGTCCCCGTGGTACAGGGCATCGAAATCTACTTTGATGACATCTGCGTTGGTGTCGTCGATCCACATGTCTATGAGGCTATGGGTCGCTATTAAGAAATCTTTGAGTCACGATTCGGAAAACGCTGGCAATTCTTACCGGTGGGTAGGTTGGCCAACCCGGACCCCTAAGTAACTGGTGGGTAGCTCACATTCCACAAGGCCACGGGTGATCTTGATGCGCTGTATGGGCTCCTGATCGCGGCTTAGTTCACTGGCCAGTAGCAAACATGACGGCGATCACGCAGATAGTGCCTGGTAGGCCGGGTGAACCAGACGTCAATAGATCTCGTGACCACGGTGAGCGACTGTTGACACGCCTAAGTTATCGTCGTTAACTTAGCGGTGTTTCGTGAAGGGGAATCCATGCTGAACCGCATTGCGCTGCTGGCCATCGCCGCGCCGAGGAGAATTCTGGCGCTGGCAGGGCTGGTCCTGATCGCTGCGGCAATCTTCGGCGTCCCGGTGGTCAAGACCTTGCCCGCGGGCGGTTTCCAAGACCCGAAGGCGGAGTCCTCACAAGCCAGCCGGCTACTGGCCACCAAGTTCCACCAGGGCGACATGCCCATGTTGGTTACCGTCACCGCGTCCGACGGGGTGCACGGGCCGGCCGCCTCCGCGGCAGCCCGCGACATCGTCGACCATCTCAAGGCCTCACCCCACGTCGCTTACGTGTCCTCGGCCTGGACGGTGCCCCCGGCTGCGGCCGGGGAGCTGATCAGCAAGGACGGGAAGTCCGGGCTGATCGTGGCCGGGATGAACGGCGGCGAGAACAACGCGCAGAAATACGCCCAGGAGCTCGCCGATCAGGTGGTGCACGACCGGCCGGGCGTCACCGTCAAGGCCGGCGGTGGAGCCATGGTCTACTCCCAGATCAACACCCAGACCGAGCACGACCTGCTCGTCATGGAATCCATCGCGATACCGCTCAGCTTCCTGGTGCTGGTTTGGGTGTTCGGCGGACTGGTCGCCGCCGCGCTCCCCATTCTGGTCGGCGGCCTGGCCATGACCGGCACGCTCGCGGTGCTGCGGACCATCACGTTCTTCACCGACGTATCCGTGTTCGCGCTCAATGTGGCCACGGCCCTCGGGCTGGCCCTCGCCATCGACTACACGCTGTTGATCATCAGCCGCTATCGCGATGAGGTGGCCGAGGGGCAGCCCAGGGATAAGGCGTTGATCCGCACCATGGTGACCGCGGGCCGCACCGTGCTGTTCTCGGCGACGACGGTCGGCCTGTCGATGGCAGCGATGCTGATGTTCCCGATGTACTTCCTCACGTCCATCGCCTACGCCGGCATCGCGACGGTCGCGTTCGCCGCCGCGGCCGCGGTGATCGTCACCCCGGCCGCCATCTGGCTGCTCGGCGACCGGCTCGACGCCCTCAGCCTGCCGCATTTGTTCCGGCGCAACACCACACCCAAGCCGGTGCAGGAGATGTTCTGGTACCGCGCCGCGAAAGCGGTGATGCGCCGTTCGGTCTCAGCCGGTCTGGCCGTCGTCGCGCTGCTGTTGGTCCTGGGCGCACCCTTCCTCAGCGCGAAATGGGGTTTCCCCGATGAGCGGGTGCTGCCGACAACCGCGTCCGCGCACCAGGTGGGGGACCAGCTGCGCAACGACTTCGCCAACAACTCGGCCACCGACATCACGGCCGTCATTCCCGACGCCGCCGGACTGGCTCCCGCAGCCTTCGATGCCTACGCCGCCGACCTCTCGCGCGTCGCCGCTGTCACCGAAGTGACCGCGCCGACCGGAACTTTCGTCGGCGGACGGAAGGTGGGGCCGGCCGGTCCCGGTGCCGCGATCGTCGACGGCAGCGCCTTCCTGACCATCGGCAGCAGCGCTCCGCTGTTCTCCGACGCGTCGCAGGCGCAACTCGACGCGGTGCACGCGGTCAAGGGACCGGACGGGCGCACGGTGCAGCTCGCCGGCGTGGCGCAGATCAGCCACGACAGCGTGCAGGCTGTCACCGATCGGCTGCCGTGGGTGCTGGCCGCCATCGCCGTCATCACGCTCGGGCTGCTGTTCCTGCTCACCGGCAGCGTGGTGCTTCCGGTGAAAGCCGTTGTGCTCAACGTTCTTTCGCTCACCGCGGCGTTCGGTGCACTGGTCTGGATCTTCCAGGACGGCCATCTGGGCGCGCTCGGCACCACGGCCACCGGGACGTTGGCATCCAACATGCCGGTGCTGCTGTTCTGCATCGCGTTCGGACTGTCGATGGACTATGAAGTGTTCCTCGTCGCGCGCATCCGTGAGTTCTGGCTGGTCGAGAGGGACAACGACGAGAGCGTCGCGCTCGGGCTGGCCCACACCGGCCGGGTGATCACCGCCGCGGCCCTGGTGATGTCGATATCGTTCGGCGCGCTGATCGCCGCGGAGGTGTCGTTCATGCGGATGTTCGGTCTCGGGCTGACCATCGCCGTTCTGGTGGACGCGACCCTGGTCCGGACCGTGCTGGTGCCGGCCTTCATGCACCTGATGGGACGGTGGAACTGGTGGGCGCCGGCGCCGCTGGCCCGGCTGCACAAACGCATCGGTATCAGTGAGTCCGGTGCGGCCGAGCCACCCGTGCCATCGGCGTGCGGAGCGCAGTGACCGCGACCAAGCGGCGTCGCGCCCCGCGCGGGTCGGGAGACCAGCTGCGCGACGAAATCCTCGACGCAGCAACTGAATTGCTCCTGGAATCCAATCAGGAGAAGGCGGTGTCCATCCGGTCGGTCTCGCAGCGGGTGGGCATCACCCCGCCGTCGATCTACCTGCATTTCGCTGACAAGGACGCCTTGTTGGACGCGGTCTGCGGCCGGTACTTCGAGCGGCTCGACGATGTCATGCAGCAGGTAGCCGCCGAGCAACCGACGACGATCGACCGGTTGCGTGCACAGGGACTGGCGTACGTCCGCTTCGCCCGGCAGAACCCCGAGCTCTACCGGATCGCCATGATGTCCGAAGGGCATCCGGGCAGCAACGTGGACGAGGCCCTCAATACCGCGGCCTTCGTGCACATGCGGGATTCGGTGCAGGCCATGATGGACGAGGGCAGTTATCCGCGTGGAGATGTGACGGTGACGGCGCTCGGATTGTGGACGGTGGCACACGGTCTGGCAGCACAGTTCATCTCGCGGCCGTATCTGCCGTTCGGCGATCTCGAGGACTTCGCAGACCAGGTGCTCAGCGCCGCGTGCCTCGGTGGCATGGTGAGAGGACTGGGCGGGCCGGATGCGATATCCGGCTGGTCGAGCGACTGAAAGGTTCTAGACGATGACCGAGACCTCGGTGGACAACCCGTTCTTCGCCCGGATGTGGATCGCGATGTCGTCGCGCGAGCGCAAGTTCATGAAGAAGCTGCGTCAGGAGAATCTGGCCGGACTGACCGGGCGGGTGCTGGAGATCGGTGCCGGCACCGGGACCAACTTCGCCTTCTACCCGGACACCGTGACCGAGGTGGTGGCCGTCGAACCGGAGGTCCGGCTGGCGCCGCTGGCCCGGGAAGCGGCGCTGACCGCACCCGTTCCGGTGACGGTCCGCACCGAGACCGTCGAGAACTTCGACAGCGACGACCTTTTCGATGCGGTCGTGTGCTCCCTGGTCTTGTGTTCGGTCGACGAACCGGAAAGCGTGCTGCGGCAGATGTATTCACGGCTCAAGCCGGGCGGTGAACTGCGCTACTTCGAGCACGTCGCCAGCGACGGGGTGCGGGGCCGGGTGCAGACCTTCCTGGATTCGACGTTCTGGCCGAAGATTTCGGGCAACTGTCACGCACACCGGGAAACCGAGCAGAGCATCGTCGGCGCGGGATTCCAGGTCGCCGATGCCCGCCGGGTGCTGATGCTGCCGGGCTGGGTACCGCTTTCGGAGGCGGCGTTGGGACGGGCCGTCAGGCCTGCTTGATCGTCGACAGCAGTTCGGGCAACCGCTGCAACAGGGTGGGTAGCGCGGTGGCCGCGGTTTCCCGCAGGGACACCGTGGCCTGATCGGAGAACGGCGTCGGCTTCGGGTTGACCTCGATCACCGGAATACCCTGCTGCACAGCCGCTTCCGGCAGAGATGCCGCCGGGTACACCACCGACGACGTTCCGACCGTGATCACCAGGTCCGCGGTGCTGACCGCCGCGACGGAGTTGTTCCACGCATCGGAGGGCAGATTCTCGCCGAACCACACCACATTGGGCCGCACCAGACCGCCGCAGTAGCACTCCGGTGGCTCGACGGTGATCGCAGGCTCGGGCATCTCTGGCAGCGTGCCTTCGAAGTTGGCTTTGCAACTATCGCAATGGAATTGGAACAAGCTGCCGTGCAGATGGTGGACCCGCGTGCTACCGGCCCGCTCGTGCAGGTTGTCGATGTTCTGGGTGACGATGTCGACCTCGGTGTAGTCCTGCCACGCGGCCACCGCACGGTGCCCGTCATTGGGGGACACGTTGCCCATCATGTGGTGGCGCCACAGGTACCAGGCGAACACCCGCTCGGGGTGGCGGCGCCAGGCATCTGAACTGGAGATCTCGTACGGGTCGGTGTTGGCCCATAGGCCGGTCTCGGCGTCCCGGAAGGTCGGCACGCCACTGTCGGCGGACATCCCCGCACCGCTGAACACCGTCACCCGCATCCGACCACGTTATCGGGTTTGTGGTGATCTGGGCCACTCGCGGGCGGGGACGTTGGGCGTCGGCGTCGTCGGTCATACTCGGCGGATGACCGATTTCGGGGAGTGGGTGCGCCTCGATCCGCACGCGGGGCCGTTGTTCGACCAGCTGCGACTGCAGATCATCGAGGCCATTCGTAGTGGGCGCCTGCCTGCCGGGACCAGGCTGCCCACGGTGCGCGACCTGGCCGGCACGTTGGGAATGGCGGCCAACACCGTCGCCCGGGCCTACCGCGAGCTCGAGACCGCCGGTGTCCTCGAAACCCGGGGGAGGTCAGGCACTTTCGTCGCCGCCGCCGACCCGACCGCCGCGGCGATGGTGGATGCCGCGAACGCCTTCGCCGACACCGCCCGGGCGTTGGGCGTGCTGAAGGCCGACGCACTCCGGTACCTGGACGCGGCGTTCGAATAGCGCCCCGCCGCGCCCGCGAATGTGTGACAACTGCTCAGATCATCCGCAGACGTCTCCAACGCAACTGGGCGGCGGTGAACTGGCCTAGAAAGCGCCGTGCAGTTGCGTTCGGCGCTGCAGCCCACCACGTTCGCGCGAGCCTGACCTGACGGCGGAAATCCGTCGTCGAAATCGCCCTGCGGTCAGACTCGGCGATGTTCGAGAACCGGTGGTGCAGCGGAGGATCGGCTTGTCCCACAAACTATCAACCGCGCCAATGCAACACGTCCAGCGCGACGCCGACCTCGACGCTGTTGTCGGCCAGCGGGCGCGGCAGGAGTTCGTCGGCGCGGGCCAGTCTGCGCAGCAGGGTGTTGCGATGCGTGAAGAGCTTGCCGGCGGCGCGGGATACGTTGCATTGCTCGCGCACGAATACCCGCACCGCAGAACGTAATTCCGGACTGGCGGTCTCCAGGCCACCGAGGACTCGTTTGACGAACACCGCCGCGCGGTCGGCGTCCGCGGTGAGGAGCGCCACCAGCTCGATATCGGTGTACTCGGCGATCTGTTGCGGCGAGCGCAGCCGCGCCATCATCTGCTGAGTGGTGAGCGCGTCGAAGTGGCTGCGCCGGAAGCCGTCCACCCCGGGGCCGGTGGAACCGATCGCGATGCGGACCTCAGGGCCGGCGGCTGACGCCAGGGTGGTGACGTCGGGTGCGCCCGGTGCCCATACCCACCGCGTGGCGGTACTGGCCGACACGGTCAGCGGACGTACGCGCCCGCCTCGTCCGAATGCCTCGGCAGCCCGATCCAGTTGGGACAGATCGCCATTCGGATTGTCGGTCCAGATGACGGCAGCGGTGTGGGTGCCGCCGAGCCCGTAACCGAGTCGGCTTTCGGCGCGCTGTCGGGGGATGGGCGCGCCGTCCAGCAGGAGCGCGACCGTCTCGCGCCGCTCGGCGTGGCTGCCCCGCGTCAGCTCGTCACGCTCGAGTTCGATCTGCGCGGCGATGGCGCCCAGGGTGGCTTCGATGAACTCGCTGACGGACCGCGAGCACACGTTGAGCATCTCGTGCAGGTCTGCCGGGTCCGAGGTCAATTCGAAGGCGATGTCCATCAAGCGTCGCCACGCCACGCCTTCGCCGACCCGGTAAGCGTCCAAGGAGTACGAATCGACACCGCGACGGACCAGCTCCCTGGCGACGGCGATCGGCTCGGAGGTGATGTTGGGTGGCACCGGTGCGCCCGGGTCGTGCACGTTGGCCGCGCCCCAGAACAGCAGATTCGACCGGTTGCTGCGACTGATGGCCGCTGCCAGTTCCGGGTCCGACGCGATGGCGGGGTTGGCGCCCAGTACGGCCTGGTCGAGTTCGTCGAGCCACTCCGGCCGGGCGTTGACGACGACCTGTGCGCACTGCCGGATCAGCTCGCGTACCTGCGGTGACGGTCGCGGTTCGGCCACCGGGCCAGACTATCGCGCGAGGTGCGAAATGCACCACCAATCACGAAAGTTGAGATGTTTTGACCTTCAGTTGAGGGGTCGGCGGCGCCAACATTGTTACCACGCCCACCACCGCCAACAGGGAGTCTGCAATGGAGCACACCGCCACCACCACCCAGGTCGACGTGCTGATCGTCGGCGCCGGAATCTCCGGCATCGGCGCCGCCTACTACCTGCAGCAAGAACACCCGGGACGGTCGTACGCCATCCTGGAGTCCCGCGGCGCGACGGGCGGGACCTGGGACCTGTTCCGGTACCCCGGCATTCGCTCCGACTCCGACCTGCACACCTTCGGCTACGAATTCAAGCCGTGGCGCGACGAGGACGCCATCGCCTCCGCCGACAAGATTCTCGCCTACCTGCGAGAGACGGTCCGCGAGAACAACATTGACCGCAACATCCGGTTCCACCACAAGGTCCTCGGCGCGGCCTGGGACAGCGACACCGCGCGCTGGCTCGTCGACGTCGAGCGCACCGACACCAACGAACTGGTGCAAATTTCGGCCAACTGGCTGTTCTGCGCCGGCGGCTACTACCGCTACGACCAGGGCTTCACCCCGCAGTTCCCCGGCCGCGACCGCTTCGCGGGGCAGATCGTGCACCCGCAGCACTGGCCCGAGGACCTCGATTACACCGGCAAGAAGGTCGTCATCGTCGGCAGCGGCGCGACGGCGGTGACGCTGGTGCCGTCGATGGCCGCCACCGCCGCGCACGTCACCATGCTGCAGCGCTCGCCGACCTACATCATGCCGGTGCCGGCCAAGGATGCCTTCGCGAATGCGGCCGGTCGCCTGCTCGGCGCAGACCGCGGCTACGCGCTGGCCCGTCGCAAGAACATCGCGAAACAGCGTGCGGTGTATACCTTTTGCCAGAAGTTCCCCACCGTGGCGCGGAAGCTGATCCGCTCGATCAATGCCAAGCAGTTGCCCGCGGGATACCCGGTCGACGAGCACTTCAGCCCCGCCTACAACCCCTGGGACCAGCGGCTGTGCGCGGTTCCGGACGCGGATCTGTTCAAGGCGATCAGCGCCGGCAAGGCATCGGTCGTCACCGACCGCATCGCCACCTTCACCGAGACCGGCATCGAGCTGGAGTCCGGGCAGCACCTGGACGCGGACATCATCGTCACCGCAACGGGTTTGAACGTCCAGCTGTTCGGTGGGATGTCGCTGACTGTCGATGGTCAGGCGGTGAACCTCTCCGAGACCGTCGCCTACAAGGGCATCATGTTGTCGGGCATACCGAACTTCGCCTTTGCCTTCGGTTACACCAACTCCTCGTGGACGCTCAAGGTCGGGCTGCTGTGCGAGCACTTCTGCCGACTGCTCAGCCACATGGACGAGGGCGGCTTCGACAGTGTCCGACCGGTGTTCGACGGCGCGGGAATGGAGACCAAGCCACTGCTGGACTTCGCTGCCGGGTACGTGCAGCGAGTCGCTGACACGCTGCCGCGGCAGGGCGTCGAAGGACCGTGGACCATGTCGATGAACTACAACCTTGACCGCGAGGTGCTGCGCAACGGACCGGTCGCCGACCCGAACCTGCGGTTCGCCGCCGCGGAGCGGGCAGAAGATCGGGAGCGCGTGCCGGTTTCCTGATCGGCACTCGTCGCGGACGTTTACGCTGGCGTGAGTGGAGACATCTAAGGCGAGCGAAGCGACGGGAAGTATGGAGTCGCCAGCTGTACCGCCCGAAATCCCTGGTGTCCCTTCAGCTGTAGGCGTCGAATTGCCGTCCGGGCCTGTGCCCGGACGGCCTTATTCGTTACCACTGGATTTGCTGACCGAGCAATACGGCCCGCTGTTCTACGCCGACTTCGGTGCCAGTCGCCGCTTGTACGCCTGCTCCCTGGCGCTGGTCGACGAACTGTGCGACGAGACCCGGTTCACCAAGGCCCTGACGGACCGGTTAGCCAGGTTCCGTCCGGTGGTGGGCAATGGATTGTTCACCGCCTACCCCGGCGAGGACGGCTGGCAGGAGGCCCACGACGTCCTGATCCCCGGCTTCAGCTTCAGCGGACTGCGCAGCTATCACCCGGCGATGTTGGACATCAACCGGCAGCTGATCGAGCAGTGGGACGCGGCCGTCGGCGCCCGCACCGTGGACGTCGCGGGTGACCTGGCCAAGCTTGCGATGGATACCGTCGGCCTGGCCGGGTTCGGCGCGCGGTTCGACTCCTATCAGCACGACGGACTCGCCGACATCCCCGCGAGTTTCGCGGCCACCCTGGACCAGGTGCTGGCCGGTGCCAACGGTGACCAAGCGGTGTTCCAGACCGAGCGCGGCAAGCTGTTCAGCTTCATCGCCGACCTCATCGCCCAGCACCGCGCCGGTGAGGTGGACGTCGACGACCTGCTGGCCTTGATGCTGCAACCGGGACCCGACGGCGCCCCGATCCTCGACGACGACAGCATCCGCAACCAGATCGCCACATTCCTGGTCGCCGGGCAGGACACCACGTCGACGGTGATGCCGACCGCGCTGTACAGCATCGTCAAGAACCCGGCGGTGCTGCACCGGGCGCAGACGGAGGTCGACGCGCTCTTCGGCCCCGAGGACGACCACGTGCCGGCCTTCGACGAGATCGGCAAGCTCACCTACATCCGCCAGATCATCGACGAGACGCTGCGGCTGTCCCCGCCGGTGCGGGAGTTCGATCGAATGGCGTTGGCGGACACCGTGATCGGTGGCAAGTATCCGGTGCGGCAGGGTGAAGCAGTGACGGTGCTGACGTCGTCGCTGCACCGCCAGCCCGAGTGGGGCGACAACGCCGAGATCTTCGACCCGGACCGATTCGACACCGATCGCGCCGGGCAGCGTCCGGTCAACCTGTTCAAGCCGTTCGGGACCGGCGCGCGGTCGTGTATCGGGCGCCAGTTCGCGCTCCATGAAGCGACGATGGCGATCGCGACACTGGTCCACCGCTACCGGTTCGTTGACGTCGAGCACTACACCCTGCGCACCCACAGCGACCTGCTGCGCAAGCCGGAGGGCTTCCAGCTCAAGCTCATCCGCCGCACCCCGGAGGACCGTCGGCAGGCGCCCGCGGCCGTGCTGGCGGCGCCGGTGACGCAATCCCGCGCGGCCGTGCCGTCGGGCACGAAACTGCTTGTGCTGCATGGGTCGAACCTCGGCAACTGCCGGGCGCTGGCGCAGCAACTCGGCGACGAAGCCGTCGACCTCGGCTATGAAACAACCGTCGCCGCTTTGGATTCCGCGACCGGCGCGCTGCCGGACCAGGGTGCGGTGGTCATCGTCGCCGCGTCGTACAACGGGATGCCGACCGACGACGCCCGCGCGTTCGTGGACTGGCTGGACAGCGCCGCCACCCAGGCACCTGCGGTGCCGTACGCGGTTCTCGGTGTCGGAGACCGCAACTGGGCCGAGACCTATATGGCGATACCCCGGCGCATCGACGCGCGGCTCGCGGAACTCGGTGCCGTACAACTCCTTCCGATGGTCGAAGCCGACACCTCGGGTGACTTCGCCGGTGTGGTGGAGGACTTCTCTGTGGCACTGTGGAATGCGCTCGGCGGCGTCTTCGGCGCCGTTGCCACGGATGAACCCGTGGCCGACGAGTCGCTCTACGATCTGCGCGCCATCGATGGACCCGTCACCGCCGCGATCGACGCCCGCTACCAGGTGCAGCCGGCCACTGTGCTGGACAACATTCCGCTGGTGGACACCGGCTCCGAGTTCGGGCAGGACAAGCGGTTGATCCGCATCGCCCTGCCCGACGGCGTCGGCTACCAGACTGGCGACCACCTCACCGTGCTGCCCGACAACACCCCCGCGCTCGTCGGCGAGGTCGGTGAACTGCTGGACCTGCGCCTCGATCGCCGCATCTCGATCAACCCACGGCGTAGCACGCGGCGGGCCATCCCGATCGACCGGGAAGTCACTGTGCGCGAACTGCTTACGCACTTCCTCGAGCTCCGCAAGCCGGCCACCCGTAGCCAGTTGCTCCGGCTCGCCGCGGCGAACCCGTGCCCGCCGGAACGTGCCGCACTGACGGCACTGGCCGACGAGCCCGAGGCGCGCGCATTGAGTATCACCGAGTGCCTGGCGGAATTCCCGGCCACGCAGCTCAGCCGTGAAGAGCTGCTGGAACTGTTCGAACCGATGTCTCCGCGCCACTATTCGATCGCCACGTCGTCCCGGCGTCGGGTCCGGGAAGTCGAGCTGGTGGTGGGGGTGCTGGAAGGCCCGGCCAGATCCGGCTCCGGCTTGTTCCGCGGCGTCTCATCCAGCTACCTGGCGGATTCCGTTCCGGGACAGCAGATCCGGATGCGCGTCGATCCGGCGCGCCAGGCCTTCCGGGCCGGCGCCGACCCGACCCGCAACGTCATCCTGGTCAGTGCCGGCACGGGCGTCGCTCCCTTCCGGGGATTCATCGGAGACCGGTTGGGTGCGCTGGAAGCGGGGGAGCCGTTCACCGCCGCCCTGTGTTTCTTCGGCGTGCGTCATCCCGACGTGGACTACCTGTTCCGCGACGAGGCCGAGGACGCCGAACGTCTTGGCATCGTCCGGATGCGGCCGGCGTTCTCCCGGGCCGGTGATGAGGTCAGGTACGTGCAGGACCGGATCGCCGCGGACGCCGACGAGGTCTGGGACATGCTCGGCAACCCGGACAACGACACCCATGTCTACGTGTGCGGTGACGGTGCCCGGATGGCGCCCGCGGTGCGCGCGGCGTTCCAGGACATCTACCGCAGCCGGACCGGCGCCGATGATGACGCGGCCCGCGCCTGGCTCACCGGCCTGGTCAACACCGACCGCTACGTCGAGGACGTCTGGGCCGGCTGACTCGTACCGCCGCGGACGGCGGTCAGCCCGCGCATGGCGTGGTAGATCACCAGCGCCGCAATGGAACCCAGCGCGATACCGGTGAACGTCAATGGTCCGGCCTGCCAGGTGAAATCGGCGATACCGATGATGAGCGGGATGGCGGCGGTCATCTGGTTGATCGGCTGGGAGAAATCCACGTGGTTGGTCAGCCAGATCCGCACCCCGAGGATGCCGACCAGACCGTAGAGCACGATCGTCGCGCCGCCCAGCACGCCCGGCGGGATGGCGGAGATCGCGGCACCGACCTTGGGGCACAACGACAGTACGACGGCCACCACGGCGGCGACCCAGTACGCGGCGGTGGAGTAGATGCGCGTCGCGGCCATCACCCCGATGTTCTCGGCGTAGGTGGTGGTGGCAGAGCCACCGCCCGCTCCGGCCAGCACAGTGGCGACTCCGTCGGCCGCCAGCGCCCGGCCCATCAGCGGATCCAGATCGCGGCCGGTCATCTGGCCCACCGATTTCACGTGCCCGATGTTCTCGGCGATCAGCGCGATGACTGCAGGCAGGAACATCGGCAGGACCGTGACACTGAATGACGGACCGTGGAATTCGGGCAGGCCGATCCACGGGGCGGCAGCGATGGCCGCGGTGTCGACCTCGCCGAGGGCCAGCGCCAGCAGATAGCCGATGATCACGGCGAGGAAGATGGCCAGCCGGCCGATGATGCCGCGGAAGAACGCCAGCGTCGCGACCAGCAGCACGAGCGTCACCAGGCCGACCAGCGGTCCCTTCTCGAAATTGTGCTTCGCCGCCGGGGCCAGGTTGAACCCGATGAGGGCGACGATCGCGCCGGTGACCACCGGCGGCAGCGTGACATCCAGCCAGTGCGTGCCGACCAGATGCACGACCCCGCCGACGAGGATCAGCAGCACACCCACGGCGATCAAACCGCCCAGCGCGCTACCGGTTCCGTGCGACGCGACCGCGGCGGTCACCGGCGCGATCACCGAAAAGCTGGATCCGAGATAACTCGGCAGCCGGTTTCCGGTGATCAGCAGGAACAGAATTGTGCCGACGCCGGAGAACAACAGCGTGGTGGCCGGTGGGAAGCCGGTCAGCACCGGCACCAGGAAGGTGGCGCCGAACATCGCCACCACGTGCTGTGCGCCGATACCGATGGTGCGGGGCCAGCTGAGTCGTTCGTCGGGCGCGACGACAGCGGCGTCCGGTCCTACCGGCTTCCAGGAGAGCGCAACCATCCGGTCATATTGCCCGACTGGGTCCGTCTTCGCGCGGGAGTGCTAGCCGAATTCGAGCAGGGTCATGGCGGGCCGGACCGCGTCGAACAACGAGGGGAGCCGCTGCGCCGTCCACATCATGGCGTTGAGTATCGCGCTGCGGCTGGCGGGCAGTTCGACGTCGCGCACTGCGCGCACACCGGGGATGGTGTCGACCAATCGCGCGGCCTGGCTTGCCGACAGGGTGAACGGCATCGGTGGCACCCGGTAGCGCAAGGAGGTCCGCATCCCGCGTCCGACCAGTCCGGCGAACAGTGCGGGCGGTGAATCGAACATCAGCCGTCCGCCCGGGAACCGTTTGGCGCATTCGGCGATCAGCCCCAATGACTCCTCGGGCTGTAGGTACATCAGCAGGCCTTCGGCCGTGATGAAGACGCCCTCGGACGTGTCGACCTGGTCCATCCAGCTGTAATCCAACGCCGACTGTGCGCACACCGAAACCCGGTCCGATGGCGGCAACAGCTTGCTGCGAACCTCGATCATCGGCGGTAGATCGACTGTCAGCCAATGGAATTGCGGATCGGGCTCAGCCGCGGAAAGTCGGTAGAAGCTGGTCTGAAAGCCTTCGGCCAGCGCCACCACGGTGGCCTTCGGGTGGTCGCGCAGATAGTCGCGGGTGGCGCGGTCGAACGCCAACGCGCGCAGCGCCATGTCGGGGCGGCTCGAATAGCCGAACTTGGCGAAATCGAAGTCGATGCGGTCCACCAGCTCGACCGCCACCGGATCGTCGATGATTCCGTCCGGTCGGCGGGCTTCGCTGGCGCGGACCTGCAGGGTCATCAGTGCCGTCTCGGATACGCCGGTCAGTGCGCTGCCGTCGATCTTCGGAGTTGAACTCACGGTTTCGAACCTACCGAAGCCAGCACTTTCTCGACGGTGCGCAGATTGCGGGTGGTGGTGGACGACTTGTAGCGCTTCTTGCCCATCGTTTTGCTGATCGCACTACTCAAGGTGTCGCCGCGGGCCACCTGCCAGTACAGGACGCCGCGCCCGCGACTGATCAGTTCGTCGCCGACCGGGTCGAGCGCCGCGAGCTCGTCGAGCACGTCCGGGTCGCTGACGAACGTCACGTACGAATGATGGCCGTCGACCTCGCGCTCGAACGGGTAGTCCGCCGAGATGGACTGGAGTTCGTCCATCGGGTACACCAGCACCCAGGCGTCGTACCCGAATGATTCGCGCAGTGCCGCTTCGGCTTTCGTGCGAACTCCAGCTGCCTTCGCGGAACTGGACAGCACCACGTTGCCACTCGCCAGCAGCGTTTTCACGTCATCGAAGCCGGCCTGTCGGAAGGTGGCCGCGACGTCGGCCATCTTCAGATTGACCCCGCCGACGTTTACGCCGCGCAGAAACACCGCGTAGCGCGTCATCCGAACTCCGTCATGACGCCCAATGGTAGGCAGTTGCGCCGTACGCTGGGTGCCATGACCCGTCAGGTCTTCGAAGACAAGCTGCTAGCGCTGATCAGCGACAATTCGCTGGGCGTGCTGGCCACCATCAAACGCGACGGTCGACCGCAGTTGTCGAACGTGTCCTACTACTTCGACCCACGGGCCGTCACCATCGGGGTGTCGATCACCGAGCCCCGGGCCAAGACCCGTAATCTGCGGCGGGACGCCCGGGCGTCGATCTACGTCCGATCCGACGACGGCTGGGCGTATGCGGTCGCCGAGGGGGACGCGGTGCTGAGTCCGCCGGCCGCGGCGCCTGACGACGACACCGTCGAGGGCCTGATTACCTTGTACCGCAATATTTCCGGTGAGCATCCGGACTGGGACGATTATCGGCGGGCGATGGTCGCCGACCGTCGGGTGCTGCTCACCATGCCGATAACCCACCTGTACGGGCTGCCTCCGGGCGTGCGCTGAACGCGCTACGCTGCGTGCATGGCCGAGAACTCCGACGAAGGTTCAGCATCGCCCGACGAGACCAAGCGGAAGTTTCGCGAGGCGCTCGAGCGTAAGAAGGCCGGTACCGCCGGCGCCGCCGCAAACCAGGATCGTGGGGCCAAGCAATCCAAGTCGCACGGTGCCGTCGGTGGGGGTCGCCGGGAGTTCCGCCGCAAGAGCGGCTAGCGCCTTTCGCGAGCAGACATAAAACTGTCCCTTTTCCCACGAAAAGGGACAGTTTTATGTGTGCTCGCGGAGATCGACTAATCCCGGGCCAGCAGCCGGGCCCCGACGAGCGCCGCCAGCATCACCGAAACACATTGCAGGCCGGTGTCTTTCAGGCCCCAGCCGACTGACGCCAGGGTGGCGGCACCGGCGACGACCAGCAGGGTGCCGACGGCCGCGCTGCGCCAACCGGGTTCAGAGACCCGGCCGCCGTCCCACAGCGGCAGGGGGTTGTTCTCCAGCGGCCGCAGCAGCAGGAACAGCCCGGCGACCAGTACCGCCATGAGCGCCACCTGGTAGACGCTGAGCACCAGGAAGTGCGGCTGGCCGGGGTAGCGGGGCAGACCCGCCAGATCGAAGGCCAGGTGCATCCCGAGCAGTGCGGGCATGTGCCACAGGTAGAGCGTCATGGCGCCGGTGTTGCCGATCACCGCGAGGCGCCACACCTGCGGCCGGGCGGCCCAGCGGCTGATGGCCGGGGCGGCGGCAATGGCGAACGCGCACATCATGATTGCGTGACCGGCGAGCAGCAGCGACGGCGGCGTCATGTTCTTGATGTGCTGGGTCTCGATGCCGACCAGGCTCAGCTCGTAGGGGCCGGCCCAGACCATCGCGACGTTGACCGCCAGCATGGCCAGGCCGACGCGCAGGGCGGCTGCGGTGGTCAGCAGTCCGCGGCGGTACGCCACGCCGAACATGCCGGGGATCAGCCACACCACGAAATTCACGTAGCCCAGCGCGGACCAGGAGTGGTCGTTGATGCGGATGGCATCGACCAGCGCGACCAGGGCGTAGGTGCCGGCGACCGCAGCGACGAGCTGGCCGAGGGTGGTGATCCGCATCAGCAGCGGCACCGCGGCCAGCACCATCACGTAGGCGCCCAGGAACCACAGCAGCTGGATGCTAATGCCGGCGATGGGTTCGTAGACGTGGATCGGCAGCAGCGGCTTGAGGATCAGCAGCGCCGCGGCCCAGAACGCCAGGTAGTAGAACACCGGCCGGTACAGCCGGGTGCAGCGCTTGAGCAGCCAGCCGCCCCAGCTCATTCCGCTGCGGTATGACGCGGCCGAGGCCGCGACACCGGCGAAGAAGAACAGCGGCATGATCTGGAAAATCCAGGTCAGCGCCTGGAACACCACCGACGTGGTGAGCAGGTTGCCCCACCGGAAGACGTCGTTGTCGATGATGCTCGTCGCCATGATGGTGTGACCGGCGACGACGCCGATCAGCGAGACGATGCGGATGACGTCGATGGCGCGGTCGCGGTCGACCGGCGTGCGCTGCGCGATCTCGGCAGCGGAAGGAAAGACGCGGGTGGTCATGCCTTCGAACGTAAGGGCCGACCCCCTAGGTATTGCTACTCAAATTACGCTGACCTGCGGCGTTCCTGCCACAGGACAGCGGCCAGGCAGACGGCCGCCAGGGCGGCGATGACGACGGCGAAGCTGACCCCGGCTGCCTGCAGGCCCCAACGTTGGGCGGCGAACCCGAGGCTGACGACCGGCAGCGAGATGGCCACGTAGGCCACCACGAAGTACGTCGAACTGACTTCGGCGCGACGCTCGGTCGGGGTGCCTTCGACGACGGCGGCCAGTCCGCGACTGAAGCTGATGCCCTGCCCGACGCCGGCTACCACGGCCGCGGCCAGCAGCCCCGCCAGTGACGAAAACTGCAGTGCCACAGCCAGGGTCGCCATGCCCGCGACCAGGATCGCGCAGCCCAGCGCCACGGCCCGCGGGGGATGGAGGCGTCGGCCGGCGAGCTGAGCGGCGGCCGAGGCACCGAAGATCGATGCGGCCACGGCGCCGCCGACGGCGTGGTTGTCGATGCCGATGACGCTGCTGACGAAGGACGGCGCCACCGCGGTGAACAGGCCCATCACCGCGAAGCCCGCGAAGGCGGCAGTGGCTGCGAGGACGAACGTCGCCCGGACTTCGGCGGGGACCGACAACCGCTGGAAACCGATCCGGCCGGTGCGGCTCGAGGTCTCCGGGACCAGCCAGACCGCCACGATGGCCAGCACCGCCAACACGATGTGCACGAGAAACGGCAGCTGCAACGGGTGCGGCAGGTACTGCACCAGCAGGCCGGCGACCACGGGTCCGGCGCCGAGCCCGCCGATGTTGGCGATGGTGGCACCGGCCGCGGCCTGCTCCCGGCGGGCCTCGGGCACGGACTCGACGACCGCGGCCGTCGCCGTGCCGGTGAAGATGCCCGCCGACAACCCGGACAACAACCTGCCCACCAGCAGCAACGGCACACTGTCGGCGTAGAGGAAGACGACGGCGCTCGCGATGGCGGCGAGCGCCCCCGCGATCAGCACCGGGCGTCGCCCGACGGCGTCGGACCAGCGGCCGAACAGCAGCAGTGCGGCCAGCACGCCGATGGCGTACGCCGAGAAGATGACCGTCGTCGTCAGGACCGCGAAGTGCAGTTCGTGCGCGTACAGCGCGTAGATCGGCGTTGGCAGCGTGGTGCCCAACATGATGGCGGCGAAGGCATAGGCCAGCAGCGGAAAGCCAAGGCGCGAGGTCACGGTTCGAGTTTGGAGCACGGGTAGGGCAACGCGGGCGGGACGCGCTGGCATTCCTCGGTCACCGGACTGTGCGGGGTGGCGCCGGCGAGGTCACCACGACCACGACGGCGGTGTCGTCGCCGACCTGGCGGAGCTTGTGCTGCGTGGCGGCGTCGAAATAGGCGCTGTCGCCCGTTGCCAGTTCCACGAGACGGCCGTCGTAGTTGAGTTCGACGGTCCCGGAGTGGACGAACACGAACTCCTGACCGGGATGCGTCGGGTGGGCATGGGCGGCGAACTGACGGCCGGGCCGCACCACGAACGGCGACATGGCCTTGCCCAGCATCCCTGACGCGATCGCGTGATTGCGGGCGGTGCCGCGATCGGCGGCGCGTTCGACGGTGAACGTGCTGACTTCCGGATCGTCGGAAAAGAGTTGCGCCACATCCACATCGAGCGTTCGGGAGATTTTGAGCGCCGCGGCGATCGACGGCACGCTCTGGCCCCGCTCGACCTTGGACAGGTAGCTCTTGGTCAGCCCGGTGCCGGCTGCCAGCTCCTCCAGCGTCATCCCGCGTTGCTGGCGCACCGCACGCAACAAGCCACTCACGGAAGTGAGGATATCTCATTGACTGTATGACACGTTGTGTCCTATGGTCGGCAATGTGTCATAGAGGTGCGGCCACGCACCGAAGCTGAGGGGAGTTCCGATGACCGACACGATGCACGACTCCAAGGGCGAACTGATGCAGCGCGCCGAGGACGGACTGAACCGCCACATCGCGGAGTCCAACCTGAACGTCCGCGAGAAGCTGGCGCTTACCTGCCGGGCGCTGTTCGACGCCGGACACGACTCGGGCCTGGCCGGGCAGATCACCGCCCGCGCCGAGCAGCCGGGCACCTACTACACCCAGCGGCTCGGCCTGGGCTTCGACGAGATCACCGCAGGCAACCTGCTGCTCGTCGACGAGAATCTCAACGTCCTCGACGGCGGCGGAATGGCCAACCCCGCCAACCGTTTTCACTCCTGGATCTACCGAGCCCGGCCGGATGTGAACTGCATCGTGCACACGCACCCGTTCCACGTCGCGGCGCTGTCGATGCTCGAAGTTCCGCTGATCGTCTCGCAGATGGACATCGCGCCGCTGTACGACGACTGCGCGTTCCTGGCGGACTGGCCCGGCGTGCCGGTGGGCAACGAGGAAGGCGAGATCATCTCCGGCGCACTGGGGGACAAGAAGGCAATCCTGCTGGCCCACCACGGTCAGGTGGTCGCCGGGGCCAGCGTCGAGGAAGCCTGCTCGCTGGCCATGCTCATCGAACGCGGCGCCAAGCTCCAGCTGGCCGCCATGGCCGCCGGCACCATCGCCCCGCTGCCCGACCGGCTGGCCCGTGAAGCCCACGACTGGACGCTGACGCCCAAGCGCAGCGTCGCCAACTTCGCCTACTACGCACGGCGTGCCCTGGTGCGCCACGCCGACGCCCTCGACAACTGACGTACCCAGAAGGGACACGACCTCATGACCGATATCCACGGCATCATCGCCTACCCCATCACCCCGTTCACCGCTGACGGCGCCAACGTCGACACCGCCACGTTGGCGGCCGTCGTCGAGCAACTGGTCAGCACCGGCGCGCACGCCATCGCCCCGTTGGGCAGCACCGGCGAGTCGGCGTACCTCACCGAGGACGAGTTCGACGCCGTCGTCGACGCCACCGTCGGCACCGTCGACGGCCGGGTTCCCGTCATCGTCGGAGCGTCAGATCTGACCACCGGCAACACCATTCGGCGCGCGCGGTACGCGCAGCAGGCCGGCGCCGACGCCGTGATGGTGCTGCCGATCTCGTACTGGAAGCTGGGCGAGCGGGAGATTTTCCAGCACTACGCCAGCATCTCGGCCGCCGTGGACCTGCCGATCATGGTGTACAACAACCCCGCCACCAGCGGTATCGACATGCAACCCGAACTGCTGGTGCGGATGTTCAACGACATCGACAACGTCCGCATGGTCAAGGAGTCCACCGGCGACCTCACCCGGATGCTGCGGATCAAGGAGCTCTCCGGCGGCACGCTGCCGTTCTACAACGGCAGTAACCCGCTGGTGCTCGACGCCCTGCTGGCCGGCGCGTCCGGATGGTGCACCGCCGCACCGAATCTGCGTCCGCAGCCGTGCCTCGATCTGTACGACGCGGTGCGGCGCGGTGATCGGGCTCGCGCTCAGGAGATCTACGACGATCTCGCGCCGCTGCTGCGCTTCATCGTCGCGGGCGGACTGCCGACGACCGTCAAGGCCGGGCTGGATCTGTTGGGGCGCAATGCCGGGGCTCCGCGTCCGCCGCTGCTGCCGCTCGACGAGGCCGGCCGCGCTGAACTCAAAGACCTGCTCGCCGACGCGTGAGTGCGCCTATTCGACCGGGCAGGCGTACTTTCTGGCGACGTCCATCACCCGCTGCTGGGCGCCGGGGCCGATGACACCCTGAGCGGCCAGTTCCAGATTGATGTAGCCGGGGAGGCCGCCGATGCACGCCTGGTGCGCCACGCGCCACGCGGTATCCGGATTCAGGTTGTAGCCGTTGCGCTCCAGGCCCTGCATGTATTGGTCGAACTGCGGCGTGCCCTGGTCCGGTATGGCGCTGGCCGCGCCGGCCAGGGCAATGGCGGCAGCGATCGCTGCGATAGGAGCTGCGACTGCACGTCTCATGTCCGTCCCCCTACAGGCATGTGAACCGGTTACCGGCCTACACGTTCGCACATCGCACTGAAGCAGAAACTCTGAACCGTCGTAATCGGGCTGCGGCTACCGGGGTCCTAAACTGGCGTGATGTCGAAGCTGCAGCTGGTTCAGGAGCCGTCCGCCGACGCACTGCTCGAGTCCAACCCGTTCGCGTTGTTGGTCGGAATGCTTCTTGATCAACAGATTCCGATGGAAGTGGCGTTCGCGGGGCCGAAGAAACTCGAAGACCGCCTCGGTGGGCTGGAGGCCGGCGTCGTTGCCGACTACAACCCCGATAAATTCGCCGAGCTGTTCGCGCAAACCCCTGCGGTGCACCGGTTTCCGGGATCCATGGCCAAGCGGGTGCAAGCACTGTCGCAGGTGATCGTCGACGAGTACGACGGCAACGCTGCCTCGCTGTGGACCACCGGCGACCCCGACGGCAAAGAGGTGCTGCGCCGGCTCAAGGCGCTGCCCGGGTTCGGTGAGCAGAAGGCCAAGATTTTCCTGGCGCTGCTGGGCAAGCAGTACGGCGTCACGCCCGAGGGCTGGCGCACCGCGGCCGGCGACTACGGCAAGCAGGGCACGCACATGTCCGTCGCCGACGTCGTCGACAAGGGCTCACTGGACCAGGTCCGCGCTTACAAGAAGCAGATGAAGGCAGCGGCCAAAGCGGCCAAGGCCTGAGCGTTGACTCCGCGCTCACGGTGACTTTTGTCGAGTAGCTGACGCCGTAAGCACAGGATCAACGCCAGGTTCTAGAGCGCCGGGCCGTCGAACCGGTCCCGGGTGGTGAACTCCGACACCGGACGGCGGGTCAGCTTCGTCACCTGCTTGACGGGCTTGCCCAGTGGCAGCATGCACGCCACCGCGTAGTTGTCCGGGATGCCGAGCAGTTCGCGCACCGCGGGCTCCTGCGCCACCACCATGGTCGTCAACACGCCGCCGAAGCCCTCGTTGCGGGCGGCGAGCAGGATGCCCCAGACGAACGGGTAGATCGACGCCCCGCTGATCACGCCGATGCGATCCAGGTGCTGATCGAACGCCGCGGCCACGCCCAGGTCCAGACACACCACGAGGACGACCTCGGCGCCCAGCAGGGTGCCGGTGACCATGCCGTCGGGGACGGGAGTGGCCTCGACGACGGCGGGGTCAACGCCGCAGGGCCGCAACGGGTTCCAGGGGCCTTCGCCGGCGGCGATCTGTGCGACGTACTGCCTGGCGCCGGGCTTGGAGAGCTCGCCCAGTTTCTTGCGCGTCTCGACGTCACGCACCGCGATCACCCGCGCGCCCTGCCGGTTGCCGCCACTCGGGGCGAAGCGGGCGTTGTCGAGGATCCGTTCGAGCACTTCGTCGGACAGGGGCTCGCCGCTGAACTTACGGACGGCCCCGGTCGTGCGCATGACGTCGTAAATCTCCATACCGACCATCATGCGTATGCGAAGGTGATGTGTATGGCTAAGACACACTTGAATTGCCCCTGCGGCGAGGCGATCTCCGGTAGCGACGAGGACGATCTGGTCGAGAAGGCGCAGACCCATCTCGCCGAGCAGCACCCCGGTCGCGAGTACGACCGGGAAATGATTCTGTTCATGGCTTACTAGACGCTGACCTGCACAAACAGGGCTGGTCAGGTCGTCGATGGGGTCAGATTCCGTACTTTCCCCGTACATTGGGCCATCACCCCGCCTGACCAGCCCATTTATCCAGAGCGGCCCGTACGTACGGCCCCTTCGTACATCGCTGGGTGTAGTGCTTCTCTCTAGTCGACCGTGCCCGAGCATTCCTGTGGAATCCCTGCCAGCTTGCACCGTTTCGGCTGTACGGTCTGACGGCACCGCGCATCTCTGCGGTGACATGAGCGAAGTGGAAGGGGGCCACACCCGTGGCATCAGAGGAAGCGACTGTGTCCGACCAGATTCAGGAAGCAGGGCAGGCCGCGAAGCTTGCGTTGCTCAAATCGATCGCCGCGGAGGCGAAGTCGACGGGCAACGCGACGACCATCGAGAAGCTGGCCAACGCCTATGCGCTGACGATTGGCGCGGCGAACGGTTATTTGCCTGGCGGCCGGATTGAGGTCGGCAGCAAGTAGCGCAAACCGAATGCGGCGGGACGGCCCAATTGGGACCGTCTCGCCGCATTCTGGCGTCAGGGTTACTCATCGTGGCATTTCAGCGACTCTCGGGTATCGCTCATGATCTTCTGGAAGGTCTCTGCGAAGCTCGAGTGTTCGAGCGCAACCCGAAGCGCTTCCTTCATGCCATGGGATGCGGCCGCCGTCTCTGCGAAGTTCGCAGGCAACAGGTCGAAATCGAAGTCGAAGCTAGGGATGTGAGACCCACCGGCCTTGAGCGCGACAGCGCCAATCCCTTCGATCTGCGCGGAGATTGCCGATTGAACAGACTCCGGCAGGTCTTTCCAGCTAATACCCGCAACCGGGACTCGAGGTACCGTCCGAACGACGTGTTCCACCACGGCGGCCGGCACGGTGTACCCGCCAGGGAATGTGACATCCGGCTTCGCCGGTTCCGGTGGCACGGCGGCGGCCGCTACTGCTGCGCCTGCGCCCGCGGTCTTGTAGACCAGGAGCTGGTTGACGGAGACGCCTTGCTCGGCAGCTTCGATGGCCAAGGCGCGGTGTTGGGCGGGGCTCGTGCGGAAAGACAGGTTGCCGCTGTAGCGCCGTTCGGCGAACGGTGCGGGCGGGGTTTCGCCGGTCTCTGCCATGTCCGCGAGGATGCCGTCGACGAGATCTACTGCGCCAGCGACCGCCTCGGCGGCGGTTTCGGCAAGCCAGGACAGGCTTGGGAACTCAGCGACCAGGCCGACGTACTCATTATCCTCGGTCGACCATTCAGCCCGGTAGGTGTAGTGGTTCGACATCACTTATCTCCCTTCAGTTTTGCGATGGCCGCGAGTACCTGTTTGACCTGATAGGCCTTGGCCTTGCCGTCTCGGCCTTTCTGGATGTTTACGCGAGGGTCGCCAGCCCATGGGGTCCGGTAGACGGCGTGGCTAGTGCCGCCCTGACGAGGTTCGCCGAAGTGGCGGTCGCACACCTTGACGAGGTCGCTGTACGCCACGTTCGCGGCGGACTCCCGCATCTTGGTTTCAATCTTGCCCACGTTGGCCATATGAAATAGTAGCACCGGTGCTATCGCAAATCCAGTACGGTGGCGTATATGGCACTATTTGTTGACCGCATGGCGGCAAAAGGCTATCGCTTCTTGCCGTCTTCTTTCCGGACCGCGTCGGCGATGGCTGTGGTCAGACTGGCCAACTTGTCGCTCACCTCGTCGGTCGATGGTGCGTCGTCGGGCGAATTGGTCAGTGCAGTGACAGCTGTCATGACCTCGTCCGCGGCGTGCTCGACCGTGTCGTAGCCACCGAGGGCAATGAGCCGAATCTTGTCGACCAAGGCGGCGCCGATGGCAAGTGTGTACGCCTGTCGGTTCTCTGCGTTGTCCTCTACGTGGCGGAGAGTGACACCGGTTCGTATGATCAGGAGCACGGCGGCTTGGATGCCTGCGAGCGCCTCGATTCTGTTCGTGACACGGTCACGACGATTCGCCTCGCGGGACTGACTGGTGGCCCCGAGCCAGGCAACACCTGCGGCAATGAGGGCGATAACAGCCGCAACGATCGTCGCAATCGGTTGTGCCCACCAGTGTGGGTCGGTCACAGGTCCCGCGTTCATTGATCCTCCATGTGTATGTCGCGGTGCGCGTGATTGCCATTGCGTGGGCCTGCCGCCCCGCTCTACAAACATTGAGCGGTCGCCATAGTCACGCGCGCGACTAGATCCGCGCCGGATCCCCTGTCATTGCACGCTAATGTCACCGCATGCCGGACCGCTTCTTGACACGCGCAGTGGCCATCGTCGGGTGCATCGCGGGCATGGTTGCACTCGTTTTCGGTGTGCATTGGGCCTCACGCTGCTGGGCCTGAAAGTAGATGCTGGCGTGGTGGTCAACGCGGTAGCTGCGCTCGTTGCGCTTGGGGCGGCAGTTGTCGCGTACCAGGCGGTCGGGCGGCAGATCGCGGCGAATGCCGAGAACGTCACCCGGCAGATCCAAGCTCAGACAGAGACGGTCCGTCTGCAGATCGAATCTGACCGCTACGAGCGACGCCGGGCCGAACGTTACGCAGAGCTGAGCGCGGCGCTGACCGTGGTGGCGAAACTTGATTCCCTGGCATTGGAATGGGAGTACTACAACGAAGACGACCCAAACAGAGCCAGGCAGGTCGACGCAGAAAAGGGCTATGTTCGAGTCGAAGTTGATCCGATTACTCGACGCTTACGGTTGCTCGGACTACAAAACGAGGCCGCCGCCGTCGAAAAGGTCTACAGCAATACGTCTCAGGCCATTGACCCGATGATGGAGCACGAGCGCATTCGCCACTCCGTAGTCAGGCGAGCGAAGGATGCAGCCGAGTCGCTGCTTTACGCGGCGATGAATCGGCCCATATGACAGGTCCATCAGCATGTGATGCTGATTGGCGCCCGCGCAGCTTCGCATTCGACAAGAATCACCATCGTGAATTGGTGGATTGCGACGATTGGAATGGTCGTGATACTCGCGGTCATAGCGGGTATGCGCGTTGACAAAGTGCGGGATCGGGTCATCGAGTGGTACCGCACACTTCGTCGGACACTGCATGAGCTTTCGCTACTGGCGGCGGTGTCCTTTGCAGTTGTCGGGGGCGTTGGGATCGTCCTGCTCGCAACCTGGATTCTTCGCTTCCTGATCCATACGAGCACCAAGGACGCCGACCCGATCGACATCACGAAGTTGTCGTTTACGGTAGCCGCAGGCGTGGGCGCGGCCGTCGCCCTTGTGGTTGCCTATCGCCGGCAGCGGGATGTCGAACAGGGACGGTTCGTCGAGCGGTTCGGCGCTGCGGCGGCTCAACTCGGCGACCACGACGTCGCCGTACGTATCGCCGGCGTGTACGCGATGGCCGGTGTAGCCGATGAATCCGCGGGACAGCGTCGACAGCAATGCATCGACGTTCTCTGCGGCTACCTGCGACTTCCCTACTCTCCTGATTTGGGATCAAATCACCAAACGAAGCTCGTAGTTACCGAGCCTCCCGGAACCAGCCCAGACGGAACTCCGATCGGCCAACGGGAGCGGCATCTCGAATTCCGCCAGAATGACAAAGAGGTCCGCGCAACTATCGTTCGGGTTATCGCCGACCATCTGCGCGATCACGAATACCGCTGGTCTGCATACGATTTCGACTTCCGCACTGCATACCTGGAAGATGTCAGCTTCGAGGGCGCAACATTCGAAGGCACTACGCGATTCGACACGGCGAGCTTCTTCGGCACCGCCGTGTTCGATGGGGCAAGCTTCTCAGGCCCTGCAGGGTTCAATGAAACAACCTTTTTCGATGAGGCTTGGTTCGACAGAACTAGGTTCTCCTGCAATGCCACATTCGGCAAGGCGACGTTCACCAAAATCGCCCGATTCAGCAGGGCCACGTTCTCCGACGAAGCCTCATTCGCCGAGGCCACGTTCTTTGGCGAAGCTTTGTTTGCTCAGGCAACGTTCTCCGGCAACGCCTGGTTCGCCCAAGCAAGTTTCTCGCGCGACGCATGGTTCCGCACGACGAAGTTCTCTGGTACCGCCTGGTTCGGCTCCGCGACGTTCTCCCGCGAAGCCGATTTCGACAACGCAAAGTTCTCAAAGGTGGCCCAGTTCCAGGATTCCGAGTTCAGCGGCCCAGCCAAGTTCGGCGAGGCAATGTTCTCAGGCCAGACAACGTTCATTGCGACGAAGTTCTGTGGCGAAGCCTGGTTCACTGAGACTGACTTCGGCAGCGAAGCGATATCGTTCGACGATCCTCGTCAATGGGGGCCACCCCCGCCCGTTTTCGATTGGGACGACGACAGTTCCGCCAAGCCGCACAACGTGACACCGAAGAGCTGGCCACCAGCACCGGTTCCCTAGCCTGTGATCGGGGATGAATCCGTCGGTCAGCTCCTTGTCGACGTGCGCCCGGTGCAGCGACCATCTCGAGCTCGTCAAAGAGGTGTTGCGGAAGACGATCGATGCCGTCGAGTCGAAGACAAGGCAGCCGTCGCCGCCGCGGTTATCGCGGCACGGCGGTTGGTATGACCTGAACGGTTTCGCCTCTCTCGAGCCGCCCCCGACTTCGGTCGGGGGCGGCTTTCGTGTTGGAGCTACAGCTGATCGCGCCGGTTCTGAATTCGGTCGTACTCGCCTGCAATGAGTTCAAATAGACGTTGCGAGTCTTTCTTGACGTCGTCCCTGTACCAGTCGTAGATGGTGGTTTCGCCATACGCTTTGCGCGATATCGTGTTGAGGATTTCATCGAGGAGATTAAGGAGTTCCGCAAAATCGTCGTAGCTCAGCCACTCGACACCATCCGGTCCAACCTTGTCGTCATGGGCGAGGACCTTGTCTCGAACATCCTTGAGCCGACTGATTTTATCGCCCGCAGCTGCCAATTTCGCCAAGATTTCATCCAGATCATTCTGGGTAAGGCCTTCCGGTATGTGGGCGGGCTCGTCGGAATCCGCTGCATTCTCAACCTCGCTGGACGTGAGATTTTCTCTATGCCGACTGATCCAATTGATGAGCTTTCTGAGCTGCAAAGCATCTTTGTGGCTGTCGAATATCCTTGCCAATGGAAGCTGCATCTCAGTATGCAGAGCATTGCGAGCGACCATCATGAAACCCTTGTACATGCCGAGTGCCTGCGCATTGCGCTGCGCGCGCTCCGCTCCAACGACGTTCGGCGCTGTAAACCTCACCAGTTCCACATACGCGTCATAGGCGCCGAGCGCATTTAGAAGCTGTCCGCGTATGCGTTCAACGCGTCGTTTGAGCTCGTCCAGGTCGTCGGCCACAGCGGTTCATGGTAGTGCTCTGGAGCGGCCGGGCTCCGAAGGTTACGGCGGCCGCAGTCACGGCCGCACAAACTCGATAGAACCGATTGGCCTGCGCAGCCGTCTATACGTGTAGGTCGCTCCGGTTGCAGCTCCGCGGGCTCTCCCGGCCGGGTGACCACCTACGGTGGCTGCTCGTGACGGAACCGCATCGGCAGCAGCCGCCCAGCAAGGACAAGCTCGCGGATCTGACGCTGATCGTCCGGCCGCACTGGTCGAAGGTCCGCACTTTCACGGACGCTCAGCGCGCCGACGCGGAGGCCTACGCGATCGAGCACGGCGGCACCGTCGAGCCGCTGGGCTGAGTCAGCCGAGCGGCTCGCTGTAGACGTCCTCGACCCGCAGCCCTGGCTTCAGATTCGCGACCGGCTTCCTCGCGCCGTTCTCGGCGTAGTCGGGAACCCGGAAGCTCGACGGCTTGCCGCGCTCCTCGACCGTGTACTCCACGGCCCACACCGGTCGGCCAACCACCGCGGCGCCGGTGCTCGGCGCGGCGACACCCATGGTCAGCGTGACCTTCGTCGTGAAGCGCGCGATCCCCATGCTGCCGGACCGTACGCCCGGCCACCGACGGTCAACGCGTCATCAACTGGTCTAACACACCCCGATACCGCGGATCTGGCGACTCGGTGTTGTGAAACACCAGCACGATAGGACCATTCTGGTAGGTCGTGACGATGCTCGTCGATGCCATACGCACGGCGGGCCCGGCATCCGGGAACTGGTAAACCGAGACGTCTTCAGTGGTGATGAGTTGGACGCAGCCAAGGTCTCTGCAGTTGCTCTGGGAGTTGTCGCGCGGCTTCCGCGCCGGCAGTCCGGCGGCGATGATGGAGTCCACTACCTGGCGTGCGGTCACCGCGCTCGCGCTGGCTGTTGGCAGGGGGTCAGGCGGGCACTTCCGGTCTTCCACCATGCTTACCTCACGGGCGCCATCGTCGAGTCCGGTGCGGGCGGCTCCGATGCGGCCGACGGCGAACTTGGCGTTGGCGAGCCGATTGTCCACGGTTGCAGTTCCGCCAAGGCTGCAATTGATCTGAACGAAGTAACCGTCCGGGCGGTCTGAGTATCGGCGCTGAAGGTCCGCGACGATCTCCGTCATTTCGGGCAGGGTGTGCAGCTGATCGACGGAAACGCGCAGGCTGCCCGGCTTCTGGCCGATTTCCAATTGATACGCCGGCACAGGCACCTTCGAGCCGCCCTTCGACGTCGCCGACTGGTCCGTACCGCAGCTCGCCAACAGCACTGCGACAGCAGCGCCCGAGGCGACGACCCCCATGTGATTCCCCCGCATGGTCGGCAGCCTATGGCGACGTGCAGCGTGTCCACAGCAGAAGGTCAGGAAATGGCCGGAGCAGCGGATGCTGCGCAAAACGTCGCCGTGCCCGTATTTTCCCCGTAAAAACGCGGCGCTTGGCCCTGCTTTCGAGTGCGCAGCATTGCGCACGTCTTGGTGAATCACATTGAGGTACAACCCAATAATGCGTGACGGTGCGTCACGATTCGCGCAGCGCAGACTTTGATCCTCTTCATGGCCTACTAGGCCTACTGGGCTAAACAAAAATGCCAGCGTGGCTGCCGTCGGGGGCGGCCACGCTCGTTGTTGCTTGGTTGTCGGGCGATAGTCGGCTTCGGTCCCTAGTTCGAACGGCGCGTCCCGTTCCGCTTGGTACTCGGCCGTCATACTGACCGGTGTGACGCCGAGAAAGGCAGGGGAGCCGACTCCGGAGCGGGGATGGCTCACGCCGAAGCAGCAGCGGGCCTGGGTGGCCTACATGCGGGTGCAGCTGCGGATGAATTACGAGATGAACCGGCAGCTGCAAGCCGACACGGGGCTGTCCCTGGCTGACTACGACGTGCTGGTCGCGCTCAGTGGCGACCACGGTGGCGGCCTGCGGGTCGGCGACTTGGCGGCGCAGATCGGCTGGGAACGTAGCCGGCTCTCACACCAACTGCGGCGCATGGAAGAACGCGGCTTGACTGAGCGTCAGCCGAGCGCCGAGGACGGCCGCACCACCAATGTCGTGCTGACCGTCAACGGTCGGCGGGCGATCGCCGACGCCGCACCCGGACATGTCGATCTGGTGCGCAGGCTGTTCTTCGATCCGCTGCCGGAGAACCTGCTCGGGCCGTTTACCGCGGCGTTGGAGCACATCCACGTCAACCTCGATCATCACAGCTCGCTTCCGCCCTCACCGGGCTAGAATTAGGTGATAAGTCACCTATAGGAGTGCCATGAGTGAAATCATCGCCGGTCTGATGGAAGCCAATCTGCTGGCTGTGTTCAACGAGCGTGACCCGCAGCTCCGCGCCGCTGCGATCGCCGAGACCTACGCGGACGACGTGACGTGGACCGATGACGAAGGCATCGCCGTCGGCCACGACCAGCTGAATGCCAAGGCGGCTGAGCTGCAGGAAAAGTTGCCCGGCCTGCACTTCGTGAAAGCTGGCCCGGTCCGGCAGACCCGTGGCCTGGGTTTCCTGGCGTGGGAGGTTCACACCCCGGACCACGCCACGGTGGCGTCGGGCTTCGACGTCGCCGAGGTCGCCGACGAACGCATCATCCGGTTGTGGACGGTGTTGAATGATGCGGAATAGGTGACACATCACCTAAGTTGATACGGGTGGAACTACAAGCCACACAGAAACGGAGCCCGATCATGGGACAGCTCGACGGCAAGACGGCACTGGTAACCGGAGGAACGTCGGGCATCGGCCTGGCGACCGCAAAGCGCCTCGCGGATGAGGGCGCGTACGTCTTCATCACCGGACGTGATCGCACTCGGCTCGACGAGGCGGCCGCGTCCATCGGCGCGCACGGTGTGCAGAGCGACATCAGCAAGCCCGAAGAACTCGACGTCCTGGCCACCGAAATCGCCAAGCACGGCAAGGGACTCGACGTCGTCTTCGCCAATGCCGGCGGCGGCGACTTCGCCACCCTCGCCGACGTGACGCCGCAGCACTACCGGGACAACTTCGATCGCAATGTGGCCGGCACGGTGTTCACCGTGCAGAAGACGCTGCCGCTGCTCAACGACGGGGCGTCGATCATCCTCGCCGGGTCCACCGCCGCCTCCGAGGGCGTTCCTGCATTCGGCCTCTACGCCGCGTCCAAAGCCGCCATCCGGTCTCTGGGTCGCACGTGGGCGGCGGAGCTGGCCGATCGCAACATCCGGGTCAATACCGTCATCCCGGGCCCGATCGAAACTCCAGGACTCACCGGCTTGGCGCCGGCCGAGCAGAAACAAGATCTACTCGACGGCATGGCTGCTCAGGTGCCGATGAAGAGGCTGGGGCGCCCCGAGGAGATCGCCGCAGCGGTGCTCTTCCTGGCCTCGGACCAGAGCAGCTTCATGACCGGGGCGGAGCTGGCCGTCGACGGTGGCCAGATCCAGCTCTAGAAACACGTCGAGACGACGCCCCGTGGGCGTCGTCTCGACATGTCGGGCGAGGGTTTACGGCACCACCGAGGAACCGATGGTGGGCATGAACTGGCACTGCTTCTCGGTCGTCGTCACCTGACCGAAGATCGTCGACATGATGCTGCCCGAGCCGGTGTCGACGATGGCGGTCAGCGTCGTCGGCCCCTGCGGGTTGATGTCGGCCTGCGGCTTCAGGGTGGCGCTGCCCGACTTGCCGGTCGTCAGGTTGACCCAGGTGACGTTCAGCGGCAGCTTCTGCTCGGCCGCCGGGCCGGGCGTGCCGACCGCGGTGAACACGTAGGCGGTCTGGCCGGGGCCGGGACCCGGGGTCGGAATCTTGGCGGGGCCGGCCACGGTGATGGCCGTCCCGAGGACGTTGCCGCCGTCGGCCTGGCAGCCGTTGCTGATCGACGGGTACATGAAGTCCTGCGTGATCGGCGTGCCCGGTCCGAACGCCCCGGCCGGAGCCGGCGCCGCTGCGGGTGCCGCAGCAGGTGCGGCTTCGGGAGCCGGGACCGTCGCCGCGGCCTGGGTGACCGGGGCGGACGCCGGAGCGGCTTCGGGAGCAGGAGCCGGTGCCGGCGCTGGGGCCGGAGCCGCGGCAGGTGCCGGTGCCGGTGCAGCTTCAGGGGCCGGAGCCGGAGCAGCTTCAGCCACCGGGCCGACAGCGTGCACCGGGTCGACGCCGGCAGGCAGGTGGGCCTCGACGCCCGGCACCGCGCCGGGGGCCGGCACGTGCGGGGCTTCCGGTGCGGCCGCGAACTGGTTCACGGCGTTGGCCAGATTCTTCGAATCCGACGGTGCGGCCTGGCTGCCGGCGAACGCCCGGGCTGCTGCCATGAGCAGCTCCGCGGCGCCCGCCGGATCAGCGGCGGCCTGCTGGATCACCGGGGCGAGAGTCTGCATGGCCGGCAGGCCAGGAGCCTGGAGGCCATCGATGGGCAGCGGCAACGGCAGTGGCGACGTCGGATCAGCGTGAGCGACGGTGGCCGCGCTGATCGTGAGTGCGACGGATGCGCCAAGCGCGATGAACAGCTTCCTCGATTGCATGTCTCTCCCCGGTTTCGTATCGGTTATCTGGTTACGGTGCGGATCACGGCAAGCCGGAGGTGATGACCGGCGCGAGGCTGGTCAGGCTCATGATCCCCGGCACGACGCCCGGGATGGCCTGCGCCGCGGGTGCGGCAGCCGCCACGGCGGCGGGTGCGGTGGCCAGCGGAGACGCGACGGCCGGAGCGGCAGCCAGCGGTGCGGCCAACGGAGCGGCAGCCAACGGTGCGGCGAGCGGAGCTGTCGCGGCGGCCAGCGGAGCTGCGGCAGCGGGAGCAGCAGCGGCGAGCGGAGCTGCCAGCGGTGCCGCTGCGGCCGCGAGCGGCGCGGTGGCGGCGGCCAGCGGTGACGTGGCGGTCGTCGCAGCGGCAACCGGAGCGGCGGCAGCCGTTTGCGGCAGCAGGTTCGCCAGCGGCAGACCGGCCGGCAGCAGCGAGGTCAGGTCACCCGGGAAGGCGATCTGCTTCGGCAGCGGCACCGGCGAGCCCGGAATCTGCGGCAGGTTGATGTTGGCCGACGGGATGATGCCCTGGGCCGGGGCGGCAGCTGCGGGTGCAGCGGCTGCCGGAGCGGTGGCGGCGGGGACCAGGTTCTGCGGCAGGGTCACCGACGCGGTGGCGGCGGGAGCAGCCGGAGCGGCAGCCGGCGCGCCGGACGTCAGGGCCTGCGTGACCCCCGACAGCGCCTGGACGGGAGCCTGGGCGAGTTCATTCACCAGCGGCGTGCCGGGCACGACGGGTGCTGGGGCCGCGGGGGCCGGGTCGGCGGCGGCGACAGCGCTCAGCGCGATCGCCACCGGGACTGCGCCGGCGGCGGCAATCATGCTGGTGGCCAACAGTTTTCCAGTGGTGCGGTTGCGCATGTGAGGGGTCCTCCCGGTACAGGTATGGCGCGTCAGTACCGAAGGTAGGCCGTTACTGGTGTTACTCAAGTGACACGTGTGGCATTTATAGATCCGTTACTGACCCGAAGGCGAAGGGTGACCGACCGTTACAGTCGTGCGATAAACACCGCCACGCGATCAGTCCTGCGCTGGGCGCCACTGATGCTGGCGCTCAGCGTCGCTGCGCGCTTCGCGTGGACCTACCTCGTGCCCAACGGGGCCAACTTCGTCGACCTCCACGTCTACGTCGGTGGCGCGGCGACGCTCGGCAGCGGCCATCCGCTGTACGACTACGTCTACGCCGACCAGACGCCGGACTTCCCGCTGCCGTTCACCTATCCGCCGTTCGCCGCCGTGCTGTTCTATCCGCTGCACTTCGTGCCGTTCGATTTGCTGGCGTTCTGCTGGCAAGTGGGGATCATCGGTGCGCTGTACGGCGTGGTGTGGATCAGCTTGCGGCTCATCGGGTTAGGCGATCCCGCGCACCGGCTGGCCATGGCATGGACGGCCGTCGGCATCTGGACCGAGCCGCTGCGCAGCACCTTCGACTACGGGCAGATCAACGTCATCCTTGTGCTGGGCGCGCTCTATGCGGTCTACAGCACCCGCTGGTGGTGGTCCGGTCTGCTGGTCGGCGTGGCGGCCGGAGTGAAGCTGACGCCCGCGGTGACGGGCCTGTACTTCGTGGGCGTCCGGCGTTGGGGTGTGGCGGTGTTCGCGGCCGTGACGTTCGCCGGCACGGTGCTGGTGTCGTGGCTGGTGCTGCGCGATCAGGCGCTCTACTACTTCACCGATCTGCTGGGCGACGCCAATCGCATCGGTCCCGTCGCGACGTCGTTCAACCAGTCCTGGCGCGGCGCGATCTCGCGAATCGTCGGGCACGACGCCGGTTTCGAGCCTGCCGTGGTGATCGCGGTGGCGCTGACGGCCGTCGTCGCCGTGTTCGCCTGGCGCGCCGTCTACGGCCCCGATCGGCCCGATCGACTGGGTGCGCTGCTGGTGGTGCAGTTGTTCGGGCTGCTCTTCTCGCCGATCTCGTGGACCCACCACTGGGTGTGGCTGATCCCGTTGATGATGTGGCTGTGGCACGGACCGTTCGCGGCGCTGGCCAGCGCGCGGGCGTTGCGCTGGACCTGGCTGGTGCTGCTGCTGGTCGGGGTGCCGTGGCTGCTGAGCTTCGCGCAGCCGACGATCTGGGTGATCGGCCGCCCGTGGTACCTGGCGTGGGCGGGGCTGATCTACCCGGTGATGACGCTCGTGACGCTGGCGTGGATGGCCCGGCGCGCGACGATCAAGCGGTGAGGCACGAGCCGCGTTGAGGAGTGCGGCAAATCCGGCCTAGACGACGAGTCCGTTGATGTCCTCGGCCATCGCCACGTCCTTGTCGGTGATGCCGCCCTCTGAATGCGTGACCAGAACGAAAGTGACTGTCCGCCAACGAATATCGATGTCCGGGTGATGGTCCTTGGCTTCGGCGTGGATCGCCACCCGGCGCACGGCATCGATGCCGTCGAGGAACGTCGGGAATTTCACGGACCTGCGTAGTGCGCCGTCGGCTCGTTCCCAGCCCCCGGGCAGTGCGGCGTCTACTTGTTCATCGGTGAGGACGGCCATGGGGCCCATTGTTGCGGCGATCGTGGGGGATTACGAGGAATTCCTGCCGAATTCTCGCGTAAACCCCCACGCTCGACGGTCTGGCCTGTGGATAAGCCCGGAATGCGGCACTGAATTGTCGGATGTCCGGCCGAGGGTGGGCACCATGGACCCACTTATCCTCGGTTCGCAGGCGTTACGCGCCGGCGTTCTAACCGAGCACCACCTGCGTAGTCGCTATCGCATGGTTTATCGCAACGTGTACCTGGCCAAGGGCGTTGCCATGACGGCAGAGCTCAAGGCGCGTGCCGGTTGGTTGTTCGCCGGTCCGGATGCGGTGTTGGCCGGGGTGTCGGCGGCGGCAATGCACGGCACGAAGTGGCTCGGCGCCGATTCGCCCGCGGTGGTGGTCCGCCCAGATCGTCACTGCCCGAAGGGGCTGACGTCGTATTCGTATGCCCTTGCGCCACAAGATATCTGCATGCGACGGGGCATCCCGGTAACCACGGCAGCCCGCACCGCGTTTGACCTCATGCGACTGCTGCCGCCCGGACGGGCCGTGCCGATCGTCGATGCGCTCATGAACGCAACCGACCTGAAAGTCATCGACGTCGAGCCGGTGATTGAGGCTAATCCGGGTGTCCGTGGAGTACGGCAGGCACTGTCTTTGCTGGCGCTGGTCGATGGTGGAGCGGAGTCGCCGCAGGAATCCAGGCTGCGGCTGGCGTTGGTAGCCGGCGGGCTTCCCGCACCGGAGACGCAGATCCGGTTCTACGATGAGTACGGCGAGGCCTTCATCCGGGTCGACATGGGCTGGCGCCAGTGGAAAGTGGCGGTCGAGTACGACGGCGTACAGCACTGGAACGACAGCCGCCAGCGGGCTTGGGACATCGAGCGCATCGCGATCTTGGAAGCGATGGGATGGGTGGTCATCAGGGTCAGCGCCACGATGTTGGGTGAACCCGAAAAGCTGGTCGCGAGGGTGCGCGCGAAGCTACGTGCCAGAGGCTGCCCGGTCTGAGCCCCGGCGAGCGTGGGGGATTACGAGGAATTCTTGCCGGATTTCCGCGTAAACCCCCACGCTCGACGAGCAAGTAGCCTGACCGACGTGATCGTCGTCGCAGGTGCGCTCATCGCCGACGCCAAACTGTTGGTCGCTCAGCGCAATCGGCCGCCGGAACTGGCCGGCCTCTGGGAGCTGCCCGGTGGGAAGGTGGCGCCGGGGGAGAGCGACGAGCAGGCGCTGGCCCGCGAACTCCAGGAAGAACTCGGCGTCGAGGTGACTGTCGGGAAGAAGCTGGGCGAGGACGTGCCGTTGTCCGGCACCGTCACGTTGCGGGCGTACCTGGTGTCGACCAACGACGCGCCCCACGCCCACGATCATCACGCCGTGCGCTGGGTGGGCACCGATGAACTCGACGAGCTGCCCTGGGTGCCGGCGGACCGGGCGTGGCTCGCAGAACTGAAGGTCGCGCTGGCTCAGTAGTGCAGCTTGTCGCCGACGACGCGCGTCGACGCCATCGCGCTGCCGTGCTACGCGGTGTAGAGCGGATGTAGCAGCGCCGGGTACTTGCAATGCGGGCAGTCGGTCTTCGGCTTGTTCACCGTGGAGAACGTCAAATGGTGACACGCAGCACACCTCACCACGAAGAATCCGCCTGCCCAATTGGCCAAGCCGGCGAATATCGCGGCCGTTGCGCCGAGTGCCAGAACGAATCCGACGACACCGGTCAGCACTTCGTAGATTGTCATGACGACGACCTCCTCGCGCTCGTTCCCTGGAACTGACGAGACGCTTCCACGGTACGCGCGATGCGAATAAAGAGGCAGGTCAATCGCTATATATCAAGCCTTGCGGGCGCGCTTGTAAACCTTCTCGAGATCCTTGCCGTGGATCCCGTGGTGCGCCGCTTTCTGGACCTTGTGCAGCACCAGCGGACACCGCTTGCACCGGGGCTTGCTGCGGCAGCACTTCTTCTTCGGTTTAGCCCCGGCTAGCTTGCTGGCCTTCATCGACTAGCAGTTTTGCCAGGCCGCCCGCAGTTTCGCAAACCGACCCCCTCGCTGCGACAATCTCTGACGTGAGTGAGCAGCCCAAATTCCGCAATGTTGCCATCGTCGCGCACGTCGACCACGGCAAGACGACGCTCGTCGACGCCATGCTGCGGCAGTCCGGCGCCCTGACGCACCGCGGCGACGACGCTGTCGAGCGACTGATGGACTCCGGTGACCTGGAGAAGGAAAAGGGCATCACCATCCTGGCCAAGAACACCGCGGTGCACCGGCACCACGCGGACGGGACCATGACGGTGATCAACGTCATCGACACCCCGGGCCACGCCGACTTCGGTGGTGAGGTCGAGCGCGGCCTGTCCATGGTGGACGGTGTCGTGCTGCTGGTCGACGCCTCCGAAGGCCCGCTGCCGCAGACCCGTTTCGTGCTGCGCAAGGCGCTGGCCGCCCACCTTCCGGTGCTGCTGGTGGTCAACAAGACCGACCGGCCCGACGCGCGCATCGCCGAGGTCGTCGAAGAGAGCCACGACCTGCTGCTCGACGTCGCTTCCGACCTGGACGAGGAAGCCCAGGCTGCCGCCGAGAAGGCACTGGACCTGCCGACGCTGTACGCGTCGGGCCGGGCCGGTATCGCCTCGACCACGCAGCCCGCCAACGGCGAAAACCCCGATGGCGAGAACCTCGACCCGCTGTTCGACGTGCTGCTCGAGCACATCCCGCCGCCAGCGGGCAACCCCGAAGCCCCGCTGCAGGCCCTGGTCACCAACCTCGACGCCTCGGCCTTCCTGGGTCGTCTGGCGCTGGTCCGTATCTACAACGGCAAGATCAAGAAGGGCCAGCAGGTGGCCTGGATGCGCGAGGTCGACGGCCATCCGGTGATCACCAACGCCAAGATCACCGAGTTGCTGGTCACCGAGGGCGTGGAACGCACCGCGACAGCGGAAGCCGTCGCCGGCGACATCGTGGCCGTCGCGGGCATGCCGGAGATCATGATCGGCGACACCCTGGCCGACGTGGACCATGCGCACGCGCTGCCCCGCATCACCGTTGACGAGCCCGCCATCTCGGTGACCATCGGCACCAACAGCTCGCCGCTGGCGGGCAAGGTCTCCGGTCACAAGCTGACGGCGCGAATGGTCAAGTCCCGCTTGGATTCCGAGCTGGTCGGCAACGTGTCCATCAAGGTCGTCGACATCGGCCGCCCGGATGCCTGGGAGGTCCAGGGCCGTGGTGAGCTGGCGCTGGCCGTGCTGGTCGAGCAGATGCGCCGCGAAGGCTTCGAGATGACCGTCGGCAAGCCGCAGGTGGTCACCCGGCAGGTCGACGGCAAGCTGCACGAGCCGTTCGAGGCCATGACCATCGACTGTCCCGAAGAGTTCGTCGGCGCCATCACTCAGCTGATGGCCGCCCGCAAGGGCCGCATGGAAGAGATGACCAACCACGCTGCCGGGTGGGTCCGCATGGACTTCATCGTGCCGTCGCGTGGCCTGATCGGCTTCCGCACCGACTTCCTGACCCTGACGCGCGGCACCGGCATCGCCAACGCCGTGTTCGACGGCTACCGCCCGTGGGCCGGCGAGATCCGCGCCCGGCACACCGGTTCGCTGGTCTCTGACCGCACCGGCTCGGTGACCCCGTTCGCGATGATCCAGCTGGCCGACCGCGGTCAGTTCTTCGTCGAGCCCGGCCAGGACACCTACGAGGGCCAGGTCGTCGGCATCAACCCGCGCGCCGAGGACCTCGACATCAACGTCACCCGCGAGAAGAAGCTGACGAACATGCGCAGCTCGACCGCAGACGTGATGGAGACACTGGCGCGGCCGCTGGAGCTCGGCCTGGAACAGGCCATGGAGTTCTGCGCCGAGGACGAGTGCGTCGAGGTCACCCCCGAGATCGTGCGCGTGCGCAAGGTCGAGCTGACCGCCAGCCTGCGGGCCCGGGCCAAGTCCCGCGAGAAGGCTCGCAACAACTAACGAACGACGCTCAACGGCCAGTTAGTACACGCAATTCACGAAAAAGCGTGCGCTAACTGGCCGTTCGGCGTTCGAGCCAGGCCACGCCGTCCTGCGCTGCTTTGATCAGCGCACCGCGTTCGCCGAAATACGTCGAGACCGCACCGACCCACGGCAGCGCGCTCAAGCGCTGCCACCACTTCGTCGGCTGCGGCCGCTTGGCGATCTCGTCGAACGTCGCGCGCAGGATCCCGGCCAGCTGCCAGACCGTCCGCACGACCACCACCGGCATCGACGACGTGATGGCCTCCAGCGGCTTCCAGCCCGGCGGCGGTGCTTCGGGCAGCGGCGCGGGCTCCTGTGCCGGTACGTCGAAGTCTTCCGGCAGCTGCCGCCCGCACAACACCTCGGCCAGCAGGCGCACCTGCTCACGTTGATCGGTGACGTCGTATTCGCGAGCCACCGCGCACAACACGATGGCGTCGTTGACGAACCCGGCCAGTTCGCTCACCGGCAGCACCCGGGCCAGCCAGCCGAAGGCCCCCGGCGTGGCCACCAGCAGCGTGTTCAAGGCGCCGACGCGGTGCACCCACCAGTAGATGCGCTCGTCGCGGCTCAGCCGGCCCCAGGCGGCGGTGCCGGGGAGGTCGGCGGCGTTCATCAGCTGGGCGCCGGCATTCATGGCGAAGTCCGTGGCACTGGGGTTGCGACCGGCCTGAGCGCGCCGGAACCGCAGCCGCAGCCGACGGACCCGGTCGCTCAATCCGCGGGGCGGACGCAGTAACCGGTGCGTGCGCTTGCGCAGCCCGATGGGATCGGCCTGCGACAGCACATTGAGCAGCGGGTTGATCACCGCGACCGCGCGGCTCAGGGCATCGGCGACGTCGGCATCGGAAAGCGGGGTGTACGGCTTCGGCAGCAGGCCCATACCGCTGATTGTGGACTACATCGGCGGCGAGCGGAGCGACAGGGATTTGCCGCGGGGGCATCGGCTGGTGGTTCGGCCCTACCCTGCGGATACCCTGAACGGCGTGCCGACCGCCCGCCGCCAGCTGATGACGACAGGCGCACTGGTGTCGGTTCTGGCGCTGGCCGGCTGCACCGTCAGCCCACCGCCCGCTCCGCGCAGCACGGAGACGACCAAGACCGTCGTCCCACCGCCGCCCAAGATGAGCCAGATCATCATGGCCATCGACTGGATCGGCCCCGGGTTCAACCCGCATCTGCAATCCGATCAGTCGCCGGTCAATGCAGCGATCTCCGCGCTGGTCCTGCCGAGCTCGTTCCGGCCCATCGCCGATCCGGCGTCGCCGTCGGGATCGCGCTGGGAACTCGACCCGTCGTTGCTGTTGTCGGCCGAGGTGACCAACCAGAGCCCGTTCACCGTCACGTACAAGATCCGCCCCGAGGCGCAGTGGACCGACAACGCGCCCATCGCCGCCGACGACTACTGGTACCAGTGGCGGCAGATGGTCAGCCAGCCCGGCGTCGTCGACCCGGCCGGCTACGACCTGGTGACCGGCGTCCAGTCCGTCGACGGCGGCAAGACGGCCGTCGTGACCTTCGCCCGGCCGTACCCGGCCTGGCGGGAACTGTTCAACAACATCCTGCCCGCGCACATCGTCAAGGACGTGCCAGGTGGTTTCGGCGCCGGCCTCGCCCGGGCCATGCCGGTCACCGGCGGCCAGTTCCGGGTCGAGAGCATCGATCCGCAGCGCGACGAAATCCTGCTGGCGCGCAACGACCGCTACTGGAGCGTGCCGTCGGTGCCCGACCAGGTGCTGTTCCGGCGCGGGGGATCGCCTGCGGCCCTTGCTGATTCGATTCGTAACCGGGACACCCAGGTGGCTCAGGTGCACGGCGGGCAGGCGACGTTCGCGCAACTCGCGGCCATTCCGGGCGTGCGCACCGCGCGGATCGTCACCCCGCGGGTCATGCAGCTGACGCTGCGCGCGCAGCGACCGGGACTGACCGACACCCAGGTCCGCAAGGCGCTGCTGGGTCTGCTCGATGTCGGCCTGCTGGCGGCCGTCGGCGCGGGCAGCGACAACACCGTCACGTTGGCGCAGGCGCAGGTCCGGACGCCGTCCGACCCCGGCTATGTGCCGACGGCGCCGCCGGCGCTGGACCGCAATGCCGCGATGGACCTGCTGCACCAGGCCGGGTACAACGTCGAGTCCGCCGTCGCACCGCCGTCGCTGCCCGGCACGCCACCGCCGCCGGGCCACGATCGGCTGGTCAAGGACGGCACGCCGCTGGGGCTCGCCATCGGTGTCGCCGCCAACGACCCGACCTCGGTTGCGGTGGCGAACACGGCCGCCGACCAACTGCGCAGCGTCGGAATCGAGGCCACGGTGCTGGCCATGGATCCCGTGGCGCTGTACGCGGACGGCCTCGAGCGTGTCGACGCGATCGTCGGCTGGCGGCACGCCGGCGGCGACCTGGCGACGGTGCTGGCATCGCGCTACGGCTGCCCGGGTTTGGACGCGACGGCGGTGTCGACCGCGACGACCCCGGCACCGACTCCGCAGCCGACGTCGACCTCCAAAACCGTTGCACCGCAGCCACCGACGCCTTCGGTGACATCGACTGCACCGACCATTCCGCTGCCCAAGCCGCTCGGCGGCGATCAGCTGGTGCAGGCTCCCAGTAACTTGACCGGCATCTGCGACCACGCGATCCAACCCAAGATCGACGCGGCTCTTGCCGGCACCGAGAAGATTGCCGACGTACTGAACGAGTTGGAGCCCAAGCTCTGGGCGATGGAGACGGTGCTGCCGATCCTGCAGGACACCACGATCGTCGCGGCCGGGCCGACGGTCCAGAACGTCAGCCTCACCGGCGCGGTCCCGGTCGGGATCGTGGGCGACGCCGGCAAGTGGGTCAAGGTTCCTTGAGCTGTTCCTGAGCCGGCTTCGGCCCGGGAGCTTTCGTCCGGGCCGCCGACTGCTCCCGTAGCAGCCGGATGCCGTGCGATGAGTACGCCGCCACCGCGAAAACCAGTAGCAGCCACACCGGTGGATGTGCCAGCTCCCAGACGAAGAGCGCCGCGAATGCCGGTGCCCGCTGGGTGATCGCGAGGACGCCCGCCGCGCACGTGAGGGCCACCGCGGGCACGTGCAGGTGCGTGTCCGCCAGGCCATTGAGGGCGAACGTGGCGACGGTGCCCGCAGCCGCGCCGGTGGCCAGTGCCGGGGTGATCATGCCGCCGACCGCGCCGACCCGCAGATACAGCGCGGTGAGCAGTGGTTTGAGCACCAGGAGAACCGCTGCGGCGGCGAGGCTCAGCTGGGCGTCGACGCTGACGATCAGCACGCTGCGGCCGTTCCCGGGCAGTTCGGGACGGTAGATCGAGCAGATGCCGGTGATCAGCCCGGCCAGCGCGACACCCGGGACGAGCACCCAGGAGGTCAGCTGAGGCTTCGGGCCGGCGAGCGCCATCAGCCGGTTGAACGCCAGGCCGATCACCACCGCAAGCGGTGCGATGGCCAACGCCAGCATGGTGAATTGGTACGACAGTGCCGGTTCCGGCCAGGTGAGGTCGCGCTCGAAATGGGTGACGGGGTGCGACACCGCGACCGCCAGGCTCGACGTGATGAGCGCCGTGCCGACGACCTTGGGGTGCCAGGTGCCCATCATGACGCGGGCAGCGAAGAACGCGCCGCCCAGCGGCACGCTGTACACCGCGCCCAAGCCGGCGCCCGCCGCGCAGGAGAGCAGAATCTCGCGGTCGCGGGCGGTCAGCGTCCCCATGGTCGACGCGGTGAGGCGTCCCAGCCAGGTCGTCCCGTAACTGCTCAGGACGGCCGCCAATTGGCGTGGCGCCGTCTCCCGGCCCAGCGAGGCACCGGAGCCGACCACCAGGGCCTGCAATGCCGCGTCGGCCGCCATCGGCAGATGCTGCATCGGCTTCTTCCCGGCGATGGTCGCCGACAGCGACGGCGTCCCATATCGCCGCCGCAGAAGCCACCAACCGAGTCCGGCCAGCGCCCCGCCGATCGCCGGTGCCAGCGCGCGCCGAACCGGCGAGCTGGCGCCGATCCCGTCGAGCAGGAGACCGTACGAATAGTGGTAGGCGAGATGTTCGACGGCGTGCAGCAGCGAGACCGTCAGCGCACCCGCGACCCCGGCCAGCAGGCCGGTGAGCAGCACCGCACTGCCGAACTCGAGCGCACGTCGCGTCACCCGGAGAATGTATGCCAGCCTGGGGGATATGGAGACCCCACGGCTGCTGTTCGTCCACGCCCATCCGGACGACGAGACACTGACTACCGGAGCGACCATCGCGCACTACGCGGCCCGCGGCGCCGACGTGCGGGTGCTCACCTGCACGCTGGGCGAAGAGGGTGAGGTCATCGGTTCGCAGTGGGCGCAGTTGGCGGCCGACGGAGCCGACCAGTTGGGTGGCTACCGCATCATCGAATTGTCCTTGGCGCTCAAGGAATTGGGCGTCGACCACCCTCGGTACCTGGGTGGGGCCGGCCGTTGGCGGGACTCCGGGATGGCCGGCAGCCCGGCGCGGCACCGGACCCGCTTCGCGGACGCCGACATGGACGAGGCCGTCGCTGAGCTGGTGGCCGTGCTGCGGGACTTCCGCCCGCACGTCGTCGTCACCTACGACCCCAACGGCGGCTACGGGCACCCTGACCACATCCAGGCCCACCGCGTGACGACGGCCGCGGTCGCCGCGTCGTCGGGCGACGGACATCCGGGGGAGCCGTGGCAGGTGCCGAAGTTCTACTGGACCGTGATGGACGGCGAGACGATGGCCGAGGGCCTGGCGTCGCTGGACAGTATGGAGCTGCCCGACAGCTGGGTGCGGATTCCGGCGAGTGCCCTGGAGTTCGTGCTCGATCACCCCATCGACGCCATCATCGATATCCCGGAGACCCTGCCGGCCAAGGTCGCGGCCATGCGCGCACACCAGACTCAGGTCACGGTCGAGCCGAGTGGCCTGGTGTTCGCCCTGTCCAACAACATCGCGCTGCCGATCACCGCGTGCGAACACTATGTCTTGGTGGAGGGCACGGCGGGCGAACGCGACGCCCGCGGTTTGGAAACTGACCTACTCAGCGGGATAAACCTGGCGTGACACCCGGATCGGGGGGAGTAGGGTGACCGCCATGGACGCGGATCTGGATCCCAACTTGCAGCACCTGCAGGGCCTTGGCGACAACTATCAGTGGGTCGTCGGCTCGCTGGTTTCGCTGCTCGACAGCATCCCGACCTGACGTCAGCTCCACCGCGCGCCGACCCCGGTCGGATGCGCGCCTTCGTCCTCGGTGTTCTCGCGCTCGACGGCGCCTTGTCGGCCATCGCCGGTGCACTGTTTCTGCCGCTCTACCTCGGCCCGGTGCCGTTCCCGATCAGTGCCCTGATCAGTGGACTGGTGAACGCCGCCCTGGTCTGGGCCGCCCTGCAGTGGACAACCAACTCCCGCTTGGCCGCGCTCCCGATGTGGGTCTGGCTGTCGACTGTCGTGATTCTGCTGCTCGGTGGGCCCGGCGATGACGTCGTGTTCGGCGGCCGCGGAATCATGCAGGCATCGCCGTTGATCTTCTTGCTGCTCGGGGCGACGCCGCCCGGCGCGGTGCTGTGGCGGCATGCCCGGCGGCGCGCTGAAATGCCGCAGTAGCGGCCGGAATCCGGTCTCTCTACACAACTCTCGCCCAGAGCCGTCAACTTTCCCTGACGCGTCAAGGAAAGCTGACGGCTGCAGATCGAACGTGTGGCAAGGGCAGCCGACGCTGCGCGTAGCCGGCGAAACCCGGCAGGTTCAGCCCTTGGCAGCGTGGCCTTCCGAGCCCGCATGCTGGCCCGCGTTGGCGTTGGACGACTGCCCGGCGCCCTTCGCACCCTTGGTGCCCTTGCCGGGCTTCGTCGTTCCGGTAGTGCCGGTTTCGCCCGCGGCCTGGTTGTCCCCGGCGTTCTTGGTCCCGGTCTTGTCACCGGTCTTCTTGCCGCGGGTCTTGACGGGCTTGGGCGCCTTGACCTCGTCCTGCTGCTGGGCAGCCGGTCCATCGGTGTCGCCCGCGGCCGGAGCGCCCGGCTTCGGGTCAGCCTTGGGTTCGGTTTTGGGCTCTGTCTTCAGGTCCGTCTTGGGTTCGGTCTTCGGCTCGGTCTTGGGCTCGGCCTTGGGTTCGGTCTTCGGCTCTGTCTTCGGCTCTGTCTTGGGTTCGCCGGCCTGCGGGTCCGTCGGCTGGCCGGCCTCCGTGGCCTCCGCCTGCGTGCCCTTTTCGTCGGCCTTGCCCTTGTCCTCGACCTTGGCCGGCGTCTCCGCAGGCTTCTCGGTCGGCTTCTCGACTGGGGCCCCGGTCTGGGCGGCGGTTGGCGCGATCTTGCTCGTCGGGTCGGTCTTCTCAGCGGTCTTGGCCGGGGCGAAGCCGGCAGCCAGGCTGGTCAGCGCGGTCTGGACGGACTTGGCGAGCGACTCGAGGGTGGGCGTCGTGGCCGCGAGCGGGCCGATCGGTGGAAACGGCGGGATCGGCGGGATGAGCCAGCCGAAGAAGTAGTTGAACTCGGAGATGCCGAAGTTGATGACCGGCGGAATCGACATCCGGACCACGTTGCGGATGGCCTGGGTCCACACGAACAGGTTCAGCGGATCGTTCACGATCGGAACGACGGCCTGATAGAAGATGTTGTCGGAGATCGGCCTGATCAGCGTGTAGTAGAAGATGTCGGTCTGCGCGGCGATCGCACCCGAGAACGGGACGAACCACCCCGCCCAGTACAAGAGGTCGGTCGCGTAGTCGACGCCCCAGTCGACCCAGGCCTGGATTCCCGTGTACGCGTTGATGAGCCAGTCGCTGGCCGCGTTCTGCGCGCCGACGACGGGCGCGGCGGCCAATGGCGCCGCGGCCAACGGGTTCGGTCCGACCTTGGGTACGACGCCCGCGGCGGGCAGCTTGGGCGGCGCCGGCGGGGTCATATTGCTGGCCGCGGCCAGCAGCTTGACCATGGCCTCGGTCAGGTGCGGTTGGGCAGTGGTCGGGTGCGCGGGGACTGCGACGTCGGCGGGAACGACCTGAATCGGGGTGAGCGCCAGAGCTGTGGCAGTCGCCGCGGCGGCGCCCGCCACCAGATATGAACGAACAGAAACGGACACCATGACTCCTTGAAACGATCGCGTCCCGACCCTCTGAACTTACGCGGTCGTCACTAAAATCTTCCAGTAGTCTGCGCGTTTGCTGTATGTGTCGGGGTATGGGGCCCGCGACGCGCCGACGAGCTGGCGCTACTGTGGCCGGTATGCCAGGCGCAGTGGTTTCAGAATGTGAGACGCGTGGATGAACGCCGACACCACCGGGGTTACACGGAAGTGGCTCTGAACCCCCCGAACGGCGCAGACCTGCCTCTCCCCGTGGTCCCACCGCTCGCCGCGCCGTCACCGTCCGCGTTACGTCGCGTCCTGCGCCGCGCGCGTGACGGTGTTTCGCTCAATGTGGACGAGGCCGCCATCGCGATGACCGCCCGCGGCGACGACCTCGTCGACCTCTGCGCCAGCGCCGCCCGCGTCCGTGACGCCGGGCTGGAAGCGGCGGGCCGGCGAGGTGCGAACGGCCGGTTGCCGGTCTCGTATTCGCGCAAGGTCTTCATCCCCGTCACCCACCTGTGCCGTGACACCTGCCATTACTGCACGTTCGTGACGGTGCCCGGCAAGCTGCGCGCGCAGGGCATGGGCATGTTCATGGAGCCCGACGAGATTCTCGACGTGGCCCGCCGCGGCGCCGAGTTGGGTTGCCAGGAGGCGCTTTTCACCCTGGGTGACCGCCCGGAGGACCGGTGGGACGAAGCCAAGCAATGGCTCGACGAACGTGGCTATGACTCCACCCTCGATTACGTGCGCGCCATGGCGATTCGCGTCCTCGAGGAAACCGGACTGCTGCCGCACCTGAACCCCGGCGTGATGAGCTGGTCGGAACTGTCGCGGCTCAAGCCGGTCGCGCCGTCCATGGGCATGATGCTCGAGACCACGTCGCGCCGCCTGTTCGAGACCAAGGGCCTGGCGCACTACGGCAGCCCCGACAAGGACCCGGCAGTCCGGCTGCGCACGCTCGACGACGCCGGCCGGCTGTCCATCCCGTTCACCACCGGGCTGTTGGTCGGTATCGGTGAGAACCTCACCGAGCGGGCCGAGACCATGCACGCGATCCGCAAGTCCCACAAGGAATTCGGGCACGTGCAGGAAGTCATCGTGCAGAACTTCCGGGCCAAGGATCACACCGCCATGGCCGCGACGCCCGACGCCGGGATCGACGATTTCCTGGCCACCATCGCGGTGACCCGGCTGGTGCTCGGACCCAAGATGCGGATCCAGGCGCCGCCGAACCTGGTGTCCCGCGAAGAATGCCTGGCGCTGATCGGCGCCGGCGTCGACGACTGGGGCGGCGTCTCACCGCTGACCCCCGACCACGTCAACCCGGAACGGCCCTGGCCGGCCCTCGACGATCTGGCCGATGTCACTGCTGAAGCCGGCTATGACCTGGTGCAGCGACTGACGGCGCAGCCGTCGTACGTGCAGGCCGGGGCGGCGTGGATCGACCCGCGCGTGCGCGGACACGTGGATGCCCTGGCGGACCCGGAGACCGGGTGGGCGCGCGACGTCAACCCCGTCGGCATGCCGTGGCAGGAACCCGACGAGGCCTCGGAGTCGTTGGGCCGCACCGATCTGCACACCGCCATCGACACCGAGGGCCGGCTGACGGAGACGCGCAGCGACCTCGGTAGCGCGTTCGGCGACTGGGAGTCCATTCGGGAGAAGGTCTCCGAGCTGGCGGCCCGCGCCCCGGAACGCATCGACACCGACGTGCTCGCCGCGCTGCGTGCCGCGGAACGCAACCCGGGCGGCTGCAGCGACGACGAGTACCTGGCGCTGGCCACGGCCGACGGTCCGGCGCTGGAAGCTGTTGCAGCACTGGCGGATTCGCTGCGGCGGGATGTCATGGGCGACGACGTCACGTTCGTCGTCAACCGGAACATCAACTTCACCAACATCTGCTACACCGGGTGCCGCTTCTGCGCCTTCGCACAGCGCAAGGGTGACGCCGACGCGTACTCGCTGTCGACCGACGAGGTGGCCGACCGCGCCTGGGAGGCGCACGTCGCCGGAGCCACCGAGGTCTGCATGCAGGGTGGCATCGACCCCGAGCTACCCGTCACCGGCTACGCCGATCTCGTGCGTGCGGTGAAGAAGCGGGTGCCGTCGATGCACGTGCATGCCTTCTCGCCCATGGAGATTGCCAACGGTGTGACCCGCAGTGGAATGTCGACGCGCGAGTGGCTCACGTCGCTGCGCGAGGCCGGCCTCGACACCATCCCGGGCACCGCCGCCGAGATTCTCGACGACGAGGTCCGCTGGGTGCTGACCAAGGGCAAGCTGCCGACCGCCGAGTGGATCAACGTGGTGACCACCGCGCACGAAGTGGGTCTGCGGTCGTCGTCGACGATGATGTACGGGCACGTCGACACCCCGAAGCACTGGGTGGGACACCTCAACGTGCTGCGTGGAATCCAGGACCGCACAGGCGGTTTCACCGAATTCGTGCCGCTGCCGTTCGTGCACCAGTCGTCGCCGCTGTATCTGGCCGGTGGGGCGCGCCCGGGGCCGACGCACCGCGACAACCGCGCGGTGCACGCACTGGCGCGGATCATGCTGCACGGCAGGATCCCCAGCATCCAGACCTCGTGGGTCAAGCTCGGCGTCGAGCGCACCCAGGTGATGCTCCAGGGTGGCGCCAACGACCTCGGCGGCACGCTGATGGAGGAGACCATCTCCCGCATGGCGGGTTCGGAGAACGGGTCCGCCAAGACCGTCGCCGAGCTGGTTGCCATCGCCGAAGGCATCGGCCGCCCGGCCCGCCAGCGCAGCACCGACTACTCACCGCTGGCTGCCTAACCGCGAGCCGGCCTGGGGGCACTTCCCGCTTGCGGGGGAGTCTGTACGGGCTTTCGCGGTGTGTCGCGTGCATTCTGCGCACGCTCGCGAGCGGTGAGTGTCACGCTGTGATGCGTGAACATGATCGGTGACCTGCCCGCTCATCCGTTGCTAGTGCACGCGATCGTCGTCCTCGCGCCGCTGACGGCCGTGCTGACAATCCTGTGCGGAGTGTGGACGGCCGCGCGGGAGCGGCTGGTGTGGCTGACGCTGGCCCTGTCCGTGGTGACGGTCGTGCTGACCCCATTCGCCATCGAGGCCGGCGAGGCGCTGATTCACCAGCTACCCAAGAGTCCCGTCCTGCGCGAGCACGCCGAACTCGGCGACACCGCAATCTTTTTCGTCATCGGCCTGCTGGTGGTGTCGCTGGCGCTGACCTCCTTGCACCGTTGGGGCACGCGACTCGGGGACAAGGAGAAGCTGGCCCGTGTCGTGGTGGCGGTACTGGCCGTGGTCGTCGGTGTGGCGACGATCTACCAGATCGTGCGGATCGGGCACACCGGTGCGCGTGCGGTCTGGGGCGGATTCAGCTTGTAGTAGTTCCGCTCGCGAGCAGACGCAAAACTGTCGAATTTCCGGGGAAATCGACAGTTTTGCGTCTGCTCGCGGGAAAACTACAGCCGCGCAGCCAGTTCGGTGCCCTGCCGGATCGCGCGCTTGGCGTCCAGCTCGGCTGCCACGGCGGCGCCGCCGATGATGTGCGGCTCGATTCCGGCCTGGCGCAGTGCGCCTTCCAGGTCGCGGACCGACTCCTGCCCGGCGCAGATCACCACGTTGTCGACCTCGAGGACGCGGGCCCCGGACCGGTCCGGTCCGAAGCTGATGTGCAGCCCGGCGTCGTCGATCTTTTCGTAGTTCACCCCGGAAAGCTGCTGCACGCCTTTGGCTTTGACCGACGCCCGGTGCACCCAGCCGCTGGTCTTGCCGAGCCCGCGCCCCTGGGCGCCCTTGGTGCGCTGCAGTAGGTACACCTCGCGGGCCGGTGGCAGCGGGATCGGGGTGGCCAACCCGCCGCGGGCGTTGCCGCCGTCGGCGATGCCCCACTCGGTTCGCCACTCCTTGAGGTTCAGGGTGGGGGATTCGTCGACGGTCAGGAACTCGCTGACGTCGAAACCGATTCCGCCGGCGCCGATCACGGCCACCCGCTTGCCGATGGGTGCGCCGGTGATCGCCTCGGCGTACGACAGCACCATCGGATGGTCGATGCCCGGGATGTCCGGCATGCGGGGCGCGACACCGGTGGCGAGCACGACGTCGTCGTAGCCGGACAGTTCGTCGGCTGACGCCCGGGTGCCCAGTCGCACGTTCACGCGATGCTTGGACAGCATCGTGGTGTAGTAGCGGAGGGTTTCGTTGAATTCCTCTTTTCCGGGAATCCTTCGGGCCAGATCGAATTGGCCACCGATGTGGTTGCCGGCCTCGAACAGCGTCACGTCGTGGCCGCGCTGTGCGGCGGTGACGGCGGCGGCCAGGCCGGCCGGTCCGGCACCGACCACCGCAACCCGCTTGGTGGTCCGAGTCTTGCCCAGTACCAACGTGGTTTCGTGCCCCGCTCGCGGATTCAGCAGGCACGACACGGTCTTGTGCACGAACGCGTGGTCCAGGCAGGCCTGGTTGCAGGCGATGCAGGTGTTGATCTCGTCGGCCGCGTCGTGTTGGGCCTTGCGGACCCAGTCCGGGTCGCTCAGGAGCGGACGGGCCATCGAGATCAGTTGCACCGCACCGTCGGCCAGAATCTGTTCGGCCGACTGCGGCATGTTGATCCGGTTGGAGGCCACCACGGGGATGGTGACGTGTTGTGCCACCGCATTGCTGATGTCCGCGAACGCACTGTTCGGTACCGACGTGACGATGGTCGGCACCCGTGCTTCGTGCCAGCCGATGCCGGTGTTGAGGATCGTCGCCCCGGCAGCTTCGATTTCCGTTGCCAGCGCGAGGATTTCCTCCCAGGTCTGGCCGTCCTCGACGTAGTCGGCCATGGACAGTCGATAGCAGATGATGAAGTCGCGGCCGACGGCCTCGCGGGTGCGCCGCACGATCTCGACGGGGAACCGGCGGCGCTTCTCGGGCGTGCCGCCCCAGGCGTCGGTGCGCTTGTTGGTGCGCGGCGCCAGGAACTGGTTGAGCAGATAGCCTTCGCTGCCCATGATCTCGACGCCGTCGTACCCGGCCTCGCGGGCCAGCAGCGCGCATTTCACGAAGTCGTCGATGGTGCCCTCTACGTCGCGCAGCGCCCGCGGACGGAACGGGTTGATAGGAGCCTTGATCGACGAGGCGCTGACCGAAAGTGGGTGGTACGCATAGCGTCCCGCGTGCAGCACCTGCAGCAGGATCTTGCCACCTTCGGCGTGGACGGCCGTGGTGATCTTCCGGTGCCGACGGGCGTCGCTCGAGGACAGCATCTCGGCGGCGAACGGCAGCAGCCAGCCGGTCCGGTTGGGTGCATAGCCGCCGGTGATGATCAGCCCGACGCGGCCGCGGGCCCGCTCGGCGAAATACTCGGCGAGCTTGCCGGTGTCGCGGGCGCGGTCCTCCAGACCCGTGTGCATCGAACCCATGATCACCCGGTTGCGGAGCGTGGTGAAGCCAAGGTCCAACGGGGACAACAGGTTCGGATAGGGCGTTGAATGCGGCGCGGTCATCGGTTTCCTCTCAATGCCAGCAGAACTTCGTCCAACCAGTCCACCGATCCCTGCTCGGCGCGGATACCGCCGCGCAGCACCAGGTACTGGTGCAGCGCGCTGCCGGTGAGTGCAGCCGGATCGGGGAACTGACGTTTCTCGTAGCCGAGGTAGGTGTCGAGCAGTGCGGCGCGTTCGGCGCGCAGGGCGTGAATCTGCTCGTGCAGTGCGGCGGTGCTGTCCGCCGAGCCGTACGCCGCGCCGCGCAGCTTCACCGCGAGTTCGCGGGTGCGGGCGTCGGTCACGGCACTGCCGCGCCCGGTGAGCGGTTCGGCGATCCAGCGCTCCAGCTCGGCTCGGCCGGCGTCCGTCACCGAGTAGACCTTCTTGTCCGGCCGGCCGTGCTGCGCGACGACCTCGACGCTCACCCAGGCATCCATGGTGCGCAGCGTCTTGTAGATCTGCTGGTGCGTGGCCGCCCAGAAATAGCCGATCGAGCGGTCGAACCGGCTCGCCAGTTCGTAACCGGAACCGGCTTGTTCGCACAGCGCCACGAGGATGGCGTGGGGGAGGGCCACGGCACGAGCGTAGGTGCTACCGGCGGTCCTATGCAACAAATTGCAAAGCCGAACATGACACGCGTAAAAACCTGTGAGTCGCAACTAGTCGGAAGGTATCTGCAACGGCTAGTGTCAGTAACCACGCGCCCCGGCGCGCAAAGTTAGGTCACACTGAGCCAGACCGCTCAAAATGGGCGCACCATACTGACGTCGGCTCGTTGAGTCCTGATGAGCCAGCAGCCCCCTGGAACAGGAGAACTACCGGTGACGTACGTCATTGCCGAACCCTGCGTCGACGTCAAAGACAAGGCATGCATCGAAGAATGCCCGGTCGATTGCATCTACGAGGGTGCACGCATGTTGTACATCCACCCCGATGAGTGTGTGGACTGCGGCGCGTGCGAGCCCGTCTGCCCCGTCGAGGCCATCTACTACGAGGACGACGTCCCCGATCAGTGGAGTGGATACACCCAGAACAACGCCGACTTCTTCGCCGAGCTCGGCTCGCCGGGTGGTGCGTCGAAGGTCGGCCAGACCGACAACGACCCGCAGGCGGTCAAGGATCTCGCGCCGCAGGGCGAGTGACCCTGTCCGCTCGAACCAAGGTCTCGGCTGCCCTGCCGGTGTTCCCCTGGGACACGCTGGCTGAGGCAACCGCGACCGCGCGTGCCCACTCGGACGGCATCGTCGATCTGTCCGTCGGCACGCCCGTAGATGCGGTGGCCGACGTCATTCGGGAGGCCCTGGCCGCCGCCAGTGCCGCACCGGGTTATCCGACGACGGCCGGCACGCCGGCCGTTCGCGCGTCGGCGGTGGCTGCCCTGCAGCGCCGCTACGGCGTCACCGGTCTGCCGGAGCAGGCGGTGCTGCCGGTCATCGGCACCAAAGAGGTGATCGCCTGGCTGCCGACCCTGCTCGGGTTGGGGGCCGCCGACACCGTCGTCGTGCCAGAGCTGGCCTACCCGACGTACGACGTCGGCGCACGGCTGGCCGGTGCTCAGGTGCTGCGGGCCGATTCCTTGACCCAGATCGGGCCGCAGGCGCCCGGGCTGGTCTACCTGAACTCGCCCAGCAACCCGACCGGCAAGGTGCTCGGTGTCGACCACCTGCGCAAGGTCGTCGGCTGGGCGCGTGAGCGCGGTGTCGTCATCGCGTCCGACGAGTGCTACCTCGGCCTGGCGTGGGACGCCCAGCCGATGTCGGTGCTGCATCCCGACGTCTGCGACGGCGACCACACGGGTCTGTTGGCCGTGCACTCGCTGTCCAAGACGTCGTCGCTGGCCGGTTACCGGGCCGGTTTCGTGGCGGGTGACCCGACGCTGGTCGCCGAACTCCTTGCGGTGCGCAAGCACGCCGGGATGATCGTCCCGACGCCGGTGCAGTCCGCGATGGTCGCCGCACTTGACGACGACGAGCACGAACGTATTCAGCGGGACCGCTACGCCAAGCGGCGCGACGCACTGCTGGCGGCGGTCCGGGGCGCCGGCTTCACCGTCGAGCACTCCGAGGCGGGCCTGTACCTGTGGGCCACCCGCGGCGAGTCCGGTCGTGCGACGGTCGCGTGGCTGGCCGAGCGCGGCATCCTCGTCGCCCCCGGTGAGTTCTACGGCCCGGCCGGCGAGCAGTTCGTGCGCATCGCGCTGACCGCGACCGACGAGCGCATCGCCGCCGCCGTTTCCCGGTTGGCTTAGTCCTTCCGCTTGCGGGAGGTAGTCAACCCGGCTGGGCTAGCGTCCTGACGTATGCAGGTATTCGCCGCCATGTCGCCCGAGCTGCCTCTGACAAGGGTGCCGGCCTACGCGCGCCGGGTCGAGAAGCTCGGGTTCGACGGGCTGCACATTGCGGAGACGATCCACGACTCGCTCGCCGTGGCGCTGTTGGCCGCCGAACACACGGAACGGCTGACCATCCGGACCGCCGTCACCCTGGCGTTCGTCCGCAGCCCCATGCTCACCGCCTACGCGGCCTGGGATGTGCAGACCTACTCCGGTGGGCGGTTCGAGTTGGGCCTCGGCACCCAGATTCGGCAGAACATCGAAGACCGGTTCGGCATGCCCTGGAGCGAACCGCGGGCGCGGATGGCCGATTACGTCAGTGCGCTCAAGGACATCTTCGAGGCGTTCCGTACCGGCGGGTCGGTGCACCACGAGGGCGACGCCTACCGCATCTCGCGGCTGCAGCCGTACTTCAACCCCGGGCCGAATGACCTGGCGCCACCACGCATCTGGCTAGGTGCGGTCAATGCGCGCATGTGCGAGCTGGCCGGCGGGGTGGCGGACGGTGTCGTCACGCATTCCACGAATTCCGATCCCGACTATTTGAGAGACGTTGTGCGCCCGGCACTTCAGCGTGGCGCACAGGCCTCGGGTCGGGCCGAGTTGCCTCAGCTCGTGGCGTCGACCGCGATCGCCACCGGCAGCACCGACCTGTTGGTGGAGCGGGAACGCGAGCGGCAACGCCGGATGCTGACCTTCCTGCTATCGACCCCCGCTTACGCGACGACGCTCGAGCGGCGGGGCTGGGACACGCTGGCCGATGATCTGCGCGGGCTCATCAAGCAGGACCGGTGGGCTGACTTGCCGGCGGTTCTGAATGATGCAGTGCTCGATCAACTCGTCACCAGCGGCCGCTATGACCAACTGCCAAACCTGTTGCGGGACAAGTACGACGGCATTGCCGACGGGGTCGTGCTGCCGCCGATGAGCGCCGGCGACGACGACGGGGCGGTGCTGGCCTGCGTCCGGGACCTACAGAGCGGAGCGGCGTCGGGTTGACACGTGGCGCGTTCAGTCCACGTCGAGTTGCGGCGGCACTGCCGAAGCCAATGCCGCCCGGCACGCCACGATGGCCGGTGTCTGGCTGATGGCGGTCCGCGTTGCCGTGAACACCACCCGCCGACGCGGGTCGACGTCCACGACGCGTAAATCGGGACGGCGCCGCACTCGCATCAGGTCGGGCAGGATTGCGACCGCGTTGCCATTCTCGATCAGGGCGATCTGGGCTTCGAGGTCGTCGGTCTCGAAGCGGACGTCAGGCTCGAAACCTGCTTGCCGGCAAAGCTGTTCGGCCCAGTGCCGGGAGGCGGTGCCTTCGGGCTCCATCGTCCACGGCAGTTCGGCAGCATCTTCGACCGAGGAGACGCGGTCCCAGGGGTCTCCGGTCGGTGGCACAGCCAGCCGCAGCAGGTCGGTGGTCAACGGTGCCCGGTGCAGATCGGGATACGCGCGCGCGGCATGCCCCGGATACTCCTCGGCGATCACCAGATCGAACTCGCGCAGCCACGTCTCGTAGAGGGCCTGCTCCGGTTCGCGTTGCGACATCGTCACGCGCAGACGCGGATGGCGGGTCGCCAACTCCGTCAGCATCTGTGGCATGAAGGCCGAGGCCGCCGATTGGAAGACGGCCAGCCGAACGGTGCCGGACGCCTCGTCGCTCTGCACCGCGACATCGGAGGCGGCTTGCTCGAGCCGCGCCAAGATGACCGCGGTGTGCTCGACGAGCACCTCTGCCGCGGGGGTGAGCCGCAGCCGGCGCCCGACCTTCTCCAGCAGCGGCACGCCGACCTCGCGTTCGAGCTGGCTCAGCGCCTGAGAGACCGACGACGGGCTTTGGTGCAGGGCTTCGGCGACGTCGGACAGGGTCCCACGCAGGCTCAGCTCGTGCAGCAGGCGCAGCCTGCGGACGTCCAGCAGATCGGCACGTGGATATTTCATTGTTACTTAAGCTTTCATGTCAGAAATCATCGCTTTATTTTAAGTGTCTGGTCGGCTCATGATGGGCAGATGACGGAGCTGAGCAGCAGGGACGACCTGCTGACCGAGGTGGTGGCCCAGGTGCGGTACTGGCTCGACGATGCTGCCCGCCTGCCCGTCGCCCCGGCCGGCCGCCGATTGGCTGAGGTCCTTCGCGATCCGGATGGCCTGGATTTCACCGTCGGCTTCGTCGACCGCGTGATCCGGCCCGAAGACCATCGGGTCGCGGCTGCCAATCTGCGCACCCTGGCGCGTAACGCCCCTGGCTTCCTGCCGCTGCATGAACGGCTGTTGATCAAGCTCGGTGCTCTGGTGTCGGTGATTGCGCCCGGCCTGGTCATCCCGGTCGCCCGGAATGTGTTGCGCCAGATGGTCGGTCACCTGCTCGTCGACGCGACTGATGCCCGCCTCGGACGATCCATCGCACGGATCCGCAAGCGTGGCGTCGGACTCAACATCAATTTGCTCGGTGAGGCCGTGCTGGGGCAGGCCGAGGCGGCCCGACGGCTGGAAGGCACCGAACGCCTGCTTGCCCGTCCCGACGTCGACTACGTGTCGATCAAGGTCTCGGCCACCGTGCCGCCGCACTCGCCGTGGGCGTTCGACGAAGCCGTCGACCACATCGCGCAGAACCTGCTGCCGTTGTTCACGCAGGCCGCGACCGCGCCGACGAAGAAGTTCATCAACCTCGACATGGAGGAGTATCGCGACCTGGAGCTGACGATCGCGGTGTTCATCAAGCTGCTGGACCGGGCCGAACTGCTCGACCTCGAGGCGGGGATCGTCTTGCAGGCTTATCTGCCCGATGCGCTGAGCGCGATGATGCGTCTGCAGGACTGGGCTCGTGCGCGTCGCGAGCGGGGCGGCGCGGGCATCAAGGTTCGGCTGGTCAAAGGCGCCAACCTGCCGATGGAACACGTGGAGGCCTCGCTGCACGGCTGGCCCGTGGCGACCTTCTCGACCAAACAAGACACCGACGCCAATTACAAGCGGGTGCTGGATTACGCACTGCGGCCCGAACACACCGCGAATGTGCGTATCGGTGTCGCCGGGCACAACCTCTTCGACATCGCCTACGCGTGGACGCTCGCCGGGCGTCGCGGCGTCCGGGATCACGTGGAGTTCGAGATGCTGCTGGGGATGGCGGAGGCGCAGGCCGAAGCCGTCCGGCGTACCGTCGGCGGTCTACTGCTGTACGTACCGGTGGTGCACCCCAAGGACTTTGACGTGGCCATCGCCTACCTGGTGCGCCGGTTGGAAGAAGGTGCCAGCCAGGACAACTTCATGTCCGCGGTGTTCGAGCTGCACGACGACCGGGCGTTGTTCCAGCGCGAGAAGGACCGGTTCATCGCGTCCATCGCCGATCTCGTTGGGGAGAGCGTGGTTCCGGTGCCCAACCGTCGCCAGGATCGCCGTACCGATGATCCACGCGCCGCCGTGAGCCCGGCCGGTGGATTCGCGAATGTCGCCGACACTGATCCGGCACTGCCCGGCAATCGACTGTGGGGACGAGCGATCACCGACCGGATCGCCACGTCGTCGGCGGGCGTGGAGCTGGTCGCCGAGTACACCGTGTCGAGTGGGGCCGCGCTGGACGGGATCATCGCCGACGGTGTGACCGCGGGCGCGACCTGGGCTGCGTTGGCCGGTGCGCAGCGGGCGGCAGTCCTTCGGCGTGCGGCGGCCACGCTGCAGGCAGCGCGGGCGGTATTGCTGGAGGTGATGGCCGCCGAGTGCGGCAAGACGCTGGATCAGGGCGATCCAGAGGTCTCCGAGGCCATCGATTTCGCGAATTACTATGCGGCACAAGCGGAAAATCTGGACTCGGTCGACGGTGCCGTCGCGGTGCCGACCGGATTGACGGTGGTCACGCCGCCATGGAACTTCCCGGTGGCGATCCCCGCCGGATCCGTGCTGGCCGCGCTGGCCGCGGGTAGTCCCGTCATCATCAAACCTGCCACTGCGGCCAGGCGGTGTGGATCCGTTATGGTGCAAGCGCTTTGGGATGCCGGCGTGCCGCGCGATGTGCTGCAGTTGGTGCACCTCGATGAGGGCGAACTCGGCACGCATTTGGTATCCGACCCGCGGGTTGCCCGGCTTATCCTCACCGGTGCCTTTGAGACCGCAGAGTTGTTCCGCAGCTTCCGGCCCGACTTGCCGCTGCTGGCGGAGACCAGCGGCAAGAACTCCATCATCGTCACCCCGCATGCAGATCTCGATCTCGCGGTGAAAGACCTGGTGTACTCGGCCTTCGGGCACGCAGGTCAGAAGTGCTCGGCTGCGTCGCTCGGCATTCTGGTGGGCTCCGTCGCCCGGTCCGCGCGGTTCCGCGACCAGCTCGTCGATGCCGTCACCTCACTGAAGGTCGGCTACCCGACAGACCCGACCGTGCAGGTGGGACCCATCAACGAACCCGCGCACGGCAAACTGCTGCGGGCACTCACGCAGCTCTCGCCCGGGGAGCAGTGGCTGGTAGCGCCCCGCCAACTCGATGACACCGGACGGCTCTGGTCACCGGGAGTGAAGACCGGGGTTCGGCGCGGCTCGGAGTTCCACCTCACCGAGTACTTTGGTCCGGTGCTGGGTCTCATCGCCGCCGATGACCTCGATGAGGCGATCGCCATCCAGAACCAGGTCGACTACGGACTGACAGCAGGCCTGCACAGCCTGGACCGCGCCGAGATCGAACGCTGGCTCGACCGGGTCGAGGCCGGCAACGCCTATGTGAACCGCTCGACCGTCGGGGCGATCGTGCGGCGTCAACCCTTCGGCGGGTGGAAGAAGTCGGCGGTGGGCGCGGGCGCCAAGGCAGGCGGCCCGAATTACCTGATCGGGCTGAGTGACTGGCGTTCCGCGCCGGCGAGCCAAACGGCGTCGATAGCGCCATCCGTACGCGCGATCCTGGACGCTGTGCAGGCCTTTGCGCTGAATCCCGGAGCACTCGATTTCCTCGAACGGTCCTTCGGATCCGACGCACATGCCTGGGCGACGGAGTTCGGCGTAGCTCGCGATGTCTCCGCCCTGATGGCGGAGAGGAACGTCTTCCGGTACCTGCCCGTGCCGGTGACGGTGCGTGCCGAGAACGCTGATCCGGCAGTGGTGTTGCGGGTGGTCGGGGCGGGAATCCTGGCCGGTTCCTCCGTGACCGTCTCCACCCCGGTTCCGCTCGATCAGGCGATTACCGACACGCTGCCAACCGCCGGCGTCGTCTGCCGGGTGGACGATTCGGTGTCGTGGCGGAACACGCTGCGCGACAACGCTCCTGGACGCGTTCGCCTCCTCGGCGGCAGCCGCGAACAGTTCGCTCGCGACAGTGCCGGCGCTGTCGGGATCGCGCTCTACGCGGGGCCGGTTGTCGAAGCCGGTCGGGTCGAGCTGCTGACGTTCCTGCACGAGCAGGCGATCGCGGTGACCGCGCACCGATTCGGTTCTCCGACGCCGTTGTCCGAGAACCTGTTTCGGTGACGCTGCGGCTCAGAGCGCGTAGGCGAGCTTGAACTTGTCGAGCAGATACGGCCCCGACACCACCGGCTCGTAGCGCGGCGGATTGTCGGCGCTCGCGCAGGTGGGGATGCACTCGATGACGGCGTCGAAGTTGGGTTGATGGAAGAACGGCAGGCTGAACCGTTCGCCACCCGCGCCGTTGCTCACCACGCGGTGCACGGTGCTGACCCAGCGGTCGTTGGTCCACCTGGCGAGCAGATCACCGATGTTGATGACGAACGATCCAGGGACCACGGGCACGTCGAGCCACTCGCCGCGGTCACCCCGAACCTGTAGCCCGCGCTGAGATTCATCCTGCAGCAGGATCGTAGATTGCCCCAGTCGCTGTGCTGGCTCAGCCGGATTTCACCGGCCGGCCGGTCGTCGGCAGGGTAGTAGTTGGCCATCAGGTTGGAGTTGTGCCGGTCGATCGACGCGTCGAACCAGTCCTCGCGCAGACCCAGTGCGAGTGCGAACAGCCGGGCCAATTCGGTGGCCAGTAACTCCATTTCGGCGTAATAGCGCTCGTACGCCGCGCGGAAACCGGGGAGTTCGGGCCACCTCGGCGCGACGAACATCCGCTCGTCGGTCCAGCCGTCGCCGCCCATGCCCTCCGGGTTGCCCAGCGGGAAGTGGACGAACTTCTCGACCCGGTCCGGCGCCTGGTGTTCGGCGTCGACATCCGCGCCGTCATTGGTGGCCGCGAGCTTGCCCGCGCTGCTGAATCCGCGGGCCAGTGGGTCACCGGGTTGCGTCCTGAGGCGGTCTTTTTCGGCCTGCGGCAGGGCGAAGAACCCGCGCAGGGCGTGGTTGACGTCGTTGATGGCCTTGTAGGGCACACCGTGCCCGACCAGGAGCAGGAAACCGCTGGTCTCGCAGCACCGGCCGATCGCGTCGGCCACCGCCTGGCGGTGCGTCGGGTCGCCACTACGGGCGCTGCTGATGTCTATCACCGGGACGAAGCCGTCCTGCAGGACGACCTGGTCGACTATCACTTCTGGTTGGGTCATGCGTTCGACGCTAGAACCTCAACCAAGGTTGAGATCAAGTGTGAATGGTATTCTCTCACAAGGACGTTTCTGCGTGGGGTGAATCACTGACTCTCGTGAATCGTGCGGCCGACGCGCGGCGCGTCGGCCGCCACGGTCAGCCCTCACGGACACTGTTCGCGCACATAGCCGGCGGAACCGGGGGCTACGAGGCGGCGGTCCCGAAGAATGGTCAGCGGAGCTCGGTCTGCCGTCGCGCACACATCTCGGAACGAACCCGACAGGTTGTCGGTGTACTCGATCTGGAGGATGTGCGGTCCGTACACCTGCCGGTAGTGATCGCACTCCCGGTAGGCGGCGCACTCCTCGGCGACGACGAAGTCGAAACCGATTGTACGGCGCCCGATCTCGGCTGCTTCGGGAGTGTTTTTCTGGGCGACCGCGAGACCGCGGTCGTGGGCCAAAGCGGTGAACGATCGTGCGAGTTCGACGGCTCCCGCCTCATCGATGTGACCGGTGGTCGCGTCGGAGAACCGTTTGAAGGTGTCGAAGTTGTCAAGATCGATCGCGTCAAAACCCTTGTCGGCACACGCGGAGAGCACTGGCGTCAGGACACCGAGAATGATCGATCGCTTGGCTGCAGTCGACGGGTCGAGAACGTACTCGTCGGGCCAGTCGGGGTCACGCACGGGCGACCCGTGGGCGTCGCGCAGTACTGCCTCACCATGGTTGTGCAGCCAGCTGTCACCGTCGCCTGGTTGGGTCTGAAAACCGTTCAGGTAGCAGACGCTGTATGCGCCTGGCATCGGGCGTGCCGAGGCGTCCCGGACCACCACCGCCAGGCCGGGGATGTCACCTGCGCCGCCCAGTTGGTAGTCGAATGAGCCTGTTGTGGGTGGCAATCGGACCCGATGCGCGGCCGCGGGCTGTGTGACCGACGGTTCGGACCGCGGAGCAGACGGCGGATCGACCGGTCGAGCACATGCGGTCAGCAGCGCCACCGCGATCAGCAGCGCTCCCCGGAAGGTCGTCATCCTCGGCTGGCAGGCGGATCGGTGTACGCGTGCAGCTGTAGCAGCGTCCACGCCGCCAACGACTGCGCGTCGGTGATCTCACCGCGGCGGATCATGTCCTCGATCTGTGTGGCGGTGAACCACTCGCTGTGCATGTCCTGCTCTTCGTGCTCGCGGTCGTGCTCGCCTTCGGTGATGCCGGTCGCCAGGTAGGCCCAGCCGCGTTGACTGCACATCCCCGGTGCGACATCCAGCTGGCCCAGAACCTGCCACGTGTCGGCTCGCAGCCCCGTCTCTTCACGGAGTTCCTGCGCGGCGAGATCCGCGGGCGCGGGCTCGTCGCCGTCCAACGTGCCCGGCGCGGTGCCCTGGACAAACTCCCAGCGCCGCAACCCAATTGGATAGCGGAACTGTTCCACCATCCGGTACCGGTCGCCGTCGCGGGCGATCACCAGCGCGTACGTGGGTTTGTCCACCACCCCGTAGATGCCGGTGGTGCCGTCGGGACGACGGATGTCGTCTTCGCGCACCGACATCCAGTTGTTGCGGTACACCTCACGACTGGACAGTCTCTCGATCGGGTCCACCCGCCCAGAGTAGCCTCACGCACATGCTGCTGACCTCCCTGAACCCCGCGGTGGTGGCCGCCGGGCACGACCTCGAAGACGCGGTGCGCATCGACGGCGCGGTGTTGTCCCGCAGCGATCTGGTCGGGGCCGCCACGTCGGTGGCCGAACGGGTCGCCGGCGCGTCGCTGGTGGCCGTGCTGGCTCGGCCGACGGCCAAGACGGTGCTCGCGGTCGCGGGCTGCCTCATCGCAGGCGTGCCGGTGGTCCCGGTGCCCGCCGACGTCGGCGCGGCCGAACGGCGGCACATGATCACCGACTCCGGGGCGCAGGCCTGGCTGGGGGAGGTGCCCGACGAAACCGAAGGGCTACCGGTCATCCCGGTGCGGCTGCATGCTCGGTCCTGGCACCGCTACGCCGAACCATCGCCGGATTCGACCGCGTTGGTCATGTACACCTCGGGCACCACAGGGTTGCCCAAAGGCGTGGTGATCAGCCGTCGCGCCATCGCCGCCGACATCGACGCGTTGGCCAAGGCCTGGGCCTGGACGCCGGCCGATACCTTGGTGCACGGCCTGCCGCTGTTCCACGTGCACGGTCTGATCCTGGGGCTGCTGGGCTCACTGCGGATCGGAAATCGCTTCGTACACACCGGAAAACCCACGCCGGCCGCCTACGCCGCCGCGGGCGGCTCGCTGTACTTCGCGGTGCCGACCGTCTGGTCCCGCGTGGTGGCCGATGCTGGGGCCGCCGAGGCGCTCCGCGGAGCGCGACTGCTGGTGTCGGGCAGCGCAGCGCTGCCGGTGCCGGTGTTCGACGACCTGATCCGGCTCACCGGACATGCGCCGCTGGAGCGCTATGGCAGCACCGAATCTTTGATCACCCTGTCCACCCGGGTCGACGGCGAACGCCGGCCCGGCTGGGTCGGGTTGCCGTTGGACGGCGTGCAGACCCGGCTGGTCGCCGAAGATGGGTCGCTGGTGCCGCACGACGGGGAAACCATTGGCCGGCTTGAGGTTTCCGCGCCGACGATCTTCACCGGCTATCTGAACCGGCCCGAGGCGACGGCCGAGGTGCTGGGCGACGACGGCTGGTACCGCACCGGCGACGTCGCGGCCATCGATGAGGGCGGTATGCACCGCATCGTCGGTCGCGAGTCGGTGGACCTCATCAAGTCCGGCGGTTTCCGGGTCGGCGCCGGCGAGATCGAGACCGTCCTGCTGGGCCACCCGGGTGTATCGGAGGCCGCGGTTGTCGGCGTGCCGGACGACGACCTGGGGCAGCGCATCGTCGCGTTCGTGGTCGGGTCGGCGTCGTCGCAGGAACTCATCGACTTTGTCGCACAACAGCTTTCGGTGCACAAGCGGCCGCGCGAGGTGCGCCTCGTCGACAGTTTGCCCCGCAACGCCATGGGCAAGGTGCAGAAGAAACTCCTCGTCTAGGCAACGTCGTCGCGATGGAGGACGGTTGTCAGATGGAGGTGCTGTCCGGACGCCGCGGCCGCGACGAGGTCACCGGCTGCGAGATCTAGGGCAGACGACTGGCCGGTCCACCCTCGATCTCCGGCTGGATCAGCCGGAAGTGAGATTCGATGCGCTGCATGTGCCGTCGCTGGTAGTCGCCCTCGATGTGCTTGCCGTCGACCATGCCGGTCAACGTCAGCCGGTCGGGACCGTCCAGACGAAAGTGCAGCACGATGGGCGGATCCGATTCGTGCCTCTTGATCTCCAGTCGGTCGTCGTGGATCTCGAACAGGTAGACGGTGACGTAGCCGGCGGGAACCTGGGTGACGAAGCTGGTGTAGTCGTCGACCCGGTCGGCGATCGCGACGTTGGTCCACGGCGCAGGAGACGTCTGCTGCAGCGTCGCCTCTTTGCCGTCGACCGTGAATGACGTTGCGCGCCAGACTCCGTCGATGTCCGATTCCCTGTGCCGAATTTCATGGTAGGTAACGACGCTGAACGTCGCGACCAGCGCGACGACGACGCCTGCGATGGTGAACTTCGCCACGGTGCCGGTCCGACGCAACCACCGCCTGCCGGAACCCAACGCCGGCCACAGCGCGACCGGTTCGGGAGTGCCACGCTGGAACACCATTTGGGCCAGGCCCCGCCAGTACGGCGAGGTGATCGCGACGGCGATGAAGAACAGGGCTCCGGACACCAGTTTCACCGGAACGTCGTAGAACAGATTGAGCAGGAACACCTGCCCCATGGCGCCGATCGCGATCAGCGCACCCAACAGCCACGTCCGATTCCACAGAAGCAGCACGCCGGCAACGAATTCGACGAGACCGGCGGCCACCGAGTATGGGTCGGAGGCGCCCATGAAACCCCACAGTGTGTTCATCATGCTGACATCGCCGACCATCTGGATCTGGTAGCCGGGCAGCATCATGTAGGCCATCTGCGTCGGAATGAGCTTGGCCAGACCGTAGAGCAGCATCGAGACGGCCAGACCGAACCGGGCGAACACCAGCAGCAGGGCGGCAAGGCTGCGGTAGTTGGGCCTACGCCGGTCCAGCGCGGTCCAGATCGCGGTGATCAGCAGGGCCACCAGAATCCAGCCCAGGTGGAAGCACCACTCCGCCAAGGAATCAGCACCCCCATTGACGTTCAGGTACACGCCCTCACCGCGGGTGACGAAGCTGCCCAAGTTGGCGAGCGCCTGCAGAAGCGGAGCCATCAACATGCTCAGGCCGAAGTTGCCGTACACCGAGAGGATCAGGATTCCGCCGCCGATGGTGAAGAACAGCCGGAACGCCAGCTTCTGCTTGCCGGTCCATTCGGGCGCCGAGATCTCGTCGGGGTTGCTAGTGGTCAAGGTGTCCGCGTCGCCGGTCGTCGTGCTCACCGGATTGACGCTAGTGATGAATAGGCGCCGATGTCCCCGGGGAAAACCTCCAACTTGCCGGCGACGATCTCCCCGATGTCGCCGACTGTGCGGTTCCGTACGCGACGAGCCGGATACAAGCTCATTCTCGGCGGGAATGGCTGGGCAAGCAGATACCTTGTAGATGCCATGCAACTCACAGACGAAGCCCGCGCCCTCATCGGCAACGGGGCCAACGCGACGCTCGTGACTTTGAATGCCGATGGCAGCCCACAGGTTTCGGTGGTGTGGGTGGAACTGCAAGGTGACGAGCTGGTCAGCGCGCACCTCGCCGACTACAAGAAGCTGCGCAACATGCGCCGCGATCCCAGGGTCGCGGTCACCATCATCGGTACCGATCGGGGCGCGGCGTCGGTTAATCCGTATATCGCGATCAGCGGTACTGCCCGCATCGTGGAGGGCGGGGCACCCGACGTGCTGACCCGGCTGACCAACGTGATGGCACCGGAGTTCAACGGCCAGTTCCCGCCGGCCGAAGCGCCGCCGGGATTCCTGACCCGCATCACCATCGAGAAGGTGACGGGCGTCGGCCCCTGGGCATGAAAAAGCCGATGTCCGTTCTCAAACGTGATGTCACATTCTCAAAATCGATGTCACACCGATGTCACAAGTAACTCTAGATCTCACGCAATGTCACAACAACTAGGAGTGCTGAGAATTTGGGTGCGGGGCTCGGTTATGTGTGTCGAGGAAGTTGTCGTTGGCGGCATCTGTGGATTGCAACGGTGATTCAGCGATCAAGTTCAGCGAGGGCGGATACGGCGGCGTTGTGCCCGCACATGCCGTGGGCTCCTGGTCCGGGCGGGGTGGCAGCAGAGCAGATATACATGCCGGGTATGCCAATTGTGTATGGGGACAGCGTGATACGTGGTCCGAATGTGAGTTGGCGGATGTCCTTGGCGCCGGTGACGATGTCGCCGCCGACATAGTTGGCGTTGTAGGCGGCCATCTGCGTGGTCGACCGAACGGCCTGTCCGATGATGCGTTCTTGGAAGCCGGGTGCGAAGCGCTCGATCTGGGTGATGATCGCCTTGACGGCATCACCGGTATAGCCGTGCGGGACATGGGCGTAGGTCCACACCGGATGAATGTTGCCGACCGATCGTTGTGGGTCGGCGAGGTATTGCTGACCGATGAGAACGAACGGGCGCTGCGGCATCCGCCCGGCATGAATGTCTCGCTCGGTCGCGGCGAGTTCGGCGTGATTGCCGCCGAGGTGAACGGTTCCGGCTCGGCGTGCGTGTGGATTGGTCCATGGAACGCCGTCCTGTACGGCGAAGTCGACCTTGAACGCACCGGGCCCGTGGCGGAACCTGCGGAACGCTCGCGCTACCCGCGCTGGCAGGCGCTCGCCGAGGATGTCGGCGATGGCGCGGGGTGCGAGGTCGAACATGGTGATGTCTGCGGGCGGCAACTGGGACGGCGTCTTGATGCGAACCCCGGTCTCGATTTTGCCGCCGAGATCGTCCAACAGGGAGGCCAGCGCCGCGATGATCGATTGCGAGCCGCCAGCGGCGACCGGCCAGCCGTGCCGGTGCCCGGCGGTGATGATGCCGAGCCCGATCGCCGAGGTCATCGGGTAGTGCAGCGGGCGGAAGGTGTGTGCCGCGACGCCGCCGAACAATGCGCGGCCCCTCTCGGTGCGGAACAGACGCGCTGCAACCGAACCCGGCAGCAGGGTCGGCAGGCCGAACCGGGCCAATGTCAGCGGATGTCTGGGTACTCGCAGCAGCGGCCCCATGATGTCTTCTGACAGGGCGTCGAACTTCGTCGCCGGCCCGGCGAATGCCATCCGCCACAGCGCGGCGTCGCGGCCGAGTCCGGCAGCTGTTTCTTCGATCGATCTGCGGAGCACTCCGGCGCTGCCGTCATCCAGCGGATGCACGCAGTCGATGTCCGGCCAGCGCCACGACAGCCCGTAGCGGTCGAGGTCGAGACTGTTGAGAAATGGCGACCCGACGGCCATCGGATGAAATGCCGAACAATGGTCGTGCAGCAGCCCGGGAACAATGGCCTCGCTGGATCGGGCACCGCCACCGATTTCGGCGGCGGCCTCCAGAACGGTGACCTCCACGCCTGCGTTGGCCAGGGTGACGGCGGCGGCCAGCCCGTTGGGGCCGGCGCCGATGACGGTCGCGGTGCTCAGGTCATCGCCCCGAACCGGCGGCCAGATCTTGGTCCGGTTGATGATGTGTCCTGGCCGGTCCCATGGTGGGTGACCAGCTCACCTGGGTGGGGATCGGGCCGTTGGGCAGCCACGGCTGCTCGGCAACGGCGTCGGCGACCTTCCAAGTTCCGCGCTCGATTACCCCGCGCGCGGCGTCGATCACCTTGTAGTGCTGCACTGCACTGCCTATGGCTTGGGATTCCACCCACACCACGACCAACTCACCTGGCTCGAAGTTGGCCCGACTTTGCACGGCGGCGATCATGTCCTCGTTGTACAAGTGCCCGTCGCCGAAGTTGAACCCAATCAACGAGTTACAGACCACCTCGGCTTCGCGCACCGTACGGGTGTCGATGTCGGGCAGGTGTCTGAGGAGCAGCGAGAACAGGCCGCGGCCTTGACTGTGCATGCTGCGAAACGCTGCCGTGCCCTGAGTGACAATTTCCGCCCACTTGGGCTCGTAGCCGAACGCGAGCAGCTGATCGACCGGATTGGTCGTGGGGCGGGTGACCCGATTGAGCTTCTCTTCGGCGCCGGGTGTGAACGCCCACAGCGCCGAGCACCAGTTGCCCGCGTACTGCCGCATCGCCGGCAGGAACGACACCAGGTCGGGCCGCGCGTTGCCCAGAATCGGGAAGAACAGCAGTGCCGCCACGACTGCGATCGTCAGCCACGGCGAGGACATGTCAGCGATCCCGTATCCGTGCCAGGCCGGGAATCCGAGGAACAGGAAGACCGTGGCGTAGGCGAACAGCACGTTCCACTCCAACGGCACCGCCATCGGGAAGGTCGAAACGATGAAGAGGTGAAACCCCACCATCACCACGACCGCGGCGATGGTCAGCGGCTGGTACGGCGAGAACAACAGCACCAACGGTGTGACGATCTCGACGAACGTGCCAGCACCGTGAGCGGTCAGATTAGCCAGCCGCGAAGGGCGAAGATCGTCCGGGAAATCGCGCCAGTAGGCACGTTTGATCGACTTGAACGGCAGTGCAGGGCTGTTGCTCACCATCGGGGGTATGACGTTGGCGAAATGTCGACCGAACTTGGAGAACCCGGCACCGATCCACACGACCACGATCAACAACTTGAGCGCGATGACCATGTCGCCGAACGGCAGAACCGTGAAGAAGACCAGCGCCGGCAGGTACTGCTCGCCGCGGGCGGCCAAAAACACAGTCTTGTCGCGCAGACCATTGACGATGAGCAAGGTGATCACCGGAATGACCAGGACCGGGTTGACCAATCCGGAAGTGTTGCCGGGCAGCGCCTCTGACAAGGAATCGCTGTATACACCCGGAGGAACGAGCGCGGCGATTTCAGTTCCGAGCAGCGCCAGGTAGAGGGCCACGTCGACCCTGGTACGCCGGTTTCCGGCGGTGAACGGAACCCGTCGCCACGGTCGCAGCCGGATGGTGTCCAGTCGAGCCCAGAACCGGATTCCTCCGGTCATCGGCTTAGCTTTCCCGGCCAGTGGCCCCCACGACCCCGCCACGCCGAGCGTCTCCAGCAGCAACGTCCAGAGGATGGCTTTCTGGTACACGATCGGTTGATCCCACCATTGCGAGATGTGCCAGAAGGCAGGAAGATTCGACGTCACGGTGGCCACGACGACACCACCAAGGATGTAGAAGAACAGCAGCTTCACGATATAGATCGTGTGAACCACCCGCGGTACGCCGTACCCGTTCTCCACCCAGTGTTGAACGAGCAACCGCATGCGCTCCATCAGTGGCAGCGCTAGGAATTCGTCGGGATCGACGGGCGGAAATGTCGGCTCGATGAACCCCATGGTCAGCTTCCTATCGTTACGATTGCGGTTCTAAGTGGTTCGCGATCAGGGGGATTCGATCGAGCAGCCGGCGCAGCCACGGTGAGTGATGCGCACGCCGGAGCGGTTCTCAGTCCTCGTTGGTGACGTGATCCCCACGGGCTGGTCATGCTTCGTCGAGACCCGCGGATCTGGCTGCATGTCGTCACTGGCGATCAAGCGTCCGTTCGCGCTCGAAACCCTTTCGTGCGCGCCCGAAGTACCGCAGGCGTTCAGGTGTGAGCGGCCAGGCGCAGCGCACAGTGGTGCCAATCGCAGTGAGGATCAGTTCATCGGTTCGGGTCCAGTCGAGGTCGAGATGCTCGCGGGCACGCTCCGGTAGCAGTCCGGTGGTGAGCCACAGCATCGAGCCGCGGACCGGGCGGCGCAGAATCGCCCACAGAATGGGCGGGACCTGCGTGGGCCGCACATCGGAGGCCGCGCGGTCTCGGTACACCGCGTCGGTGGTCTGGTTGCGGCCCAGCCGGTTCGCGAGCATCTCATTCCAATAGGCCTCGAAATCGGCCCAATCCGTCCAGTGTTCGCGGGGTGCTCGCACGCCATAGGCGTCCCAGTAGGTCCGCGACTCCGCGATGAGCTGATCCTTCTCGCTGAGCGTCAGCGGAGTTCCGAAGCGTTCCTGCGTGGCGACCATCGACTCGACGAAGGTCGCGTGCACCCAGAAGAACACCTCCGGACCCAAGGCGTGCCAACGGCGCCCGTCAGCGTCGGTGCCCACCCTGCCCTTGTGGAAACCACGCACCGTATGCCCGGTCCGCAGGGCGGGGTCGTCATAGACAACACCAAGGATCGGGGGAAGGGACCGCAGCAGTCGATCGAAGAGTTCCCACCGGAACTGCGAGCTGTCCCAAAGCACAGCCCCCACGCCCGGGTGCATCGCCTGCAACGTGGCCGTACGGAATCCCACGGGGGTCGATCGCCTGTCCCCGAAAAGCTTCCACGTCAACGAGTTTGAATCCAGACCCGGGTTGACCGTCGCTGCGGGCAAAGGGAGCGGGTTGGACGACTGCGGAGCGGGCACGGCATCGCCTATCGAGAGAGTAATAATTAAAGATGCTCTCTTACGCTATCGCACTATGATTGGCTTGTGAAGCCCGCACACCAGTCAGCAGACGATGCACCTGCGATGGATCCCTACGCCGAGGGAATTCTCACCGCAGCCCGCGGCTTGCTGGTTCAGCACGGCCTACGACGCACGTCGTTGGCTGACATCGCCAAATCCGCCAAGGTCGCACCAGCGACGTTGTATCGCCGTTTCGCCACCCGCGAGGCCTTGCTGGAATCACTGCTGACCCGCGAAGCCAACGAGCTTCTCGCGCGGGTGGACGCGGCCGTCGCCGGCATCGACGATCCCGAAGAGGCCCTCGTCGCGGCATTCCTGGTATTTACCCGCGCGCTCCGCGATCACGACCTGCTCCAGACCTTCATCGCATCGGACCCGGATCGGGTGCTGCCCATGCTCACCACAAACGGCGCACCGTATCTGGAACTTGGGCGGAGCTACCTCGCCAGCCAGTTACGACAAGCACGCGAGCGGGGAGCCAATCTCACCGCCGAGCCGGAAATCCTTGCCGAAATCTTCATGCGGATAGCGCAATCGTTCATCCTCACCACCGACACCGTCCTCCCACTCGACGACGAGCACGCCATCGCTGAGATCGCAGGAACGACCTTCGCCCGCCTCGCCTTCAGCCGCAGACAAACGGACTAAGCGGCGCCAAGGCGGTTACGTAGACCGCCGACGATATAGACCAGCGCCAGAATGAATTGCAGGCAGGCAGCCGTTCTCTAGCGGAACTGATTCAGATGCACGTGTAGTTCATCAGTCAAAAATGACACGCATTTGAGAAAAGCTGCGTATGACATTGGGTGAGAACACGGGTATCGCCGGAGCTCCCACTGTCGCGATGTGACAACCGTTTTGGGAACGGACAGCCGAGCCCGAGCTGGCGCACCAGCTCAGGCTCGGCGGGCAGAACTAGTTGGCGTGCAGCGCCTCGTTGAGGGTGATGCCGGTGCCGTCGCGCTTGACGACCTCGACCGCGCCGCTGACGGAGTTCCGGCGGAACAGCAGGTTGTTCGAGCCGGACAGCTCCTTGGCCTTGACGGTCTGACCGTCGGCGGTGGTCACCTTGGTGCCGCCGGTGACGTACAGGCCCGCTTCGATGACGCAGTCGTCGCCCAGTGAGATGCCCAGGCCGGCGTTGGCGCCCAGCAGGCAGCGCTTGCCCACCGAGATGACCTCTTTGCCGCCGCCGGACAGCGTGCCCATGATCGACGCGCCGCCGCCGACGTCGGAGCCGTCATCGACGACGACGCCCGCGGAGATGCGGCCCTCGACCATCGAGGTGCCCAGGGTGCCGGCATTGAAGTTGACGAAGCCCTCGTGCATGACGGTGGTGCCCGACGCGAGGTGCGCGCCCAGGCGGACGCGGTCGGCGTCGGCGATGCGCACGCCGGTCGGCAGCACGTAGTCGACCATGCGCGGGAACTTGTCGACGCCGAAGACGGTGACGGTGCCGCGGCGGCGCAGCTTGGCGCGGACGGTCTCGAAGCCCTCGACCGCGCAGGGGCCGAAGTTGGTCCACACCACGTTGGTCAGCAGGCCGAAGATGCCGTCCATGTTGGCGCCGTGAGGCGCGACCAGGCGGTGCGAGAGCAGGTGCAGCCGCAGGTAGGCGTCGTGTGCGTCGGCCGGCTTGTCGTCGAGCGAGGCGATGGTGGTGCGCACGACCTCGGTGCGCACGCCACGGTCCTCATCGGTGCCGACGAGAGCTTCCAGCTCAGCGGGGACCGGGCCGGCCGCGGCGTCAGCGGAGAGCTCCGGAGCGGGGAACCAGGTGTCCAGGACCGTTCCGTCGGCGGTGATGGTGGCGATGCCGATGCCAGATGCAGAAGTCACGTTGGCCAAGGTTACTGAACCAACGGTGGGCTGGGGGCACCACCCACGAGCGGGAGGTGCCCCCAGATCGCATGGAGTGCCGCTCACTGCAGGTGATGGACCTCCTGCAGGCCGAAGACCGGCGTCGGGATGCCTTCGTAGCGCGCCTTCAGCTGCAGCGCGAGGTACAGCGAGTAGTGCCGCGACTGGTGCAGGTTGCCGCCGTGGAACCACAGGTTCTCCTGCTGCGTGGGCTTCCACATGTTGCGCTGCTCGCCCTCCCACGGGCCGGGGTCTTTGGCGGTCCCGCTGCCCAGGCCCCACACCTTGCCGACCCGGTCGGCGATCTCCTGGCCCATCAGGTCGGCGGCCCAGCCGTTCATCGAGCCGTAGCCGGTCGCGTAGACCACGACGTCGGCCGGCAGCTCGGTGCCATCGGCGAGGACCACCGCGTCTGCCGTCAGGTGCGACACCTGGCCGTGGGCCAGCTTGATCGAGCCATCGGCCACCAGCTCACACGCGCCGACGTCGATGTAGTAGCCCGAGCCGCGGCGCAGGTACTTCATGAACAGTCCGGAGTCGTCGTCGCCGAAGTCCAGCTCGAAGCCGGCAGCCTCCAGTCGATCGTAGAAGTCCTTGTCCCGCAACCGGATCGCGTCGTAGATGGGACGCTGGAAGTCGGCCATGATGGCGTAGGGCAGCGACGCGAAGGTCAGGTCGGCCTTCTCCGTCGTCATGCCCGCGGCCACCGCGCGCTCGGAGTACAGATCGCCCAGGCCGAGGTCCATCAGCGAATCCGACTTGACGACGTGCGTCGACGACCGCTGCAGCATCGTCACGTCGACGCCGTTCTCGTACAAGGCTTTACAGATGTCGTGCGCGGAGTTGTTGGACCCGACCACGACGACCTTCTTGCCGACGTATCGATCGGGCCCTGGGTGCTGACTCGAGTGGTGCTGTTCCCCGGCGAAGACGTCCTGGCCTGGAAGTGTTGGGATGCTGGGCTTTCCGGACATGCCTGTCGCCAGCACCAGTTGGGTCGGGTGGAGAGTGAGCTGCTCGCCGTCGCGGTTGACTTCGACGGTCCAGTGGCCCGCATCGGAATCGTAAGTGGCCGACAGGCATTCGGTGCGCGACCAGTACGGCACCTCCATGACGCGCGTGTAGAACTCCAGCCAATCGCCGACCTTGTCCTTCGGCGCGAACACCGGCCAGTTGGCGGGGAACGGCAGGTAGGGCAGGTGGTCGTACCAGACGGGGTCGTGCAGGCACAGGGACTTGTAGCGCTTGCGCCACTGGTCGCCGGGCCGCTCGTGCTTGTCGACGACGATGGCAGGCACCCCGAGCTGACGCAGCCGCGCACCGAGCGCGATGCCGCCCTGCCCGCCGCCGATCACCAGCACATACGGCTGCGCCTCGCGACCCAGCGTCGCCTCTTCCTCCGCACGCTTCTCGGCCCACGACCGCGGGTCGGGATCGGACCCGTGCACCGCGCCGAGCACGCGCGTCGCACCCTTGCGCTCCTCATGGCCCTTGAGTTCCTGCAGCGTCGTCAGCAGCGTCCAGCCTTCGTCTCCACGTAGCCGCAGATGCCCGGAGCCGCGCCCGGTGGCCGTCTCGAACTCGATGAACGCCGACGTCACATCGCCGTCCGCCGTGGCCGGTTCCCGGGTCCGGAACCCGGACGGGGTCGTGTCGGCCAGCCGTGCGCGCAGCATGCCGGCAATCTGGTCGCGACCCGCCACGGTCTTGAGATTCCAGGTGAACGCCACGAGGTCACGCCAGAAGCTGTCGACGGCGAACATCCCTGCGACGCCGTCGATGTCCTGCGCGGCCAGCGCCGCTTCGAAGTTCGCGAGCCAGGTCTCGACGCGCTCCTGCGGCGAGACGGCGGTAATCGGTTCAAGTGTGGAAGTCATGTGACCCAGAACACACGCGCGGCGCAACCTCCGACAAGAGTTGCACCACGTTGCAGCGTTGCAACCCCCTGCAACTCTGTCGGGGTGTGGTCGCCGTCACATAGAACTGGTGACATGAGAGCAGCTGTCTATTACGGACCCAACAAAGTCGCGGTCGAGGACGTCGCCGTTCCGGACCCCGGGCCGGGCACGGTCCAGCTGCAGGTCGGCTTCAACGGCATCTGCGGCACCGACCTGCACGAGTACTACGCCGGCCCCATCTTCGTCCCCACCCAGCCGCATCCGCTGACCCATCAAGAGCTGCCGCTGACGCTTGGCCACGAATTCTCCGGCACCATCACGGCTGTCGGTGCCGGCGTCACCGAGTGGCGTGAGGGCGACCGGGTGGCCGTCGAGCCGATCTACAAATGCGGCCACTGCGGACCCTGCGCGGCGGGTAACTACAACGTCTGTCAGCAGATCGGCTTCCACGGCCTGATGTCCGACGGCGGTATGGCCGAGTACACCGTGGTGCCGACGAACATGCTGCATCGGCTGCCGGACAACGTCTCGCTGGAACTCGGGGCGCTCGTCGAACCGATGTCGGTGGCCTACCACGCGGCGACCCTCGGCGACGTCAGCCCTGGCGACACCGCGATGGTCTTCGGCGCCGGGCCCATCGGCATCGGACTGTGGTTCGCCCTGCGCGGCAAGGGACTTCAGGATGTCTTCGTCGTCGAGCCGTCGCCGGTCCGGCGGGCCGCCATCGAAGCACTCGGCGCCACCACGCTGGACCCGACGACCACCGACGTGCCCGGCTTGATCGCCGACCACACCTACGGCGCCGGAGCCGACGCGGTGTTCGACGCCGCCGGCGTCACACCCGCTGTGGAGACGGCGCTGGCGTGCGTCGGGTCCCGCAAGCCGATGGTGAGCGTCGCCATCTACGAAAAGCCATTGCAGACACCACTTTTGAACCTGGTAATGAACGAATCCCGCATCCAAGGGTCGCTGTGCTACACCGGCGCCGACTTCGAGGCGGTCATCGCCTTGATGGCTCAGGGCGCCTACGACACCACCGGATGGGTCGCCCAGATTCCGATCGGTGAGGTGGTCGCCGAAGGATTCGAAGCGCTGCATGCGGGGAACAAGATGAAGGTTTTGGTCGACCCGACGCGATGAGCGGAGAAACAGAAATGACACTGGCAGGCAAAGTAGCCCTGGTCACCGGCGCCGGCCGGGGGATCGGACGCGGTATCGCACTGCGGTTGGCCCGCGACGGCGCCGACGTCGCGCTCGTCGACGTCGAAGCCGATCCATTGGCGGAGGTGGCCGCCGAGGTCTCCGAGATCGGCTGCAAATTCACGACTTTCGTCGCGGATGTCAGTCACCGGGATCAGGTGTTCGCCGCGGTCGACTACGTCGCGACCGAACTCGGCGGGCTGGACATCATGGTCAACAACGCCGGTGTCGCGATGGTCGGCCCGCTCGTCGACGTCACACCAGACGACCTGCAGCGGTTGTGGGCGATCAACGTCGACGGCGTGCTGTGGGGCATCCAGGCTGCCGTCGCGAAATTCAAGGAACTCGGCAATCAAGACAACGGGAAGATCAGCAAGATCATCAACGCCTCGTCGATCGCCGGGCATGACGGGTTCGCGATGCTCGGGCCGTACAGCGCCACCAAATTCGCGGTGCGGGCCTTGACTCAAGCCGCGGCCAAGGAGCACGCCGCCGACGGCATCACCGTGAATGCTTACTGTCCCGGCGTGGTGGGCACCGACATGTGGGTCGAGATCGACCAGCGATTCGCCGACCTGACCGGCGCCCCGGTGGGCGAGACCTACGCCAAGTTCGTCGGCGGGATTGCCCTGGGCCGGGCCGAAACCCCTGACGACGTAGCCGGATTCGTGTCCTATCTGGCCGGCCCCGACGCCGACTACATGACCGGGCAGGCCGGTCTGATCGACGGCGGTCTGGTTTATCGCTGACATGCGGAGCACAATCGGCGATGATGCAGAGCCCGGCCGTGCCTGAACCAGCGGTAGCTGTTGGCGAGGACCCGCGCAGTTACGCGCGGTTGATGTCGGCTGTCTACGACGCCACCATGTCCGGCGGGCGCGCCCCGGCGCGGCCCCGCGACGTGATCGGCGACTCCTGGCAGCGCATGCTGGCCCGCGGGGTCAACCCGGACACCCACATCCCACCGGTCATCGAAGCGACCGGGCTCGACGCGTTGCGAAAGGCATCGGGCTTGCTCACGGTGCTCGACGACGTGTCGCGCGGGCTGGAATCCATTGTCGCCGAAGGGGACAACATCCTGGTGCTGGCCGACGCCCGGGGCCGGGTGCTGTGGCGATCCGGGTCGCCCGCGGTGCTGGGCAAGGCCGACCGGCTCGGGTTCGTCGAGGGCGCCAATTGGGGCGAGGGCGCCGTCGGCACCAACGCCATCGGCACCGCACTCGCATCCAACCGGGCCGTGCAGGTGTTCTCCGCCGAGCATTTCCTGCGCAGCCACCACGCCTGGACCTGCGCGGGCGCCCCGGTCCGCGACCCGCGCACCGGCCAGGTCATCGGCGTCGTCGACGTCTCCGGGCCGGCCGCGACGGTGCATCCCACCACCGTCGCGCTGGTCGACGCAGTCGCCCGGCTGGCCGAAGCGCACCTGCGCGAGCAGCACGATCGCACGCTGAACCGGCTGCGGATGGTCGCTGCCCCGATCCTGGCCCGGATCGGCAGTCCCGCACTGGCGGTCGATGCCGACGGCTGGGTGGCCGCCGTCGACCAGATGCCGCTGCACAACCGGATTCTGCTGCCCGACGAACTGGCCCCGGGCCGGGTCTGGATCCCCACGTTGGGGCGGTGCGACGTCGAGCTGCTGCCCGGCGGGTGGCTGGTCCGGCCGTCGGCTGCCGCCTCCGACGACGACGCGACCGCCACCCGCGTCGTGCTGGACCTGCGCGGTGCGCCCGTCCTCGAGATGGCAGGGCAGTTCGGTGGGTGGCGCCACGACATCTCGCTGCGGCACGCCGAGATCCTGCTGGTCCTGTCGATCCACCGGAACGGTCGGTCGGCATCGGAGCTGGCCGAGGACCTCTACGGTGACCGGAGCCGGGTGGTCACCGTGCGCGCTGAACTCTCCCGGATGCGAAAGCAATTGGCTGGCTTGATCCTTGGCAAGCCCTACCGGTTCGGCGACGATGCCGTCATCGACGTGCGCTACCCCGCCGACCGGTCGACCCTGCTGGGCGCCTCCACAGCGCCGGCCATCCGGGCCCTGCGCGCTTCCTCGCGAACAGACGCAAAACTGTCACTTTCGCCGTGAAAGCGACAGTTTTGCGTCTGCTCGCGAGAAAAACGGGACCAGCTAACCTGGCTGGATGCTGGATCTCACCGCCGACCCGATCGCTCTGACCGCTGCGCTGGTCGACATTCCGAGTGAATCGCGGCACGAACAGCTCATCGCCGACGAGATCGAGACCGCGCTCAAGGCGCAGGCTCCGCACTTCGAGGTGATCCGCAACGGCGACGCCGTGCTGGCCCGGACCAACCTGGGCCGGCCGTCGCGAGTGCTGCTGGCCGGGCACACCGACACCGTCCCCGCGGCCGACAACCTGCCGAGCCGAATCGAAGGCGACGAACTCTGGGGCTGCGGCACCTCCGACATGAAGGCCGGCGACGCGGTGTTCCTGCACCTGGCGGCCACCATCGCCGAGCCGACGCACGACATCACCCTCGTCATGTACGACTGCGAGGAGATCGAGTCCAGCGCCAACGGTCTCGGCCGTATCGAGCGTGAACTGCCCGACTGGCTCGAGGCCGACGTCGCGATTCTCGGCGAGCCCTCGGGCGGCCTCATCGAAGCCGGCTGCCAGGGCACCTTGCGCGTCATCATCCACGCCACCGGCACGCGCGCGCATTCGGCGCGATCGTGGCTGGGCGACAACGCGATTCACAAGCTCGGCGCCGTGCTGGATCGGCTCACCGCCTACCAGTCGCGCTCGGTCGACATCGACGGCTGCGTCTACCGCGAGGGACTCTCCGCGGTCCGGATCGACGGCGGCATCGCGGGCAACGTCATCCCCGATGCCGCGTCGGTCACCGTCAACTTCCGGTTTGCCCCGGACCGCAGCATCGAGCAGGCACTCGCGCACGTGCACGAGGTCTTTGCCGGTCTCGATGTGACCATCGAGCTGACCGATTCCGCAGCCGGTGCGCTGCCCGGTCTGGCACAACCGGCCGCGGCTGCGCTGGTGGCGGCCGCCGGGGGACAGGTGCGGGCCAAGTACGGCTGGACCGACGTGGCACGCTTTGCCGCCCTTGGCATTCCGGCGGTCAACTACGGGCCGGGTGACCCCAACCTCGCACACAAGGTCGACGAGCGGGTGTCGACGCCGGACATCACCGCGGTCACCGACATTCTGCGGCGGTACCTGACAAGTTGAGTAGCGTCCGCGTCGACAGCTGGATTTTCGCGGTCCGGATCACCAAGACCCGGGCGCTGGCTGCCGCTGCGTGCCGGGCCGGACATGTCCGCGTCAACGGCGTCACCGTCAAACCGGCCCAGCTGGTCAGTCCGGGTGACGAGGTTCGCGTCCGGATCGAGGGCCGTGAGCGCATCGTCGAGGTCATCCGTCCCATCGCCAAGCGGGTGGGCGCGGCCGTCGTGCCGGAATGCCTGATCGACCGCAGCCCGCCGCCACCGGCCAAAGAGACGATGCCCGCGGTGCCCATCCGGGACCGGGGCGCCGGCCGGCCCACCAAACGTGAACGGCGACAGCTGGATCAGCTGCGCGGCTTCTGACCGACGATAAATCAGTTGCATCCGTGCGTATGGTGGGTTTTGCAACTGCTGTCAACGAAGGTGGGCCGAAAACATGCTGGGAGAAGACATCTCCGGATAACCGGAGTGCGCCCTCGCCCTGTCACTCTCACGAGAGCTCTTGCATGTCTTCTATTACCTGTTCTCATTTGTCGTTTTCCTGGCCCGATGACACCGAGGTGTTTTCGGATCTGTCGTTCACCGTCGGTGCCGGCCGCACCGGACTGGTCGCTCCCAACGGCGCCGGCAAGAGCACATTGCTCAAACTCATCGCCGGAGAACTGCAGCCGACCGGCGGCGGCGTAACCGTCGACGGGTCGGTGGGCTACCTGCCGCAGACGCTGCCGTTCGCCACGGATCTGACCGTCGCCGAAATGCTCGGGGTGGCACCCATTTTGGCCGCGCTCACCGCGCTGGCGGATGGCGATGCGTCCGAGGCTGTCTTCGCCGCCATCGGCGACGAGTGGGACATCGAAGAACGCAGTGCGGCACAGTTGGCGCGACTCGGCCTCGACGTCCCTCTCGACCGGGTGCTCGGCACACTGTCCGGCGGAGAGGTGATCACTCTCGGGCTGGCCGCGCAGTTGCTGCGGCGGCCCGACGTCCTGCTGCTCGACGAACCCACCAACAACCTGGATACCGCTGCACGACAACACCTGTACGACGAACTCGACCGCTACCCGGGCGCCTTGCTGCTGATCAGCCACGACCGTGCCCTGCTCGATCGGATGGATCGCATCGCCGAACTGCGTGACGGTGACGTCCAGTTCTACGGCGGGAATTTCACGGCGTACCAGGACGCGGTCGCCGACGCGCAACGTGCCGCTGCAGATGAGATGCGCAATGCGGAGTCGCAGCTCAAACTTCAGAAGCGCCAGATGCAGCAGGCCAGGGAACGCGCGGCCCGCCGAGCCGGCACCGCCGCCCGCAACCTGAAGGACGCCGGACTACCGAAAATCGTTGCCGGAAAGCTCAAACGCAATGCCCAGGAATCGGCCGGCCGCGCCGACGAGGTCCATGCGCGCCGGGTCGACGACGCCCGGGCGCGCCTCGACGCCGCCGAACGCGCGGTGCGTGACGACGACGTCATCGCCCTCGATCTGCCGAACACGGAAGTCCCCGCGGGCCGTACCGTGCTGGGTGCGAGTGGCCTGAACATCCAGCGTGGTGGTCGGATGCTGTTCGCCGACAACGGAATCGACCTCGACATCCGCGGCCCGGAGCGCATCGCCCTGATCGGTCGTAACGGTGCGGGCAAGTCCACGCTGCTCCGGATGATCAACGGCGACATAGAGCCCGATGCCGGCACCCTGACCCGCGGCGATGGCCGGGTCGCGTACCTGTCGCAGCGCCTCGACCTGCTGGACGAGCAGCGCACGGTCTTGGAGAACCTGATGTCCTGGGCGCCGACCCTCGGCGTCACGCGGAGGCGGCACCTGCTGGCGCAATTCCTGTTCCAGGACAACAGGATCGACCTACCTGTATCGGTGCTCTCCGGTGGAGAGCGGCTGCGCGCGACGCTGGCCTGCGTGCTGTACGCCGAACCGGCGCCGCACCTGCTGCTGCTCGACGAACCGACGAACAACCTCGATCTGGTGAGCGTCGGGCAACTGGAATCCGCGCTGAACGCCTACCGCGGCGCCTTCATCGTCGTCAGTCATGACGAACGATTCCTCGATGCGATCGGCATCGAGCGCCGGATGACGCTGCCCTAGCCCGGCCCGCCCCTGGGTAGGGCAGCGTTCGAGGCGCAGCCGTTCTGTACCCCCAGTTCGGTTGGCGCCCGTCAACTTTCATTGACCGTCAATGAAAGTTGACGGGCCCGGGTCGCATATGTCCTACAGACAGGTGCGGCCGGACCAAGTACTGCGGCTAAACGTCCTGCGGTCGAGTCTGGGCCGGGCGGCGCGGCGGGGGAGCCGTGCCTGCCGGCCCGGTCGCCGACTCCGCATCGGCGGCACCGGACTGGCCACGGTGTTCAACCGACAGAATCCGTTTGTCGTCCTCGCCCTTTTCGTGGCGCTCGGGGTCCCGGCGCTCCCGGTCCCGGTCATCAGCGTCCGACTTGTCATGTTCCCCAACGGTATCCACGCCGTTGGGGTCGCTCAGTCCGCCGAGTCCGGCTCCCGCGGCGTGTCCGGCGCCGGCACCGTCGACCCCGCCCAGCCCGCCGAGCAGCCCACCCAATACGCCACTGACGCTCTGCGCCAACTGCCCAGGAATCTGACCCAACGACTGCGCCACACCTTGTGCGATCTGCCCGGCCTGCTGGCCTACCTGCCCGAGCGTCTGCGCCACGTCACCACCACCGGCGGCCGGGCTGCCCGGCACCGCCGCGCCGAGGCCACCCGGCGTGCCGGCACTGACGCCACTGCCACCCCCGGGGATGCCCTCGGCTGCCGAGGACAGGCCACGCGCGCCCTGCTCGTCGCCGGCCCGGTAGGACTCGGCGGCGCGGTGCAACTGCTCGGACATCTGCTGGCCGGCCGCACCCGTCGACTGCAGGATGTTGTCCCGCCGTGCCATGACCCCGCCGAGCGCCGAATTCATCCCGAAGGCGATCAACCCGTGTGTGGTCGCGGGGCCGACCGACTGCCCGAGGCCGCTGCCGTTCTGCAGCTGTCCGAGCCCCGCGGCGACCGCGTCGTGCACCCGGGCCATGCCCAGCACACCCTCGGTATTGACGTACAGCGGATCGCCCATGACCTGCTCCCTCGATGACCTGTTGCGGTCAATCCTATGGCGGGTCGGACGACCGGCCGTGCGGCAAATGGTCAGGCGCGCTCGGCGGCGACCCCCGTCGCCACCGCGCGGGCCTGCCGGCCGAAGACGCAGTCGACGCTGACGCGGTCGAAACAGCCGGCGGCGCGGACATCGCCCAGGCGCGCCGCGTCGTGCAGGGCGCGCAGTGCCACGGCCGACTGGCCGCCGCGCTCGGCGGCGCGGAATGCCTCGCGGGCAGCGGCTATGGCGCCGTGCCGATCCCGCCGAGCCGCATTGGTCCAGGCGCGGGCCAGGGCCAATTCGGGGGCGAACAACATCGACTTCAGCCCGTGCCGAGCCTCGGCGCGGGCCAGGGCGCGGCCGGCCTCGGCGGTCGCTCCGCGTTGGCCGAGCGCCTGTGCCAGCAGCATCCACGCCAGCGGACCCCACGAATATCCGCTGGGCGCCAGCACCTTTGCGGCATCGCCGAGCAGCTCGATCGCCGAGTCGAGTTCGCCTCGCGTGATCAGCACGTCGGCCAGCAGCACCTCGCCGATGGCCCGCCCGGGTTGCTGCGACTGGGTGAAGTCGATCAACTCGTGGGCCAGTTCCTGAGCCTGGTCCGGTGCCCCGTCCAGCAAGAGGGCCGTCGTCTGCCCGAAGCCACTGGTGAACCGCAGCAACCCGGGCTGCCCGGCGGCGAGGGCACGTTCGGCGAAGGTGTCCACTTCGGTCAACCGGCCCGTGCGGGCGCAGCTCAGCGCCGCCGCCGATGCCGCCCAGCCGACGGCGGTGTCGCTCGGGTCGTCACTGGCCAGCACCGAGTCGGCCAGCTGCATGGCCCGGCCGAGATTGCCCGCGTTCATCGCGAACGTCGCAGACAGCGCGTCCAACGTGACCTGCGCGGCCGGCGTCTGCACCCGGCTTCGGATGGTGCGCAGGAACGCCGTCGCGCGCTCGGGCTCGGACAGCATCCAGAACTGATTCGCCGCGCGGGGCAGCGCCCACGTCATCAATGCCGGCTCGGTCAGCGCCGCCGGATCGACCTCGGCCAGCACGGCATCGGCGTCCAGGCCGCGGCCCTGCCAGGCCAGCGCGTAGCTCAACGTCACCCGGGTGGCCAGGCCGCCGGCCGGCAGCGCCGCGCGACCCAGCCGTTCGGCCAACTCCAGATCGCCCAGGCGCAGGGCATCGTCGGCGGCGGCAGCCAGCTCGGCCACCCGCGCAGCGGCACCGCCGTCGAGTGCCCGCACTGCGCGCCGCAGCCGGGCGACGACGCCATCGCCGTCCAGTGGCGGCAGCTCCGGCGCCTCGAACTCAGCAGACGAGCCTGGCCCGTCAGCCGCCACCGGTACCACCAACCGGTCCCGCACCAACGACGAAATGCCCTCGGGCAGAGATTGATTCGCTTCCGCTGTCACGATGATCCGGGCCGCGCCGGACACCGCGAGCTGATACACCAGGGACGCCGAGAGCCGGTCGAGTAGATGCCCGTCATCGACGACCAGCAGCAGTCCCGTCCCGAGCGCCTCCCGCGCCGCTCGCAACACCTGCACCGTCCGCCCGGTCTCGGGCACCGTGAACAACCGCTCGAACGCCGCGAACGGCACGCACGAATCGGCCGCGCTGCCGGCAATCCAGGCCGCTCGCTCGAACCCCGGTGCCAGCTCCTCGTACGCCGCCCGCGCCGCCGCGGTCTTGCCGGACCCACGGGCACCGGTCAGCAGCGCACCGGCCCCGGATTCGACGCCCGCTTTCAGCTGGCTGAGCACCACGATCCGATCCTATGGCTGAGCGCCGGACGGCACGGCTCGATTAGCGTTGTGCTGTGCTGGCCGACAACATCCCCGAAAACTCTTATGCCGTCTGTGTCTACTGCGCCGCCGGTCCCCGTCATCCCGAATTGCTCACTCTCGCCGCCGACGTCGGCCGGGCCATCGCTGCGAAAGGCTGGACCCTGGTGTCCGGCGGCGGCAACGTCTCGGCGATGGGCGCCGTCGCCGACGGTGCCCGGGAGAACGGCGGCCGCACCGTCGGCGTCATCCCGAAGAAACTGGTGCACCGCGAGCTGGCCGACGTGAACGCCGCCGAATTGATCGTCACCGACACCATGCGCGAGCGGAAGCAGATCATGGAGGACCGTTCCGACGCGTTCATTGCGTTGCCCGGCGGCATCGGCACCCTCGAGGAGTTCTTCGAGGCCTGGACGGCCGGCTACCTCAACATGCACGACAAGCCGCTGGTGATGCTCGATCCGCACGGCCACTACGACGGCCTGCTGACCTGGCTGCACACGCTGGTCGACACCGGATACGTGCAGCAGGCCGCGCTCGACCGGCTCGTGGTCGCCCGCGACGTCGAAGAGGCGATAGCTGCTTGTGCACCCGGTCACATCGCTCACTAGGCTCACCACGCATGAGTGACGACACTTCACGCACCGGCGTCGGCCTGCTGGACATCGCCAAGCAGCTGCCGGGCTTCCTGGCTGACGCTCCGGTGATCGCCCGGGGCCTGATCACCGGTTTCGGTGCCAGCCCGACGGCGAAGACATCGATCGGCAAGGTGTTCCAAGAACGCGCCGAAGCCAACAAGAACAAGGTCTTCATCAAGTTCGACGACCAGCGCATCACCTACGGCCAGGCCAACGCGACCGTGAACCGCTACGCGGCGGTGCTGGCGGCCAAGGGTGTCGGGCCGGGCTCGGTCGTCGGCATCATGCTGCGCAACTCGCCGGACGCGGTGCTGCTGATGCTGGCGACGGTCAAGTGCGGCGCGATCGCCGGGATGATCAACTACAACCAGCGCGGCAACGTGCTGGCACACAGCCTGGGCCTGCTCGGCGCCAAGGTCCTGGTCGCCGAGGCGGACTTCGTCGAGGCCGTCACCGAGTGCGGTGCCGATCCGGAGCTGACGCAGGGCCTGCTCTCGGTTGAGGAACTGCGCGAGCTCGCCGTCGGCCAGTCGACCGCCAACCCGGCGGGCACCAGCCAGATCCTGGCCAAGGAGAAGGCGTTCTACATCTTCACCTCGGGCACCACCGGCTTGCCGAAGGCCAGCGTCATGACGCACTACCGCTGGCTGCGCGCCCTCGGTGGGTTCGGCGGGCTGGGACTGCGCCTGAACAGCAGCGACACCCTGTACTGCTGCCTGCCGCTGTACCACAACAACGCCCTCACCGTCGCGACGTCGTCGGCCCTGAACGCCGGTGCCGCGCTGGCCCTGGGCAAGTCGTTCTCGGCTTCGCGCTTCTGGGACGAGGTCATCAAGTACGACGCCACCGCCTTCATCTACATCGGCGAGATCTGCGGGTACCTGCTGAATCAGCCGCCCAAGGCGACCGACCGGGCGCACAAGGTCCGGGTCATCGCCGGCAACGGTCTTCGCCCCGCGATCTGGGACGAGTTCACCTCCCGCTTCGGCATCAAGCGCGTATGCGAGTTCTACGCCGCCAGCGAGGGCAACACCGGCTTCGTCAACGTCTTCAACATCGACAAGACCACGGGCATCTGCCCGTCGCCGGTCGTGTACGTCGAATACGACCTGGAGACCGGTGAGCCGGCCCGTGGCCCCAATGGCCGGCTGCGCAAGGTCAAGCGCGGCGAACCGGGCCTGCTGCTCAGCAAGGTCAACAACCTGCAGCCGTTCGACGGCTACACCGACAAGTCGGCCAGCGAGAAGAAGCTGGTGCGCAACGCCTTCAAGGACGGCGACGTCTGGTTCAACACCGGCGACCTCATGCGGTCGCAGGGCTTCGCGCACGCCGCGTTTGCCGACCGCCTCGGTGACACCTTCCGGTGGAAGGGCGAGAACGTCGCCACCACCGAGGTCGAGGCCGCGCTCGGTGGCGACGACCAGGTGGAGGAGTGCACGGTCTACGGCGTCGAGGTGCCGGGCTGTGGCGGCCGCGCCGGGATGGCGTCGGTGCAGCTGCGCGACGGTGCCGAATTCGACGGCGCCGCGCTGGCCAAGGCCGGCTTCGAGCATCTGCCGGCCTATGCGGTGCCGCTGTTCATCCGGATCGTGCCCGCGCTGGCGCACACCTCGACGTTCAAGAACCAGAAGGTCGACCTGCGCAAACAGGGCTACGGCGCCGAGGTTTCGGACCCGATCTACGTGCTGGCGGGGCGCGAGGACGGCTACGTGCCGTTCTACCCGGAGTACCCGGCCGAGGTGAAGGACGGCAAGAAGCCGCGCTAGCCCGACGGGCCGCTGATGGTGCCGGTGTGACTCCCGGGGCGATTGGCGGCCGTCGCGGGTAGCGAATGTGCCGTCAGCGCGCCCGTTTCGGCGGCTCCGCGCGCTGAGTGCACATTCGGCGCGTCCGAGACTTCCGGTTAGCCTGGGAGCCGTGCAGTCCTCCGCAAGGGGCCAGTTCCTGGGTCGCCAGGTGGCCGGCGATCGCGCGCTGATCATGGCGATCGTCAACCGCACCCCGGATTCCTTCTATGACCGGGGGGCGACCTTCAGTGACGGCGCAGCCAAGGACGCAGCGCACCAGAAGATCGCCGACGGGGCCGACGTCATCGACATCGGCGGCGTGAAGGCGGGGCCGGGCAGCACCGTCGACGCCGACGAGGAGATCGCGCGCGTCGTGCCGTTCATCGAATGGCTCCGCGGTGAGTACCCCGACCAATTGATCAGTGTCGACACCTGGCGGGCGAACGTGGCCAAGCAGGCCTGCGCGGCCGGAGCCGACCTGATCAACGACACCTGGGCCGGCGCCGATCCCGGGCTGCCCGAGGTGGCCGCCGAATTCGGGGCCGGGCTGGTCTGCTCGCACACCGGCGGGGCAGTGCCGCGGACCCGGCCCTTTCGCGTCAACTACGGCGTCACCGAACGCGGTGTGGTGGACGACGTCATCGCCGAAGTGACCGCCGCGGCGGCGCATGCCGTTTCCGTGGGCGTCCGCAAGGACGCCATCCTGATCGACCCGACGCACGATTTCGGCAAGAACACTTACCACGGTCTTAGTTTGTTGCGCCACGTAAAAGATCTTGTAAATACCGGATGGCCAGTGCTGATGGCCCTGAGTAACAAGGATTTCGTAGGGGAGACTTTAGGAGTCGAACTGACCGAGCGCCTGGAGGGGACGCTGGCCGCGACGGCACTTGCCGCCGCTGACGGCGCCGCCATGTTCCGGGTGCACGAGGTGGGCCCCACCCGGCGCGTCCTGGAAATGGTCGCGTCGATCCAGGGCGGGCGTCCACCGAGCCGAACAGTGAGGGGACTCGCGTGACCCTAAGTCCTGAATTGACCGCAGAAGGCATCGCTCGCCACGCCTGGCTGGCAGAACGCAGCTGGAGCCGGCCGACGTGGACCATCGCCGAGCTCGAGGCCGCCAAGGCCGGCCGCACCGTCTCCGTCGTGCTGCCCGCGCTCAACGAGGAAGACACCGTCGCCGACGTCATCGACAGCATCAGCCCGCTGTTGGGTGGCCTGGTCGACGAGCTCGTGGTGCTCGACTCCGGTTCGACCGACGAGACGGAACTGCGCGCCATCGAGGCCGGGGCACGCGTCGTCAGCCGCGAACAGGCCCTGCCCGAGGTGCCGGTCCAGCCCGGCAAGGGCGAGGCCCTGTGGCGCTCGCTGGCGGCCACCACCGGCGACATCGTCGTGTTCGTCGACTCCGACCTGCTCGACCCCGATCCGATGTTCGTGCCCAAGCTGCTCGGGCCGCTGCTGCTGGCCGACGGCGTGCATCTGGTCAAGGGCTTCTACCGGCGGCCGCTGAAGATCAGCGGCGGCGAGGACGCCAACGGCGGCGGCCGGGTCACCGAGCTGGTGGCACGTCCGCTGCTGGCGTCCCTGCGGCCCGAGCTGACCTGCCTGCTGCAGCCGCTGGGCGGCGAGTACGCCGGTACCCGCGAGCTGCTGACGTCGGTCGGGTTCGCGCCGGGCTACGGCGTCGAGATCGGCCTGCTGATCGACACCTACGACAAGCTGGGCCTCGACGCCATCGCTCAGGTCAACCTCGGGGTGCGTACGCATCGCAACCGTCCGCTGACCGAGCTGGCCGCGATGAGCCGTCAGGTGATCGCCACCCTGCTGTCGCGCTGCGGCATCAGCGACTCCGGCGTCGGGCTGACCCAGTTCTTCCTCGACGGCGACGCCTACACGCCGCGGACGTCGACGGTGTCGTTGATCGACCGTCCGGCGATGAACACCCTGCGCTGATCCCACTTTGTCGGTGCGATCCGGCAGGATCGTCGGTGTGACGCTGATTCTCATCTACCTCGTGGTGCTGATCCTGGTCGCGGTGGTGCTGTTCGCCCTGGGCACCGTGTTGTTCGGCCGCGGTGAGCAGCTGCCCCCGCTGGCGCGGGGCACCACAGCCACCGTGCTGCCCGCATCCGGTGTCACCGGCGCCGATGTCGACGCCGTGAAGTTCACGCAGACCCTGCGCGGCTACAAGACCAGCGAGGTCGACTGGGTGCTGGACCGGCTGGCGCAGGAGCTGGACTCGCTGCGCGGCGAGCTGGCCGTCCTACGTGCGCAGACCGCACCGCCTGAATCGCTCCTCACGTCCGCGGAAGCCGAGCAGTGACTGCTCCCGACGGCCGGGTGCGGTGCGGCTGGGTCGACATCGGCGAGTCCGCCGACGCGACGCAGTACCGCGACTACCACGACACCGAGTGGGGCCGCCCGCTGCGCGGCACGCAGGCGCTGTTCGAGCGCGTCTCGCTGGAGGCGTTCCAGAGCGGCCTCTCGTGGCTGATCATCCTGCGTAAGCGGGAGAACTTCCGGGCTGCGTTCCACGGATTCGATGTGGCGAAGGTGGCCGGCTTCGGGGAGCAGGACATCGACCGGCTGCTGGCCGACCAAGGCATCGTCCGCAACCGCGCCAAGATCGAGGCGACCATCGCCAACGCCCGCGTGATCGACGGCGGTCTGGACCTCGACGAGCTGCTGTGGTCGTTCGCGCCGCCATCGCGGCCGCGGCCGGTTGACCTGGCGCAGGTCCCGGCGACCACACCGGAGTCGGTGGCCATGGCCAAGGAGCTGAAGCGGCAGGGATTCCGGTTCGTCGGCCCGACCACGGCGTATGCGTTGATGCAGGCCACCGGGATGGTGGACGACCACATCGAGGCCTGTTGGGTGCCCCGGCACAGCTCATCGGAGGTCTGACGGGCGGGTCTTTCACACCCGCCGGTAGCGATAGGGAACAATAGACATAGTTCAGTTGCAGTTCAGTGCCGTGAGCCGACCACGTCAGTGGGTCGTTCCGGCCTTGATCCGGGACCGTGGATGCGGTCCGGGCGCGTGCGGAGGGAGCACCCGATGGCGGCGATGAAGCCCCGGACCGGCGACGGTCCACTGGAAGCAACCAAAGAGGGGCGCGGCATCGTCATGCGGGTACCGCTGGAGGGTGGCGGTCGTCTGGTGGTCGAGCTGACCCCGGATGAGGCCGCGGCCCTGGGCGACGAACTGAAGAACGTCACCAGCTAGTTCAGTTGCAGACGCTCCGATAGATATCGAGCGTCTGCTGGGCGACCTGCAACCAGGAGAATTCCTCGATGCACCGCCGACGGCCGGCCTGCCCGAACGCGCGGGCCTGTTCGGGGTCGCGGACCAACGCGTTGACCGCGTCCGCGAGCCCCGTCTCAAACTCCACCGCGTCGGCGGCGTCGTAGTGCACCAGTAGTCCGGTGGTGCCGTCGTCGACCACCTCAGGAATGCCGCCGACGTCCGATGCGACTACGGCGGTGCCGCAGGCCATCGCTTCGAGGTTGACGATGCCCAGCGGTTCGTAGACCGACGGGCAGACGAAAACTGATGCCGTCGCGAGTATTTCGCGGATTTTCTCGGTCGGCAGCATCTCCTGGATCCAGTGCACCCCGGCGCGGGTCGCGCTGAGCTCCTTCACCGCGGCCGCCACCTCGGCGGCGATCTCCGGGGTGTCGGGCGCGCCGGCACACAACACCAGCTGCACGTCGGGGTCGAACCGGTGGGCCGCCGCGATCAGATGGCTGACGCCCTTCTGCCGGGTGATCCGCCCGACGAAAGCCACGATCGGCCGGTCCGGATCGACGCCGAGGTCGGCCAGGGTTTGGCCTGCCTCGACCGGATACCAGTCGTCCGTGTCGATCCCGTTGCGCACCACGTGCACTCGCGCGGGGTCCAGCTGCGGGTAGGTGGCCAGGACGTCGGCCCGCATACCCGCACTGACGGCGATGACGGCGTCGGCCGCTTCGATCGCGGTGCGCTCGACCCACGACGAGATGCGGTAGCCGCCGCCGAGCTGCTCGGCCTTCCACGGCCGCCTCGGCTCCAGCGAGTGCGCGGTCAGCACGTGCGGGATGCCGTGCAGCAGCGCGGTGAGGTGTCCGGCCATGCCGGTGTACCAGGTGTGCGAATGCACCACCGTGGGTACGGCAGCCGGTCCGGCGAAGGCGTTGTTCACCATCGCCAGGTCCGCCGACAGCGTTGTCAGGGCCGCGTTGGCCCCGGCGAGCAGCGGATCGGGCTGGGCCACGAAGGCATCCCTGCGGTGCACACCCATGCAGTGGACGTCGACGTCGCACAGCTTCGTCAGCTGCCCGACGAGTTCGGTCACGTGCACGCCCGCGCCGCCGTAAACCTCCGGCGGATACTCCCGAGTCATCATCGCCACGCGCATGTCGATGACGTTAACGCGTGACAGGTTGGGACGTATGTCTGGCCGCTTCGGTTGGTGGCTATTAGGTTTGGTGCCATGAGGGAACAGCCGCAGGTGCTGGGAATCGTCTTGGCAGGCGGTGAGGGCAAGCGGCTGTATCCACTGACCGCCGACCGGGCCAAGCCCGCCGTCCCGTTCGGGGGCGCCTACCGGCTCATCGACTTCGTCCTATCCAACCTCGTCAACGCCCGGTACCTGCGGATTTGTGTTCTGACGCAATACAAGTCGCATTCCCTGGACCGGCACATCTCGCAGAACTGGCGGCTGTCGGGTCTGGCCGGCGAGTACATCACCCCGGTTCCGGCGCAGCAGCGGCTGGGCCCGCGGTGGTACACGGGCTCGGCCGACGCCATCTACCAGTCGATGAACCTCATCTACGACGAGGACCCCGATTACATCGTGGTCTTCGGCGCCGACCACGTGTACCGCATGGATCCCGAGCAGATGGTGCAGTTCCACATCGAGAGCGGAGCGGGCGCGACCGTCGCCGGCATCCGGGTGCCGCGGGCCGAGGCGTCGGCGTTCGGCTGCATCGACGCCGACGAATCCGGCCGCATCCGCAGCTTCATCGAAAAACCGGCGGACCCGCCGGCCTGCACCGACGACCCGGACCAGACGTTCGTGTCCATGGGCAACTACGTGTTCACCACCAAGGCGCTCATCGACGCCATCCGGGTGGACGCCGAGAACCACGATTCCGATCACGACATGGGCGGCAACATCATTCCGCAGATGGTGGCCGACGGGATGGCCGCCGTCTACGACTTCAACGACAACGAGGTGCCCGGGGCCACCGAGCGTGATCACGGCTACTGGCGTGACGTCGGAACGCTGGACGCGTTCTACGACGCTCATATGGATCTGGTGTCGGTGCACCCGGTGTTCAACCTCTACAACCGGCGCTGGCCCATCCTCGGTGAATCGGAGCACCTGGCCCCGGCCAAGTTCGTCAACGGCGGTTCGGCGCAGGAATCGGTGGTCGGCGCGGGCAGCATCATTTCGGCTGCGTCCGTGCGCAATTCGGTGCTGTCGTCCAACGTCGTGATCGACGACGGCGCCATCGTCGAGGGCAGCGTCATCATGCCCGGGGCGCGGGTCGGTCGCGGCGCGGTGGTGCGGCACGCCATCTTGGACAAGAACGTCGTCGTCGGGCCCGGCGAGATGGTCGGTGTGGACCTCGAAAAGGACCGTGAACGCTTCTCGGTGAGTGCCGGCGGCGTGGTCGCGGTCGGTAAGGGCGTCTGGGTCTAGACGGCCGGCGGCGTCGCGGCCGCCGTTTTCGCCTTCCCACGGCGGCGGCGTCGGAGCAGGGCCACCGCAGCCCAGACCAGCCCCGCCAGCACGACCAGCACCAGCACGGGCAGCACGATCGCGACGATGACCAGCCCGACGCTGGCCACGTCCTCCAGCGTGCTCAGGACCGGCGCTGCGAGCCCGCCCGTGGCGACATTGGCGACCGGCCGCACCGTGGATTTGGTCAGCGACACCACCAGCGCGGTGACGGCCCCGATCACCACGGGAATCCATTGTCCGGAACTGGCGAACGCGCCAGGGTCGGTGACGGCCGCGGTCTGCGCCGCGGTGCCGGAGCCGAAGACGATGCCCCCGGAGGTCGGCCGTACGAACGTCTGGATGGTGTCGTTGATGCTGTCGAGGGCCGGCACCTTGTCGGCGACGATCTCGACGACCAGCAGCACGGCCACGATGCCGATCACCCAGCCGTTGGTCAGCCACGCCCACGGGTGCGGTAGCTCCACGAGGTTGGTGAAGCGTCCCAGCAGACCCATCGCCAGCAGCGGGATGTAGGCGTTGAGGCCCGATGCGGTGGCCAGGCCGAGCCCGGTGAACAGTTCCACCGGTTCAGTCTCCGCGATGTGTGCACGATTTCTCGCGCTGTCCGCGGATTTTCGTGCACAAGTCGCGGGGTGTCACCACACGTAGGGGAGCAGGCGGTAGCGCACCTTCTCGGTGTACGCGACGTAGCCGGGCAGCTCGGCGCGCAGCATCTTCTCCTCGTCGAAGATCCGGGCCATGAGCGCCGGGGCGGCGGCGAGCACCGGGACCAGGCCCCAGTAGGAGCCGAGCGCCAGCGGGGTCGCGAGCATCATGATCAGCGCGCAGATGTACATCGGGTGCCGCACGATGCCGTACAGCCCGGTCGAGATCACCGGTTGCCCGGTCTCGACGGTGATGCTGGCGCCCGCGAAGTTGTTCTGGATCACCACCCACTGGGCCGCCACCAGCGAGGCGCCGACGACCGCGTTGCCCAGCACGACGACCGCCGTCGGCACGTGGGACCAGCCGAAGCGCCAGTCCAGTGCGCTGACCACCCCGGTCGCGACCACCGACGCCAGCACCGCCCACATGATGAGTTTTTGTACGGGGCGGGTCTCGGCCGTCGGTCCGCCGTGCATCCGCCGGGCCAGGGCGTCGGGGTGCTTGATGGCCAGGTACATGCTCGGGCCCATGGTCGCGATCATGAAGACCGCGATGAAAACCCAAGCCTGCCAATAGTGAATCGTGCCGGCCGGCACGCACAGCAGCAGCGCGAAGAAGATGACGCCGAGTGCTGCTGAGGCGAGCGCCTGCAAGGCGAGCTTCATGGTTCCTCCTACCGTAGGTCGCGGCGCCGGAAGGCCAAGGCGCCGACGATGATCAGAGTTGCGTCCAGGGCCAGCAGCCAGGCCAGTGGTGTCGCGGTGAAACTGTCCGACCCGACCCGTGGGATGTGGCTGAACGGATCGAGGTCCAATATCCAGTGCGGTGAATTCGCCAGCGAACCAAGCAGATACACCGCGATGAAGCCGACCAGCACGCCCCAGGCCGCCGGGGCGAACCGCGGCACCGCGCCGAACAGGACGGTCGTCGCCGCCACCAGGAGCCAGATGGCGGGCAGCTGCACCGCCGCGGAGCCCAGCACCTGCGGCAGCTTGCCACCGATATCGCCGGCCGCGGCGCCGTAGGTCACGCCGGCCAGCAGTCCTGAGGTCAGCATCGCGACGGTGGTACCGGCCAGCGCGATCACCAGATATCCGGTCAGCCAACGTATTCGGCTCACCGCACCGGCGAGCAGCGTCTCGGCGTGCTGGCCGGTCTCCTCCTGATGGGGCCGCAGCGCCAGCGATACCGCGAACGCCGCGGTGACCATGCCCAGTATGTTGAAGGCGATCGAGACGAATGCCTGCTCGAGCGCGCCGGTGCCACCGAGCCGGGTGATGATGTCGCGCGCCGAGCCACTGCCGCCCAGCTCATCGCCGATGCCGTGCACGACGCTGCCGACCAGCAGCCCGTACAGTCCCAGCCCGACGGTCCACACCAGCACCGAACCGCGGCTCAGTCGCCACGCCAATCCCGTTGGGCCGCTCAGCATTCCGGTGGCCCGGGGACGGCCGCGGCGCTCGGCGAACATCCCGGCCCCGACATCGCGGGTGCCCTGAAGTTGGTAGGCCAGCACCACCAGCGCGACGGTCAGTGTCAGATGCAGAGCCAGCACCCCGAACCGGTCGCCGGCATACGGGCGCACCAACAGCGACCACCCCAACGGAGAGGCCCAGGACAGCTCGCTGCCGCTGGCGTCGCCCACCGCCCGCAGGGTGAACGCCGCGCCGAGCACACCGAAGGCGACGCCGCGGGCGACACGGGCACTGGCGGACAGTTGTGCGGCCACCGCGGCGACGGCGGTGAAGACCAGCCCGGAGGCGGCCAGTGCGCAGCTGAAGGCCAGCGAGCCCAGCACGGGCACATCGGTTTTCAGTAGTCCGAGGAACCCGATCAGCCCGGTCAGCAGCGAGGCGCCACCGGTCAGCAGCAGCGCCGCGGTCAGGCTTGCGTTGCGGCCCACCGCCGTCGAGTCGATCAACTCGGTGCGGCCGGCCTCTTCGTCGGCGCGGGTGTGCCGGATCAGAGTCAGGATGACGGCGACGGCGATCAGCACGTGGAACATGCCGGCTTTCCAGATTCCGGCGGCGCCGAGGCTGTCGTTGTAGATGTTGCCGTAGATCGCGCGCTGCGCCGGGCTGGCCATGATGCTCGCGACGAATCCGGCGCGGCCCGCCGCGGTGGGGTAGACGGCCTCGATGCTGCCGATGTACACCGTGGACAGCGGCAGGGACAGCAGCAGCACCCACAGCGGCAGCACTATCCGGTCGGTACGCAGGTAAAGGCGAAGCAGCCCAACGGTTCCGGTGAAGCTGGAAGCGCCGGCGGCAGGTCGGGCGGACCCTGCCGGGCGGTCCAGTACGGCGGTCATGCCCGCACCTGCTCGGGTTCGCGGCGCGCACGACCGTTGTCGTAGTGCCGCAGGAACAGGTCCTCGAGGGTGGGCGGCTGGCTGACCAGCGAGCGCACCCCGGCATCGCCGATGGCCTTGATGACGGCGCCGAGGCTTTCGGATTCCACCCGGGCCGTGAGAGTCCGGCCGTCGAAGAAGATGTCGGAAACCCCTGGGAGATGGTCGATCCGGCCCGGGTTGTTCAACATGTCGGCCTTGATGGTGGTGCTCGACAGGTGCCGCATCGACTCCAGCGTCCCGGTCTCCACGGTGCGGCCGGCGCGGATGATGGTCACCCGCTGGCACAGTCGCTCGGTCTCGGCCAGGATGTGGCTCGACAGCAGGACGGTGGCGCCGCGGCCGGCGGCTTCGGCCACGCACTGCTGGAAGATGTTCTCCATCAACGGGTCCAGGCCGCTGCTGGGCTCGTCGAGCAGCAGCAGGTCGGCGTTGGAGGCGAACGCGGAGATCAGCGATACCTTCTGCCGGTTGCCTTTCGAGTACGTGCGGGTTTTCTTGGTGGGGTCCAGGTCGAACCGCTCGGTGAGCTCGGCGCGGCGCCTTTCGTCGATGCCGCCGCGCATGCGGGCCAGCAGGTCGATGGTCTCGCCACCGGTCAGCGTCGGCCACAGCGTGACGTCGCCTGGTACGTAGGCGATGTGGCGGTGCAGTGCGACCGCGTCGGTCCACGGGTCGCCGCCGAGCAGGCGCACCGTGCCGGAGTCTGCGCGGACGAGCCCGAGCAGGATGCGGATGGTCGTCGACTTGCCCGCGCCGTTGGGTCCGAGGAAGCCGTGCACCTCACCTCGCTCGACTCTCAGGTTCAGCCCGTCGAGAGCCCGGACTGCGCCGAAGTTCTTTGTCAGGGTGTCGATTTCGATGGCGGCGTTCACATTGACTCCTCGGTGGTGGTGACGATGGGTGTGCCTGCTTCGCGTCGCGCCAGGAACGCCTCGTACATGGTCGGATCGGTCATCAGGCCATTGGTGTAGAGCTCGAGCGAGGGCAGCAGCATGTCCTCGGCGTAGTCATGCAGCACCTGGCGGAAATCTGTCGGGTTGGGGTGCAACTGGATGTAGGTCAGCAGTGCGCCACCGCCGGTCAGAGCCAGGAACCGGGCGCGGGCCTTGGGGTCGCGGCTGGGTTTGAGGGTGCCGGCCCGGACGCCCTCTTCGAGATAGCCCTCGGCGTTCTCGATCATGCTCTGCCACAACGACTTGGCCAGGTCACCACCGGTCTGCAGCGCTCGCATCAGATAGGCCGTCAGCGGTGCGAAGGATTCGATCTCGGCGATCTGCGCGAACCATGCAGCCGGGCTGGCGTTCTGCATCGACTCGCTCTTGGCCGCCCGGACGGTCTCGATGACGTAGGCATCACACGCTTCGCGCAGTTTTTCCTTGGAACCGAAGTGGTGGATCACCAGGGCCGCGCTGACCCCGGCGGCCGTGGCGATGCTGCGCACGCTGGCAGAGAACCCGTTTTGGCCGAACTGTTCGATGGCCGCGTCGCGGATTCGGGCGACGGTGGTGAAGTCCTCGGCTGAACGCATGTTCAATACGCTAAACACTCGTTCAGTCGGTCGTCAAGCATCTGACCGTCAAGAGCCCGTAAAGATCCTGCAGCCGATCCATCGGCGAGCGTGCGTGTCTGCAGCCGCCACGCCGTCAGGCGTGTGCATTTTGGTCCCGCTCAGCGGCGGCGAACGTGCGGGAACAGCACGGGTGGAGCGGCGTGTCTAGGTGCAGACACGCACGCTCGCGGGAGTTGAGATCAGTCGCGGACGGCCGCCAACAGTCCGTCGCCCAGCGGCACCAGGACCGGGGTCAGCCGCTCGTCCTCGGCGATGGCGCGAGTGGCCTCGCGAACTGCCGTCACGTCGCGGTCATTGGCCGAGGCGTCGCCGGCCCGGCCGCCGAGCGCGGCCCGGTGCACGACGATCACGCCGCCCGCCCGCAGCAGGCGGACGCCCTCGGCGACGAACTGCGGTTGGTCGGCGGGCTCGCCGTCGATGAACACCAGGTCGTAGGACTCGTCGGCCAGGCGGGTCAGGACCTCCTGCGCGCGGCCCACGATCAGCCGGGTCCGGGACGGTCCCACACCGGCGCCGACGAACGCCTGCTTGGCCAGCCGCTGGTGCTCGGGCTCGATGTCGATGGTGGTCAGCACGCCGTCGTCGCGCATGCCGGACAACAGCCACAACCCGCTGACACCGGCGCCGGTCCCGACCTCGACGACGGCCTTGGCCGACGCGATCTTCGCCAGCACGCTCAGCAGCGCGCCCACGGCCGGGGTGATCGGGTTGGCCCCGCTCTCCTCGGCCCGTTCCCGGGCCGCCGCGGTGATCGGTTCCTCGGTGATGGACCGCTCGGCGTGCTTGACGATGGCCTCGGCCGTGCTGGGCTTGGGAGCGGCGGCGGGTGCAGCTGCGACGGGCTGGGCTGGCGTCGCCTGCGCAGGGGCGGCCGGAGCCGGCTGGGCCGGCGCGGGCTGGCCGGCCGAAACCGTCGGGTCATCGGTGCTGGACATATCCGCAGCGTAACGAACACCCAGCAAGCCGCCGCTCAGCACACGCTCAACAGAATGAGGTGGCGGGCCGGCCCATCGGGAGGCTGAGAGGCAACCCTGAGCGGCAGCGCGACACACCCGGGACGCAAGGTTAAGTTTTGGCCAACATTCTCGGGGTATCCGCAGGTCATGGCCCTGGAATCCGGTTTCTCAGGAAAAGTTCAGTTTGCTCATACATCAACCTCACCAGGGTGGGGAACCGTAATCGCCATGCACGCAAGTGTGAACGATCTGCAAAGCGATTCCGGGCTCCGGCAGTCGCCGGATATCCGCGGCATCGGGAATATCGGACTCCAGGTACCGGTTGCTGCTGATGCGTCGTGTAACTACGACGATGAACCGACCGAACTGGAGATTGCCACGACCGCCATGCCGGCCCCCGCGATGCTTGCCCCGACGCACATGTCCCATGTCTCGGCGCCCGAGGTTGAGTTGGATTGGGCCGAAGTCAGCGACGAGTTGACCGGCACCGCCGTCTTCGACGCCACCGGCGACGTGGCGACCATGCCGTCGTGGGATGAGCTGGTCCGGCAGCACGCCGACCGCGTGTACCGGCTGGCCTACCGGCTGTCGGGTAACCCGCAGGACGCCGAAGACCTCACCCAGGAGACCTTCATCCGGGTGTTCCGCTCGGTGCAGAACTACCAGCCGGGCACCTTCGAAGGCTGGCTGCACCGCATCACCACCAACTTGTTCCTGGACATGGTCCGGCGCCGCGCCCGTATCCGTATGGAGGCGTTGCCCGAGGACTACGACCGGGTGCCGGCCGACGATCCGAACCCCGAGCAGCTGTACCACGATTCCCGGCTGGGGCCGGACCTGCAGGCTGCGCTCGACTCGCTGCCCCCGGAGTTCCGCGCAGCTGTGGTGCTCTGCGACATCGAAGGTCTGTCGTACGAGGAGATCGGCGCGACGCTCGACGTCAAGCTCGGCACCGTGCGCAGTCGTATCCACCGCGGCCGGCAAGCGCTGCGGGAGTACCTGGCCAGCCACCCCGGTGACTACTCCGAGGCGGCTGCGGCGATCTCCGCCAAGTCTGCCTGAGCGTTGTGACGCATCCGTCCCAGGTTGTCGCGCTACATTCAGTAGTAACGGCAACGCGGACGTGGCGCGGAGAGGAGCTCGGTGATGGTCGACCGGGGACAGTTGTTCCGTCGTGCGTTCTCCTGGCTGCCCGCCCAGTTCGCCTCCCAGAGTGACGGGCCCGTCGGCCCGCGACGCTTCGGGTCCACGGAGCACCTGGCCATCGAGGCCATCGCCGCATTCGTCGACGGTGAACTGCAGATGGGCGCCCACTTGCGTGCCGCCCATCACCTGTCCCAGTGCCCGGATTGCGCCGCCGAGGTGGATGCCCAGGGTCAGGCCCGGAGTGCGTTACGCGATTCGTGCCCGATCATCGCACCCAATTCTTTGCTGGGCGCCTTGGCGAACATCCCCAACGACGCATCGATGCAGTTCGTGGATATTCAGGCGTCAGGAATTGAAGACCAGGACTTTGCCGACCGGCCGCCGCGGGAACGTCGTCGTCGCCGGTAGGGTTGAGCCTGAATTTTGACTAGCCGTCGCGCCCGCCCAGACGGGCCGTACGGACAAAGCCAGCAGATGGGGAGTGGAACACCGGTGACGAATCAGGACATGTCCGGCGATCGCCCCCGTCTGGCTCCGCGTCCGGTGACGCGCACCCCGGTGGACCCGGCGTCGCAGCGTGCGTTCGGCCGGCCCGACGGCTTCACCGGCTCGTTCCTCGCCGAGGACCAGATCCGGAACCAGGGGGAGTACACCCCGACCAATCAGGCGCCCGATCCCGTGCTGGCCGAAGCGTTCGGGCGGCCGGGTGCTGCCACCGACTCGCTGCAACGTCACCCCGCCGACGCCGGCGCGCTGGCGGCCGAGGGCAAGGACGACGACGAGGCGGTCGCCGACCCCTGGCGCGACCCGTCGGCCGCGCCGTCACTCGGCACCCCGGCGCTGCCCGCGCCGCCTCCGGTGGTGGTCACCGCTCCCGTCGGCAAGCTCGGCGTGCGTGACGTGCTGTTCGGGCGCAAGGTCTCGATGACCGCGCTGGCGGTGCTGGCCGTGCTGGCGTTGGTGGTCGGCATAGTCGGCGGCGTCGTCGGGCGCAAGACCGCCGAGGTGGTCGAGGCCTTCACCACCTCCAAGGTCACCTTGAAGACCAGTGACGGCGGCGATCTGCCTGCCGGCCGGTTCGCGAAAGTCGCTGCCGCCGTGGCAGATTCGGTGGTCACCATCGAGGCGATGGGGGACACCGACGGGTCGCAGGGCTCAGGCGTGGTGGTCGACGGGCGCGGCTACGTCGTGACCAACAACCACGTCATCTCCGACGCGGCGAAGGACCCCAGCAAGTACCACATCTCCGTGGTGTTCAACGACGGCAAGCAGGTCCCGGCGAACCTCGTCGGTCGTGACCCCAAGACCGACCTCGCGGTGCTCAAGGTCGACAACGTCGACAACCTGACCGTCGCGAAGTTCGGTGATGCCGAGAAGGTCAAGGTCGGTGACGAGGTCATCGCCGCCGGCGCCCCGCTGGGCCTGCGCAGCACCGTCACCCACGGCATCATCAGCGCGCTGCACCGCCCCGTGCCGCTGTCCGGCGAAGGGTCCGACACCGACACCGTCATCGACGGCATCCAGACCGATGCGTCGATCAACCACGGCAACTCGGGCGGCCCGCTGATCAACATGAATTCCGAGGTCATCGGGATCAACACGGCCGGAAAGTCGTTGTCCGACAGCGCCAGTGGTCTGGGCTTCGCCATCCCCGTGAACGAGGTCAAGGCCACCGTCGAGGTCCTGATCAAGGACGGCAAGATCTTCCACCCGACGCTGGGCCTGAACGCCAAGTCGGCCAGTGACAAGGTCGCTTCGGGCGCCCAGGTCGTGAACGTCGTCGCCGGCAGCCCCGCCGAGAAGGGCGGCATCCTCGAGAACGACGTCGTGGTCAAGGTCGGTCCCCGCAAGGTCGCCGACGCCGACGAGTTCGTGGTTGCCGTACGGCAGCTGCAGATCGGTCAGCCGGCGCCCATCGAGGTGATTCGCGATGGCCGGCACGTGACGCTCACCGTGGTACCAAACGCAGACACCCCGGCCAGCTGATGTTCGGCAACATCGGATGGGGCGAGATGCTCGTGCTGGTCATCGCGGGCCTGGTGATCCTGGGTCCGGAGCGGTTGCCCGGCGCCATCCGGTGGACGGCCGGCAGCCTCAAGCAGGTGCGGGATTACCTCAGCGGCGCGACCAGTCAGCTGCGCCAGGATCTCGGCCCGGAGTTCGAGGACCTGCGTCAACCCCTCAGCGAACTGCAGAAACTGCGCGGTATGACGCCGCGCGCGGCGCTGACCAAGCATCTGCTGGACGGTGACGATTCGTTCATCACCGGCGCTTTCGGCACCGCGACCCCGGACCAGACGAAGCCGCTGACCACGCCGGAAGTCAATGGTGTGCCGCCCACGCCGGGCACCACCGAACCCGCACCGCAGCCGGGGAAGACGACGTTCGACCCCGACGCGACCTGACGCAGCTAGAGATTCAGGGCCTGTAGGCGCGCCGGATCCCGGTAGCGATCCGAATTCTCGGCGATCTCCGCGGCCGGCGGCAGGATTTCGTCCGCGGCGACGTAGACGCCGCCGGCGCGCAGTGAGTCGTCGAGCATCAACCAGATCCAGCGGGTCAGGTCGGCGACCAGCGCGTCCTGGCTGTCGCGCAGCGGCTGTTCGAGCCAGTGCCCCGCGGCGGTCTCGACCAGGCCGACGATGCTGTAGGACAACCGCTCGGCGTCGGCCTGCACATCGAATGCCGCGACGTACACCTTGAGCACCGCGGTCAGCAGGTTGGCGATGGTGATCTTGATGTCGGCGAAGGCGTTGAAGCCCTCATCGATGGAGCATCGCTGCAGGTAGCGGTACAGATTCGGGTGTTGGATCAGGAAGTGGACGTGCGCGCCCACGCCGGCCTGCACGATCTGCGCCATGCTGCCCTCGGGCCGCCACACCGGCGCGAGCTCGGCGGTGATCATCTGGCTGGTGCGGTGCGCGACCTCGCGCTGCAGGTCAGCGGCGTCGACGAAGTGCCGGTACAGCTTGGTGCGGCTGACGCCGACGTGCGCGGCGATCTGCTCGGTCGAGGTCTGGGGTCCGTGTTGCTCGATCACCACGAGGGCAGCGTCGATGAACTCAGCGCGCCTGCGCTCGCGTTGGCCGGCCCAGCGACCGGTGGTGGCACTCGCCATGGCTCCTTGTTTACCTCATGTACCTGGTCGGGAGTTACCTGATGCATCCAATCAGTGGGAGTCTAGCTATCTAGTGGTACGTGGCGTACCATCTAGCGCGTCGCGCCAGAGGGTGGCGCCTTCCTGTTCAAAGGGGAACGACGATGGATGCCGTATCCACATTTCGCCGCGTTGCCGGGTTGCCCGTCGCCGATACGAAGCTGACGCCCGCGGTCGACTACGGCTTCTTCGGACCCGACTCCGTGACCTGGCGGGTGTGGAGCTACCCGACGTCACTGCTGCTGGGCTTCGCCCGCGCCGTGACCATCGAGCACCTCGACCCTTTCCTCGCGGCGGCGGTGGACGCCAGCGGCCAGGTGTACGCCCGGACCCGGCTGCGCTACGACCGCACCATGCAGTACTTCGCGCTGGTCGCCTTCGGTGACGCCGAGGCTGTGCTGGACGCTTCCGAGATCCTGGTCAAGATTCACGGCAAGGCCGTCGGCACCGAGCCGATCACCGGCAAGCAGTTCGACGCCAACGACCCGTACTCGCAGCTGTGGATCCACCTGACCGCGTGGCACTCGATCCTCTACACCTACGAGATGTTCGGGCCGGGCAAGCTGACCGAAGCCGAAGAACTGCAGTACTGGGAAGAGTGCGCGCGCGCCGCCGAATTCCAGACCATCAACCCCGACGACGTGCCGCGCACGCGCGAGGGCATCCAGCAGTACTTCGAGCAGTTCCGGCCGCAGATGGCCGGCTCCGAGGTGGCCCAGAACATGATGAACTACCTGGTCGACCTGGGTTATCACATCCTGCCAGAGCGGGTGCCGAGCTGGATGCGCCGCGTGTTCAACTGGCCGATGCGCCGCGCGATCATCGCCACGATGCCGAAGTGGATGCGCACGCTGGGCGGCATCCCGCAGAACTACTCCGATGACGTCATCGCCAAGTTGATAGCGCGTCCATTCCTGCGGGCGGTCTCCAGCATCCCGCGGCTGGAACTGGCGATCCTGGACTTCACCACCCCGCACACCACGCCGATCGTCGGCCCGACGCTGATGAAGATTCCGGCGCAGTACCCCGTCACCTACACCCCGGCCGAGGCGCGGGAGAAGTTCGGCCGGACCACGCCGTTCGAGCAGTACCAGGCCCTCGTCGCCAAGCGGGCCGTCGGACAGGGTCCGAAGCCGTACGAGCACAACCACAGCGACGCGCTGCTGGAATTCGAAGCACACGCCGGCTGATTCCGGCCCATACCGACCGCACCACCGGGAGAATTCAGTACATGACGGACACTGCGTACACGGCCCTGGTGGACCAGGCGCTGGATGAGCTCGCCGAAGGCGAGAAGGCCTGGGCGGCAACCCCTCTGGCACGTCGACGGGAAATTCTCGACGACGTGCAGCAGCTGGCGGTGCAGCACGGCGCCGAATGGGTCGAGGCCGCGATCCGGATCAAACAACTGAATCCGGACTCGCCGCTGGTCGGTGAGGAGTGGATTTCCGGGCCGTACCCGCTGGCCGCCGGGGCTGCCGCGCTGTCGGCGAGTCTGGCCAAGCTGGAGGCCGGCACGAGCCCGCTGGACGGTGCCACCTTCGGCACCGCCGCGGGCCGCACCACGGTGGATGTGTTGCCGCTCAACATCTTCGACAAGCTGCTGCTGTCCGGGTTCAGCGCGCAGGTGTGGCTGCAGCCGGGCGTCAGCCGGGACGAAGCGGTGCGGACGGCCGGTCTGGCACAGCGGGATCCGGGCAAGACCAACGGGATCGGCGTCGTGCTCGGCGCCGGCAACATCACGTCCATCGCCCCGCTGGACACCGTCTACGAGCTGATCGCCAACAACCGGGTGGTGGCGCTCAAGCTCAACCCGGTCACCGATCCGCTCCTGCCGGTGCTGACCACGGTGCTGGCGCCGTTCATCGCGCTCGGCGCGGTGCGGATCCTCACCGGCGGCGCGGATGTCGGTACCTACCTGGTGCAGCACGACGCGGTCGACCACGTGCACATGACCGGCAGCGCGCTGACGCACGACGCCATCGTCTTCGGCGTCGGCGAAGAGGGCGCCCGGCGCAAGGCCGCGGGCGAGCCGATCCTGCACAAGGACATCACCAGCGAGCTCGGCGGGGTGTCGCCGACCATCGTCGTACCCGGCAAGTGGAGCAAGGCCGATATTGCGTTCCAGGCCAACCACATCGCCACCCAGCGGCTGCACAACAACGGCTACAACTGCGTCGCGTCGCAGGTCGTCGTGCTGTCCTCGAAGTGGGCGCAGCGCGACGAGTTCGTCGCGGCCCTGACCAAGGCCATCGCCGCGGCGCCCCAGCGCGCGGCGTACTACCCGGGCTCCGATGCCCGCGTCGCCAGCGCCGAGGCCACGTATCCGAAGGCTCAGCGAATCGGCGATCGCGTGCTGGTGGTGGACCCCGAGGACCGCACCGCGCTGCTCAACACCGAGTACTTCTCGCCGGTGTACGGAGTCATCGACCTGGACAGCGACGGCGTCGAATTCGTCCGTGCGGCCACCCGCCTGGCCAACGAGGACTTCGTCGGCACCCTGGGCGTCAACATCGTGGCGGCGCCCGCCACCATCAAGGCGCTGGGCATGGCCTTCGACGCCATGATCGAGGCGCTGCACTACGGCACCGTGGCGGTGAACGCCTGGACCGGCGTCGGATACCTGACCCCGCACGCCACCTGGGGCGCGTTCCCCGGGCATACGCTCAGTGACGTGCAGAGCGGAATCGGTGTGGTGCACAACGGATTCCTGCTCGAGAAGCCCGAGCGCACGGTGGTGCGCGGGCCGTTCCGCCCCTCGCCGCGCTCGCTGATCGGTGGCGAGCTGTCGATCTCGCCGAAGCCGCCGTGGTTCGTCAACAACCGCACGGCCGCCTCCACGGGCCGGCTCCTCACCGCGTTCACCGGCAAGCCCAGCTGGGCCAAACTGCCCGCGATCTTCGTCTCTGCGCTGCGGGGCTGATGGATTTCCCCGGGGGTCGTTGATTCGAAAGGCCGGTCCGTGGTCAGCCACGGGCCGGCCTTTCGGTTCTCGCTAGTGTTTTGGTGTGACAAGCAACCACGGCAGTGACGCAGACGCGGCGGCCCGGGCGCGGGGGGAGCGCCGCCGGATGCGTACCCGGGCGGCGATCCTGGACGCGGCCGAGGTGTTGCTGTCGCAGCATTCGGCCGATGCGATCAAGGTCGACGACGTGGCCGAGGTTGCCGGCATTTCTCCGGCGTCGGTGTACGGCCACTTCGGCACCAAAGATGCGCTGGTCACCGCCGCGGTGGAACGGCTCCTGGATATGTCGATGACGACGCTGACCGCGGCGTACGCGCGCGACGGCTCGCCGTTCGAACAAGTCGTGGAGGCCGGGCGCGCGTACATGCGGTTGCTCGTCGAGCACCCGGCCTTGACTCGCTACCTGTCGGTGAACGCGCTCGCTGGGCCGGGACTGCCGACCGACGGTCTGGTGGCCGAGCGGATGCACCTGCTGCGGTCCATGTTCGAGGAGCGAATCCAGGCCGCGATCGACGCGGGCGAGCTGCAGCCGATAGACAGTCGGCTGATGTCGTTCTTTCTGTTCGGCGCCTGGAACGGGGTTGCTGCCCTCGCGTTGCGTCAAGATCAGGCGCAGCTCACGGCGAACGAGGTCGAGCAGGCGCTGCTGCAGGCGATGAGCATTTTCCGCCGGGGAGTCGTGGTGCAGCCGGAGGCCCTCCAGGGGTAGTCACGCCGGTGGCCCGGCAGTCGCGGGCTCGCGCCTATTGCGCAATTTGGAGTTGAACTCTAAATTAGAGGTCAACTCCAAATGACGGTCCCGCACGGCCGTCGAGAAATGGTGGTCGACGATGTCCCCGCAAACTTCATCCCGGGCGCACCTGCCGATGTCCCGGGTGCTGTTCTATGCGATCGCGGCAGTGGCGTTCCTGTACCTGCCGTTGGCGATCAACTACATGTGGCCGGTGTTCTCACCCGGGACGCCCCGGCTGCAGGACGGCATCAATGAACTCATCAACGGCCACGCCTACGCCGTCGGCGCGGGCTCGGTGGAAGACGTACGGCATGCCGACTACGCCCGCCATCGCGTGGTGATGGGTATCCACACGACGCTCGGCGCGCTCGCATTGGGTGCGGCGATGTTCCAGTTCTCGACCCGGCTGCGCACGCGCCGCCCGGCGATCCACCGCTGGACCGGACGCGCCTACCTGGCGCTGATGACCGTCAGCATGTTGTGCGCGATCGCCTTTCTGGCCATGACCATGCCGGTCCATCACTTCATCGGCCGCGCCTTCGATCTGCAGTTGTGGGGACTGGCAATCGGCACTCTGGGCAGCGGCTGGCTCGGTTTCGTGGCAATCCTGCGGCGTGACGTCGTCAGTCACCGCGCCTGGATGGGCTACAGCATTGCCTTGATGATGACGGCTCCGCTGCTGCGGGTGCTGTGGATCGGCGTGCAGCCCGTCATCCCTCAGCATGACCTGCTCACCAATCTGGGGGCCGCCTCGATTCTGGGGGGTGTCCTCGCGCCGTTCGGCGCCGCGGTTGCGTTCATGCTGACCAATCGTGGTCGCGGCGGTGGTGCGGATGCCGCCACCACGGCACCTGGTTACCGAATGTGGCTGGCAGTGGCCATTTTCGGATCGGTGATCTACACCGTGCTGTTCTCGCGACTGCCCGAGGCTGTGCCGGATGCGGTACTGGCGTACCACCTCGTCCCGGTGTGGCTGGCCGCGGCGATCGCCGTCGCCGGTATCCGCAATGCCCGCGTGGCCGGCGACGGCGTTCGCGAACAGCGCTGGCGCTGGCTGCTGGCCGGGGTGGCCCTGGCGCCGGTCGCTGCCAGCGTGACCGCCTTGCTCACGGCGCCCGTCTACACCGCCACCGACGCGGTGCTCGCCGGCGGGATGGTCGGTGCGTCGCTGCCGATCACCGCAGCGTTCGCGCTCGTGGTGTGGCAGGCGCGCGTTCGCCGGCGGACTCCCGCCCCCGCCGACCAACTGGCCCTGGCCTGACCCAAATATTCAAAGGAGAAGTGCCGCATGGCATCTGACTACGCGACACCTACCGCGTCCATCGACCAGGCTCAGGTCGACCGCGACATCGCTGACCTGACGGCCGGTGCGGCCGGCTGGGCCGCGCTCGATCTGCCGGGACGGATTGCGTTGCTCACGCGGACCCGTGCGGCCATCGCGGACGCTGCCGACGCCTGGACGCGAGCCGCGGTGGCCGCCAAGAGCACGCCCGCCGGACCGTGGGAGGGCGAGGAATGGCTGTCCGGGCCCTATGCCGCGCTATCGGGGTTCGCCGCGGTGATCGACAGCCTGGAGAAACTGAGCCAGGGCCGGTCCCCGGCGCACGGCCTCAAGGCGGGCACCGCCCCGGGTGGGCGGACCACCTTCACTGTGCTGCCGAGCAATCTGTATGAATTCAACCTGTTCAACGGCTTTCGCGGCGAGCTGTGGCTGTCCCCGGGGGTGTCGGCGCAGCAGGCCGTCGCCGCAGCGGGGTTGGGGGCACGCCGGTCCGGCGAAAACGGCGGGGTGGGCCTGGTGCTGGGCGCCGGCAACATCAGCTCCATCGGGCCGCTGGACGTGCTCTACGAATTGATCGCCCACAACCGGGCCAGCGTGCTCAAACTCAACCCGACCTTCAGCACCCTGTCCGACGTGTACGCCGCCGCGTTCGGCCCGCTGTTCGACGCGGGCCTGTTGCGAATCATCAACGGGGGACCGGAAATCGGGGCCTACCTGACGGGCCATCCCGGGATCAGGCACGTGCACATCACCGGTGCCCAGCGGACCCACGACCTGATCGTGTGGGGGACCGAGAGCGACAAGCCGAGCACCCCCAAGCTGGACAAGCCGATCACCAGTGAGCTGGGCGGCGTCTCGCCGATCATCGTCGTCCCGGGCCGGTGGAGCGCAGCCGATCTCAAGTTCCAGGCAGAGCACGTCGCCACCCAGCGGTTGCACAACGCCGGCCACAACTGCATCGCCGGCCAGGCGCTGATCCTGTCGGCCGACTGGGATCAGAAGGATCAATTCCTCGCCGCGCTTCGTGACGTCCTCACGTCGCTGCCGGCGCGCCCGGCCTGGTATCCGGGCTCCGGCGCAAAGCTCGACGCCGCCACCGGCCGCTACCCGGCGGCCGAGCGTATCGGCGACCGGGTCCTCATCGAGGTCACGCCCGACACGGCGCAGGACCTCTTCACCACCGAGTACTTCGCCCCGGTCCTGGGCTACACCAGCCTGCCCGGCACGGGCGCCGAATTCTTCGGCAATGCAGTGGAATTCGCCAACAACTCCCTCTACGGCACCCTCGGCGCCAGCATCATCGTCGCGCCTGGTGATCGCCGTGCGATGGGCGCCGCGTTCGATGACGCGCTGGCGCAACTGCACTACGGCACCATCGGCGTCAACGTGTGGAGTGCGATCGGATTCCTCGTGCCCGGGCTGAGTTGGGGTGCGTATCCCGGCAACACCCTGGACAACGTCGGCTCCGGCATCGGCATCGTCCACAACGCTCATCTGCTGGACAACATCGAACGCAGCGTCATCTACGGGCCGTTCCGTCCGTTCCCCCGCTCCGTGCTCGGCGGAGAGCTGGCGCTCTCACCCAAGCCCAGCTGGTTCGTCACCAACAAGACCGCGGCGCGGGTGTCCGAGCTGCTGACCAAGTTCAGTGCGCAGCCCAGTTGGGCCAAGCTGCCGGCGATCTTCAGCGAGGCCTTCCGCGGGTAGTCCGTCGGCGCCGTTGTGGCGGTGCGGGTTCGTCAACATCTGGTCATCGAACGCTAACCTACGGTACCGTAGGTTACGGTACCGTAGGTTTGTGAGATGTGGACCTGACGCTGGCCAACGATGGAGGGATTGACCCATGGATACCCAGGCAGCTGTGCTTTATGAACTGGAGCCCGTCGTCGCGCAGAACCTCGACCGGCACCTGAAGACGGCGCGGGAGTGGTTCCCGCACGACTACGTGCCGTGGAGCCGCGGGCGTGATTTCGCATTCCTCGGCGGCGAGGACTGGCAGCCGGAGGACTCACCGCTGGACCCGGTCGCCAAAACGGCGCTGACGGTCAATCTGCTGACCGAGGACAACCTGCCGTCGTATCACCGAGAGATCGCCACCCGGTTCTCCCGTGACGGTGCCTGGGGCACCTGGGTCGGGCAGTGGACGGCCGAGGAAGGGCGCCACAGCATCGCGCTGCGGGACTATCTGGTCGTCACCCGCGGCGTCGATCCCGTCGCTTTGGAGCGGCTTCGCATGGAACACACCGTCGCCGGCTACGACGCGGGAGAGCGGAGCGCGCTGTCCGTTCTGGCCTACGTGTCGTTCCAGGAACTGGCCACCCGCGTCTCGCACCGCAACACCGGCCGGGCGTCGGGTTGCCCGCTGGCCGACCAGCTCCTGGCCCGCATCGCGGCCGACGAGAACCTGCACATGGTCTTCTACCGCAACCTGATGGCCGCGGCGCTGGACATCGCCCCGGACGATGCGATGGTCGCCATCCGCGATGAAGTCATCAATTTCGCGATGCCCGGCCAGGGGATGACCGACTTCACCAAGAACGCACTCACCATCGCCAAGGCCGGCATCTATGACCTGCGCATCCACCACGACGACGTCCTGGTCCCGGTGCTGCGCTTCTGGAACATCTTCGACCGCAACGACTTTGGCCCGGTTGGCGAAAAGGCCCGGGAGGAACTGGTCGGGTTCCTCGGGCTGCTCGACGAGCGCGCGCGGTTCTACGAGGAGAAGCGCAAACTGGCCACCGTCTCCGGGTGAGCCGCGGGAGTTATCCCGGCAGCCGGATGACCTGGGCGGCGTAGGCCAGACCCGCCCCATAGCCGAGCAGCAGTGCCACGCTGCCGGGCTTGGCCTCGCCGGTGTCCAGCAGGGTGAACATCGCCAGCGGAATCGAGGCGGCCGAGGTGTTACCGGCGTCCTGAATGTCTTGGGCGATAACGGTTTCGGGCCCCAGCTCCAGCCCCTTGGCGAGCAGCTCGTTGATCCGGCCGTTGGCCTGATGGGGGATGAACACGTCGATGTCGTCCACCGTCAGGCCCGCCGCCGCGATGGCGCGCTTGCCGACGTCGACCATCTGGAAGGCCGCCCAGCGGAAGACGGTCTGGCCCTCCATACGCAGGAAAGGCCTTGGTCCGGAAGGGTTCTCGGCGAAGTCGATCCAGCTGAGGTCCTGCACGATGGCGCCGGACTGCTCGCCGTCGCTACCGGCGACAGTAGGCCCGATGCCTTGCTCGTCGGTCGGTCCCACCACCACCGCGGCGGCGCCGTCGGCGAAGATGAAGGCATTGCCGCGGTCGGTCATGTCGATGGCGTCGGACAGTTTCTCCGAGCCCACCACGAGGATGCGGCCCGCGCTGCCCGATCGGATCATGTCGGCGGCCACGCCCAGCGAGTACCCGAACCCGGCGCAGCCCGCGGCGATGTCGAAAGCCGGAATGCCCTGTGCGCCAATCTCGGTGGCGACCTGCGGCCCGCACGGCGGGGTGTTGCGGAAGTTGGTGCTGGTGGCGACGATCACCGCGTCGATGTCGGCGCCGGACAGTCCCGCCGCCGCGCAGGCCCGGCGGCCGGCCTCGCACGCCATGCTGACCGCGGACTCGTCGGGCCCGGCGAACCTACGGTTCTTGATGCCGGTCCTGGAGTAGATCCATTCGTCCGAGGAATCGATGGTTTCACAGATTTCGTCGTTGGTGACGACGCGTCCGGGGCGGTAGGCCGCCACGCTCAGCAGGCCGACGTTCTGTGCGCCGCTGCGCGTATGGATATGTGTCACTTGATGATTCCTGTCGGACAGAGGGAGGTCAGCGCCCAGCCGGGTCGAGCCCGAGTGACATGCCGGCCAGGCCGCGCTTGCGGCTGGACAGTTTGTCGGCGATACCGCGCAGTGCGGCGCCGGCGGCGGTGTCAGGGTCGGACAGCACCAGCGGCACACCCGTGTCGCCGGCCGAGACCAGCCGCGGGTCCAGTGGGACCTGGCCCAACAGCGGAACCTCGGCACCGACTGTGCGCGTGAGGCTTTCGGCGACCTGGGCGCCGCCGCCCTCGCCGAACAGCTGCATGGTGGTGCCGTCGGGCAGGGTCAGTCCGGACATGTTCTCGACCACGCCGACGATGCGCTGACGGGTCTGCACCGCAATGGCGCCGGCGCGCTCGGCGACCTCGGCGGCAGCCATCTGCGGCGTGGTGACGACGAGGATTTCGGCACTGGGGATCAACTGCGCCACCGAGATGGCGATGTCGCCGGTGCCGGGCGGCAGGTCGAGCAGCAGGACGTCGAGGTCGCCCCAGTACACGTCGGCCAGGAACTGCTGCAGCGCCCGGTGCAGCATCGGCCCGCGCCACACCACAGGGGTGTTGCCCTGGGTGAACATCGCGATGGAGATGACCTTCACATCGTGCGAAACCGGCGGCAGGATCATCGAATCCACCTGGGTGGGGCGATCCTGCACACCCATCATCCGGGGCACCGAGTGGCCGTAGATGTCGGCGTCGAGCAGGCCGACCGACAGACCCTTGGCGGCCAGCGCGGCCGCCAGGTTCACCGTCACGCTGGACTTGCCGACGCCGCCCTTGCCGGACGCCACCGCGTACACCCGGGTCAACGAACCCGGCTGGGCGAACGGGATGACGGGTTCCTTGTCGTCGCCGCGCAGCTGCTTGCGGAGTTCGGCGCGCTGCTCGTCGTTCATCACGTCGAGGGTCACCTTGACGGTGCCGGTGCCCGGCACGTCGGTGACGGCCGCGGTGACCCGATCGGTGATCTCGGTCTTCTTGGGGCAGGCCGACGTGGTCAGGTAGATCTCGACGTGGACGGCGCCGTCGGATTCGACGGTCACATCCTTGACCATGCCGACCTCGGTGATCGGACGGCGCAGTTCAGGGTCGATAACTTTGCCCAGTGCGGCGCGCACGGCGGCATTCAGCTCAGCAGACATCAGCGGCGAGTCTATGCCTGCCGGTCAGCAGACCCGCAGCTGGTCACGGCAGGGATGGGAAGGCAGGCGCCGCGGGACCCATGGCTTCGGCGGGCGGCGGGCCGGCGGGAGCCTGCGGCGCCGGGACCGCTGCCGGTCCGGGGACAGGTCCCGGTGCGGCGCCGACCGGACCGGCGGCCGGGGTACCCACGCCCACGGCGGTGACCGGAATCGGACCCGCGGGCGCCGGAGCCGGAGCGACGGGCGCTGGCGGCGGTGCCATCGGAGCCGGCGGCAGCAGGAACGGCGGCACGTTGAACGGGTTGGCCGGGGGCGCGTCCAGCGCCGGGGCGTCCGGTGCGGGAGCGGCGGCCGGCGCGGGCCCACCGGACAGGCAGAACACGGCGCAGTTCTGTTTCGGTTCGGCCGGTCCGGGCAGCGGGCCCGTGCGCCCCATCTGCAGTGCGGGCGTCATCGCCAGCGGGTCGTCGGACGGCAGTCCCATCGCGTTGATCGGCAGGCCTGGCCCGAGCCCCTCGGGGTTGTCGAGGTGTTGGTCGCCGATGGCGGGCGGCGGGCCGACGATCGGCGGCAGGTCGACCGGTGCGATACCGGTGACGTACGCCTTGGCCCAGCCCAGCACGTTCTGGGCGTAGGGCATCGAGTTGTTGTAGCGCAGGATCGCGGTCAGCACCTGGGACGGATCACGCAGGTTCAGCCCGCCGCTGCACAGGTACCGGGCCGCGGCCAGGGACGCGTCATAGACGTTCTGCACGTCGGGCTTGCCGTCGCCGATGGCGTCCGCGGCGTACCGGGCCCAGGTACCGGGCAGGAACTGCATGGGTCCGAGGGCCCGGGCGTAGGTCACGCGGCCGGCCGCGATGCTCTGCACGATGACCTCGTTGCCGGCCAGGGTGCCGTCCAGGACCGGTCCGAGGATCGGGGTGATCGCGGTGCCCCGGGCATCGGTGGCGCCACTGTTGGCGTGCCCGGACTCGATGCGTCCGATGCCCGCCAGCAGGTTCCAGCTGATGCCGCAGCCCGGCGCGTTGGTCGCCATGATCTTCTCGGCGGTGCGGTAGGCGTTGAGGACGACCGGCGGGATCCGCAGCCCGCCGGGGGCCATCACCAGCGACGCCGGCGGCGGCGAGAGGGCTGTGGTCGGGTCCATGTGCAGGGCGCGGGGAACCTGATCGGATGCCACCACCGTCATGCCGGCCCGGTTGCGTGGACCGGGGGTGGTGGGCGTGACGGCCGCCATCGGCGTGACGCCCGCGGTGGCGGTGTTGTGCACCGTCGTTTGCCGAGTCGGCGCCGAACCGCCGACGGCAAGCATCAGAACCAGCGGTGCGACGACCGCGACGCCGGCCAGGGGGCGGCGCAGCGCCCGGGCGATCTGTCGGCGACGGCCGGGAACGGCAGCACCGACCGGGTCAGCCTCGTCATCGACCGCGGCGTCGTAGTCGTGAATTTCGTCGTCAACCAGCGCAGAGTCACTGAAAAGTGCGTGGGAGTCAGTAGTAGGCGCAGTGTTGTCCGCGGAGTCTGCGGCGTCGCCCCCGATGTGCACTAAGCCATCCTATGGAAGTGGAATACCGGAGTGACCCCGGTGACCTGTGTTGTGATCCAAGTCACCATACCTACTCTGCGGGCGGTTGGCGTAGCAATGTTTCCGCAGAGTGGAAACTCTCATCCGCGGCAGCGTCGGAGCTGGTCGCCGGGTCGCCGGAAAGGTCGCTTTCCTCGGCCGGCGGACGTGACTTTCCGGCCTTGCGCTTGCCCGACCCGCTCTTGGTGCCGTTCTGCTGAGCAATCAACGTGCGCAACTCATCGAGTTCGCGGCGCAGGTAGTCGCGAGTGGCCACCTCGCCGACGGCCAGCCGCAGCGCGGCCAGTTCCCGGGCCAGGAATTCGGTGTCGGCCTTGGTCTGGGCCGCGCGTCGGCGGTCCTCTTCGAGCGCCACCCGGTCCCGGTTCTCCTGGCGGTTCTGGGCCAGCAGGATCAGCGGCGCGGCATAGGCGGCCTGCGTCGAGAACGCCAGATTCAGCAGGATGAACGGGTACTCATCCCATTGCAGCTGTACGGCGAAGACGTTCAGACCGATCCACACCACCACGATCACGGTCTGGATGAGCAGAAACTTGCCGGTGCCCAGGAATCGGGCGATCGATTCGCTGAACCGGCCGACGGACTCGACGTCGACCCACGGGGTCAGCCGGATTCGGGATGTGCGCGGGATATCCAGGCGCTGCCTGGCTGAAGGCTCGCTCACCGCTTGACTCCAGAGATGTTGTCGGTGATGGCCTGGGTCGAGCCCGGCCCGGGTTCATCAGCACTGCGCCAGCCGGACGGCAGCAGATGATCGAGCAGGTCGTCGACGGTGACGGCGCCCAGTAGATGATTTTCGTCGTCGACCACCGGTGCAGACACCAGGTTGTAGGCGGCGAAGTAGCGCGTCACCTCGGCCAGGGAGCTGGTGGGTGACAGCACGGGGAGATCGCTGTCGAGGATGCCGCCGACCTGGGTGGCCGGGGGTTCGCGCAGCAGCCGTTGGGTGTGCACGCAGCCCAGGTATTGGCCGGTCGGTGTCGCGGTCGGCGGCCGGGTCACAAACGTCAGCGTCGCCAGCGCCGGCGTCAGCTCGGGGTCGCGGACGCGCGCGAGCGCCTCGGCGACGGTGGTGTCCGGGGTGAGCACGACCGGCTCGGGCGTCATCAGACCACCGGCGGTGTCAGGGGAGTGCTGCAGCAGGCGGCGCACGGGCTCGGAGTCCTCGGGGTCCATCCGGTCGAGCAGCACGGCGGCGCGGGTGGCGTCGAGCTCGGCGAGCAGGTCGGCGGCGTCGTCGGGATCCATCTCTTCCAGCACGTCTGCGGCACGCTCGGTGCCCAGCTGGTTGAGCAGTTCGGCCTGCTCGGGTTCGGAGAGCTCCTGCAGGATGTCGGCCAGGCGCTCGTCGTCGAGGGCCCTGACGACCTCGTGGCGGCGTTTGGCCGGCAGGTCGCGCAGCGCGTCGGCGACCTCGACGGGACGCTGACCGTCGAACTGCTCCAGCAGTTGGGCCACGCCCTGACCCGGCAGTGCGAGCGCCGACGGTGTCAGTCCGGTGACGTTGTGCCAATCGACCACGTGCACCGTGGTGCGCCGGCCCAGCCGGCGGTGGCGCACCGCGACGCGGGTCACCACCCAGTCGCGCGACCGGGCCTGCTCGATGGCCAGGTCCACCACGACGACGTCGACGCCGGCGAGCTGTTGGAGCTCCGGATCCGTGACGCGGACGCGAGTGTCCAGAATCTGCCCGAGCACCAGCGCCTCGCCCGGGCGCTGGGCGAACCGGCGCAGCGAGATGGTCGCTCCCGTGAGGGTCACCGAGTTGTGTTCGATCGAGGTCACCCGCAGGATCGGGACGAAAATTCGGCGGCGCGAGGTCAACTCCACGACCAGGCCGAGTACCCGCGGCTGCTGGCGGACGATGCCCATGCTCACGACCACGTCACGCACCCGGCCGACCGACTCTCCGTCGGGGCCGAGAACCACCAGTCCAGCGAGTCTGGCCACGTAGACCCTGTTGACCGCCACCATGCACCACAGGGTAGAGAGTGGGGTTGTGGAGAACCAGTATCGGCCCCGCCGTACCTGCCTGTCGGTTCCCGGCAGCAGCGACAAGATGATCGCCAAGGCCAAGACGTTGCCCGCCGACCAGGTGTTCCTCGACCTCGAAGACGCGGTGGCGGCCGACGCGAAGGCCGCGGCGCGAACCCGGGTGGCGCAGGCGCTGTGCGAGCCGGGTTGGGCGGGCCAGCTGCGCGGGCTTCGGGTCAACGACTGGACCACACCGTGGACGCACGCCGACGTGATCGAGGTGGTCACCGCGGTGGCGCGCGGTGGCGGTGAGTTGGACGTCATCGTGTTGCCGAAGGTCAGCGACGTCTCGCACGTGCAGGCCCTCGATCTGTTGCTGACCCAGCTGGAGCGCGCGCACGGACTGCCCGTCGGCCGCATCGGCATCGAGGCCCAGATCGAGGACGCCAAGGGGCTCACCAACGCCGACTCCATCGCCGGCGGGCCGCGGGTGCAGGCGCTGATCTTCGGGCCGGGCGATCTGATGGCCAGCCTGAACATGCGCACCCTGGTCGTCGGGGAGCAGCCCGTCGGCTACGGCGTCGGCGACGCCTATCACCACGTGCTGATGACGATCCTGGTGGCGGCGCGGGCGCACGGCATCAATGCCATCGACGGCCCATATTTCAAGGTGAAGGACACCGAGGCGTTCACGCGCGTTGCCGGGCAGACCGCGGCGCTGGGGTACGACGGGAAGTGGGTGCTGCACCCCGACCAGATCGCCGCCGGAAACCAGATCTTCAGTCCGCGCCAGGCCGACTACGACCATGCCGAGCTGATCCTCGAGGCCTATGAATGGCACACCTCGCAGGCCGGCGGCGCCCGCGGCGCCGTACTGCTCGGCGACGAGATGATCGATGAGGCCAGCCGCAAGATGGCGCTGGTGATCGCGGGCAAGGGACGCGCCGCCGGGATGACGCGCACCGGCGAGCGGTTCACTCCGCCGGCGTGAGCGGGCCGGCTAGGCGCCGCCGAGGACCAGTACGACCAGGAACAGGTTGAGCAGAAACGCCAGGGCGCCGCACACGATGCCGCTCACGGCCAGGACGCTGCCGCGGGTGCCGCTGCCGGGAATGCGCTCGTAGGCGACCACACCGAGCCCGACGCCGATGAGCGCGATGGGGCCGAACACCACGCCGGCCAGTGCGCACACGACCGAGCCGACCGCCAGTCGGTTCACCCGCACGCCGATCACACGTTCGGGTCTTGGTGAATCGCCCAGTCGTAGAACAGCACGAAGCCGAGCAGGCCGATGACGATGGACGCGCCACCGATGGCGATGCCCGAGATGGCCATGGTCCGGCCGCTGGTCCGTGGCCGGCCCTTGCTCTGCATCATGGCCACGATGCCGAGCACGATGCCCAGCAGCGAGACGACCGGACCGATGAAGCACATGAAATAGAGCGGCAGCGCGACCAGCGAGCACACCAGTGATCCGATGGCCATCCCGTCGTTCGACGGCGGTGGCGGGTACGACGAGTACAGCGGGGGCGGCAGGTATCCCGGCGGCGGATATCCGGGTGGCGCCATCCCCGGCGGTGGGCCGTACGGCCCGGCGGGCGGGGCACCGTAGAAGCCTGGTGGCGGCGGACCGGGAGGCGCGGGGAACGGACCCGTCGGTGGCTGTGGCTGTGGCTGAGGCGCTGGTGCCGGTGCGGGCGGCCCCTGCTGCCAGGGGGCGGAGGTGGGTCCGGGCTCTTCGACAGCCGGGTACTCGTACACCGGATAGTCACTGGTCGCTTCGGCGTCGGTACCGGACGGCGGGCGGACCGGATCGGCCGGGCGCGACGGACCCCAAGAGGGCTGCCCCGACTCCCCGCCCGGACTTGTCATGCCGACCAACCTAGCCTAAGAGATCATGGCATCGTGGTAGTCGAAGTGCGTTCCGCGGCGACTGACAGGAGACCAGGAGCATGACGAATCCGCTGCAACCCGACCGGACCCCGGGCCCGGGTGGACAGCCGGGATTGCCGACTCCGCCGAAGGGCTGGCCCATCGGGTCGTACCCGACCTACGCCGAGGCGCAGCGGGCCGTCGATTACCTGTCAGACCAACAGTTTCCGGTGCAGCACGTGACCATCGTGGGCGTCGACCTGATGCAGGTCGAGCGGGTCACCGGGCGGCTCACCTGGCCGCGCGTGCTGGGCGGCGGCATCTTGACCGGGGCGTGGCTGGGCCTGTTCATCGGGCTGGTGCTGGGGCTTTTCGGCACCAACGCGTGGGGTTCGTTGCTCACCGGCCTGATCGCCGGTGTGTTCTTCGGCTTGATCACCTCGGGCGTGCAGTACGCGATGTCCCGCGGCACAAGGGATTTCAGCTCCACCATGCAGCTGGTCGCGGGACGCTACGACGTCCTGTGCGACCCGGTGTGTGCCGAACAGGGCCGCGACCTGCTGGGGCGCCTGTCTCTGTAGCGGTCGGCGGCCCTGCCGCCTGATCGGCACCTATGGCGGCGATATGTTGCACGGCACACCCGCGGCGCTCTACGGTTTGCGCGCGGGAGGTTCCCGTGAGACAGGAGGCGTCCGTGGTGCGCGCGGGAAAGCTGCGGGCTGCGCTGGCAGCGGGTGCGGCGGCGTGCACGGCCGCCACGTTGGTCTCCGCCTGCGGTTCGGGTGCGGGCGGCACCGTCGTCAGTGTCTACACGTCGGCCAATGAGAAGGCGACATTCTCGGCCCTCGCCAGGCGGTGCAACGCCGAACTCGGCGGCCGTTTCAGCATCAAGCAGGTCAGTCTGCCCAAGGGCGCCGACGATCAGCGGCTGCAACTGGCGCGCCGGCTGACCGGCAACGACAAGAACCTCGACATCATGGGCCTGGACGTCGTGTGGACCGCCGAGTTCGCCGAGGCCGGCTGGGCCGTGCCGCTTTCCGACGACCCGGCCGGAAAAGCGGAAGCCGACGCCGCCGACGACACCCTGCCCGGACCGCTGAAGACCGCGCAGTGGCAGGGCCGGCTGTTCGCCGCGCCCATCACGACCAACACCCAAATGCTCTGGTACCGGGCCGATCTGATGCCCGAAGCGCCGGCCACCTGGGACGACATGGTGGCGCAGGCGACGCGGCTGCATGCCGCCGGGGGACCCAGCTGGATCGCCGTGCAGGCCAAGCAGTACGAGGGCCTGGTGGTCTGGTTCAACACCTTGCTGACCAGTGCCGGCGGCAGCGTGCTGTCCGACGACGGAAAGACCGTCACCTTGACCGACACCCCTGAGCACCGCGCCGCGACCGTCAAGGCGCTGCAGGTCATCAAGTCGGTGGCCACCGCACCCGGCGCCGACCCGTCGATCACCCAGACCGACGAGGGGACGGCGCGGCTCGCCCTCGAGCAGGGCAAGGCCGCGCTCGAGGTGAACTGGCCGTTCGTGCTGCCGTCGCTGCTGGAGAACGCCGTCAAGGGCGGTGTGCCGTTCCTGCCGCTCGACGAGGTCGCGGAGCTCAAGAGCGCCATCAACGACGTCGGTACCTTCGCGCCCGACGATGCGCAGTTCACCACCGCCTACGACGAGAGCAAGAAGGTGTTCGGCTTCGCGGACTACCCGTCGGTGCAACCCGATGTGCCGGCGAAGGTGACCATCGGTGGGCTGAATCTTGCTGTGAGCAAGACCAGTACGCACAAGGCCGAGGCCTTCGAGGCCATCCGGTGCATGCGCAGCGCGACCAACCAGCAGTTCACGTCGGTGGAGGGCGGGCTGCCCGCGGTGCGCGCGTCGCTGTATGACGATGCCAAGTTCCAGGCCAAGTACCCGCAGTACGCGGTGATCCGTCGTCAGCTCGCCGATGCGGCGGTCCGGCCGGCCACGCCGCAGTATCAGGCGGTGTCGACACGGATTTCGGCGACGCTGGCCCCGATCACCAAGATCGACCCGGAGCGCACCGCCGACAAGCTGGCCTCCGAGGTGCAGCAGGCGATCGACGGCAAGGGGCTGATCCCGTGAGCGAGGCTCGCCGAGCGAACAAACTGGCTCCGGGCCGTGTCGACAACCCCGAGCGCCGACTCGCGTATTCATTGATCGCACCCGCCGTGCTGGTGATGCTGGCGGTCGCGGCGTACCCCGTCGCCTACGCGGTGTGGCTGAGCCTGCACCGGGACAACCTGGCGGCGCCGAGCGAAACCCGGTTCGTCGGGCTGGACAACTACGCGACGATCCTCACCGACCACTACTGGTGGACGGCCTTCGTGGTCACCCTCGGCATCACGGTGGTGTCGGTGGCCATCGAGTTCGTGCTCGGCATGGCGCTGGCGGTGGTGATGCACCGGACCATGTTCGGCAGTTCCGTGGTGCGCACCGCCATCCTCATTCCGTACGGCATCGTGACCGTAGCCGCTTCTTACAGTTGGTATTACGCGTGGACGCCGGGCACCGGGTACCTCGCCAACCTGCTGCCCACGGGCACCGCGCCGCTGACCGAGCAGTTGCCGTCGCTGGCCATCGTGGTGCTCGCCGAGGTGTGGAAGACCACCCCGTTCATGTCGCTGCTGCTGTTGGCCGGGCTGGTGCTGGTGCCCCAGGACCTGCTCGACGCTGCCCAGATGGACGGCGCGGGCCGCTGGCAGCGGTTCGCCAAAGTGACTCTGCCGCTGATGAAACCGGCGATCCTGGTGGCCCTGCTGTTCCGCACGCTGGACGCGTTCCGCATCTTCGACAACATCTACGTGCTCACGGGCGGCACCAACAACACCGGCTCGGTGTCGATCCTGGGTTACGACAACCTGTTCAAGGCGTTCAACATCGGCCTCGGCTCGGCGATCAGTGTGCTGATCTTCGCCACTGTCGCGATCATCGCGTTCATCTACATCAAGATTTTCGGTGCCGCGGCGCCCGGTGCGGAAGCCGAGGTGCGCTGAGATGAGCGATCAGACGCGTGGCGGCCGGCTCGCCGGCTGGGGTGTGGTCAACGTCCTGGTGGTGGTCTACGCGCTGCTGCCGGTGCTCTGGATTTTCTCGCTGTCACTCAAGCCGACGTCAACGGTCAAGGACGGCAACCTGATTCCGCGTCAGATCACGTTCGACAACTACAAGGGCATTTTCACCGGCGGCGGTTTCGGTTCGGCACTGATCAACTCGATCGGCATCGGGTTGATCACCACCGCCATCGCCGTGACGATCGGTGGCATGGCCGCCTATGCCGTGGCCCGCCTTGACTTTCCGGGTAAGCGGCTGCTGGTCGGTCTGGCCTTGTTGATCTCGATGTTCCCCCAGATCTCACTGGTGACACCGCTGTTCAACATCGAGCGCACCGTTGGGCTGTTCGACACCTGGCCGGGCCTGATCCTGCCGTACATCACCTTCGCGCTGCCGCTGGCGATCTACACCCTGTCGGCGTTCTTCCGGGAAATCCCTTGGGATTTGGAGAAGGCCGCCAAGATGGACGGCGCCACACCGGGGCAGGCCTTCCGGAAGGTGATCGCGCCGCTGGCCGCGCCCGGCATCGTCACCGCGGCGATCCTGGTGTTCATCTTCGCCTGGAACGACCTGCTGCTGGCGTTGTCGTTGACGGCCACGCAGCGGGCCATCACCGCGCCGGTGGCGATCGCGAACTTCACGGGCAGTTCGCAATTCGAGGAACCGACCGGTTCCATCGCCGCCGGGGCGATGGTCATCACGGTGCCCATCATCATCTTTGTTCTGATCTTCCAACGACGGATCGTCGCGGGCCTGACGTCCGGTGCGGTTAAGGGGTAGTTCATGGCCGAAATCGTTTTGGACCACGTCACCAAGAGTTACACCGGTGGGGCGACCGCCGTGCAGGACCTGTCGCTGACCATCGCCGACGGTGAGTTCCTGATCCTGGTCGGGCCGTCGGGGTGCGGAAAGTCGACGACGCTCAACATGATTGCCGGGCTGGAGGACATCAGCTCCGGCGAACTGCGCATCGGTGGCGAGCGGGTCAACGAGAAGGAGCCCCGGGACCGGGACATCGCGATGGTGTTCCAGTCGTACGCGCTGTACCCGCACATGACGGTGCGGCAGAACATCGCGTTCCCGCTGACCCTCGCCAAGATGCCGAAGGCCGACATCGCGGCCAAGGTCGAGGAGACCGCGAAAATCCTTGACCTGACCGCACTTCTGGACCGCAAGCCCGCCCAGCTGTCCGGTGGCCAGCGCCAGCGCGTGGCGATGGGACGCGCCATCGTGCGCAGCCCCAAGGCCTTCCTGATGGACGAGCCGCTGTCCAACCTGGATGCCAAGCTGCGGGTGCAGATGCGCACCGAGATCGCCCGGCTGCAGGCCCGGCTGGGCACCACCACCGTCTACGTCACCCACGACCAGACCGAGGCGATGACGCTGGGTGACCGGGTCGTGGTGATGAGCGGCGGTGTCGCGCAACAGATCGGCACCCCCGATGAGCTGTACAACCAGCCGGCGAACCTGTTCGTCGCCGGCTTCATCGGCTCCCCGTCGATGAACTTCTTCCCGGCCACCCGGACCGACGTCGGGGTGGAACTCCCGTTCGGTGAAGTCACCCTGAGCGACGAGGCCCGCGCGGCGCTGGACCAGCACCGGCCGTCGGCCGACCTGATCGCGGGTGTGCGCCCCGAACAGTTCGACGACGCCTCGGTGATCGACGCCTACGCGCGCATCCAGTCGCTGACCGTCGAGGTCGATGCCGAGCTGGTGGAATCGCTCGGCGCGGACAAGTACGTGCACTTCCGGATCGATGGTGCCGGCGCTCAGGCTGCCCAGCTGGACGAGCTGGCTGACGACACCGCCGACGCCGGATCGAGTGAGAACACTTATGTGGCAAGGGTTTCGGCCAAGTCGTCCGCGACGGCGGGCGGCAAGGTCGAGCTGGCCCTCGACACGTCGAAACTGACCCTGTTCGATCCGGCGACGGGTCGCAATCTGTCGCTACCGCAGTGACCGACGTCCTCGCAGCGGTAAAGGCCCACGTGACGGCGTATTTCGCCGGCCGCGGCAGCACCGCCGAACCGGTGGGCGCCAGCGTCACCTTTCTCGGCGCCGACCCCATCGAGGTGCTGCGCTACGGACCGACCGACAACGACGTGTATCACTATGCGTCCCAAGGGTGCTCGCGATACCCCATGGCGGACCCGACGGACATGATGGCCGATGGGGTCAGCGGTCCCCGGGCGGAAGCGGTGCTGTCGCTGCGCGGCCCCACGCCGCCGGGGCTGGCCCGCTCGATCGCGGTGCTGGCATCGGCGCCGGCCGTCGAAGGCCTGATCCTGGAGCCCGACGCTCTGATCGACCTACAGGAACCTGTGTGGCAAGGCGCCGCATTCACCGCATTCCTGTTGGGCGCCAGTGAGATCGGCGATGTCGAACTGCCCGAGCCCTACCAGCCGGTGCGGATCCTGACCGCCACCCCGATCACCGCGACCGAGGCCGCCTGGGTGCGGCTCAAAGGCGCCGACGCGATGCGCGATGCGTGGCAGCAGGACGGCGTCGACGTCCTCGATCAGCGGCGCCGGGCCGCGGAACCCCGCGCTTAGTCCCAATTGCCGCACTCCTCAACGCGGCTCGTGCCTCGCCGCTAGATCGTCGTACGGCTAGGACGTGTTGTTCGGGCAGGCGACATCAGCCCACACGACGTCGCCTTCGGCCGGTTCGTCGGAGGACGGGTTGTTGACCCGGACCACTGTGCAGCGGGGCAGCAGCGTGGGCTTGTTTCCGTTGAGCCAGTTGAGTCTGACGGTATAGCCCTCGGCTTCGAGGTCTCTGATGACGGCGTCCGCGCCGTTGGCGTGGGCGGCGGGTGCGGTGATGCCGGTGAGCAGACCACTGGCAACGACCAACGCGACTACGGTGGACTTGCTCCCAATTTTCATTGGAAGATCATGCCCGATTGGTTGTTACCGGTGGTCCGTTTTGCTATGGACCGGATCGCTCAGTGCCACACGGACCTCGGCCGCGGCACGCTCGGCGGCGCGCACTGCGCCCTCCAGGTAGCTCTCGAATTCGGGCGCGGCCTCGGTGCCGGCCCAGTGCAGCCGGCCCACCGGCACGGTGGCAGCGTCGGTGTATCCGGTCAGTATCCCCGGCGCGCGGGTACCGACGCAGCCGTTGATCCACGGCTCGTCGACCCATGACTTCTCCACCACCTCAACGGGATTCGCGGCTTCGGGTCCGAACAGGGTGACCAGGTCCCGCACGAACGCCGCGTGGCGGGCGGCTTGATCGTTGAGCACGTCGTCGGTCCAGGTGAAGCCGGGACCTGCCCCCGCTGTGCCGACGAAGACCAGGAGGACGCCCACGCTGCCATCCGCCGGGGAGTTGTCGACCACGAAGTGCGCGATGGGCAGATCGGTGAGGGCCGATCCGTTGAACCCCTGCTTCCGCCAGAATGGCTTGTCGTACACGGCGAAGACCTTGGTTTCGGTGCCGTTGTGCCAGGCGCGCTGCAGCGCCGTGCGGCGGACCGGTAGTTCGGGTGTGACGCGAATCCGGCCCGCGTCGGCAGGGGTCATGGCGACGATGACGCGCTGACAGCGAACGGCGGCCCGCGCCGACCGGACCAGTACCTCGTCGTCGCTCTGCTGAATCTCGGTGACGGGGGAGTCCAGGATCACCCGGTCACCGAGTTTGTTCGCGAGTGTCGTGGACACCAGGTGCATGCCGCCGATCACCCGGGAGTCCTGTGCACCGTCGCGAGTGTTCGCCATGAAGGTGATGCCACCGGATGTCGCGATCTGATGCAGTACCTTGAGCAGTGAAATCCGGTGCGGGTCTTCGGCGTACATCATCGTGAAGCACGTGGTGAACAGGTGCCGGGCCTCATCGACGAGGCAGTTTGCGTCCAGCCAGTGGCCGAGCGTGGTGCTGTCCCAGCTGTCGGCCTTTTTCGCCGTCCATGGCGCCGCGACGGGCACCTGCTTGGCCATCCGCTCGAGCCGGAACTGCGCCTGCGCGAAGGCGAGCAGGGCGAGTGGGCCCAACGGTGGGATGGTGCCCTGGTAGCTGCGCCGTTTCCCGTGCTGCAGGTAGATGCTGTCGCCCTCGGTGTAGGTCCGGAATGTCGACAGTCCCAGTTCCTTGATGAGCGCGTACATCCGGGTGTGCAAGGCGCCGATCCACTGGCCACCGCCGTCGGTGACGGCGCCGCGGCCGACATCGACGTTGACCGTCCGGCCGCCCACTCGATCGCCGGCTTCGAGCACCAGGACCGAAATTCCTTGCTGGGCAAGTCGATAGGCGGCAGTGAGGCCGGATAGCCCGGCACCGACGATGACCACGTCAACGTCGCGGTAACCACTCTGTGGCTCGGTCATAGCTCGATGCCTCCTGCTCGCTTGGTGCAAATTGAAACTCGATTCGGGATTGAGTTTAGGAACGGGCGCTGCTAGCGTCAAGCTCGAAATCGATTCTGGATCGACTTTGTGACGGATTCGACCGGATGACAACCTCAACCGATAGGGGTATGGCCATGGCCACCAAGCGAATTGTCTTCATCGGGGCGGCCGGCGAGATGTGTCGCCTGGCCATCCAGCGGTTCGCCGTCGCTGGCGGGGACTGGGAGCTGGCCCTCTATGACATCCGCCCGGAGCTCCTCGATCAGCTGCTTCAGCAGTTGCCGCCGGGCCTGGCAACCGCCGCGCGACTCGATCTGTACAACGTCGAAGACCTCCGCAACGCGGTCGAGGGCGCCGCGCTGGTGGTGCTCGGTGCCGGTCCGTACAACCGCACTGCCGGCCCCGTGATGGCGGCGTGTCTGGCGGCCGGGGTGCCGTACCTCGACTTCGACGATGACATCGAAAGCACTTTGCACGCACTGTCTTTGCATGACGAGGCCCGGGCTGCGGGAGTTCCGATGTACATCGGTTGCGGCGCGTCGCCAGGCATCACCAACGTCCTGGCTGCCGACGCCGCGGGCGAACTGGACACCGTCGAGAACATCGACGTGTACTGGGTGGTCGGCGATGAGCGCGGATCCGTCGGCCGCGCGGTGCTCGACCACATGCTGCGGGTCGCCGCCGGCCCCTGCGTGACGTGGCAGGCCGGCGGGCCGGTCATGCATCAGTCGTGGGTGGAGACCCGCTGGACAGAGTTGGGCGGCGGTTTGGGCCTGACCATGGTTCATGAGACCGCGCACCCCGAGCCGGTGACGTTGCCGCGAAAGTATCCAGATGCCAAGAATATTCGCTGCTTTGGTGGGCTGGACCCGGCGGGCTACAACGGCCTCGTTCGGGGCCTCGGCCTGGCGGTGCAGAAGGGTCAGATGTCCATGGAAGCGGCCATCGACTTCGCCGAGGCGGTGATGGCCAACAAGTTCGGCAGCGTCACCGGTTGGCGCCATGCGTTATCGGGGATATTCAAGCTCGTGTCCGCCGGCGAGGCGACGCGCATCGGGCTGCTCAAGTTCCTGGCCCTGGCGGCGGTGGGTCACACGTTTCCGCATAGATCGGGACTGAAGGTCGAGGTGACCGGTCTGCGGAACGGCGTGCCCACGGCGGTGACCCGCCGCACCCCGGTGAGCGGTGCCGGCACCTATCTGTTCACCGATATGGCCGCTGCCACCGGCACGGCCTGCGCCGCCTTCATGGTGGCGGCGCTCGATGACGAACTCGACACTCGTACAGGCGTTTTCACTCCTGAAGAATGGGTAGAACCGCAGCGGTTCTACCAGGCGCTGGAACAGGTCGGCACCCCGCGCCGCGAGATTCTCGACGTCGTGCACTAGGGGGCAGCCATGGATCTCAAGACCGCATTGTTCGCGCTCGCCGATCTCTTCATGATGTTCGCGGGGTTCACTTACGGACTCAAGTTCATTCGCAACTACCAGAACTATCTGCTCGGCCTGGAATGGATCATTGTTGCGACTTCGGGGACCAACTTTCTCATCTACGGATTGGTCGGTGCCGACGAGTCCAGCCCGATGTATCACCTGGCGTTCTTCCTCGACGCGTTTTCCCGGTCCATCGGCATCACGGTGATACTGGTCCTGGGTTTGATGAAGGTTACCCATGGGTTCACACCGTCACTTGCCGTCGATATCGGCGTTTTCGCGCTCGCCATTGTCGGGGGGCTGGTGATGTCCAACTTCGGCGCCGAACTCGGCCTTGCCCGGCCGGTCTTCTATCTCGTGATGAATGCGCTCACCAGTTTGTTCCTGCTCTATTTCGCCTGGCGACTGTGGGCGGTCGGTGCCTGGGGAAACGCGCTGGCCGTCTTGGCTGCCGCCGCCGCCGGAGCTGCGGTGGCGGGGACATACGACTTCTATCGCATTCCCGGCGACGACGCCCACCACACCATCTTCTACATCATCGCGCTCGCCACTTGGGGTGCCCAGATGGTGGTGTGCTACTTCGGCTATCGCGCACTGCACAACAGCAACGAACGAATCGAGGCCCGGCGAGCTCGGGTTGATAAGGTCTCGAATCGTGTTCGATAACGGGATGCCGGCATTGCCTACGGCGGTGCAGCGTCGCGGCATCGAGCGGGTACAGGCCATTCTGGATGCCGCCGCGGCGTTGCTGACCGAGCAGGGTTACGAAGCTGCCACGTTGAAGGCGATCGGCGAGCGCGCCGGCATCCCGACCGCGTCGTTGTATCACTACTTCCCGGACCGGCACCAGGTCGACGCGGCGCTCGCGCAGCGACACCTGCGTGAACTCGACGGACAGATTTCCTCCTCGGTGCACGTGTCGAAGCTGCGGACATTGAGTGAAGCCGTCGACGCGATCGTCGACCCGTATCTCATCTACTTCCGCGAGCACCCCGACTTCGTGCAGCTGTGGTTCGCGAGCCGGACCCCGGGGCTCAATGAATTGGCCCTGGAGTTCGACGAATTCCAGGCAAAGCAGTACTGGCAGTTGCTCATCGACAAGAAGCTGATCCGGTCAGATACCCCGGAATTGGTGGCGCAGATGGCGTTCGAGGCGGGCAACCGGCTCTTCGACGTCGCTTTCCGGCGGTTGCCCACCGGCGATGACGTCGCTATCGATGAAGCCCGCCGCCTGCTGACCGCCTACCTCGGGACCTATGCACCGAAGGCGACCAAGGCGCGTCGCACGAACTAGGTCACAGCCAGTGGTTGTGCCGGAACGTCCGATACAACCCCGTGCACACCAGCACCATCAACGTCAGCACCCCGAAATACCCGTAGTGCCAATGCAGTTCGGGCATGTTGTCGAAGTTCATGCCGTAGATGCCGGCGATCATGGTGGGCATGGCGGCGATGGCGACCCACGCCGAGATCTTGCGCATGTCCGCGTTCTGTTCCATCCCGACCTTGCCCAGTGCGGCCTGCACCAGCGAGCTCAGCAGATCGTCGAACCCGGTGATCTGGTCGGCGGCCTGACTGTTGTGGTCGTGCACGTCGCGGATGTAGCGGCGAACTTCTTTGGAGATCAGGTCGTTGTGGTCGGACAGCAGTCGCTGCAGGGCCATGGTCAGCGGGTTCACCGAGTGCCGCAACTCGACGACTTCGCGCTTGAGCAGGTAGATGCTCTCGATGTCGGTCTGGGCGCGTGAGGAGAAGACGGTCTGCTCGACGGCGTCGATGTCTGTCTCGACGAGCGAGGTGACATCCAGATAGCTGTCCACCACATGGTCGGCGATGGCGTGCATCACCGCATAGGGCCCCAGCGTGAGGATGGTGGGCGACTCGTCCAGCCGGTGCCGCACCCCGGCCAGTCCGCTGTGCTCACCGTGCCGGACGGTCACCACGAAGTCGGGTCCGACGAACACCATGATCTCGCCGGTCTCGACGATCTCCCTGGCGTTGGCCACCGACTCGTGCTCGACGTAGCTGACGGTCTTGAGCACCAGGAACAGGGTCTGGTCGTACCGTTCCAGCTTGGGCCGCTGATGAGCGCAGACTGCGTCCTCGACTGCCAGTTCGTGCAGTCCGAAGACATCGGCGACGGCTTGCATCTGGTGGTGATCGGGCTCGTGGAGCCCGATCCACACAAATGCCTCCGCGCCGGCCGCGCGCAGTTCGCGCACCTTCGCGACGGCGGCGCCGTGGGTGTATTTACCGGGCAGGCGCGAGCCCATGGAGTAGACGCCGCAATCCACCGTCGCGCGTGCGACCGGCACGTGGATGGAGCTGGCATCGGGGCCGGTGGGGGCCTTTTTCGGGGTCGGGCGGAAATTCGACGGTTGTAGTGCGCGGAACGAGGGCATGCGGCTGACCTCCCGTGGGGCGGACTTTCTCGACCAATAGACCAGTGGCAAATGCTACGCGTAACCGGCGGGTAGCTTTTGTGTGAAGTAGCCTGACGCGGTGTCAGATAAGACAGGTGCTGTGCGCACACCCCAGGTGGTCATCGATGATGCGGAAATTTTCGCCGCCCACGAAGGGGGCAAGCTCTCCGTAGCCCTCAACGAGCCGCTGGATACCCAGCGTGCGTTGTCGATCGCCTACACCCCGGGTGTCGCCCAGGTCAGCCGCGCCATCGCTGCTGATGCGACCCTGGCCAAGAAGTACACCTGGGCCAACCGCCTGGTCGTGGTCGTCAGTGACGGCAGCGCCGTGCTCGGCCTCGGAGACATTGGCCCGGCGGCTTCTCTGCCGGTCATGGAGGGCAAGAGCGCCCTGTTCAAGACCTTCGGCGGGCTGGACTCCATCCCGATCGTGCTGGACACCAAGGACCCCGACGAGATCGTCGAGACCCTGATCCGGCTGCGTCCGACGTTCGGTGCCGTGAACCTGGAGGACATCTCCGCGCCGCGATGTTTCGAGATCGAGCGCCGCGTCATCGAGGCGCTGGACTGCCCCGTCATGCATGACGACCAGCACGGCACCGCCATCGTGGTGCTCGCAGCGCTGCTGGGTGCCACCAAGGTGCTCGATCGTGACATGCACGACCTCAAGGTCGTGGTGTCCGGCGCTGGTGCGGCCGGCGTGGCCTGCACCAACATCATGCTGGCCAGCGGCATTCGCGACATCGTCGTGCTCGACAGCAAGGGCGTCGTGCATTCCGGCCGCGAAGACCTCAACTCCTTCAAGGCCGAACTCGCCGGCCGCACCAACCCGCGCGGCATCACCGGCGGTGTCGCCGAGGCGCTCGACGGCGCCGACGTCTTCCTCGGCGTCTCTGCCGGTCTGGTGCCCGAAGAGCTCATCGCCACGATGGCCCCGAACGGCATCGTGTTCGCGCTGTCCAACCCGGACCCGGAGATCCACCCGGACGCCGCCCGCAAGTACGCCGCGGTGGTGGCGACCGGCCGCAGCGACTTCCCGAACCAGATCAACAACGTGCTGGCGTTCCCCGGTGTGTTCCGCGGGGCCCTGGACGCCGGTGCCCGTCGCATCACCGAGGCCATGAAAGTGGCTGCCGCAGAAGCCATCTTCTCGGTCGTCGGTGACGATCTGTCCGTCGACTACATCGTGCCCAGCGCGCTCGACCCGCGCGTGGGTCCGGCCGTGGCGGCCGCAGTGGCCGCCGCGTCGCAAGCCTGAGCACCGTGAGCCGCCGGGTCGCGGTGGGCAGTGTGGCGCTGGCCGCACTGATCACCGCGACGACGGCGGGCTGCAGCACCGGGCAATCCGTGCCGGGGCCACCGGCGTTGACCGTCGGCGCGGCGCCGACACCCGAGTCGAAGCTGCTGGCCCATCTGTATTCCGCGGCGCTGGGATATTTCGGTATCCCGACCCGCGTGCATCTGGTCCCGGATCCTGTTGGGGCCCTTGATTCCGCCGATGTCACGGTGGCGCCGGGTCTGACTGGCGAACTGCTCGCCAGGTTCGTCCCGCACGCGACGGCGCGGGCCGACGAGCAGGTGTACCGGTCGATGATCTCGGCGCTGCCCGAAGGGGTGGCCGCTGCCGATTACACCGCGTCAGCGCAGGACAAGCCGGCTGTCGCGGTTACTGCGGCGACGGCCGACCGCTGGGGCACAAAGGATGTCGCGGCCCTGCCGGGCCATTGCGGCGGACTGTCCGTCGGGGTGGTGACGGGTGACGCCCACCCGGCTCGGGTGGGGGACTGCGTCCTGCCGGCCGCCCGTGAATTCACGGACACCGCAAGCCTTTTCGCTGCGCTGAAAGCCGGTGCGGTGGCGTTGGCGTGGACCTCGACCGCAGCGCCGGCGGCACCGTCGGGCGTGACGGTGCTGACCGACCGGACCGCATTGATCCGCGCCGAGAACGTGGTGCCGTTGTACCGGCGCAATGTCCTGGCTGAGCAACAGGTGTTGGCGCTCAACGGAATTGCCGGCGAGCTCGACACAGCGACGCTGACCGACATGATCGGTCAGGTCGACAAGGGCGCCGATCCGGCGGCGGTAGCGGGTGCGTGGTTGGCCCAGCACCCGCTGGACCACTAGCCGAGCTTCGGCAGCACCCGTCCCGCGATGGCCGCGAACAGGCCCTGGTAGGCGCCTGACCCGGTGATGCGGACGATCACGTCGACGATCTTGGCGTCCGGTCCGACCAGCACCCGGGCGTGGCCCTTGCGGACCGACTCGAGAATGATCTGGGCGGCCCGCTCCGGTGTGGTGAGGGCGCCCTTGTCGAACAGTTTGTTCAGGCCTGCGGAGTCGATGTCCGCGGCCGCGGTCGAGTTCCGCACGATGTTGGTCTTGATGCCGCCGGGGTGCACCGTGGTGACCTTGACCGGGTGCCCGGCCAGCTTCATCTCCTGGCGCAGCGCCTCGGTGAAACCACGCACCGCGAATTTGGCTGCGTTGTAAGCGGATTGGCTGGGCACCGCGAACAGCCCGAAGATACTCGAGACGTTGACGACGTGCCCGTCACCCGAGGCGATCAGGTGCGGCAGGAAGACCTTGGTGCCGTTCACGACGCCCCAGAAGTCGACGTCCATGACCCGCTCGATGTCTTTGAACTGGCTGACCTCGAGATCGCCGGTGAAGGCGATGCCGGCATTGTTGTAGATCTGGTTGACCTTGCCGAAGTGCTTGACCACGTCGTCGGCGTACAGCGCGAAGGCCTCGCGCTCGGCGACGTTGAGTCGGTCGGCCTTCACCGGGGCGCCGATGGCCTTGACCTGTTCCTCGGTCTTGGCCAGGCCCTCGGTGTCGATGTCGCTGATCGCCAACAGCGCACCTGAGCGCGCCAGTTCGATGGCCAGTGCCTGCCCGATGCCCGATCCTGCTCCGGTGATCACGCAGACCTTGCCGGCGAATCCCTCCATGAACGCTCCTTTGCGTTGGTTGACGGGGTCAGTGCGAACGTGTCGGCAGCACGCGTGAGGTGACGCGCGAGAACAGGTCCTGGTAGGCGCCCGAGCCGGTGGCCCGGATGATCAGGTCCAGCAGCTTGGCGTCGGGCCCGACGAGCACGCGGGCGTTGCCCTTGCGGACGGCCTCGAGGATGATCTTGGCGGCGCGTTCGGGGGTGGTCTTGGCCAGCTTCGCGTCGAAGGTCTTGGCCAGTTCCTTGGGATCGAGGCCCTCGACGGCGGTGGAGTTGCGGGCGATGCCGGTCTTCACGCCACCGGGGTGCACTGTGGTGACCTTGACCGGGTGACCGGCGAGCTTCATCTCCTGGCGCAGCGCCTCGGTGAAGCCGCGGACGGCGAATTTGGAGGCGTTGTAGGCGGCCTGGCCGGGGACGGCGAACAGGCCGAAGACGCTGGAGACGTTGATGACGTGCCCGTCGCCGGAGGCGATCAGGTGCGGCAGGAATTCCTTGGTGCCGTTGACGACGCCCCAGAAGTTGACGTCCATGACGCGCTCGATGTCCTTGAACTGGCTGACCTCGATGTCGCCGGTGAAGGCGATGCCGGCGTTGTTGTAGATCTGGTTGACCTTGCCGAAGTGCTGGGCGACGGCGTCGGCGTACAGTGCGAAGGCTTCGCGCTCGGTGACGTTGAGGCGGTCGGCCTTGACGGGCGCGCCGATGGCCTTGATCCGCTCTTCGGTCTCGGCGAGGCCCTCGGTGTTGACGTCGCTGATCGCCAGCTTGGCGCCCGAGCGGGCGAGTTCGATGGCGAGCGCCTGGCCGATGCCCGATCCGGCTCCGGTGACGACGCAGACTTTTCCGGCGAAGCCCTCCATGAACACTCCCTTGTGTTGACGCGTGATGACTTGGCGTCAGGCTAGCCGATACCCGCGGTTCCGGGTGAAGCGGACGCCGCCCGCTGCGGGCCAATGTGTGGATCGCGCAAGGAAATCAATGATGCCAGGGCTTTGAGCTCGGTTTCGCCTGTTGTCGTGAGCATTCTGAAAACGCTTCATCGGCGGGATGTCAACGTAGACAGGAGGCGGGCGATGCACGAACCGTGGGGTCTGTCAGGACCGGATTTTTTGGTGCAGTTCATCGGGGTCTATGTGCTCGCGGTGGTTTTGGTGTTCTGGGTCAGAGGGATTCTGTCCGGTTCTCGTGGGCGTCAGGTGGGTAGGCCGCTCGATGATGCTTATCGGACGGCGTTTCTTGCGGGTGGTCCGAGGAGAGTCGTGGATACCGCGATCGCGCAGACGGTCTTGAGCGGCCGGATGCTCGTCGCTCGAGAGGGCGGGCTGACGGTCGCCGCGGGTTCCATCGGTCGCGACGCGGTGGAGGAGGCGGTGCTCGAGGCCGCGCGCGAGACCGGTTCAGCGGGGCGACGACGCATCAAAGGACTGCGTGACCATCCGCAGGTTTCCGCGGTTGGTGAGCACTTGAGAGCCGACGGCTTGCTACCCACGGGCGTACGGGTGGTGCTCTGCCGCGTCGTTGCGCTGCTGCCTGGTGCGGTGTGGGTGGTCGGCGTCGTCCGGGCGGTCAACGGCGCGGAGCTCCATCGTCCAATCGGTGCACTGATTGTCGTCCTGGTGGTGACGGCGTTGGTGTCGTTGATCGTCTGGTCCATGGCCGCGGTGGGTGCCGGGCATCGCCCGACCATGGACGGGCGGCGGGAGCTGGAAGCTGTTCGCGAGGAGTACGACGCGCGTGTAGCGGATGGTTCGGTGCTCGGGTCGGCGCAGGTGATGGGTGTGGCGCTGTTGGGCTTCGCGGCGCTGACCGACCCCGATCTGCGGAGTGCGCTGGTCGGCGCCACTGGCAGCGACGGCGGTGGGGGCGGTTGCGGCGGGGCCGGTTGTGGCGGTGGTGGTTGTGGAGGCTGCGGGGGTTGCGGAGGATGAGCACCGCGATCGGTATCGGCTGGCGCCCCGAAATCGACCTGTCGATCGAGCGGCTGCCCGGCGTCGAGTTCGTCGAGGTGATCGCCGAAGGCATCAAACCCGAGCGACTGCCCGACTCGCTGCAGGCATTGCGGGCCCGTGGTGTTCCCGTTGTCCCGCATGGTGTTTCGCTCTCGCTCGGTGGGGCGCAGGTGCCTGAGCCGGCCCGCCTGGCGCACCTCGCCGCGTGTGCGGCGGCGCTGGATGCGCCATTGGTCAGCGAGCACATCGCCTTCGTGCGCGCCGGTGGCAGCGAGGCCGGGCACTTGCTGCCGGTGCCGCGCACCCGCGCGGCCCTCGATGTCGTCGTCGAGAACGTTCGGATCGCCCAAGACGCGCTCGGGGTCCCGCTGGCCCTGGAACACGTTGCGGCAGTGCTGGAATGGCCCGACCGGGAGTTCACCGAGGCCCAATTCCTGGCCGAGATCGCCGAACGCACCGGCGCGCTCCTGCTGCTGGACGTCGCGAACCTCTACACCTCGGCCGTCAACTTCGGCGCGGATCCTCTCGATGCGCTCGAAACGTTGCCGTTGGAACGAATCGCCTATGTCCACGTGGCCGGCGGCGCCTTGCGCGACGGCATCTGGCACGACACTCACACCGACGCCGTGGCCGAGCCGATCTTGGAGCTGCTCGCCGAGCTCGCGAGCAGAACCGTGTTGCCCGCCGTCATGTTGGAACGCGACGGCGCCTATCCGGCAGTGGACGTGCTCGCGGGGGAGCTCTCGGCCATCCGGTCCGCTGTCGGCCGCGAATCCGCAGGCACGGTCAGTCCCTGGGCGGCGGGCCTGTCGCGGTATCCGAGCGTGCCGTCACCGCACGTCCCTGAGACAACTCGTCACGAGCTCGCCGTCGCGCAATGTCACCTGCTGAATGCGCTGCTCGGACTGGCCGAACCGCCACCGGGCTTCGACGCAGACCGGGTCGCAGTGGCCCGGACTGTGCTGACGCACAAGCGAGCGCACCGTCTCACGAAAACGAGCTTGGGTGCGAAGTTCCGCCGGAAGTTCGCACCCAAGCTCATGTTCGGTATTTAGGGGGCGAAGGCCTCGTCGATGATGGCCTGCTGCTCGATGGCGTGCACCTTCGAGCTACCCGACGACGGCGCGCTCATGGCCCGGCGCGAGATGCGCTTGATGCCGGTGAGGCGGTCGGGGAGCAGTTCCGGCAGGCTCAGGCCGAACGTCGGCCAGGGTCCCTGGTTGGCCGGCTCTTCCTGCACCCAGAAGTACTGCTGCACGTTCGGGTACTGGGCCAGGGTGGCTTCGAGACGGCGCTTGGGCAGCGGGTACAGCTGCTCGATGCGGACGATCGCGATGTCTTCGCGGTTGTCCTTGGCCTTGCGTGCCACCAGGTCGTAGTAGAGCTTGCCGCTGCACAGCAGCACTCGCGTGACCTTGGCCCGGTCGCCGACCCCTTCTTCGTACGTCGCCTCTTCGAGCACCGAGCGGAACTTGATCTCGGTGAAGTCCTTGACGTCGCTGACCGCGGCCTTGTTGCGCAGCATGGACTTCGGGGTGAAGACGATCAGCGGCCGGTGGATGCCGTCGAGGCCGTGCCGGCGCAGCAGGTGGAAGTAGTTGGCCGGGGTCGACGGCATGGCGACCGTCATCGAACCCTCGGCGCACACCTGCAGGAACCGCTCGATGCGGCCCGACGTGTGGTCCGGACCCTGGCCCTCATGGCCGTGCGGCAGCAGCAGCACGACGTCGGAGAGCTGGCCCCACTTGGCCTCACCCGAGCTGATGAACTCATCGATGATCGACTGGGCGCCGTTGACGAAGTCACCGAACTGGGCTTCCCACAGCACCATGGCGTCGGGGTTGCCGACCGAGTAGCCGTACTCGAAGCCGACGGCGGCGTACTCCGACAGCGCCGAGTTGTAGATCAGCAGCTTGCCGCCGGTCGGGGTGCCGTCGGTGTTGGTGGCCAGCAGCTGCAGCGGGGTGAACTCCTCGCCGGTGGTGCGGTCGATCAGCACCGCGTGCCGCTGGGTGAACGTGCCGCGCTGGGTGTCCTGACCGGAGAACCGGATCAGGCGGCCCTCGGCGACCATCGAGCCCAGGGCGAGCAGCTCGCCGAACGCCCAGTCGATCTTGCCCTCGTAGGCCATCTCACGACGCTTCTCCAGCACCGGCTTGACGCGCGGGTGGACGTTGAAGCCCTCGGGCACCGCCAGGTGCGCGTCGCCGATGCGGGCCAGCAGTGACTTGTCGACCGCGGTCAGCAGGCGCTGCGGGATGGTCTGGTCGGACTCCACCGATTCGCTGGGCTCGATGGTGTGCTTCTCGAGCTCGCGCACCTCGTTGAAGACCCGCTCCAGCTGGCCTTGGTAGTCGCGCAGGGCGTCCTCGGCCTCTTTGATGGAGATGTCACCACGGCCGATGAGGGCTTCGGTGTAGGTCTTGCGGACGCCGCGCTTGGTGTCGATGACGTCGTACATGTACGGCTGGGTCATCGACGGGTCGTCGCCTTCGTTGTGGCCGCGGCGGCGGTAGCACAGCATGTCGATGACGACGTCCTTCTTGAACGCCTCACGGAAGTCGACCGCGATCCGTGCCACCCAGGCGCAGGCCTCGGGGTCGTCGCCGTTGACGTGGAAGATCGGCGCGCCGATCATCTTGGCCACGTCGGTGCAGTACTCGCTGGAGCGCGAATCCGTTGGCGCCGTGGTGAATCCGATCTGGTTGTTCACCACGATGTGGATGGTGCCGCCGGTGCGGTAACCCTTGAGCAGCGCCAGGTTCAGCGTCTCGGCCACCACGCCCTGGCCGGCGAACGCGGCGTCGCCGTGCAGCATCATCGGCATGATCGAGAAGCGGCCGTGTGCGTCGCTGTCGTCGTGTTCGTCGCCGACGAGCAGGTCCTGCTTGGCCCGGACCAGACCCTCGAGGACGGGGTCGACGGCTTCGAGGTGGCTCGGGTTGGCCACCAGCGACACGTCGATCTCGTTGTCGCCGAACATCTGCAGGTAGTGGCCGGTGGCGCCGAGGTGGTACTTCACGTCGCCGGAGCCGTGTGCCAGGGCCGGGTTGAGGTTGCCCTCGAACTCGCTGAAGATCTTCGAGTACGGCTTGCCGACGATGTTGGCCAGCACGTTGAGGCGGCCGCGGTGCGGCATCCCGATGACCACTTCGTCGAGGTTGTGTTCGGCCGCCTGGTCGATGGCGGCGTCCATCATCGGGATGACGGCCTCCGCGCCTTCCAGCGAGAAGCGTTTCTGCCCAACATATTTGGTGTGCAGGAAGGTCTCGAATGCCTCGGCGGCGTTGAGCTTGGACAGGATGTACTTCTGCTCACCGACCGTGGGCTTGTCGTGCTTGACCTCGACGCGCTCCTGCAGCCACTTCTGCTGCTCGGGTTCGAGGATGTGGGTGTACTCGACACCGACGTGGCGGCAGTAGGCGTCGCGCAGCACCGACAGCACGTCGCGCAGCTTCATGAACTGCTTGCCGGCGAAACCGTCGACCTTGAACTCGCGGTCCAGGTCCCACAGCGTCAGGCCGTGGGTGTTGACGTCGAGGTCGGGGTGGCTGCGGAAGCGGGTCTTGTCCAGGCGCAGCGGGTCGATGTCGGCCATCAGGTGACCGCGGTTGCGGTAGGCCGCGATCAGCTCGATGATGCGGGCGTTCTTGTGGGAGATCGAGTCCGGGTTGTCGATCCGCCAGCGCACCGGCTCGTAGGGGATGCCCAGCTCGCGGAAGATCTCGTCGAAGAAGGCGTCGTCCAGCAGCAGGCGATGGACCGTGCGCAGGAAGTCGCCGGACTCGGCGCCCTGGATGATGCGGTGGTCGTAGGTCGAGGTCAGCGTGATGAGCTTGCCGATACCGAGCTCGGCGATGCGCTCCTCGCTGGCGCCCTGGAACTCGGCCGGGTACTCCATGGCGCCGGCGCCGATGATGGCGCCCTGACCGCGCATCAGGCGCGGCACCGAGTGCACGGTGCCGATGGTGCCCGGGTTGGTCAGCGAGATGGTGACGCCGCTGAAGTCCTCGGCGGTCAGCTTGCCGTCCCGCGCACGCCGGACGATGTCCTCGTAGGCCGCGATGAACTGGCCGAATTGCATTGTGTCGCAACGCTTGATGGCTGCGACGACGAGCTGGCGCGAGCCGTCCTTGTTCTGCAGGTCGATGGCCAGACCGAGGTTGGTGTGCGCCGGCGTGACGGCGGACGGCTTGCCGTCCACCTCGGCGAAGTACCGGTTCATGTTGGGGAACTGCTTGACCGCCTGGACGATCGCGTAGCCCAGCAGGTGGGTGAAGCTGATCTTGCCGCCGCGGGTGCGCTTGAGGTGGTTGTTGATGACGACGCGGTTGTCGATCATCAGCTTCGCGGGGATGGCACGCACGCTCGTGGCGGTCGGCACGTCCAGCGACGCGTTCATGTTCTTGACGACGGCGGCCGCGGCGCCGCGCAGCACCTGCGTCTCCGAGTCCTCGGCCACCGCCAGTGCGGGAGCGGCCTTGGCGGGAGCGGCCTTGGCCGGGGCCGGTGCCGCGGGTGCCGGAGCGGCAGCAACGGGCGCGGCGGCAGGAGCCGGTGCGGCCGGCGCGGGGGCCGGGGCCGGAGGCGCCGCGGCGGGTGCCGGGGCTGCTACGGCAACGGAATCCGTTGTGTCCGTTATGGGTTCGGGGTTGTAGTCACGTAGGAAGTCGTGCCAACTCGGGTCCACCGAGGACGGGTCCTCACGGAATTTGCGATACATCTCTTCGACCAGCCACTCGTTCTGACCGAATGGTGAAGGTGATGTGCTCACGGCCGCTATTCGCCTCGTTTCCTTCTGCCCGACGAGCGCTGGACCTCAGCCCGGCATAGCCCGCCATATGTTGTGTTGGCGGTCGCCCGCCCCGGTGCCGCCTAAGGCTAACCCGTCGGTCGATTCCTTGGTCGGCGGAAGTCAGTGAATGGTCAAGTATTGGTGCCTCAGCACCACGGAGAGTTTGCTAATCCCGCGCCTCGGGCAGCACGTGCAGTGTCTGCCGCCACCGCGCCGGCGGCGGACCGAACGCCGCGCGGGCGTTCTCGATGATCTTCTTGCTCATCAACCGGTTGCCCACGCCACCGATCACCGCGCCGATGCCAACCGGCAACAGCTTGCCGAAGGCGATGGCGCCACGCTTGAGCGCGTACTTCTTCACGAAGAACTTCAGCAGCCGTGAATTCAGTTGCGAGACAGCCGGCAGTGGCACGGTCGCCGCGCCGTCGGCCAGCCAGGCGCCACTGGTGCGGCCGGTGCCGAGCAGATCCCCGATGGCGTGCTTGCCCTCATCGCCGACCAGCACCGCGAGCACCAGAGCGCGCCGGCGTTCTCGCTGTTCGACCGGGATGCCGTGCACCTCGGCGACCGCCAGGGCGAACACCGCGGTCGCTTCGAGGAACACCACGGTCTCGCCCGCGACCGCCGACATCGCGACGATGGTGCCGATGCCGGGGAAGGCGGCGGCCGACCCGACTGCGGCGCCGCTGGCCATGGTCGCGGCGAGGTAGTGGGTCTCGAGCTTGGCGATGATCTCGGCCGGGGTGGCGCCAGGTTTGTGTTCACGCAACCGGTTGACGTAGGCCGCCACGGCCGGCGCCTGCACCCGGGCTCCGCCTTCGAGGATGTGCGACAGTGCCTTGGCGGCGGCGCCAGGATTCTCGTCGCGGGCGTCATGCTTCACAGGCAACTGCCCCTTCATGCTGGAGCGAGCACTCATCGGCCGGCCTCTCCATCTCCGTACTCAGGATTTCAGGCTATCGCGTGGTCAACGATCGGCGCGTCATCTGAGTGCCCGGCACCGGCTGAGCCGGTAAATGCATCTGGACCTGCCTGGTTTGCCGGGAAGAAAAAACCGGTATGCATTGCTAACCATATTCATGGCAGCATCGCCCCTTGTGGATCTGACAGCGGTAGGTGACGCCGCCAGTAGTGGCGCGCTCCCCGAAGCACCGGAGGTACGTCCGGCGCCGAGCCGCACCCGGATGATCGTGGTGCTGGGACTGCTGGTCGCGCTCGGCCCGCTGACCATCGACATGTACCTGCCCGCACTGCCGCGTATCGCCTCTGAGCTGGGGCTGTCGTCGTCGGTGGCGCAGCTGACGCTGACGGGGACGCTCGGCGGACTGGCGCTGGGGCAGCTGATCGTCGGCCCGCTGTCGGACGCGCTGGGCCGTCGGCGGCCCCTGGTCGCCGGCATCCTGCTGCACATGGCGGCCTCGGTGCTGTGCCTGTTCGCGCCGAACATCGAGGTGCTGGGCGTGGCTCGCACGCTGCAGGGCGTGGGCGCCGCCGCAGCCTCCGTCGTGGCCATCGCTGTCGTCAGTGACCTGTTCGAAGAGTCGGTCGCCGCCGTCGTGATGTCCCGGTTGATCCTGGTCCTGGGCGTGGCGCCGGTGTTGGCGCCGTCGTTGGGCGCGGCAGTACTGCTGCGCGGTTCGTGGCACTGGGTGTTCGCCGCACTCGCGGTGCTCGGTGGTGCGATCCTCGCGGTGGCGGTGCTGGCCCTGCCCGAGACTCTCGCGGCCAAAGACCGGCGCCCGTTACAACTGCGGGCAATTCTGCGCACCTACGTCGAGGTGCTGAGCGATATCCGGTTCGTCGTGCTGGTCATCGTCGGCGCACTCGGGATGTCGGGTCTGTTCGCGTACATCGCGGGTGCCGCGTTCGTGCTGCAGGGGCGTTACGGCCTGGACCAGCAGGCCTTCGCCCTGGTGTTCGCCGCCGGCGCGATCGCGCTGATCGGTGCCACCCAGTTCAACGTCGTGCTGCTGCGCCGGTTCGAGCCGCAGAAGATTGCTCTTGTCGCGCTGGTCGCCGCATCGGTGTTCGGCCTCGGGTTCGTCGCGCTGGCGTTATTGCACGTGGGCGGTCTGGCCGCTTTCCTGATTCCGGTCTGGGCCATGCTGGCCGCGATGGGCCTGGTGATTCCCAACACACCTGCCGTCGCACTGGCCCGTCACCCTGATGCCGCCGGCACCGCGGCGGCCGCACTGGGTGCTGCCCAGTTCGGTCTCGGCGCGGCGGTGGCACCCCTCGTCGGCGCACTGGGCAACGGTGAGTTGGCTCTCGCGGCGGTGATGACGACGGGCGTCGTGGTTGCGCTGTTGGCGCTGCTGTCCGTCGGGGACATGGGCGAGTCGGGACACGAACGCCACCGGGCTTAGCCCCTCGGGCCCATCGGGGTCCTTGCCGACATGGCCGAGCTGCTGACTTGTTCGGATCCGCGACTGTCCGTAGCGTCGAAGTCGAGGCCGGCACGTCCGCCGGCCACCGGACTTGATACCCACTGCATGCAAACGTTGATTTCCGCCGGAGTTTGTCGGTGAGTGCTGCGCAGGTCAGTCGACCCTGGATTGCCCTCTGGGCCATGATGTTCGGCTTCTTCATGATCCTGGTGGACTCCACGATCGTCTCCGTCGCCAACGTCGTCATCATGCAGAAGCTCGGCACCGACTACGACGGTGTCATCTGGGTGACCAGCGCTTACCTGCTGGCCTATGCGGTGCCGCTGCTGGTCGCCGGCCGGCTCGGTGACCGCTTCGGGCCGCGCAACCTGTACCTGGCCGGGCTCGCCGTCTTCACGCTGGCGTCGCTGTGGTGCGGCCTGTCCGGCAGCATCGGGATGCTCGTCGCCGCGCGCGTGGTGCAGGGTCTGGGTGCGGCGTTGTTGACGCCGCAGACGCTGTCCACGATCACCCGCATCTTCCCGCCCGATCACCGCGGTGCCGCCATGAGCGTCTGGGGCGCCACCGCCGGAGTGGCGACGCTGGTCGGCCCGCTGGCCGGTGGCGTGCTGGTGGACCACCTCGGCTGGCAGTGGATCTTCTTCGTGAACGTGCCGATCGGCATCGTCGGCCTGGCTCTGGCCTGGGTGCTGGTCCCTCAGCTGCCCACCGAGCGGCACCGGTTCGACGTGCTCGGCGTGGTGCTGTCCGGCGTCGGCATGTTCGGCATCGTGTTCGGCCTGCAGGAGGGGCAGACACATGACTGGGCCTGGTGGATCTGGCTGGTGATCCTCGGCGGCCTGGGCTTCATGGCGGCCTTCGTCTACTGGCAGTCGGTCAATCCGGACGAGCCGCTGATTCCGTTGACGGTGTTCCGCGACAACGACTTCTGCCTGTCCAACGTGGCCGTGGCCACCATCGGGTTCTGCGTTACCGCGATGATCCTGCCGGTGATGTTCCACACCCAGGCGGTGCTGGGTCTGAGCGCGACGCGGTCGGCCCTGCTGACCGCGCCCATGGCTGTGGTGTCCGGGATGCTGGCGCCGCTGGTGGGCAAGTTGATCGACCGCTATCCGCCGCAGCCGATCGTCGGGTCCGGGTTCTCGGCGCTGGCGATCGGGCTGACGTGGTTGTCGTTCGGGCTGACCCCGACGACGCCGATCTGGCAGCTGGTGCTGCCGTTCATCGCGATGGGCATCGGAATGGCGTTCATCTGGTCGCCGCTGGCGGCGACCGCCACCCGCAACCTGCCGCCGCGGCTGGCCGGCGCTGGGTCCGGTGTCTACAACGCGACACGGCAGGTCGGTTCGGTGCTGGGCAGTGCGGGCATGGCCGCCTACATGACGTCCCGGATCAGCGCCGAGCTGCCGACCGGCGGCCGGCCGGCCGCCAGCGAGGGCGCACAGGTGACGCTGCCGCCGTTCCTGCATGAGCCGTTCGCGACCGCGATGTCGCAGTCGCTGCTGCTGCCGGCGTTCGTCGCGTTGTTCGGTGTCGTGGCAGCGATGTTCCTGCGCGGCCAGGTGACCCCGGCTACGGCGCCGGCTCGGTATGTGGAACCGGCCGAGCCCAACTACTTTCCCGATGACGATGACTACGTCGAGTACACCGTCGACCGCGCCGCGTTCGATGCCGTGTACGACTCCGAACCGCGGGACTCCTGGTATGCCGAACCCGACGAGCCGCTCACCTCACCGATTCCGGTGCACGTCGACCCGGTGCCGTCACGGCCGGGCCGGCACTACCGCGAAGACGACGATGCCACCGATCCGGGTGTGTACGGCCTGCACTCGATGTAGCTCAGTAGACGCGGCTGCCCTGCGCCGAGAGCACGAAACCGTGGGCCTTCTTGTCTTGGCCCCAGGCTTCGCCAGGATTCTGGATCTCGCAGGTGAGTGATCCGTCACCCGCCGTCGCGCACACTTCGTCGTTCTCGTCGACGGACCCCTTGGCGCCGGGTACGACGATCTTCTGGCCGGGCGCCAACTCCCGGTAACTGGCGGGGTCGACGGGCACGCCGCCGTCCTGGGTTTCCTTCTGCTTCACATCCGCCTGGCCGTAACTCGCCACGCTGCCGGCCGCGACCTCCACCTGGGTCACGCCCGCGGGCACGCCCGGCAGCTTCCCCCAGCACGTGATGCTGGAGTAGTACTGCCACGAGTTCGGTCCGTCGTACAGCTCGCAGTGCACGTCCCCGGCGGTCTTGAACCGGTACGACGACCAGCCGTAGTGCTTGGGTCCGGCGTAGTCGCAGAGGTTCACCGGGGCGTAGCCGTCGAACCCGGTGATCACCGCGGGAGCGCGGCGGTTCGGATCGGTGGTGCCGCAGGCCGGTGCCGCGTGGCTGTCGGGCGCCCAATTGATCGCGAGCAGTGGCAACGTCAGGGCAACGACCGGGGCGAATCTGCGCACGATATTTGACGCTACCGCCCAAAGTGAGCCGGATCAGCGGAACAACACCGCGGGATTCAGGTAGCCCGTCGGGTCGAACGCCGCCTTCACGGTACGCATGGCGGCGATGTCGGCGTCGGTGCGTGACATCCCCAGGTAGTCGCGCTTGCGGGTGCCGACGCCGTGTTCGGAGCTGACGTTGCCGCCGCAGTCGGCGATCAGCGTCATCATTGCGGTATAGAGGGCTTGTTCGGTCTCGTCGGAGACGTTGCAGCGCACCAGGTTCAGATGCAGGTTGCCCTCGCCGATGTGGCCGAACAGGACGGGGATGGCCTCGGGGGCATGCTCCGCTGTTACTGCGGCCGCCGCGTCGGCGAACCGGGCCACGGATGAAAGCGGCAGCGACACATCGAATTTCAGTGGCGGGCCGTACCAGCCCAGCACTTCGCCGATGGATTCGCGGACCTGCCACAGCCGCTGCGCCGCGCTGCCGTCGATGCCCACCGCCGGTTCGCCCGTCAGCTCGGCGTCGCCCAGGGCCGAGGCGAGCGTATCGGATTGGTCTGTGTCACCGGCCATTTCGACCAGCAGCTGCCAGGCGCCACCGACGGCCGCGTGCACGCCGAGGTGCTCTGCGGTCAGGTCGCTGGCACGCGCGTCGATCAGCTCGAGCGCCGCGATGCCGTCGGTGTCCCGGAGCCGGCGCCCGGTGTCGATCAGTGCGTCGAGGTCGTCGAACCCGGCCACCGCGGTCACCCGGTGTGGCGGTTTCGGGTGCAGTCGCAGGTCCAGGCCGGTGATGACCCCGAGCGTGCCCTCGGCGCCGACGAACAACGAGGTCAGGTCGTAGCCGGTGTTGTCGCTGCGCACCTGGCTGTGCCGGCGCACCAGCGAGCCGTCGGGCAACGCGACCTCGAGACCCAGAATCTGTTCGCGCATATTGCCGTATCGCACGGTGCGCAGGCCGCCGGCGTTCGTCGACGCCATGCCCCCGACGGTGGCCGAATCACGGGACGCGAGGTCGACACCGAACACCAGACCCGCGGCCGCGGCGGCGTGCTGCACCGCGGCGCAGGTCGCGCCGGCCCCGACCCGGATCCGGCGTTCCTCGGTGTCGACCGTGCCGACCGCCGACAACCGTTCGGTGGACAGCAGGATGTCGTCGTGTTCGGGGACGGTGCCGGCCACCAGTGACGTCCGTCCGCCCTGCACCGTGACGCAGGCGCCCGCGTCCCGGCACGCCCGCAGTACTGCCGCGACTTCGGTATCGCTGCCCGGACGCACCAGCGCCTGGGCGCGGCCGTGGTAGCGGCCGGTGTGGTCGACGACGCGACCGGCGAGCACGTCCGGATCGGTCGTGACATACCCCGCGCCGACGATCGCGGTGAGGCGCTCGATGGTGGTGTCGGTCATGGGCGTGGTGGCGGCCGGTGCCGAGCGATCTGGCCTTTGGCGTATTCGACCGCCGGCAGTGGGACGAGAGGACTGGGGATGCCGAAGCGGCTGGTCTTGGTTCGGAACATCACCATGTCGGCGGTGGGTCTGACCGCGATGACCGAAGCCCAGCCGATCGTCACGGTGCCACCCGGGTTGGCCACCATGAATCCGAAGTCATCGAATCCCGAGGCCCAATGCGCACCGGGAAACATGGTGTGCCCCAGCGTTCGATAGCTGCGGAACCACCCCATCGCCGCAATCATGGCGAGGAAGAACGTCAGCGAGACGACCGCGATACCGACAGCCGCCGGTACGGATCCGGCGCCGGCTGCAGCGAACCCGACGACGATCACGACGATCAACCACAGTCGCCACTGCGTCAGGGCTCGCCGGGTGGACAGCCACGTGAAGTGCCGACGATCCGACGGGCCGGCGATCCACACGTGCTGGACGGGCGGCACCGGCGCACCCGGTGGCCGCATCGTCATGCGGTCACCGACAGGAACGCGCCCAGTTCGATCATGCCGTCCGGGGTCGACGGGAGATAGTCGGTCAGATACGTCGAGCGCACCACATAGGCGGCGTACTTCGCGCGGCTGATTGCCACGTTGAGGCGGTTGCGATTCAGCAGAAAGCCCATGCCGCGGGGCACCTCGGCGATGGACGACGCCGTCATCGAGACGAACACCACGGGGGCCTGCCGCCCCTGGAACTTGTCGACGGTGCCCACCTGGACATCGCCGTACCCGGCCGCGTCCATCCGCTCGCGCAACAGCACCACCTGCGCGTTGTACGGCGCCACGATCAGAATATCTTCGGGCTCAAGGTTTTTCGTGCCGTCCTCGTCGGACCACTGCCGGCCGACCAGGCCGCCGATGGCCGCGATGATCGCCTCGGCCTCCTCGGGACTGTCGGTCGCATTGCCCTCGTGGTCGACGGTCAGCAGGTGCACGCCAGGTTCGATCCCGGCCAATCGCCGTGCACCGCTGACACTTTCGGCAGCCAGCAGCCGGTTGTCGTACGACAATGCCGACACCGGAGCGCACACGGCCGGGTGCATCCGGTAGGACACGTCCAGGAAGTAGCCGCGTTCGGCGGGCAGGGTGTGCCGTCCCTCGACCAGCCAGCTCAGGGCCGATTCGTCGACCGGCTCCGGGTGGGTGCCCTGGCTGACCTGCGGCAGCTGCTGCGGATCGCCGAGCAGCAGCAGATTGCTCGCCGCGGGTGCGACGGCGATGGTGTTGGCCAGGCTGAACTGGCCGGCCTCCTCGATGACCAGTAGATCCAGGCAACCCCGCGGAACACGCCCGTCGTTGGCGAAATCCCAAGCGGTACCGCCGATCACGCAACCATTGCTGTCCTCGATGAAGCGCGCGTACTGGTTGTCCGGGACGTCGCTGAACGGCGCGTCCTCGGGCGCGCGCTTCTTGCCGACCACCCGGCCGTCCACGCCCGCCTTGACCACGCTGGCGAGCACGTTCTCGACGACAGCGTGCGACTGCGCCACCACCCCGATGCGCCAGTGGTCGCGGTTGACCAGGTCGGCCATGACCTTCGAGGCGGTGAAGGTCTTTCCGGTTCCCGGTGGGCCGTGCACCGCAAGGTACGACGAGTCCAAATCCCGCAGGGCGGCAACGATGTCCCGCGCCGTGTCACCGGTGCGGGGGAGTGGTCCCTTGGACAGGGTGCGCGGGGTGGACCGCAACAGGATGTCCAGCGCCGCACTGGGCGGCAACGACGGCAGTCCGGTAGCCAGCGCACCGGCTGTCGTCTCGATCGACGTTCGCAGCGGTTTGGTGTTCGGCGGCGGACCGGGCGTCAGCGCGAAGGGCAGCTGGCCGAACTCCTCGCCGTCCTTGCCGGTCCGGTGCATGATCAGCACCTCGGTGCCATCTTCGTTGCAGTCCAGAACCTTCGCGGTGCCGGCGGCGCGGACGTCCGGATCGTCGGAAAGCCCTGTCGGAGAAGGTGGTTCGTAAAGGGCGAACACCTCGGCGTCCGGCCGGATCGAGCCGGCGGCGATCTCGCCGCGCAGCAGCACCTGGCGCTGGGGCTTGCGGGCCTTGGGCGGGGTGTTCCAGTCGACGGCGATGTGCGGGGTTGTCGTGGCCACGAAAACGTCTGTGCTGTCGGCCCATTCGTCGATCGGGTTGTTGATCCGGTCGAAATGCTCCCACCAGAAGGGCTTCTCCTCGCGCTGGTGGTACCCGCGGGCGGCCGCGATCATGGCCACGGCCTGCTGCTTGTCCGAGCGTGCCGTGGTGCCGTCACCCGCGTACTTCGCCAGGGCGCGCTGTGTCGCGTCGTCGGTCGGCACCGCCGTCTCGGGTTGCGCGAGGCCGCCACCGACCGGCCCGCGGGGCGCGATGCCCTCGGCCCACGCCACCCCGAGCAGCCACTCGCGCAACCGCAGTGTGGAGCGGCAGTCGTAGTGGTTGTAGTCCTCGATCTGCTTGAGGACCGTCGCGGCTTCCTCGTGTTCCCCGGCCGCCTCGAGTTCGGTGTAGCGCGCGTACTGCGTGATGGAGTCGGTGGCCTTGGTGACCTCGCCGACGCGCAACTCGCCGCCCATGTACAGCGGTTCCAGATACTTGATGCTGTAGCTCTCGGTGCCGACCCGAATGCTTTTGCGTACCAACGGCAAAAGGTCCACCAGTACGCCGCTGCGCAGCAGCTCGTCCACCTCGGCCTCGCCGACGCCGTAGCGCCCCGACAGCCGCAGCAGAGTGCTCTTCTCATAGGCGGCGTAGTGGTAGATGTGCATGTTCGGGTACCGCTTGCGTTGCTTGCGCACGAACGCCAGGAAGTCGACGAGTGCCTGCCGTTCACTGGCCCGGTCATGCGCCCACAGCGGGTGGAAATCGCCGGTCGCGGTCAAGGTGCCCCAGAGGTACTCCAGGCCCCAGTCCCGGCCGTTCTCGGTCCACAGCGGGTCGCCTTCGTAATCGAAGAACAGGTCGCCGCGGTCGGGTTCGGGCAGCCCGGTGAGCGGCTGTGCGTCGATCACCTCGAACTGGGGCTTGTTGTCGACCGGGGGAGCGACCTGCAGCCGCGCCTGCCCGACGAGATTCGCCACGATGCGGGACGAGAGTCCCGGCACTGCGCCGCTGTGTTCGGCCAGTTCGTGCACGGTGGTGATCCCGGCATCGAGCAGTCGGGCCCGCTGGCTCACCCGCATGCCGGCTACCAGCAGCAGGTCATCCCGCTCGCGGACTTCGACTTCGCAGTCCTCGCATTGATGGCAGGCCCGCAGTTCCGGGGACTCCCACGACACCGGCGCCCCGCCGGCCCGGTGCTCGTCGAGCAGCCGCTGCAGCGCAACCCGTCGCGGCAGGTATACCGGAAGCAGTTCGGCCACTGGGTAACTGGCGATGGTGCCGTCACCGAGCACCAGGTCGACCTCCGGCGCCACCGGCACTCCGGCCTGCTCCAGCGCGTCGGCGTAGGCCGCCAGCTGCAGGAGTGCCTCGACTTTCACCGAGCGCGCCAGCTTCGTGTCCCGCAGGCGATAGCGGCCGTCGTCCAGGATCAGGAAGTCGGCGAAACCCAGGAAGCGGCCGTCGAACATCGCGGCCTGATAGATCACCGGCTCCCGGCGGTCGACCGCCGCCCGGGTGGCCTCGGCCGCCGCGACGGCTTCACCACCGTCTCGGGCAGCCCGTACGGCTTGAAGGCTTCCATGAACTGCTCGATGGACGGCAGCGTCACGGGCTCGCTGGCGTGTGCCCCCAGCCGGCCGCCACCAGTCGCACCTCGGCGACGCGCACCTGGTGATGACGCGACACCGCGGCCCCCACCGCCTCGGCAACAGGCTCCAATTCGGCGCGGCCCGCACCCACCGCACGCTCGGCGACCACGACCAGTTGCTCGCCCGAATCACCAGGCACAGCAAAGGCTGTCGCGTAGCCGGAGCGCACCGCCGACGAGGCGCGGCTGACCGTTGCCTCGATGTCCTGCGGGTAGTGGTTGCGCCCGTCGACGATCACGAGATCCTTGATCCGGCCGGTGACGAACAGCTCGTCGCCCACGTAAACGCCCAGATCGCCTGTGGCCAACCACAATGCGTTGTCCTCGGCGCCATCGGCGTGGCTGACGGTCTGGCGGGTCTGCAGCTTGTTGCCGAACACCCGCTCGGACTCGTCGGGCCGGCCGAAGTAGCCCCGGCCGATGTTGTTGCCGTGCAACCAGATTTCGCCGACCGTGCCGTCCGCGGCCTCGTCGCCGTCGGGGGTCACGATCGTCACCCACTGGTCGGGGATGGCCCGTCCGCACGACACGTGGGGGACCGCGCCGTCGGCATGCCGACGGCGCGGTCCCCCACGTGTCGTGCGGACGGGCCATCCCCGACCAGTGGGTGACGATCGTGACCCCCGACGGCGACGAGGCCGCGGACGGCACGGTCGGCGAAATCTGGTTGCACGGCAACAACATCGGCCGGGGCTACTTCGGCCGGCCCGACGAGTCCGAGCGGGTGTTCGGCAACAAGCTGCAGACCCGCCAGCTGTCAGTCGAATTGACCGGACAGAAACTCCGCGCGCGAGGCAGTGCGGGCCAGTTTTCCCGACGTTGTACGGGGGATGCGGCCAGCTGTTCCAGGTGCCGCTGCTCGTGGGTGTCACCGAGTTCGGCGGTACGGGCCAGCAGATCGTCGTCCACGACGGCTTTCGGTCCCCGGCCCAGCAGCCCGTCGAACCGGCGCAGCAGCGCGTACTCGCAGCGCGCCGCGGCGGCGAGGTCGGACGCGCTGTAAATCACAGCGGCGTCCTCACCATCGGAGTGCTTGCCGGGACTGAGGAACACGTCGCCACCATATGGCAGCCCGCCGACAGACCGGGGCTACCTTGGCTGGAGTGAGCAGGATTTTCACCACCAGCGTCGCGTCGGTCTATCCCCACTACGTCAACAAGGTGGAGAAGAAGGGGCGCACGACTGCTGAGCTGGATCAGGTCATCTGCTGGCTGACGGGTTTCGATCAGGCCGCGCTGGCTGCGCATCTCAAAACCGAGACGACCTTCGAGGACTTCTTCGCCGCGGCGACGCTGAACCCGAACGCGGCACTGATCACCGGGCTGGTGTGCGGCGTCCGCGTCGAGAACGTCGAGGACCCGCTGATGCAGAAGATCCGCTATCTGGACAAGCTGGTCGACGAGCTGGCCAAGGGCAAGGCCATGGACAAGGTGCTGCGCGCCTAGTGCGTGTTGCCGATCAGCTCGACGCCATTGCCGTTCCAGTGGAACCGCACGACGCTCTTGAGCCCACTGGCCGGGTTGGTGTAACTCAGCGCGACGGTGTCGCCGGTGGTCGCGGCCAGGTCGATGCCGTTGAACCCGTACGTGTCGGGCACCCCCGTCGGGATCAGTTGGCCCAGGTGGAACATCACCGCGCGGGTGTTCGGCTGCTCGCCGTTGGTGTTCGCTTTCACAATGACCACCGACAGTGGTGCGCACTGGTTGTAGTTGCCGGCCAGTGGCTCCGGGCTCCAGCCCTGCTTGCTGCGGGGGTCGGCGGGCAGTGTGGACACCGCCTTGGCGATATCGGGGGCCGTGAGACTGACGGCGCAGGGGTCGGCCGGAGCCGCGCTGGTCTTCGGACCTGCGACGACGGTCGGCGCGGCGGTTTTCTTGGCGGCGGCCGGCGCGGTCGGATCGGGCGTCTTGGAGGCGGTGGAGTCGCCCGACCCGCAAGCGGACAGGCCTGCCGCCGCGAGTGCGGCCACCGCGATCGTCATCAGTTTCGGTTCGGCGCAGCGCACCCGGCCACCCTATAAGGCGGACCAGGGGGAGTCTGGTCAGCCATGCGGGGCGTACCTGGCCCGATGACCCTCTAGACTTCTCGCATAATGACGACGTCTTCGCCCGAGACCGACCCGGATTCGGGCGGCAGCAACACCACTTCTGAAACCTCCGTTGAGTCCAGCGCCGAGGTCACTGCTGAAACCTCCGCTGAGTCCAGCGACGAGGTCACCTTCGCCGACCTGAACATCCGCCCGGAGGTGCTGCGCGCGCTGACCGACGTCGGATACGAGTCACCTTCGCCCATCCAGGCCGCGACCATCCCCGCGATGCTGAGCGGATCCGACGTCGTCGGTCTCGCCCAGACCGGCACCGGCAAGACCGCCGCATTCGCGGTTCCGGTGCTGTCCAAGATCGACCCCACCAGCCGTAACACCCAGTGTCTGGTGCTGGCGCCGACCCGCGAGCTCGCCTTGCAGGTGGCCGAGGCATTCGGCAAGTACGGCGCGCACCTGAACGTCAACGTGCTGGCGATCTACGGAGGGTCGTCCTACACGCCGCAGCTGGCCGGGCTCAAGCGTGGCGCCCAGGTCGTGGTGGGCACCCCGGGCCGGGTCATCGATCACCTGTCGAAGGGCAGCCTGAACCTCTCGCACCTGGACTACCTGGTGCTCGACGAGGCCGACGAGATGCTGCAGATGGGCTTCGCCGAGGATGTCGAGCGCATCCTGGCGGACACCCCCGAATACAAGCAGGTCGCGCTGTTCTCGGCGACCATGCCGCCGGCCATCAAGAAGATCACCTCGAAGTACCTGCACGACCCGGTCGAGGTGACCATCAAGGCCAAGGCGCAGACCGCCGAGAACATCACCCAGCGCTACATCCAGGTGGCCGGCGCGCGCAAGATGGATGCCATCACCCGGCTGCTCGAGGTCGAGCCGTTCGAGGCGATGATCGTCTTCGTCCGGACCAAGCAGGCCACCGAGGAAGTCGCCGAAAAGCTCAGGGCCCGTGGGTTTTCCGCGGCCGCGATCAACGGTGACATCGCCCAGGCGGTCCGCGAGCGCACGATCAACGGGCTCAAGGACGGCTCGATCGACATCCTGATCGCGACCGACGTGGCGGCCCGTGGTCTGGACGTCGAACGCATCTCGCATGTGCTGAACTACGACATCCCGCACGACCCCGAGTCCTACGTGCACCGCATCGGGCGCACCGGCCGGGCCGGCCGCTCGGGTACCGCGCTGCTGTTCGTCACGCCGCGCGAACGGCACCTGCTCAACTCGATCGAGCGCGTCACGCGAAAGAAACTCATCGAGTCGCAGCTGCCGTCGGTCGATGACGTCAACGCGCAGCGGGTGGCCAAGTTCGGCGATTCGATCACCGGTTCGCTCAACGCCCCGGGCATCGAGCTGTTCCGCCGGCTGATCGAGGACTACGAGCGCGACAACAACGTGCCGCTGGCGGACATCGCGGCGGCGCTGGCGGTGCAGACCCAGGGTGGCGAAGAGTTCCTGATGAAGGAGCCCCCGCCGGAGAAGCGGCGCGAGCGTCCGGATCGTGACGACCGCGGCGACCGTGGCGACCGCGAGCGCAAGCCTCGGTCGACGCGCGAAGATCTGGCGACCTACCGCATCGCCGTGGGCAAGCGGCACAAGGTGATTCCGGGTGCCATCGTCGGCGCCATCGCCAACGAGGGCGGCCTGAACCGCAGCGACTTCGGGCACATCAGCATCCGCGTGGACCACTCGCTGGTCGAGCTGCCCGCCAAGCTGAGCAAGGACACGCTCAAAAAGCTTGAGAGCACCCGTATTTCGGGCCAGTTGATCCACCTGGAGCTGGACAAGGGTGGGAATTCCGGCGGCTATCAGGATCGTGGCGGACGCCCGGACCGGGGCTCGTACTCCGACCGCGGTGGCCGTCAGGACCGTGGGCCACGCCCGGACCGCGGGTCTCGACCCGGCCGTGACGACGATCGTCGTGGTGGCCACAGCGAAGGTCGAGGCGAGGGCAAGCGCAAGTACAAGTGACCCGGGTTGATTCACTCACCGGGGTCCGTGCGGTCGCCGCACTGCTCGTTGTACTGACCCACGCAGCGTTCACGACAGGTAAGTACACCCAGACCTACGTCGGGCTGATGTATGCGCGCGCCGAGATCGGTGTGCCGATCTTCTTCGTGCTGTCGGGTTTCCTGTTGTTCAGCCCGTGGGTCAAGGCGCTGGCCCGGGCCGACGCCGAAAAGCCTTACGAGGCACCGTCGGTGCAGCGCTACGCCTGGCACCGCGTGCGACGGATCATGCCCGCCTACGTGGTGACGGTGCTGGCGGCCTACGCGCTGTATCACTTCCGAACGGCCGGCCCGAACCCCGGTCACAGCTGGCTGGGGCTGCTCCGGAACCTGACGCTGACCCAGATCTACACCGACAACTACCTGTTCTCCTGGCTGCATCAGGGCCTCACCCAGATGTGGAGCCTGGCGGTGGAAGTTGCCTTCTACGTTGCCCTTCCGGCGCTGGCCTACCTGCTGATGGTGGTGCTGTGCCGGCGGCGGTGGCGGCCGGCCCTGCTGCTCGGCGCGCTGGCGATGTTGGCCGCACTGAGCCTGGCGTGGCTGACGTTGGTGCACACCACGCATTTCCTGCCCGACGGTGCCCGGCTGTGGTTGCCGACTTATCTGATCTGGTTCGTCGGCGGCATGCTGCTTTCGGTGCTGGCGGCGATGGGTGTGCGGGCCTACGGATTCCTGTGCATCCCACTGGCATTGGTCTGCTACCTCATCGCGTCGACGCCCCTCGCCGGCGCCCCGACCACCTCACCCGCCACACTGGGGGAGAGCCTGTGGAAGTCGGTGCTCTACGCGGGGATCGCCACTCTGGTCGTCGCGCCGCTGGGTTTGGGGAACCGGGGCTGGTACGCGCGACTGCTGGGGAGCCGGCCGATGGTCTTCCTCGGCGAGATCTCCTACGAGATCTTCCTGGTGCATCTGGTCATCATGGAACTGGTCATGGTCGAGGTGATGCATCAGCACATCTGGACGGGTTCGACCTTCGCGTTGTTCACCCTGACGATGCTGTTCACCATTCCGGTGTCGTGGCTATTGCACCGGTTCACCCGGGTCCGGAACTAGCAGTCGCAGTCACAACAGCAGCCGTCGCAGTCACAGCAGCCATCGCAATCGCAACAGCAGCCGTCGCAGTCGCAGGCGAAGCAGCCGTCGAACCAGCCGGCCTTGCGCTCGGCCTTCTTCTCGGGGTCTTCTTCGCCAGTTTCGATCCCGACTATGTCCAACGGCAGCTCGCCCGATGACGCGATTGGTGGGCCGGCGTCGGGCGGCACATCCGTCGCCTCGAACCCCGCACCGCTGAAGGTCCGGGTCACGGCCCGTCGCAACTCGCGGGTCAGCAGACGGTGCACCAGCCGCCCGTCGGTGAATTCCACGTCGGCCAGGGCGAGCTCGATGCCGAGTACCGCGTCGTCGCACGCCGTGCGGACGTCGCCGATCGGAGCTGCAGTGGCGGCCACCGGATTCCACTTCCCGTGCACCCGATCGTCGTGCAGATCCTCGATCGCGTCGAGCAGGTGCGCGACCCGCCCGAACAACTGGCCGACCTCCCGCAGCGGCGCCACGTTCCCCGGCCGCCCGGCCAGCACCGCGGTGTGCGCGAATGCCGCGGCGACCGAGGTTTCGGTGGGTTCGGTGACCGCGAGCAACGAGCTACCCGGCGTTGCAGCGGCTTCCAGCGCCGCCTGCCGACTGATCGCGTCCATCAGCACGGCGGTGTCGAAGCCCAGGGCTGTGCCGACGCCCGTACCTTGGCGCTCCCACCGGTCGGCGATCCGTCGGGCAGCGGGCCGCACGCCTGCCGCGGCGAGCACGCCGTCGCCGTCGTCGACGTGATCGCGCACCCGGGCGGCGGCGAGCACCAGGGAGACCACGGCCGCGAGCCGGACGGATTCACCTATGGCGACGTCGGCCTTGCGCATGCCCCGCAGTGGGCACCGGCCGGCTTCGCGCCGTCCGGGTGCCGCGGTGGATTGCGCTTCCACCAACGCCGACACCACCAGCCCGTCGTAGTTGGTGGCGACGCGTCCGCCCTGTCCGTAGTCATCGCGAAGCGCGAGGCACAGCCCGCACAACTGGGCCGTCCAGACGGCGGCGAGTTCCTTACCGAGTCGATGCCGGCAGGGCCGGAGGATGCCGAACACGGCTTGAAGATAGCGCCGGCCAGCGCAGATCGCAGGCAATCAACCCAGGAACTCAATTAGGTTATGCTGCCCTAATAGTCCAATTGGAGGGTGCAACATGACCGAGCCGAAGCCGTCGCGTGGAATCCAGGGCGCGTTGGTCAAGCTGTGGCGGGGTGGCGACTACGAGCTGACGGTCACCGGCCGCACCCAGATCACCCCGAACTACCTGCGGCTGCATTTCACCACCGGAAACCTGCTGGCCGAGCGGCCCGTGCATCCGACCATGTGGGTCCGGGGCTGGTTCCCGGACGGGGACAAGGCGCACCAGCGCGGCTACACGCTGGTCAACCCCGATCCGGCCGCGGGGACCACCGACATCGACTTCGCGCTCCACGACGGCCTGGCCACCCGCTGGGCCCAGGACGCCAAGCCCGGCGACACCCTCGAGGTGACGTTGCTCGGCAGCAGCTTCGAGCTGCCCGAGCCCGCGCCGGCCGGATACGTCCTGGTCGGTGACGCCGCATCGCTGCCGGCGATCAATACGCTGCTGCAGGCCATCGGTGCGGCGCCCATCCAGGTGTACCTCGAGGCCGGTCACGACGACGACCGCGATCTTCAGGTGGGCGTCGGCGCCCCCGGATTGACCGTCACCTGGGTCGACCGCAAGAACAACGGCGAGGCGCTGGTCGAGACCGTGCGGGCCTCGGCGTTCGACGCGTCCGATCACTTCGGCTGGGTGGCGTGCGACAACCGGACCACCCGTTCGGTGGTCAAGGTGCTGCGCGAGGACTACCAGATTCCGAAGAAGGCCATCAAGGCCCGGGCCTACTGGGAAGCCTGATCCTTCGGAACCAACTGGGCCACAACGAATTCGTCGAGCATCTGGCGTTCGTCGTCTTCGTCGGCGCCGGGGAACATCAACAGCGACACCAACATCCGGACCAGCCAGTTGGCCCGGCGATGCGCGGCCTCGGTCTCCAGCTCTGGCCACGACGCGGACAGGAACGCCGCCACCAGCCCGGTGATGACGTCGGACTGCGCGGCGACCTCGCCACCGATGGGTCGCTGGGTGGCGACAAACCACGATGACAGTGCGGGACTTTCCCGCACGTTGCGCAGCGCGATCGCCACACCGTCGAGCAGTCGGGTGCGCGGGTCACTGATATCCGCGATCTGCTCGCCGACGTGAGCGAACACCCGAAACGCCTCGCGGTGCACGTAGGCCAGGTGCAGCACGTCACGGTTCTCGTAGTACCGGTACAGCGTGGCGCGGGAACAGCCTGCCGCCCTGGCGATTTCGAGCATTCCGACGGTCGCGGCGTCCTGCTCGGCGAACAAGCGGTCGGCGGCGTCCAGGATGGCCTCGGCCGCGACCTCGGTGCGTCGGCCGGCCAGCCAGTCGGTTGCCATCAGCAAATGGTAAACGGCACCGATAGTGGACGTCGCACATAGCTGCCGCCGGCCCACTCGATGTTGGCCTCATCGACGGTGAATTCCGGTATCCGCGAGAGCAGTTCGGTCAGGGCGACGCGGGACTGCATCCGCGCGGCCGCCGCGCCCAGGCAGTGATGCGCACCGTGGCTGAAGGTCAGGATGTTGCGCGGCGCGCGCGTCACGTCCAATTCGCCTGCGTTCGGACCGTATTGGCGTTCGTCGCGGTTGCCCGAACCGTAGAGCAGTAAGGTCTTGCGGCCGGCGGGAATGGTGGTGTCGCCGATGGTCACGTCGCGCGTGGTGGTGCGGGCCAGGCCCTGGACCGGCGAGGTGAGTCGAAGGAGTTCGTCAACGGATTCCGTGATCAGGTCGGGGTTTTCGACGAGGAGCCGGCGCTGGTCGGGGTGCCGGTGCAGGAGCTGCACGCTGCCGCCCAGCATCCCGGTGGTGGTGTCGTTGCCACCCGTGACCATGGTGAAGGTGAACGCGAGGATCGACAGCACGCCGCTGATGTCACCGTCGGCGCCGATGCCCGCGGCGACCAGGTGCGAAACCGTGTCGTCCTCGGGCTCTTTGCGGCGGCGCTCGATCAGCGCGGTGAAGTACCCCATCATGTCGCCGAGCGCGCTGCCCAGTGTCTCGAGCGCGCTGCCCAGTCCGCCCTCGGCGGTGTTGGCCGCGACGATGGCCTCGGTCCAGCCGTCGAACTGGTCGCGGTCGGCCTCGGGAACGCCGAGGTAGTGCGCGACGACCATCGACGGCAGCGGCTTGAACAGCTCGGCCACGATGTCACCGCCGCCGGCGGCCTTCAGCTTCTCCAGTCGCTGCACGACGAACTCACGAACCTTGGGCTCGACGGCCTCGACCTGGCGTGGCGTGAAGCCGCGCGACACCAGCTTGCGGAATTCGGTGTGCACGGGCGGATCGGTCATCACCATCGGCGGGTTGTCCTGCAGGCCGATGAGTTCCAGCTCGCCGTAGTTGACGGTCAGGCCCTCCGCCGAGGAGAACGTCTGGTGATCGCGGGCGGCGGTCCAGATGTCGGCGTGCCGGGACAGCACGTAGTAGTCGGCCGCGGGGTTGTCGGCGGGCACCACGTGGTGCACCGGATCGTGGTCGCGCAGTGACCGGTACATCGAAAAGGGATCGACCCACCCGGCCGAATCGGCAAGCTGGAACGCCACGGGGGAGTCGGATGTCTCGTGAGACAAAATCGCCGTCATGTCTTATGTGTACGGCGATTGCCCCGGATGTGTCAATGCCCGAATTAGATCCCCGCGCCCGGATTCAGGATGTTGTCGGGGTCCAGGGCCGTCTTGATCCGGCGGTTCAGTTCCATGACCTCGGGCCCGAGTTGGCCGGCCAGCCAGGGCCGCTTGAGCCGGCCGACGCCGTGCTCGCCGGTGATGGTGCCGCCCAGCGCCACGGCCAGGTCCATGATCTCGCCGAACGCGATGTTGGCCCGTCGCGTGTTCTCGGCGTCGTTCGGGTCGTGGACGATCAGCGGGTGGGTGTTGCCGTCCCCGGCATGTGCGATCACCGAGATCAGCAGGTCGTGTCTGCGGGCGATCTCAGCCACCCCGTCGACCAGGTCGGCCAGTGCGGGCAACGGCACACCGACGTCTTCCAGGAGCAGCGGTCCTTTGGCTTCCACGGCCGGGATGGCGAACCGGCGGGCGGCCACGAAGGCCTCGCCCTCGTCGGGGTCATCGGTCGAAAATACTTCTGTGGCACCGGCTTCGGTGAACACGCGGGCCATGAGCTCGGCGTCCTCGACGCCTGCGGCACCGCGGTCATCGGAGGCCGCCACCATCATGGCCTTGGCCTTTCGGTCCAGGCCCATCTTGAGCTTGTCCTCGACGGCGTTGATCGCAACGTCGTCCATGAACTCCAGCATCGACGGGCGAATCCGGCCGGTGATGGTCACAACGGCACCGGCTGCCGCGCGCACCGAGTCGAAGCTCGCGACCACGGTGCACCCGCGGTGCTGCGGCGGCAGTAGCCGCAGCGTCGCCTCGGTGACGACACCGAGCGTGCCCTCGCTGCCCACGAACAGCTTGGTGAGGCTCAGTCCCGCAACGTCTTTCAGTCGCGGCCCGCCCAGCCGTACCGCGGTGCCGTCGGCCAGGACCACCTGCAGGCCGAGGATGTAGTCGGTGGTGACGCCGTATTTCACGCAGCACAGGCCGCCGGCGTTGGTGGCGACATTGCCGCCGATGCTGCAGATTTCGAACGACGACGGGTCGGGTGGGTACCAGAGCCCGTGGGCCGCAACGGCTTTCTTCACCTCGGCATTGAGTAGGCCGGGCTGCACCACGGCGGTGCGGGTTGCCGTGTCGACGACGATGTCGCGCATCCGTTCGGTGGTCAGCACGATGCCGCCGTCGACGGCGGTCGCCCCGCCGGACAGGCTGGTGCCGGCGCCGCGCGGCACCACCGGGATCTTGTGCGCACTGGCCCACCGCAGGATCGTCTGCACCTCTTCGGTGGTGCGTGGCCGCACCACCGCGATGGGGGTGCCGGCGTCCGGATCGAGCGCGCGGTCCTGTCTGTAGGACGCGACGATATCCGGATCGGTGACGACGGCGTCGGTGGGCAGGTCGGCGATGAGGCTCGGCAGCGCGGTGTGCACGGGGCAAGTCTAGGAGCCGCGTGCCGACCAGCTAAGACTCGCGTCATGTGCCGTGCGCATTAATCCTGTGTAACGTCCGTGTTACCGGTATTCTCGGCAATGTGTACAGCAAGGCCATGTTGGCCGAGATGGGCGCGCTGCGCGACAGCCGTCGCGGGGCGCACGTGTCTGCGACCGCGATCGAGCTCCACGTGCGCGTCGTGAGTCGCACTGTGCGCACGCGCCGCCCGGCTTTCGTGGCCGATGCGGCCCTCGATGCCATCGCGCCGGGTTCTGTGACAACCGTTGCGGCACTGGAGCTTTGGACTGCCAGCCTCTGGCAGCGGGTGCCCGGGGGCTATCTGATCGACGACCGCGACCTGATCGCCCACCTGTCCGCCGGTCCGGTTCGGCGGTGGGTGCGCAGGGTGTGGCTGAATCTCAACAGCGAGTCGGTCATCCCGTTCTGACTGCACCGGCTGTCGCGCGGACGGCGCGCAGCGAAGCAAACAACAGGTCGTTCAGCATGTCGATGAGGTGCTCTCGGTCGACGGTGATCGCCCCGACGAGGACCGCGGTGAGCGTCTCGCCAACCCCGCCGATGACGAACTGCGCGGCGAGGCGCAGGTCGAGTGGCTGCACGTCGGCGGCCGATCCGTTCAGTCCGGCGACGATGCCGGCGAACCGCTGAGCCTCGGCGAGCCGGCGCGAGCCGAGCGCAGGCGAGGCGGCGGACTCGATCAAGATGACGCGGCCCTTGCGCTGATCCGCCAGTAAGAGGTCGACCAGCGCCCCCAGCGCCGCCCGCGCGCGAATCCTCGGGCTGCCATCGGCTTCGGCGATCGCGGCAAGTCCCCGCTCTTCCAGCTCGGCCACGATCTCGTCGAACACCGCGATGTGCAGGTCCTCGATCGTCGGAAACGATTCGGCGAAGTAGCGCGCCGCGAGCCCGGACCGTTCTGCGACGCCGCGCAGCGTCGTTGCGGGGATGCCCTTGGTGCCCATCAGGTCCAGGCCCGCCGCGACGAAACGGCGTCGCCGCTCAGCGATGCGGTCGGCGCTGCTCAAGCCGCCGTACTGCCTTGACCCACTCACGAAAACAATCTTGACACACGCGTGGACAGATGGTTGCCTGATCTCATCTATCAACGCTTGATGACAGATTGGATTCGCGCATGACGAGCACGGCAGCACCTGTCGAGGCCGCAGTCGAGCCATGGCGTCCCGGTCAGCCGCATGCGGAGCTGGCTGCCGACGTCCGATGGTGGGCGGGCTCGCCGCTCGGCCTTGGGATGTTCGGGCGCCTGGCGCTCGACCAGGTGGCGTACCGCCCTGTCGCAGCGGCGGTGGACCACTCCGGCCGCTTCCGGGAGAACTTCACCGATCGCGGCATCCGGTCGGGCGCGTATGCCATGCTGATGCTGTTCGGCGAAGAATCAGACCGGCGCTTCGACACAGAAGAACTCAAGCGGCTGCATTCCGCGGTGAAGGGGACCGGCAACGGTGAGTTCGCAGACACCAGGTTCAGCGCGCTCGATCCGGACCTGTGGAAATGGATCGCGGTGAGCGCGTTGAATATCCACTATCGGAGTTACGTGGCGGTTTGCAGTCGCGATCTCGATGAGGGCGAGCGGGAAGTCGTCTACCAGACCGCGCGGTGGATGCTTAGCTATCTGGAGTTGCCCAGTGCCCGGGCCAAGCTGCCCGAGACCTTGGCCGACATGTTGACGTACTACGACGCCGTTGCCGCAGAACACCTGGCGGACAATCTATTTCTGCAGTACGCCAAGGACAGCTTCGGCACTCTCCCCGTGCCCGCGCTGGTTCCTGAGCGGCTGCGTCGCCTTATCGCTCCGTTGTGGAATGCAGTGACCCCCATCGTGTTGCGTGTCCCGAAGGTAGTGGGGGAGCGCCACGCCCACCCGAAGATGCGTGAATTGCTCGATGTTCGATCGACAGCCTTGAGCCGGCTGGAGTATGCCCTCTATCTCAGTGCAGCGCGGTTGGCCTGGCGGTATCTGCCACGAGTGGTCGTCCTGGAGCCGTTGGCCTACAACCGCTACTGCTACGAACGGCTGCGGTCGGTGTACCACAGCGTCCAATTGGACAGCTTCGCCGCGTAGCGGCGCAGACGGGGCGCAGAATCTGGGGGTGCTGCCGCATCCCCGAACCGGAGTGTTGTTCTCGTCCCCGGTGCCGCCCGGCTCGGGTTGGCCCGGGGACCCCGCCGATGCCGATACTGCCGTCGCCCGCACCGCGGCGCAGGTCCGGTCCAGGGCCCGTCGCTGCTCCGACGTGGCCGACCTCGATGCCCAGGTATCGGTGTGCCGTGGCTGCCGCCGCCTGGTCACCTGGCGTGAGGACGTCGCCACCCGGCTGGTGGCCAAGCGCAAGGCCTATGCGGCCGAGCCGTACTGGGGCCGGCCGGTGCCGGGTCTCGGCCCGGCCCGGCCGCGCATCTGGGTGCTGGGCTTGGCGCCCGCCGCCCATGGTGCCAACCGCACCGGCCGGGTGTTCACGGGCGACCGGTCTGGCGACTTTCTCTTCGCGGCCCTACACCGCGTCGGCCTGGCCAGCAGCGCCGAGAGCGTCGATGCAGCAGATGGACTGACTCTCAACGACATTCGCGTGGTCGCCGCCGTCCGATGTGCCCCGCCGGACAACGCACCGACGCCGGCGGAACGTGACACGTGCGAACCGTGGCTGAGTGCGGAATGGCGGCTGACGGGCCAGGACGTCCGGGTCGTCGTCGCGCTCGGCGGCTTCGCCTGGAAGGCCGCGCTGGACCTGACCGGGGCCCGGCGGCCGTATCCGAAGTTCGGCCACGGCGCGCTTGCCGCACTTCCCGACGGGAGGCAGCTCCTCGGCTGCTACCACCCGAGCCAGCAGAACACGTTCACCGGCCGGCTCACCCCGGACATGCTCGATGCCGTGTTCACCGTGGCCGTATCGTTGGCTGGGAATCCCAACGGGTGAGAAAGAGTTGGATTAGATCGTGCAGTTGTCTGTCCTTAATCTCGTCCCGGTCCGTAGCGACCAGTCCACCGCCGATGCCTTCGCCGCCACCGTGCACCTCGCCAAGGCTGCCGACGAGCTGGGCTACACCCGCTACTGGGTGGCCGAGCACCACAACATGCCGGCGGTCGCCGCCACCAGCCCACCTGTCTTGTTGAGCTATCTGGCTGCAACGACCCACCGCATCCGCCTCGGCTCCGGCGGCGTGATGCTGCCCAACCACGCCCCGCTGGCGGTCGCCGAACAGTTCGCGCTGCTGGAGGCGGCCGCGCCGGGCCGGATCGACCTGGGTATCGGGCGGGCGCCGGGAACGGACCCTGTCACCTCGATCGCGTTGCGTGGGCCAGCTGGGCGTACCGACGAGGACATCCATCGCTTTCCCGAGTACCTCGACGACGTCGTCGCGCTGATGAGCCCCGGTGGGGTCAAGGTGTCGCTCGAGGGGCGAAATCTGTTGGACAAGAACTACATCCTGAAGGCCACCCCGGCCGCCGTGAGCCCGCCGAAACTGTGGCTGCTCGGCTCGTCGATGTATTCGGCACACCTAGCCGCAGCCAAAGGGCTGCCGTATGTCTTCGCCCACCACTTTTCCGGGCAGGGCACCGAAGAGGCGCTGGCCACCTATCGTGAGGAATTCCGGCCCAGTGAATTCGCCGACGCTCCAACGACATTCATGACCGTCAATGCCTGCGTGGCGGACACCCGCGACGAGGCCGAGCAGCTGATCCGCCCCAACCTGCAGATGATGGCGTGGCTGCGTACCGGCGAGCCCCTGCGTGCGCTCGATCTGGTAGAGGACTCGGAGCACAACCAGCTCACCGCTACGCAGCAGGCCATCGTGGCCGCCGGAATGGAGCGGGCCATCGTCGGCTCACCAGGCGAGGCCGCCCAGCAAATCCGGTATCTGGCATCGCACTTCGACGTCGACGAGGTGATGGTCAGCCCCGTCGCCGCCGCACGCCGGGGCTGCGATCCAGCCACCGCCCCGGCTCGCGAGACGACGCTACGGCTGCTCGCCGAGCAGCTGCTCTAACGCGGCGTCAGCGCCACGACCGGGATCGGCCGGGTGGTGCGCTTCTGATAGCCCGCGTACCGGTTGGCGTTGTTCTTGTTCACGACCTGCCACAGCCGCGCGTAGTCCGGGTCGTCCTTGCCGACGACGCGGGCCGTGACCGGCAATCGCTTTGGCCCGACGTTGATTTCGATCTCGGGCTTGGCTTTCAGGTTGAAGTACCAGCCGGGCGCTGTCGGCTCGCCACCCTTGGATGCGACCACCAGGTAGGCGTCGCCATCCTTTGCGTAGGTCAGTGACGTGGTGCGCGCCAGCCCGGTCTTGGCGCCGACGGTGTGCAGCAACAGGCTGGGCGGGACACCGGGGAACTGGTGGCCGATCCGGCCTTCCGTCTTCTGGTAGATCCGGTCGTGCATCTTCAGCAACGGGAGGCCGAGATACTTCTCCCACAGGGGCATACTCATGGCTTCAAGTCTGCCTGCGGATCGGAGAGCCTCGCCACCGCCTCCAGTAGGATCTTTCCACTGGCTTCCCGGTCTGGGTCGCGGCGCAGCAGCATGCCCTTGGCGAACGCCAGTTTGTCGCCGGACTTGCGCGGGACGACGTGCAGATGGATGTGAAACACCGTCTGAAATGCGGCTTTGCCATCATTGATCGCGATGTTGTTGCCGTCGGCGTGCAGGCCGGACTCGCGCGACGCCTGGGCGATGCGCTGACCGAGTTTGGCCATGCCCGCCACTACCTCCGGCGGGGTGTCGACCAGGTTCTCGTAGTGCTGTTTGGGCACCACCAGGGTGTGGCCGCGGGAGAACGGCCGGATATCGAGGAACGCCACGTAATCGGCGTCCTCGTAGACCCGGATCGCGGGCGCCTTCCCGGCGATGATGTCGCAGAACACACAGGACATCGGTTCACCGTAGGCCAGCTGGGTCAGACGTTGGCGGCCGCCCACTCCGACAACCGGCGGTCGCGTTCGGCGGCGTCGACGTCTTCGACCCGCGTCATCACCGCCCAGCGCTGACCGAACGGATCGATGATCGACGCGAAGCGGTCGCCGGTGACGAAAGTCTGTGTCGCTTCCCGGATTGTCGCGCCGGCGCGCTCGGCCCGGTCGACCACCGCGTCGACGTCGGGGCAGTACAACACCACAGAGTGCGTGACCGGACCGCTGCGTGGCGGCGCCACCAATTCGTAGTCGGCGTTGGGATCAGACAACTGCAGCCGGCCGGTACCGAAGTCCAGTTCGGCATGTGCCACGGTGCCGTCGCTCGCGTCCATCTTCTCGATCACCTGAGCGCCGAAGACCTCGACGTAGAAGTCGATGGCGGCGGCAGCCCCGTCGATCACCAGGAACGGGGTGAGGCTGGTGTAGCCCTGGGGAATTGGTTGCACGCTCATGGCATCCAGTTTCGTAGGGTCTGAGCGTGGCGGCTTGGAAAAACCCGACAGCGACCCCGCGGCTGGGTGTGGTCGGCCGCGCCAACACGGGCTCGGTCTTCGACCTGCAGCAGTGGCCGCCGTCGGCCGCAGCGGCGGTCTGGATCGAGAATTTCTGGTCGGTCAGCTGGGATTTGCGGGACGCAGAGCCGTTCGACAGCACCGTCATCACGTTTCCCGCGGTGCACCTGACGCACGAATGGGGTACCGACGACGTTCGGCACGGTCAGCCGTTGCCCGCGACGCTGGTGCACGGCGTGGTCGAGCGGGTGTTCACCACGAGGCTGTCGGCGTCGGGTTCCGTGGTGGGAGCCCGGTTCCGGCCAGGTGGGTTCGCGGCCCGGTTCGGCCGGGATGCCGGTGCGCTGACGGGCCGGGTGTTACTTATTGACGACGAATTGTTCAGCACGCCCGTGTCTTTCGCTGACGACATCGAACAGACGGCAGCCGCGCTCGACGACGCGATCGGCAGTCACACCGATCCGGACACCACGTTTCGCGACCTGTCGACGCTGCTGGACCGGGTCAGCGCCGATTCGCAGCTGCACCGAGTCGAACAGGTGATGGCGCTGTCGCCTTGGAGTGAGCGCACCACCCAGCGAGTGTTCCGCCGCTACGTCGGGGTGCCGGTGAAATGGGTGCTGTGCCGTTACCGCCTGCAGCACGCGGCGCTGCAGATCGAGACGGTTCCCGATCTCGACTTTGCTGACCTGGCAGTGCGTTTGGGCTGGTACGACCAGGCGCATTTCATCAACGACTTCCGGGCCATGCTCGGCTGCACGCCGGGGGAGTACGCCACCAAACACCGTCGATGATGGGTAATCTGTCGCCGCATGGACCCTAGTGAGCTGGCGTTCGCCGGCGCCGCCGAACAGGCTCGGCTGCTCGCTGCCGGTGCGGTGAGCGCGCCTGAACTCGTGGAGCTGTATCTGGACCGCATCGGGCGCATCGATCCCGAATTGCGTTGTTACCGCATCGTTCTGGCCGAGAGCGCCAGAGCGCAGGCGCGGGCCGCGCAGGCCCGGCTGGACGCGGGGGAGCGGCTGCCTCTGCTCGGCGTGCCGATCGCCATCAAGGACGACACCGATGTGGCGGGCGAACTGACCACCTACGGCAGCAGTGCCCATGGAGCGGCGGCCACTGCCGATGCCGAGGTGGTACGTCGACTGCGCGCCGCGGGTGCGGTGATCCTCGGCAAGACCACGGTGCCCGAGATGATGATCTGGCCTTTCACCGAGACATTGACCTACGGTGCGACGCGAAACCCCTGGAATACGGGCTATGCGCCGGGTGGCAGCAGCGGCGGCAGTGGCGCCGCGGTCGCGGCCGGCCTGGCCGCATTGGCGCTCGGTTCGGATGGCATGGGGTCGATCCGGGTGCCGTCCACCTGGTGCGGATTGTTCGGCATCAAGCCGCAGCGGGACCGGGTGCCGGTGAGCCCACACGATGACTCGTGGTGCGGACTGGTGCACTACGGGCCACTGGCCCGCACCGTCGAAGACGCGGCGCTGTTCCTGGACGCCACCACCGACGGCGGCTTCGTGGACGCCGCTCGGCGCGCGCCCGGCCGGCTGCGGATCGCATTGAGTACCAAGGTGCCACCGCTGGTGACCGCGCGGGTGGGAGCGAAGCAACGCGCCGCGGTGGAGCAGGCGGGGGAGTTGCTGCGCGAACTGGGCCACGACGTCGTCCATCGAGACCCTGACTACCCGCGGTCGGCGGTGTACGGCCACGCCCTGCCGCGCTACTTCCGCGGGGTCTATGACGACGTGTCGGCGCTGCCGCACCCGGAGCGGCTGGACCGTCGGACCCGGGCGTTCGCCAGGATCGGTGGGTTGATCTCCCAGCGGCGGATCGATGCGATCCGCGCCACGGAGCCTGCGTTGACGGCGCGGGTGCAGTCCGTGTTCGACAGCGTCGACGTGGTGATCACCCCGGGGGCGGCGTCCGGACCGTCTCGGGTCGGGCAGTATCAGCGTCGCGGCGCCGTCTCGACCCTGGCGGCGGTCGCCGCGCGGGTGCCGTTCCAGGCGATGTTCAACGTCACCGGTCAACCGGCAGCGGTAGTGCCCTGGGGGTTGGACGACGCCGGAATTCCGACCTCGATTCAGTTGGTGGGCAGGCCATTTGACGAGGCGACGTTGCTGTCGCTGGGTGCGCAGATCGAGGGCGCGCGCCCCTGGGCCGGCCGGCGGCCTCCGGTCGGTTAGTGCGAGCCGAGCGCGTTCTGGATGTCCGGCTTCATCTGACGCAGCGCCTGGCCCCAGTAGGCCCAGCTGTGGGTGCCGGTCGGCGGGAAGCTGAACGTCGCGTTGTGGCCACCGGCGGCGAGGTACGCGGCCTGGAATTTGAGGTTCGACGCGAGGGTGAAGTTCTCCAGGAACTGTTGCGGCAGGCCGGCCGTCGCACCGGCCAGATCGTCGGGTGTGCCGGTGCCGCAATAGATCCAGATGCGCGCGCCGGTGCCGACCAGCTGACCGACGTTGACCGTCGGATCGTTGCGAGCCCATGCCGGGTCACCCGGTGGACCCCACATGTCGTCCGGATTGAAGCCGCCGGAATCGTTCATCGCGAGCTTCACCATCGGCGGCCAGAATGGGTCGGACAGATTCAGGAACCCGGACAGCGAGCCGGCGTAGCGGAATCGGTGCGGGTAGTTGGCGGCGTAGATCAGGGCGGTGGAGCCGCTCATGGACAGCCCGACGACAGCGTTACCGCCTTGCGAGAGTTGCTTGTTCGCGGCGAGCCAAGCCGGCAGCTCGCTCGTCAGGAAGGTTTCCCACTTGTACGTCTGGGTGGTGCCGTTCCCGACGGCGGGCTGGTACCAATCGGCGTAGAAGCTCGACATCCCGCCGACGGGCATGACCACCGAGAGGCCCGACTGGTAGAACCATTCGAAGGCTTCGGTGTTGATGTCCCAGCCGTTGGCGTCGTCCTGTGCGCGTAAGCCGTCCAGCAGGAACAGGGCGTGCGGACCGCCGCCCTGGGACTCGACTCTGATGTTGCGGCCCATGGCTGCCGACGGCACGCTCAGGTACTCGACCGGTAGGCCCGGCCGGGAGTACGCGGCGGCGGTCGGGACGTTGGTGAGGCCGACGACTATGAGCGACGCCAGCGCCGCACCCAGTGTTCTACAGGTCCGTGGCATGTCTGCCCCCTGGGTCCAGATTCAGATCTACGCCTGTTGGGGCGGCAGGTCTAGCCCAAGGCGATCGCCTGCCACGCCGCGAGCTTGTCGGCGAATGACATGGTCAACGCTCCGCTGCTCGACGGCAGCCGGGCGGCGGGCAGCGCGATATCGGCTTGCTGGAACAGGGTGAACGCGGTCAGTCCGTTGACGAATCCCCGCTCGATCGTCGGGTGCTCGGCGAGGAATGCGTTGAAATCATTGAGCACCAACGTCTTCCGGTCGATGTTCGCGTCCAGGCTGCCGACCCGCCGGCAGCTGTGCACGACGTCCCACAGCGCCACACCGGCACCGGTGACGGCATCGATGCGTTCGGGGTAAGGCAGCTCGGCGTCGAATCCGGCGAGCGAGCCCAGCAGCCGCCAGAACTGGTTTCGGGTGTTCGCGTAGTACTCGCCGGTGTCCAACGACTTCTCGCTGGGAAACGAGCCCAGGATCAACACCCGCGGGTTGGCGCCGACAACCGCTGGCAGTCCGGTACGTAGCGGCATCTGTGGCTCGGTCATGTGCCCATTCTGCGGGGCTGTCAGGCACGATAGGTTGGCCGGGTGAGCGAACAAGCTGCCGAGCCGGCCGACCGCGAAGAGCTGACCGACTGGTTGCTGTCCGAAGGCTTCAGCGCACAGGAGATCGACGAGTCCTTTGCGCCGACGTTGTTGCCGGCCCGGCGAGCTCTCGGCGACGACGGTGTTCGGCTGTCGGCCGGGGACATCGCGGCCAGGTGGGACATCGATATTGATCTGCTGCAACGAATTCTGCACGCGGCGGGTCGCCCCCGGTCCGATGACCCGACGGCCGCGCTGTACTTGACGGTGGACAGTCAGCTGGTCGGCTACGCGCAGCAATGTCTGGGCATGGGACTGCCGATCGAGCAGGTCGTCGCGGTGGTTCAGGTGATGACGGACGGTCTCGCGAAAACGGTCGAGGTCATGCAGTTTGCGGCGCTGTCGGCGATCCTCCAGGCCGACGCGACCGAGTTGGAGAACGCCAAGGCTGTCGCTGCGCTGACCGGATACGTTGCGCCACTTCTGGGTCCGATGGCCCAGGACATGCTCCGTACGCAGATGCTCCATGCGCTGCTGCAGCAGGAAGTCGCTGCCACCGAGCGGGTGACGGGTCCGGCGCTGCCGGGCGCCGGGCTCGTGTCGATAGCCTTCGCCGATCTGGTCGGTTTCACCAGCCTCGGCGAGGAACTGCCGCCGGAAGGATTGGAGCGGCTCTCGCAGCGGTTGGCCGATCTGGCGCGCACCCTGGCCCAGCCGCCCGTCCGGTTCATCAAGACCATCGGAGACGAGGTCATGCTCGTCAGCCCGGAACCGGTACCCCTGCTGAACATGATCCTGGACCTTGTCGACGCGGCTGAAGCCGATGAGGCCCTGCCGCGGCTCAAGGCCGGCATGGCGACGGGGATGGCCGTGAGTCGGGCCGGGGACTGGTTCGGCGGTGCCGTCAACAAAGCCAGCCGGGTGACGGGCGTGGCCCGGCCCGGGGCCGTCCTGCTCGCTGATTCAGCGCGCGACGCGGTCGGTGACGCACCTGGTTTCGACTGGTCTTTCGCCGGTTCGCGACGGCTGAAAGGCATCCGTGACGAGGTGAAACTGTTCCGGGCCCGCCGCGACGAGGACTAGCTGCGGCGCGGCACCCCGACTTGCACCTTGGCCGGGACGCGGCTTACATGGGTAGACATGCCAGACATTGATCGTCGCAGCATGATGTCCATGGCGGGGCTGGGCCTGTTGGCCGCCGCGCTTCCGATCGCCGAGGCCAGTGCAGATACGCCTGGTAAGCCCATCTTCGTGGACAACTTCGACGGGCCGGCCGGTTCGTCGCCCGACACCTCCAAATGGGAGATCGCAACGGCCCGCGAGTCGATGGAGAACCCTACGTATTGGGAGCTGCCCGAACACGTCGGCCAGTACCGCAACGACCGCAAGAACCTGTTCCTGGACGGCAAGTCCAACCTGGTGATCCGTGCCGCCAAGGACGGGAACACCTATTACAGCGGCAAGATTTTCGGGACGTTCCGCGCCGGTATCGGCCACACCTTCGAGGCCCGGATCAAGCTCAATTGCCTGACCCCGGGCTGCTGGCCGGCCTGGTATCTGGCCAACAACACCCCGGGGATCGGTGGCGAGGTCGACATCATGGAGTGGTACGGCAACGGCAGTTGGGCCCCCGGTACCACGGTGCACGTCAATCTCAATGGCGGCGAACATGTTTCGCACAACATCACGCCGGACAGTGCCTGGCACACCTGGCGCTGCCAGTGGGACGACGCCGGGATCCGGTTCTGGCTGGACTACACCGACGGCGCGCAGCCGTACTTCAACGTCCCGGCAAAGTCGTTGCCCAACTGGCACTTCAATGATCCCGGCTACACCCTGTTCCCGATTCTCGGCCTCGCTGTCGCCGGTTCCGGCGGTGGCGACCCCGCAGGGGGAACCTACCCGGCCGAGATGCTCGTCGACTGGGTGAAGATCTGGTGATTACCTGCTGGGCTTGAAACTACGCAGCCGCAGGCTGTTGCTCACCACGAACAGTGAGCTGAAAGCCATTGCCGCGCTGGCGATCATCGGATTCAGCATGCCCGCTGCCGCCAGCGGAATGGCCGCGACGTTGTAGGCGAACGCCCAGAACAGGTTGCCCTTGATGGTCTTGAGCGTCGCTCGGGACAACCGGATCGCGTCTCCTGCGGCCCGCAGGTCGCCACTGACCAGGGTCAGGTCCGAGGCCTCGATCGCGACATCGGTACCGGTGCCCATCGCCAGTCCCAGGTCGGCTTGGGCAAGGGCGGCAGCATCATTCACGCCGTCGCCGACCATTGCCACGACGCGGCCCTGATCCTGCAGCCGCTTGATCTCGTCGACCTTGTCGGCGGGCAGCACCTCGGCGATCACCGTCTCGATGCCGACTTCGGCAGCCACCGCGCCGGCTGCGCGGGCGTTGTCCCCGGACAGCAGGACGGGCGTCAGCCCCAGTTTCTTGAGATCGGCAATGGCTTCGGCGGCAGTGTCTTTCACCTTGTCGGAGACCACGATGACGCCTGCGATGACGCCGCCGATCGCCACCCACACCGGGGTACGGCCTTCGGATTCAGCGGTGTGCGCGATGGTCTGCAATTCGGGGGTGGCCTCCGTGGCCAGCCAGCCGTACCGTCCGACGGCGACCTCGTGACCGTCGACCACGCCGGTGACGCCGCGACCGTCGTGGTTGACGAAGTCGGTGACGGGCGGCAGCGGGCCATCCTCGGCGGCACGGGCCGCCACGGCCTGGGCGATGGGGTGTTCGGACGCGTGCTCCAGTGCACCCGCGAGCCGTAATACGTTGTCGGACTCGGCATGTACCGCGACGACCGTCATTTTTCCGGTGGTCACCGTGCCGGTCTTGTCCAGCACGACGGTATCGACCTTGCGAGTCGATTCGAGCACCTGCGGGCCCTTGATCAGGATGCCCAGCTGTGCGCCGCGGCCGGTGCCGACCAGCAGCGCCGTCGGCGTGGCCAGTCCCAAGGCGCAGGGGCAGGCGATGATCAGCACCGACACGGCAGCGGTCAGCGCGGCGCTGACCGAACCGCCGGCAACCAGCCAGCCGATCAGCGTCAGCAGCGCCAGCCCGATGACCACCGGCACGAACACCGCGGACACCCGATCAGCGAGGCGCTGTACCTCGGCCTTGCCGCTCTGGGCATCGGCCACCAGGCGCGCCATCTGAGCCAGCTGGGTGTCGGCGCCGACGCGCGTGGCCCGAACCTCGAGGCGCCCACCGGCGTTGACTGTCGCGCCGGCGAGGTGGTCGCCTGGGCCGACCTCGACAGGTACTGATTCGCCGGTCAACATCGACGCGTCGACCGCGGATGTCCCGGTGATCACCACACCGTCGGTGGCGATCTTCTCGCCGGGGCGGACCACGAAGGTGTCATCGACCGCCAATTCGTCGATGGGCACCCGGATTTCGCGGCCGTCGCGCAGCACCGCAACGTCCTTGGCGCCGAGATCGAGCAGCGCGCGCAGTGCCGCGCCGGACTGCCGCTTGGCGCGGGTCTCAAAGAACTTGCCTGCCAGGATCAGCGTCGTGACGGTGGCCGCGACTTCCAGGTACAGGTGATCGCTGCCCATGGCCAGCATCCATGCCGACCACAGGTAAGAGGTGAGAACACCGAGCGAGACCAAGGTGTCCATGGTGGCCGCGCCGTGCCGCAGGTTGGTCCACGCGGCGTGGTGCAGCGGCCAGGCGCCCCAGAGCACCACCGGGGTGGTGAGCGCCAATGCCCACAGCGGCCAGTGCGGGAACTGCAGGACCGGAATCATCGACAGGGCGAGGACGGGGATCGTGAGGGTCAGTGACACCAACAGCCGTGGCAGGTATGTCGTTTCGGTTGGGGCATCGGCCTTGTCGATGCTCGCGGTGTAACCGGTGGCCTCTACGGCCGAAACGAGGTCGTCGGTGGTCACACTGTCCGGGTAGGTGATGGCCGCCTGCTCGGTCGCGAAGTTCACGCTGGCATGAACACCGTCAATCCGGTTGAGCCGCTTCTCGATTCGGGCGGCGCACGACGAACACGTCATACCGCCCACGGACAGCGTGACCGACGTGGTCATGCTGGTTGGACGACGTCGTATCCGGCGTCTTCGATCGCGGCGGCAACGGCGGCCCGGTCAGGCTCGCCGTCCACTCGTACGGTTCCGGCCGCCAGGTCCACCTCGACACCGGTCACGCCGGGCAGCGGCTCGACAGCTGAGGTGATGGACGCGACGCAGTGTCCGCACGACATTCCCTGAACTTCAAGTACCTGACTCATGACCGAAGTATATACCCATAGGGGGTATAGGTAGTGCTGTGATGTGGGTCTCGGTCGAATCTCTTCCTTTAGTCGGCTCGGGTGGCATCCTGGTTCCATGGCGCGCAAAGAAATTGACCCGATCCGGGCGAAGAGTGCCCTCGCGGTAGCGAAGGAACACCCGGGCATGCTGCTGTTCGTGGCGTCGCCGGTGATCGCCGCCATCGTGCTGGTCGGTGTTTTCGTGGGCACGGGCTGGGCGGTGTTCCTGGCGCTGGCGGTGCTTGGGCTGGTCGTGTTCGGCGGTTCCGCGCTGTTGCGCAAGCGCTGAGAGAGCCCTTTTCCCTACCTCGTTCGCCTCGGGCGAAAGGCCGTTCCGTTGCAGCTGTAACGGTGTAATCATGTAAACATGAGGCAACATCATTCAGGCCAGGACCGCCGCGGCGGCTGGCAACAAGCGCAGCAGCCCGATGCGGGCGACGCCGCCGACTGGTTCGCCGGTCGGCTCCCAGAAGGGTGGTTCGCCGGCGACCCGAGCGTCACCGTGGACCGCGAGGAGATCGTCGTCATCGGGCGACTGCCCGAGCCGGAGAACCCGGAAACCGCCGCTCGGGCTTCGGGGCGGGTTGCGCGGTTCCGGGAGGAAACCCGGTCCGAGCGCATGCACATCGCCGACGAGGCGGAAGCCCGCTACGGCCGCAAGGTGGCCTGGGGTGTGGCGGTGGGAGAGTCGGAGCGAATCCTGTTCACCCACTTGGCCGTTCCAGTGATGACCCGACTCAAGCAGCCGGAGCGTCAGGTGCTCGACACCCTGGTCGACGCCGGGGTGGCGCGATCCCGTTCTGATGCGCTCGCCTGGTCGGTCCGGCTCGTCGGCGAGCATGCCGAGGAGTGGCTCGCGAAGCTGCGTGACGCCATGACCGCGGTCGACGATCTGCGCGCCGAGGGTCCACAGCTTTGAGCCATTGACCTACGCCACCGCGCGGGTGCAGTCTCAAGGGACCGGCCCGATGGGAGCGCGCGATGAGCGATCGGTTGTTCAACTACGTCGGCGAGATGCTGCGCGGTTGCCTGGATGTCGACCTCGCTTCCGCCCGCGTGATCGGCGCGGGCGATTTCGCGAAGTTCCTGACCGACGATGTGCGGTTGCACGTCGTCAGTGGGCACCTGGCCGCAGCGGAATGGGGTACCGAGGAACGCCATCGGTCGGTGCCGGTGACGGACACCCACATCATCGTTACCGAGCACGGCCTGCTGTATGCGGCCGAAGTTGGCGGCCCGAACCCCGGTTTCTACCTGGCAGTCCCGCGGTCCCTGCTGGAACCCATTGCTGACCACATCGCAGACAGTCCGCCGCCGGCCGGTACGCCGATTGCGATCGACTGCCGCCTCGACCATGACCTCGCGTCCATCTGGCAGTTCGAGAGTGCGCTCCGGCATCAACTCGAGTCCGATCCGGTCATTCGCGTCCAGCTGACGCCGGCGTTCGCGGCCTGAGGCATGGGCTCTTTGGCGTCCCTCCGGCGCCAAAGCCTCGTGCGCAGTGCGGTTTTCACTATCGTCGTGCCCGGCACGATGGCCGGGCTGATTCCGTACCTGCTCACCGGATGGCGGCGGATCGGTGACTTGTTCGGCTTGCCTGGCGGGTGGATCGCCGGCGTCATCCTGATCGCTCTCGGGCTCCCGGTGCTGCTCGCGGCCATCTACAAATTCGCGAGTGACGGTTTGGGTACGCCGTTGCCTGCGGCGCCGACCCAGAGCCTGGTGGTGACGGGGCCGCACCGGTACGTCCGCAATCCGATGTACCTCGCCGTGGCGACCACGATCGTCGGCCAGGCGTTGGTGCTCGGGCAACCCGTACTGCTTTGGTACGTAGGCATTTTCGTGCTGGCTACCGCCGCGTTCGTGTACGTCTACGAGCAGCCCACCCTGCTGAAACAATTCGGCGACGAGTACCGGCGCTACTGCGAATCGGTACCTGCGTGGCTGCCACGGGTCACGCCGTATCGGCCGGTGCGCTGAACAGCAGGAGGTTTCCGTCCGGATCTCGGACGATGAATGTTCGTGCGCCCCACGGTTCTAATTTGAGTGTCTGGTGGAAACTCACGCCGGCGTTTTGATACTCGAGGAAAAGCTCACGTAGTTCTTGGGCGCTGTTGAGAGTGATTGATGCCGACAGCAGCTGTTCCCGTTCGCGGATATCGCCGACGAACACCGGCTCGTCTACGTGGCGAAGGTTGAGGATGGCGTTGTCGCGTTTGACTTGGCCGTAGAACGGGGGCTCGCCGTAGCTGAACTCCACGGTGAATCCCAGTTTCGACGTGAAGAACGCGCACGACGCGGCGACATCCGTGACGAACAGCTGAGGTTCGCTCATCTGAAGGGTGACTGACGATGCGGGGTCTTTGGCGGTGCCGGTCAATTTCTGCACTCCTGTCTTGAGCGCCTGCCAGCTATCGAATCCGCTTTGGCGTGCAACGACTTCCAAGGCGTCGCTCAGCTTGAACGGCGCCTGCAACACCTGGTCATCGGTGAGGTGGCCGTAACGCGGCAGCATGGCTCTGATCTGCGCGGCCACCGGGTAGTAGCCGGAGCGATGCCAGCGCACATACAGTTTTGCTTGCTTGCGGAGGTTCTCGATGTTTGGCATGGTGCATCGGTTTTCGGAACGGAACGTAGGTGGGCATTGCCCTTCGGCGTTCGGCCGATGCTTCCTACCGCATCGGCGCCAGCGTAAAACGGCGGCAGCGACATGTCTATCCTTTGCCGCACCACTGCACTCGTTCTTGCCGCCGTCCAAAAAACTTTGGTCACTTTGTTTGCGCTGGTCACAGTAGGTAACACGAACCTCGTGTGTTGCGGTTCAGGGGCCTCAGAATTCTTGCGCTTCGAACAAATGTTCGATAAAATGAAGTATGGACGCCTCATCCGGTTTCGCCGCCCTTCTGGACCGGGCGCGTGAGCTGCTCATCCAAAACGACATCACCGAGACCGACGCGCACGATGCATTGCGTGTGCTGCTGGCCCTGCGGGGTGTGGTCGATCATCTGGCGGCGACGATGACCGGTGCGCTGGACCGATTGGGTGTGGCAGCGGGGCAGGGGCGGACGACGCGTGAGCTGCTGATCAGTCTGGGGTGCGCACCGAGTGTGGCAGAGCGGCTGGTGCGTGTTGCCGCGGCGCTACCCGCACTGCCCACCCTGGCTGCGCATGCCGGCGACGGGGCGATATCCGCCGAGCACGTCGATGCGATCGTCAAGGGCATCAATCACATTCGGGCACGGTCGCCTGGTCCTGTTGATGAGGCGGCCCGGTTTGACCAGGTCACCGATTTGTTGGGGCAGTTCTTCTCGGGGGCGACTCCGGCGGCGATCGGTGACCGGGCCCGCAGGCTGGGGAACCGGGTGGCCGCCGCCGAGGGTGGCGTGCCCGCGGCGGAGGACCGCTCGATCAACACCGTCGACCATCGGGTGACCAGTGACGGCCGGCTACAAATCCGCGCGGACCTGGATGCCGAGGTCGGCGCCAAATATGTCGCGGCGATGGAGGAGTTGTCCGCGCCGCGACCCGAACCCGACGGCAGCCCGGATGTGCGGTCGGCGGGGCGGCGGCGTGCTGATGCGTTGGAGGCGGTGCTGGATATCGCGGCCCGCGGTGGTGACGTCGCCAGCGCGCCGCGCACGCAGTTGTTGCTGACGGTGCCCGCAGACACCCCGGACTTGGCCGAGTTGGAGTTCATGGGGCCGATCAGCGCCTTGACCCTGGATCGGCTGACCTGCGACACCACGGTCACCACGGTGCTGGTGGACGGCGAGCACGTGCCCCTCGATATGGGGCGGGAGAAACGCCTGTTCCCGGCGCATTTACGCAAGGCCCTGTATCTGCGTGATCAGTGCTGCATCAAATGCGGCGCACCACCGGGACGCACCCATGCCCACCACATTGTGCACTGGACCCACCACGGCGAAACGAGCCTGAGCAACGGCTGCCTACTGTGCCCGGCCTGCCACGCCAACATCCACCACGACGGCTGGGACGTCGTCATGGGCCTGGACAAACACCCCTGGCTCATCCCACCGGCCACCGTCGACCCACACCGGCGAGCGATTCCCGCCTACAACCGGCGCACCATGCGACTGGACGCCGCTGCCTAAATACGTTGTGCACCTTGATAACTCAATAGTGACGACGCATCGCAGGTCTGCTGCTTCGGCGGCGGGCCGAAGCAACAGACCTGCGGGCCGGCCGAATGCAATGAAACTGCCACGTCGTGAAGTTCGGTTCAGTTGTGGACGTGCGTCGCGCGCGAACGTCAGGCCTGCGTCATCTCCCAGTACGCCCCGCGATGCTGGAGCAGCTCGTCGTGCGACCCGCGTTCGACGATCCGCCCGGCCTGGACGACGAGGATCACGTCGGCATCGCGAATCGTGGAAAGCCGGTGCGCGATAATGAAACTCGTCCGGTTGCGGCGCAGCTCTGCGGTGGCCTGGGCGATCAGCAGCTCGGTGCGGCTGTCGACGGAACTGGTGGCCTCGTCGAGGATCAGCAGCTGGGGTTGCCGCAGCAGCGCGCGGGCGATGGTGATCAGCTGCTTCTCGCCGGCGCTGATGTTCACGCCGTTCTCGTTGAGCCGCGTCTGATATCCGTTCGGCAGTGTGTGGACGAAATGGTCGACGCGAGCGGTGCGGGCGGCGTCGATGACCTCGGCCTCGGTGGCGTCGGGACGCCCGTAGGCGATGTTCTCGTAGATGGTGCCGCCGATCAGCCAGGTGTCCTGCAGCACCATGCCGATGCGCGACCGCAGCTCCGCGCGGCTCATTGTCGCGATATCGCGGCCGCCCACCAGGATTCGACCGGAGTCGGGCTCATAGAACCGCATCAGCAGATTCACCAGCGTGGTCTTGCCGGCGCCGGTCGGCCCGACGATGGCCACCGTGGTGCCCGGTTCGGCGACGAGTGACAGGTCCTCGATGACGGGAGTGCCAGGGCGGTAGGAGAAGTTGACGCGCTCGAACTCCACCCGGTCCGGTGCGTCCGACACCGGGCCCGCACCCGGACCCCCAGCCGCACCTGGACCTGGACCTGGACCTGGAGCCGCCCCCGCCGCCCCCGTGGTCTCTTCCTCCGCGTCCAGGAACTCGAAAACCCGCTCCGCGCTGGCCATCCCGGACTGCATGGTGTTGTACATCGACGCGATCTGGGTCAGCGGCTGATTGAACTGCCGCACGTACTGGATGAAAGCCTGGATGCTGCCGAGGCTGATCTGCCCGGTCGCCACCTGGATGCCACCGACCACCGCGACCCCGACGTAACTGATGTTGCCGATGAACGTCGTGATCGGGGAGACCAGCCCGGACAGCGACTGCGCACCGAAACTCGACTGGTACAGATCGTCATTCAGTTCGCGGAACTTCTCCTCGGCCAGTGCCCGGTGCCCGAAGGTCTTGACCACGGTGAAGCCGCTGTAGGTCTCTTCGATGTGGGCGTTCAGCCGGCCCATGTTGCGCCACTGCGCCATGAAATGTTGCCGCGACCGTTTGGTGATGATCCGCGTCGCCAGCAAGGTGAACGGCACCGTCAGCACGGTGATCAACGCCAGCAGCGGCGAAATCCAGATCATTGCCGCCAGTACCGCCACCACTGTGAGCGCCGACGTCAGCAGCTGACTGACGGTGATGGTGAGCGACGTCTGGACGTTGTCGATGTCGTTGGTGACGCGGCTGAGAATCTCACCGCGCGGACGGGAATCGAAGTAGGACAACGGCAGTCGGTGAATCTTGTCCTCGACGCGGGCCCGCAGCGCGAACATGGTGCGCTGCACGATGGTGTTGAGCAGTCGTGCCTCGACCCACACCATCACCGCCGAAACCAGATACAACAGCAGCGCAAGAGTCAGCACATGACCGATGGCACTGAAGTCGACGCCTTGTCCCGGAATGACATTGGAACCGGCGAGCAGATCGGCAAAAGTGTTGTCGCCGCGGGCTCGGGCCGCTGCCACCGCCTGCTCGCGACTCATCCCGGCCGGCAAGCCACGCCCGAGCACGCCGTTGAACAACAGATCGGTGGCGTGGCCCAGAATGCGCGGTCCGATTACGCCGACGGCAATCCCCGCGATCCCCAACAGCATCACCACGGCAACCCGGCCACGTTCCGGCGCCAGCTGCTTCACCAGTCGCACTGCCGTGCCGCGGAAGTCCTCGGACCGCGAACCGGACGCCAGCATCGCGGCTGACGGCGGCCGGGTCACGCCACGCCTCCGGCCACGATCGCCTGTGAATCGGCGAACTCGCGGTACACCGGGCACGACCCGCTCAGCTCGGCATGCGTGCCGGCACCCACCACCTGGCCGTTGTCCAGCACGACGATCTGATCGGCGGCGGCGACCGTCGAAAGGCGTTGGGCAACAATGACCACCGTGGCCTCGGCCGCCACCGCGGACAGCGCGGCCCGCACCCGGGCGTCGGTGTGGACGTCCAACGCCGAGAACGCGTCGTCGAACAGATACACCGCCGGCCGCCGGATCACCGCACGGGCGATGGCCAGGCGCTGGCGCTGCCCGCCGGAGAAATTCGTGCCGCCCTGGGCGACGGGCATGCCGAGTCCCTCGGGATGATCCGCCACGAAATCAGCCGACGCGACACCCAGCGCGGCCCACATCTCGTCTTCGGTGGCGTCGGCCTTGCCGAACCGCAGGTTGTCGGCGACGGTGCCGGAGAACATGTGCCCGCGCTGCGGTACCACGCCGATCATCGACCACAACTGTTCCGGGTCGTAGTCCCGCACGTCGACGCCGTCGACGGACACGGAACCTGAGGTGACGTCGTACATCCGGCACAGCAGTGCCATCAGCGTCGACTTCCCCGAGCCAGTCGACCCGACGATCGCCGTCACCGCGCCCGGCCGGGCGGTCAGCGAAACCCCGTGCAGCACAGGATCGTCGGCCCCGGGGTACCCGAAGGTGGCTGCCTCCACCCTGATTTCCCCGCGCCGAATCCCCGGCACCACAGGCGTATCGGGGGACACGATCGTCGGCTCGGTGGCGAGCACATCGGTGATCCGTTCGGCGCACACCGACGCGCGCGGCAGGATCACCAGCACGATCGTCACCATCAACACGGCCATCAGGATCTGCATGAAGTAGGACAGGAAGGCGATCAGCGAGCCGACTTCCATCTGGCCGTGGTCGATGCGGATACCGCCGAACCAGATCACCGCGACGCTCGACAGATTCACCACGAGGGTGGTCGCGGGCAGCATCAGGGCCTGCCACCGGCCGACCGTCATGGTGGTGTCGGTCAGGGCGTGATTGGCGTCGGCGAACCGGTCGCGTTCGGCGTCCTCCCGCAAGAAGGCCCGAACCACACGGATACCGGTGAGTTGTTCGCGCAGCACCCGGTTGATGCTGTCGATCAACCGTTGCATGCGGCGGAACAGCGGCAGCAGCCGCGAGATGATGAGGTAATTGCACACCGCCATCACCGGCACGCTGACCAGCAGCAGCCAGGACAGGCCGGCGTTCTGGTGCACGGCCATCGCGATGCCGCCGATGCTCATGATCGGCGCGGTGATCAGCATGGTGCAGGTCATCTGCACCAGGACCTGGATCTGCTGGACGTCGTTGGTGGTGCGGGTCATCAGCGTGGGCGCCCCGAACCGCACGGCTTCGGCATTGGACCAACCGAGCACCTGACGGAACACCGTCCAGCGCAGGTCGCGGCCGAAACCCATGCCGGCGCGGGAGCCGAAATAGACCGCGCCGATCGCGCACAGCACCTGCAGCGCGCTGACGCCGAGCATGATGGCGCCGAGCCGCCCGATGACGGCCGTATCGCCGCGTGCGACGCCGTGGTCGATGATCCGGGCGTTCAGCGTCGGCAGATACAGCGAAGCCAGCGTGCTGATCAGTTGCAGCGTCGCCACCACCGTCAGCTGCCGCCGATACGGCCTCGTGTACTGCCGCAGCAGTGCCCAGAGCATGCGGTTACTGTGGCACACCCGAGAATGCTTGCAGAAAGACCAGGTCAGTCGGCATGTCGGTGGTTGACCTCCGAACCTGCCGCTACAGTGCATGGCGTGACCCGCAGACAGGTGAAGACCGCCGCCGCGACCGTGCTTGCCGCGGCGATGATTCCGGCGATGTCGGCCTGCTCGGACGATGGCAACGGCGGCGGCGCTGTCGCGGGCGGCCAGTCGGGCCCGTCCGCATCCGGTCCCGCCAAGCATGGCCCGATGTTCCCGGTGTGTGGTGGCGTCAGTGATCAGACCGTCGGCCAGCTGACCCAGGTCGCCGGCCTCGTCAACACCGCGAAGAACTCCGTCGGGTGCCAGTGGCTGGTCAACGGCGGCATCCTCGGTCCGCACTTCTCGTTCACCTGGTACCGGGGCAGCCCAATCGGCCGCGAGCGCAAGACCGAGGAACGGACGCGCGCGGACGTCAACGACATCAACATCCAGGGCCACTCCGGTTTCGTCGCACTCGGTGAGGACCCGATGATCGGCAAGAGCCTGTGCGAGGTCGGCATCCAGTTCGATGACGACTTCATCGAATGGTCCATCAGCTTCTCCCAGAAGCCGTTCCCCGACCCGTGCGACATCGCGAAGGAACTGGCCCGGCAATCGATTGCGAACGCGAAATGACACAGCGGAAACTGGCTGGAGCGGTCGTCGTGATGTCGGCGTTGGCGCTGGTGGGCTGTGCGCGGTCGGTCGAGGGCACCGCGCTGAAGGAAGGCGCAGGCGGCGGTAGCGAGCACTCGGCGGACTCGTACCCCAACCTGCTCAAAGAATGCGACGTGCTGACCAACGACGTGCTGGCCAAGACGGTCGGCGCGGACCCGCTGGACATCCAGAGCACCTTCGTCGGCGCGGTGTGCCGGTGGCAGGCGCTGAACCAGACGGCGGGCCTCATCGACATCACCCGGTTCTGGTACGAGCAGGGCAGCCTCGACGAGGAAACCAAGGTCGCCCAGCACCTGAACTACAAGTACGAGAACAAGTCGATCGCCGGCGTGAAGTCGATCATCATGCACCCGAACGACCCCAACGGTTCGTGCGGTGTGGCCAGCGACGCCGCCGGTGTCGTGGGCTGGTGGGTCAACCCGCAGGGTCCGGGCGCGGACACCTGCGGCATGGCCACCAAGCTGATGGAGCTGACGCTCGCCACCAACTCCTAACGGGGGACGTGGAACTGCGCCAGCGTGGCGCTGCGCAGTTCCAGCTGCGACCACGGCCGGTCGGTCTGCAGGACCGCGATCGCTGACGTCGGGTACTTCATCGCGATCTGGCCGGCGGCATCGCGATCGCTGGTGTCGGGCGACGCCAAACTCAGCGCGAGCGACGACATGACCGGTTCGTGGCCGATCACCAGCACGGTGTTCGCCGCCTCCGGCGCGCCGTTGATGACGTCGATGGCGATGCCTGCCGTGGCGTCGTAGAGGCGTTCGACGTACGTCACGGGCGCGGTGATGCCGGTGCGGGCCAGGGTCTGCCGGGTTCGGGTGGCCGTCGAGCACAGGACGGCGTCGACGGACGGCAGGTGTTCCCGAATCCAGTCTCCGGCCAGCGCGGCTTCGCGAATGCCGCGCTTTGCCAGCGGCCGCTCATGGTCGGCGACCCCGTCGGGGTAGTCGGATTTCGCGTGCCGCAGCAGGATCAATGTTCGGGTGGCCACCCGCCCACCGTAGATCCCCAGAGTTGTCGGTGCCCGGATTTACACTCGCCGCAGGAGATTTCGAACAGCGCAAGAAAGGGGACGCCGAGATGCGTTTCGTGCACACCGCCGACTGGCAGCTCGGCATGACCCGGCATTTCCTGGGCGGTGAGGCGCAACCGCGTTACTCGGCGGCACGTCGTGACGCGGTGGCCCGCCTCGGTGCGCTGTGCACCGAGGTCGGTGCGGAGTTCGTCGTCGTGGCGGGGGACGTCTTCGAGCACAACCAGCTCGACCCGCGTGAGGTCAGCCTGTCGCTGGAGGCCATGCGGGCCATCAAGATCCCGGTATTCCTGTTGCCCGGCAACCACGATCCGCTGGATCCGGCGTCGGTGTACACGAGCACGTTGTTCCTGGCCGAATGCCCACCGAACGTCACAGTGCTCGACGGCGTGCACGAGCTGCGCCCCGGTGTGCAGATCATCGGTGCGCCGTGGCGCTCCAAGGCGCCCACCACGGACCTGACGGGCGACGCGGTGGCCGATCTTCCGGCCGACGGCGTCACCCGAATTGTGGTGGGCCACGGCGGGGTTGACGTGCTGGACCCTGATCCCACCAAACCGTCGCTGATCCGGCTGGACGCGGTGGAAGCTGCGGTGCAACGCGGCGCTGTGCATTATGTGGCGCTGGGGGACAAGCACTCTCGCACTGAAGTGGGCAGCACCGGCCGGATTTGGTACTCCGGCGCACCGGAAGTCACGAATTACGATGACATCGAAGCGGATTCGGGTCACGTCCTGGTGGTCGACGTCGATGAAGCGGATCAGACGGTGAAGGTCGACGCCCGACGTGTGGGCCAGTGGCGGTTCGTCACGCTGCGCCGCATCGTCGACACCGATCGCGACATCGCCGATCTGGACCTGAATCTCGACGGGCTGTCGGACAAGGAACGCACCGTGGTCCGGTTGGCGCTCACGGGCTCGCTGACGATCTCCGACAAGGCCGTGCTCGACGCGTGCCTGGATCGCTACGCGCGGCTGTTCGCCGCGCTGACCACATGGGAGCGGCACACCGACCTCGTCGTGGTCCCGGCGGACGGCGAATTCTCGGACCTGGGCATCGGCGGATTCGCCGCGGCGGCGGTCGACGAACTGGTCGGCACCGCAAGTGCGTCGGGCGACGGCGCCGACGACGCCCGCGCGGCGCTCGCGCTGCTGCTGCGCCTGGTCGATCGGGGAACAGCGGCATGAAGCTGCACCGCCTGGTCCTGACCAATTACCGCGGAATCACCCACCGCGAGATCGACTTTCCAGATCGCGGCGTGGTGGTGGTCGCCGGCGCCAACGAGATCGGCAAGTCCTCCATGATCGAGGCGCTCGATCTGCTGTTGGATGCCAAGGACCGCTCGACCAAGAAAGAGGTCAAGCAGGTCAAGCCGACCCACGCCGATGTGGGAGCCGAGGTGACGGCTGAAATCTCCACCGGCCCTTACCGGTTCGAGTATTACAAGCGCTTCCACAAGAAGGCCGAGACCCGGCTGAAGATCCTCGCGCCGCGCCGCGAGCAGCTCACCGGCGACGAGGCGCATGATCGGGTGCGGGCCATGCTTGACGAGACCGTCGACACCGAACTCTGGCGGGCCCAACGCATCCTGCAGTCGGCCGCCATGGTGCCGGTCGATCTGGCCGGATGCGACGCGCTGGCCCGGGCACTCGATGTCGCGGCGGGTCAGGCCGGTGCGCTCGAGGGGGCGTTGTCGGGTAACGAGCCGCTACTGGTCGACCGGATCGACGCCGAATTCTTGAAGTACTTCACCCAAACCGGTCGCGCCACCGGTGTCTGGGCCGAGGCCGTCAAAGGTCTGAAGGCCGCGCAGGCCGAGGTGGCGACGTGTACCGCAGCGGTGGCCGAGGTCGACGACGCGGTCCGGCGGCACGGCGAGCTGACCGCGGAATTGGCCACGGCCGCTGAGCAATTGACAGCGGCTGAGGTGCGCCTGGCTGGGGCCCGTGAGGCGGCTGGGGCGGTGGCGCGAATCCGCGACGACCTGACGCAGGCACGGGTACAGGCGCAGGCTGCGGTGGCCTCGGCGACGGCAGCGCGCAGCGCACTGGACGAGCGGCAGCGGCTGCACGCCGACGTCGCACAGCGGACCGCCGGCATCGGCGAGCTGACTGCAGCGGCCGAGCAGGCCGGACAGCAGCAGGCGGTTGCGGTGCAGCTCCAGCAGGCCGCAGACAACGCCGTGGCCGTGGCACGTTCTGTGGTGGACGCCGGCCGCGCCCGGCTGGACGCGGCGCGGCAGGTGGTGGATCAACTCTCGCAGCGTGCCGAAGCCGCCCGGTTGGCCGGACAGCTGGAGCGGGTGCAGTCTGCCGCGACCGAACTGGCGGTGGTCGCCGAGCAGCTGGCCAAGATCACGCTGACCAGCGCCGCCATGCGTGCCGTCGAGACCGCCACGGCAGCAGTGGACCGCGCCGCAGCCGCGGCGGAACTCGCCTCGGCGCGAATCGAATTGGTCGCGCAGGGCGACGTTGAGCTGCGGGTCGGCGATCAGGACGTGACGCTGTCCGCCGGGGCCGAGTGGGCCACCAGCGCGGGCAGCCGGACCGATGTCGAGCTCCCCGGTCTGCTGACGGTGCGGGTGCTGCCCGGTACCCCGGCCGCGGACACCAGCGCCGTTCTCGGCGCCGCGCGTGATGCGCTGGCCGCTGCACTCCGGCCGCACGGCGTAGCCGACGTGGAGGCCGCGCGTGCGCTGGACACCCGGCGACGCGAACTCGAGGCCGAGCGTGATCGGCTGACGGTCACACGGCAGACCCTGCTCGGCGCCGATACGGTCGAGGCGCTGGCGGCTCGGCTGGCGGGGCTGCGGGAGCAGCTCGGCGACACCGAACCCATCGATGTCGGCGCTGCCCGGGCCGAGCTGGAGGCCGCCGACGCCGAACAGCGGCGTGCGGCAACCGATTACGAGCAGTGCCGCGACACGGCCACTGCTGCGGCGGCCGCGGCGGCTGCCGCACTGACTGCGGCCACGGTCGCGCGCGAGAAGGTGACGGCCGCGACGACGGCGCTCACCGAGTCGACCGCGCGACTGACTCGGCAGAGCGAGCTCGAAGACGACGCCGCGTTGACCCAGCGCGTCGCCACGCTGGGGGAGCAGGCTGCCGCCGCCACCGCACGCGAACAGGAACTCGCGGCCGCGCTGGCTGCCACCACACCCGACATCGTGGACGCGGAACTAGCGGCTGCCACCGCGGATTCGACCCGCATCGGTGCCCGGCGCAGCGAACTCGATGACCAGTTGCGGGATGTGGCAGCGCAATTGAAGGTGTACGGGACTCAGGGCCGGCAGAGCCAGCTGGATGTCGCCGAGGTGGCGTTGCGGCACGCGGAGTCCGAGCATGCCGCGGTGGGCCGTCGCGCCCGAGCGGCTGAACTGCTGCGCACGGTGATGGGCCGGCACCGCGAGCAGGCCCGCCAGCGGTACGTGGCACCGTTCCGCACCGAGGTGGAACGGTTGGGGCGCATCGTGTTCGGGGACAGCTTCGCCGTCGAGGTCGACAGTGATCTGCGGATTTGCAGTCGCACCGTCGCGGGCACCACCGTGCCGTACGAAAGCCTGTCCGGTGGGGCCAAGGAACAACTGGGGATCGTGGCTCGGCTGGCCGGAGCGGCGTTGGTGGCCAAAGAGGACACCGTCCCGGTGATCATCGACGACGCACTGGGTTTCACCGATGCCGGCCGATTGGCCCGCATGGGCGAGGTGTTCGATGCGGTCGGCGGCGACGGCCAGGTGATCGTGTTGACCTGCAGCCCCGAGCGTTATGCGAGCGTCGGCGACGCGACGCGAATCGAGCTCACCGCTTAACCCCCTAGACCAGGTCGGTTCGTGACAGACTTCGGCGGTGATCGCTGATTTCGTCGTCGTGGGAACCGGTTCTGCCGGTGCGGTGCTGGCTGATCGTCTGAGCGCCGACGGCGCCTCGCAGGTGGTGGTCCTGGAGGCCGGGGCTCCCGACAAGAACCAGTTCATCCATATCCCGGCGGCCTTCGCGAAGCTGTTCCGCAGCGAATTCGATTGGGATTACTCGACCGAACCGCAACCGGAGCTCGCCGACCGCCGCATCTACTGGCCGCGCGGCAAGACCCTCGGCGGTTCGTCGTCGATGAACGCCATGATGTGGGTCCGCGGCATGCCCGCCGATTACGACGAGTGGGGCGAGCTCGCCGGCGAAGAGTGGTCCTACGCGGCCGTCGAGAAGTACTTCGACCGGATCGAGGCCGGGCCGCTGGTGCTCAGCCCGCAGCGCAGCCCGCGCAGCATCACCGCCGCGTGGCTGGAGGCCGCCAAGCAGGCCGGCCACGAGGGATTCGTCGAGACCAGGGTCTGCCAGCGCCGCGGCGCCCGGTGGAGCACGGCCGACGCCTACCTGCGTCCGGCCCTGAAGCGGTCCAACCTGCATCTGCGCACGGGTGCCACCGCGACCCGGGTGCTGTTCGAGGACGGCCGCGCGGTCGGCGTCGAGTACGAGGCGGAGGGCCGTCGCCAGATCGTCCGGGCGCGTCGCGAGGTGATCCTGTGCGGCGGCGCGATCAACAGCCCGCAGCTGCTGATGCTGTCCGGGATCGGTCCGCGTGAGCACCTGGCCGAGCACGACATCGACATCGTCTACGACGCACCCGGCGTCGGCTCGAACCTGTTGGACCATCTCGTGGCGCTGCTCGGTTTCGATGCCGACTGCGTGACGCTGACCGGCGCAGAAAAGCCGCTGCAGCTGCTCAACTACCTGACCCGCCGCCGCGGCATGCTGACCTCGAATGTCGGTGAGGCGTATGGCTTTGTCCGCAGCGATCCAGATCTCGCCGAGCCCGACATCGAGCTGATCTTCGCCCCGGCGCCCTTCTACGACGAGGGCATCGGTGAGCCGTACCCGCGCGAGGCGGTGGCGATGGGACCCATCCTGGTGAAGCCCAAGAGCACCGGCACCATCCGCCTCGCGTCGTCCGATCCGTTGGCCAAGCCGATCATCGACCCGCGCTACCTGTCCGATCCCGAGGGCGCCGACCGCAAGGCGATGCTGGCGGGCTTTCGGATGCTGGCGGACATCGCGCAGGCGCCCGCGCTACAGGGACTGCTCGGCGACATCGCCCGGCCGGTGGGCGCGCGCGACCTAGACGACAGGACGCTGGAGCTGGCACTGACCACCACGTCGCACACGCTGTATCACCCGACCACCACGTGCCGGATGGGCAGCGACGAGGCCAGCGTGGTCGACCCGCAGCTCCGCGTACGCGGTGTCGAGGGGCTGCGGGTCGCCGACGCCTCGGTGATGCCGACGATCATCCGCGGCCACACTCACGCGCCGAGCGTGCTGATCGGTGAGAAGGCCGCCGACCTCATCACCGGTCAGAAGTAGGCGTTCGCCGGAATCGCGGTGCCGTGCAGCAGGTTCTGTCCGACAACGCGCGCCTTGTAGCCGACGGGGTTGTGCAACGTGATGGTGCGGATGTTGCGCCAGTGCCGGTCGAGGTTGCGTTGCCGGCTGGCCGCGCTGGCACCGCCGAGCTCCAGCAGCTTGGTGGCGGCTCGTGGCGCGATGTCATCCAGGTGCACCTTCACCTTGGCTGCCTGCAGTTGGGCCTCGACGACCAGTTCTGCGTCGGGCACGCCGTCCGGGCCGGTCGAGTCAATGGCCGCCCCGATCGCCGCCGCCGCATCGAGCACCGCGGCCCGGGCAATGTAGGCGGAACTGGACAGTTCGCCGAGCTGGCGCTGCAACAGCGGGTCATCGGTCGGCGACGCCGCGGAGGCATGGCTGAAACTGCGCTCCCGGGACCGCAGGAGCGCAATTCCGTCGTCGACGATGTTCTCCAAGATTCCGGCCACCACCGCGTGGATGTACAGCTGCAGCAGGGTGTACTGCACCGATGGCACGGGCTCGGCGCCATACGGCGTGTCCGAGAGCACCTCTTCGGGTAGCACCGTCACGGTCTGGAACCGGGTGGTGCCGGTGCCGGTGCGGCGCTGCCCGAAACCGTCCCAGTCGTCGACGATCTCCACACCCGCCCGATTGGCGGGGACGATGACGATCGCCACCGAGTCGTGATCGGTGGTCGCTGTCACGGTCAGGTAATCCGAGAACAGGGTTCCGGTGCTGTAGAACTTCTCGCCGGTCAAGGTGTATCCGCCGTCGCGGGCGGGGGTCAAGCGCGTGTTGAACACCAGGCTGCCGACCGCGTTGGAGCCTTTCTCGCTGAAAGCGTTGCCGAATATCTTGCCTTCGGCGACCTTTTCCAGCCAGGCCCGAGAACCCGGCTGGTCCAGGGTGCGCAGCCGCTCCTCGACGAACCAGAAGTGGGTGCGGAAGATGTGGGCCACCACCGGATCGGCGCGCGCCACGTCGATCACGGCGGAAAATAGTTGCGGCACAGTGAGTCCGGATCCGCCTAGTTCAGCAGGCAGCCGCAGGGTGCCGAATCCGGCTCGCTTCAGTGCGACCACCTGGTCAAAGGGATTCACGTCTTCCAGGTCACGGTCTTTTGCGCCTGCGCCGATATCGGCCAGCAGGTCGGCCCAGGCAGTGGTGCGGGGGTGGTCGAGGGTCGTCATATCCCAGTTCTACGTACCAGCACAGTCACAGGCACTGCTTACGCTCGCGCCGAACCTAAGGCGGCACAATGGGTGCTGATGACCATGAACGCCAAACGCCGCCGCGCGCACGACAAGCTCGCGGCGCTGCCCGGGGTGCGGTCGGTGCGGCGACCGGTCCAGTCAAGTGGTGCAGAGGAATTCGACCTGTTCTATGTGCGGACCGGGCCGCCGGCCGAACATCCGCTGGTGATCATTCCGGGCGGGCCGGGTGCGGCGTCGATCGGGCATTACCGGAACCTGCGCCGGCGGGCGACGGCTGCCGGTCTGGACGTCATCATGGTCGAGCACCGTGGCATCGGGATGTCCCGGCACGACGACGCCGGCGCCGACCTGCCCGCGGAGGCGCTGACTATCGAGGCCGCGGTCGACGACATCGCGGCGGTTCTGGACGACGCCGGCGTCGAGTCCGCGGTGGTCTACGGCACGTCCTACGGCAGCTACCTGGCGGCGGGTGTCGGTGTGCGTCACCCCGATCACGTGCACGCGATGGTGCTCGACTCACCACTGCTCTGTGCCGACGACATCGACGCGGTGCGCGACGCGACCCGGGCCGTGTTGTGGGACGGCACCGCCCCGTCGACCGAGGGCCTGGCGAACCGGGTGCGTGGTCTGGCCGCGGACGGGCAACTGACGCCCTGGGTGGTGCAACTGGCGACCGGGTTGTACGGCCTGGTCGGGCCCGACGTACTGGAGCAGCAGCTCGAATTGCTGCTCACCGGGCGGGGCCTGCTGTGGCATGCCATCGGGCACAGCACCAAGCTGCTGTTCGAGAGCAAGACGCCATACCGGCATGAACCTGACCTGGTCGAGCACATCGGCTACCAGGAGCTCAACTATGCCCCCGAGCCCGACGGTCTGCCGATCGACCCGGCGCTGGCGTACCGCGAATCCGCCACCGGCGACCCGGAATTCGTCGCCGAACCGTTCGACCTGGTGGCCGCGATGCCGGCATTCGACTGGCCCACCGTGGTGATCTCCGGCGGCCGGGATCTGATCACGCCACCGGCCGTGGCGCAGCGGGTCGCCGAACTGATCCCGGGCGCCGTACTGCTGGAACTGCCCAGTGCGGGCCACAGTGTGCTCGACATGCGGGAGGGCTCGGCACTGACCATCGCCGCCGCGGTATATGCCGGCGACTATGCCGAATTACCCGACCGGGCAACAGAATTGGACAACGCGCCGTTGGATTTCCCAGTGCGCCTGATGATTCGGGGCATCGCGACGGCCGCGGCCGCCGAGTCGTTGGTGCCGGCCGGGCTGCCACGGGCCATCCGGCAGCTCAGGACTTGGTGAATCCGATCGTCATGTAGTTCAGGTCACCCAGGCCCGCTGGGCCGTAGTTGGCCAAAGTGCTTCGGACCGCTGCGTTTCCGGGGGACTGTGCGAGCGGCAGGCTGAACGTCTCGGCCCACAGCTTGCGGTCCAGTTGATTGGCCAGCGCCTGCGCCTTGGCGGGCTCCAATTCGTCGAGGGTCTGTTCGATCTGGGTGTCGATCTCGGGTGTGCCGACCTTGCCGAAGTTGCTCTCGCCGCCGGAGGCATAGATCTGGGTCAGGCCGCTCAAGGGAAAGGCGTCGCCTTGCCAGGCGAAGGCGGCGATGTCGAAGTTGCCGGGAATGATGTACTGGCTGAACAGGTCTGCGCCCGAGGACACCACCAAATCGAGCCGGACACCGATGTCGGCGAGCGTCTTCTGGGCGATCTGCCCGATCTGCCGCCCCCCGGAGGCGTCATAGAAGACGAGTCGCACGGTCAACGGCCGGCCGTCTTTCTCCCGTACCGAGCGGCCTGCCGGCAGCTTCCAGCCCAACGAGTCGAGCTCGCTCCGTGCCGCCACCGGGTCGAAAGGTGTCCCGCCGCTGTTGTTCTGGTAGCCGGCTTGGCCTGCGACGTAGATGTGGTTGTTCAGCGGTACCGGGTTGTCGACCAGGCCGTGCTGAAGGACGGTGACGATGGTCTTGCGGTCGATGCCCATCGCAATCGCGTGGCGCAGCGCCGGGTCGTGCAGGATCGAGCCGGGCGCGCCATTGAAGGTCAGGTGCGACCAGGTGGGGCCCGGCGCGGTGCGGATGTCGACACCTTTGGTGCGCCGGGCGCGCACCATGTCGTCGAGTGACCCCAGCCCGGTGGCATCGATGGCGTTGTTCTGCAGCGCCGGGATGCGTGCCGAATCGTCGAGCACGAGGAACGTGATGCTGTCCAGCAGCGGCCGGGCGCCCCACCATCGGGGGTTGCGGGTCAACGTGATTCGCTGCGCACCGCGGTCGACGTTCGAGATGACGAACGGACCCGCCGACGGTCCCGGCTTGGTCAGTTGCCCCTTGTTGAACACCTCGGGATCGGTCGTGGACACCTTCGGCAGCAGCATGCCGTTGCCCGCGAACATGCCGCGCCAGTCGGCGTAGGGCCGGGCGAACGTCATGACCGCTTGGCGGTCGTCCACACCGCGGGTCACCGAGGCCACCCGCTCACTGCCGTTGGGGCTGGCGATCTGGAACCTCGGGTCCTTGCCCGTTGTCGCGGTGACCTGGGCGGCGATGTCTTCCCAGGTGAGTGGGGTGCCGTCGCTCCACACCGCCTTGGGGTTGATGGTGTAGGTGACCACCTGCGGATTGGTGCTGGTCAGCTGGATGTCGGTGAAGTAGTTGTGGTTGACGGTTGTCGAACCGTCGGGGCCGACGATGAATGCCCGCGGCAGGGTCGGTCTGAGGATCGAGGCGGTGTCGACGGTGTTGCCGTCGATGTTCAGCGTGTTGAAGTTGTCCGGAAACGCCGTCAACGCCAACCGCAGATTCCCGCCGTCCTTCAGGGTGGCGGGGTCTCGCGGGTTGAGGTCGTTCGCCGCGCCGAGTTTGGGTGCGCCGGCACTGGATCCGCTGTATTCACTCGAGCAGCCGCCCAGCACGGCGACCAGCGCGACGATGGACACCAGCACGACGAGCAACCGACTGCGACGGGAACCCATCACTCTCCTCCCGGTTGCGGCACGGCATTGAGCAACCGCTGGGTGTAGGGATCCTGCGGATCACCGAAAACCTGTGCGGCGTCGCCCTGTTCGACGACGGCGCCCTTGTACATCACGGCCACGGTGTGGGCCAGATGGCGGACCACCGAAAGATCATGCGAGACAAACAGATACGAGAGGTCGAAGCGCTGCTGCAGGTCGAGCAACAGGTTGATGATGCCGGCCTGGATCGACACGTCGAGCGCCGACACCGGTTCATCGAGCGCCAGAATCTTGGGCTGACGCGCGAGTGCCCGGGCGATGCCGATGCGTTGTTTCTGGCCCCCGGAGAACTCGGCGGGATAGCGAGCGGCGTCCTCGTGCCGCAGGCCGACGATGCCGAGCAGTTCGGTGACGCGGTCCTCGACGCGGTTCTTGTCGAACCCGCCGACCCGCAACGGTTCAGCCAGGACGTCGAACACCGGCAGCCGCGGGTCCAGCGCCGCAACCGGGTCCTGGAACACCACCTGCAGGTCGCCGCGCAGCTCCCGCCGCGTGTCGCGATTCAGGCCGGCCACATCGTGACCGAGCACCGTGATCGAACCCGATTGCGGCGCGGTCAGATTCAGAATCTGATGCAGCGTGGTGGTCTTGCCGGAGCCCGATTCGCCGACGATGCCCAGGGTGCGGCCCTGCTGCAGCTGCAGGCTGACACCGTCGACGGCACGCAGCTCGCCGGTCTTGCGCCGCAGCATCCCGCCACTGAGCTTGAAGGTCTTGACCAGGTCGCTGACCGCGAGTACCACCGGCCGGTCGACGTCGTCCTCGGCAACGACCTCGGGTTCGGTTGCCACCCCGTAGATTTCGGCTGCAGTGCGGCCCGTCACCTGGTCGGTGTGGATGCACGCGGCAGCGTGCCCGGGAGCGATGTCGAGCAACGCAGGCTCAGCCGCCCGGCAGTCGTCGTCGGCGAGCGGGCAGCGCGGCGCGAACGGGCAGCCCGGCGCCAGACTGGCCATCGACGGCGGGGAGCCGGGGATCGGCACCAGCCGCGAGCCCTGCTGTGCGTCGAGTCGAGGCACGGATCCCAGTAGGCCGACGGTGTACGGCATCACCCGGTCGCGGTACAGGTTCGACACCGGCGCCTTCTCCACCGCCCGGCCGGCGTACATCACCATGGCGCGGTCGGCGAATTCGGCGACCACACCCAGATCGTGCGTGATCATCAGCACCCCGGCACCGGTGACGTCGCGGGCGGTGCGCAGCACGTCGAGAATCTGCGCCTGCACGGTGACGTCGAGGGCCGTGGTGGGTTCGTCGCAGATGATGAGGTCGGGGTCGTTGGCGATCGCGGTGGCGATGACGACGCGCTGCCGCTCGCCACCCGACAGCTCGTGCGGGAACGCCCGAGCGCGGGCCGCGGGCTGCTTGATGCCGACCAGCTCCAGCAACTCGACCGCCCGCTTGCGTGCGGAACGCCGGTCCACCGAACGGTCATGCACGCGAAGGGCTTCGGCGATCTGGTCGCCGACGGTATACACCGGGGTGAGCGCTGACATGGGATCCTGGAACACCGTGCCGATCACGCGGCCACGTACCTCGGACATGGCGTCGTCATCGAGCCCGACGAGCTGCTTGCCCTGAAGTTTCACCGAACCCGTCACCTGGGCGTGTTCGGGCAGCAGCCCCACCACCGCCATGGCCGTCGCCGATTTGCCCGCACCGGATTCGCCGACCAAAGCCAGCACCTCGCCGGGGGCGATGTGAAAGTTCATGCCCCGCACCGCCGAGACGTCCTCGTCGGAGGTCTGGAAGTTGACGGTCAGGTCGCGGACCTCGAGCAATGGTGCGCTCATCGCTTCACCACCCGTCGCCGCGGCCGTGCCGAGGGATCGAGCGCGTCACGCAATCCGTCGCCGATCAGGTTGGCGCACAGCACGATCAGTACCAGCACCCCGGCCGGGAACAGGAACACCCAGGGGAATGTGGTGACCGACGGGGTGCCGTCGGCGATCAACGTGCCAAGCGACACATCGGGTGGCTGCACCCCGAAACCCAGGTAACTCAAACCGGTTTCGGCCAGGATCGCCAAACCGACGTTGAGGGTCGTGTCGATGATCAGAATGGACGCCACGTTCGGCACGATGTGCCGGGCGATGATCCGGGCATTGCTGACGCCCATATACCGTGCGGCCGTGACGAACTCGCGTTCCCGCAGGCTCATGGTCAGGCCACGCACCATGCGCGAGCTGATCATCCACGAGAACGCAGCCAGCAGGATCACCAGCCACAGCACCGTGCTCTCGTGCCGGATTCGGGGCGTCACGACCGCGATCAGGATGAAGCCGGGGATCACCAGCAGCAGGTCGACGATCCACATCAGCACCCGGTCTCGCCAGCCACCGAAGTAGCCCGCGACCGAGCCGACCGTCGCGGCGATGACCGTCGAGATCACCGCCACGCAGACGCCGATCAGCATCGACTTCTGCATGCCGCGCAGCGTCTGCGCGAGGATGTCCTGCCCGAGGGCGTTGGTGCCGAACAGGTGCCGGCCGTCCGGCGGTTGCAGCAGGGCGTTGAAGTCCATGTCGGTGTACGCGTAGGGGAGCAGCGGCGGCAGGGCGTAGCAGCCGACGAAGAGAGCCACCAGCAGCACGAGCGAGACGACCGCGGGACGGTTGCGGACGAACCGCCGTGCGACCAGAGTGCGCCGGGAGGCGAATCGGGCGCGGGGAATTCCGAACTGGACGCTCATGAGACCCGCACCCGGGGGTCGAGGGCGGCGTAGACGACGTCGGACAGCAGCCCGCCGATCAGGATCGTCGTCCCGGAGAACAAGGTGAACGCGGCGACGATGTTGGCGTCCTGGCCGTTGATGCCCTGCACCATCCATTCGCCCATGCCATGCCAACCGAAGATCTTCTCGACGAACACCGCACCGGTGACCAGGCCCGCGACCCCGTAGGCGAACAGCGTGGCCATCGGGATCAACGCGGTGCGCAGGCCGTGTTTGAAGAGCGCCTGGCGCCGGGTCAGGCCCTTGGCGCGGGCGGTCCGGATGAAATCCTGCCCGAGTACGTCGAGCATCGCGTTGCGCTGGTAGCGGCTGTACCCGGCGATGGCGCCGAGCGCGAGAGTGGTGGTCGGCAGCACCAGGTGCTGTAGCCGGTCGACGAACCCGTGCCAGCCGCCCGCCGCGTAGGGCGAGGTTTCGCCGGTGTACTGGAACAGTTGGAAGCCCAATACCTCGTTGACGCCGAGTGCGCCCAGAATCAGCAGGTTGGCGATGACGAACGTTGGTGCGCTGAGAATCAGCAGGGCCAGCACGGTGACGGTCCGATCGGACAGGCGGTACTGCCGGATGGCGCCCCATGCTCCGATGATCACGCCGATGATGGACCCGAGGATCGACCCGATGGCCACCAGCCGCAGGCTGGTCCACACCCGTCGTCCCAGCTCTTCGGAAACCGGTTGCCCGGTAACGGTTTTTCCGAAGTCCCCGTGGACCGCGCCGGATACCCAGTGGGCGTAGCGCGGCAAGAGCGACTTGTCGAGGCCGAGGTCGTGTGCCTTGGCGTCGATGACCGATTGCGGCGGGCGGGGGTTGCGCTGCAGCAGGTTGTCCAGCGGGTGGAAGGTCACCGACGTCAGCGCGAAGGTCAGGAACGTCGCCAGCGTCAACAGGATCGCGTAATTGAACAATCGGCGGATCAGGAACCGCGTCATGGGCCGCTCGCTGGAAACCGCATCTGGACAGGTTAAGAGATCCCGGCGCACTAGCGCGGGATTGGCGCCCTGTTCCTGAGCTGGTGACCCGACCAGTTCTGATTCGGTGGAATACCTGACGGTCGGGGCGACTTGAAAATACATGGCCGGCTGCGTGCCCCAATGGTGTGGCGAAATCGTGGCAGATCGCGTCTAGGTGGGAGACCCGCGATGAGTCAAACCAAGAATTCTGAAGCAAACAACAAGTGGGCCATCGGCGTTATCGCCGGGAGCATGATCTTCGGTGTCACGACTCTTGTGTTTGTTGGAGCGCAGGCACAGTCCCTGCAATCGACATCGGCCAACGGCACCTCAGTCAGTTCCGTTGTCAGCGCCACGACGGTTGGGCCGATCATCAGCGCCGCGCCGGCGATCACCGGGCCCGCTCCGCTGTACCCGGGGCAGGACCCGGGCTGATGAAGTCTGGGCCGTGGCGCAGATGCCTCCGCTGCGGCCCAGACTCGAATCACCGGGTTATGAAGGGCGAACTGCCAGAAGCGATTCAGTGCGTTGCCAGATTGGCGCGCTTGACTTGAGGCATATGACCGGCCGCGCGTCCCGACGACGCGGCGCAGCGCAGTGGTCCCAAATACACGGGAGGCAAGCCATGAGTCGAACAGAGACTTCCGGCATCAGCATGAAGTGGGCAATCGCCCTCATCGGTGGTAGCGCAGTGATGGGTGCGGCGGCGGTGTGTGCCGGCATGGTGGCCGGCCCATCGGAGACGATGAACGCCAACACCACGTTGATTTCCACCACCACGACCGCACCGGTCACCTTCGCGGCGCCCTCGATCACGGGTAAGGCGCCGCTGTTCGTCGGACAGTCGCCCGACACCAACCCCCAGGGCTAGCGGCTAATCTCGCGTTTCGGCGGATCGAGATTCACAGCTCGCACATAGAGTTGTCACAGTACTGGCCCACGCCGGCGCGAATAATGGAGCTGTGACAGGTCCCAGCAGCACCGCCCGTGACAGTGAAGCCCAGCGCGTCGTCATGCACCGCGCCGACGGCAAACCGATCAACGTCCTCGTGGTCGACGACGAACCCGTCCTGGCCGAGCTCGTCTCCATGGCGTTGCGCTACGAAGGCTGGGATATCGCCACAGCCGGCGACGGTGCCACCGCGATTTCGCTGGCCAAGGACAACCCGCCCGACGTCGTCGTGCTGGACGTCATGCTGCCCGACATGAGCGGGCTCGACGTACTGCGCAAGCTCCGCGAGCAGATTCCCGGACTGCCCCTGCTGCTGCTGACCGCGAAGGATTCGGTCGAGGACCGCATCGCCGGCCTGACCGCGGGTGGCGACGACTACGTCACCAAACCGTTCAGCATCGAAGAAGTGGTGCTGCGGCTGCGTGCGCTGCTGCGGCGCACCGGGGTGGCCAACGAGGCCGGTGGCGCGCAGATCGTCGTCGGCGATCTGGTGCTCGATGAGGACAGTCACGAGGTGACGCGCGCCGGTGAGCAGATCACCTTGACCGCCACCGAGTTCGAGCTACTCCGGTACATGATGCGGAACTCCAAGCGGGTGCTGAGCAAGGCACAGATCCTCGACCGGGTGTGGAGCTACGACTTCGGCGGCCGCTCCAACATCGTTGAGCTGTACGTGTCCTACCTGCGCAAGAAGATCGACAGCGGACGCGACCCCATGATCCACACCCTGCGTGGCGCCGGATATGTCCTCCGACCTGCCCGCTGAGGCGGCCGGCACGCGGATCTGGCAGCCGCGGACCTGGTCGCTGCGGGTCCGGCTGCTGGTCACCCAGGTGCTGCTGCTGGCACTGGTCATCATCGGGGTCGGCGCGGCGACCGAATTTGCGCTGCAACGCTTTCTGCTGCATCAGTTGGACGACCAGGTGCTGGAGGCGGGCCGGCGCTCGGCCGCCATCTTCGAACTGCCGCCCCCGCCGATGGCCCCGCCACTGACCGGCGGCGTGCCGCGCCCGTCCATGGACCCGCATTTCCGGATGCGCTTCGACCCCGAGGCCGGCCCCGGGCCCGGCTTCCTCAACGCGCCTGGGCAGGCCGTCGGCACCGTCGGGGCGGTGGTGTTCCGTGGCCAGGTCGATGCGGGCGTCATCACCTCCGAGGGCAGTCGCAACTCGGTAAGCGCTACGGCCACAGCGCAATTGGCGCAGATACGGCCGGATCGCAAGGTTCGGACCATCGACATCGACGGGCTGGGCAGCTACCGCGTCATCGGTCTGCATCCCCGGCACGGCGGTCCGCAGACCATCGTGACCGGTCTGCCCACCAGGCATGTCGACAACACCCTGCTGTGGGTGCTCGGCATGTTCTGCGCGGTGGGAGCGTTGGCGCTGATCGGAGCGACGGTGGTCGGGGTGTGGATCATCCGGCGCCAACTCGCCCCGCTGTCAAGGGTTTCCGCCGCCGCACGCGACGTGGCCGACCGCGAACTGGACCGGGGCGAGGTGCAGTTGCCGGCGGAGATCGTGCACGTCGACCCGGTCGCCGCGCACACTGAAGTCGGCCAATTGGGTTCGGCGCTGAACCGCATGCTGGACCGGGTCGCCGGCGCGCTCGCGGCCCGTCATGCCAGTGAGACGCGGGTACGCCAGTTCGTGGCAGACGCCAGTCACGAGCTCCGCACCCCGCTCGCCGCGATCCGCGGCTATACCGAACTGGCGCAACGCAAGAGCGACCAGCTGCCCGACGACGTCGCCCACGCGATGAACCGCGTCGAATCCGAGACGGCGCGCATGACCCGGCTCGTCGAGGACATGCTGCTGCTGGCCCGGCTCGACGCGGGTCGGCCGCTGGAGATGGAGACCGTCGACCTGTCCCAACTGGTCGTCGACGCCGTCAGCGACGCCCACGTCGCCGGTCCCGATCACGACTGGTCGCTGGACCTGCCCGACGAACCGGTCACCATCGAGGGTGACCCGGCGCGGCTGCACCAGGTGCTGGTGAATCTGCTGGCGAATGCGCGCACGCACACGCCGGCGGGCACGTCGGTGACGATCGCCCTGTCCGCTGATTCGGACGCCACGGTGATCAGCATCGCCGACGACGGTCCGGGCATTCCAAAAACCTTGCAGCCCGAGGTGTTCGAGCGGTTCGCGCGCGGTGACTCGTCGCGGTCCCGACAGGCCGGCAGCACCGGGCTGGGACTGGCGATCGTCGCCGCGGTGGTCAAGGCGCACAGCGGCACCATCAGCGTCGACAGCCAACCAGGAGCGACGGTATTCATGGTGCGCCTGCCCGCTGGCCCGGCAGATTCAGCCTCACAGCCACCGCATAGCGTCGCCTCGACATCCGCCTAACCAGCGCACCCACAATCAGACTGGTGACTCCTGTACTACGCCGCCCGCTGGGCGAGCGACTCCAGCTCGGACTGCTGCTGGCGGGTACCGCTGTGCTGTACCTGTGGAACCTGTCGGTGAGTGGTTGGGCCAACAGCTTCTATTCAGCCGCGGCACAGGCCGGAGCCAGCGACTGGACCGCAATGTTGTTCGGCGCCAGCGACTCCGGCAATGCCATCACCGTCGACAAGACCCCGGGTGCACTGTGGGTGATGGACCTCTCGGTGCGGCTGTTCGGGCTCAGCTCCTGGAGCATCCTGGTGCCGCAGGCCGTGATGGGAGTCGCCGCGGTCGCGGTTCTGTATGCCGCCGTGCGCCGCGCCGCAGGGCCTGCCGCCGCTTTGATCGCCGGTGCGGTGTTCGCGCTGACGCCGGTGGCCACCTTGATGTTCCGGTTCAACAACCCCGACGCACTCTTGGTGCTGCTTCTCGTGATCGGTGCGTACTGCGTGCAACGCGCCTGCGAAAAAGACGCGGGCCGTTGGTGGTTGATCGCCGCGGGGGTGGCCGCCGGGTTCGCGTTCCTGGCCAAGATGCTGCAGGCGTTCCTGGTGCTGCCGGCCTTCGCGGCTGCGTACTTGGTGGCCGGGCCGCCGTCGGTGCGTACCCGGCTGTGGCGCCTGCTCGGCGCCGCCGCGGCGATGATCGTCTCCGGCGGCTGGTACCTGCTGCTGGTCGAATTGTGGCCCGCGTCGTCGCGCCCATATGTCGGTGGATCGCAACACGATTCGATCATCGAACTGGCGCTGGGGTACAACGGCGTCGGCCGGCTCAGCGGAAACGAGCCCGGCGGACTGGGCAACCCGAACTTCGACGTCGGGTGGGACCGGCTGGTGGGTGCGAGCATGGGCAGCTACGCGGGCTGGCTGCTGCCGGCGGCGCTGATCTGTCTGGTCGCCGGACTGGTGCTCACCCGGCGGGCGCCGCGAACCGATCCGACCCGGGCCGCCCTGATCCTGTGGGGCGGGTGGCTGGTGTTCACCGCCGCGGTGTTCAGCTTCGCCAACGGCATCGTGCACCAGTACTACACGGTCGCGCTGGCTCCGGCCATCGGCGCGTGCGTCGGTATCGGGTCGATCCTGTTGTGGCGCAACCGCACTGCGTGGCAGGCCCGACTGACCATGGCGAGCACCGTGGTGGCCACGGCGGCGCTGGCCGCGATTCTGCTGGGCCGCGGTGAGGTGACCTGGTTGCGGACGTCGGTACTGATCGTGGGCGCGGTCGCCGCACTGCTGCTGCTCGCGCCGCCACGATTCGGACCCGCGCGCCTGGCGGCGGCCACGGCGGTCCTGGTCTGCCTGGCCGCCCCAACCGCGTATTCGATTGCCACCGCGAAGGTTTCGCATACCGGGGCAATGCCGTCCGTGAGCGGTCCCGGCGGGCACAGTGCCGGCTGGGGGCCACGGCCCGGACACGGCAAGGCCTCGGCCGGTGGATCGGGCCGTGCGATGGGCGCACCACCGCAAGGGTTTCGGCCGGGCGGTGGGCTCCTCGATTCGCCGGTTCCAGGGGCCGCCTTGACCACGCTGTTGGGCAACGATGCCGCGCACTACCGCTGGGCGGCCGCCGTCGTCGGCTCCAACAACGCCGCCGGCTATCAGCTGGCGGCCCGCGTCCCGGTGATGGCGATCGGCGGCTTCAACGGCACCGATCCAGCGCCCACGCTCGCGCAGTTCCAGCAGTACGTCGCGGCCGGTCAGGTCCACTACTTCGTCGAGGGCGATGTCAAGATGGGCTGGGGACCGCATGGCCAGGACGACGGCAAGCAGGAATCTCAGCAGATCGCCACGTGGGTCAGCGAGCACTTCACCGCCACCACGGTCGACAACACCGTTGTCTACGACCTGACCCGCCCGGCTCGAAACACATAGCTTCCGCATAGCTTCACCCAATGGCGGCCTAAAGCTGTGGCCGAAAAATCAGTGTCATGACAAACCTGCTCGACAGCGACACGGAACGCCGCTTCACCACCCGCCAGAATGCCGCGGTTGTTGCTCAGGCCGCCGGCGTGCCGGTGCTGGACGTCGTGGTCCCCGTCTACAACGAGCAGGTCGCACTGCCCGGCTCGATCCGCCGGCTGCACCGCCACCTGGAAGAGCACTTCCCGTACCCGGTGCAGATCACCATCGCCGACAACGCGAGCATCGACGACACCCCACGGGTCGCAGCCGAGCTCGCCGCCGAACTGGACAACGTCCGCGTCGTGCGACTGGAGCTCAAGGGCCGCGGTCGGGCGCTGCACGAGGTGTGGTCGCACTCGCCGTCTCCCGTGCTGGTCTACATGGACGTCGATCTCTCCACCGATCTGGCCGCCCTCGGCCCGCTGGTGGCCCCGCTGATCTCCGGCCACTCCGACCTGGCGATCGGCACCCGGCTGGCCCGGTCTTCCCGAGTCGTGCGGGGACCGAAGCGGGAGTTCATCTCGCGCTGCTACAACCTGATCCTGCGTGGCGCCCTGTCTGCGAAGTTCTCCGACGCCCAGTGCGGCTTCAAGGCCATCCGGGCCGACGTGGCCCAGGCGCTGCTGCCGCTGGTCGAAGACACCGGCTGGTTCTTCGACACCGAGCTGCTGGTACTCGCCGAGCGCACGGGCCTGCGTATCCACGAGGTCCCGGTCGACTGGGTCGACGACCCCGACAGCCGGGTGGACATCATCGCCACCGCCGCCGCGGACCTCAAGGGCGTCGGCCGGCTGCTGCGCGGTTTCGCCAACGGCAGCATCCCGGTGAATACCATTGCCGCTCAGCTGGGTTCGTCGACCAAAGCAGCCGCGCCCGGCTCGCTGCTGCGCCAGGTCGTCCGGTTCGGGACCATCGGCGTCGCGTCGACCCTGGCCTACCTGCTGCTGTTCATGATGATGCACACGGCGCTCGGCGCGCAGACGGCCAACCTGGTCGCCCTGCTGCTCACCGCGATCGTCAACACCGCCGCCAACCGGCGCTTCACTTTCGGCGTCACGGGCGGGGGAGCCGCGAGCGCGACCCGGCATCAGTTCGAAGGATTGATCGTCTTCGGTATCGCCCTCGGGATCACCAGTGGCGCGCTGGCGGGCCTGCACGTGTTCGCGCCGCACGCCCACCATCTTCTCGAACTGAGTGTGCTGGTGGCCGCCAACCTGGTTGCGACCGCGGTGCGGTTCGTGCTGCTGCGCGGTTGGGTGTTCCACCCACGGCGTTCAAATTAGGGTGTTCCACCCAGTGCACGAATTGACCCGCGTACCAACTGTTTCGGAGGAGACCCACCCGTGATCGCCACTGCACCCACCGTCGCTCAGCTGCCGAAGGCCCGCCGCGGCCCGGCAATCTGGGCCCGCCCGGTCTGGGAACGGTCCGCGCTGCTGACCCTGCTGGCCGGGACGGCGGTGCTGTACCTGTGGGCGCTCGGCTCGTCGGGCTGGGCCAACTCCTACTACGCCGCCGCGGCGCAGGCCGGTACCCAGAACTGGGAAGCGCTGCTGTTCGGCTCGTTCGACGCGGGCAACGCCATCACGGTCGACAAGCCGCCGGCCGCCTTGTGGCTGATGGGCCTGTCGGGCCGGCTGTTCGGATTCAGCGCGTTCAGCATGCTGCTGCCGCAGGCACTGATGGGTGTGGCCGCCGTCGGGATGCTCTACGCGACGGTCCGCCGCACCAGCGGCGCGGCCGCGGGCCTGCTGGCCGGTCTGGTCCTGGCGGTGACTCCCGTTGCGGCCCTGATGTTCCGGTTCAACAACCCCGACGCGCTGCTCGTACTGCTACTGATCTCCGCGGCCTATTGCACCGTGCGGGCCATCCAGTCCACCGACTTCACCGTCTCCGCCCGGTGGATGACGCTGACCGGCGCGGTCGTTGGCTTCGCGTTCCTGACCAAGATGCTGCAGGCCTTCCTGCCGGTGCCGGGGCTCGCGCTGGCGTTCCTGGTCGCCGCGCCGTTCAGCGTGGGACGCCGGATCGGCGCGCTGCTGATGTCTGGTGTGGCCCTGGTGATCTCGGCCGGCTGGTACATCGCGTTGGTCAGCCTGTGGCCCGCCGACGCCCGTCCGTACATCGCCGGGTCCTCCGACAACAGCCTGCTGCAACTGGCGTTGGGTTACAACGGTATCGAGCGGATCACCGGCGGCGACCGTCCCAGCGGCGGGCCCGGCGGGGGCATGCGCGACAACCTGTTCTTCGGCGGGCACGCAGGCATCACCCGGCTGTTCGGCCCGTCGATGGGCGTCGAGGTGTCGTGGTTGCTGCCTGTGGCGTTGATCGGCTTGGTGCTGCTGCTGTGGACGAGTCTCCGCGCTCTGCGCGCAGGCGGTCCTGGTGCAGCGCGTCCTAACCTACTTCGTGCCGGTGTATTGCTCTGGGGCGGTTGGCTTCTGGTGACCGGCGTCGTGTTCAGCTTCATGGACGGCACGGTGCACCCGTACTACAACGTCGCGCTCGCCCCAGCGGTCGCCGCGCTGGCCGGTATGACGGTCACGCATCTGTGGCAGCGCCGAGGCAAATTGTCGGCACGCCTGCTCCTCGCGTTGCTCCTGGTCGGCTCCGCTGGGTGGGCGTTCGCGCTGCTGTCGCGTACCCCGGACTGGATGCCCGCCCTGCGCTGGGGCATCGCGGTGGTGGCCGTTCTGGCGGCCGTGGCCATCGTGGCGGTCGGAGCGCGCCCCGGACGGATCACGGCGGTCATCGCCGGCATCGCAATCGCCGCGGCCCTGGCCGGCTCGGCCTCGTTCACGCTGTACAACGTCGCGCAAGCCCATAGCAGCGGGCCCGGCTCGATGTCGGGTCCGCCGCGGCCCGGCGGCGATGCCTGGCCGGGCGGCGGTCCTGGCGGCCCCGAGCGTGACGGCCCCAATGCCGAACTCGAGAACCTGATCCGTGGTGCCGACAACCGCTGGGCGGCCGCGACGGTCGGGTCCTTCCAGGCCGGTGATCTGGAATTGAGCACCGGCAAGTCGTTGATGGCGATCGGCGGATTCTCCGGCGGCGACAACGCGCCGACCTTGGCGCAGTTCCGCCAGTACGTGGAGGACGGCCAGATCCACTACTTCATCGTCAGCGATCACAAGCGTGGCCCCGGCGGTGGTCGGGAACGGGGAAGTGCCGCGGAGATCACCGCGTGGGTGACGGGGCATTTCGCCAAGCTCGAGGTTGGCGGCGCCACCGTCTACGACCTCGAGGCGCCCCACTGATCTCGGCGGGTCAGCCGATCTTGTAGGTGCCGACGGCCTTGGCCACCGGGTCACCGTACGGCGTCGAGACCTCGGCTTCGCAGTGCACCAAGGACTTTCCGCGATGCAGGACGCGGCCGACGGCGATCAGGTCGGTGGACCGGGCCGGTGCCAGGTACTGGACCGACATCGAGATCGTCACGCCGCGCAGCGATTCCGGTGCCTGTTCGGTCGACCATGCCGCAGCCATCACGGTGACATCGGCCAGCGCCGCGATCGCGCCGCCGTGCACCATGTCGGCGAGCGTGGTGTTGGACGGATCCCACGGCATCCGCAATCGCACCTCGGGGGCGTCGAGCGCCTCGGCGACGATGCCCAGCTTGGCGACCAGTGGGGACTGCGGGATGAACTGCGCCATGACCTCGGCGCCGGTACTCGGGCTCATGACATCGAAGTGTTCGCTCGGCTGCTCGCCGGATCAATTACCTGCCAGGTAGTGATGGTGCTGACGTGCGTGTCGTTGCGGACTGATCTCGGTGGTTACAACCGTTGACACCGCAGGACCGGGCACGTAAATTCTGACCATGGTTCTTAACTTGACCAGTTCTACCAACTTTACGGGGAAATGATGACCGTCACTCCCGACGCCGCCGAGGCGTCCAAGGTGGACCACCGGGCCGCCAAATACGAATTGAGCCATCTGCGATCGCTGGAGGCCGAGGCCATCCACATCATCCGCGAGGTCGCCGCGGAGTTCGAGCGGCCGGTGCTGCTGTTTTCCGGTGGCAAGGACTCGATCGTGATGCTCCACCTGGCCATCAAGGCGTTCGCGCCCGGCCGGCTGCCGTTCCCCGTCATGCACGTCGACACGGGTCACAACTTCGAAGAGGTCATCGCCACCCGCGACGCCCTGGTCGCGAAGCACAGCCTGCGCCTGGTCGTGGCCAGCGTGCAGGAGGACATCGACGCCGGACGCGTCGTCGACAACGGTCCGTCGCGCAACCCGCTGCAGACCGTGTCGTTGCTGCGCGGCATCCGCGAGAACAAGTTCGACGCCGCCTTCGGTGGCGCCCGGCGCGACGAGGAGAAGGCCCGCGCCAAGGAGCGCGTCTTCAGCTTCCGCGACGAGTTCGGTCAGTGGGACCCCAAGAACCAGCGCCCCGAGCTGTGGAACCTGTACAACGGCCGGCACCGCAAGGGCGAGCACATCCGCGTCTTCCCGCTGTCGAACTGGACCGAGTACGACATCTGGGCCTACATCGGCGCCGAGGAGATCGCGCTGCCGAGCATCTACTACGCGCACGAGCGCCAGGTCTTCGAGCGCGACGGCATGCTGCTGGCGGTGCACGAATTCCTGAAGCCGGGCGAGAACGAACCGGTGATCACCAAGACCGTGCGGTTCCGCACCGTCGGTGACGTCACCTGCACCGGTTGCGTCGAGTCGGAGGCTTCGACTGTCGAAGAAGTCATCGCCGAGACCGCGGTGTCCCGACTGACCGAGCGCGGCGCAACCCGCGCAGACGACCGGATTTCTGAGGCCGGCATGGAAGACCGCAAGCGGGAAGGCTACTTCTGATATGGCAACGTTGCTTCGTATCGCCACTGCCGGTTCGGTGGACGACGGTAAGTCCACGCTGATCGGCCGGCTGCTCTATGACAGCAAGGCCGTCATGGAAGACCAGCTGGCCGCCGTCGAGCGCACGTCCAAGGAACGCGGCCACGGGTACACCGACCTCGCTCTGGTCACCGACGGCCTGCGTGCCGAGCGGGAACAGGGCATCACCATCGATGTCGCCTACCGCTACTTCGCCACGGCCAAGCGGAAATTCATCATTGCCGACACCCCGGGGCACATCCAGTACACCCGGAACATGGTCACCGGTACCTCGACGGCGCAGCTGGCCATCGTGTTGGTCGACGCCCGCCACGGTCTGCTGGAGCAGTCGCGCCGGCACGCCTTCCTGGCCTCGCTGCTTGGCATCCAGCACATCGTGCTGGCCGTCAACAAGATGGACCTGATCGATTGGGACCGTGAGCGTTTCGAGACGATCCGCGACGACTTCCACGAGTTCGCCGCCCGCCTCGACATCAAGGACGTCACCACCATTCCGCTGTCGGCGCTGACCGGCGACAACGTGGTGACCAAGTCGGACAAGACGCCGTGGTACGAGGGACCGGCCCTGCTGGCGCACCTCGAAGAGGTGTACATCGCCGGTGACCGCAACCTGAAGGACGTGCGGTTCCCGGTCCAGTTCGTGATCCGGCCGCAGACCCACGAGCACGCCGACCACCGCAGCTACGCGGGCACCATCGCCAGTGGCGTCATGCGCCCCGGCGACGAAATCGTCGTTCTCCCAGCGGGAAAGACCAGCACCATCACCGCGATCGACGGACCCACCGGGCCGGTCGACGAGGCGTTCGCGCCGATGGCGGTGTCGGTCAGCCTGGCCGACGACATCGACATCTCGCGCGGCGACATGATCGCCCGTGTGCACAACCAGCCGCACACCACGCAGGAATTCGACGCCACGGTGTGCTGGATGTCCGATGACGCGACGCTCGAGCCGGGTCGGGACTACATCATCAAGCACACCACCCGCACCACGCGGGCCCGGGTGACTGACCTGGACTACCGGCTGGACGTCAACACCCTGCACCGGGACAAGAGCGCAACGGCGTTGAAGCTCAACGAACTTGGCCGCGTCACGCTGCGCACGCAGCAGCCGCTGCTGCTCGACGAGTACTCGCGCAACGCGGTGACCGGCTCGTTCATCCTGATCGACCCGGACACCAACGGCACCGTCGCGGCGGGCATGGTGCGCGAGACCACGCCGGCCGCCGGCCGGGCTGCCACCCCGAATGCGGTGCGGCACGCCAACCTCGTCACTGCCGAGGACCGGTTGTCCAAGGGCAGCACGGTGTGGTTCACCGGCCTGTCCGGCTCGGGCAAGTCGTCGGTGGCGATGCTGGTGGAGCGCAAACTGCTCGAATTGGGCCGTCCCGCCTACGTTCTCGATGGTGACAACCTGCGCCACGGGCTGAACGCGGACCTGGGCTTCTCCATGGCCGACCGCTCGGAGAACCTGCGCCGCCTGGCCCACATCGCCACGCTGCTCGCCGACTCGGGCCAGATCGTGCTGGTGCCGGCGATCAGTCCGCTCGAAGAGCACCGCGAGCTGGCGCGAAAGGTCCACACCGACCAGGGATTCGAGTTCTTCGAGGTGTTCATGGACACCCCGTTGGCCGACTGCGAGGCCCGGGACCCCAAGGGCCTCTACGCCAAGGCGCGTGCCGGTGAGATCACGCACTTCACCGGTATCGACAGCCCGTACCAGCGGCCGAAGAACCCGGCTCTGGCTCTGGTGCCGGGTGACCTGGATGCCCAGGCGCAGCGCGTCGTCGACCTGCTGGTGGGCCGGTGATGATCGATCACGATGTCGCCGAGCGGTTGGCCACCCGCGCCGGTGATCTGCTGCTGGACGTGCGGGCCGAGTTCGCCAACGCCGATGCTGTCGAGCGGAAAGCCGCGGGGGACAAGCGCTCTCACGAGTTCTTGATGACGGAGCTCGCCCGGCTGCGGCCGGACGACGCGGTGCTGTCCGAGGAAGCGACCGAGGAAGAGCGGGCCAACAGCGCCCGCCTGACCTCCGACCGCGTGTGGATCATCGACCCGCTCGACGGCACCCGCGAATTCTCCGAACTGGACCGCGACGACTGGGCCGTGCACGTGGCGCTGTGGGAATCCGGCGAGCTGGTTGCCGGCGCCGTCGCGCTGCCCGCGCAGAACACCACGCTGCACACGCCCGAGGTGGCCGCGCCCCGCGCGGTCGACGGGCCGCCGCGCATCGTGGTGTCGCGTACCCGCCCGCCGGCCGTCGCGCTCGCGGTGCGGGATGCGCTCGACGGCGTTCTGGTCGAAATGGGTTCGGCAGGAGCGAAAGTCGCGGCCGTGATCCAGGGCCGGGCTGATATCTACGTCCACGCCGGTGGTCAGTTCGAGTGGGACTCCGCCGCTCCGGTCGCGGTGGCCCGCGCCGCCGGACTGCACACCTCGCGCATCGACGGCTCGCCGCTGGTCTACAACCGCGAGGACCCGAAGCTGCCCGACCTGGTCGTGTGCCGGCCGGAACTGGCCGAGCGGGTACTGGCAATCACTTCGACGCAGTAGCCTCCGCGAGATTGACGAAATGGCTGTGGGAACGCTTGTTCCCGCAGCCATTTCGGCTATCTCGGTCAGCCTTGCGTTGATCCTGCACCCTGGGCCTTCGCTACTCGAACTTTGTGAACGTCAGCGCACAGTCAACGCCCACAAGGCTTTTGCTTGTCGAGTGCCCAGCACGAGCGCGTACTGAAGCCTCGACATGAACCCGACTGCGGTACGGGCGGTCTGCTGATGGTTATTGCAATCAGGGACCCCTGGCGGCCCGAAAAAGTACCTGGCCTCAAAAACGGGCGTCGAGCGTGCCGCGTAATTGAAGCTACGGATTTCTCGTGAGAGGATTTTCTCTGACGGCTACGTCGACGCGGTAACCGGCAGCGGCGCATCCGACGGCGTCCGTGCCACGGTGCGCACCGCCACCACGCACGCCACCGCAATACCGAAGCACATCGCCGTATACCACAGGCTGCCGGTCGGATCTCCTTGTGCGGTAACGCCATTGACCGCGCCAAAGTAGTCCGGCAGCGCGCTGAGCCAAAGAACTGCCATGATCACCAGGTAAGCGACGCCGTAGCCGACCAACCACGGCGGGCTCACATAGCGTGGTTCGGTCGGGCTGGCGGCGGTGCTGCGCAGTCGGCGCCATTGGGTGACCAGTGCCCAGATTGCCACGGCGCAGACAGCCACCAGTTCGGCGGCGTAGGCGATGCCACCCGCGGTGGAACTCCCCGTCACGCCGCCGATCACGGTCGCGGGCAGCGGCAGGATCGCGGTGCCCAAAGACGCCAACACCCCGGCCACCACAGTGCGCCAAGCGATCTGGATACCGGTGAAGCGGCGGCCCCGGTCGGCGTGGCGTCCGACGAAGAACTGCACGCACAGCGCCAGCGACATCGGCCACAGCGCGGCGAAGACCACCACGCTGGGCAGCGGCACGGAGTCGAACATCGGCTGGTTCATCGGGTTGTGCACCGACCATTCCCACCACCGCAGTTGCGGGCCCAGGTGGTCGAAGATCTCGTAGAACGCGTGGTGGACGAAGCCCACGCACACGGCGCCAACCAGGGTGCCGTAGCGGCGGAAAACCCCAAGACTGCGGACGATTTCGAACGCGACGGTTGCCATCATCGGGTAGATCGCCACGATGTACAGCGGGAGCCGTCCCCACAGGAAGTCCACCGTGAACACGTTGTGCGCGAACATGGTGTCGACGCGATCGGCGATGCCGAAGGCCGCCGGGAAGTACAGCGGTGGTTCGATGATCAACAGGTAGGCGACCGCGCCGAACCACAATGCGATGTTGGTGGCGTCACCGTGGCGACGGAGCCGGACGATCGCGTAGACCAGGGTCAGCACCGCGCCGGCGATGACGGTCAACTCGAGGACCGGCAGGGTCCAGTTCTCCAGCTGCAGGGGATTGCGGACCTCGAGCAGGCCGCCCGCCGTCTGGCAGGAAAACCCAAGGCGCCCAGCGAGATCAGCGAACGTCGCGGAACACAGGTCAGACATGGGCGCTCTGCTTTCCGGCGGTGTACCAGTGGGTGACGTCGTAGCCGGCGTCGTAGCGTTCGAACCATTCGGCCGCCAGTGCGGGCAGCTTCTCGTGCTCCGGGTTGTGACCCGGGATCTGGCTGCGCACAATGCCCGACAATGCCACCAATTGCTCCCGGACCGGGAGATCGTGGAAGGCGCTCGCGAACGGCCCGAAGTCAGGGATGCGGCCCAGCCGCTTCAGAATGGTGTTCTTGCGGCGTTCGAGCGCGAACGCCGACAGCGCATCGACCTTGCGGACTTCCAGCGGCAGATGCTTGTTGAACCCGTCGCACGCCAGCCGCACGACGTCCATCACGTGCTTGAAGATCGAGGGCGCCACGCGCATGCGGTACCACGGATCGTCGACGAGGCCGTTGTAGATGATCAGCGCCGAGCTCCGGTGCTCGACCTCTTCGACGAAGTGCCACAGGAACAATGACGCAACCCGGTCGTCGCCCGGCGCAAACAGCGTGTCGTCGTGGTCGAGCATCAGCTTGAACACGGGCGTGAACGTCGCCTCCAGATCGGCGGTGTAGGCCAGCCGATATTTGAGCGGCTTGTTGGCCACGAGATCGTCGAACGCGGCGATCACGTCGTCGAGCGTCTCTTTGAGCTCCGGGTGGGCCTTGATGAGGCCCCGGGCATGTGCGCGATGGGCCATCGAATGCTGGCCCTCCTGCCGGACGAACGCCTCGGCCTCCTCGGCGATCACCGGGTCGGTCAGCAGCGGCTTGGCCTCGGCCATGGTGCTGACGATCATCTTCTCGAACGCAATTGCCAAGAAGGACACGGCATTTGCCATCGCGGAGAAGGCGGGGTTGGTCTCGTTCCAGAGGAACGGCACGGGGTGGTCCGCGAAAGCGAACCGCATCTTGCGGACCTGGAGATCGGTCACAGGGCACCTCGTTCAGTAATCATACAAAGGATGTCTTGTTTGTATGGTTACAGTGTCGACGCGATCCGTCAATGCCCGGGTGGGGTCCGACGTGTACCGTCCGGCGAATGGCACGCAAACGTCGCGGTTGGGGTGGGGAGCCGCCCGCCGACGACGAAGAGGCGACGCGGCGCATCGTCGCGGCTGCGGTCGAGTTGCTGTCCACGACGGGCACGGCGATCACCATCGCCGATGTCGCCGAGTCGCTCGGAGTCATCCGGCAGACGGTGTACCGCTACTTCCCGACGGCCGACGAGCTGATGCGGGCTGCCGCGATCGCCTCGGTTGCAGGCTTTTTGGACCAGCTCAGCGAGCACGTGCGGGGGATCCACGATCCGGCCGACGCGATGACAGAGGGTGTCCTCTACACACTCGACGCGGTGACCCGCACGCCGCATCTGGGCATCCTGATGTCGGCGCCGTACGTCGGCGCGCACAGCAGCGACCTGGCTTCTGCCGAGGCGCAGGACTTCGGCATGCAGATGATCACCCGATTCGACGTCGACTGGGCCAGTTATGGATACGACGACGTGGCGCTGCGTGATCTGGTCGAATTCACGCTGCGCATCATGCTGTCCTACTTCCTGGCGCCGGCCGGAGACGGACGAACTCCCGAGGAGTTGCGGGCTTTCATCCGGCGTTGGCTGGGCGCCGCGATCCTGGGGCAGCAGGGCTGAGCTAGCGGTGGCGATAACTGCCGGTCAGGGCTAGTTTGGGTTCGTATGAGCACACATCTGTCCACTCGTCGGTTGATGGCCGCGGCCGGAGGCGCCGCCCTTGTTGCGATGGGGGTGCTCACCGCAGGTTGTAGTAGCAACGGCGGGCAATCGCCCTCCACGACGACCACGACCACCACGACCTCTCCCTCGCCGACGGCGACAGAGAAGAGCATCAGCCCTACCGGCGGCAACCTGTTCACGCCAGGGGTCACCGCGCCGGGTGCGCCGAGCGTGGCACCTGGTCTGCATCCGGGGATCAACGGCAACAACTAGTGTCGCGCGTCTGAATTTGTTTTACGGGCGTGGGGCAGGATTTCGTCGGCGGTCTTGGTCCACACGAATGGGTGGCAACGTTGGTTCCAACCGTCGATGAATGCGCCGATGGCTGCGATGAGTTCTTTGACGCTGTCGAACGATCCCCGGCGGATCGCTTGGCGGGTGATGATCGAGAAGAACACTTCGACCATGTTCAGCCAGGAACCTGATGTCGGGGTGAAATGCAGTGTCACACGCGGATTCTTGGCTAGCCACGCGTTGATGTCCGCATGCTTGTGGGTGTGGTAGTTGTCGCACACCACATGTAGCCGGCGCCTCGGATACGCCCGGGCCACGGTCTTGAGGAAGTCGAGGAACTCGGCTTTGCCGTGACGTTCATAGCAGCGGTCGGTCACTTTCCCGGTCGCGATCTCCAGTGCCGCGAACAGGGTCGCGGTGCCGTTGCGCTGGTAGTCGTGTGTGGCCTTCTCTGGCAGACCCGGGCGCATCGGCAGGATCGGTTGGGTCCGGTTCAGTGCCTGAATCTGCGATTTTTCGTCTACGCACAAAACGATCGCTTTCTCGGGCGGGTTCAGATACAGCCCGACGACGTCACGAACTTTGGCTTCCAGTTCGGGGTCGGTGGAAAACTTGAACGTCTGGCGGCGCCACGGTTTGACCCCGTAGCGTCGCCACGCCCGGGCCACGGTGGCATCCCCGACGCCGAGGTACTTACCCAGCAGACGACTCGACCAGTGCGTCACCGCCAACGAATCCGGCGGCGGATCGAGTGTGGCCGCCAGGATCGCCGCGTCATCGACAGTCTTAGGTCGACCACTACGGGGTTCATCGTCCAGACCGTCAATGCCTAACGCGGCGAACCGATCCCGCCACTTGATCACCGTCGGCCGCGACACCCCCACCAGTCGGGCCGCTCCCGACGTGCCCGCACCATCGCCCACGGCCAACACGATCCGGGCCCGCTCAACATGGCCGGCAGGCATCGTCGAGGACCGTGTCCACGACTGCAATGTCGCACGATCCTCATCACTGATCACCAACGCAGATGACGGCATACACCATCATCGCACACTGTAAACTAATTAATGACGCGCGACACTAGTGGTTGAAAGCCGTTTCGGCTGAAGCTATTTCGTCGGCCCGGCGGGGAGGCCAGCCGGTACTGGATCGTTGCCGATGTTCGGGCACGCGACTTTGAGCTGGTGCACGAGTGGCAGCATCGGCTGGTATCCACCCATGTAGGTCTGGTCGGGTAACCCGTCCGGCGGCGCACTCGGATTGCCTCGACTGACCATGTCGAGTTTGTCCGCGAGCGTAGTGACCTTGTTGCGCAATGACATATCGGTGATTGATGCCGCGTCATTGCGTACCGAGGCCGCCGCGGCGGCAGCATCACGCGAAATGGTGACGGCATCAGCGGCCCGGGTCAGGCCGAACTGAATGGACGGCAGGGCGAGTGCCCAATGCCGCACAGCTTGGTCGACTTGTTGGCAGTCGGCGCTGACCTCTGGCTGTTGCGGTGCACTCGAACTGTCCCGTTTGCTCACAGCAATGAGAACCATGATCGGCACAGCAATGGCCAGCATTACCAGCATGATCTTTGGCCTTGACCAGTCTGGTAGCCCCACGAATACAGCCTAACCGCCGCCACGCACCGGTACGCTCACCAATATGACCCGCCCGACTCTGCGTGAATTGTCCAGTCTCCCTGTCGAACCCGTCAGCCTCGCGGACTCGGCTCTCGTGCTGATCGACTGTCAGAACACCTACACGCACGGGGTGATGGAACTCGAGGGCGTGCAGGCCGCACTCGATGAGACTGCAGCACTGCTCGACCGGGCCCGCGCCGCCGGCATTCCCGTCATTCATATCCAGCACGACGACGGGCCGGGGTCGCTCTACGACATCCGTGCCGATATCGGTGCCATCGTCGATCGGGTGGCTCCGCGCGGCGACGAGCCGGTGATCGTCAAGCAGTACCCGAACTCGTTCGTGCAGACCGAACTAGATGAGCGGCTCAAGGCCCTCGGCGCGTCGAACCTGGTGCTGGCCGGGTTCATGACGCACATGTGCGTGAACTCCACCGCCCGCGGCGCGTTCAGTCTCGGGTACGCACCGACGGTCGTGGCCGCCGCGACGGCGACCCGCGCCCTGGCCGGCCCCGACGGTCAGCCGGTGCCGGCTGCGGCGCTGCAAGCGGCGAGCCTCGCCGGGCTGGCCGATCTGGTGGCAGTGGTGGCCCCCAACGCAGCCGCTATTCCGGACTAATCCGACCTGAAATGGCATGATTGGCTGATGCGGATGTCAGCCAAGGCGGAGTACGCCGTCCGCGCCATGGTCGAACTGGCCGCCGCCGACGCGGGTGTGCTGGTCAAAACCGACGACCTGGCCAAGGCACAGGGCATCCCGGCGCAGTTCCTGGTCGACATCCTCACCAACCTGCGTACCGACCGTTTGGTGCGCAGCCACCGCGGCCGCGACGGCGGCTACGAGCTGGCCCGCCCGGCCGCGGACATCAGCATCGCCGACGTCCTGCGCTGCATCGACGGTCCACTGGCCAGCGTGCGGGACATGGGGCTGGGGGACCTGCCGTACTCCGGACCGACGGCCTCGCTCACCGATGTGTGGCGGGCGCTGCGGGCCAGCATGCGTTCGGTGCTCGAACAAACCAGCCTGGCCGACGTGGCCACGGGCCACCTGCCCAACCACGTCAGCGCGCTGGCGGGGGACTACCGGACGCAGGAAGCCCGCCGCGGCCACTAGCCGGCTACTTCCCGCGAGCGTGCGCTAACTGCCCGCCGCGGCGATCCCCGCGATCAGCATCCGCAGGCCGCCGTCGAAATCGTCCTCGACCGACGTGGTGACGGCCACCTCGGACAGCGCGGCGATGTGCGGGTACTGGGCCCCGGCCGCCGACCCGATACGGGCTGCGGTTTCGGCGGCGTCGCCGGAAAAGGGACCGGCCAGCTGGGCCTGCGCTGACCCCGTGACCAGCCCGAGTACCGCGTGAAAAGCCGACAGCCGGTCGGCGTCTGACAGCCCTGCGCGCCCCAATGCGCCGACCAGGGCGTCGGCAATGCCGAATCCTGTTGCCGAATTCATCCGCCGGGTCAGGACCAACGGGATGGCTGCGGGATGCGCGCGGACGCCGCGCCACATCGCGGACGCCGTCGCGTGCACGTCGGCCGCCCAGTCGTCAGTCGGTTCGGGGACGACGATGCCGGCCGCCACCGCGGCGACGACCAGTTCCTCCAGGCCTTCCTTGTCGGCGACGTAGTTGTACATCGTCATCGGACCGGTCCCGAGTGTGCTCGCCAGGCTCCGCATGCTCAGCGCCGACAATCCCGATTCATCGACGATTCGCAGTGCGGCCGAAGCGATTTCGTCCCTGGTGAACCGTGCGCGCATGAGCAACCCCTTGACAAGTACGTCGTACGTGTTGAAGTGTAGTTCATACGTACAACGTACTTATGCGAGGAGTTGTCATGACATCAGCGATTTCAGTCGAGCGGTTGGACTTCGACAGTGGCGGTGACCGGTGTGCCGCCTGGCTCACGCTGCCGCCGACCCCTGGGCCGCACCCCGCCGTGGTGTTGGTACACGGTCTCGGCGCTACCCGCGAGATGATGCTGCCGCAATACGAGCAGCACTTCGCCGCCGCGGGCATCGCGGTGCTGTCCTTCGACTACCGATTCACTGGAGCATCCGGAGGTCAACCGCGGCAACGAATTTCGATCCCCGAACAATGCCGTGACGTCGCCGCCGCCATCGACTTTCTGCAGCGACTCCCGCACGTGGATGCCGGCCGAATCGGCTTGTGGGGCACCAGTCTCGGCGGCATGAATGTGGTGCGGGTGGCCGGTAGCCGCAGCGATATCGCCGCGGCGGTGGTGCAATGCCCGATCACCCACGGGCCGGCGGCGGCCGGGACCGTCGGCATCCGCGGAGCGCTACGGCTGACGCCGGCGATCGCCGAGGACGTGGTGCGCGCGGCATTCCGGCGCGGCCGTCGCTACGTGCCGATCGTCGGGCAGCCCGGTACCGATGCGATGGTGACAGTCGCCGGAGCGGAGGACGGGTGGCGCTCGACGGTGCCCGACGGAGCGGCCTTCGACAATCGAATGACGGCCGTCGATGCAGCGCTATTGATCACGCGATCGGCGCTGAGCCACGCGGCGCGGGTGCAGGCGCCACTGCTGGTGTGCGTCTGCGACGGCGAGACGCTGATGGATCCGCGCTACGCCGAACTGGTGGCCCAACGAGCACCGCGGGGTATTGCCCGGCATTACGAATCCGACCACTTCGCGATCTATCACCCGCCGCTGGTGCGGCGAGTGCTCGACGATCAGGTCGCCTTTCTGAAGGAGCATCTGTGATATCGCCGCGAGATGTATTGCGCGCCAACGATGAACGCTTCGCCGACGTCGCCGCCGGACTGACCCCCGAAGAATGGGCCGCGCCGAGCCTGTGTACGGAGTGGAGCAATCGTGAGGTGTTGGGGCATCTGGTGGTCGGATGCAGCCATCCCGTCGGCACGTTTCTCGGTGCGCTGGTCCGGCACCGGAATTTCGATCGCGCCAACACCGCGATTGCCAGGGACGCGGCGCGGGACCGCAGCGCAGAAGCGCTCTTGACCGATTTCCGCGCAGTCAGTGCACGTCCGGAAGGAGTCGGTAGGTACTTTCCGGCGCGGCTCCTGCTGGGCGACCACATCACCCATGAGTTGGACATCCTGTTCGCCACCAGCCGGGAACCGAACATCCCACCGCACCTGCTGAATGCGGTGCTGGACACCCAGGTGGCCTTCCCCAACCAGTTCGTTCCGGCCTATCGCAACAGCCAGGACCTGCGGCTTGTCGCCGTCGACACGGGATGGCGCCACGGCAATGCTGGGCCGACCGTGGAGGGGACGGCCGCCGAGCTGATCTCGGTCCTGGGCAACCGGCCGAAGGTGTTGCCTCGGCTGCGGGGAGCAGGCGCCGAGATACTGGCCGACCGGCTGCTCAGCCGCCAGACCCGTACGGCCGGGTGATGATCTCCAGGTAGTGCCCACTGGGGTCCTGGAAGTAGACGCCCCGGCCACCGTCGTTGTGATTGATCTCGCCGGGGTGCTGTGCCCGCGGGTCGGCCCAATGCTCCAGCCCGCGTTCACGAATCCGGCCGTAGATCGCGGTGAATTCGTCCTCGGACACCAGGAACGCGTAGTGCTGGGGCACAACGGCGGTGCCCTCCGGCATCTGGGCGAAATCGAGGCCCACGCCGTGGTTGAGTTCGACAGCGAGGAAATGCCCGGCTTCTTTCGCGGGCGGGAGGCCGAAGAGCTCGGTGAAGAAAGTGGCCGCGGCCGAGCGGTCAGTCGAGTGGACGATGGTGTGGTTGAAGGTGATGGCCATAGATCTCTGTTCTACCCCGTCGCGCGTGCCGCGTCACTGCCGGTGTGGGAGGTCCTGGCCTGTCATGATCTAGGCATGGCGTTCGACCTGCGAGAGCTGGCAGTTCCGGTCATCGTTGCGCCCATGGCCGGCGGGCCGACGACGCCTGAGCTGGCCGCCGCCGGTTCGACAGCCGGCGGTCTGGGATTCGTGGCGGCCGGCTACCTGACCGCCCAGGCCCTCTCCGATCGGATCACCGCCGCCCGCGCGCTGACCTCCGGCCCGCTCGGCGTGAATCTCTTTGCCTCGCAGCCCAGTACCGCCCGGCCCGGCGAGATCGAGCGCTACGCAACCGACCTCGCCGGTGAAGCCACCCGCTACGGCGCCGCACTCGGCGATCCGAAATTTAACGACGACGACTGGGCCGCCAAGCTCGACGTCGTCGCCGACCTGCGACCCGAGGTCGTGTCGTTCACTTTCGGCGGGCCCACCGCCGGTGAGTGCGCGCGGTTGCGGCAGGCCGGCATCACCACGGTCGCGACGGTCACCACACGGGCCGAAGCGGTGCAGGCCGTCGCCTCGGGTGTCGATGCGCTCGCCGTTCAGGGGCCCGGCGCCGGTGGCCATCGCGGCACCTACGACCCGCTGGCCGCGCCCGCGACGCAGGCACTCACCGAACTGCTGGCCGACGTGCTCGCCGCGACGACGGTGCCGGTGGTCGCGGCCGGCGGTCTGATGACGGCCGACGACGTCGCCGCCGTGATCGCGGCCGGTGCGGTGGCCGCACAACTCGGCACGGCGTTTCTGCTCGCCGACGAGTCCGGCTCCAGCCCGGTGCACCGCGCCGCACTCGTCGATCCGCGGTTCACCGAAACCGTTGTCACCAAGGCATTCTCGGGGCGCTACGCGCGGGGGTTGCGTAACCGGTTCATCGACGAGCACGACGAACACGCGCCGCTGGCCTATCCGGAGGTGCACTACCTCACCAGCCCGGTGCGCAAAGGGGCCGTGGCGGCCGGCGATCCGGACGGCACAAATGTGTGGGCGGGCACCGGATTCCGCAAAATCCGGTCGGGGTCGGTCGCCGACATCATGGCCGGACTGGTGTGAGCGTCGTGAAAGGAGCCGGCATGCGATCCGTTGTGGCGATCCCGTTGGCGGTGGCCTGTGTCTGGCCGATCACCGTCGCTCATGCCGACCCCGTACAGGTGCCGCGTTGTGCCAGTGCCCAATTGACGCCGAGCCTCGGCCCGCCCGACGGTGCCGCCGGCACCACCTTCTATCCGGTGATCCTGAAGAACTCCGGGGACGCCCCGTGCAGCATGTCGGGCTATCCGGCGGTGTCGTTCATCGCAGGCTCGGACAATCATCTGGTCGGGGTGGCCGCCAGCCAGGAAGTGGAAACCACCATCGGCGTCGTGGTGATCGGACCCGGCCAGTCCACGTCGGCGAACCTGGGCATCGTCAACGCGGGCAACTTCCCCGCCGACTGTAATGCTGTACCGGTCAGCGGTTTACAGGTCAACCTGCCGGGTGAGACCGATCCGATCATCGTCGGCCACGCCGATACCGCCTGTGCCAGTACGGCATACCCGACGTTGCGAGTAGGGCCGTTCACCGGCGCGTAGTGACGGCGACGCTGCCCTCGGGGGCGCGTGCGGTGATCTGTGCAACCGCGCGAGACGCGTCACTGGTCTGAGGAACTCGCACTTTCGCATCATCGCCGGCCTCCGCCCGAACCAGGTACGGCCCACCCGGCGGCAGGGTGATGTCGACGTCAGAACTCTGTGTGGTGATGTCCACGGTGCGTGGGGCGATCTCCTTGAAGTCCACGGCGATGTGGCCATCGGTGGAGTCGGCGATGAAGGCGTCACTGACCACGATCGGGTCGCGGGTCTGCACATCGGCGCTCTGCGTGTGGATTTCGATCCGCCGGGCGTTGCCACCGAGGATCACCGCGCCGTCGGTGTTGTGCACGGTCAGCTGGTCCAGATTGGTCTGGGTCAGCAGCGCGCCGACCTGCTGTTTGGTGGTCACGGAAAGCTGGTGTGCGGCAGAGGGCGGCAGCGTCACCGTGATTTCCCCGGGCGGGCCGAAGTTGAACAGCGGGGACGGTGAACCGGCCACGGTCAGGCTGACTGCGCTGCCGTTCCGCGTGACTTTCAGCGCTTGCTCGTCGTTTTGCGCGGAGTTCAGCAGCCGCATCCGGACGCGCGGTTCGCGGACATTGCGATCACTGGTGATCCGGATGGCGGTCGGCAGATCGCCGGTATCGATGGTCAGCGAGCTCAGATCGGCCGGCAGTGTCTCGGAGTTGGCGGCGACGCGTACCGAGCCGATACCCCAGGCCAACCCACCGAGTCCCAGCGCAGCCGATGTGGTCACGACCAACGCGACGAGTACCAGAATCGTGCGGATCGCCGAGCGCGCTCCCGGTGACAGTGTGGGCGGTTTGGCCGCAGGGGCCGGCCCGGTCACTGGTTCGAAGTCCAAATTGGAAGTCATGAATATCCTTTTCTCTCTTTAGGATTCGAGGTAGCGCAAGACGGCGAGGACGCGACGGTTCTCGCTGTCGTCGGGGGTCAGGTCCAGCTTGGTGAAGATCGATGCGATGTGTTTTTCCGCGGAGCCGATCGAGATGTGCAGTAGCGCTGCGATGGCCGAATTGGTCTTGCCTTCGGCCATCAGCTGCATCACCTCCTGCTCGCGCGGGGTGAGCACCGCGAGGGTGGAGCGGCGGTGCGTGCGCACCAGGATTTGCGACACCACTTCCGGGTCCAGGACAGTGCCGCCCGTGCCCACCGTGGTGACGGCGTCCAGGAACGCCGGGACGTCGGCGACCCGGTCCTTCAACAGATAACCGAAACCCCTTGTGTCCGAGGTGATCAGGTCAGCTGCGTACCGTTCTTCGACGTAGTGCGACAACACCAACACCGGTGACTCGGGATTCTGGCTGCGGAGCAGGGCGGCGGCGCGGATGCCCTCGTCGGTGAAGGTCGGTGGCATCCGGACATCGACGATGACGAGGTCAGGCTGGTGCTCGTTGACGGCGCGCAGCAGCTCCGTGGCGTCGGGTACTCCGGCGAGTACGTCGTGGCCGGCGTCGATCAGGATGCGCTCGATGCCCGCGCGCAGCAGAGCCGAATCCTCGGCGATCACAATGCGCATGGCAGCACCGCCGTCACGGTCGTCGTTCCGGTTTCGGGGCTCGAGACAGCGAAGGTGCCCCGTGCCGCGCGTACCCGCTCGCCGAGCCCGCGCAGGCCCGTCGTGTCGTCACCGGTGGTTTGGGCCCCGCCGATCCCGTCGTCGAATATCGAGATGTGCAACTGGTCGGTGGGCTCGTGGTAGCGCACCGAGATGACGGCGTGGGTGGCGTGGGCGTGCTTGGCGATGTTGGTCAACGACTCGGCGACGACGAAGTATGCGCACGACTCGACCTCATCGGAAAAGCGTTTCGGCAGTTGCAGTTCCAGCGTCACTGGCACCCCGGCTGTTTCGGTGCGCTGGACCACCGCCGACAGCGCGGCGTCCAGGCCGCGGTCGGCCAGGATCGTCGGCGCGATGCCGCGCACCACATTTCGTAGTTCGAGGAGCGCGGCCTTGGCGTCGTCGTGGGCTTCGGCGATCAGCTTGCGAGCCTCAGGCAGATCCGAGTCGAGTTTGGTCTGCGCCAGCCCGATCGTCATGGCCAACGACACGAGCCGGGGCTGCACACTGTCATGCAAGTCGCGTTCGATGCGGTGCCGTTCGGTGGACGCCGATGAGACCGCGCCGCGGCGGGCCTGGTGCAGGGCGGTCACCTCGTGCTGCAGTGCCGCTGTCGGCGAGGCCGGCAGCAGCCACCGATCGATGACCGCGTCCACCCTCGGGCCGAACACCAGGATGGCTCCGGCGGCCGCCATCGCGATGACGGCCAGCAGCCAGGACAACGGCGGCGAGATGAAGCTCAACCCGGCGGCCGGGTCACTGTTATGGATGGCGGTCGCGGCGGCAGGACCGATCAGCGCGAAGGCCAGCAGGGTGAACGCCAACCCGACCGCGAAGATGTCGAAAGCCATGCGCAGGTAGCTGTGCGCCAACACCTTCCAGAATCGGCCGCTGCTCACGTCTAGCCAGAGCTGATGCGCCCACCCTTGAAAACCGGTGTAGGGAGTCATCTTTCGGTACGGAACGGCGATGCCGAAGCCGAAGATGGCTTCGCTGCGCACCCGCTCCACCCGGTCGGTGGCACGGACGGCGTAGACAAACACCACCCCACCGAACACGGTCCCGATCACCGAGGGAATCGAGCTGACGGTGAGGATGAGAAGCGACAGCGGTATCCAGAACCAGATCATGCCGGTCATGGCGCCGACGATCATCGACGCGGTCGGGACGATGCCGAGGTCTGGTGCGCGCCGCGCTGGCGGTGCCGTCGTCGGATTTATCGGCTCGGCCGAAGCGGTGCCAGTAGCTGTTACAACCATGCCTCCAACCTAGGCACTGGCGGTGCCTGGCGACACGGCGTTTTCCCTCGAGTCGAGTGGGGGNAAACCCCCACTCGACTCGCCAACTCGGACCGTGCACTGGACGCGCGTGCCAGAATCGGCTGTGTGCAGATCGGGATGACGATGCCAGTGATGGAGTCCAACCTCGACGCGGCCACGCTGACGGCGTGGGCTCGCGTGATCGACGGAGGGCCATTCTCGTCCCTGTGTTGGGGTGAGCGCATCGCCTTCGACAACCCGGATTCACTGACCCTGCTCGGCGCACTCGCGGCCTGGACGGACCGGGTGCGCCTGGTCACCACCGTGATCGTCCCGCAGTTGCACGATCCGGTGATGCTGGCCAAAGCGCTTGCCACCGGTGACTTGCTCAGCGGCGGACGGCTCACGGTCGGGATCGGTGTCGGGGGCCGACACGAGGACTACAACGCCGTCGGCGCCGACCCCAAGACCCAGACGATGCGCGGCATGGCCGAGCGCGTCGCGCTGATGAAACGGGTTTGGGCGGGGGAGAAGCTCACCGACTCCGTGCTGCCCGTCGGTCCGCAGCCGGTGCAGCCCGGCGGCCCGCAGCTATTGGTGGGCACCATCGGGCCGAAAACCATACGCAGTGCGGCGAATTGGGCCGACGGCATGGCGGGCACGACGCTGGACCTCAGCATGGAGCGCGAGAGCGAATTGTTCGACGTCGCTCGCACGGCGTGGGCCGAGGCGGGAAAACCCAAGCCGCACTTGGCCACCTCCTTCTGGTTCGCCCTCGGTGACAAGGACACCGCACGTGACCAGGTGCACCGCCACCTGCGCCGGTACATGAACTGGATTCCCGAGGAATACGTCGACGCGATGGCACCCACCACCGGCTGGGCCGGCACCGAAGACGAATTGCTCGACGTGCTGCAGAAATTCGATGACATCGGCGCCGACGAGGTGCATCTGATTCCCACCAGTTCGGACATCGACCAGCTGCGCCGGGTGGCCGACGTGGTCAAGGACTTCACCGGAGAGGCATCGCTATGAGCCGTGCGACGGACGTGCTGGCCGGCTTGCCCACGGTGCGGGCCTGGCAGGAGGACCTGTACCGGGACCTGCATGAGCACCCCGAGTTGTCGCACCAGGAGCACCGCACCGCAAAACTGGTGTCGGACAGGCTCAATGAGCTCGGCTACCAAGTGACCGAGGGCGTCGGCGGCACCGGCGTGGTGGGCATCCTGCGCAATGGCGACGGCGCGTCGGTACTGATGCGCGCCGACATGGACGCGTTGCCCGTCGCCGAGGCCACCGGGCTGCCCTACGCCAGCACGGTGCACGCCACCGACGCCGCAGGCAAGGACGTCCCCGTCATGCACGCGTGCGGTCACGACACCCACGTCACCTGCCTGTTGGGCGCAGCCGCGCTGCTGGCCGACGGGCGAGATCACTGGCAGGGCACGGCGATTGCGTTGTTCCAGCCGGCCGAAGAACTCGGCGGCGGCGCCGCCGGCATGGTCGCCGACGGGCTGGCGGACATCGTCGGCAAGGTCGACGTGGCGCTGGGCCAGCACGTCGCCCCCGCCCCGGCCGGATACGTCGGCACCTGCAGCGGCCCGATACTCGCTGCGGCCGACAGCATCCGCGTCACGGTGTACGGGCGCGGGGGCCACGGGTCCATGCCGAACGCCACCATCGATCCCGTGGTGCTCGCCGCCATGATCGTGATCCGGCTGCAGACCATCGTGTCCCGCGAGGTGGCGCCCACCGACACCGTCGTCCTCACCGTCGGCAGCATCCACTCGGGAACCAAGAGCAACATCATCGGTGACCAGGCGGTGCTGGAACTGAACCTGCGCACCTACGACGCCGCCGTCCGCACCGCTGTCATCGCCGCGATCAAGCGGATCGTCATCGCTGAATGTCAGGCCTCGGATTCACCGAAGGAGCCGGAATTCGACTTCTACGACCAGTTTCCGGTCACCGACAACGATGAGGCCGTCACGACCCGCGCCCACGACGCCTTCGTCGAGCACTTCGGCGACCGCGCGCTGACCGTCCCGCCGGCGGCCGCCAGTGAGGACTTCAGCGACATCCCACGGGCCCTCGGCGTGCCGTACACGTATTGGATGTTCGGCGGTATCGATGCCGCCGAGTTCACTCGTGCGGCCGAAGCCGGCCGGATCAGCCAGGACATCCCGGTGAATCACTCGCCGACATTCGGCCCGGTGATTCAGCCGACGCTGGACACCGGCACCGAGGCGCTCGTGGTGGCCGCGCTGTCCTGGTTGTAGTCCTTTGGGCGGTAGGCGATCTCGAAGACACACGCGGCCAGCACGCACAGCGCGATGGCCGCAGAGCCTCGAGCACTCGGCTTCGATCTTGCGCAAGTTGCGTTTGCACAGTGGTGCATCGGGGTAACGTCCGCCTTGAAAACTTCCTCGGTGTGGGAACGGGAGTAACCGTGAAGATCAAACTTGTGGCGCCCGTCGGCATCGCCGCGATCGTGTTCGGCATGGCCGGCGTAACCGCAGGCACCGCCTCGGCGGCCAACAACATCAAGCCATTCGGCCAGCAGGAGACGCTGAACGAGATCGGCTACACGGTCAAGGGGCTCAAGCCGAGTTCGGACCCCGTGCCCCACAACGGTCAGCTCTACTCAGCGACCGTGACAGTCGAAGGGCTCGGCGGCTGGGCCAACCCGATCGTCGGCTTCTTCAACGCCCGTGCCGAGAGCGGGGCGAACTACCGGGTCATCGGCGGCGGCGTCGGGTCGGCACCGCCTGGAGGGACGACGACCGGCAAGCTCTATTTCGACGTCGTCGGCGACGTGCCGAACAGCGTCGTCTACAACGACGGCATGCAGGACTTGCTGGTCTGGGTGCCTCGCAGTCCGGTCGGCGGCGTATCGGAAGAGGAGTCGGACACCCCGGTCGGGACCAGCGAGATCATCAGCACGCCACCGGCCGAGAGCGCGCCGGCGCCTGCCGAGGTCGGAACTCCGACCGGTGGCAATTTCTTTGCCCCGGAAGTCGTCGCTCCGGCGCCGTTCGATCTGTCGGAAGCGGACGTGGCCTCGCCCGGCTACAACTCCGGTAGCGGACGTCGCTGAGCGATCTTTGATTGCTCACCCCGGGCACCGCGTGTGCGGCGGCAACGGGCCGGCCCGGGCGGGAGTTGCCGGCGCCATGCCGCGCTGGTCGCCAACGAGGCGGCTGCCAATGCTGCGATTCGTCGGTTCATGATCTGGTCCGTCCTCGTGCTTGTTAGTGAGGACAGACTGCGCCGGAGCGCTGGGCGATTTCTTGGGACGAAATTGCCGACAGACGCCTGATCAGCGGTCGTTACGTGGAAATTTGTGCGGGAAAGCAGCGCACTGGCTGGAAAGTGCCCCCGGCAGGATTCGAACCTGCGGCCTTCTGCTCCGGAGGCAGACGCTCTATCCCCTGAGCTACGGGGGCGCTTGATGCTGGCGAGCCAGCGGCGCCGTTGGGCGATCACAGACTAGCGCATCGGTGGTCTGCCTCCCGAATCGGTGCTAGGTGCCTACCGACCAGCGGACGACCGATGACAAGCGTGAGCAGCTCAGCCCATAGGATGGACCCCCGTGACCCCCGCCGATCTGGCTGAACTGCTAAAGAACACCGCCGCAGCGGTCCTGGTCGAACACGGCCTGGACATTGCCGCGCTGCCCGAAACAGTGGTCATCGAGCGTCCGCGCAACCCTGAGCACGGTGATTACGCCACCAACCTGGCGCTGCAGCTGGGCAAGAAGGTCGGCGTCAACCCGCGTCAGCTGGGCGAATGGCTGGCCGAGGCCCTGATCAACGCCGACGGCATCGCCGACGCCAGCATCGCCGGTCCGGGCTTCGTGAACCTGCGCATCGAGGCGTCCGCACAGAGCGTCGTCGTCCTCAACGTCCTGGGCGGCGGGGCGAGCTACGGCACGTCCGAGGAGCTCAAGGGCCGCCACATCAACCTGGAGTTCGTCTCGGCCAACCCGACCGGACCCATCCACATCGGCGGCACCCGCTGGGCCGCCGTCGGTGACGCGCTGGGCCGCCTGCTGGCCACGCAGGACGCCACCGTCGTCCGCGAGTACTACTTCAACGACCACGGCGGGCAGATCGACCGGTTCGCCCGCTCGCTGGTCGCGGCCGCCAAGGGCGAGCCGGCCCCGGAGGACGGCTACGGCGGCGACTACATCAAGGACATCGCCGCCGACGTGGTGACCAAGCGGCCCGACGCGTTGGAGCTGCCGGCCGACGAGTGCCAGGAAGTCTTCCGAGAGGTCGGCGTGGATCTGATGTTCGGTCAGATCAAGCAGTCGCTGCACGACTTCGGCACCGACTTCGACGTCTATACCCACGAAGACTCGATGCACACCTCGGGCCGGGTGCAGCAGGCCATCGACAAGCTGCGCGACAACGGTTCGATCTACGAGCAGGACGGCGCAATCTGGTTGCGCACCACCGACTTCGGTGACGACAAGGATCGCGTCGTCATCAAGAGTGACGGCAACCCGGCGTACGTCGCCGGCGATATCGCGTACTACCTGGACAAGCGCCAGCGCGGGTTCGACCTGTGCATCTACATGCTCGGTGCCGACCACCACGGCTACATCGGCCGCCTGAAGGCCGTCGCCGCCGCGCTGGGTGAGGATCCGGCCACCGTCGAGGTGCTGATCGGCCAGATGGTCAACCTGGTCAAGGACGGCCAGCCGATGCGCATGAGCAAGCGCGCCGGCACCGTGATCACCCTGGAAGACCTGGTCGACGCCATCGGCGTGGACGCGGCCCGCTACGTGCTGATCCGGTCGTCGGTAAACAGCCCCATCGACATCGACCTGGGCCTGTGGGCCAGTGCGTCCAACGAAAACCCGGTCTACTACGTGCAATACGCGCACGCCCGGCTCTCGGCCCTGGCGCGCAACGCCGCAGACCTCGGCCTGGGGCTGGACCTCGGTCACCTCGACCTGCTCGACCACGACCGTGAAGCCACCCTGATGCGCACCATCGGCGAGTTCCCGCGGGTGCTCAAAACCGCTGCGTCCCTTCGGGAACCGCACCGCGTGTGCCGGTACCTGGAGGACCTGGCCGGTGACTACCACCGGTTCTACGACTCCTGTCGCGTGCTGCCGATGGGCGACGAAGAGCACAGTGACCTGCACCGGGCCCGGCTCGCGCTGTGCGCGGCCACCCGCCAGGTCATCGCCAACGGTCTGCACATCCTCGGCGTCACCGCTCCGGAGCGGATGTGAGCGGGCAGCCGACCGGCAACACTGTGCCGGAGAAGCCACGGTCCGCCGACGAGGTCAACTTGCTGGCTTCGAATGTCTGGCCGCGCAACCTGGTTCGGGGTGCCGATGGCCAGGTCAGCGTCGCCGGCGTCACCGTCGGTGAACTGGCCGAGCGGTTCGGCACGCCGCTGTTCGTCATCGACGAGGACGACTTCCGGTCCCGTTGCCGCGAGATCGCCGACGCCTTCGGTGGCGGCGAGCACGTGCACTACGCCGGAAAAGCGTTCCTGTGCGCCGAGATTGCCCGCTGGGTCGCGCAGGAAGGCCTGTGCCTCGACGTGGCCACCGGCGGCGAGCTCGCCGTGGCCCTGCACGCCGACTTCCCGGCCGAGCGAATCACCGTGCACGGCAACAATAAATCGGTTCCTGAGCTGACCGCGGCGGTCAAGGCCGGCGTCGGGCACATCGTGCTGGACTCCGAGATCGAGATCGAACGCCTGGAGGCCATCGCCGGTGCGGCGGGCGTCGTCCAGGACGTCCTGGTCCGCGTGACGCCCGGTGTCGAGGCGCACACCCACGAGTTCATCTCCACCGCCCACGAGGACCAGAAGTTCGGTCTGTCGCTGGCCAGCGGTGCGGCGATGGACGCGGTGCGCAAGGTCTTCGCCACCGACAACCTGCGGCTGGTCGGTCTGCACTGCCACGTCGGCTCGCAGATCTTCGATGTGGCCGGGTTCGAGATCGCCGCCCACCGCGTCATCGGCCTCCTGCGCGACGTCGTCGCCGAATTCGGCGTCGATAAGACCGCGCAGATGTCGGTCATGGATCTCGGTGGGGGACTGGGTATCTCGTACCTGCCCAGCGATGACCCGCCGCCCATGAAGGAACTCGCCGACAAGCTCAAGGCCATCGTGAAGGCCGAGTCGGCGGCCGTCGGGCTGCCCACGCCCAAGCTGGTCGTGGAGCCCGGCCGCGCCATCGCGGGCCCGGGCACCATCACGCTGTACGAAGTTGGCACCGTGAAAGACGTTGCCGTTTCGGCCGACAAGTACCGGCGCTACGTCAGCGTCGACGGCGGCATGAGCGACAACATCCGGCCGTCGCTGTACGACGCCCAGTACGACGCCCGGTTGGTGTCGCGCGTCAGCGACGCCCCCGCGGTCCTCGCCCGGATCGTCGGAAAGCACTGCGAGAGTGGCGACATCATCGTCCGCGACACCTGGGTGTCCGACGATGTGGGGCCCGGTGACCTGTTGGCAGTCGCCGCCACCGGCGCCTACTGCTACTCGATGTCCAGCCGGTACAACCTGCTGACCCGTCCCGCCGTCGTCGCGGTGAAGGACGGCAACGCACGGCTGATCCTGCGTCGGGAGACCGTCGAAGACCTGTTGAGCCTGGAGGTGAGTGGTCAATGAGTGAAAAGCCAATCGGCGTAGCAGTTCTCGGACTCGGGAACGTCGGGACCGAGGTGGTCCGCATCATCGAGAACAGCGCCGACGACCTGGCCGCTCGCATCGGTGCGCCCCTGGAGCTGCGCGGCGTCGGCGTCCGCAAGGTGGCCAAGGGTCGCGGCGTTTCGGTCGACCTGCTCACCGACGACATCGAGGCGCTGGTTTCGCGCGACGACGTCGACATCGTGATCGAGCTCATGGGTCCCGTCGAGCCGGCCCGCAAGGCCATCATGGCCGCGCTGGAAAAGGGCAAGTCGGTGGTCACTGCCAACAAGGCGCTGATGGCCCAGTCCACCGGCGAACTCGCCCAGGCCGCCGAAAAGGCGCGCGTGGACTTGTATTTCGAGGCGGCCGTGGCCGGCGCGATCCCGGTGATCCGTCCGCTCACGCAGTCGCTCGCGGGTGACGTGGTGCTGCGGGTGGCCGGCATCGTCAACGGCACCACCAACTACATCCTGTCGGCGATGAGTGAGACCGGCGCCGATTACGCCGACGCGCTGGCCGAAGCGGGTGTGCTGGGCTACGCGGAAGCCGACCCGACCGCCGACGTCGAGGGCTACGACGCCGCTGCCAAGGCCGCGATCCTGGCATCCATCGCGTTCCACACCCGCGTCACCGCCGACGATGTCTACCGCGAGGGCATGACCAAGGTCAGCGCCGCTGACTTCGAGTCCGCCAAGGCGCTGGGCTGCACCATCAAGCTGCTCGCCATCTGTGAGCGCCTGACCACCGGTAAAGGCAAGCAACGGGTTTCGGCCCGGGTCTACCCGGCGCTGGTGCCGCTGGACCACCCGCTGGCCTCGGTCAACGGTGCGTTCAACGCGGTCTTCGTTGAGGCCGAGGCTGCCGGCGAGCTGATGTTCTACGGTCGCGGCGCCGGCGGCGCTCCGACCGCGTCGGCCGTCATGGGCGACGTGGTCATGGCTGCGCGTAACCGCGTGCAGGGTGGCCGCGGTCCGCGGGAATCCAAGTACGCCAAGCTGCCCATCGCATCGATCGGCGCCATCGAAACCCGCTACTACGTCAGCATGAACGTCGCGGACAAGCCCGGTGTGTTGTCTTCTGTCGCAGCCGAATTCGGCAAGCGCGAGGTCAGCATCGCCGAGGTTCGCCAGGAGGGCATGGAGGACGAGTCCGGCCAGCGCAGCGGCGCCCGGATCGTCGTCGTCACCCACCGGGCCACCGATGAGGCGCTGTCGGAAACCGTTGCGGCCCTTGCAGATCACGAAGCAGTACAGAGCATCAACAGTGTGCTGCGCATGGAAGGAACGAGTAAATGAGCGTGCACAAGCCGTGGCCCGGCCTGATCGAGGCCTACCGGGATCGTCTGCCCGGCACCGAGAACTGGACGCCGGTAACCCTGCTCGAGGGTGGCACCCCGCTGATCCACGCCAAGCGGATCAGTGAACTGACCGGCTGCACAGTGCATTTGAAGGTCGAGGGCCTCAACCCGACCGGTTCGTTCAAGGACCGCGGCATGACCATGGCCGTCAGCGACGCCGTGGCGAAGGGCCAGAAGGCCGTGCTGTGCGCGTCCACCGGCAACACCTCGGCCTCGGCGGCCGCCTACGCCGCGCGTGCCGGCATCACCTGCGCGGTGCTGATCCCGCAGGGCAAGATCGCCATGGGCAAGCTGGCGCAGGCAGTCATGCACGGCGCCAAGATCATTCAGGTCGACGGCAACTTCGACGACTGTCTGGAGCTGGCCCGCAAGCTGACCGCCGACTACCCGACCATCGCTCTGGTCAACTCCGTCAACCCGGTCCGCATCGAGGGCCAGAAGACCGCGGCGTTCGAGATCGTCGACGCGCTCGGCGCCGCGCCCGACGTGCACTCGCTGCCCGTCGGCAACGCCGGCAACATCACCGCCTACTGGCGGGGTTACAGCGAATACCACCGGGACGGCGTCTCCGATCGGCTGCCCCGCATGCTCGGCACGCAGGCCGCCGGTGCGGCGCCGCTGGTGCTCGGCGAGCCCGTCAAGAACCCGGAGACCATCGCGACCGCGATCCGAATCGGTTCTCCGGCTTCGTGGGACGGCGCCGTCGCCGCCAAAGAGCAGTCGGACGGCCGCTTCCTGGCTGCCACCGACGAAGAGATCCTGGCCGCGTACCACCTGGTGGCCAAGGCTGAAGGCGTGTTCGTCGAGCCGGCGTCGGCCGCCAGCATCGCGGGCCTGCTCAAGTCCATCGAGGACGGCTGGGTCAAGGCCGGCTCGACCGTGGTCTGCACCGTCACCGGTAACGGCCTCAAGGATCCCGATACCGCACTCAAGGGCATCCCCGAGGTCAAGGCCATCCCGGTCGATCCGATCGCCGTGGTCGAACAGCTCGGACTGGTCTGACGCCAGTGACCGAAAGCCTGCCCGCCGGCCTGCTCGCCACCGCCGTCGTCCCCGCCTCGAGCGCCAATCTCGGCCCCGGCTTCGACAGCCTGGGCCTGGCCTTGAGTCTGTACGACGAAATTCAGGCGGAGACAACCGAATCCGGCCTCGTCATCGAGGTGACGGGGGAGGGCGCCGGGCAGGTTCCGCTCGACGAGTCTCATCTGGTCGCGCGGGCGATCCGGCGTGGTCTGGCTGCCGGCGGAGTCTCGGCTTCTGGCCTGAACATCAAGTGCCGCAACGTCATTCCGCATTCGCGGGGACTCGGGTCGTCGGCGGCAGCGGTGGTCGGCGGCCTGGCCGTCGCCAATGGCCTTATCGCACAATCGGGTTCGCAGCCGCTCACGCTCGATCAGCTGGTGCAGCTGTCTTCGGAATTCGAGGGGCATCCGGACAATGCGTCGGCTGCGGTGCTGGGTGGCGCGGTGGTGTCCTACACCGAGCCCGGCCCGGTGTACGCGGCGGTGCCACTGGCGCTGCATCCCGACATTCATCTGTTCCCGGCCATTCCGCAGGTGCGGTCGTCGACCGCGGAGACTCGGGCTGTGCTGCCGGAAGTCATCGCTCACACTGACGCGACGTTCAACGTGAGCCGCGCCGCGCTGCTGGTGGTGGCACTGACGCAGCGCCCGGATTTGCTGATGGCGGCAACCGAGGACGTCATGCACCAACCGCAGCGGGCAGCTGCCATGCCGGCCTCGGCGGAATATCTGGCGATGCTGCGGCGTTCTGGAGTGGCAGCAGTGCTTTCCGGTGCTGGACCTGCGGTTATCGCATTCAGCACCGAGCCCGAGTTGCCCGCCGAAGTCCTCGAATTCGGCGCTGCCAACGGGTTCGTCGTCGAAAAGATGGCTGTGGGCCAAGGGGTTCGCTGGACCGTCGGTGCCGGCGTCTAACGAAAAGCACACGCCGGAGTGGCATTTCTTGCTTCATTGTCGGATCAGAGATATTCTCGCACCGTCCAGCAATCGCAGGCTCTAGTACCTGCGCCTACGGTAGGACGACCACTCTTCTCTTAGATGTTCAACTCGTGGACTGATGGTTCGCCGCACGGCGGCAAATCCCGGTGCTTGGCTGTTGCACTGCCTCAGCTGACCAGGGCTCTTGCCGATTGCGGTTCGGGGAAGCCGTCCGACTGCGAACAAAACCCTCGCCTGATCCGATGCGCGAGGGCACAGAAAGGAAATCCGTGACTGATACGGACCTCTTCACCGCCGATGGCACCACTGATGCCCCGGCAACTGAAGCGCCGGCGGCCGGACGCTCCGGATCGCTGACCAGTCTTCTGCTCCCCGACCTGCGTGCGCTCGCTTCCGAAGCCGGCGTCAAGGGCACCTCCGGCATGCGCAAGAGCGAACTGATCGCCGCCATCCGGGAACACCGCGGCGAGGCAAACGGCGCCAAGAGCGAAGCCAAGGCCGCCAAGGCTGAACCCAAGACCGAAACCAAGGCCGCCGAGGCTGTGAACGGCAACGACGCCGCCAACGAGGCCAAGGAAGCCCCGGCCGCGGCCGCGAACACCGGCGGCGAAGCTGCCGCTGACGCGCCCGCCGCTGAGCAGGCCCCGCGCCGCGAACGCCGCGGCTCGGCGCGCCGGGCCGGTGCGCCCGCCGACGGCGAATCCGGCGATGCCGGCGACAAGCCCGCCGAGAACGCGGACAACACCGACGCCCCGCGCGAGGAGCGCAACCGCGAGCGGAACGCCGACAACAGCAACCAGGGCGGCAACAAGTCCGAAGGTAACCAGGGCGGCAACCGCGACCAGGGTGGCAACCGCGATCGCGGTGGCGACAACCAGGGCGGCAACCGCAACCAGGGTGGCAACCGCAACCAGGGCGGCAACGACAACTCCAACAATGATGACGACGACGACAGCCGTGGAGGCCGTCGCGGCCGTCGGTTCCGCGACCGTGACCGTCGTCGTCGTGGGGAACGCGGCGACAACCAGGGCGGCGGCAACGCCGAGACCGAACTGCGCGAGGACGACGTCCTGCAGCCGGTCGCCGGCATCCTCGACGTGCTGGACAACTACGCGTTCGTCCGCACCTCGGGCTACCTGGCCGGCTCCAACGACGTCTACGTCTCGATGAACATGGTCCGCAAGAACGGCCTGCGCCGTGGTGATGCGGTGACCGGCGCCGTGCGGGTCCCGCGCGAGGGCGAAACCGGCGCCAGCAGCAGTGGAAACAACCCCCGTCAGAAGTTCAACCCGCTGGTGCGGCTGGACAGCGTCAATGGCGGCCCGGTCGAGGCTGCCCGCAACCGTCCAGACTTCAACAAGCTCACCCCGCTGTACCCGAACCAGCGGCTGCGTCTGGAGACCACTCCGGACCGGCTGACCACGCGTGTGATCGACCTGATCATGCCGATCGGTAAGGGCCAGCGTGCGCTGATCGTGTCCCCGCCGAAGGCCGGTAAGACGACGATCATGCAGGACATCGCCAACGCGATCACTCAGAACAACCCGGAATGCCACCTCATGGTGGTGCTCGTCGACGAGCGTCCGGAAGAGGTCACCGACATGACGCGCTCGGTGAAGGGTGAGGTCATCGCCTCGACCTTCGACCGTCCGCCGTCAGACCACACCCAGGCCGCCGAGCTGGCCATCGAGCGGGCCAAGCGCCTGGTCGAGCAGGGCAAGGACGTCGTGGTGCTGCTGGACTCGATCACCCGTCTGGGCCGCGCATACAACAACGCGTCGCCGGCGTCGGGCCGCATCCTCTCCGGTGGTGTCGATTCCACCGCCCTGTACCCACCCAAGCGGTTCCTCGGTGCTGCCCGCAACATCGAGCACGGCGGCTCGCTGACCATCATCGCCACCGCGATGGTCGAGACCGGCTCCACCGGTGACACCGTCATCTTCGAGGAGTTCAAGGGCACGGGTAACGCCGAGCTCAAACTGGACCGCAAGATCTCCGAGCGTCGGGTGTTCCCGGCGGTCGACGTCAACCCGTCCGGTACGCGTAAGGACGAGCTGCTGCTGTCCACCGACGAGTTTGCGGTGGTGCACAAGCTGCGTCGCGTGCTCAGCGGTCTGGATCCGCATCAGGCCATCGACCTGCTGATGAGCCAGCTGCGCAAGACCAAGACCAACTACGAGTTCCTGGTCCAGGTCTCCAAGACTGCCCCCGGCGGTCCGGACAACGACTAACCGTCGCAGTTCTTGAAACTGAAGGCCGCAACTCTGCCCGAGTTGCGGCCTTCAGTGCGTTCTGGGGTACTGCTACGGCTGCGCCTTCAACCCCGGCATCACGTAGCGGCGGACGTGCGCGCGCAGTTCCTCGGCATTGTTGGCGTCCAGCCGCTGCCCGGGCATGGTGGCCAGCGACAGGATGACCCGCGCGACCCACTCGGCGGCGTCGTCGATGTCGGTGTCGGGGTGGATCTCGCCGTTGTCGCGGGCGCTGACGAGGTACCGCGACCAGAAATCGGCGAGGTCGGGCACCAGGCCCTGCACGCCGGCGCCGGCGCAGGCGGCGAACTCGTCGGGTTCTTCGACGCGTAGCTTCATCAGCAGGGCGCCGGGGTCGTCGTAGGCGGTGCGGCCGTGCTGGATTCCGGTCACCATCTGGTTGTCCAGGCCGTCGATCGACTCCAGCATGGCGTGCGCGTCGGTCCAGTAGGCGTTGTTCAGGCGGACGATCGCCGCGCCCAGCAGTGTCACCTTGTCCGGGAAATGCCGGTAGAGCCAGCCGCGTGAGACGCCGGCGGCCTCGGCGACCTCGGATACCGTGGTGGCGCGAATTCCCTTGGCGCGCATGCACTCTTCAGCGGCGTCGATCAGTCGATCGCGCACACTTTTCGGGGATTCTGGGCTAGCCACCGGATGTCTCCTCACTTGTCAACCGGGCGAACGACGATTCTGCCAGGGCGCGGACGCTAGTGCGCTACCCCTCAGCCATGGTAGACACTTTCTAGAATCTGTTCACTCTGGGTGGTTCGTGACCGCCCACCGCACCGGGAGCCTAAATGGCGGAGACCCTTCAGCAGCTGCTTCGCGAACGCGCCGACCAGGACACCGTCGCCGTCAAGTATGGCGAGACGACCTGGACGTGGCGAGAGTACGTCGCCGGAGCCAAGGCGCAGGCCGCCGCCCTGGTCGGTCAGGCCGACCCGCTGCGGCCGCTGCACGTTGGCACGCTGCTGGGCAACACCCCCGACATGCTGACGGCGCTGGCCGCCGCGGCGCTGGGCGGCTACGTGCTGTGCGGCATCAACAACACCCGTCGAGGTGAGGCGCTCGCGCGCGACATCGCGCGCGTCGAATGCCAGATCGTGCTCGTAGATCAGGCGGGTCGAGAGCTCCTCCAGGACGTCGAACTGCCGGGCGTCACCGTCATCGACGTCACCGCGACCGAGTGGCCGCAGCAGGACCTGACGCCGCATCGTGAAGTCGGGCCCGACGACACCTTCATGATGATCTTCACCTCGGGCACCAGCGGCGAGCCCAAGGCCGTCGAGGTGGCGCACACCATCGTGCTGTTCTCGGCCGCGGCGCTGGTGCAGCGCTACCACCTCACCGAGGCCGATACCTGTTACCTGGCGATGCCGCTGTTCCACTCCAACGGCGTCTACGCCGGTTGGGGTGTCGCCCTCGGGTCTGGAGCGGCGATGGCGCCGGCACAGTTCTCCGCGTCGAGATTCCTCCCGGACATCCGCCGCTACGGTGCGACCTACATGAACTACGTCGGCAAGCCGCTGGCTTACATCCTGGCCACCGCCGAGCAGCCCGACGACCACGACAACCCGCTGCGGGTGGCCTTCGGCAACGAGGCCGCCGACCGCGATATCGACGAGTTCAGCCGCCGGTTCGACTGCAGCGTGTGGGACGGCTTCGGCTCGACCGAGCTCGCGATCATCATCACCCGTTCCGAGGGCACCCCGGCCGGCAGCGTCGGACAGGGCTTCCCGGGTGTCGCGATCTACCACCCGGAGACCGTCGAAGAGTGCGAGGTCGCCCGCTTCGACGAGACCGGCGCGCTGGTCAACGGCGACGCCGCCACCGGCGAGCTGGTGAACACGAACGGCAGCGGGATGTTCCGCGGCTACCACAACGACCAGGGCGCGACCGACGAACGGCTGCGGCACGGCATGTACTGGTCGGGCGATCTGGCCTACCGCGACGCCGACGGCTGGATCTATCTGGCCGGCCGCACCGCCGACTGGATGCGGGTGGACGGGGAGAACATCACGGCGGCCCCCATCGAACGAATCCTGTTGCGCCACCCGGTGATCAGCCGGGTCGCTGTCTATCCGGTGCCCGACGAGTTCGTCGGCGACCAGGTGATGGCCGCCATGGTGCTGCGTGACGGACAAACCCTCGACGCGACGTCATTCGCGGAATTCCTGGCCGCCCAGCCGGACATGTCCCCGAAGTCCTGGCCGCGGTATGTCTGGCTCGCCGACGACCTGCCCAGCACCGCGACCAACAAGATTCTGAAGCGGGAACTGGTCGTCCTCGGCGCGGATCCGGTCGGTCGGCTGGTGTGGAAGCGCGACGGTACCGAGTACCGGCAGCTGACCGAAAACTGATTTCTGCCGACGTGTCCCCTCAACGGGCCCCCGTTCGTCTCACTGCTGTTGGACGATCAACCCAGAAGGAGACCACCATGAAATACGCAACGCTGATCTACACCCGGCCGGGCAGCCATGACGCGGAGCTCACCGACGACGAGCAGGCCGCGCTCAGCGCGGAGTACATGGCCCTGCGGTTCGAGCCGCAATGCGTCGGCGGCGGCCACCTGCAGCCGGTCGAGACGGCCACCACGGTGCGCGGTGACGGCCTGATCACCGACGGCCCGTATGCCGACACCAAAGAGGTGTTCGCCGGCTACTTCGTCATCGAGGCCGACAATCTGGACGAGGCCCTCAAATTCGCCCAGCGGATCCCGGCCGTACGACTCGGTGGTGGCGTCGAGGTACGGCCGCTCTTCGAGGTACCGGTGGAGACGGGCTACTGATCGAGGCGATCTTCCAGCGCGAGTGGGGCCGCGTGCTGGCCGCGCTCATCGGCATCCTCGGCGACTTCGACCTCGCCGAGGATGCCGCGCAGGAGGCGTTCGCCCGAGCCGCCGAGAGGTGGTCCCGCGACGGCGTGCCGGCTGCGCCGGTGGCCTGGCTGGTGCGCACCGGACGCAATGTGGCGATCGACCGGTTGCGCCGCGAGCAGACGCTGCGCGCCAAGACCCGGCTGCTCGAAGCGGATCAACAGGCAACGACGATGGACGAGATCGACCTCGATGACAGCACCATCGGCGACGAGCGCCTGCAGCTGATCTTCATGTGCTGCCATCCGGCGCTGGCACGTGAGGCCCAGGTGGCGCTCACGCTGCGGGCCCTCGGCGGGCTGACCACCGCCGAGATCGGGCGCGCGTTCCTGGTTTCCGAGGACACCATGAAGCGGCGTCTCTCCCGCGCCAAGACCAAGATCAAGGCGACGAACATCCCCTTCGCGCTGCCGGCCGACCGGCTGCTGCCCGACCGGGTGGCTGCGGTCCTCGCGGCGATCTACCTGATCTTCAACCAGGGCTTCACCGAGCGGGACGACCTCGCCGCCGAAGCGATCCGGCTCGGTCGGCTGCTCGCCGAACTACTGGCCGACGAACCCGAGGCCTACGGGCTGCTGGCGCTGATGCTGCTGCACGATTCGCGACGCGCGGCCCGCGTGGTCGACGGCCAAGTGGTGCCGCTCGCCGAACAGGATCGGACATTGCACGACCAGACCAAGGTCGACGCCGGGCGGGCCGCCCTCGACCGGGCGCTGGCGCTGCGGCTGGCCGCCGGGCCGTACGTGCTGCAGGCGGCCATCGCCTCGTTGCAGGCCGATGAGGAGAACGATTGGGACGAGGTCGTGGTCTTGTACGAGCGGCTCGAAGAGCTGACCGGATCACCGGTCGTCGCACTCAACCGTGCGGTGGCGGTCGCCGAGGCCGGTGATCCCGCCCGGGCGCTGGACCTCATCGACGCGCTTGACCTGGGCGATTACCGTTATCTGCCGTCCACTCGGGCGGAATTGTTGTGCCGGCTGGGCCGCACCGATGAGGCGCGCGGCGAGTTCGAACGAGCGCTGGCACTGGCCACGACCGAGGCGGAACGACGATTCCTGGAGCGCCGGCTGGCCGAGCTGCATCGTGGCACCGCCACGGAATAGCCGGCGGCCCGGCCGCGTTTAGGACCTTGGCGGCTGACCTGGCATAATCGACCGCCGAACCCCCTCGGTTCCGGTTCACGTCCGAATAATCGGGCGACCCGGCGCCATCGATCGCAGAGGACCATGAAATGAAATCGGGTATTCACCCCGCATACGTCGAGACCACTGTGGTCTGCGGTTGCGGCAACACCTTCCAGACTCGTAGCACCAAGGACAGCGGCCACATCGTGGTCGAGGTGTGCTCGCAGTGCCACCCGTTCTACACGGGCAAGCAGAAGCTTCTCGACACCGGCGGCCGCGTGGCTCGCTTCGAGAAGCGGTACGGCAAGCGCAACGCCGGCGCGAAGGCCGAGTCCGAGAGCTAGCTTTCACGGGCGGCGCCCGATCTGTCGCATTCGCGTCAGGTCCGGGCGCCGTTTTCGTATCCAGAACCCGGCACCCCAGAACTACCGCAGGAGTCCTCAAGTGGCACAGACAGATACAGCGCCCCGCATCGAGGCGCTGCTGGCCGAGCACGCCGATCTCGAACGGCAACTGGGGGACCCGGGTCTGCACGCTGACGCCGGCGCCGCCCGCAAGGTCGGTCGTCGTTTCGCACAGGTGTCGCCGATCGTCGTGACCTACCGCAAGCTCGAGGCCGCCCAAGGCGACCTCGAAGCGGCCCGCGAGCTGGCGGCAGAGGACGCCGCGTTCGCAGCGGAGGTGCCCGAGCTGGAGGCCCGCGTCGCCGAACTCGATGCCAAGCTGACCGATCTGCTGGCCCCGCGTGATCCGCACGACGCCGACGATGTCGTGCTCGAGGTGAAATCCGGTGAGGGCGGCGAAGAGTCGGCGCTGTTCGCGTCCGACCTCGCGCGCATGTACATCCGGTACGCCGAGCGCCACGGCTGGACCGTCACCGTGCTCGACGAGACCTGGTCGGACCTTGGTGGCTACAAGGACGCCACCATCACCATCGCCAGCAAGGGCGATTCCGCCGACGGCGTGTGGTCGCGCATGAAGTTCGAAGGCGGCGTCCACCGCGTGCAGCGCGTGCCCGTCACCGAATCGCAGGGCCGCGTCCACACGTCGGCAGCCGGCGTCCTCGTGTACCCGGAGCCCGAAGACGTCGAGCAGGTGCAGATCGACGAATCCGACCTGCGCATCGACGTCTACCGGTCATCCGGCAAGGGCGGTCAGGGCGTCAACACCACCGATTCGGCGGTCCGCATCACCCACCTGCCCACCGGCATCGTCGTCACCTGCCAGAACGAGCGCTCGCAACTGCAGAACAAGGCCCGCGCCATGGTGGTGCTCGCCGCGCGCCTGCAGGCCCTCGCCGAGGAACAGGCGTCCGCCGACGCCTCCGCTGACCGCGCCAGCCAGATCCGCACCGTCGACCGCAGCGAGCGCATCCGGACGTACAACTTCCCGGAGAACCGGATCGCCGACCACCGCATCAACTTCAAGGCCCACAACCTCGACCAGGTGCTCGACGGCGACATGGACGCGCTGCTCGACGCCCTCGCCGCCGCCGACAAGCAGGCCCGGCTCGCGCAAGAGTGACCGGCCCGAGTGAACTCCGTCAGACAAGCGATCGCTGACGCCGCGGCCGTGCTGGCCGCCGCGGGCGTCGACTCAGCGCGGGTGGACGCCGAATACCTCGCCGCGCACGCGGCCGGGGTGGACCGGGCCCGGGTGATGTTCGCCGAGCCCAACCCGGCGTTCTATCCGCGGTTCAGTGATCTGGTCAAGCGTCGCGCACAGCGAATTCCCTTGCAGCACTTGATCGGAACAGCCGCGTTCGGCCCGGTCGAGGTGCAGGTCGGTCCGGGGGTGTTCATTCCCCGCCCGGAGACCGAGGCGCTGCTGGAGTGGGCGATGAACCAGCCGTTGCCGCCGAGCTCGGTGATCGTGGACCTGTGCACCGGGTCGGGAGCGCTGGCCCTGGCGCTCGCGCACACCTGGCCGCAGGCGCAGGTCGTGGCCGTCGAGAAGTCCCCGGAGGCCCTGGTCTATGCCCGGCGTAACTGTGCCGGAAGCGCCGTCGAGGTGCTGGAGGCCGACGTCACCGTTCCCAGCCTGCTGGCAGACAGGGACGGCACAGTGGACCTGCTGGTGTCCAACCCGCCCTACATCCCCGACGGCGCCGAGCTCGATCCCGAAGTCATCGACCACGACCCGGCCGCGGCCCTGTTCGGCGGGCCCGACGGCATGTCCGTCATCGTGCCGATCATCGCGCTGGCGGCCCGGTTGCTGCGTCCGGGCGGCAAGTTGGGTATTGAGCACGACGACACCACGGCGGATCAGGTGGTGGCCGCGTTGGACCGCGACGGTACGTTCGGTGACATCACCGCACGGCGCGATCTGACCGGGCGGCCCCGGTTCGTCACCGCGACTCGACGGTAAACGGGTCATGGCAACCGACGAACGCTTGCGTGAGGAGTCATAGATGGAGACGTTCGACTGCGGCGATGCGGCGAAACGCAGCACCGGGATCGCGTCGGCCATAAGTGCCCTCAAAGGCGGGCGCCTGGTCGTGCTGCCCACCGACACCGTCTACGGTCTCGGCGCCGACGCCTTCAACAGTGAGGCCGTCGCGGCGCTGCTGGCCGCGAAGGGGAGGGGCCGCAACATGCCGGTCCCGGTTCTGGTCGGTTCCTGGCGCACCATCGACGGCCTGGTCTACACCGTCCCGCCCTCGGCCCGAGATCTGATCGAGGCGTTCTGGCCCGGAGCGTTGAGCCTGGTCGTGCGCCAGGCCCCGTCGCTGTCATGGGATCTCGGCGACACCAACGGCAGCGTCATGCTGCGTATGCCGCTGCACCCGGTGGCGATCGAGCTGCTGCGCGAGGTCGGTCCCATGGCCGTGTCCAGCGCCAACATCTCCGGCCAGCCGCCCGCGGTCACCGCTGACGAAGCGCGCGAGCAGCTGGGCGAGAAGGTCGAGGTGTACCTCGATGCCGGCCCGGCGACCAAGCAGGCCGCGTCCACGATCGTCGACCTCACCGGCGCGACGCCGCGCGTGCTGCGCGAAGGGCCGATCTCTGCCGCGCAGATCGCCGAAGTGCTCGGTGTCGACGCGGAGTCCCTGACCGGCGAGGTGCCGTGACCGTAGTTGCCGACGCCGGCAGGCTGCTCGCGCAGATCGATCGTGGCACCGGGGTCCCGCTCCGGGAGCTGGTGCTGGTCGGTCTCACCGCGGCGATCATCACGTACTTCGCCACCGGCTGGGTACGGGCGCTGGCCTTCCGGTTCGGTGCGGTCGCCTACCCGCGCGAACGCGACGTCCACGTCCAGCCGGTCCCGCGGATGGGCGGGCTGGCCATGTACATCGGGGTGGCCGCCGCCGTTCTGCTGGCTTCCCAATTGCCCGCGCTGACACGCGGTTTCGTCTATTCCTCCGGTATGCCCGCGGTCGTGGTGGCGGGCGGCCTGATCATGCTGATCGGTCTGATCGACGACCGCTGGGGCCTGGACGCCCTGACCAAGTTTGCCGGCCAGATCACCGCGGCCAGCGTCCTGGTCACCATGGGCGTGGCCTGGAGTGTGCTGTACATCCCGATCGGCGGCGTTGGCACCATCGTGCTGGACCAGGCGTCATCGATCCTGCTGACCCTGGCGCTGACGGTCTCGATCGTCAACGCGATGAACTTCGTCGACGGCCTCGACGGCCTGGCTGCCGGGCTCGGACTGATCACCGCGTCGGCCATCTGCATCTTCTCGGTCGGGCTGCTGCGCGACCACGGCGGTGACGTGCTGTTCTACCCGCCGGCCGTCATCTCGGTGGTGCTTGCCGGCGCGTGCTTGGGCTTCCTGCCGCACAATTTCCATCCGGCCCGCATCTTCATGGGGGATTCCGGGTCCATGCTGATCGGCCTGATGCTGGCCGCCGCGTCGACCACCGCGGCCGGCCCGATCTCCCAGAACGCCTACGGCGCGCGCGACGTGTTCGCTTTGCTGTCGCCGTTCCTGTTGGTCGTTGCGGTGATGTTCGTGCCGGCCCTCGACATGCTGCTGGCGATCGTCCGCCGCACCCGTGCCGGCCTCAGTCCGTTCAGCCCCGACAAGATGCATCTGCACCACCGGCTGCTGCAGATCGGCCACTCGCACCGACGCGTCGTACTGCTCATCTACCTATGGGTCGGGATCGTCGCGCTGGGGGCGGCCAGCACCATATTCTTCGACCCCCGATACACCGGTGCGGTCATGCTCGGAGCCATCCTGCTGGCCGCCATTTTCACCCTGATCCCGCTGCTGCGGCGGCGCGATGACCTGCCAGAAGGCGAGTACGACAAAAAGTAGTAGGTGCCCGTTTTTGGGTGCCCACCATGTGGTACGGTTCTGGCAGAACCCGAAAAACCTCGCGGGTTGCCGGCCCGGCCCATCGGTTCACACAAGCCGATCGGCGCCGAATGACGACCGACAAAGGGAGCTTCCCCTTGGGTGATTCCAGTGTGCCCGACGCGCTCGATGTGATCTTCGATACGCTCTGTGGGCACGCACACAGGATTGCCAGGTATATGGGGACGGCACTCGTGACCGCGGGATTGAGGTGAATACCATGACGACGCCAGCGCAAGACGCGCCTTTGGTGTTGCCGGCAGTGGCTTTTCAGCCCGTGCGTTTGTTTGCTATCTCGCTCCTCGTCACGGCCATCGCGCTCGGTGGCGGCTACACAGTGAGCGGCAATCTCAAATTCGGCGCCTTCTTCGGCCTGGGGATGGCGCTCGGTCTGGCCAACGCCATGATGGTCCGCCGCGCGGTTGCCAAGGTCACCGCCAAGGACCACCCGCTGAAGATGCAGATGGCAGCCAACTCCGCGATGCGGTTGGTGGCCATCTCTGTGATCGCCCTGCTGATCACATGGTTTTTCAAGCCAACCGGCATCGGCGTGCTGTTCGGGGTGGCATTGTTCCAGGCGATTCTTGTCATGAGCACGGCATTGCCGGTCATGAAGAAGGTGCGCGCCGGCCAGCGTGAGGGTGGCGCCGGCGCCGACGGACCAGACGCACACGACGGATCAGAAGCAAAGGACTGACGACCCAAGTGATTCAACAATTCACCGCCGAGGCCGCCATTGAGGTCGGCCACCACGAGCAGCACGAGCTGTGGGGCTACACCTTCAACGTCGACACGATCATCGCCACCAGTGTGGCCGCGGTCATCGTCATTGCGTTGGCCTTCTTCGTGAAGGCGAAGGTGACCTCGACCGGAGTTCCCGGTGGTGTTCAGCTGTTCTTCGAGGCCATCACCATCCAGATGCGCCAGCAGATCGAGACCGCGATCGGTATGAAGGTCGCGCCGTTCGTGCTGCCGCTGGCCGTCACGATCTTCACCTTCATCCTGATCTCCAACTGGCTCTCGGTCCTGCCGGTGCAGTTCGGTGGGGAAGGCGGCGGCGCCAAGGAGCTGCTGGCTCCGCCGGCCTCGGACATCAACTACGTGTTGGCGCTCGCGCTGTTCGTGTTCCTCTGCTACCACGCTGCGGGCATCTGGCGCCGGGGCCTCTTCGGCCACTTCAAGAAGCTGCTGAAGGGCCACGTCGCGGTCCTGGCGCCGATCAACATCGTCGAGGAGATCGCCAAGCCGGTCTCGCTGTCTCTGCGACTCTTCGGCAACATGTTCGCCGGCGGCATCCTGGTCGCGCTGATCGCGATGTTCCCCTGGTACGTGCAGTGGGCGCCGAACGCCATCTGGAAGACCTTCGACCTCTTCGTCGGCCTGATCCAGGCGTTCATCTTCGCGCTGCTGACGATCCTGTACTTCAGCCAGTCGATGGAACTCGACGAGCACCACTAATCAGCAAGACCTGTAGGAACCGCAAATAAGACCCTGGTAGCGCAGCTACCAGTTACCAAGGAGGAAAAAGAGAATGGCCGACGCAGCAACGAACGCCACTATCATCCAGGGCGCCCTCATCGGCGGTGGCTTGATCATGGCCGGTGGCGCCATCGGCGCCGGTATCGGTGACGGTATCGCCGGCAACGCGCTGATCTCGGGCATCGCCCGCCAGCCGGAGGCCCAGGGCCGCCTGTTCACCCCGTTCTTCATCACCGTCGGTCTGGTGGAAGCCGCGTACTTCATCAACCTGGCTTTCATGGCGCTCTTCGTGTTCGCCACCCCGGGCCTGTCGTAATCCGTCGACATGGGTGAATTGAGCGCAACCATCCTGGCCTCGGGCCAGGCAGCAGCGGAAGGCGGCGGGGGTCAGAACTTCCTGATCCCCAACGCGACCTTCTTCGTCGTGCTGATCATCTTCCTGATCGTGCTCGGCGTGATCGGCAAGTGGGTTGTGCCACCGATCAGCAAGGTCTTGGTCGAACGCGAGGAAATGCTGGCCAAGACCGCTGCTGATAACCGGAAGTCGGCTGAGCAGGTGGCCGCCGCAGAGGCGGACTACAACGCGGCGATGGCGGGCGCTCGCACGGAGGCCTCGGCCATCCGTGACGAGGCCCGCAACGAGGGCCGCAAGGTCGTCGACCAGGCGCGTGCAGCGGCGAGTGGTGAGGTGGCCGAAACCCTCAAGGGTGCCGACCAGGCACTGTCCGCGAAGCGGCAGTCCACGCAGACCGAACTGCAGTCGTCGGTTGACAACCTGTCCCAGACGCTGGCGAGCCGAATCCTCGGCGTGGACGTGAAATCAGGCGGGAGCCAGTAGATGGAAATCTTCATCGGGCAGCTGATCGGCTTTGCCGTCATCGTGGCCATCATCTGGAAGTACGTGGTACCTCCGGTGAAGGGTCTGATGGCCAAGCAGCAGGAGGCCGTTCGCGTCGCGCTGGCCGAAAGTGCCGAAGCCGCAAAGAAACTCGCTGACGCCGACGAGATGCACGCCAAGGCTCTCGCCGACGCGAAGGCCGAGTCGGGCAAGGTGACCGACGAGGCCCGGCACGATTCGCGGCGCATCGTCGAGCAGCTCAGCGAGCAGGCCGGCGTCGACGCCGAGCGCATCAAGGCGCAGGGCGTCCAGCACGTCGAGCTGATGCGCCAGGGCGTCATCCGCGAGCTCCGTCAGGGGCTGGGTGCGGAGTCGGTGGCCAAGGCCGACGAGCTGGTGCGCCAGTTCGTCGCCGAGCCCGCCGCTCAGGCCGGCACCGTCGACCGCTTCCTCGCCGATCTCGAGCAGATGGCGCCGTCCTCGGCTGAGGTCGGTACCCACGCCGAGGTGAAGCTGCGGGCCGCGAGCCGGGAGTCACTGACCGCGCTGGTCGGCAAGTTCGACGCCACGGCCAACGGACTGGATGCGGCTGCGCTCACGGCGCTGGCCGACGATCTGGCCGCCGTCGCCCGGCTGCTGCTGACCGAGGTCAACCTCGACCGGCATCTGGCCGAGCCCGCAGATGACCCGGCTCCCAAGGTCGCGCTGCTGGACGCGGTGCTGTCCGGCAAGATCGGCGCCCCCGCCCTGGAGCTGCTGCGCTCCGCGGTGTCGTCGCGGTGGTCGGAGCAGTCCGACCTGGTCGACGCCGTCGAGCACATCGCTCGCCTGGCGCTGATCAAGCGGGCCGATGTCAGCGGTGAGGTCGCCGAAGTCGAGGACCAGCTGTTCCGGTTCAGCCGTGTGCTGGACGCGCAGCCGCGCCTGTCGACGCTGCTCGGTGACTACGGCACTCCGGTCGATGGCCGAGTTGCCTTGCTGGACAAGGTCCTTACCGGTGCCAACGGCTCGGTCAACAGCTCCGTCAAGGCGCTGCTGACGCAGACCGTGAGCCTGCTGCGCGGCGAACGTGCCGATGAGGCAGTCCTCGACCTGGCAGAGCTGGCAGTTGCCCGCCGCGGTGAGGTTGTTGCCCACGTGGAAGCCGCCGCGGCACTGTCCGATGCCCAGCGGACCCGACTCACGTCGGTCCTGACCCGCATCTACGGCCACCCGGTGTCCGTCCAGCTGCATGTCGATCCGAGCCTCCTCGGTGGTCTGACCATCACCGTCGGTGACGAGGTGATCGACGGATCCATCTCGTCACGACTGGCCGCCGCCTCCAACCGGCTGCCGGACTAACCCAGACTCCGAAACACCCAAGACTAGGTAGGAAGACCAAAAACCATGGCAGAGTTGACAATCTCGGCTGCTGATATCGAAGGTGCCATCGAGAACTACGTAACGACGTTCTCGGCCTCGAACGATCGCGAGGAAATCGGCACCGTCGTCGACGCCGGTGACGGCATCGCACACGTCGAGGGTCTGCCCTCGGTTATGACGCAGGAGCTCCTCGAGTTCCCCGGCGGTGTTCTGGGCGTGGCCCTGAACCTCGACGAGCACAGCGTCGGTACGGTCATCTTGGGTGGCTTCGAGAAGATCGAAGAGGGCCAGCAGGTCAAGCGCACCGGTGAGGTGCTCTCGGTGCCTGTCGGCGACGCCTTCCTGGGCCGCGTCATCAACCCGCTGGGTGAGCCGATCGACGGTCAGGGCGAGATCGTCGCCGAGACCCGCCGCGTGCTCGAGCTCCAGGCCCCTTCGGTGGTTCAGCGCCAGGGCGTCGGCGAGCCGCTGCAGACCGGTATCAAGGCCATCGACGCCATGACCCCGATCGGCCGTGGCCAGCGCCAGCTCATCATCGGTGACCGTAAGACCGGCAAGACCGCGGTCTGCGTCGACACCATCCTGAACCAGCGTGAGGCCTGGGAGACCGGCGACCCGAAGCAGCAGGTCCGCTGCGTCTACGTCGCGATCGGCCAGAAGGGCACCACCATCGCCAGCGTGAAGCGCGCGCTGGAAGAGGGTGGCGCGATGGAGTACACCACCATCGTCGCGGCCCCCGCCTCCGACCCCGCCGGCTTCAAGTGGCTGGCTCCGTACACCGGCTCGGCCATCGGCCAGCACTGGATGTACGCCGGTAAGCACGTGCTGATCGTGTTCGACGATCTGTCCAAGCAGGCTGACGCCTACCGCGCCATCTCGCTGCTGCTGCGCCGCCCGCCGGGCCGCGAGGCGTTCCCGGGTGACGTCTTCTACCTGCACTCGCGTCTGCTGGAGCGTTGCGCGAAGCTGTCCGACGAGCTCGGCGGCGGTTCGATGACGGGTCTGCCGGTCATCGAGACCAAGGCCAACGACATCTCGGCGTTCATCCCGACCAACGTCATCTCGATCACCGACGGCCAGTGCTTCCTGGAGTCCGACCTGTTCAACCAGGGTGTGCGCCCGGCCGTGAACGTCGGTGTGTCGGTGTCCCGCGTCGGTGGTGCCGCTCAGATCAAGGCGATGAAAGAGGTGGCAGGAAGTCTCCGCCTCGACCTGTCGCAGTACCGCGAGCTGGAGGCCTTCGCGGCCTTCGCCTCGGACCTGGACGCGGCGTCGAAGGCTCAGCTGGACCGCGGTGTTCGCCTGGTCGAGCTGCTCAAGCAGCCGCAGTACAGCCCGCTGGCCGTCGAGGATCAGGTCGTCGAGATCTTCCTCGGTACCCAGGGCCACCTGGATTCGGTTCCGGCCGAGGATGTTTCGCGCTTCTCCGCCGAGCTGCTGGAGCACGTGAAGGCCAGCCACGCCGAGATCCTCGACGGGATCAAGACGACCAAGAAGCTCTCGGAGGAGAACGAGGAGAAGCTGGTCTCGGTCATCAACGAGTTCAAGAAGGGCTTCGCCGCCACCGACGGCAGCTCGGTCGTGGTCAAGGAAGCCGGTGTCGAGGCACTGGATCCTGCTGAGCTCGGCCAGGAGTCGGTGAAGGTCCACAAGCCGGCACCGAAGAAGGCCTAGGTAACCAATGGCAGCCACACTGCGCGAGCTACGCGGACGGATCAAATCCGCCTCGTCGATCAAGAAGATCACGAAGGCGCAGGAGCTGATCGCCACGTCGCGGATCGCCAAGGCGCAGGCCCGGGTTGATGCAGCCCGGCCCTACGCCACCGAGATCACCAACATGCTCACCGAGCTTGCGGGGGCCAGCGCGCTGGACCACCCGCTGCTCGTCGAGCGGAAGAATCCTCGCCGTGCCGGGGTGCTGGTGGTGTCGTCGGACCGCGGCCTGTGCGGCGGTTACAACGCCAACGTGCTGCGTCGGGCCGAGGAACTGTTCACGTTGCTGCGCAACGAGGGCAAGGACCCGGTGCTGTATGTGGTCGGCCGAAAGGCCTTGGGCTACTACAGCTTCCGTCAGCGTGCCGTCGCGGAGTCCTGGACCGGCTTCTCGGAGCGTCCGGAGTACACCAACGCCAAGGAGATCGCCGACACCCTGGTGGCGGCGTTCATGGCAGGAGCCGACGACGAGGGTGACGGACCGGGTGCCGATGGCATCTTGGGCGTCGACGAGCTGCACATCGTCTCGACCGAGTTCAAGTCGATGCTGTCGCAGACCGCCGAGGCCGTACGGATCGCCCCGCTGGCCGTCGAGTACTCGGACGAGCCGGTCGGCATCCAGACGCTGTACTCGTTCGAGCCGAGCGCGGACGTGTTGTTCGATGCGCTGCTGCCGCGGTACATCGCGACCCGTGTCTACGCGGCACTGCTTGAGGCCGCGGCCTCGGAGTCGGCTTCGCGTCGACGCGCCATGAAGTCGGCAACGGACAACGCCGACGACCTGATCAAGGCCCTCACGCTCGCCGCGAACCGCGAGCGCCAGGCCCAGATCACCCAGGAAATCAGCGAAATCGTCGGTGGCGCCAACGCGCTGGCCGACGCGAAATAGGCCCCGTAGGAAGCGAAGAGAGATATGACTTCTGCCGTAGAGACCAAGACCGCCGGTCGCGTGGTTCGCATCACCGGCCCGGTGGTGGATATCGAGTTCCCGCGCGGCTCGGTGCCCGAGCTGTTCAACGCTCTGCACGCCGACATCACCTTCGGTGCGCTGGCAAAGACTCTGACCCTCGAGGTTGCTCAGCACCTCGGTGACAACCTGGTGCGCTGCATCTCGATGCAGCCGACCGACGGCCTGGTGCGTGGCACCGAGGTCCGCGACACCGGCGCGTCCATCTCGGTGCCCGTCGGCGACGGCGTCAAGGGCCACGTGTTCAACGCCCTCGGCGACTGCCTGGATGAGCCCGGCTACGGCAAGGACTTCCAGCACTGGTCCATCCACCGCAAGCCGCCGGCCTTCGCCGACCTGGAGCCCCGCACCGAGATGCTGGAGACCGGTCTGAAGGTCGTCGACCTGCTGACCCCGTACGTGCGTGGTGGCAAGATCGCCCTGTTCGGTGGTGCCGGTGTCGGTAAGACGGTTCTGATCCAGGAAATGATCAACCGTATTGCCCGCAACTTCGGTGGTACCTCGGTGTTCGCCGGCGTCGGCGAGCGCACCCGTGAGGGTAACGACCTGTGGGTCGAGCTCGCGGACGCGAACGTGCTCAAGGACACCGCGCTTGTGTTCGGCCAGATGGACGAGCCGCCAGGCACCCGTATGCGCGTCGCCCTGTCGGCCCTGACCATGGCCGAGTTCTTCCGCGACGAGCAGGGCCAGGACGTGCTGCTGTTCATCGACAACATCTTCCGGTTCACCCAGGCCGGTTCCGAGGTCTCGACCCTGCTGGGTCGTATGCCTTCGGCCGTGGGTTACCAGCCGACGCTGGCCGACGAGATGGGTGAGCTCCAGGAGCGCATCACCTCGACCCGTGGTCGTTCCATCACATCGATGCAGGCCGTGTACGTGCCCGCCGACGACTACACCGACCCGGCCCCGGCCACCACGTTCGCCCACCTGGACGCCACCACCGAGCTTTCTCGTGCGGTGTTCTCCAAGGGCATCTTCCCGGCCGTGGACCCGCTGGCATCGTCCTCGACGATCCTGCACCCCAGCGTCGTCGGTGCCGAGCACTACCGCGTGGCTCAGGAAGTCATCCGAATCCTGCAGCGCTACAAGGACCTTCAGGACATCATCGCCATCCTCGGTATCGACGAACTGTCGGAAGAGGACAAGGTGCTGGTGTACCGCGCCCGTAAGATCGAGCGCTTCCTGAGCCAGAACATGATGGCCGCCGAGCAGTTCACCGGCCAGCCGGGTTCGACGGTGCCGCTGAAGGAGACCATCGAGGCGTTCGACCGTCTCGCCAAGGGCGACTTCGACCACCTGCCCGAGCAGGCGTTCTTCCTCATCGGTGGTCTCGACGACCTGGCGAAGAAGGCCGAAAGCCTCGGCGCCAAGCTGTGACCGTCGTAGTTACTCGAGCACGAAAGGTGGTGTGACATGGCCGAAATGGACGTCGAGATCGTCGCCGTCGAGCGCGCGCTGTGGACAGGCAAGGCCACATTCGTCTTCACTCGCACCACCGCCGGCGAGATCGGCATCCTGCCCCGGCACATCCCGTTGGTCGGCCAGCTGGTCGAGGACGCGATGGTCCGGGTCGAGCGCGAGGGCGAGGATGATCTGCGGATCGCAGTGTCCGGCGGGTTCCTCTCGGTGACCGAGGAGACCGTGCGGATTCTGGTGGAAGACGCGGCGCTGGAGTCGGAGATCGATGCGCATGCGGCCAAGGCCGATGCCGCGTCGGACGACGAGGCGACCGCTGCGTGGGGCCGGGCGCGTCTACGCGCCGTAGGCCAGCTCGACTGATATCCCGATGAGCGCGTCCATGTTGATGATGGTCGCGCTCGTCGGTGTGTTGGTGCTGGCTGTAGCCGCACTGAGTTATCGGCTGTGGAAGTTGCGTCAGGTTGGCGGTACTGCCGCCATCCTGCGCGACTACCCGGCTGCCGGCGGCCACGGGTGGCGGCATGGAGTCATGCGCTACCGCGGTGGTGAGGCCGGCTTTTATCGTTTGTCGAGCCTGCGCTGGTGGCCCGACCGGACACTGTCCCGTCGTGGCCTGGAAGTCGTCGGGCGCCGCGCCCCGCGGGGCGACGAATTCGACATCATGACCATCGAAACGGTCATTCTCGAGCTGCGCGACAACAGCCCCGAACGGCGCAGCGGTTACGAAATCGCTTTGGACCGTGGGGCTTTGACGGCTTTCACGTCGTGGCTGGAGGCCCGGCCGTCGCCGCGGTCGCGCCGCCGCGCGGTCTGATTTCTGCTACTGCATCCCGCCGCCGGGCTGCCACAGCACATCGCCATCGGGGTTTGCGACCCGCGACAGGATGAACAGCAGATCCGACAGCCGATTCAGATATTTGGCCGGCAGGATGCTGACGCCGTCGCCGTGTTCGTCGATCGCCTGCCAGGCAGCTCGCTCGGCCCGCCGCACCACGGTCCGGGCGACGTGCAGGTACGCCGACAGGGGAGTGCCGCCGGGCAGGATGAACGACGTCAGTTTCGGCAGTGGTTCGTTGAACTCGTCACACCACGATTCGAGCCGATCGATGTACGGCTGGGTGATCCGCAACGGCGGGTATTCCGGATTCTCGACCACCGGCGTCGAGAGGTCCGCGCCGGCATCGAAGAGATCGTTCTGAATCTGCAGGAGTACCAAGCGAATTCGTTCGTCGGGTGCGCCCGCGGAGACGGCGACGCCGATCGCGGCGTTGGCTTCGTCGCAGTCGGCGTACGCCGCCAGGCGCGAATCGTTCTTCGACACGCGGCTGAAATCGCTGAGTCCGGTCGACCCGTCGTCGCCGGTCCGGGTGTAGATACGGGTCAGGTGAACAGCCATGGTCAAACCGTACTCGCGGAGACTTCTTCGTGGCCTGACACCGGCCGACGCCGCTGTCTACACTTAGCCGCGTGAGCGAGCGTTTCGTGGTGACTGGGGGTAGCCGGTTGTCCGGCGAAGTTGCCGTGGGGGGCGCTAAGAACAGCGTGCTGAAGCTGATGGCCGCGGCACTGCTGGCCGAGGGCACCACCACGATCACCAACTGTCCGGACATCCTGGATGTGCCATTGATGGCCGAGGTGCTGCGCGGTCTTGGGGCCACCGTCGAGCTCGAAGGTGACGTGGCCAGAATCACCTCACCTGACGAACCCAAGTACGACGCGGATTTCGCCGCGGTCCGGCAGTTCCGCGCTTCGGTGTGTGTGCTCGGGCCGTTGGTGGGCCGCTGCAAGAAGGCGAAAGTCGCGTTGCCCGGTGGCGATGCGATCGGATCACGGCCGCTGGACATGCATCAATCCGGTCTGCGGCAACTCGGTGCCCGATGCAACATCGAGCACGGTTGCGTGGTCGCTGAGGCCGATCACCTGCGTGGGGCCGAGATTCAGCTCGAGTTCCCGTCGGTGGGTGCGACCGAGAACATCCTGATGGCTGCCGTGCTCGCCGAGGGCGTGACGGTCATCCACAACGCTGCGCGTGAGCCGGACATCGTCGACATCTGCGACATGTTGAACCAGATGGGTGCCAAGGTCAGTGGGGGAGGGACCTCGACCCTGACCATCACCGGGGTGGACAAGCTGCATCCGACCGAGCACCGGGTGATCGGTGACCGGATCGTGGCAGCGACCTGGGGAATTGCCGCGGCGATGACGCGGGGCGATGTCGCCGTGACCGGGGTGGACCCGCAGCACCTGCAGCTGGTGCTGCACAAACTCCACGACGCCGGCGCAACCGTGACCCAGCACGACAACGGTTTCCGCGTCGTGCAGTACGAACGGCCGAAGGCCGTCAACGTCGCGACGCTGCCGTATCCCGGATTCCCGACCGACCTGCAGCCGATGGCCATCGGCTTGGCGTGCATCGCCGAAGGCACCTCGATGATCACCGAGAACGTGTTCGAAGCGCGGTTCCGGTTCGTCGAGGAGATGATCCGCCTGGGCGCCGATGCGCGGACCGACGGACACCATGCGGTGGTCCGCGGAATTCCGCTGTTGTCGAGTGCACCGGTATGGGCGTCGGATATTCGCGCCGGCGCCGGTTTGGTGTTGGCGGGATTGGTCGCCGACGGTGACACCGAGGTTCACGACGTTTTCCACATCGACCGGGGGTACCCGTTGTTCGTGGAGAACCTCGTAAGTCTGGGCGCGGAGATCGAACGGGTCAGTTGACGGGGATTGGCGTGTCGCACTGACCGTTCCGACGGACAGCTGTGCAACGCGTTTTCGCCGAAAAACCGCCCATATGCAGCCGTTTTGTAAAATCAAGATCAGCCCGCTAATGTATTCCAAGTCAGCAGCGAGCGGGGCCGAAAAAGCCCAGAGCAAGAGCTTGACAGCCCGACCAAGAGGTAGTAGGTTGGTGGGGTTGCCCGAAAACGGCGTGTTGTTTGAGAACTCAATAGTGTGT
>NZ_LXOV01000017.1:362514-415250 GCF_025331195.1 Mycolicibacterium llatzerense | reverse complement strand
CGCGGTCCGTGTGCGGGCAGTGAGGAACTCCCAACTTAATGGGTGTTACTCTCGGATTTGGTCTTCGCTCTCCGGCGCTTGTCCGTGTCGCTCTGACCTGGAATAAGTTACGGCAGGGCTAACAGCGAGTCAAATCGCCAGGTCAGCGGGCCGTTTCCCCTGGTCACAGGGGGTGATTCCCACTGGTCAGGCCCGTAACCCGCCGAACCCCCGCGATGTGGCGCTTGCCACGCCGCAACACCAGCCAGCGATCACCCAGAAAATCCGTCGGCTGTGGTACCCACTCGTCGCTTTCCACGCGTGCGTTGTTGACGTAAACGCCGCCCTCGGCGACCGTCCGGCGCGCTTCCCCACGACTCTTGGACAGTCCCGTCGCCACCAACAGGTCGGTGATCCCGTCCGGACCACCGGGCGCCAGCTCCGCGACCTGGCCATTACTGGCTTCGGTCAGCGCCGCGGCCAGCGTCGATGCGTCGAGATCCCGCAGTTCGGCACGGCCGAACAGCGCCTGACTGGCCAGTTCGACGGCGTCGGTCGCGGCCTGGCCGTGCACCAAAGTGGTCAATTCCCGAGCCAGCCGGCGTTGAGCAGCCCGTTCGTGGGGACGCTCCGCCGTGGCGGTCGCCAGTTCGCCGAGTTCGTCGGCGGACAGGAAGGTGAACCAGCGCAGATAACCGACGACATCCGCGTCAGCCGCGTTCACGAAGTACTGGTACCAGGCATATGGGCTGGTCAGCTCGGGGTCGAGCCACAAATTGCCGCCACCGGTCGACTTGCCGAACTTCTTGCCGTCAGCCGAGGTGACCAGCGGAACCGTCAGCGCATGTGCCGTCGCACCCAGCTTCTGACGCACCAGGCGGACGCCCGCGATGATGTTTCCCCACTGGTCGGAGCCACCGATCTGCAGGCTGCAGCCGTGCTTCTTGTGCAGCTCGACGAAGTCATTGGCCTGCAGGAGCATGTAGCTGAACTCGGTGTACGAGATGCCGTCACCTTCGAGTCGCCGCTTGATGGTGTCCCGGTCGAGCATGACGTTGACCGAGAAGTGTTTGCCCAGGTCACGCAGGAATTCGATGGCCGACATCGGACCCGTCCAAGACAGGTTGTTCTCGACGATCGCGCCGTTGCCGGAGTCGTTGAACTCGACGAATCGCTCGAGCTGGCCGCGAATGCGTTCAGACCAGTCGGCGACGGTGTCGGCGGTGTTCATGGTCCGCTCCCCGTTGTCCCGGGGATCGCCGATCATGCCGGTCGCACCACCGGCCAGCACGATGGGACGATGCCCGGCCTGCTGGAATCGCCGCAGTGTGAGCAGGGGAACCAGGTGTCCGGCGTGCAGGCTGGGCGCGGTCGGATCGAAGCCGGCATACAGAGTGAGCGGCCCATCCGTGGTCGCGGCGGCAAGCGCTTCGCGGTCGGTCGATTGCGCGATCAGTCCGCGCCAGTCCAGTTCATCGAGGATGCCAGTACTCACGACGTCGATCTTCCCCTATCGCAGGTCAGCGGCTGCCATCAGTCACTATCCCCCGGCGCGGCCGCCCGGGGACTGCGCCGGTAGGCCGAAACCTCCGGAGTGTCCGCCAGCCAGAATCGCCACGGCCGGTCGGCGGCCTGGCTGACGCCGACTCGCGGCCCGGCACTCCCCTCCTGCAGTGCGTGCAGTTCCAGCCGGACCGGGGATCGTCGATCCATCAGGTCAATACCGTTGTCCGACAAGGTGATTCCCAGCGCCTCGCACAGATTGCCGGGTCCGCGGGCGATCGCCGCCGGCGTAACGCCGGCGCGTCGGCGACCTTGGGCGGCACCACAGCCGTCGATGACGCGGGCCGCACGCAGCAACACCGCACCCGCCACCCCGTCGGTGCAGCAGACGACATTGGCGCACACGTGAATTCCGTGACTGCGGTAGGTGTACAGCCGGCCGGCCGGTCCGAACATCACCGCACTTCGAGGTGTCGGGCCGCGGAACGAGTGTGCTGCCGCATCCGGCCAGGGCCCCGACGGCGGGCCGCCGTAGGCCTCGACCTCCACCACCGTGGCGACCACGTCGCGGCCGTACAGCGTGGCCCCGAGCAGGCGCCGGGCCGCGGTGACCGGGTCGACGGCGAGTTGCGCGGCGCTCATGGCCCGTCATTCTGCCCGCTCGAAGACTCGCCGTTGACATGTCCACGCCGCGAGCGGATTATTCATCCTATGATGAGTTCATCGAGTGATGAATTAATGGATCATGCCCCTGACGTCGCGATTCGAGTCGACAGCCTGACCGTCGTCCGCGGTAAGCGACGCGCGATCGACGAAGTGTCCCTGCAGGTGCGGCGCGGCAGCATCACCGGACTGCTCGGCCCTTCGGGCTGCGGCAAGACCACCCTGATGCGCTCCATCGTGGGTACCCAGATCATCACGAAGGGCACCGTCACCGTGCTCGGGAAACCCGGCGGATCAGCGGAGCTGCGTCGCCGCGTCGGCTACGTGACGCAGGAGCCGACGGTCTACAACGACCTGCGCGTCATCGACAACGTGCGCTATTTCGCCGCATTGACAGGCTCCGGCAAGACCGCGGCCGACGACGCCATCGCCGCCGTCGGGCTGCAGGATCACCGAACCGCGCTCTGCGGCAACCTATCTGGCGGCCAGCGGACCCGGGCGTCGCTGGCGTGTGCGCTGGTATCCAAACCTGACCTGCTGGTGCTCGACGAACCGACCGTCGGGCTGGACCCGGTGCTGCGCGTCGACCTGTGGGAACAATTCGACCGGCTGGCCCGCGGCGGCACCACCCTGCTGGTGTCCAGCCATGTGATGGACGAGGCCGACCACTGCGGGGAACTGTTGCTGATGCGCGAAGGCCGCCTGCTCGAGCACACCACGCCCACCCATCTACGAGAGGACACCGGATGTTCATCGCTGGAGGAAGCGTTTCTGACCATCATCAGGCGCAGCACCGCGGCCAAAGCCGGCTGACGTTGCAGCCCTATCTGGCCACCACTGCCCGCATCCTGCGTCAGCTCGCCGCCGACCACCGCAGCATGGCGATGATCCTGGTGGTGCCGAGCGCCGTCATCACGCTGATGTACTTCATGTTCGAGGATCTGCCGCACCGGCCTGGCACGCTGTCGCCGTTCAACAACGCCTGCCTGATCCTGCTGGGCGTCTTCCCGTTGATCGTGATGTTCCTGATCACCTCGATAACCATGCAGCGCGAACGGGTTTCGGGCACGTTGGAACGAATCCTGACCACTCCCCTGCGCCGGCTGGATCTGCTGGCCGCCTACGGATCGGCGTTCTCCGTGGCCGCGGCCGCGCAGGCGACGCTGGCCTGCCTGGTGTCGTTCTGGTTCCTCGGGTTCGACACCGCGGGCAGCCCCGCGCTGGTGTTCCTGATCGCGATCATCAACGCCGTGCTCGGCGTCGGACTCGGCCTGTTGTGCAGTGCGTTCGCGCGCACCGAGTTCCAGGCCGTGCAGTTCATGCCGGTCGTGATCGTGCCGCAATTGTTGTTGTGCGGCATCATCGTTCCGCGTGAGATGCTGCCCGACTGGTTGCGGTGGATCAGTGACGCGCTGCCCGCGACCTACGCGCTGGAAGCGCTCCGCGAGGTGGCCGACCACGCCGAGATCACCAGCACCACGGTGCGGGACATCGTCATCGTGATCGTGTTCGCGGTCGTCACCCTGTGCCTGGCCGCCGCGACCCTGCGCCGCCGGACCCCATGACCGCGACGCAGCCGCGGCCCCGCCGCAAGCCCCCCGGCCGTCCGACCGGACCATCGGACACCAAGGAGACGATCCTCGCCTGTGCGCGGGAGCTGTTCGCCCGCAACGGATTCAACAACACCTCGGTGCGGGCGATCGCCGCCGCCGCGGGCGTCGACGCGGCGCTGGTGCATCACTATTTCGGGACCAAGCAGCAGCTCTTCGCAGCCGCGGTACACATTCCCGTCGACCCGCAAATGGTGCTGGGACCGCTGCGGAACACCCCCATCGAGGAACTCGGGCACACCCTGCCGGCACTGCTGCTCCCGATCTGGGACTCCGAACTCGGCGTCGGATTCATCGCGGCGCTGCGCTCGATGCTGGCCGGCGACGACGTCAATCTGATCCGAATCTTCCTGGAAGACGTCATCACCACCGAAGTCGGTGCGCGCGTTGACAATCCACCCGGCACCGGACGAACCCGGGTGCAGTTCGTCGCGTCCCAGCTGATCGGCGTGGTGATGGCCCGCTACATCCTGGAACTGGAGCCGTTCAAATCGCTGCCGGTGCAACAGATCGTGGAAACGATCGGCCCCAACCTGCAGCGCTATCTCACCGGCGACCTGCCGGGCTGAGCTACCGCTGGGCGGCGTCGATCAGTCGCTGGTGCTCGGCGTCGTCGGTGATGTCGACCGCCTCGTCGATGAGCAGCACCGGTACCCCGGCGTCGATCCGGTACGCCCGACGCAACCGCGGGTTGTACAGGAATTCGTCCCCGACCAGCAGCAACTCACCGCGGTCTTGCGGGCACACCAAAATCGCGCGCAACGCTTCGTCGATCATCGTGCGCTAGCCACCCAACGGAATCTGCGAGCCGCCGGTGCCCGGCACCAGACCGGGCGGCAGGCCGCCCGGGCCACCGATGACGATGGGGTTCTGCGGCTTCGCGCCGGCAGCACGGGCCTGATTGCGCTTCTGGAACTTCACGGTGTCCTGCAGCGCGTGGATCAGCGGCACCTGGTTGGGACGATCGTCAAGGGCCGCCTGGATATCGGCGAGGTTGCCCCTAGATGGACCGAAGCCCTGGGCGCGCAGCTTGAGTGCGGTGTGCAGCAGCTTCGAGAGGTCGCCGCCACTGGCACCGATGTCGTACTCGGCGTCGAGGTCGTCGAGGACATCGGCGTGCGCCGCGGCAGGAGTGATCATCATGCCGGCAGCCACCGCTCCCGCCAGAATCGCGCCGGCAACACCGTGCCGGCGACGGCTGGTGTGTGACGTCATGCGTCCTCCATTCGATATGACCAAGCGCAGCCTAACAGCGCTGACCGGCACCGGCAGGCTGTCACGACAGACTGCCGTCCCCGGTCAGCTCCGCGTGAGCGGCCGACGTGAACTGCACGAACGAGTCGGTGTCAACGTCGAACTGCCACGCGTTGTCCGACGACTCGGGCACGCCCGCGGCACGCAACTCAGCGAGAACCGGGCGATATGACGCGTTCAGCGTCATCTCCGGCACCACGTGGATGAGGTCCGGCACCACGCCGACCGGCAGCTCGAGGAGCGCCTCACGGAGGTCGGCGGCCAGCACGCTGCCGCCCGGACGCAGGCTCAACGCCGTGACCGCCAGGTCACGATCTCCGACCGGCACGCGGTAGGTGACGGCGATGTCGACCGCGTCGAGGCGGCCCAGCGCATTGCCGACCTCCTTGCCGAACACCGGGCCGCGTGGGGTGCGGATGACCGAGCGGCGGTTGTCGACCATCCAGTAGTCGCCGTCGTCGTCCCGGCGGAACAGGAACTCGGTGGACACCCAGGTGTCGCCCGGCGCGAAGACGCCGCGCTTGACCGACGCCGTCGGGTCGACCGGGCCGCGCGGCTTGGCCAACAGCACGCCCACCTCGTTGGGCTCGGCGATCGCCACGAAACCCTCATCGCCCTCGAGGATCAGGTCGTCGTCGACGTCGTAGGCAGCCAGCGCGATCTGGCCGCCGCCCGGCAGCGGACGGCCCTCGCTGCCGATCTTGAGGCCCGACACATTGGCCAGCACGGCCTGACCGTCGGTGGTGGTGAAGAACTCCAGAACGTGCGCGGGCTGGAACGCCTCTTCGACACGGCGCCACAACCCGGCCGGCATACCCGAGCCGATGAACAAGCGCACCGGGTGAGTGCCGTTGAGTACGAACGACGGATCGTCGATGACGTCACGCAGCATCGCCCAGGTGTACGACACCACGGTGACGCCGTACTGCCGCAGTTCGTGCACGAAGCGGTCGGGCCGCAGGCCTCGGGACAGCGCGATACGCGCACCGCCGACAACCGCGCCGCCGAGCGACACGAGCAGGCCCGACTGGTGGTGCAGCGGGGTCAGGCAGTAGACGGTGTCGCCGCGGCCCAGGTTGGCCGCCGAGGCGGTGCCGAAAGCCGAGAGCGCCCAACGGAAGTTGGTGATCTGCCGGGCCACCAGCTCGCCGCCGACGTTGGCGAACGCGACGTACGCCAGGTCCTGCGCGTAGCCCGGGTTGGGCCGGTACCAACCGGGCAGCTCGACGACGTCGGGGTTGATCTTCTCCATGTCAATGATGAAGTCGGCATCGCCGTTTTCGTCCAGATGCAGGTCGCGGTTCTCGCCGCCACCGAGCACCAGCACGCGGGTGCGCAACCGGCGGGCGGCGTCGAGATTGGCCGGGTCCGAGATGATGTCGGTGACGCCGCCGAGGCGGGCCGCCACGGCCAGGTCGGCGTCGGGCGGCATCAGCACTGCCACCGCGCCGAGGCGCGACAACGCCGCGATGGCGACCAGCGCACTGGGCCGGGTTTCCATCAGGACGCCGACCCGAACACCCTGCCGGACACCGACTTCGATCAGTCCGCGGACGACGTTGTTGATGCGGCGATCCACCGCCTCGTAGGTGTGCACGCGACCGTCGAACAGCAGGAATTCACCGTCCGGCGCGCCCTCGGCCTGCTCACAGATGATGCGGCCCAACGAGATTCGCGTGTGGTCGTTGATCTGACCCAATCGGGCCAGACGAGGCAGGGTGCGGACCGTCTCGATGGCCAGCGCCCGCGTGGACTTGCCCGCCGACACCACGGCGTCGGCCGCGGTGCTGGCCAGGGTGAAGGCCATCTCGGTGGCCGCCGCGGCACCGTGCGCGACACGAGTCGCCAGCGGCACCGACTCGCGCGGCAATTCGGACTGCAACGGCATCGGCACCACGTCGGCCGGCATCGGTCCACCGGCATCGAGCCATTTGACCCACGCCGCCACGGTCGGCCAGCTCTGACTGGCCGCCTTGGAACCCACCACGAGCCCGAAATGCCCGACGCGGATGAGGTATTCGTAGACGTCGGCGTCCTGGGCGGCCCGCTTGATGCCGCGCACCGCGGCGGGCTGACCGATGTCGTCGACCTCACCGACCACGGCCAGCACCGGGCAGGTGATGTCGGCCAGCGTGACCAGGTTGCCGTGGATGGCGAAACCACCGGTCATCATGCGGTTGTGCGCGATGAACTGCTTGAGCAGCTCGGCGATCGCCGGCCCGGACCAGGCGATCCAGCCGTCGCTGGCCAGGAAGCGGCGCTGTTGTTCACGCGGCAGCAGGGCCTCGCGGTCGTGCAGCTGGCGCAGGAAGTCCAGGCGTGATTGCGCGGTCTTGATCGGGTCCAGCATCTGGAAACCGTTGCGCGCCAACCAACCCGGGATGTTGAGGCGGCTGAAGACATGGTCGGCCATGAAGTCGGCGACGTTGGTCGCGAGGCCGGCCGGCATGTTCATCGGCAGTGCGGCCAGGGTGTCCACCGGCGAGCCGAAGGCCACGATGCTGGCCAGGTCGCGGGACTGCCGGTAGGCAGCGGTCTGGTAGGCGAACATGCCGCCCTGCGAATAGCCGGCCAGGTGCACGTCCTTGCCGGTGGTGGCCTTGACGGTGTCGATGGCCGCACTGAGCCCCACCACGTGATCGGCCAGGTTGCGGTCCATGCCGCCCTCGACCTGATCGGGTGAGCCGAAGTCGATGACCCACGGATCGAGTCCGGCGGCATGCAGGATGCCGACGGCACCGTCGTCGCGCGTCACATCCCACATGTCCGCGGACATCATCATCGGGTGCACCATCAGCACCGGCGAGCCCGCCGCGGCGGCACCCGGGCGGGTGTCCGGCGGGAAGTAGCGCCGCAGCCGGTACATCGGCACGCTCTCGACGATCTGGAACGGCGATGGCACGGCGCCGGTCTCCAGCCCGCCGTAGCGAAGCACTTCCAACCCGTTCTGGGCGGTAGCCACCAACCGCTCCACTGGAGCGGTGATCGCTGAAAAGTCCACCACCGGGCACTCCCTTTTGGTCAAATAAGTACAAATCCGCTGATTACGTCGCCATCATGGCACAACGCGCTGGTTACCTGGCGGTTGTGGCCTTGCTGTTGCGGTGAGTGCGGACGCCGCTGCGCACCCCATATGATCGGCGCCTGATGGCGCATCTACTGGGGGCCGAAGCCCTGCATCTCGAGTTTCCGACCCGTGTGGTTTTCGATTCGCTGACGGTCGGGATCGAGGAGGGCGACCGGATCGGCATCGTCGGCCGCAACGGCGACGGCAAATCCAGTCTGCTGGCGATGCTGGGCGGCCGGCTGAAGCCCGACTCCGGCCGGGTGACGGTGCGCGGCGGCGTCCGCATCGGGATGCTCGACCAGGCCGACACCCTCGACCACACCGACACCGTCGGGCACGCCGTCGTCGGCGACGTCCCCGAGCACGAATGGGCCGGCGATCCCCGCGGCCGCGACGTCATCGCCGGACTACTGGGCGACCTCGACTGGAACGCGGTGATCGGCACGCTGTCCGGTGGCCAGCGCCGCCGCGTCGCGTTGGCCCAGCTGCTCGCCGGCGACCACGACGTCCTCATCCTCGACGAGCCGACCAACCACCTCGACGTCGAGGCGATCACCTGGCTTGCCGCACACCTGAAGAAGCGGTGGAGCGCCAACGCCGGTGGCTTGCTGGTGGTCACCCACGACCGGTGGTTCCTCGACGAGATCTGTACCGCCACCTGGGAGGTGCACGACCGCATCGTCGAACCGTTCGAGGGTGGCTACGCGGCGTACATCCTGCAGCGCGTGGAGCGCGACCGGCAGGCGGCCGCCAGTGAGGCACGGCGGCAAAACCTGGCCCGCAAGGAACTCGCGTGGCTGCGCCGCGGTGCGCCGGCACGGACGTCGAAGCCGAAATTCCGCATCGACGCGGCCAACGCCCTGATCGCCGACGTCCCCGAGATCCGCGACAAGGTGGCGCTGCAGTCGCTGGCCGTGACCCGTCTGGGCAAGCAGGTCGTCGACATTCTGGACGCGTCGGTGACCTACTGCGAGCGGGAGGTGCTGCAGGACGTCGAGTGGCGGATCGCCCCCGGCGAGCGCACCGGCATCCTCGGTGTCAACGGTGCCGGCAAATCGACGCTGCTCGGACTGATCGACGGTTCGGTCGAGCCGACCGGCGGCCGGGTCAAGCACGGCAAGACGGTGCAGATCGCCACCCTGACCCAGGGTGTGGAGAAGTTGGCCGAGCATCTCGACGAGCCCGTGCGGGTGGTGCTGAGCCGGCTGGCCACCACCTACGAATTCGGATCCGGTTCCAAGGCAACCGAACTCACCCCGAGCCAGCTGCTGGAACGTCTCGGCTTCGCCAGCGCCCAGCTGTCCACGCCGGTCAAGGATCTGTCCGGTGGGCAACAGCGCCGGCTGCAACTGCTGCTGATCCTGTTGGAACAGCCCAACGTGCTGATCCTCGACGAGCCGACCAACGACCTGGACACCGACATGCTGGCCGCCATGGAGGATCTGCTGGATTCCTGGCCCGGCACGCTGATCGTGGTCAGCCACGACCGGTACTTCCTGGAGCGCGTCACCGATCAACAATTCGGCATCCTCGGCGGCCGGCTGCGGCACCTGCCCGGCGGCGTCGATGAGTACCTGCGGCTGCGCGCTTCGCACGCGGCCCAAACCGGTACCGCCGCAGCCAAACCAGTCGCTGTGGTCTCCGAAGGTCTATCGGGTGCGGAGCTCCGCGCCGCGCAGAAGGAGATCACGGCGATCGAGCGGCGACTGGAGAAGCTCGCCGGCCAGATCGACACCGCGCACCAGCGGTTCGCCGAGCACGATCAGGGCGATTACGAAGGGCTGCAACGTCTTACCAGCTCGCTGCGGGAGCTCGAAGGCGAAGTGACCGAGCTGGAGGAACGCTGGATGGAGCTGTCCGAAGAGGTCAGTAGCTGAACGTGGTGGCCGGCTCGTCGCCGATCCACTGCCACAGGGGGATGGTGCCGCCGAGGTCGGCATTGGCCACTACCCTTTCCGCCTCAAGCCCTTTGGCGTTGAAGCAGATCGGGCAGATCAGGAACTTGCCGCCGGCGGCTTCGTAGCGGGCCATCAGGTCCGGCAGCGGCGGGCAGCCGTCGCACGCGACGCCGAGCGCGAACCCGGGTTGGGCGAGCCGCACCGCTTCCTTGGTCAGGAACATCATCGTGGGGTGGCCCTGTTCGGCCGCGCCGACAGCCACCAGCAGCGCGATGGTCACCTTCTCGGCGTCTTCCAATCCGGTGGTGAGGCTGATTGCCACTTTCGAGCTCATGAGCGGGTCTCCTTCTGTTCGGGCTGAAATCCTGAGCACAGCAAGTCGATTGAATGGATACGGTCGTCGGCGGCGGCGAACATGCGCTGTTCGACGAGCCTGACGACGCTCGGATCCCCGGGCGGTGACGTGCGGACGCGCCAGCTCAACGCGACGCGGTCCCCGACGCGGCCAACGGAGGCGTCGACCAGTTCGAAGTTGTCGGCGCCGAACCAGTGCCGGAACCGGCCGACGGTGTCGTCGACTCCGGTCACGTCGACGAGGCCGGGAGGGATCAGGGCGCGGAAATGTACGTCGGGATCAAGGCATTCGGCCAGCGAGACGAAATCCTGGCCGGCGAACGCCTCCAGGAAGGCGCCGGCCACTGCCCATCCCGTGTCGGTGTCATTGCTCATGTATCGGTTCTACGGCCCCGGCCCGACCGGCACATCGGGTGAATGCCCGATCTATTCGGCGGCGTTGACCAGCCCGTGGCGCATCGCGAACATCGCGGCGGCGCCGCGGGTCGACACCCCGATCTTGGTGTAGATGTGTTCGACGTGCGTGCCGACAGTTCGTGGCGTGATCGAAAGATGTTGGGCGATCTGCCGATTCGACCGGCCCCGGACGAAGAGCTCGAGTACCTCGAGCTCGCGGCCCGTCAGCCCGGCGACCATTTTGGGCCGACGCGTGATGCGGCACCCAGCCGCCGTCAGCACTGCACCGACTGCCGCGCCGTCCAGCCGCCCGGCGGTGACCTCAGCGTGCATGGCCGCAGTGCGGTCGTCGTCGGAGGACGCGACCCGGTGTGGACGATCCTCGCCGAGGGCCTGATAGACCGCGGCGGCGGCCAGCAGCCGGGCGGTCGCGGGAATGGCCGTGCCGGTCAAGCCGCGCGGGTAGCCGCTGCCGTCCATCCGTTCGTAACTCCCGGCGGCGACCGCGCCGATCTCGCACAGCCGCGGCTGGCGGCACAGCACCCGTTCGGTGAGATACGGGACGGTGCGGACGCGTTCACGTTCGGCAATGGTCAAGGGACCCGGCTTGTTCCAGATGCCGGTCGATACGCCGATAGCTCCGATCCGGTGCACCAGCGCCGCGCGCTCGGCGAGGGCGATGTCGTCATCACTGAGTCCAGCAGTTCTTGCCGCGGCCGCGGTGAGTTCCGCGACCCGGCGCGAGTAACCCAGGAACCAGGGCGATTTCAGGTCGGCGTAGTCGGCGAAGACGCGGAGCACGGCGGTCAAGTCAGCATCGGGGATGGTGCCATCCAGCGCCGTGCAGCCGTGGATCACCGAGCCCCAAGCGTCCACCGTGTCCAGTCCCCCGAAGATCTCGTCGGCGCGGCTGCAACACAGGTCGACCAACTCCGGGTCGAATTCGGTTTCCCGTCGGCTGCGCAGCATCTCCAGCGCGGCCTCGACGCCACCAGCGCGGTGGTGCACCTCGGCGTCGTCGGCGATATGCACGACGCGCATCACCGGTTCGATCTCCGTGCCCCGCGCCCGTCCCGGCACGCCCTTGCCATCCCAGCGCTCGAAGGCGTCCAGCAGGGCCGCCCGGACCTCGGGAGGCAGGTTGAGCCGGTCGGCGATGTCGCTGGCCGTCTGGCAGTGGCTGACAAAGAGTTTCGGCATATCAGCGACGCCCTGGGCCAGGAAGCGCCCGACCATGGTGATGCGTTGCAGCGCCGGTTGGCCTTGTGCGAGGTGCCCGAGCAGAAACCGCGCCATGCCGGGTCCGACCTTGTCGACCTGGTAGCTGTCGGCGCGCATCTGGAGGTCGTCGCCGAACCAGTAGGCCAGCTCGTGTGAGTCGGCGACACATCCCATCCAGGCCAGCAGCGATACGTAGAAGGCGGCGGCCTGATGCTCGGGCGCCATTCCCGCGGCAGCAGCCAGCCGCGTCGCGATGACCGTCTGCCGCAGCACATGTTCCTGCGGCTGCCCCAGGCCCAGATCGGTGGCCAGGGAGAGCGAGGCAATCAGCTCAGCCAGCCGCACGTCGGGCGTCTGGGTACCGGCCATCCGGTCAGCGTAGGCGCCGGCCCGCGTCAGGATCCGGATTCGGCCTGACTGGAGTGGTCCGCGGGGATCTCGTGGCCGACCAGTTCCCTGGCGATGGTCGCCTTCCTCAGCAGGAACCTGCCTTCGTCCAACTTCTTTCGGCGCAGCCACCCGGTGACCTCGGCATTGCACTTGCTCGCATTGCAGGACCGGCAGGCCGGCACCACATTGTCGAGCGTGTACCGCCCGCCGCGAGAGATGGGCTGCACGCAGTCTTTCTGCAGGTCAGCGTCCTGCGCCTCGCAGTAGGCGCAGCCACCCCAAACCTGTTGCAGGACAGCCCATTGCTGTGCTGTCAGGTCGTGGTCGACCTTCGCCATCCGACGCTTGCGACGTCTGGCGTACACCGCGGCGCGGCTGCGAGTTGGCACCGCCCGAGCCTACGGCCGCAGGCGGGCTCAGCCGTGCAGGCGGGCCCGCAAACGATCGGCGGTGTCGCGCACGGTAACGAGTTGCTCAGCGACCCGGAGTGGGCGCTGGGTAGGTCGGCATGGGTCGCAATGGTGTGAACGTCGGCACCTGGATCTTGCCGGGCGACAGCGGACCCGGCTGATACTCGAACTCGACGCCCGCCGCGCGCTGTCCACACCAAAGCACCAGCGAGACACAACCGGCGAGAAACAGCGCTGCCAAGAGGAAGCCCAGCCACCGCAGGCCCCGACCGGCCAGCGCGACGACGTATTCCGCGCACCGAACCCCGAATACGATCGGCAGAATCATCAGGGCGAACCACAGTGCGCCGGGCTGCGCCGCCAATCGGTAGCACGCCCAGCCCACGCCGATCGGCAGCCCCAAGCCGAGCAACCACACCAACCAGTAGCCGGACTGCTCATCCAGATGGTTACCCAGATTCACGTCGCGGTCGCTGCGCAATCGGCCGATGGTCACCAGCACGTGTGCAAGTCCCGCAACCAGGCACGCGACGATCAGCGTGTAGTACCCCAGGCGGACTCCGGCCGGGCTCCATCCGACAATGAGCAGCACCGGCGCCATAGAGGCGATGATTGCGGCGAAGGCGGCCAAACCGATGCCGGCCAACGCAATTGGGCCGCGCCGCAACCGTCGGACCAGGTAGCCACGGGGCAGCTGCTTGCGCACCCGGTGGAACACCCGAATCCAATGAACGATCAGCGGGGCCATCAGCACCGGCGCCAGATGGCGTAACACCGCCGGAGACACCCACGCCGACAACAGGATCACGGCCAACGCGTAGACCCACACACCACTGGCCAACCGCGCGATGGTGCCCCACACGGTCTGAGCCAGGGTGTGCCGTGCTACGTCATGGGTGGGGTCTTCGACCAGCACCGAGGACAACCCCTCCACGCGCTCGCCGGTGAAAGTCCGGGCTGACGCTGCCTCGGTTTGCAGGTCGGTGTTGGTCGGATCCAGTTCCAGCCCAGCTGCGATGAACTGTGCGAAACGGCCATCACCACATCGCCGCGCCACGCGTGCCGCGGCCAAAAACAGCTCAGGGTCATGGGATTCGAGTTCCAATGCGTGATCCATTGCCGCCACCGCTGCGCGCCGATCCGACGCCTGCGACAGACACGTCGCCAGCAGCATGTGCACGTCGGCGTCATGGGGGCTCGCCGCCACGGCCCGACGCGCGAACCTGACCGCATCGTTGGATTTGTTGACCGTGAGGTGCACCCGCGCCAAGACCTGCAACGCGAACAGCGATGTCCCGTGGTGAGCCAGCACCGACTCTGCAGCGGTGCGCGCACGCTCCAGATCCCCGGTGTTGTACGCAGCGACCGCGAACGCTTCGAGCAGCGGGCCGTCATGTGGGTGCTCGGCAAGAGCGGACGACAGCAGGTCAGCCGCGGCGTGCCACCGGCCGACGCCGGAGAGCAGTCCGGCCCGCTGAACCACCGCCTCGGCGTCCACCGACACCTACCCCAGGTGCGTGCGCAGTCGCGCCGCCTCATCCCGAACAATGGTGAGCTGCTCGGCGACCCGAGCGGGTGATGTGCCGCCGCGAGCGTCGCGCGACTCAACCGAACCGGCGATGGTCAGCACGTCCCGCACCTCGGCGGTGAGTCCCGGATGGATGCCCGCGAGCTCGTCGGCGGCGAGCTCTTCGAGCCCGACTCCCCTGGCCTCGGCGGCCTTGACCGCTGCGCCGGCCGCCTCGTGCGCCACCCGGAACGGAATGCCCTGGCGCACCATCCATTCCGCGATGTCGGTGGCCAATGTGTAACCCAGCGGTGCGAGCGCGGCCATCCGGTCGGTATCGAAGGTGAGGGTGCCGACCAGTCCGGCCATCGCGGGCAGCAGCAGTTCGAGCTGGGCGACAGAGTCGAAGACCGGCTCCTTGTCCTCCTGCAGATCCCGGTTGTAGGCCAGCGGCTGCGCCTTGAGGGTGGCCAGCAGACCGGCCAGGTTGCCGATGAGGCGGCCGGACTTGCCGCGGGCCAGTTCGGCGATGTCGGGGTTCTTCTTCTGCGGCATGATCGAGCTGCCCGTCGACCAGGAGTCGTGTAGCCGGACGTAGCCGAATTCCGTTGTGCTCCAGAGGATGATGTCCTCGGACAGCCGGGACAGATCCACGGCGATCATGGCGAACACGAAGGCGGCCTCGGCGGCGAAATCACGCGAGGACGTGGCGTCGATCGAGTTGTCGGCCGCGGAGGCGAAGCCGAGGTCCGCGGCGATGGCGTCAGGGCTCAGGCCGAGCGAGCTACCGGCGAGCGCGCCAGATCCGTAGGGCGACACCGCCACCCGCTTGTCCAGATCGAGCAACCGGTCGGCATCGCGCAGCAGCGGGTGCGCATGCGCGAGCAGGTGGTGGGCCAGGAGCACAGGTTGCGCCGACTGCAGGTGCGTCTTGCCGGGCATGATTGCCGTCGGGTGCGCCTCGGCCTGGCCGGCCAGCGCGGCGGCCACGTCCAGCACGCCGTTGCCGATGACCTTGATGGCGTCGCGCAGCCACATCCGGAACAGCGTGGCCACCTGGTCGTTGCGGGACCGGCCGGCGCGCAGCCGGCCGCCCAGGTCGTCGCCGACGCGGTCGATCAGCCCGCGCTCCAGCGCGCCATGCACGTCCTCGTCGGTCGCGAGCGGCCCGAAGGTGCCGTCGGCGACGTCGTTGCCCAGGCTGTCCAGCCCGGCCAACAGGCCGTCGCGCTGCTCATCGGTCAGCAACCCGGCGTTGTGGAGCACACGGGCGTGCGCCTTGGACGCCGTGACGTCATATGGCGCCAGTGCCCAGTCGAAGTGGGTCGACTTGCTCAGTGCGGCAAGCGCTTCGGACGGGCCGGAAGCGAACCGTCCGCCCCACAGCGAACCTTCGTTGGTTCCACCGGTGCTCATGTGGCCTACAGACCCAGATCGCGCTTGGCGGAGATCTTGGAGCTCAGGCCGTGCAGCTGGACGAAGCCCTTGGCCGAGCTCTGGTCGAAGCTGTCGCCCTCGTCGTAGGTGGCGAGGTTGAAGTCGTACAGCGACTCGTTCGAGCGGCGGCCGTTGACCGAGATGTGCCCACCGTGCAGGACCAGGCGGATGTCGCCGGAGACGTGCTGCTGGGTGTGCTCGACGAACGCCTCGAGCGAGGCCTTCAGCGGGCTGTACCAGAGACCGTCGTAGGTCAGCTCGCCCCACTTGCGGTCGACGCCGCGCTTGTAACGGCCGAGCTCGCGCTCCAGGCAGACGTGCTCGAGCTCGGTGTGCGCGGTGATCAGCACCATGGCGCCCGGGGCCTCGTAGATCTCGCGGGACTTGATGCCGACGAGGCGGTCCTCGACGACGTCGAGTCGCCCGACGCCCTGCGCACCGGCGCGGGTGTTGAGCTCCTGGATGATCTGCAGCACGCTCAGCGGGCGGCCGTCGATGGCGACGGGGCGACCCTTGTCGAAGCTGATGATCAGCTCGTCAGGGGTGTTGAAGTGGACCGTCGGGTCCTCGGTGTAGTCGTAGACGTCCTTGGTCGGCGCGTTCCACAGGTCCTCGAGGAAGCCGGTCTCGACGGCGCGGCCCCAGACGTTCTGGTCGATGGAGAACGGCGACTTCTTGGTGACGTTGATCGGGATGTCGTTCTCCTGCGCGAAGGCGATGGCCTTCTCGCGGGTCCAGGCGTAGTCGCGGACCGGGGCGATGACCTCGAGCTCGGGCGCCAGGGTGTTGAAGCCGACCTCGAACCGGACCTGGTCGTTGCCCTTGCCGGTGCAGCCGTGCGCGACGACGGTGCCGCCGTGGCTGCGGGCGGCCTCGACGAGGTGCTTGACGATCAGCGGCCGCGAGATGGCCGAGACCAGCGGGTACCGGTCCATGTAGAGCGCGTTGGCCTTGATGGTGGGCAGGCAGTACTCGTCGGCGAACTCGTCGCGGGCGTCGACGACGACGGCCTCGACGGCGCCGCAGTCGATGGCACGCTGCCGGACGACCTCCATGTCCTCCCCGCCCTGGCCCAGGTCGATGGCCACGGCGACGACCTCTTTGCCGGTCTCCTTGCCGATCCAGCTGATCGCGACCGAGGTGTCCAGGCCACCGGAATACGCCAGGATGACGCGCTCGGACATGTGTCAATCTCCTTGTCTAGTACTGCTACAGGTTCTCGAAGGTGGCGGCGAGCTCGGCGCCGCTCATCGGTTCGCGGGCAACAACCAAGATGGTGTCATCCCCGGCGATCGTGCCCACAACATAAGGCAGAGACGCTCGATCTATTGCACTGGCCAGGTAATGCGCCGCCCCAGGTGGCGTACGTAACACCGCCAGGTTGGCGCTGGCGTCGGTGGACACCAGCAGCTCGCCGAGCAGACGGGACATCCGCTCGGTGCCGCCGGAGACGCCTTTGACGGGACTGCCGTCCTCGGGGACGACGTAGACGCCGGTGCCACCGTCGGCGCCGCGCAGTTTGACCGCACCGAGTTCCTCCAGGTCCCGCGACAGCGTGGCCTGGGTGACGTCGATGCCCTCCTCGGCGAGCAGGGCCGCGAGCTCGGTCTGGCTGCGCACCGGGTTCGACGACAGCAGCGCCACGATGCGCGACTGCCGTCCGGCCCGGGTCGGTGCTGTCATCGGCCGTTACGTTCCAGCAGCCACACCAACATGGCCTTCTGCGCGTGCAGCCGGTTCTCGGCCTCGTCGAACACCGCGCTCTGCGGGCCGTCGATGACCTCGTCGGTGATCTCGTCCCCGCGGTGCGCCGGCAGGCAGTGCAGCACGACGGCGTCGCTGTTGGCGCGGCCCAGCAGCGCGGTGTTGATCTGGAACGGGCGGAACGGGCGCACGCGGTCCAGGCCGTCGTTCTCCTGGCCCATCGAGGTCCAGGTGTCGGTGACGAGGACGTCGGCGCCGTCCGCGGCGGCCTGCGGGTCGGTGGTGACCGTGACGGTCGCCCCGGTCTCGGCCGCGCGCTTCTTGGCTGCCTCGACGAACTGCGGGTCGGGCTCGAACCCCTTCGGCGCGGCGATGGTCACGTTGATGCCCGCCGTGACGCCGCCGACCATCAGCGAATGCGCCATGTTGTTGGCGCCGTCGCCGAGGTACGACATGTTGAGCCCGGCGAGCGTGCCCTTGCGTTCGGCGATGGTCTGCAGGTCGGCCAGCACTTGGCAGGGGTGGAACTCGTCGGACAGGGCGTTGACGATGGGGACGGAGGCACCACTGGCCATGGCCGTGAGGCGTTCCTGCGCGAAGGTGCGCCACACGATGCCGTCGACGTAGCGGGACAGCACGGCGCCGGTGTCCTCGAGGGTCTCCTCGCGACCCAGCTGGGTGCTGCGGCCGTCGACGACGACGGCGTGCCCGCCGAGCTGGGCGATGCCCATCTCGAAGGAGAACCGGGTGCGGGTGGAGTTCTTCTCGAAGATGACGGCGATGCCCCGCGGCCCCTCGAGCGGGCGCCGGCTGAACGGCGCCTTCTTGAGCTCGGCGGCCAGCGCCAGGACCTCGGCCTGTTCCTCGGGGCTCAGGTCGTCGTCACGGAGGAAATGGCGGATCACTGGGACTCCCCTGCTGCGGTGTCGAGAACGGTGGGTAGTGCGGTCAGGAAGGCGTCGATCTGGGCGTCGGTGATGACCAGCGGCGGCGCGAGCCGCACGACGTCGGCGGCCGCGGCATTGACCAGGAAACCCGCGTCGCGCGCGGCGTTTTCGACGGCCTTGGCCTGCGGCGCGGTCAGGACGACGCCGAGCAGCAGCCCACGGCCGCGGACGTGATCGACCAGCGGATGGGCCAACTCCTCGATACCGTGCGCCAGCGTCTTGCCCGCGGCGTCGGCCCGGTGCACGAGGTCATCGTCGGCCAGGGTCTTGACGACCGCCAGACCCGCGGCGGTGCACACCGGATTACCGCCGAAGGTGCTGCCGTGCATGCCTGGCTGCAGCAGGTCGGCCGCGGCTCCGATGGCGATGCATGCCCCGATGGGCAGGCCGCCGCCGAGGCCCTTGGCCAACGTGATGACGTCGGGGGTGATGCCGTCGTGCTGGTGGGCGTAGAAGGCACCGGTGCGGCCGATACCGGTCTGCACCTCGTCGAGCACCAGCAGCGCACCATGTTTCGTGGTGAGCTCGCGCGCCTTGGCCAGGTACCCGGCCGGCGGGGTGACGACGCCGCCCTCGCCCATGATCGGCTCGAGAAACACCGCCGCGGTCTCGTCGGTGATAGCCGCTTCAAGAGCGTCGGCGTCGCCGTAGGGCACGTGGGTGACGTCGCCGGGCAACGGCAGGAACGGCTCCTGCTTGCCGGGCTGGCCGGTCAACGCCAGCGACCCCATGGTGCGGCCATGGAAAGCACCTTGCGCCGCAACGATTTTGGTGCGTCCCGTGAGCCGGCTGATCTTGAACGCGGCTTCGTTGGCTTCCGCGCCCGAGTTGCAGAAGAACACACGGGCCGGTGCGCCGAGCTGGGCGACGAGGGCTTCAGCCAGGGCGATACCCGGTTCGGTGGCATACAGATTCGAAGTGTGCCCCAGTGTGTTCAGCTGGTTGGTGACGGCCTCGATCACCGCGGGATGCCGGTGGCCCAGCACGTTCACCGCGATGCCGGCCAGGAAGTCGACGTAGCTCTTCCCGTCGGCGTCGGTGACCACGGCGCCGTCGCCGCTGACCAGAGCGACCGGCGGGGTGCCGTAGTTGTTCGTCATCACTGCCTGCCAACGGGCTTGCAGCGCTTCAGTTTCGGTCATGCGGGTGCTACCACCTTGGTTCCGGTTCCGTCGTCGGTGAACAGTTCGACCAGGACGCAGTGTTCGACGCGGCCGTCGATGACGTGTGCGCTCGGGACACCGTTCTGCACGGCTCGCAGGCACGCCTCGATCTTGGGCACCATGCCGGATTCGAGCTTTGGCAACAGCTGAGCCAGTGCGGCCGTATCGATTTCGGTGACCAGCGAGTTGCGGTCCGGCCAGTCGGTGTACAGGCCCTCGACGTCGGTGAGCATCAGCAGCTTCTCGGCGCCGAGTGCCTCGGCCAGTGCGGCCGCCGCGGTGTCGGCGTTGATGTTGTGCACCACGCCGTCGACGTCGGGACCGATCGTGGACACCACCGGAATGCGGCCCACGGCAATGAGATCCAGGATGGCGTCGGTGTTGACATGGTCGACGTCGCCGACCAGCCCGATGTCGGTGGGGACCCCATCGACCGTCACGCTCCGACGCACCGCGGTGAACAGCTGCGCGTCCTCGCCGGTGATGCCGACCGCATACGGGCCGTGGGCGTTGATCAGGCCGACCAGTTCGCGGCCGACCTGGCCGAACAGCACCATCCGCGCGACCTCGAGAACCTCGGGCGTGGTGACCCGGAAGCCACCCTTGAAATCGCCTTCGATACCAAGACGTTTGAGCATCGCGCTGATCTGCGGGCCGCCGCCGTGCACGACGACCGGCTGAATGCCGCAGTTGCGCAGGAACGCCATGTCGGCGGCGAAGGCCGCCTTGAGGGTGTCGTCGGTCATGGCGTTGCCGCCGTACTTGACCACGACGATCTTGCCGTGCAGTTGCTTGAACCACGGCAGCGCCTCGGCGAAGACCGACGCCTTGACCGCGGTGGAGAGTCCGGCGGTGCTCACGAGCTGTACGCCGAGTTCTCTTCGACGTAGGCGTGCGACAGGTCGGTGGTCCGGATGGTCGCCTCGTGCTCCCCGACCGCCAGATCGACGACGACGTCGATGTCGTTGCCGGACAGGTCGACATCCCGCGCGCCCGGCGCGCCCGCGCCGTCGATGCACACCGCGGATCCGTTGAACGACACGCTGATCCGGTCGGCCACGAGTTCGATCGGCGCGATGCCGATCGCGGCCAGGACGCGGCCCCAGTTGGGGTCGGACCCGAACAGCGCGGTCTTGACGAGGCTGTCGCGGGCCAGGGCCCGGGCGCCCACCAGCGCGTCGTCCTCACTGGCCGCACCCGTGACAGTGATCGCGATGCGCTTGGTGACGCCTTCGGCGTCGGCCTGCAGCTGCGCGCACAGGTCGTCACACACGGTGAGGACGGCCTCGTCCAATTCGCTTTGGCTGGGCTGGATTTCGCTGGCGCCGGATGACAGCAACAGCACTGTGTCGTTGGTCGAGCAGCTGCCGTCGATGTCGAGCCGGTCGAAGGTCTTCGCGGCGGCGTTCTTGAGCGCGAGGTTCAGTGCCTCGGCGTCCGCGACGGCGTCGGTGGTGATGACCACCAGCATGGTCGCCAGCGACGGGGCCATCATGCCGGCGCCCTTGGCCATGGCACCGACGGTCCACTTGCCCGGGTGGTGCAGCGCAACCTGTTTCGGCACGGTGTCGGTGGTCATGATGGCCCGCGCGGCCTCCTCGCCACCGGAGAGTCCACCGGCCATCTCGTGGACGATCTCGGTGACGCCGGCCAGCACCTTGTCCATCGGGAGCCGGTCACCGATCAGCCCGGTCGAGCACACCGCGACCTCGATGGCACCGGTCTCGGTACCCCAGTCGCTGAGCGCCGCGGCGAGGGCCTCGGCCGTCTGGTGCGTGTCCTGGAAACCGCCCGGGCCGGTACACGCATTGGCGCCACCGGAATTCAGGATCACGGTCCGCAACCGGCCGGACTTGAGCACCTGCTCGCTCCACTGGACCGGAGCGGCCCGCACCTTGTTGCGGGTGAACACCCCGGCCGCCGAAAGATCGGGCCCCTCGTTGAAGACCAGGGCCAGGTCCGGTTTCCCGGAAGCCTTGATGCCGGCGGCGATTCCGGCTGCCCGGAAGCCTTCCGGTGCGGTGACGCCCTGGTTGCGATGCAGGGACGGGGTCGGCGACGTTGAAGTCACGGTGCTACTCCCACGGTGGATAGTCCTTCGGTTTCCGGCCAGCCGAGCGCGATGTTCATGGACTGTACTGCCGCGCCGCCGGTGCCCTTGGTCAGGTTGTCGATGGCGCACAGGGCGACGAGAGTCTTCGCATCCTCGTCGACGGCGACGGCGATCTGCGCGGCGTTGCTGCCGATGACCGAACCGGTCTTGGGCAGCTGCCCTTCCGGCAACAGGTAGATGAACGGCTCACTGGCATAGGCCTTTTCGTACGCGGCCCGGATCTCCTCGACGGTCGCGGTGGTGCGCGCGGTGCAGGTGGCCAGGATGCCGCGCGACGTGGGGATCAGCACCGGGGTGAACGACACCGTCACGTCCTTGTCGGTGACGGCCCGCAGGCCCTGCGCGATCTCCGGGGTGTGCCGGTGCGCTCCGCCGACGTTGTAGGCCCGGGCCGAGCCGATGACCTCGGCGGCCGACAGGTCGACCTTGCCCGACTTGCCGGCGCCCGAAGTGCCACTGACCGCCACCACGGTGACGTTGGGTTCGACGAGCCCAGCGGCGACGGCAGGCACCAGGGCCAGCAGGGCCGAGGTCGGGTAACAGCCCGGTACCGCAATACGTTTCGTGCCGACCAGCTTGTCGCGACCGCCGGGCAGCTCGGGCAGGCCGTAGGGCCAGCTGCCTGCGTGCTCGGAGCCGTAGAACTTCTCCCAGGCGGCGGCGTCGGTGAGCCGGAAGTCGGCGCCGCAGTCGACGATCAGGGTGTCCGGGCCGAGTTGCTGCGCCAGCGCGGCCGAATGTCCGTGCGGCAGACCCAGAAACACCACGTCATGCCCGGCGAGAACGTCGACCTCGGTGGGCTGCAGCACCTGCTGCGCGATGGGCAGCAGGTGCGGGTGGTGGTCACCGACCGTGGTTCCGGCATTACCCGCGGCGGTCAGGGCCCCGATGGTGAGGCGACCGTCCGCGTAAGCCGGATGGCCCAGCAGAAGCCGCAGAATCTCGCCGCCGGCATACCCACTGGCGCCGGCCACCGCCACAGAAGTCATGCAAGCAATTCTGCATGGTTATGCATCAACTTGCAAACCAATTAGTAGGGCGTGTTACCGGCGGTGCTCGGCACCGAGCCGCTCGGTGGCCAGGGCCACTGCCGCGTCGCGGGCCGCACTCGCCTCGTCCTCGGTCAGCGTCCGGTCGGGCGCCCGGAAACGCAGGGCCAGGGTCAGCGACTTGCGCCCCTCCCCGATCTGCGGGCCGGTGTAGACGTCGAACAACCGCGCGTCCTCCAGGAGTTCGCCGGCGCCCTCGCGCACGACGTCGACCACTGCCTGGGCCGCGACGTCGTCGGCGACGATCAGGCTGACGTCCTGGAACACCGCCGGGTACGGCGACACCGACGGCACGATGGCGCGCTCGATGACCGGGACGGCATCCAGGTTCAACTCGACGGCGCAGGTGCCCTTCGGCAGGCCCGTGCGTTCGATGACCGCCGGGTGCAACTGTCCGGCGTAGCCGACAACGGTGTCACCGACCAGCACCTCGGCGCAGCGCCCCGGATGCCACGGCAGCTCCTGGGCCGCGCGCAGCGTCACCTCGACGCCGCAGGCCCGGGCGACGATCTGCACGGTCTCCAAGGCGTCCGTGGCCTCGACCGCACGACCCGCGCCCCACGGCCCGGCCGGTTCGCGCAGGCCGGTGAGCACCGCGGCGACGTGCAGCGGCTGATACGGCAGGGCCGCGTCGATCTCGGCCAGCTCAGCATCGGTCGGACGACGATCCACCGGGATCGGCGCGAGGGCCTTGGTCTGCGGTGTCGCCTGCACGACCTGCTCGATACCGAACAGCGCGACGTCGGCCGCGCCGCGAGACACATTGCGCACCAACGCCTCGAGCAGGCCCGGCAACAGCGTGGTCGCCAGTGCGGGCCGGTCGGCTTCGAGCGGGTTGAGCACCGAGATGGTGGCGCGCCGCGGGTCGTCAGCCGGCAGGTCCCAGGCGTCGAGCACCCCGGCAGGCAGGAACGGCGTCGGCAGCACCTCGACGAAACCATTGAGCGCCAACGACTTACCGATCGCACGGCGCCGCTGCTGGGCTGCGGTCAGGCCGCGGCCGGCCGGCGCCTGTGGCAGCACCGACGGGATGGCGTCGAGGCCCTCGAGCCGCAGCACTTCCTCCACCAGGTCCGCGGGCTGTTTCATGTCCGGCCGCCAGCTCGGCGGGACCACGGTGGCACTGTCGCCGTCGACGGTCACCACGGCACCGATCTGAGTCAGCCGCCGCACTGTGGTGCCCTCGGGGTAGCTGACGCCCGCGAGCCGATCCGGCAGATCCAACGGAATGGCAACCGGCGGCTGCGACCAATCGTGTGCGGCATCGCCGTCACTCCAGTCCGTCAGCGTGGGTTCGACTGCGCCCCCGGCGATTTCGGCGAGCAGCGCGGCACAGCGGTCCAGCGCGGCCCGGGAGATCGCCGGGTCGACGCTGCGCTCGTAGCGGCGGCTGGCCTCACTGACCAGGTGCAGGCGGCGCTGAGTGCGCGACACCGCGGCCGGATCCCACACTGCCGCTTCCAGCAGCACGTCGGTGGTGGTGTCGCGGACCTCGGTGGTACCGGCGCCCATGACGCCGCCGATGGCCGCGGTGGCGACGTCGTCGACGATCAGTACGTCGCCCGGATCCAGTTTGCGCTCAATGTCATCGAGGGTGACGACGGTCTCCCCCGGGTTGGCGAAGCGTACGTCGAACCCACCGGTGATCAGCTTGCGATCGTGGGCGTGCATCGGGTGGCCGAGTTCGAGCATCACGTAGTTGGTGACGTCGACGGCCGGCGAGATGGCGCGGATACCGGACAGCAGCAGGCGACGCTGCAGCCACCACGGCGACACCGCGGCCGGGTCGATGCCGACGACCGGACGCAGCCCGAAACGCTGCACACCGGTGCCCGGTTGCACCGTCAGCGGCCAGGCCTCGCCCTCGGCGGGCAGGGCCGGCACATCGGCAGGGTCGACGAATTCCAGGTCGAAGGCGCAGGCGATCTCGCGTGCCATGCCGCGGATGGACAGGCAGTAGCCGCGGTCAGGGGTGATGGCGAGGTCGAACACCACGTCGTCCAGCCCAAGCACCTCGGCGCCCGAGGCGCCCGGCTCAGCGGTGCCCGGGGGCAGCACGATGATGCCGGAATGGTCGGAGCCGAAGTTCAATTCGGCCGCCGAGCAGATCATGCCGTCGGACACCCGGCCATAGGTCTTACGGGTCGCGATCTTGAACTCGCCGGGCAGCACACAACCCGGCAGCGCCGCGACGACCAGGTCACCGACGGCGAAGTTCCTTGCCCCGCAGACGATGTCGCGCGGCTGCGCCTCACCCACGTCGACCTTGCACGCCCGGATGGGCTTCTTGAACTCGGTCAGTTCCTCGATCTCGACGACACGGCCGACGGTCAGCGGACCGGTGACCGGCCCCGCGGCGATGATGTCCTCGACCTCGTGGCCGATCCGGATGAACGCTGCTTCCAGCTCTTCGGGCGACACGTCCCAGCCCGGAGCCCCGGCCTGGACGACTTCCCGCAGCCAGCTGTAGGGAATGCGCATCAGGCACCCACCCCGAACGGCAGGGAGAAGCGCACGTCGCCCTCCACCATGTCGCGCATGTCGGGAATTCCGTTCTGGAACTGCAGGGTTCGCTCCAATCCCATGCCGAAGGCAAATCCGGAGTACTCGTCGGGGTCAATACCGCAGGCCCGCAACACATTCGGGTTGACCATGCCGCAGCCGCCCCATTCCACCCAGCCGGGACCACCCTTCTTGTCCGGGAACCAGACGTCGACCTCGGCCGACGGCTCGGTGAACGGGAAGAAGTGCGGGCGGAACCGCGTGCGTCCTTCGGGGCCGAACTGGGCGCGCGCCAGCGCATCCAGGGTGCCGCGCAGGTTGGCCATGGTCAGGCCCTTGTCGACGGCCAGACCCTCGACCTGGTGGAACACCGGGGTGTGGGTGGCGTCGAGTTCGTCGGTGCGGAAGGTGCGGCCGATCGAGACGATGTAGACGGGCAGCTCCCGCTCGAGCAGGGCGCGGATCTGCACCGGCGACGTGTGGGTGCGCAGCACCTGTCGCGAACCGTCGGGCGCGATGTGGAAGGTGTCCTGCTCGCTGCGGGCCGGGTGGTCCGGCGGGAAGTTCAACGCGTCGAAGTTGAACTGTTCGGTCTCGACCTCCGGCCCCTCGGCCAGCTCCCAGCCCATTGCCACGAAGGTGTCGGCGACGTTCTCGGCGAGGATCGTGATCGGGTGGCGGGCACCGATGGGCTGGCGCGTGGTCGGCAACGTCACGTCGATGCGCTCGGCGACCAGAGCGGCGGCGTCGCGCTCGGCGCGCAGCACCACGATGCGGTCGTCATACGCCTGCTGTGCGGCGGTGCGGGCGACGTTGACGCGCTTGCCGGCGTCGGCCCGGTCTTCCTTGGCCAGCGTGCCCAGCGCCTGACGGGCCAGCGCGATGGGCGCCTTGTCACCGAGGTGCTCGGTCTTGGCGCGGGCCAGGGCGTCGAGGTCAGCGGCCTGGTCGAAGGCGAGACGGGCGGCGTCGACCGCCGCGGTCAGTGCTTCTTCCGATAGGGCGCCAGAGGGCCCTCCACTGTGTTCTTCACCCTGCTCAGCCACCCGGAGATCATAGCGACGAGCGCGGCGCCCACCGCACTCGCAGGGACCCCGACCATCGCCAGCTCCGGTGTGTGGACCAGGACGGCGTAGCCGAAACACACACCCACCCCGAACACTGCGGCCTTTCCGCGGGTCCAATGCACCGGCGTTTGCAGTCGACTCGAGATCACCAGCCCCAGGACCAACGCGACCACATGCCCCACTTCGATGAAGTCGTCGCTGACGACCACAACGGCAACCGAACCGGCCAGCCACCAGCCCAACCAGGCCGGTTTCAGACGGGCGGGCACCACCGCGGTCAGCGCTCCGACCACCGTCAACACCCCGTAGCTCACCCCGACGTCGGCAACCCGGCCGATCGACCACGGCAGCCGGCCCAGCTCGATGGCCACCACCAGCCCGACCGCGACCACAAGCGTCGTGCCGATGTGCCCGACGAGGAACACCACCAGCAGGCGGCGACTGCGCCAGAGCAGTTCGGCGATTGCGAGCAGGCAGACCAGCCCGGGCAGCCACAGGAAGAACCGACCGTCGTCAGCGATCAGGGCGCTGGCGATCAGCGTGCCGACGCGGCCCTCACCGAGATTGTGCAGATTGGTACTGGCGTACCCGATGACCCGGTCGTGCACCGCCGGACCGAGCGCCGCCAACGTGACCGTGACGGCGACCAGCAGCGCGGCGTAGACGACAGTGACCGGGACGCGGGGCAGGCGGCGCCACACCAGGCCGGCCCTAGGCCTCAGCGAGCTCCCCGTCATCGGGTTCGGTTGCGGCGTCCTTGCGCGGCCTGATCCAGTACATGGACATGTCCTCGGGCACACCCGAGGCCTTGGCGGCGAACAGTTGCTTGCGCACCTTCTTGGGCGTCACGCCGAGAGCGTCCAGGTACTGCTCGTCGATCCGGTCCAGGGTGGCCTGCGAGATGATCAGCCCACCCTTCGTGGCCCGCTCCATGACGCGCGCCGCGATGTTGACGTCGACGCCGAGCAGGTCCGACCCGATGCGATGCGGGTGCCCGGTGTGGATGCCGGCGCGCATCTTGGGGTGGTACCCGTCGATCTCGACCTCTTTGAGCGCGTCGAGCGCGCGGACGACCGACCGCAAAGCGGTGACGGGGTTGCTGAACACGGCCATGGACCCGTCGCCCATGCGCTTGACGATGTGCCCGCCGGATTCCAGCAGCGGTGGCTCGAACACCTGAGCCACGCGGCGCAGCAGCCGGAGCGTGGTGTCGTCGCCGACGCTCAGCGACCATTTCGAGAAGCCGACGAGATCGGTGAACACGATGGTCACCTCGGGGTTCGCCGGCCGTCCGGAGACCCTTTCGGTGAGGGCCTGCCACACCTGCAGGCCGGCCAAACTCACCTCGTGGGACGCGCCACCGCGCGGCAGCAGCCGATCGGCGGCCCGGGCCGCGGCACTCGGACCGCCGACGCCGGCGACCGACAGCGGATCACCGAACTCCGGGTCCCCCGGCAGGGAACGGCGCGCCCGCCTGATGAATTCGATTACAGCCGGACTGTGATTGGTGTTCTGCAACCAGCCCAACGGTCCACTTGATCCTGGCCCGGCGTGTGACGCCGGGCCGATCTCGCCCACACCGTCGGATCGTTCTTCGAACGATTCGACTTCCACGACGCCACCCTAGGTGGCGTCGCGCGGCAGCGGCAACGATCGCCACTGCCCAGCCGAAAAATACCTGGTCACCGTGTTGTGGCGCGCCGGTAGACGGTCCGTAACAGTGCCGGCGACACCAGTGCCAAATCGTGGACAACATGCGTTGTCACGATTATCGTGGCGCGCAGAACCCTCGGTATCAACGTTGAGCGAGGCACACGATGACCGCACGCAAGACTCCCGCCACCCCGCCCATCGCGCCACTGGGCCCGGATTCCCTGACCTGGAAGTACTTCGGCGACCTACGCACCGGCCTGCTCGGCGTGTGGATCGGCGCGATCCAGAACATGTATCCCGAACTGGGCGCCGGCGTCGAGGACCACTCGATTCTGCTGCGGGAGCCGCTACAGCGCGTGGCGCGCTCGGTGTACCCGATCATGGGCGTGGTCTACGACGGCGACCGCGCCGCAGACACCGGAGCCCAGATCCGCGGGTATCACGAGACCATCAAGGGCGTCGATCACGACGGCCGCCGCTATCACGCACTGAACCCTGAGACGTTCTACTGGGCGCACGCGACGTTCTTCATGCTGATCATCAAGACCGCCGAGTATTTCTGCGGCGGGCTGACCGAAGCCGAGAAGCGCCAGCTGTTCGACGAACACGTGCAGTGGTACCAGATGTACGGCATGAGCATGCGGCCGGTTCCGGAGACCTGGGAGGACTTCCAAACCTATTGGGAGCACAAGTGTTCCGAGGAACTGGAGATCAACCGGGCCACGCTCGACATCTTCACCATCCGGATTCCCAAGCCGTGGTTCGTGCTGATGCCCACCCCGGTGTGGGATCAGATGTTCAAGCCCTGGCTGGCCGGGCAGCGCTGGGTCGCGGCCGGGGTTTTCGACCCCACCGTCCGCGAGCGGGCGGGCATGCGCTGGACGCCCGGCGACGAGGTGGTGCTGCGCCTCCTCGGCAAGGCCGTCGAACTGGCGTTCCTCGCCATTCCTGAGGAAATCCGTTTGCACCCAAGGGCATTGGCCGCGTACCGCCGAGCTGCCGGGCAGCTGCCGCCGGATGCGCCACTGGTCGAGGCGCCGGCGTTCATGGCCCCGCCCAAAGATCGCTGGGGACTGCCGATGCATTATGTGCCACGTCACAAGTCATTGATGGAACGCGCCGGGTCACTGGTGCACACCACGTTCTCGTTGGCCGGTCTGCGTCCCGCGCGCAACCGCTCTGTCCCCGGAAAGGCTGCCTGAATACATGCTTGATTGGTCCGACGTCGATATTGCCGTGCGCGACGCCGTTCGCGAGTTCGTGGACAAAGAAATCCGCCCGCACCTCGACGACCTCGAGGGCGGCGACATGGAGCCGTACCCGATCATCCGAAAGCTGTTCGCCACCTTCGGAATCGACGTGATGGCGCGAGAGTCGCTGGAGCGGCGGCTGTCCCGTCTGCGTTCGGGCGAGGCGTCGGACGGCAAGCAGCGGGCGTCGGGCGGGATGTTCGGCGGCGGACCCGATCAAGCCGGCATGGGCATGGTGCTGATCAGTGAATTGTGCCGCGTCAGTTCGGGTCTGGTCACCGGCGTGGGCGTCAGCCTGGGCCTGACGGTGCCCACCATCCAGAGCCGCGGCACCCTGGCCCAGCAGGAGCGCTGGCTGCCCGGCCTGGTGACCTACGAGAAGGTCGGCGCCTGGGCCATCACCGAACCAGACTCGGGCTCAGACGCATTCGGCGGCATGAAGTCCTACGTCGTACGCGACGGCGACGACTACATCCTCAACGGCCAGAAGACGTTCATCACCAACGGCCCTGACGCCGACGTCGTCGTCGTGTACGCCAAGCTGGATGAGGGCGACGGCGCCGACAAGCGTGACCGCAAGGTGCTGACCTTCGTGCTCGATCGCGGCATGGAGGGCTTCGTCCAGTCAAAGCCGTTCCGCAAGATGGGCATTCACTCGTCGCGCACCGGTGAGCTGTTCTTCAACAACGTCCGGCTCGGCCGCGACCGGCTGCTCGGCGAGACCGAGGAGAACAAGGCAGGCGACGGCCGCGACAGCGCCCGGTCGAGCTTCTCGGCCGAACGCGTCGGCGTGGTGTCCATGTCACTGGGCATCATCGAGGAATGTCTGCGGCTGTGCATCGACTACGCCAAGACCCGCACGCTGTGGGGCAAGGAGATCGGGCAGTTCCAGCTGATCCAGCTCAAGCTGGCCAGCATGGAGGTGGCCCGGATGAATGTGCGCAACATGCTGTTCCGCGTGATCGAGTCCGGTCAGGCCGGTCGCCAGATTCCGCTTGCGGAGGCGTCGGCGATGAAGTGGTACTGCTCGCAGGCCGCCACCGACGTGGCGATGGACGCCATCCAGTTGTTCGGCGGCAACGGCTACATGACCGAGTACCGCGTCGAGCAGCTGGCGCGCGACGCCAAGTCGCTGATGATCTACGCCGGCAGCAACGAAGTGCAGATCACCCACGTCGCCAAGGGGCTGTTGGCCTAGGGCCGAATCAGGAGTGGGCGCGGGAGCTCTCGTACAGGCAGATCGACGCCGCGGCTGCCACATTGAGGCTCTCGGCGCTCCCCCGCATCGGAATGTGCACCCGCTGCGACGCCAGGGCCACCAGGTCAGCGGGCAGGCCGTGCGCCTCGGGCCCGAACAGCCACGCGGTGCGCGCCGACAGATCGGCGGCGCGGATGTCGACAGAAGCATCCAGCGCCGTCGCGAACACCTCGATGCCACTGTCCCGGATCGCCGAAACCACTGCGGCCGCATCGGGATCCACCACCACCGGCAGCGAGAAGATGCTGCCCGCCGAGGAACGCAGGCACTTGCCGTTGTAGGGATCCACACTGTGCCCGGCGAACACCACCGCATCGGCGCCCATGGCGTCTGCGATGCGGATCAGGGTGCCGGCGTTGCCCGGCTCCGACATGCCCACGGCGACCGCCAACAGCCGCGGCTCCGCGGCCAGCACGGACTCCAGGGACGACTCGGGCAGCGCGCAGACCGCAACGAGCCCGACGGGAGTGACGGTCTCCGACAACGCCTTTGCGGCCTTCTCGGTGACCACCGAAACCGGGGCACCGTCGAGCAGCGCGCCGAACCGGTCCAGCGCGGCTTCGGTCGCAAAGACCTCAGAAACAAGACCGCGCCGCAGCGCTGCCTCGACGAGGTTGGGTCCCTCGGCAAGGAAGCGCCCGGCGCGTTTGCGCCCGACGTGGCGCTGCAGCTTGGCTGCAGCGACCACCCGGGCAGATCGCTCGGTGAGCGCTGAGTCTGTAGTCAGACTCAGGCAGCCTCTCCGGACGGAGCGTTGACGTCGGCGGGCAGAGCGGCCTTGGCCACCTCAACCAGCGCGGTGAACGCGGCGGGATCGCTGATCGCGATCTCCGACAGGTTCTTGCGGTCAACCTCGACGCCGGCCAGCTTCAGACCCTGGATCAGGCGGTTGTAGGTGACGCCGTTCTCGCGGGCCGCCGCGTTGATACGCGTGATCCACAGCTTCCGGAAGTCACCCTTGCGGGCGCGACGGTCGCGGTAGGCGTAGGTCAACGAATGGAGCTGCTGCTCCTTGGCCTTGCGGTAGAGCCGCGAGCGCTGCCCACGGTAGCCCTTCGAGGCCTTCAGTACTGTGCGCCGCTTCTTCTGAGCGTTCAGTGCGCGCTTCACGCGTGCCATGAGAGTGTTCCTATCGTTCGTTCGGGTAGCGGGGCTGTACTAGCCGGCCAGCATCTTGGCGACACGCGCGGTGTCGTTGGCAGCGACCACGGCGCGACCGTCGAGACGACGGGTGCGCTTGGTGGCCTTGTGCTCCATCAAGTGGCGACGGTTGGCCTTCTGGCGCACGATCTTGCCGGTTCCGGTCTTGCGGAACCGCTTCGATGCGCCACTGTGGGTCTTGGCCTTGGGCATGTGTCCTCAGTTTCTTTCCAAGCGGTCGCCCGCGGCGGCGGGAACCGCTGCGGGCAATCGCGACTGCTGTTACGCGGTTGCGTCAGATTCAGGTGCCTCAGGCGCCGGCCGGCCGGCCGGTGCGTCGGCATCGTGCGCCGCCTTTGCGCGAGTCTTCGCGCCGCGGTGCGGTGCCAGCACCATCGTCATGTTGCGTCCGTCCTGCTTGGCGGACGTCTCGATGAAGCCGAATTCGGCGACGTCGGCGCCCAGCCGCTGCAGGAGTCGGTAGCCCAGTTCGGGCCGCGACTGCTCACGTCCGCGGAACATGATGGTCACCTTGACCTTCGACCCGGCCTCCAGGAAGCGGACCACGTGGCCCTTCTTGGTCTGGTAGTCGTGATCGTCGATCTTGGGTCGCAGCTTCTGTTCCTTGACGACGGTCTGCTGCTGGTTCTTGCGAGACTCGCGCTCCTTCAGAGCCGTCTCGTACTTGAACTTGCCGTAGTCCATGATCTTGCAGACCGGCGGCTTGGCGCCTGGCGCAACTTCGACAAGGTCGAGATCGGCGTCTGCGGCGACGCGGAGGGCATCTTCGATGCGCACGATGCCTACCTGTTCGCCGTTCGGTCCGATCAACCGAACTTCAGGTACTCGAATGCGCTCGTTGACGCGTGTCTCAGTGCTGATGGGGCCTCCCGGGTTGTTCCAGTACTTGTTCAGTAGAGGTCACACCCGGCCCGGCCATCTGTTCGCATGAACAGAAAAGCCCTGCATATAGCAGGGCCCAATGCCGACCGATCACGGCTCACGCCGTCTGCGCACAACGCAGAACAGGCACAATGTGCCTGTGACCGGACCGTCAAGCCGCGAGGCCGACGGTGGGAGTGGGACTCCACTTGCTGTCCTGACGTAAGCCAGGACGGTCGCGCATGACACTCTAGCAGTCATGACCGACCCGAACCTAACCAGTGACCCCACCACAAACTCAGTGACCGAAGCTGAGGAAGCCCAGGTACGGGAGCTGGCCGCGATCCCCGCCGTCGAGGTGATCACCCGCGCCGCCGTCATGCTGATGAGCGCCGCCGCCGAGAAGCTCGGGCTGGCCGACGCGGATCCCGACGAGAGCCCGCACCGCGACCTCGACGAGGCCCGTCGCCTCATCACCGCGCTGGCCGGTCTGGTTCAGGCCTCCGCCGAGTATCTGGGAATGCACGCCGGCCCGGTCCGCGACGGCCTCAAGAGTCTGCAGCTGGCCTTCCGCGAGGCGAGCGTCGCGCCCGACGAGCCCGGCCAGGGTCCGGGCGAGAAGTACACGGGCCCCGTCTGGTAGCCGTGACCAGGGCTCTGCAGACACTCCCAGGTTTCACCGCATATTGTCCGAACTTATGACGTTGACGTCGAGCAGACCACAGCAGCGCCCGACGACATTGGGGTGGGTTCCGGCCGCCGCCGGCTGGACCGTCGGTGTCGTCGCGACGCTGTCGTTGTTCGCCAGCCTGTCGCCGCTGATCCGGTGGATGATCCACATCCCCCGAGAGTTCGTCAACGACTACCTGTTCAACTTCCCGGACACCAGCTTCGCCTGGTCGTTCGTGCTGGTTCTGCTGGCCGCCGCGCTCGCGGCACGCAAGCGGATCGCCTGGTGGATCCTGTTGATCTACATGGTCGGCCACATTGGCTGGAACATCTACGGCCTGCTGTCCGGCAACCTCTCGGTGGTCGACCTGACCGTCATGCGGGACCTGGGCGAGGCGATCGGCCTGGTGTTCCACATCGGCGTCATCGTCGTCCTGCTGCTGTCGCGGAATCAGTTCTGGGCCAAGGTCCGTCGCGGGGCGCTGCTCAAGGCGGCCCTGACCCTCGTCGCCGGCATGGCCGTCGGCATCCTGCTGGCCTGGGGCCTGCTGGAGATGTTCCCCGGCCGGCCCCCGCTGGACCCTGACTACCGCCTGGCCTACGCAGTGAACCGGGTCAGCGGTTTCGCCGCGGTCGGCAAAGAAGCGTTCGAGGGTGGCCATCCGCACGCGTTGCTCAATGCGCTGTTCGGCCTGTTCGGCGCAGTGGCGCTGATGGTCGCGGCGATCGTGCTGTTCCAGTCCCAGCGCGCGGAGAACGCCCTCACCGGCGAGGACGAGTCCGCCATCCGCGGGCTGCTCGAGCTATGGGGCAAGAACGACTCACTGGGCTACTTCGCCACCCGCCGCGACAAGGCGGTCGTGTTCGCGCCCAACGGCCGCGCGGCCATCACCTACCGGGTCGAGGTAGGCGTCTGCCTGGCCAGTGGCGATCCCGTCGGCGACCCGCGGGCCTGGCCGGCCGCCATCGACGCCTGGCTGGCCCTGTGCCAGACCTACGGCTGGGCACCGGGCGTGATGGGCGCCAGCTCGACCGGCGCCGAGGCCTATCGCCAGGGCGGGCTCAACGCCCTGCAACTGGGCGACGAGGCGATCCTGTATCCCGACCAGTTCAAGCTGTCCGGGCCCGACATGCGTGCAGTCCGGCAGGCCGTCACCCGCGCCCGCCGGGCCGGATTGACGGTGCGGATGCGCCGGCACCGCGACATCAGCGCCGACGAGATGGCCCAGGTGATCACGCACACCGACGCGTGGCGCGATACCGAGACCGAACGCGGCTTCTCGATGGCGCTGGGACGACTCGGGGACCCCGCCGACGGGGACTGCCTGCTGGTGGAAGCCGTGCAAGGTGACGGCCAGGTCGTCGCCATGCTGTCCCTGGTGCCGTGGGGCAACAACGGGGTGTCGCTGGACCTGATGCGCCGCTCCCCCGCATCCCCGAACGGCACCATCGAGCTGATGGTCAGCGAGCTGTGCCAGCGTTCGGAAGAGATTGGCGTCACCCGGATTTCGCTGAACTTCGCGATGTTCCGGTCGGCATTCGAGCAGGGGTCGCAGCTCGGTGCCGGCCCGATCCTGCGGCTGTGGCGCGCGCTGCTGATCTTCTTCTCCCGGTGGTGGCAGCTGGAGACGCTGTACCGCTCCAACATGAAGTACCTGCCCGAATGGGTTCCCCGCTACGCCTGCTACGAGGACGCGCGGCTGATCCCGCGCGTCGGGGTCGCGTCGGTGATCGCCGAGGGCTTCCTGGTGTTGCCCTTCTCCCGGCGCGACGAACAACCCCACACCGGCCACCACACCGCGGCTCCCAAGAATCTGGTCGAGTCGGGCCGGCTGCATGCCGACGGCAGCGCTCCCGATGTGGCCGACCTGGCAGCAGGGGCGTCCGACGCCACCGACGCGCGCCGCCTGCCCGACCAGGTACGGGTCCGGATGGCCAAGCTACAGGCGTTGCAGGCGGGCGGTATTGACGCCTACCCCGTGGGGCAGGCACCGAGCCACACGGTCGCCGAAGCAGTCGAGTCCGCCGTGGACACCACGGTCTGCGTCGCCGGTCGCGTGCTGCGGCTGCGTGACTACGGCGGTGTGCTGTTCGCCCAACTGCGCGACTGGTCCGGCGAAGTCCAACTGCTGCTGGACAATTCACTCCTGACGGACGGCACCGTGGCGGAGTTCACCGGGGCGATCGACCTCGGCGACCTGATCGAGGTCACCGGCGTCATGGGCGCCAGCCGCAACGGCACGGTATCGGTGCTGGCGCACAACTGGCGCTTGATCGGCAAGTGCCTGCGTCCGCTGCCCGACAAGTGGAAGGGCCTGACCGACCCCGAGGCCCGCGTCCGCACCCGATATCTGGACCTGGCGATCAACACCGAGTCGCGAGAGTTGATCACCGCCCGCAGCCGCGTGCTGCACGCCATCCGGGAAACGTTGGTGGGCAAGGGATTCCTGGAGGTCGAGACCCCGATCCTGCAGCAGATCCACGGCGGCGCGAACGCCCGCCCGTTCGAGACCCACATCAACGCCTACGACCTGGATCTGTACCTGCGCATCGCGCCCGAGCTGTACCTGAAGCGGCTGTGCGTGGGCGGTGTCGAGCGCGTCTTCGAGCTTGGCCGCGCCTTCCGCAACGAGGGGGTGGACTTCAGCCACAACCCCGAGTTCACCCTGCTGGAGGCGTATCAGGCACACGCCGACTACAACGTCTGGATCGACGGCTGCCGGGAGATCATCCAGAACGCCGCGGCGGCGGCCAATGGCGCCCAGGTGGTCATGCGGCCGGGTCCGGACGGCAGCCTTACGCCCGTTGACATTTCGGGAGTGTGGCCCGTCAAGACCGTGCACGACGCGGTGTCCGAGGCACTGGGCGAGCGCGTCACCCCGGAAACCGACGTGGCGACCCTGCGCAAGCTGTGCGACGCCGCCACGATCCCGTACCGCACCCACTGGGATGCCGGCGCGATCGTGCTGGAGCTGTACGAGCACCTCGTCGAAGACCGCACCGAGGCACCGACGTTCTACAAGGACTTCCCCACCTCGGTCTCGCCACTGACCCGGCCGCACCGCAGCATCCCGGGCGTCGCCGAACGTTGGGACCTGGTGGCCTGGGGTGTCGAGCTCGGCACCGCATACAGCGAGCTGACCGATCCCGTGGAACAGCGCCGGCGACTCGAGGAACAGTCGCTGCTGGCCTCCGGCGGCGATCCCGAGGCCATGGAACTGGATGAGGACTTCCTCCAGGCCATGGAATACGCGATGCCGCCGACGGGTGGTCTGGGTATGGGCGTCGACCGCGTGGTCATGCTGATCACCGGTCGCAGCATCCGCGAGACCCTGCCGTTCCCCCTCGCGAAGCCCAGGTAGCACACAGGAGGCTCCCAGCTTTGCGAGTCACCCTGGCGTGGTGACGATCGGGGCAACGACTGCCAGCCTCTATGCCGAGCAACATATTTCGTTGACGCACGGCTGGCTGCCGTACACCGTCCAGGCCCTCGCGGTGGCGGTGCTGATAGTCGCGGTCGGCTGGCGCAACCGCCGGTGGCGCACCGTTTGGCTACCTGTGGCTGTCGCGTCCGGGGTGGCACTGACCGCCGCCGCGCGCTGGTTCGTCGCATCGCAGGGCTGGTCTGACGAGCCCGCGCCGACCCAGCTGTTGGTGTGGACTGCGGTCACGAGCGCCGCGGCGGTGCTGCTGATCGTCGGCTGGCGGGCCACCCGCTGGTGGCGCCGCGGGCTGGCCGTCGTCTCGGTACCACTGTGCGTGCTGTCCACGGGGCTGGCGCTGAACGCCTGGGTCGGGTACTTCCCCAACCTCGACACCGCATGGGAACAGGTGAACTCGGCGCCGGTGCCCAACCAGACACGGCCCGAGACCGTGGTGGCGATGCAGAAGGCGCGGCAGATACCCCGCAAGGGGTCCGTCGTCCAAGTCGAGACAGGCTCGGCGGCATCGGGATTCAAACATCGCGACGAGTACGTCTACCTGCCGCCGGCGTGGTTCGCCAGCAACCCGGCGCCGCGGCTGCCGTTGCTGATGATGATCGGCGGCGAATTCAACACGCCGGCCGACTGGCTGCGGGCCGGCAATGCGATCAAGACCGTCGATGACTTCGCCGCCGCTCACCAGGGCAATGCCCCGGTCCTGGTTTTCGTCGATCCCGGTGGCGCGTTCAACAACGACACCGAATGCGTCAACGGACCGCGCGGCAACTCCGCCGACCACCTCATCAAAGACGTGTTGCCGTTCATGACCGCCACGTACGGCGTCAGCAGCGACCGGCGCAACCGCGGCATCGTCGGCTGGTCGATGGGCGGCACCTGCGCGGTGGACCTGACCGTCATGCATCCCGACCTGTTCAGCGCATTCCAGGACATCGCCGGGGACATCGCCCCCAACGCAGGCGACCGGCCTCAGACCATTGCGCGCCTGTTCGGTGGCAGCACTGCCAAATACGCCGACTGGGACCCGATGACGGTGATGTCCCGAACGTCGTACAACGACATCGCCGCCTGGTACGACATCAACGGACCTGAGCTCTCCCGGGGGCCGCTGCCCGCACAAACCGTTGCGGCACATTCGTTGTGCGGGCTGGGCAGCGCACGTGGCATCCGGTGCGCGGTGGTGGAACGACCGGGCAAGCACGACTGGCCGTACGCCGCGCAAGCGTTCACCGCCGCGCTGCCATGGCTGGCCGGACAGGTCGGCACACCCGGGGTTCCGTGGTTGCCGTTGCCCGGCGCGACGGCGCCGGCGGTGACGGTCGAGGCCGCTCGCCGGTGACGGTTTAGTAGTCGGCTTCGGCAGCCAGGATCTCGGCCAGGTAGGCATCGGGGCCGGGCGCCGCGAGCCGGGCGCGCACGTAACGCCGGACCCGGTCGCGAACCGCTTCCGTCTCGCCGCTCTCGGCGCCGAGGGTGACCGTGGTCCCGGTCCAATCATGGCCCCAGGCTTGGGTTTCGGTGGCCGGCAAGGGCAGGGTGGCATTTCCGTCGGTGTCGAGCGTGCCGTCGCCGGTGATCGAACCCGAGTCCAGACGCACCGCTATCCCGTCCGCAGGACCGATCGTGGCGACGCGGATATCGGCGACGACCGCACCGTCACGCGCCTGCACGGACCAGTCGATGGTGCGTTCGGCAGCGTCAAATATCCGCGGTGGCACCGCGGTCCACGAGACCGATGCGACGCCGCTCGCGATGGCGCCGTCGTCGCCGGCACCGGGTTGCCCGGCGGCGAGCGCGTAGTCGTCCTGCCGCGGCAGCGCCTGTGCCGCAAGGACTTCCGACCAGTCGCCCAGCCCGGATTCGTCGGCGAGGCTGACGCAGCCGCGGACCAGGTCGAGCACCCGCGGATCACCCGCGGCGGCCAGACCCGACAGCGTCCGACGGTGCGGCTCCAGCAGTCCGGCGATGTCCGAGTCCAAGGTGTCCTGGGTGAAGTAGTCCTCCAGCGCCGCCGTCGACAGCGCCACCTCGGTATCGAGCACCGCGGGGTCGAGCGGGGTGATGCCGTCGCGGGCGCTGGCCGGCCACCACCGCCGCAGCCAGTGCCCGACGGCCAGACGGCGAAGGGCAGCAAGGGGTTCGGGCAGCGGCAGCACATCGGCAAGGTCGACGTCGTTGCCGGCTTCGGTAGCGGCTGCAGCGACCACTGCCACGTGGCCGGCCTCCCCGACCAGCCGCCACAACCAGTCCGCGGCCGGCAGGTCCGTGAATGTGATCCGCAGCGCCTGTGCGGGTTCGTGGATCGTCCACGCCAGGACGGCGCCGCTGACCTCGAGCACCGCCACCTCAGGCGGTGCGTCGACCTCGGACCCCAACGCCCACAATCCTGAATCGACAGTGAGTTTCACCCTGTCGCCTCCAATTCCAGCATCGCCTTGATGCGCTGGCGGTGATCGAGGCTCACCGATCGGGCGACCCCGTCCAACAGGCCGCGCACCTCGCCGGCATCGCCGCAGGATTCCTGCCAGACGTCACGCCCGTGCAGTCGTGCCCACAGCCGCGAGACATAGGGGCGGACGAACGCCGCGAGGTCGTCCACCACCTGCTGCTGCCGTGGATGGACGGGACCGCCATCGGTCAGGTACCTGCGGGCGTGCAGCACGTACGCCTCCTTGCGGAGCCGGGCCTGAATCTGGCCCGACAGGTGGTAGCGGGTCGGGTGGTTCACCTCGAGCGGTGCCAGGTCCACCCCGATCTCGATGCCGGCGACCATGGTGGCCTGGTTGTCCTCTGCCAGTAGCCCCCATGGCGAGGCCGCGCGGTCCGCTTCTTCGGCACACAAGGTCGACAGGTCGGGCAGCTCGTCGCGGTCGAGGGCACGGCGCAGCGTCGCCCGGACGCGGTCGACGATGCTGCGGTCCAGCGGACGTTCTGCCACGCGGGAACCCGCGACCGTCGGCTTCGATTGTGGTGCGGCAGCGCACAATCCGATCTCGTCGACCGACCAGGGCGCGGCGGCCGAGGCATCTCGCATCCGGGCGCCGAAGTTGTACGGGGTGGTGTCACCGATCAGTGCGGTCCAGACCCGCTGCCGGGCGGCATCGGCGTTGTGGCCGCCGGACGGGCCGAGCACCGTCGTCAGCCCGGCGAGAAATGGCGCGGACGGCTCGCTTCCGGCCCGTACGTCGTCCCAGCCGGCGTCGAGTTGACGCGACAACGTCTCCAGCACTGCGGGATCGGCGAGGTACTCGTGCAGCCGCTCCACGGCGGTGCGGTCCCGGTCGCCGTGCACGTCACGCAGCGCCTCCACCACGACGGGTGAATCATCTTGTCCTGGTTCGCCTCTGGTGGCGGCCAGCTCGAAGCACACCGGGAAGTAGAGCTCTTGCGCGTTCCCGGTGGTGATGCGGTCGCGCCGGCGCTGCGCCTTCAGCAGCGCGAACCACTGTGCCGCAGCGCGCAACTGAACTGCGTGGTCGAAGATGATCTGGCGCATCTCGTCCGCGATATCCGCGGCGACCACGGGTGCCGAGTACTCGGGGTGCGCCCGCAGCCGGAGTACCAGCGGATCGACGATGCGCTTCACCGCGCGGCTCAGCGGGCCGCCGTCGGGGCTGCTCAGAAGTTCGAGACCGGGCCCGATCTCGCGCCACGCGGCGTCGATGACGGCGCGACGCGGCTGCGGCCCGATGGTCATCGGCCCAGGATAGGCGTGCGACGTCGTCATCACCGCGCGCCGTCCACGGTGAACGTCATCAGGGCCGCCCAGTACACCGGACTCAGCGCCGCGCCTCCGGTTCGCCAGCGACGCAGGCAGTGTCGCTGCCATTGGTTCACGGCACGGGCCGGCGTCGTCGCCTCGTGTGCGGTGTCGACGGCAATGATCACCTCCGACATCGGATCGGCGTCGCCGGCTGTGGCCGTCCGGTAGCCGGCCGTCGTCGGCAGCGACCAGAGGGTCGCGGTAACCACCTGTGCGCCACCGAGAATCATCGCCGCAACCAGGCCGGTGGCCTCGTCGAACCGGTAGTCGGCGCCGGATGCGCAGGCCAACAGTGCGACTCGGGGCGGGATCGGCAGCTCCATCACCATGATGCCGGCGGCGGTCAGCGGCTCGGACTCGGCCAGATGCAGGGCGGCCTGCTCAGCGGATCCGTCACGGTCGGGGGCCGCGCTGGCATGCCCGACGTACACGAGCCGCGAGGGCTGCTGCGCCAACTGATCCGCCAACCAGTGCCGGTCGGCGTCGGCGCGGCGGAAGAGCTCCACCGGCGCGGTGACCGTCGGCAGTGCGGGACGCGCGGCGAAGTGCCGGGTCAGCACGGTATCCGGCGAGGGTCGCCCGAGCACCGAGCCCAGCGCTGAATCCGGCCGTTGGCCCGGCACTTTCGGGTCCAGCAGCAGAAGCGGCGGCCCGTCGACCGGATTCGTTTGCCGGCGCGGCGCATTCGCAATGTTCGGCGGCACGGCCAGGATGAGGTCGGCCAGCTCGATCAGGCGCTGGTCGTCGGTGCCGGTGGGCTGCGCGAGCAGGCCCCACGGCACCCGACTCAACCGGGCACCCGGAGACACGAAGATCACCGGCAGTTCCGGCCCGCCCGCGCACTGTCGCACCAGGTCCCAGGCCTCATCGGGCAGCAGCGCCCCCAGGAGCCGGGCGAGTTCCCGCTCCCGCTCCACGGCGGCGAAGGGACCGGTGGCCAATGACCGGGTCAAGGCATCGGAAATGTGTTCACCGTCAAGCGGATCCGGCAGCACATCGGCCAGCGCGGAGGTCACCGCGAGTAGGACGTCCTCGGCCACCATCCAGGTGACCAGCCGGTCCGGTTTGCCGACCACCCGTAGGCTGACGTAGGTCGCGATCCCAATGTCGGCGAAGCGCAGCACCAATGTGGTTGTGGTGACATCAGTTACGGGCATGTCGACCACGCGTCCTGATCTGCGGTGACGGCGCGGCCGTAGCGGGCCTGAGCCAGCTCGCGGTAGCGTGCCAGCACCGGCTCACCGCCCGGCTCCATCTGCAGCGGCGGCAACGGCCCGAGCCGGATGAGGCCGGCGGCGCCGACAGCGACCGGCCCGGATGCCACCGAGGCGAGTTGCTCGACATCGAGGACCGGTGCTGCCGTCGTGGCGGCCCGGGCCCATTCCATCGTCCGGTCGTTCGCGGCGTCGACACTGAATGCACCTCGGGCGCTGTGATATTCGATCAGTTCGCCGACCAGGGCAGGATCCTGCGATTCCCACGCCACGGCGAACGCCCCGGCCAGCAGGGGCGCCGACACCCCGGTGGCCCAGCGGGCTCGCGCGTCGGCGTCGGTGATCGAGTATCGCACCGAGTCGACGGCCAGGGCCGCAGGCAACTTCAAGTCCGCGGCGGTGGCCAATTTGTCCATGCCGGAACGGTATTGATCGGTGCCGGGTTCGGCGGACCACGTCCCCAGATTTCCCGCGGCATCGAAGCCGAGGTCCGCCAGTCCCTCAGCGCGCCACACGGAGCCGAGTTGGTCGTCGAGTCGCGCGTACTGCAACCAACTGCTGCGCGGCGACGAATCCAGGCACGCCCGGGCTTGACCGATCAGCTCACGGGCTTCGTCGTAGCCGCCCCGGAAGATGGCGATCCAGCTGCGCTGCAACAGGATGCGGTGCACATGCAGCGGCTTGCCCAGTTCACGCCAGTGCCGTTCGGCGTGCCCCCAGCATTCGTCGGCGGCCTGCAACGCGCCGGCGGCCAGCCGGGTCAGCCCGAAGTACAGCCAGCAGCGCGATACCTCGTGAGCTCGCGCCTGCCGGGCGATCTCCGGATACGCGGCGGTGACCAGCGCTTCGGTGCCCTCCAGGTCGCCCGTCGACCAACGCACCGCCGCCCGTTCCAATTGCGCTCTCGCGGTGGCCAATTCCCAGCCGCGGGCCTGGGCGCGGGCCTCGGCCCGGCGCAGCCACGGCAACGCCTCGTCCATCTTGCCGGTTTCGATGCAGAACCGCGCATAGCCGAGCGCGCCGGTGAGCCAAAGATATTCGCGCTCGGGGTCGTCGGCCGGCGAAGCGATCGCGGCCAGCACCTGGTCCCACAACGGCACCGAACGGACGTGCAGATCGTCGTCGCACAGCGCGAGCGCGCAGAGGATGCGGGCGTGGGTCATCAGATAGACGTCTTCGTCATCCAGCGCAGCCAAGGACTGCGCCGCGCCCTCGTGGTCACCGATGGCGGCGGACAGGCCGGTCCGCAGAAATGTGGCCCGGCGGCGGTAGCGGCTGAGCATGTGGTCAGCGTCCTCCGGGGTCATGGTCATCTGCGCGGCGATCGCGGCCGGCGCGGTGCCGGCCAGGATCGCTGCGTAGATGTCGAGGCAGTCGTCGATCCGCCGGATACATTCGCGCACCCCGTCCAGGGCGCTGCGGATCAGATAGATCTCGCCGAGCTGGGCGAAGACCTCGAGCATCTGGTCGTCCCGGTCGGCCGCTTCGATGGCGGGCATCAGCGACAGCAGCAGTTCCTTGGCTGTCGCCTCGTCGGCGGCGAACATCAGCGCGCGGGCGCGGGCGAGTTCACCGGTAGCCGCGACGTCCGCGTGTACTTACGGCACGACGACGCCACTGGGGCGGCGTACAAGGAAGGGAAACCCTCTGCCATGAACATCAATCGCACTCTGGCCGCTGGTATCGGCATGCTGGCCGTGGGCGCCACCCTGATCGGCTGCTCCACTGACAAGTCGGACGGCCCGAAGGCGTCCGGCCCGGGTTCGGTGACGGGCGGCGGCAACACCGTCGTCAAGGTCGAGGGCCAGGACCTGGCCGGACTGGACCTGAAGTCGGTGACCTGCGTGAAGCAGGGCGGCACCATCAACATCGCCAGCGCACCCATCGGCGGTGGCGCGCAGGGCCTCGGTGTCGTGCTGACCGACGCGGCACCGCCGAAGGTGCAGTCCCTGGGCATGGTGGTCGACGGCAACGCGCTCGCGGTGTCGGAGATGGGCGGCATGAAGACCGGCTCGGCTGACGTCAAGGTCGACGGCAGCACGTACACCATCACCGGGCAGGCGGCGGGCGCTGACCTGAAGAACCCGATGGCCGGAATGATCTCGAAGTTCTTCGAGATCATTCCGGCCATCGGGTTCTTCAGGTCAGCGCCCGCCGCCTGCCCGGTGATGGTGTACGTGCTGCCGTCGACCTTGACGTCAGCCGAGCCGGTCTTCATGCCGCCCATCTCCGACACCGCGAGCGCGTTGCCGTCGACCACCATGCCCAGGGACTGCACCTTCGGCGGTGCCGCGTCGGTCAGCACGACACCGAGGCCCTGCGCGCCACCGCCGATGGGTGCGCTGGCGATGTTGATGGTGCCGCCCTGCTTCACGCAGGTCACCGACTTCAGGTCCAGTCCGGCCAGGTCCTGGCCCTCGACCTTGACGACGGTGTTGCCGCCGCCCGTCACCGAACCCGGGCCGGACGCCTTCGGGCCGTCCGACTTGTCAGTGGAGCAGCCGATCAGGGTGGCGCCCACGGCCAGCATGCCGATACCAGCGGCCAGAGTGCGATTGATGTTCATGGCAGAGGGTTTCCCTTCCTTGTACGCCGCCCCAGTGGCGTCGTCGTGCCGTAAGTACACGCGGACGTCGCGGCTACCGATCCCAACTTTCCCGCGCGGTACGGTGAAGTCATGGCCGACGAAACCGCCGCCGAGCAGCCATCGACGGATCCGAATGAGCCGATCGACGCCGAGGTCGTGCCACTGGAACCGGAACCCTCGCCGGCACCCGCGCCAGCGCCCGATACCGGCTACACCCCCGGTGGTGTCCCGACCTTCGAGTCGGTGCGCGAGAAGATCGAGACCCGGTACGGCACCGCGATCGGCTCGGCCGAGCTGGCTGCGGACACCCCGGAAGGCCGGTCGGTCGAGGAACAGTACGAAGCCCGGCAGAAGGCCGCCGCGGAACGGGTCGAGCAGATCCGTCGCTCGATGCACGACAGCTGACTTGCGTACCTACACCGTCGCCGAGCGCCGCAATCGCTTGGCGCAACGTCATTTCCTGAGTGGTGCGGCATCGAGTCACCACGAGGTGACCCGGTCGCTGGTAGGCCTGCACGGCACTGACCCCGCCACGCCGTACCTGTCGCTGTGGGCGCGGCTGCCCGGTTTCACCGTCACTGATCTCGACGGTGCGCTGTATCGGGACCGGCAGCTGGTCAAGCACATGGCCATGCGCCGGACGCTGTGGGTGGTGCACACCGACGACCTGCCCGCTGTCCAGGCCGCGGCCAGCGATCGCGTGGCTGCGACCGAACGCAAACGGCTGATCGGCGACGTCGAGAAATCCGGCATCGCGGCCGACGGCGAGACCTGGCTGGAGCTCGCGTCGGCCGCCGTCCGCGGCCACCTGTCCTCGGGCGATTTCGCCAACACCGCCACGCTCCGGACCACGCTGCCGGAGTTGGCCGGCGACTGGGACCCCGCGCCCGGAAAGACCTGGGGCGGAAGCACTCCCGTCGCCCCGCGGGTACTGACCGTGTTGTCCGCGCAGGGACATCTGCTGCGCGGGCCCAACGACGGCACCTGGACGACGTCGCGGCCACGGTGGGCAGCGGCGGCACACTGGCTGCCTGAACCTGCCGCCGCCTTGCCCGCCGACGACGCCCGGGCGGCGCTGCTGCGCGCGTGGCTGCGGACCTTCGGCCCGGCCACCGCCGCCGATGTGAAGTGGTGGTTCGGGCAGACCCTGACCTGGGCGCGCGAGGGGCTGCGGTCGATCGAGGCCGTCGAAGTCGGGTTGGAAGACTGCGATGACATTGGCTTCGTCCTGCCCGACGATCTCGACGCCGCTCCCCCGGTCCCGCATTGGGGCGCACTGCTGCCCGGGTTGGACCCGACCGTCATGGGCTGGCAGGCCCGGTCGTGGTACCTGGGTCCGCACGCCGGGCAGCTGTTCGACCGCTCCGGCAATGCCGGGCCCACGGTGTGGTGGGACGGCCGCGTCGTCGGCGCCTGGGGTCAGGACGCGGACGGCCGGGTACAGCTGGAGTACGTCGAAGACGTCGGAGCGTCAGCTCGGAAGGTGCTGCAACGCAAGGCTTCCGAGCTGACGGACTGGCTCGACGGGGTGCGGGTCAAGCCGCGGTTCCCGTCACCCTTGAGCCAGGCCCTGTCTCGCTGACGCTAGGCGCTCACCTTGCGCCGCCTGGTCTTCGGCGGATCGGGCACGACGGCCGGTAGCAGCTCGGCGAGGAACTGACCGGTGTAGCTGTCGGGGCTCGCCGCGACGTCCTCCGGTGTGCCGGACACCACCACCGTGCCGCCGCCCGCGCCGCCGTTGGGACCCATGTCGACGATCCAGTCCGAGGTCTTGATGACGTCGAGGTTGTGCTCGATGACGATGACGGTGTTGCCCTTGTCGACCAGACCGTTGATCACCTTGAGCAGCTTGCGGATGTCCTCGAAGTGCAGGCCGGTGGTCGGCTCGTCGAGGATGTAGACGGTGCGGCCGGTGGACCGCTTCTGCAGTTCGGCGGCCAGCTTCACGCGCTGGGCCTCACCACCGGACAGCGTCGGGGCGGGCTGGCCCAGCCGCACGTAGCCGAGACCGACGTCGACGAGCGTCTTGAGGTACCGGTGGATCGAGCTGATGGGCTCGAAGAACTCGGTGGCCTCCTCGATCGGCATGTCGAGGACCTCGGAGATGGTCTTGCCCTTGTAGTGCACCTCGAGGGTTTCCCGGTTGTACCGGGCGCCCTGGCACACCTCGCACGGCACGTACACGTCCGGCAGGAAGTTCATCTCGATCTTGATGGTGCCGTCACCCGAACAGGCTTCGCAGCGGCCACCTTTCACGTTGAACGAGAAGCGGCCGGGCTGGTAGCCGCGGACCTTGGCCTCGGTCGTCGCCGCGAACAGCGTGCGGATCTTGTCGAACACGCCGGTGTAGGTCGCCGGGTTGGACCGCGGGGTGCGGCCGATCGGTGACTGGTCGACCCGCACCAGCTTGTCCAGCTGGTCGAGCCCGTTGATCCGGGTGTGCCGGCCAGGCACCTGCCGGGCGCCGTTGAGCTTGTTGGCCATGACGGTCGCCAGGATGTCGTTGACCAACGTCGACTTACCCGAGCCGGAGACCCCGGTGACCGACGTCAGCACCCCCAGCGGGAACGCGACATCAACCTCTTTGAGGTTGTGTTCCCGGGCGCCGACCACGGTGACCTGCCGCTTGCGGTCGACGGGCCGCCGGATGGCCGGAACCTCGATCTGCTCCCGGCCCGAAAGATAGGCACCGGTAATCGAATTGGTGTTCTTCAGCAGTTCCTTGTAGGTGCCGCTGTGCACGATCTGGCCGCCGTGCTCACCGGCAGCGGGACCGATGTCGACGACCCAGTCGGCGTGCGCGATGGTGTCGAGGTCATGCTCGACGACGATCAGCGTGTTACCGAGGTCGCGCAGCCGGACCAGGGTGTCGATGAGCCTGCGGTTGTCCCGCTGGTGCAACCCGATGGAGGGTTCATCGAGTACGTAGAGCACGCCGACCAGACCCGAACCGATCTGGGTGGCCAGCCGAATACGTTGTGCCTCACCGCCGGACAACGTGCCCGCGGCCCGCGACAGGGTCAGGTAGTCGAGGCCGACGTCGAGCAGGAACCCGAGCCGCGACTGCACCTCTTTGAGTACCTGGCCGGCGATGGCCTGCTCGCGCGAGCCGAGAGTCAGCGCGTTGAGGAACGTCGAGCAGTCCGAGATGGACAGATCACACACCTGCGCAATGGATTTCGCGTCGTCATCCGCGGACAGGGTAACGGCCAGGATCTCCGGCTTGAGGCGGGTGCCGGCGCACTCGGGGCACGGGATGTCCCGCATGAAGCCCTCGTAGCGTTCCTTCATCTGCTCGGATTCGGTCTGCTCCATCCGGCGCTGCAGGAACGCCAACACGCCCTCGAAATCGGCGTAGTAGGAGCGGGTGCGGCCGTACCGGTTCTTGTACCGGACGTGCACCTGGTGGTCGGACCCTTCCAGAATCGCCTTGCGCGCCTTGGCCGGAAGCTTCTTCCACGGGGTGTCGATGTCGAAGCCCAGCTCTTCGCCGAGCCCCGCCATCATGCGGGTGAAGTAATCGGCGTTGTGCCCCATGGACCACGGCGCCACCGCGCCCTCGGCGAGCGTCAGCTCCGGGTCCGGCACGACGAGCTCGGGGTCGACTTCCTTCTTGATGCCCAGGCCGGTGCACTCCGGGCAGGCGCCGTACGGGGAGTTGAACGAGAACGACCGCGGCTCAAGGTCATCGACGGCCAACGGGTGCGCATTGGGGCAGGCCAGCTTCTCCGAGAAACGCTGCTCGCGCTGCGGATGATTGTCGTCGCGGTCGACGAACTCCAGCACGACGATGCCGTCGGCGAGGCCCAGCGCGGTTTCCACCGAATCGGTGAGCCGCTGCTTGGAGCTGGCCTTGACCGTGAGGCGGTCGACGACCACCTCGATGTCGTGCTTCTCCTGCTTCTTGAGCTTCGGCGGATCGGTCAGCGAGTGCACGACGCCGTCGACCCGCACGCGGCTGTAACCCTGGCCGTTGAGCTTGTCGAAGAGGTCGACGAACTCACCCTTGCGGGTCCGGACCACGGGCGCGAGCACCTGGAACCGGATGCCCTCGTCCATGGCGAGCACCTGGTCGACGATCTGCTGCGGCGTCTGCCGAGCGATGCGCTCACCACACACCGGGCAGTGCGGAGTGCCCGCGCGCGCGTAGAGCAGCCGCAGGTAGTCGTAGACCTCGGTGATGGTGCCGACGGTCGAGCGCGGGTTGCGGTTGGTCGACTTCTGGTCGATGGACACCGCGGGCGAGAGGCCTTCGATGAAGTCCACGTCGGGCTTGTCCATCTGGCCCAGGAACTGGCGGGCGTAGGCCGACAGCGACTCGACGTAGCGGCGCTGCCCCTCGGCGAAGATGGTGTCGAACGCCAGCGAGCTCTTGCCCGATCCGGACAGGCCCGTGAACACGATCAGCGAGTCTCTTGGCAGGTCAAGGTCGATTCCCCGCAGGTTGTGCTCGCGCGCACCTTTGACGATCAGACGGTCCGACACACGTATCCCTTCACCTGAATGTCTGGGCAGTCCAGACACCACAGCGCCATGCTATGTGCCCCCACCGACAAGCCCGATACGGTGGCGTCATGACAGTCGTCAACGACACCTACACCGGCCACGTCGATGCGGGCACCGCGGCACGTCGCACGCTGCCCGCCGCGGCGATCGTCAAGGCATCGGTCGGACCGATGGACAACAACGCGTACCTCATCACTTGTTCCGCGACCGGAAAGACGCTGCTCATCGACGCCGCGAACGACGGCGCGGCGCTCGTCGAGCTGATCAGGTCGCAAACGCCGAACGTCGAGCTCATCGTCACCAGCCACCAGCACTTCGACCACTGGCAGGCGCTGGCCGAAGTGGCGGAAGCCACAGGCGCACCCACCGCGGCGCACGCACTGGACGCCGAGCCACTGCCCGTCAAGCCCGACCGGATTCTGGCCGACGGCGACACCATCACGATCGGCGACCTGACCCTCGACGTCATCCACCTGCAGGGTCACACCGAAGGTTCGGTCGCGCTGGCACTCCGCGGGGCCGACGGTGACGTCACACACCTCTTCACCGGCGACTGCCTGTTTCCGGGCGGCGTCGGCAAGACCTGGCAGGAAGGCGACTTCGAGCGGCTGCTCGGCGACGTCACCCGCAAGGTCTTCGACGTCTACCCCGACTCGACGGTCATCTACCCCGGGCACGGCGACGACACCACGCTCGGCACCGAGCGGCCGCACCTCGAGGAGTGGCGGACGCGCGGCTGGTAAGGGCTACGTCAGCCCACGCACTGGCCCGTCGGGACGGGTTCGGTGTTACCCACCAACGCCAGCTGGGGGGCAACTTCCTTCGCGGTCAACGCGAAACTCGTGTCGGGGTCGTCCTGTGCTGCACCGAAGACCACGCCGCGCACGCGACCGTCCAGGTCGACCAGCGGGCCGCCTGAATTTCCTTGCTGCACACCACCTCTGATGGCATACACCTCGCGCGTCACCGTGCCGGTGCGAAAGATGTCAGGCCCCTGCAGCTTGATGACCTCACGGACCCGGACCGGTTTGGCCTCGTACGCACCCCCGTGCGGAAACCCGAGCGCCGCCGCGTCGGCACCGCTGACGGCAGGCGCCTCGGAGAACATCAGCGGGGCCGTCGGCAGGTCCGGGACGGCGAGGATCGAGATGTCCATGTTGGGGTCGAACGAAACCACGTGACCGTCGTACTTGGCGCCGCCGACCTCGACCGAGATCTCGTCGGTCCCGGCAACACCATGGGCTGTGGACATGACCCGCTTGGGCGCCACGACAAACCCGGTGCCCTCCAACCGCTTTCGGCAACTGTGGGCGATACCGTGCACCCGCACCACACTCCCCTGCGCCGCAGCCACGGCGGGATTGCGCGCCACGTTGGGGTCCGGCGGGCCGACGGACGGGATCGTCGATGCGGTCTCGGACGCCAGCCCGGAGGTCGTCGCGGGCGCGGCGGTCCGATCGTTCGCACCGCAGCCGGCGACCAGTGACGCGGCCAGTGACAGCGTCACCCACGACGCCAGGACGAGACTTCTTCGGGCCATGGCTCGAAACTTTACGGGCACGAAAAATCCTGAGGCCCCCGGCAGTACGCCGAGGGCCTCAGGGAAATCCGAACCTTACGAGGTGTGGACGATCAGCACGTCGACCTTGGCGCGACGAGCGACGTTCGCCGGCACCGAGCCCAGCAGACGGCCGGCAATGGTGCTCAGGCCGACGTTGCCGACGACCAGCAGGTCGGCGTTGGAACCCTCAGCCAGCTCGACCAGTGCGTCGACGGGAGCGCCGACGATGGCCTTCTCCTCCACCTGAGTGGCACCGGCTGCCTCGGCGCGGTCACGAGCCTCACGCAGGATCGCGTAGATCGGCGCGTCGCCGTGCACCTTGTAGCCCTCGTCCTTCAGGACGTCGGCCGCACGCTGATCATCGGCGTGCGGGAAGTAGGCGGTTGCCACGACCAACTTCGCATTGGCCCCCGCGGCGATCTGGGCGGCGCGCTCCACAGCACGCAATGACGAATCCGATCCGTCCGTACCGACGACCACGGTCTGGTAGCCGCTCATCAATGGCCTCCCGTTATGCAGGTTTGAGTATCCGGCGTACTGTCCGGCGTCACCGCAGACAGTAGCCGCTGAAGCGCGGCCGATGGTGCGGTTTCACCACACAAGTTCGCCGGGGATACCGTGAAAAATGTGCTTTACCGGCACCGATGTTAGCGGCAGCCACCGCAACGGGCTTGCTAATGGTGATGAAACAACCGCGTGTTTCGCCCGGTGAGCGGGACCGCTTCAGACCCAAGATTGTTAGCCACGACCGAAATACAGCTCCTGCGTGGCCACGCACACCAACTGCCCGGCACGGTTGTACATCGTCCCGCTGGCCAGGCCGCGGCCGCCAATGCCACTCGGCGAGGTCTGGTCGGACAGCACCCAGTCGCCCAGATCCACTGGCCGGTGGAACCACAACGCGTGGTCGATCAGCGCGGAGAAGGTGTGAGCCGGCAGCGCACCACGCGGGATCATCGCCGCCTCCAGCATGGTGGTACCGGTCAGGTACGCGAGCAGCCCGGCGTGCAACGCTGGGTCGTCGGGGATGGTGTCCGTCGGGCGCCACCACATCCGCAGATGCGGCGCCGGGTCCGACGAGTCCTTCGCCAACCGCGGGTGCGGATCGATGTACCGCAGCTCGAACGGTTGGTCGCGGACCCAGAAGCCACCTGATTCGTCGGCGTAGTCGGCGAGCTGTTCGGCCATGGTCGGTACCGAAAGCGGTTCCGGCACATCAGGAATGGTCGCCTGATAGTCGAGCGCGTCAACCGGGGCGCTGAACGACGCCAACGCCTCCAGCAGGATCTCCCCATCCTGACGGGCGGTGATGCGGCGCGTCGCGAGCGTGCCGCCGTCGCGCGCGGCGTCGACCTGGACCTCGACCGGATACCGGGCGTCACCGGCACGCAGGTAGTAGACGTGCAGGCTGTGCGCGCTGCGTCCCGGTGCGGTCCGGCTCGCCGCCACCAGCACCTGACCGGCGAGATGACCGCCGGCGATGTGGTGGCCGGGGTTGTCGAGTTGGGTGGCCACGAAGTGGTGGTCATCGGTCTGATCCACCAGCAGCGTGCTGACGAGATCGGACAAGGTCGGCGAACGGTACGTCACCTGAGGCATCTTGCCTGACATGTTCACGCGCCCAATTGAGCGGTAGCACTGATCGGTGAATTCCATTGCGGCACGCTCGATCGACAGGTAGACTCGAACATATGTTCGATCATTGTGGTATCGGTGGCACGGGAGTCCTCGTGCGCGATGCCTCGACGGTCGATGCGATGGCGCATTATGCGCGGGTGGAAGCGGTGGCCGCGTCCGGCCGGTTCGTGGCGATCGCGGATCTGGTGGAGCTGCGGGTCGACAATCAGGGTGACCGGCAGTGGTGGGCCTGCGATGGCTGGGACGCTGCCTGCGCGGAGGTCGGTGCCGCGCTGGGGATTGGTCCGAAGGAAGCCTCAGGGCAGTTGTCGGTGGCGATCGCGTTGCGGTACCGGCTACCGCGGGTAGCGGCGGTATTCGCCGACGGCGGGGTATCCGCGCGGACGGTGGGCCTGATCTGTTGGCGTACCCGCTTGGTCGAGGACCCGAACCTGATGGCGGTGATCGATGCCGCGCTGGCCGGGGCACTGTCAGAGTGGGCGGGCCTGTCCCGCAAGAAGATCGAGAAGAAGATCGACGGCTGGGTGCAGAAATTCGATCCGGCCGCGGTCCTCAAAGTGCGATCCGCGGCCCGGCGCCGTGGGGTCGGGGTCGGCAAACCCGACGACGACACCGGGGTGGCCTCCATCTGGGGTGCCCTGCTGGCCACCGACGCCGAACTACTGGATCGAGTACTGACCGAACTCGCCCGGCAAGTATGCGACAACGATCCCCGCACGTTCGGGCAGCGCCGTGCCGACGCTCTGGGTGTGCTGGCCGCGCGTGGGGATCGGTTGGCGTGCCAATGCGGCAACCCCGAGTGCCCAGCCGCCGGGCCCGATGCCCGCGCCACGGCAGTGGTGATCCACGTACTCACCGATGCGCTCCCCGCGCCGGTGGCCGATCCGCTGCTCAGCGGCGACCCGGCCGCGCCCCTGGCTCCCATGCCTCCTGCACCCCAG
>NZ_LXOV01000017.1:0-362390 GCF_025331195.1 Mycolicibacterium llatzerense | reverse complement strand
GAGCACGAGACCGCGCCCGAAGCGGCACCGGTCCCAGCACCCGCCCCCGCGTCGGCACCTGTCCGAGCCCCGGCTCCGGTGCGCACCCCTGTCGGCTATGTGGTCGGCGGTGCGGTGGTGCCGCCGGCACTGCTCGCTGACCTGGTGGCCCGCGGCGCCAAAGTCCGCACCGTCGCCTCGGCGACTGATCTGGGTGGAGTGCCCCGGTACCGGCCGTCGGCCGCGATCGACGAATTCGTGCGGATGCGGGCCATGACGTGCATGTTCCCCGGCTGCGATCAGCCTGCGACCGCCTGCGATGTCGACCACACCATTCCCTGGCCCGCCGGGCCCACCCATCCGGGCAACCTCAGCCCGAAATGCCGAAAACACCACCTACTCAAAACCTTCTACAGCGGGCCTGATGGTTGGCGGGACCGCCAACAGCCCGACGGGACCATCGTGTGGACCGCACCCACCGGGCACACCTACACCAGCGTGCCCGAAAGCCGAATCCTGTTTCCCCACAAGCAGGTTGACACCCCACTACCCGACCCACCACCATCGAGTGCCACCGACCTCGACACCCCACCGGCTCCCGGCCGGGGCATCATGATGCCCATCCGGCGGCGCACCCGCGCCCAGAACCAAGCCCAGCGCATCGCCTACGAACGCGCCCTCAACGACGCCGACCTCCAAGCAGCAGCGGCCGCCCAAGAAGCCGCCGACCGCCGACACGCAGCCCGCGAAGCCGCCCACGAGACCGGCGAAAACGATAAACCACCACCGCACTGAACAAAACGTGAATGCCCCTGAAAAATCACGACTTTCAGGGGCCAAACGTCTGCTGCGGGGTTCCCGGCACCAGAGACAGATGGGTATGTACGCCCAACCACGGAGCATCGACCGTCGACCGCGCCAGCAGCACCGTCGCGCGCCCTGGTCTGACAAACGCGCGACGATCGGCGTCGTAACCCGTTGACGACCAAAGGCATATCCCCGAGCCGGACAGCCCGTCCGGTGAAGTTCGGGTGGCCAGCGAGTCCAGATCGAAGCGAAAGTCGCTGATACGCCCCCAGATCGATCGCCACTGCGCATCGACCAATTCGTCGATCCCGTGCACGAGGCGCATGTAGGTACCGAACCCCACGACTTCCTGGTCGAACAACCTGCGCGCGCCGGCGTAATCGACCGCCCGGATCAGCTGCTCCCATTCGACGAACCAGTCACGAATCGCATCTCCCGGCAACCCATCTCCTCACACATTTAAGCTGTCGCGGTGCCACCCAGTACTGCAGCTCAGCAGGTCAGCGGTCTGGTAGCGCGTGCGATACCGCTACGTTGGCGCAGATTCGTACTTTATGCGCGCCAGCACCGGCGGTTGCCCGAGTTGATCGAACCGCAGCGGTTCACCGACAAAGTCAACTGGCGCATCCTGCACGACCGCCGCGAGCTGCTCAGCCCGACCTGCGACAAGCTCGCCGTCAAAGAACTGGCCCGCCAGACTGCCGGCGACAGCGTGCGCGTCCCCCGCACGCTGTGGTCCGGCACCGACCTGACCGAGCTCGTCACCGTCGGACTACCTGACCGGTGGATTCTCAAACCCACACATCGCTGGGGAAAGATCGTCGCGGGCACGGGAGTTCCCGATGTTCAGCGGCTGACCGCCCGCACCAAGGGCTGGCTGTTCAACGAGAACTGGCACATCATGGGCGAATGGGCCTACAGCCGCGCCAATCCGAGGTTCCTCGTCGAGGAGCGGATCGGCGACGCAGCCGGGTTCCCGACTGACTACAAGTTCTTTGTGTTCGACGGTGTCGCACGCTATGTGTTGCACGTCTCCGAACGAGCCACCGATCCATGCCCGACGTACTACGACCGGACATGGACCCGGGTAGCCACCAGGCCCGGATCAGAAGACACCCCGCACGTCGCGCCACCCGCGCAGCTGACCGAGATGCTGGCGGTCGCCGAACGTATCGCGGCAGGCTTCGACTTCCTGCGCGTCGACCTCTACAACGTCGACGGTGAGATCTGGTTCGGCGAGACCGCCGCCTATCCGGTGAGCGGATTCGCGCAGTACTCACCGGCAACTTTTGACCTGGAGCTCGGGAGCTGGTGGCAGCTACCCGAGCTCCAGTAGTGGAGCGAGTGACGGGATTCGAACCCGTGTGAACGGCTTTGCAGGCCGGTGCCTAGCCACTCAGCCACACCCGCACTGATGACCAGAGTGCCAGCAGAGGCTGCGCGTGCCCATGGTTGAGATCGCGGTGATTGCTACCCCTCGCAGCAGTCCCCCACTGGCCGACCCACCACCGGGCCGCCCTGCGGCCAGCCGGCCGGCGAGTCCTCCCACGGCTCCTGACGTCCGTACGGGGTCAGATCCAGGAACGGATAGCCCACTGCCGAATGATCGAGCCCGCGCGCGTACGCCGAATAGGTATGGAACACCTCGTCGTCGCGGCGCAGGAAAACACTGGCGCCGGGCCAGTCTCCGCGCAGGTCATCGTCGGTCCAGCCGTCGGCGTACAGCTCGTCGAGCGCCTTGTAGTTGTATTCGACCGGCGCCCGCGCCGGGTCGAGCGTCACGTGGAAGTCGTAGGTGAAGTCGCCATCACGCGACGAGTACCACGGAAACGTCCAGCCGTGCTGGTCGCGATACCGGGCGATGCTGTCGTACGGAGCCCGAGAGACGCACGCAAAGGTGACGCCCTTGCCGTACAACAGCTTTCGATCCTCTTCCGTGAACGTCAGATCGGCCGCGGCGGTGCAGCTCGGGCAGCCGGCATCGATCGCGTCGACCCACATGAAGTGGTGGATGTAAAGCTGGCTGCGACCCTCGAACATGTCCAGCAAGCTGACGGCGCCGTCGGGTCCGTCGAACACGTAGTTCTTCTCGATCTTCACCATCGGCAGCCGACGGCGTTCGGCGTTGACCGCGTCGCGCAGATGCGTCGCCTCCCGTTCCCTGGCCAGGAGCTTCGTGCGAGCCCCGATCCATTCCTCCTGTGTGACGACATCGGGGTAAGCGTTTGGTTGCGCGGACATGACATCACTCCTCGTGAGATATCGGCTCTATAAGACAGACTTCGACTCCCGCCAAAAGTCATCGGAGCGCGTTAGTTTGTCCCCCATGGAATGGCTGGCAGATCCCGCCTTTTTCGGCGGGCCCGGGCAGGGCTCGCGGCAGATCATCGAACTCGTGGTCGCGTTCGGCCTGACCGCACTCATCGGACTGGAACGCGAAATCCAGGGCAAGAGCGCTGGTTTGCGCACACAGACCATCGTCGGCACCGCAGCGGCGCTGATCATGCTGGTGAGCAAGTACGGCTTCGGCGACGTGCTGACCCCAGGGCTGGTGGTCGTCGACCCGTCTCGCGTCGCGGCCCAGATCGTCTCGGGCATCGGCTTTCTCGGTGCGGGCATCATCATCGTGCGCCGGGGCTCGGTGCATGGGCTGACCACCGCGGCCTCGGTGTGGGAGTCGGCGGCGATCGGCATGGCCGCCGGCGCCGGCTTGCTGCTGCTGGCCAGCGTGATGACCGGGATGCACCTGCTGATCATCGTGGGGTTCATGCCGCTGGCCCGGCGGCTGGCCTCGCGCCTGGGCGCGACCGTCCGGCTCCACATCACCTATGCAGACGACCGCGGCGTCCTACGGGACGTGTTGCAGGCGTGCGGCCGGCGTGACTGGCAGGTCACCGACCTGGAGACCGACCCCGCCGGAGAACCCCTCGAGGCGCCACCCGGCCACGTCGGCGTCCAGGTGACGCTGGCCGGTTCCGGGGTCATCGGGGCCGCCGCCGTGCTGGCCCAGGTCGATGGGGTCATCGGTGTGCGTCAAATCACAGAAGATCCCGACTGACGCACGCGGAGGCGCGCCGACACCCGATGTTCCTGTACGTTTCGCAGAACTAACGGGGTGACGGGACGTATGACGCGCGAATTGACTGATTCTGACTACTTGGCCGAGCTGGAGCCGGTAGCCGCCGACGCCCTCAACCAGCATCTGTCGAGGTCGGTGCACTGGTATCCGCATGATTACGTGCCGTGGGCCAATGGGAAGAACTTCGCGGCGGCGGGCGGCGAGGACTGGGATCCCGAGCAGTCACAGCTGAGTGAGCTGGCCAAAGCCGCCATGATCACCAACCTGCTCACCGAAGACAATCTGCCGTCCTACCACCGCGAAGCCATGACCCATTTGTCGCTGGACAGCGCGTGGGGCACCTGGGTCAACCGCTGGACCGCCGAAGAGAACCGGCACGGCATCGCCCTCCGCGACTATCTGGTGGTGAATCGCGGGGTTGACCCGGTGGCGCTGGAGCAAGCCCGGATGGAGCACGTAGCCAACGGATTTGCGCCGACCGCCGAAGAGGAAGAAGCCATCGGTGCCGGGGTGCTGATGGCCATCGTGTATCCGACGTTCCAGGAACTGGCCACCCGAGTCAGCCATCGCAACACCGGCAAGGTCTGCAACGACCCGGTGGCTGACCGGCTGCTGCAACGGGTGGCGGCCGATGAGAACCTGCACATGATCTTCTACCGCCAGATGAGTGCGGCCGCACTTGATCTGGCACCGGACCAGACCCTGCACTCGGTCGCCTCGGTGATCGAGAAGTTCCGGATGCCCGGCACCGGCATGCCGAACTTCCGGCGTTACGGCGTCCTGATGGCCAAGCACGGCATCTACGATCTGCGCCAGCATCTGGAGGAAGTCGTCCTGCCGCCGCTGCGCCAGTGGAAGATCTTCGATCGCACCGATTTCACCGCTCGCGGGGAGAAGCGCCGCGAAGAGCTGGCCGCCTACCTCGAGACGATGGCGAAGCAGGCCAGCAGGTTCGAGGAGCAACGTGACCGGCTGCTGGCACGGGAAGCCTCTCGCGCCGAGCAGCGCGATTCCGCCGTGGTGGGCTAGCTGCTCCCCCGGCCGGCCCGATACGACGCCACACACCCCAGCGCCGCCAAGCCGGCGAATACGGCGAACAACCAACTGGCCCCGACGGCGTCGGGCCGATCGACCGTGTTGACGACGATGCCGGCCAGCCCGGCACCGAAAGCTCCGCAGATCAGCTGAACGGTGTTGATCGCTGCCGCGGCCACCGTCCCTTCCGCGGGATCGTCGACCCGGCCCATGGCCCACACCGACAGGTGGGGCCACGCCATGCCGACACCGATCCCGGTGACCAGAAGCGCGAGCGCCCAGACGCCGACGACTGCGGGTGAGGCGCCATCGACCTGGCTGAGCGCGGCAGCACCGAGTCCGATCCCCATCACCAACGGCGCCACCGCCACGATGCGCACCACCCGAGCGGGTGTGGTGACCGAGGCGCTGACGATCTCGCTGACCGTCCAGCCCACGCTCAGCGCCACGGCGAGAAAGCCCGCCGTCAACGGCACCAGGCCGGCCAGGCGCTGGCCGTACAGCGGCACGTACATGTCGGCCATGGTGGCCGCCATCAACACGCCCAGGGTCACATAGATCCACTTGAACGGGCCCGGCCCGTAGGCGGTCTTCGGCAGCACACTCACGGACATCCGCCGGTCCACGACGATGAACACTCCGACCAGCGCGACGCCGCCGGCCAGCAGCACCACCATGAGCGGCACGCTGCGCTGGATGCCGGCGACGCTGATCGCCATGGCCGCCGATCCGAGAATCACCAACGACCACACCGGAATCCGCAGCGGCACGCGCACGTGGTCGGCAGACCGGCCCGGCAGACTCAACGGGACCAGGACCATCACGGCCACGGTCAGGATGGCGAGCGCGCCGAATGCCCAGCGCCACACACCCAACTGCGCGAACAAGCCCCCCGACGAGGGGCCGAGCAGTGTCCCGACACCCCACATCGCCGACACCAGCGCCGACGCCTTCGGCCAAAGCGATTGCGGCAGAGCCGTATTGATCACCGCGTAGCCCAGCCCGGCCAGCGTGCCGCCCGCAGCGCCCTGCACGACGCGCCCGGCCAGCATCACCTCCATGGTCGGTGCCAGGGCACACACGACGCTGCCGAGCGCAAAAACACTGAACCCCAACACATATGCCTGTCGCGGACCGAAGCGGGCCACCATGGCGCTGACTGTCGTCGCCGCCATCACCGACGCCACCAGGTACACCGTGGTGACCCAGGCATACAGCCGTCCGCCGCCGATGTCAGTTACCGCGCTGGGCAGCAGGCTGATGGTCAGGAACTCGTTGGTCGCGTACAGCGCAACACCACCGGCCAGTACCGTCGACGCACCCAGATACTTGGGACCGAGCAGCTCCCGCCAGCTGCCTGCGGTCGCGGTTTCGGCGTGTGTGTCGGTCACGTCGGCGACGCTAGAGGCTCAACCACGGTTGAGGTCAACGAGCGGTCATTTCAGCCCGGCCGCATCCATTCCGCGCAGCTCCTTCTTCAGGTCGGCCACCTCGTCACGAATGCGGGCCGCGAGCTCGAACTGCAGATCCCGTGCCGCATTCATCATCTGCGCGGTGAGGTCCTTGATCAGGTCCGCCAGCTCGGCACGCGGCATGTTCGCGGTGTCGCGTCCTTCGACGATGCCGGCGCTGACTGCCCGCCCCGGCTCACCCTGGGCCCGGCGACCGCGGGAGGCGTTGCGACCCGAACCGCCGATTTCGACGGTTTCGGTGTCTTCCGCCTCGCGGTACACCTGGTCGAGGATGTCGGCGATCTTCTTCCGCAGCGGCTGCGGGTCGATGCCGTTCTCCTCGTTGTAGGCGACCTGCTTGGCGCGGCGACGTTCGGTCTCCTCGATGGCAGCCTGCATGGAGTCGGTGATCTTGTCGGCGTACATGTGCACCTCGCCGGACACGTTGCGCGCCGCGCGGCCGATGGTCTGGATGAGGCTTCGCGCCGAACGCAGGAAGCCCTCCTTGTCGGCGTCGAGGATCGCGACCAGCGACACCTCGGGCAGGTCCAGGCCCTCGCGCAGCAGGTTGATGCCGACCAGGACGTCATAGTCGCCCAGCCGCAGCTGACGCAGCAGCTCCACGCGGCGCAGGGTGTCCACCTCGGAATGCAGGTACCGCACCCGGATGCCCGTCTCGAGCAGATAGTCGGTGAGGTCCTCGGCCATCTTCTTGGTCAGGGTCGTGACCAGCACGCGTTCGTCACGCTCGGTGCGCTTGCGGATTTCGCCGATGAGGTCGTCGATCTGGCCCTTGGTCGGTTTGACGACGATCTCGGGGTCGACCAGGCCCGTCGGCCGGATGACCTGCTCGACGAACTCGCCCCCGGACTGGGCCATCTCGTAGGAGCCGGGCGTCGCCGACAGGTACACCGTCTGCCCGATGCGGTCGGCGAACTCCTCCCAGGTCAGCGGCCGGTTATCGACTGCCGACGGCAGCCGGAAGCCGAAGTCGACCAGGTTGCGCTTGCGGGACATGTCGCCCTCGTACATGGCGCCGATCTGCGGCACCGTGACGTGGGACTCGTCGATGACGAGCAGGAAGTCGTCCGGGAAGTAGTCCAGCAGCGTCGCCGGCGCCGAACCCGCGGCGCGACCGTCGATGTGCCGCGAGTAGTTCTCGATGCCCGAGCAGAACCCGACCTGCTTCATCATCTCGACGTCGTAGTTGGTTCGCATCCGCAGCCGCTGCGCCTCCAGCAGCTTGCCCTGGCCTTCCAGCTGCGCCAGCCGCTCTTCCAGCTCCTGCTCGATGGTCGAGATCGCCATGGCCATCCGCTCGGGCCCGGCCACATAGTGGGTGGCCGGGAAGATACGCAGCGAATCGACCTTGCGCACCACGTCACCGGTCAGCGGGTGCAGGTAGTACAGCGCCTCGACCTCGTCGCCGAAGAACTCGATGCGCACCGCGAGTTCCTCGTAGGACGGGATGATCTCGAGGGTGTCGCCGCGCACCCGGAACGTGCCGCGGGTGAACGCCACGTCGTTGCGCTTGTATTGGATATCGACGAGCAGGCGCAGCAGACCGTCACGCGGCACGTCGTCGCCGACCTTCAGTTCGACGGACCGGTCCATGTACGACTGCGGGGTACCGAGGCCGTAGATGCACGACACCGACGCCACCACCACGACGTCGCGGCGTGACAGCAGGCTGGACGTCGCCGAGTGCCGCAGCCGCTCGACGTCGTCGTTGATCGAGCTGTCCTTCTCGATGTAGGTGTCCGTCTGGGCGATGTACGCCTCGGGCTGGTAGTAGTCGTAGTACGAGACGAAGTACTCAACGGCGTTGTGCGGCAACATCTCCCGCAACTCGTTGGCCAGCTGAGCGGCCAGGGTCTTGTTGGGCGCCATCACCAGCGTGGGACGCTGCAGCCGCTCGATCAACCAGGCGGTGGTCGCCGACTTACCGGTACCGGTGGCACCGAGCAGCACCACGTCACGCTCCCCCGCCCTGATGCGCCGTTCGAGATCCTCGATGGCCGCAGGCTGGTCACCCGCCGGGTCGTACGGACTGACCACTTCGAACTTGTTGCCGGCTCGCACCATGGCGTCGACCGGCCGGTGCTCCGAGTGCGCGAGGACTGGGTATTCGGTCGCGAAGGCCATGGATACCAGGGTAGAGGCGGGCACCGACATCGTGCGCCGTGGCGTTTCGCCGACGCGATCACGCCACGAAATCGCCCATAGCATTGCCGCTGGTCAAGGTTCACACTGTAACCACGCAGCGATCTCTCAGCTGTCCGCCATTCAGGAATGAGGAATCGCCATGCAGACCACCCTGCGCACCGCAATCGCGACAGCAACTGCCCTTATTGCGGCTTTTGCTCTCGCGGTGCCCGCCGTCGCCACGCCGAAGAATCCGACGCCGAAACCAATATCCGAAGCAAGAATCAAATCCGAGTGCCAGGACCCTGATCTGGGTGGCGTCTACGGAACGACGATGGTCGGCAACGATCGCAAATCGACCTGCGACTACCTCTCCGGCGGCGAGTACTGCAGCGATGAGTACATCAACGGCGTGTTCCAGAACACCGTCTGCGGGCGCACGAACCCGACCGCACCCGGTGCCACGCGGCCGGCACCCGCTCAGGCGCCGAGTATCTCGTCCCCTTGACGCTCAGCACCATAGACTCAGGCTATCCACCCGCCAAAGCATGAAACGTTCAATCTGACCGCCGGCACGAATACCGATCCCAAGGGCATCGTGCGGGCTGTCGACGTGTACCGAGTCGAGCCGTGGGGCCTCTACATGGCGCGTCCCACCCCCGGCCGGCCGCAGTTCCACTACCTGGAATCGTGGCTGCTGCCCTCGATCGGCCTGCGTGCCAGCATCTTCCATTTCAATCCCGGACACGAGCGCGACCAGGACTTCTACCTCGACGTCGGCCGGTTCACCGCCGGCGAACGAGTCTGGACGTCCGAGGACCACTACCTGGACCTGGTGGTGCGGTCCGGGGTGGGCGTCGAACTGGAGGACGTCGACGAGCTGCTCGACGCGGTACGTCACCACCTGGTGAGCACCGACGACGGTGAACGCGCCATCACCACAGCGACCGCCGCCATCGACGGGTTGGCCCGGCACAAATACCAGCTGGGTGATTGGCTAGCCAGTCTCGGTATGTCACTGACCTGGCGCGACAGGTAATGTCAACAACCATGACATCGATCAGACGCGGACGGATGGCCGCGGCATCGCTGGCGTGCGCCACCGCAGTGGTCACCAGCACCCCCCTGTTTTTCGCCGCGACGTCGGCCGCTGACCCGGCGCCCCCCGCCCCGCCTGCACCGGCGGTTCCGGCCGGCGACACCGCACCGCCCAGCCAGGGGCCGCACAACGTCACCTATCGGGCCCGGATCGACGGGGTGTCCCGCGGCACGCTGGTGACCTACCGGCTCACCGACACCCAGCTCAATTCGGCGACGCCGTCACTGCTTCCCGGCGAGATGTTCGAGGCGTCCGCTGTCCTCAACTCCCCGGCGAACGCCGGTATGCAGGTGTCGATCCAGTGGCCGTACTCAGCCAGCCTGCACTGCGAGATCCTCGTCGACGACGAGATCGTGGCCCAGGCCGACCAGTTCGTCGCCCCGCGTCTGACACCTCAGCGCCAGGACCCCGGTTACGGGGTGCTCAGCTGTGGTTCCGTGACCGACTTCGATCCCAGCCAGCAGTACAGCGCCGAACTGCCGGGCACGCCCGCGACACCGGCACCGGCAGCGCCCGCAGCACCCGCATCGGCCACGCACTAAGGGCGCCAACCGGTTTCGTCAGCCCAGGTCCAGGCCCGTCGGTACGCGCCGGCGAGCCAGGGCTCCTTGGCGTCGGCATATTCCCCGCTGGTGGCCGGCGCGGCGGCCATCGCATCGTGCTTGAGGGCGAGGTACTCGAGGCGCTCTTCCGGGTTGGCGGCGATCCACGCCGGGAACAGCAACGCGAACTGCTGCCCGGGCCAACCGTCGACCCGGATGTGCACGTTCGTCGGTCGTCCGGGATCGGCCGAGGCGTGAAAACGCTTCTGCCACAGGGCCTTGTCGTCGGAATGGTCGAATTCGGCGACGGTGCTGCGGGCGTCGTCCTTCGCGACGTCATCGGTGATGTCCGCGTTCCGCGGGTAGCCGGCCGTCGACAGTAGGTCGGTGAGCTCGTCGGCCACCTCCAGCGACTTCACGGTCACCTGGATGTCGATGACGTCCTTGGCGTCCAGATCCGGCACCGCCGTCGACCCGATGTGATCGACCCGCACCGCCCGGTGCCCGCACGTGGTGCTCAGCCGGGCCACGATCCGGCGGGCCTGCTCGGGCCACGTCTCGTCATACGACACCACCGCCGGTGCGACGGTGGCCGGTACCCCGGCCTGCACGTTGCGCGCGAACGGAACGATCCGCTGCTCCCACAGCTCACGGGCCTTGGCCGCCAGTTCCTCGGCGCTGCCGTGGTTGTCCAGCCAGACGTCCGCTACCGCCTGCCGCTGTTCGACGGTCGCCTGCGCCGCGATCCGGGCGCGGGCGTCGTCCTCCGAGAAGCCGCGGTACTCGATCAGTCGCGCGACGCGCACATCTTCCTCGGCGTGCACCATCACGACCAACGGGAACAGCGGCGCCATCTGCGATTCGACGAGCAACGGAATGTCTTCCACCACAACAGAACCCACCGGAGCGGCGTCGATGAGCTCGGCACGGCGCTTGCCGACGAGCGGGTGCACGATGCCATTGAGAGTCTTGCGCTTCTCCTCGTCGCTGAACGCCACCGCGGCCAGCGCCGGCCGGTTGAGCGAACCATCAGGCAACAGGATGTCCTCGCCGAACGCCTTGACCAGGGCGGCCAGGCCCTCGGTGCCGGGCTCCACCACCTCACGGGCGATGACGTCGCCGTCGACGATGATGCCGCCCGCCGCCGCGAAGGTCGATGACACAGTGGATTTTCCGGCGCCGATGCCGCCGCTCAGTCCGATACGAAGCACCGGGACAGTCTGTCAGGCGCGGACTCAGCCGGCGACGCCGGTCAGCTCGACCGTCGGGTGCGGCAGAGTTGTCTCCGCCACGGTCCGGCCATCGGTCAGGTTCACCGCGACCAGTCGCCGTGCCGCCGGATCACTGACGTACGCAATACCGTCCTGAATGTGCAGATTCGGCATCGGCGACTGCCATTCGTCGGGCTCGGTCCAGGGGCCCACAACCTTGATGTGCGCGGTGCGCCGGGCGCTGACCGGGTCGAAAACATGCAGGAACCCGTCGGTGCCGAGGATGATCGCCTCACCCTTCGGTCCTCGGTCCAAGGACCGGAAACTGTAGCTGGTGTCGATCGGCACCACCGTGATGGCGCCCGTGGCGGTATCGGTGAGGGTGAACCGGCGCGGGCGTTCCAGCACGGCCTTCGGGTCGGTCTTGTAGTCCCCGAGGATCACCGATGAGGTGTCACTACCGGCCTGGTTGCCGATCCGCCCGTACGGATCAGGGCTCGCGACCTTACGGATGTCGTTGCCGCGCACCAGGAGAACGCCGTCCTGACAGCCGAAGAGGAGGCTGCCGTCGGCGGCAGCGGCCTCCCCGTGCAGACCTGGGCATTGATCGCTGATCGCGACCCGGTGCCCGCCGGCATCGAGAATCTGTGCGCCGGAACGGGTTTTGTCGTCACCAACGCTCAGCACGATGCTGCCGTCGGCGCGCGCTACCGCCACACCGTGATGCGGCGTGGCGGTAGTTGCATGGTGCGCATCGCCGTCGCCATCGAGCAGCCGGTCGGGATCGACGACGTCGACCGCGCCGGTGCTGTCGGTGAACAACGTCAGCCGGCCATCGTGGGCCACCACATGGCCAGGTTCGGAGCCGCCGAATCGGATGTCGGTGAGCCGCGGACCGGCGGTGTAATAGTGCCGGTGATCGCCGTGCTGGTCGGTCCAGGTGCCCATGTCGAGGACCGCGAATCCGTCGGACCGGGAGACCAGGACGTGCCTGCCGTTGGCGGCCGAGTTCAACCGAACAAAGCCGTCCATCGGGATATCGGTCGCCTGCTGCAGGGTGGCAGCGTCGAGGACGAGCACACCGCCGTCATAGCTGAGCGCCAGGCGCGGAGTGGCGCCGGCACGTTCGGTGGACCGGCCGACCTGAGGTGACTGCGCCGTCGGCTCCGTCGCTGTGGCACAGCCCGCGGCCAACAGCGTCAGGGATAGTGCTGTCAGAGCTCGTTTCGCCAACATGGCGACGAGTCAAACAGTTATTGAAAATGATTGTCAATTGGCGATGTGCGCATGTATCTGGTTGCCGCACAACGAAAAACTCCCCGGCTCTGTTGAGCCGGGGAGCTTTCTCGTACTTCGGTTAGGCGTTGCCGGCGAGCTTCTCGCGCAGCGCCGCCAACTGGGCGTCGCTGGCCAGGGTGCCACCGGTCGACTCCTCGGAACGCGAGGACGAACCGCTGGTCGCCGGACGGGCAGCTGCCTCGGCGTCGGCCGCGGCGAACTTCTCCATCTGGGCGGTGTGCATCTTGTGGCGACGCTCGGCCTCGGCGTACCGGGCCTCCCACTCGTCACGCTGCTTCTCGAAGCCTTCCAGCCATTCGTTGCTGTCGGCGTCGAAGCCCTCGGGGAAGATGTAGTTGCCCTGCTCGTCGTAGCTGTCGGCCATGCCGTACTTCGACGGGTCGAACTCCTCGGTGTAGTCCTCGTTGGCCTGCTTGAGGCTCAGCGAGATGCGGCGACGCTCCAGGTCGATGTCGATGACCTTGACCATCGCGTCGTCGCCGACCTGGACCACCTGGTCCGGGACCTCGACGTGGCGCTCGGACAGCTCCGAGATGTGCACCAGGCCCTCGATGCCCTCTTCGACGCGGACGAACGCACCGAACGGCACCAGCTTGGTGACCTTGCCCGGGACGATCTGGCCGATCGCGTGGGTGCGGGCGAAGTGGCGCCACGGGTCTTCCTGAGTCGCCTTGAGCGACAGCGAAACCCGCTCGCGGTCCATGTCGACGTCGAGCACCTCGACGGTGACCTCGTCGCCCACCTGAACCACCTCGGACGGGTGATCGATGTGCTTCCAGGACAGCTCCGAGACGTGCACCAGGCCGTCCACGCCGCCCAGGTCGACGAACGCGCCGAAGTTGACGATCGAGGACACGACACCCTTGCGGATGGCGCCCTTGGTGAGCTGGTTGAGGAACTCGCTGCGGACCTCGGACTGCGTCTGCTCCAGCCAGGCACGACGCGACAGGACCACGTTGTTGCGGTTCTTGTCGAGCTCGATGATCTTGGCCTCGATCTCCTTGCCGATGTACGGCTGCAGATCGCGGACACGACGCATCTCGACGAGCGATGCGGGCAGGAAGCCGCGCAGGCCGATGTCGAGGATCAGGCCGCCCTTGACGACCTCGATGACGGTGCCCTTGACGGCCTCGTCCTTCTCCTTGAGCTCCTCGATGGTGCCCCAGGCGCGCTCGTACTGAGCCCGCTTCTTGGACAGGATCAGGCGGCCTTCCTTGTCCTCCTTGGTGAGAACGAGGGCTTCGACCTCATCGCCCACGGAAACGACCTCGTTGGGGTCGACGTCGTGCTTGATGGAAAGTTCGCGAGAAGGAATGACACCTTCGGTCTTGTAACCGATGTCGAGCAGAACCTCATCGCGGTCCACCTTGACGATGGTCCCTTCGACGATGTCGCCATCGTTGAAGTACTTGATGGTCTTGTCGATAGCGGCGAGAAAGTCCTCGGCCGAGCCAATGTCGTTGATGGCTACTTGCGGCGAGGTGATGGAGGGACTTGGCATGTGTTGGGTGGCTCCGGACAGGTTGAATCGTAGGGACAGAATGGTTTGTGTTTCATGACGCGTCGCGGCGTTACCGCCGAACGTTTCACACGCACCCGTAGCCCATGTGGACACAGGTACTTGTTGAGGGTACTAGACCCGTAGACGCAGGCCAAACGCGGTCTACTCCGCTGCAGGGGAATGTCGTTCCGGGCCGATATCCTGCGTGTCGTGTATCCCGCCCCGTCGCCCGTACCGCCGCCGTACCCGTATCTGGCGCCGATGCCGCGGCGAATCCGCAAGGTCGGTGCGCCCCTCGGCGTGATCATCGGACTCGGTGTGCTCGTCGGTTGCCTCCTGATCCTGACCACCCTCACCAACCCGATCGGCATGACCATCGGGTTCGTGCTGGCCAGCATCGCGACGGCGCTGGTGCTGCTGACCTACCTGTGGTTCGACCGGTGGGAGCCCGAGCCGCCGCGGCTGCTGATCTTCGCGTTCGTCTGGGGCGCCTCGATCAGCGTCGTCATCTCGGTGCTGCTGGAGACGCTGTCCACACCCCTGCTGGGCAAGGACGGCTTCGCGGCGATGGCCATCGGCGCGCCGGTCATCGAAGAGGCCGCCAAGGGTGTGTTCCTGCTGCTGATGATGACCGGCCGGCGCCGCAACGAACTCAACTCACTGACCGACTGCCTGGTCTACGCCGGGTTCGTGGCCGCGGGCTTCGCGTGGCTAGAGAACATCTTCTACATCGCCATGGGCGAGAACATCGCCCACTCCCTGCTCACCGCAGCACTGCGGCTGATCATGGGTCCCTTCGCGCATCCGCTGTTCACCAGCATGACCGGCATCGGCGTGTACCTCGCGCTGCAGCACCGCGGCGCCGGCGCGAAGGTGCTGTACATCGGACTCGGCTACCTCGCCGCAGTGGTCATGCACATGTTGTGGAACGGCTCGACCGTCGTCGGCGCCGGGGCCTATTTCGCGGTCTACCTGTTCTGGATGGTGCCGATCTTCGCGCTGGCCATCGTCACCGGAGTGCTGGGCCGCCGCCGGGAACAGCGGGTGGTCGCCGAGAAGCTGCCCGGGCTCGTCGCCTCCGGCCTGATCACCCCGAACGAGGCGACGTGGCTCGGCTCGATGCGCACCCGCAAGGGTGCGATCGCCGCTGCTGCACGGTTCGGCGGCGCCGCGGCCGGGAAATCGGTGAAGGAATTCGCCGTACAGGTCGTCGACTTGGCGTTCGTTCGGGACCGCATCGACCGGGGCCTGGCCGACCAGCGGACCTATCAGCTGCACGCCGAGGAGGCGTACTGGTTGACCGCCACCCGGGCGCAGGCTCCGGTGCTGCAGTGGTTGGCCAACTACCGGGCGGTGTGACTTAACCGTTTGCGCGGGTCAGCGATACTTCTTGCATGCTCGCGCATCTTCTCGACGTCCTGCCGGCGTTCCTCGTCGCGTCGGTGATCCTGGCCGCGCTGCCCGGACCGGCGACGGCGCTGTTCCTGCACCGCTCGGTGCGCGACGGCCGCAAGGCCGGCCTGGCGGCCGTAGTCGGCAACGAGATCGGTATCTGCGGGTGGACGCTGGCCGGCGGCGGCGGACTGTCGATCCTGCTGACGGCCAACCACTGGCTGTCGTTGGCGCTGCACGTCGTCGGGGCCGCGATCATGATCTGGCTCGGCATCAGTGCGTGGCGCAGCGCGAAGCACCCCACCGACATGGCGGTGGCCCTGCCACCGCGCGGACGGACCCCGGCTGCGGCATTCCGCGCGGCGCTGGTGTCCATCGCGGCCAACCCGAAGGCTGCGGCCTTCGGCATCGTGGTGCTCCCCCAGTTCCTGCCGACCAGCGGCCCGGTGCTGCCGACGCTGCTGGTGCTCGCCGCCATCCAGCTGGTCATCGACACGTCGTGGTGCGTCGGCATCGTCCTCGCCGCGGATCGGGCCCGAAACGTCCTGAGCCGCACCCACATCCGTCAGCGCATCGAACGTGCCATGGGCGCGATCCTCGTCGCGCTGGGTCTGGGCCTGGCCGCCGACGCCTAGCGGGCCACTCGAGAGGTGAATGTCCCGTGGTAGCTCATCGGCACGTGGAACGGTAGCCACGCCTCGGCGATCGGGCCGTCGGCGATTCTCGCGGCGTCGAAAATCATCAGCCGGCTGCGATGCCCGGACTCCTGGTACCCGACGGTGAGCACCCAGCCGTCGTCCTCGCCCGTACTGCCGGGGCGCGGGACAAATGCGGGCTCCACCAACATGTTTCCGTCAGGACAGTAGATCTGGTCGGCCCCGGTCTGGTGGTCGATGCGGGCAATGCCCTGCCCGCCGAAGCGGCTGGGATCCTGCAGCACGACATAGGAGTAGCGCTGTTTCAGCGTCGAGCGCCGCTGATCGATCTGCGGGAACTCGCACCCGAAATCGGCGAGCGGCTCGCTGCGAACCCGCCCCGATCCACTGATCCGGAAACGGGTGAGCACAACGGGATCCGGTCCACCGGCGGCGAGTTGCGCACCGTCGGAACGAATGTGGGCGGTGTAGTTCTTCATGCCCGCGAAGGAATGCGGTGCGAATCGGGGTAGTTCGACGACGACATCGTCGCCGTCGTCGTAGGCATTGGTGAAGTGCCAGTGAAAGAACGGCTCGGCCGCGACTGTGCGCACCGGCCCGCCGTCGCGCGGCGCCAGCACGAAATACGCCGGCTGGTCGGCGTCGAAATGCATGGAGTCCCAGAACGATGCGTACCCGGTGAGCGCCAGCGGGTTGATCCGCAACGGCGAGACGACGAAGACGGCGTAGCGCTGCGTCAGCGCCATGTCGTGGACCAGTCCCAGGCCCGGCAGCGGCACCGCCCGCTGGTATCGGGTGACCCCGTGCGCATCGGTTTCATAGAGCCGCAGCCGCGGGCGCGGCACCAGCTCGGAGGCCAGCTCGCGCAGCCGGCGGCTCCGCCCCGGTCCGCGCAGCACGCCACGCAGGTCGAGGCGCGGAAAGTACGGGTCGAAACCGAAGTTCACCTTGGTGTCGGACACCGGGTCGTAGGTGTAATGCGCCGAGTACGCGGCGACCGGACCTTTCAGTGCCCCACCGAGATCGCACATGCCGATGGTCTCGAGGGTGTCGAGATCCAGCTCGTGCGGTCGGCCACCCTCCCACAACGCCAGCAGCCGGTCGGCGTTGATCATCACGTTGGTGTTGGCGGTGTTGGTCGGCAGCCGAAAAGCGTTGGCGCGCAACCCACCCGGACGTTGATAGGCCATCCCGCGACCGGTGGGCCGCCCGGCCTCGAGCGACCGCTGGTAGTGCCGGGTGCGAACGAACTTGTTGCGAAAGCGAACGCCGTTGCCGTCCAACACAAATGCGCTCACCATGCCGTCGGTGTCGAAGATGCTCTCGATCCGTTCCGATCCGATGTTCCATCGGCCGGCGCCGTTGCGGTACAACGTGCCGATCAGCTCGGCGGGTAGCGCCCCGGTGATCTCCGTGACGGGAAGGTCGAACTCCCCGTTGATGTCATCCCAATACCGCGATGCGGTGATTTCGATGTCCGCTGCGACCATAAAAGACAGTGTGTCTTTATTCGCGCCCGCCGTCAATGGTGGTGATGTCGGCGGCCACGAAAGGTAGCGCGGCCCCACCGTCCCAGCACAGTGCGGTGAGGTGTTCGACCAGCTCCGGGCGCGACATCGTGCCCGCGCGACACCACCATTCCGCGGCCGTCACCGCAGACCCCACGATCGCCCGCGACCACGGCGCGGCCGCCGCGCGCCCGGCCGGCGAGTCGGAGGACGACGCCAGCATGTACTCGACCGCGACCGCCAATTGCTCGAAAACACTTGTCGCCGGATCACTGTTCAGCGCGCGGTTCAGGTTCGGTTCGTCGGCGATCCAGCCGCAGATGACGTCGAAGAACAGCGCCATCCGCTGCCGCAGGTCGGTCGAGCCCGCGGCGCGGCGGGTGATCTCGCCGAGCAGCCGGTGGGCGGTCCGCTCACCCAGCGCCGCCAGCAGCGCGCCACGGTGCGGATACATGGCATAGACCGCGGAGCGGACGAACCCGGCTTCAGCGGCGATCTCCGAGAGACCGACCCCTGGTCCGTCGCTGCGGATGATGCGTTCGGCCGCGTCGAGCAGTACGGCCCGGCGCTCGTCGGGGTCGACGCGCGAGCCGACCGGCCGACCACGACCACGTTTCTCCGACGCCACGGCGCTAGCGTACGAGGGACGCCGCTAGTGAGCGGCAGCATCCCAGCTGGTGCCGTAACCGACCGACACCTCGAGTGGCACGTCCAGCGGGTAGGCGCTGCCCATCTGTTCGCGCACCAGGGCCTCGAGCGTGTCCCGCTCGCCATCGGCCACTTCGAACAGCAACTCGTCGTGCACCTGCAGCAGGACCCGCGACTTCAGCCCGGCGGCCTTCATCGCGCTGTCGACGTTGATCATCGCGACCTTGATGATGTCGGCGGCGCTGCCCTGGATAGGTGCGTTGAGCGCGGCCCGCTCGGCGGCCTCGCGGACGTTGCGGTTGCTGCTGTCGAGTTCGGGCAGGTAGCGCCGGCGTCCGAGCACCGTCGAGGTGTACCCGTCCTTCCGGGCCTGTTCGACGACGGAGTGCAGGTAGTCGCGCACCCCGCCGAACCGGTCGAAGTACTGGTCCATCTGCTGCTTGGCTTCTTCGGTCGAGATCTTCAGCTGCGATGCCAGTCCGTAGGCCGACAAGCCGTAGGCCAGGCCGTACGACATGGCCTTGACCCGGCGGCGCAGCTCCGCGGTCACTTCTTCGCTCGGCACGCCGAACGCCCGCGACGCGACGAAGGTGTGCAGGTCCTCGCCGGTATTGAAAGCCTCGATCAGACCGGCATCGCCCGACAGGTGCGCCATGATGCGCATCTCGATCTGGCTGTAGTCGGCCGTCATGAGCTCGGTGAAGCCCTTGCCCACGACGAAGGCTTCGCGAATCTGCCGGCCGGCCTCGGTGCGGATCGGGATGTTCTGCAGGTTCGGCTCGGTCGACGACAACCGGCCGGTGGCCGCGATGGTCTGGTTGAAGGTGGTGTGAATCCGGCCGTCGGATGCCACCGCGTTGAGCAGCCCGTCGACAGTGACCTTGAGCCGGGTGGCGTCGCGGTGTGCCAGCAGATGCTGCAGGAACGGATGCCCGGTCTTGTCCAGAAGTGATTGCAGCGCATCGGCATCCGTGGTGTAGCCGGTCTTGGTGCGCTTGGTCTTCGGCATCTCGAGCTTGTCGAACAGCACCACCTGGAGCTGCTTGGGCGAGCCCAGGTTGATCTGCTCACCGATTGCCGCGTAGGCCGCCTCGGCGGCGTCGCGGATCTGGTCGGCGAACTGGCTCTGCAGACGGCCGAGCAGTTCGATGTCGACGGCGATGCCGGCGTCTTCCATCGCGGCGAGCGCCCGCTGCACGGGCAGCTCCATCTGGCCGAGCAGCGCCAGCGAGTCGATCCGGGCGAGTTCCACATCCAGCGCGTCGGCCAGATCGCCGACGGCCGCGGCCCGGATGATCAGGGCCTGGATGGCCTCGTCGTCCACCTCGTCGGGGTCATCGAGCAGCGAAAGCTGTTGCTGTTCTTTGCCTTCCGCGCGCAGTTCCCGGCCCAGGTAGCGGACCGACAGGTCGTCGAGGGCGAAGCTGCGCTGCCCGGGACGGACCAGGTAGGCGGCCAGCGCGGTGTCGGAGGTGACGCCGGCGAGCTGCCAGCCGCGGCCCAGCAGGTCGTGCCACGCCAGCTTGGCCTCGTGCAGTGCCTTCGGCGGGCCGGGGTCGGCGAGCCAGGACGCCAGCGCGGCTTCGTCCTCGGCGTCCAGGCGCGCGGTGTCGATGTAGACACCTTCACCGCTGGCCGACACGATGGCGACCGCGGTGGCATCCGCATCGAACGCCTTGTGCGTGCCGTTGACGGCCATGCCGAAGCGGCTGCCGTTGCTGTGCTCGGCCAGCCACGCCGCCAGGGTGCCCGGCTCGAGCAGGCCGCCGCGCACGTCGAAGCCGAGTTCGACCTCGGGCTCCACCGGCGACAGGGTCTCGAACAATCGGTCACGCAGCACCCGGAATTCCAGGTCGTCGAACAGTTGGTGAATGCGGTCGCGGTCCCAGGGCTGCACCCGCAGCCCCTCCGGGGTGTGCGGCAGCGGTACGTCCTTGACCAGGTCGGTCAACTCGCGATTGAGGATGACGTTGGAGAGGTTGGCGCGCAGCGAGTCGCCGACCTTGCCTTTGACCTCGTCGACGTGGTCGACCAGAGCCTGCAGCGAGCCGTACTGGTTGATCCATTTGGCCGCGGTCTTCTCGCCGACGCCGGGGATGCCGGGCAGGTTGTCGCTCGGGTCGCCGCGCAGGGCCGCGAAATCCGGGTACTGCGTCGGGGTGAGCCCGTACTTCTCGACGACCGCGTCCGGGGTGAAGCGGTGCAGGTCGCTGACACCCTTCTTGGGGTACAGCACTGTGACGTCGTCGCTGACGAGCTGCAGCGAGTCGCGGTCGCCGGTGACGACCAGCACCCGGAAGTCCTCCGCCTGGGCCTGGGTGGCCAGCGTGGCGATCAGGTCGTCGGCCTCGAAACCCTCCTCGGCCAGCACCACGATGCCGAGCGCCCCCAGCACCTCTTTGGTGATGTCGATCTGGCCGCGGAACTCGTCGGGAGTGGCGGCACGCCCCTCCTTGTACTCCGGGTACTTCTCTTTACGGAAGGTCTTGCGGGACACGTCGAACGCGGCGGCGACGTGCGACGGCTTCTCGTCGCGCAGCAGGTTGATGAGCATGGCGGTGAAGCCGTAGACCGCGTTGGTGGTCAGCCCGCCCTGGGTCTTGAAGTTCTCGGCGGGCAGCGCGTAGAACGCCCGGAACGCCAGTGAATTGCCGTCCAGCAGCATCAACGTTGGCTTGGTGGTGGGCGGGGCGTCCGTTGCGGTGGGGCTCACGGCCCTAACTCTATTCAGCCGCACCGACAGCCAGTAACCGCCGCGCCATGTTCACCAGCTCGCGGGCCGCGGGGCTCATCGGCCCACCGGCCCGCCACGCGAACACCAGCCGCCCGCGCAGCGCCGGCATCAGCGTGATGAGGTGCAGATCGGTGCGTGACCGCACCATCGATTGCGGCAATACCGCGACCCCCAAACCCCGCGCGGCGAGGTCGGCCAGGGCATGCGGGGTGCTCGCCTCGAACGCGACGTGCACGTCGACGCCGACGTCGGCGCAGGCCCGGTCGAACTGGTTCCGGATCCCGGCGCCGACGGGCAGCGCGATGACAGCGCGGCCGGCCAGGTCCTCCAGCCGCAGGGTGCGGCGACCGTGCCACGGATCATCGAGCGCGACCGCAGCCACGATCGGCTGGTCGGTGACCACCACGGCCGCGAGCCCGGACGGCAGGTCGGCGCCGACCGACACGATGGCCGCGTCCAACTGCCCGGTGCGGATGCCCTCGATCAGCGCGTCCGAATTGGCGGTGCCGAGCGTGATGTCGACGTGCGGGTGCGCCTCGTGGAACTGAGCCAGCAGGCTCGGCATGTCGACGTCGTGCGCGGTGACCGTGCCGATGGTCACGGACCCCCGCACGAGGTCGCTGAGTTCGGCCACCGCCGTGCGCGCATCGGCGGCCGCGGCCAGGGCCGCCCGCGCGTGCGGCAACACTGCCTGCCCCGCCGCGGTCAGCTGAACCTCACGTCGAGCGCGATCGAACAACGGCTCCCCCAGCTCGCGCTCCAGCTTGGCGATCTGCGCACTGACCGCGGGCTGCGCGACGTGGATGCGTTCGGCGGCCCGCGTGAAGTTGGCTTCCTCGGCAACCGCGACGAAGTACTCAAGCTGCCGTAGTTCCATAACTGATGATTATAGTTTGTGGACCTTATCGGTATTGGACTTATGGTTCTGTCGCGCCGAGGCTGGACTCATGACACAGCTACTCATCGCCGGCGCCGGTATCGGCGGACTCACCACAGCCCTGACCCTGCACGCCCGGGGGTTCGACGCGCTCGTTCTCGAGCGTGCGCACGACCTGCAGCCGCTCGGTGTCGGGATCAACCTGCTGCCGCACGCGGTGCGCGAACTCACCGCGCTCGGCCTGGGCGACCAGTTGAACGCGATGGCCGTGGCGCCGTCGTCGATCCGCTTCTACAGCCACCGCGGCGACCTGTTGTTCACCGAACCGCGGGGGCTCGCGGCGGGCGACGCCTACCCGCAGCTGTCGGTATACCGCGGCCGGCTGCAGATGATGCTGCTGGCCGCGGTGCGCGAACGCCTCGGTGCCGGCGCGGTGCGCACCGGCAGCGGGATCACCGGATTCCGGCAGAGCGCCGACGGCGTCGTCGCGGAATCGACGGCCGGCCCGGTCGCCGGTGCCGCACTGATCGGCGCCGACGGCATCAATTCAGTGGTGCGCGCGGAGCTACATCCGGGCTCCGACCCGTTGCTGTCATCGGGCATCACGATGTACCGCGGGGCCAGCGACATCACGCCGTTCCTGGACGGGCACACCATGGCAATCATCAAGGCCGACAACGGCGTTGATCTCATCACCTATCCCATCGGCGGCGGTCAGGTGAACTGGGTGCTGCAGGTCCCCACCGGGCCGCCCGGCCCACTGCAGGGCGACGCAAAGTGGAACGCGCCCGCGACGGCGAACGACGTCTTGCCGCACGTGTCCGGCTGGGACCTCGACTGGCTCGACATCGACGCGCTGATCGGCCACAGCCCGGCGATGTTCAGTTACCCCATGGTCGACAAGGACCCGTTGCCGCACTGGGGCGACGGGCTGGTGACACTGCTCGGCGACGCCGCTCACCCGATGTACCCCGTCGGGGCCAACGGTGCGTCGCAGTCGATCGTGGACGCACGCGTGCTCGCCGACGAACTGGCGACCCACGGCCTCGCCGGGTTGCGCAGCTACGAGCAGGCGCGGCGCACCGAGACCGCTGACGTGATCGCCGCCAACCGCGAGATGCACGTCGCGGGAGCGGCGCGAACCTCAACGGAACTGGCACGGGTCACCACGCAATACCGGACCGAGACCGCGACAAGCACCCGGTCATGAGCGCAAGATCACGGGACGGCTCAAGTCTCTTTCCCGGTGTCCGGGAAAGAACTGCAACACGTTTCAGTTTCTTCCGATCGCCGGTTACTCTGAGCTGGTGCCAGGAGTGACGGACGCCGGGAGTCAGCCGGCAATCGAAGGTTGGTGGGACACCGACGAGAGCGGTGCGCCGCACCTCATCGGGGCCAAGTGCCCGCAGTGCGGGACATATGTCTTCCCGCCCCGCGCCAACAACTGCCCCAGCCCGGCTTGCGACAGTGACGTGCTTGAGCCCGTCGCGTTGTCGCGCCGCGGCACGGTGTGGAGCTACACCGAGAACCGGTATCCCCCGCCGGCGCCGTACCCGGCGTCCGATCCGTTCGAGCCGTTCGCCATCGCCGCCGTCCAGCTGGAGGCCGAAGGCCTCATCGTGCTGGGCAAGGTCGTCGAGGGCACGCTCGCCGCGGACCTCAAGGTCGGCATGGAGATGGAACTGACGACGATGCCGCTGTACACCGATGCCGATGGCGTCGAGCGGACCACCTACGCCTGGGAGATCGCCAAATGAGCACTCCAGATCCCTTGTACATCCTCGGTGCGGGCATGCACCCGTGGGGCAAGTGGGGCCGTGACTTCACCGAGTACGGCGTCGTCGCCGCCCGCGCCGCGCTGGCCGAGGCCGGCCTGGACTGGCGTCAGATCCAGCTGGTCGCCGGTGCCGACACCATCCGCAACGGCTACCCCGGCTTCATCGCCGGTTCGACGTTCGCCCAGAAGCTGGGCTGGAACGGCGTGCCGGTCTCGTCGTCGTATGCCGCGTGTGCCAGTGGCTCGCAGGCCCTGCAGAGCGCCCGGGCGCACATCCTGGCCGGCTTCTGCGACGTCGCGCTGGTCATCGGCGCCGACACCACGCCGAAGGGCGCCTTCGCCCCGGTCGGTGGCGAGCGCAAGAACGACCCCGACTGGCAGCGCTTCCACCTGCTGGGCGCCATGAACCCGGTGTACTTCGCGCTGCTGGCCCGCCGCCGCATGGACCTGTACGGCGCCACGTCCGAGGACTTCGCCCAGATCAAGGTGAAGAACTCCAAGCACGGTCTGAACAACCCGAATGCCCGCTACCACAAGGAGGCTTCGGTCGAGGACGTGCTGGCCAGCCCGGTCGTCTCCGACCCGCTGCGGCAGCTGGACATCTGCGCCACCTCGGACGGCGCCGCCGCGCTGATCGTGGCCAGCGCCGAATTCGCGCGCAAGCACCTCGGCTCGCTCGACGGCGTGCCGTCGGTGCGCGCGATCAGCACCGTCACGCCGCAGTACCCGCAGCACCTGCCCGAATTGCCGGACATCGCAACGGATTCCACCGCGGCCATCGCCGGACCGGACCGGGTGTTCAAGGACCAGATCCTCGATGCGGCGTACGCCGAGGCCGGCATCGGCCCCGACGACGTCAACCTCGCGGAGGTCTACGACCTGTCGACCGCTCTCGAGCTCGACTGGTACGAGCACCTTGGCCTGTGCGCCAAGGGCGAGGGCGAGCAGCTGCTGCGCTCCGGTGCCACCACCATCGGCGGCCGGGTTCCGGTCAACGCCTCGGGTGGTCTGGCGTGCTTCGGTGAGGCCATCCCGGCCCAGGCCATCGCGCAGGTGTGTGAGCTGACCTGGCAGCTGAAGGGCCAGGCCACCGGCCGCCAGGTCGAAGGCGCCCGCGTGGGCGTGACCGCGAATCAGGGCCTGTTCGGCCACGGTTCGTCGGTGATCGTCGCGCGCTAGTTTTCCGGGCCGCCGAACGTGACGAAAATCCCGAGGAATTTCCGATTCCTCGGGATTTTCTGCACGCTGGGCCAGTGATGATTTCGGTCCGCGTCAAGCCAGGCAGTCGCAAAGGGCCGTTGGTCGAGACCGACGACGACGGCACCTTGGTTGTCTACGTCCGTGAGCAAGCCGTGGACGGCAAGGCCAACACCGCGGTGATCCGGGTGCTCGCCGAGCATTTCGGGGTGCCGAAGTCGCGGGTGGAGTTGGTGTCCGGCGCCGCAGCCCGGATCAAGAGGTTCCGGGTCGACGAGTAGCGCGGGGATACTGCTGTCATGCCCCGCATCACCGCAGTCCTCGGCGATATCACCCAGCAGGATGTCGATGCGATCGTCAACGCCGCCAACAACGCCATGCGTGGCGGCGGTGGCGTCGACGGTGCGATTCACCGGGCCGGCGGACCGGCCGTGCTGCGGGACTGCATCGACCGCTTCCCCAACGGTCTGGCCACCGGTGACGCCGGCTGGACGACCGCCGGCGCGCTTCCGGCCCGTTGGGTGATCCACACCGTCGGGCCGAATTACCGCGCGGGCCAACGTGATCCGGAGTTGTTGCGGTCCTGCTACCGCCGCTGCATCGAAGTCGCCGACGAACTCGGCGCGCGCAGCGTGGCCTTCCCGTTGATCAGTGCGGGTATCTACGGCTGGCCGTTGGACGATGCCATCGCGATTGCCATCGACACGGTCGCCGCGGCCGGCGGCACCGTCACCGATGTCACGTTTGCGGCATTCAGCGACGACATCTACGACCGGATCCAGCGACATTTGCGCTAGGTCCCTACGCCGAGAGTGTGGCTCGGCAGCCCACCCTCTCGACGTAGGAGCCGGGCCGCACACGGCCACCTATCGAGCGGTCAGGCCACGCCCAGGTAGGCCGCACGAATGCTGTTGTCCGACAGCAGCTCGCGGGCCACGCCCTCGCGGGTGATCCGCCCGGTCTCCAGGATGTAGGCCCGGTCCGAACGGCTCAGCGCCTGCTGCGCGTTCTGCTCGACCAACAGCACCGTGGTGCCCTGGGAATTGATCTCGGAGATGATGTGGAAGATCTGCGAGATCACCTTGGGCGCCAAGCCCATTGACGGCTCGTCCAGCAGCAGCACCCGCGGCCGCGCCATCAGCGCCCGGCCGATGGCCAGCATCTGCTGCTCCCCACCGGAGAGGGTCCCGCCGGCTTGCGAACGCCGCTCGGCCAGCCGCGGGAACGTCTCCAGCACCCAGTCGAGCCGCTCGCGGTACTCGGCCTTCGAAGCGAACTTGCGCCCGTAGCAGCCCATTTCGAGGTTCTCGATGATCGTCATGCCCGGGAAGATGCCGCGTCCCTCGGGTGCCTGGATCAGTCCGGCGGTCACCCGACGATGCGCCTTCATCTTCGAGATGTCCTCGCCGTCGAACCACACCGAACCCGCCGACAATGGCAACAACCCCGACAGCGCGCGCATCATCGTGGTCTTGCCCGCGCCGTTCGACCCGAGCAGGGTGACCAGCTCACCCTGGTGCACCTGCAGCGAAACCCCGTGCAGCGCCTGGATTCTGCCGTAATGCACCGAGACGTCCCGAACTTCCAGCAGGACCTGGTCAGAGTTCGTCATCGGGCACCCCCAGGTATGCGGCGATGACCTTCGGGTCCTCGCGAATCTCGGCCGGTAGGCCTTCGGCGATCTTGCGCCCGAACTCCAGCACCACGATGCGGTCGGTGACGCCCATGACCAGGCGCATGTCGTGTTCGATCAGCAGCACGGTGTAGCCATCGTCCCGGATCGCCTGGATCAGTTCGATCAGCGCCGACTTCTCGCTCGGGTTGAAGCCTGCGGCGGGCTCGTCCAGGCACAGCAGTTTCGGCTCGGTGGCCAGGGCCCGCGCGATCTCCAGTCGGCGCTGATCGCCGTAGGACAGGTTCCTGGCCTTCTCCTCGCCGCGGTGCGCGATCCCCACGAATTGCAGTAGCGCCGTGGCGCGTTCGATCGCGTCGCGCTCCTCCCGCCGGTGCCGCGCCGAACGCAGGAGCGCACCGGGCACCGATGTCTTGTGCCGGGCGTCGGTGCCGACGACGACGTTCTCCAGCGCGGTCATCTCACCCCACAGCCGGATGTTCTGGAAGGTGCGAGCGATGCCACGCCGCGTGATCTCGTGGCGCTTGATCTTGCCGAGCGGCGCGCCGTCGAACATCACCGAACCGGACGACGGCCGGTACACGCCGGTGATCGCGTTGAAACAGGTCGTCTTGCCGGCACCGTTGGGACCGATGAGACCGAGAATCTCGCCGCGCCGGATATCGAACGTCACGGCATCGAGAGCGGTGAGTCCACCGAACTTGACGGTGAGATCAGTTGTCGCCAAGAGCTTTTCGCCCTCCGCGACCTGCACGTCACGGTGCAGTGCGGCAAGTTCCTCGTCGGGTGCGGGCTCGATCGGGGCGCTCATGCCGCCGCCTTCGAATCGTCGGCATTGCGCAACAACCTGCGCGCGGACTTGCCGTACGCCAGCAGCTGCTGGCGTACCGGGAACAGACCCTGCGGACGGAAGATCATCAGTACCACCAGCGCCAGGCCGAAGAACAGGTATTTGAGGTCACCGAGGTTGATGCCGAGCAGGTGCACCCCGAGTAGCCGGTTGGGCAGATAGACGATGATGAACGCGCCGATGATCACGCCGAGCTTGTTGCCCTGCCCGCCGAGCACCACCGCACACAGGAACAGCATCGAGTTGATGATGTTGAAGGTCGGTGGCGCGACGTACTGCACCTGGCCGGCATACAGCGCGCCTGACAATCCACCGATGCCCGCGCCGATGACGAACGCCCAGAGCTTGAACTTGAAGGTGTTGACGCCCATCACTTCTGCGGCGTCCTCGTCCTCGCGGATGGCAACCCAGGCCCGGCCCACGCGACTGCGCTCCAGGTTGCCGACCAGCAGCAGGATGCCGATCATGAGGACCAACCCGAGCCAGAACCACCAGGTGCCGTAGTTGGCGTGGCCGGCGGAGTTGCCGCTGGAGAACACGCCATTGGGGAGCCGGTCCGTCTCCCCCACCCGCGGATAGGCGATCTGGTTGAGGCCCCGAGCACCGTTGGTCAGGTCGGAGAGGTTGTCGGCCAGGAGCCGGATGATCTCGCCGAATCCCAGCGTGACGATCGCGAGGTAGTCGCCGCGCAGCCGCAGGGTCGGGATGCCCAGCACCAGGCCGGCCAGCGCGGTGACGGCCATGGCCAGCGGTACGCAGGCCAGCCAGGCCCAGTCCTTGTTGAGGAACCCGTCGACCCCGACCTGGTTCCACGGGCTGTCCGGGCTGGTCAGCAGCGCGACGGTGTAGGCGCCGACGGCGTAGAACCCGACGTAGCCGAGGTCGAGCAATCCTGCTTGGCCCACAACCACATTGAGGCCGATCGCGATGATCGCCACCATCGCGAACTGCGCCATGGTGCCGCCGAAGCTGATGCCCGGGGTGTTGAGGAACGGCGGCGTGTACAGCGGCAGCAGCGCCACCACCGTGAACGCGAGCAGCCCGAAGACCCATTTCGCGGGCCGGCTCTGCTGATCCCACCACTGGCGCAACTGGTCGCCGGGGGCCAGCACGTACCGGCTCCGGCCGCGGGTGCGCTCGTCGCTCATGCTCGTGCCTTCCCGAGACTTTCACCGAGTATCCCGGTCGGACGGATCAGCAGCACCAGCACCAGGAGCACGAAGGCGACCACGTCGCGCCATTGGGTGCCGAAGAATGCCTGCCCGTAGTTCTCCATCACGCCGAGGATCAACCCGCCGAGCAGCGCGCCCCGCAGGTTGCCGATGCCGCCGAGCACCGCGGCCGAAAATGCCTTGATTCCCAACAGGAATCCGCCCGAATAGATGATGCCCTGCGGCACCTTCAAGGTGAAGAGCAGTGCGGCGGCGCCGGCCAGCAGGCCGCCGATGAGGAACGTGGTGAGAATGATGCGCTCGCGCGATACGCCCATGAGGGTGGCGGTCGCCGGGTCCTGGGCGACGGCCCGGATGCCGCGGCCGAACTTGGTGCGGTTGAGCGCGATGTCGGTCAGCAACGCCAGCACGACGGCGGCGACCACGATGACGATGGTGACGTTCGAGATGTTCGCAGAGAAGAGGGTGAACTGGGTCTTGGGCTGCACCAGGATGATCGGCTGTTGCGCATTGCTGCCGCCGAATCCTTTGAGAATCTTCGGCAACACGAAGTGCACGAACTCCTGCAGGACGAACGACATCCCGATCGCGGTGATGAGGAACGTCAAACCGCGCGCATTGCGGCGGCGCAGTGGCCGGTAGGCCACGACCTCCAGCCCGACGGCGGCAGCACCGGAGACCAGCATCGCGACGAGCATGGCAATGCCCAGATAGCAGATCGTCAACCCGACGCCCAGGCTGTAGGCATTACCGCTGGGCTTGAAGCCGAGGATGATCTGCAGCGCGAAGTACGCGCCGAACATGCCGAACATGAAGATTTCCGAGTGCGCGAAGTTGATGAGTCGCAGCACGCCGAACACCAGCGTGTAGCCGACGGCAACCAGGGCATAGATCGCACCCCACGACAACCCGTCAATCGTCAACTGCCAGAACCCGTTCAACAGGTTGTCGACGTTGAAATTGATATTGGCCGCGGTGCACACGTAGTGGCCGACGCAGTCGGGTGTCATCGGGTGGCGGCTCCTCGGTTGTCGCGGTGGTGACTTGTCTGCGAACGAACGACGCGCCCGGCACGGGGTCCGGACGCGTCGTCGTCTGCAGGTTCCTACTGGACCTTGTAGATCCAGATCAGGTTGGTGGTCAGCTCACCCTTGTTGTTCCACTGGTACTTGCGGGCCACACCCTGGCCTTCGTACTTGGTGACGAAGTCCAGCAGCGCGGGCCGGGTGACCGCACCGGAGTCGATGCCCTTGACCAGGATGGTGCCCAGGTCGTAGCCCTCGGTGCTGTAGGTGCCGGGCTCCTGCCCGAACTTCTTGGTGTACTCCTCGGCGAACTGCTTGCTCGCCGGGCCGCACGGGCAGGACAGGATGGCGCCCTTGGTGGCCTCGCCGCCCTGCTTGACGAACTCGGGGTCCTTGGTGCCGTCGGCGCTGGCGAAGGTCGCGGTCACGCCACCGTCCTTGAGCTGCTGGGCGAACGTCGCCGCCTCCGCGTAGTACCCGCTGTAGAAGATCGCGTCCGGTGCCGCACCCTTGATCTGGGTGACGGCGGCCGAGAAGTCCTTGTCGCCCTTCTTGACCGAGATGTTGCACGCCGAATCGGCAACCGGTCCGAGCGTGGTGCGCACGGCGGTGGCCAGGCCCAGGCCGTAGTCGGTGCTGTCGTCGACGACGCAGACCTTCTTGTTCTTGAGCGTGTTCTTCAAGTAGTTCGCGACCGACGGACCCTGCACGCCGTCATTGGCCAGGCCGCGGAAGAAGGTCTTCCAGCCGTTCTCGCTCAGCGTCACGTTGGTGGCCGAGGCGGTGGCGGCGACCAGGCCGGCCTGGTCGAAGACGGTGCCGGTGGCCTTCGTCTCGCCCGAGAAGGCCGGGCCGACCAGGCCGATGGTGAACTTGTCGTCGACGATCTGCGGCGCGATGCCCGTCGCCTTCTGCGGGTCGCCTTCGGTGTCGAAGGTCTTGAGCGTCACCTGGCAACCCGGGTTGGCCGCGTTGTGCTTGTCGATGGCGAGCTGCACGCCGTCCTTGATGTTGATGCCGAGGGCGGCATCAGGACCGTTCAGGGCACCAGCCATGGCGATCGAGACCGGCGGGCAGGTCGCCTTGCCGTCGCCGGCGGGATCGGCGGGAGCCGCGCCCCCGGCGGCCTTGATCTCCGCGCCGTTCTCGTCGATCTGCACCTGCTCCACGATCTTGAGATTCGAGCCGGCGGCGCCGCTCTGCTTCGGTTCGGACTGGCTGCATCCCGCCAGACCGAACACGATCAGACCGGCGCTGCCGACTGCAAGAGCATTCCGAGCTACGCGACTGCGCACGCTTCACCTCCGGGTCATGGTTACGTGGCACCGGACGTGGCCTGACTCTTCGCAGGTAAGGCCCGATGTCCGCTACTTCGCGTAGACAGTAACCAACACGACGCGGCGATACGCGCTGTTGAGCGATGCTCGCCAACCTTGTGTCGAGCGGACCTGTGTAAATGCTGCGGCCCGAAACACAGAGTTAACGAGACCCGGCTCCGCGACTCAGTCGGCTGACGCCTCTGTCGCTTCCGCGACCGGCGGATCCAGCGTCTCGACGACGACCTCGGCCACCCGCTTCATCGTGGTACGACGGTCCATCGCCGCCCGCTGAATCCACTTGAACGCCTCGGGTTCGGACATGCCCTGCTTGGTCTGCAGAATGCCTTTGGCGCGCTCGACGAGCTTGCGGGTCTCCAGCCGGTCCGACAGCGAGAGGACTTCCTTCTCCAAGGCCCTCACCTCACCGAAGCGGCTGACCGCGACCTCGATGGCCGGCACCAGGTCCGTGATGGAGAACGGCTTGACCAGGTAGGCCATGGCACCCGCGTCACGGGCCCGTTCAACCAGCTCACGCTGCGAAAACGCAGTCAGGATCACGATGGGCGCGATGCGCTTGGCGGCGATCTCGGAGGCTGCGTCGATACCGTCTCGGCGCGGCATCTTCACGTCCATGATCACCAGGTCGGGCTTCAGCTTCTCGGCGAGCTCGACCGCCTCCTGCCCGTCGCCGGCCTCGCCGACGATCTCGTAGCCCTCCTCGCGGAGCATCTCCGCAAGGTCCAGCCGGATGAGCGCCTCATCCTCGGCCACGAGAACACGGCGTGGTGCGACGTCATCAGTTGTTGGCCCGGTCATCCCCACATTGTCGCGTGAGGAGCCCCGTAAGGCGACCTCGGGGCGCGGCGTGGCCGCCAGAATCACATCAACTATGGTGGTACACCGCACCGCCGAAACGCCCTCGTATCCCAACTGGCAGAGGAAACGGATTCAAAACCCGTGCAGTGTGAGTTCGAATCTCACCGAGGGCACCAAAACTCGCCGCTAAACTGCACGCATGGGGGCACTGCGAGTCACTGCGGATGGGCTGTTCGCCGTTGCCGGTCAACTCGAGCAGCGTGCCCAAGCTCTGTCGGCGCACACCATCAGCGGTGCGCCGCTGCCTGCCGGCCAGTCCACCGCTGATGTCGTCGCCGAAATCCAGACCCGCGTTGATGCCGCATCCACCGCGCATGCCGAACGCATCTGGTCCGTCGCGTCCACACTGACCGCCGCCGGACGTGCCTATACCGAGTCCGACCGCTCAGCCTCGGCAGCATTGGCGGAATAGCCTCCATGGCCGAACTCGAATTGCCGACACTGGCACAGATCACCGATTGGGATGTTCAGCACCTGGTCGACGCTGCAGCGCAATGGACCAAGACTGCCGACCTGTGGGAGAACTCATTCCACGACGTCTGGCAGGGCACCCTGCGCCCCGGCGGCACCACGTGGGAAGGCAGCGCCGCGGAGAACGCACAGGACGTCGCCTGGCGTGATCTGGTCAAGGTCCGCGGGTCGGCCGACGCGCTGCGGACCGCCGCCAATATCGCCCACACCGGCGCGGCGTCGCTCTCTGATGTCAAACGACTGGCACTGGGCGCAATTGACGAAGCACGCACCAACGAGTTCGCGGTCGCCGACGACCTGTCGGTGACCGAGGTCAGGTACCGGTTCGTGGCCAGGGAACGCGAGTCGCGCGAGTCGATCGCCGACGACCACACCGCCGACATCCGGCACCTCGCCGCGAATCTCGTTGCGCTGGACCGGGATATCGCGCACCGGCTGCGGGCGACCATGTCCGGGATCGGCGCCCCGATCTATTCGGTGTGAGCGCCTCCCCGGCGCCTGAGACGCCGGGGAGGCCTCGCCCAGACCCGGACTATGAGCCCTGGTGCTGGTGTGTCTTGCTGTCGGTCGACGAGTCCTTGCCACCGCCGTCGCCGTTGGCCCGACCGGCCGGCTTTGCCGGTTCGCTCGCCGCGGCGGGGGTCTGCTTCTTGGCTTTGCCGGGCTTCTTGCCCGTCTTGCCCTTGGTACCCGCTTTGCCGCTGTCCGACTTGTCCTGCGTCGCACCATCTTTGGTCTGGGTCTTGGGCTCGTTCGTCGTAGGCTTGGGCGTCTCCGAACCGGACGAATCAGTCTGCGACGTTTCCGACTTCGGGGTCTCAGCCTTCGGAGCCTCGGCCTTCGGCGTCTCAGTCTTCGGGGTCTCAGTCTTCGGCGTCTCAGCCTTCGGGGTCTCCACCGCCGGGGTCTCAGCCTTCGTGTCGTCGACCTTGGGGGTGTCGGTCTTCGGCGTATCGGTCTTCGGCGTCTCGGCCTTCGTGTCGTCGACCTTGGGGGTCTCCGTCTTGGGCTCCTCGGTCTTGGTGCCCTCGGCCTTGGTCTCCACAGCCTTCGGGTCGACAGCCCCGGCGGCTTCGTGCTCGGCGGCGTCAACCACCTTCACGTCGCCGGATTCCGACTTGTCGCCGGCCTTGGCATGCTCGGCAGTGTCTTTCGAACCGCCCACCTGAGACTTCAACTCCTTGGCGGCCAGGTTCGCGGCCGCGACGGTATCCGCACTGACCGAGGCTGCGGCAGGTGCCAAACTTGCGGTGGCATTCGCTTGCGCCGCAGCTGGTTTGAAGATTCCCGAGATCAGACTCTGGAACGCCTTGACGGCGTTGGCGAACGCGGTCTGCAACGAAGCAGTGAACGACGTGAACGCCTTCTGGAACTGAGCGAACGCCTTCTGGATCAATTCGGCCAGTGCCACGATCGGTGAGACGATGACGGGCGGCAGACCGATGGCGTCAGAGATCACCTTCACGGCCAGCTTGGCCGTCCAGTCGGCCTGGAAGATGCCGTAGCCGGTGTCCGTGCCTGGCACGCCATCGCGGGTGGTGTAGATGAACAACGGGCCGGTGTAGGTCAGCGCCCGCCAGGTGGTGATGAAGTCCTGGATGAAATCGGCCTGCTTCTGGTTGCTGGTCGGATCCACGACGCCGAGTTGGTCGAGCACGGTCTGGAAGCCGTACTCGGTGGCCCAGATCAGCTTCTGGCCGTCACCGTTCTGCACCATGATCGCCCGCATCTGCTGCACCTGGTACAGCGCCGAGAACGGGTTCAAAGCACCGCCCTGGGAGAACTTCAACACCTGGTTGAACTCGTAGGGGTGAACCGAGATGGCGTCGAAAAAGCCTTTGGCGCCAGCGGCATACATCGCGGCGAGGAAGGTCTGCGGAGACGCGGTAGCCCCGAAGAAGTCCTGCAGCGGAGCCAGCGCGCCCGCGATGACCGTGGACGTGGGGTCCGCACCCACGGTCCCGTCGCCACCCTTCAGCGTGGTGTAGACCGCCTTCAAGATGGCGGTGTATTTGACGGGATCCATCGGCTGGAAGAAGGTGAAGCTGTTGGGCTCGTTCCAGACTTCGTACGCGGAGATCACGTCGCCGTACCGGGTGGCAACCTGCTTCACGAAGTCGGCGTAGACGGCCGGATCGGGCGCACCCGCGCCGGGGATGGTGCCACTGGGCGCTGCCCACAGCGGCGTGTGGCTGACGACAGCCAGCACACCCATGTTGTGGGCGCGAGCGGCGTCCATCACGTTGTTCATCAGCTGCCAGTTGGCGTCGTTCGGCAGATCATTGGGACCTGTCATCTTGATCAACGCCCACGGCACGAAGACCCGGATGTTCTGCACCCCGATCGACTGCAGCTGGTCCAGCGTCTTGTTGATGTCCGCCGGCGACAGCCCATAGAGGCTCGAGTCGGCGATGCCGACGCTCGACGCCTCCGGATCGATCTCCGCGGTGGGTATGACGTCGATCGCCACAGACCGGGGCTGCGTCGGCGCCACGTGGCTGTACGCGCACAGGACGGCCAACGGCATGAATACGACAACGACTCTCAACATCAGAGCTCGGACCAGACGGTTCACCGTAGTCCCCTTTCCACCTGGTCATCGCCACTGATCGATGACGCGTAGGCAGTTAATTTACTGCGCCGACAACAACTAAAGGTGTCCAAATACGAAATCAGATTGAAATAATCCAGTCCTGCGTATTAGGCAAATATAGAGCCAGGCTAAATACCTCTGGTATGTTGGCAAGTAGCTAATCAATATCACTTTGCCAATTCGCCATAGGCAAGGATTTTGGCCTAGTTTTCCCAGTTCATTTGCGCTAAATGACCATCAAGGTCACCATTCGACGCCATCGTCGAATATCTGGCAATTTTGATATTGATCCGCCTCGTACCGATTTTTCAGTTGCGGCGAAGGGACGTCCAGTACCAACCAAAATCCTGCCCTCCGGGCCCCGGAAATGGCCAGAGCAACTGGCCATTATGGGTACCGCGGTGGCCTGATATTTCGCCGTCAGCGGAGTATCCGCAGGCGAGCACCAAATCCGGCCCTGCGCGTCTACCCTTGACCCATGGCGATCATGGACGACGCTCGCCTCGCCGGTGGCGCCGCGACTCCGAACGCCGACCTGGTCGCTGCCGTGCGCCGCTCGGTGTGTGTGCCGACCGCGACTGTCCGTGAGTGCCTTCACCCCGACGCCGACATCCTGAGCCCGACGGTGGCCCGCAGCCGCCGAATCCTGACCCGCACCAGCCGCCTCGGCGCGATGCTCAGCGTCTTCTTCGCGTTCCAGGCCTTGTCCACGGGCCCGTACGCGATGTGGATCGGCACGGTCAACCTGGCCAGCGCGGCGCTGTTCCTGATCGTGCCCAAGCTCTACCGGTTCGGCGAACTGATCGCGCCCGCGGCCTTCGTGCTCATCGCCTACACCACGGTCACCGTCGTGACCATCAACATCGGCACCGGCTCCGGCATCCTGCTGTATTTCGCCGTGGCCGGCGCGATCGCCCTGTTGATCGTGGGACTCGAACATCTGGCCTTTGCGGCCGTCGTCGCCGCGGTCGGCATCGTCGCCGCCACCATCCTGGAATTCACGATCCCGGCGCACACCGGCGCGCAGACCGAGTTGGAAAGCCGGGTGTCGTTCGTCATCACGGCGGTGTCCGCCTGCCTGATCGTGATGGCGACCGTCTGGTCCGTCCTGCGCGAGAACGCCATCGCCCAGCGCGCCATCCAAGCCGAGTATCTGCGGTCCGAGTCGCTGTTGGCGAACATCCTGCCGGAGTCCATCGCGCAACGACTCAAGGATCCGGCGCATACGGTGATCGCCGACAAATTCGACGACGCCTCAATCCTTTTCGCCGATATCGCCGGGTACACCCAGCGTGCCAGCGACACTGCCCCTGCCGATCTGGTCCAGTTCCTGGACACGCTGTACACCGATCTGGACGCACTGGTCGACCGGCACGGCCTGGAGAAGGTCAAGACCAGCGGTGACTCGTACATGGTGGTCAGCGGGATACCGCACGGGCGCGCCGATCACCTCGAGGCGCTGGCCTGTCTGGCTCTGGACTTCAACGACGCGGTGCGCGAACTGACCGACTCGAAGGGGCGCCCCGTCCCGGTCCGCATCGGCCTCGCCGCCGGCCCGGTGGTGGCCGGTGTCGTCGGTTCCCGCAAGTTCTTCTACGACGTCTGGGGCGACGCGGTCAACGTCGCGTCGCGGATGGAGAGCACCGACGTCGCCGGGCGAATCCAGGTGCCGCACAACGTGTATGAACGCCTCCAGCATGCCTACGCATTCGAGGAGCGCGGCGAGATCGACGTCAAGGGCAAGGGTGTGATGCACACCTGGTACCTGACCGGGCGACTGTCCGCGGCCGGCGCCTCGCGGGCCGACGGCGCTCAGTCCAGCCCGTGCTCGATGGCATAACGCGCCGCTTCGACCCGATTGGCCACCTGCAGCTTGCGGAACGTCGCTTGCACGTGGTTCTCGACGGTGCGGTGGCTCAGCGTCAGACGTTCGGCAATCTGCTTGGCGGTCAAGCCTTTTGCCACGTAGCGGAGAATCTCGGTCTCCCGTTCCGTCAGGCCCGCTGCCGGGTCCGCGCCCGGCGCCTTGGCCATGCGCCGGTGCTCCCCCAGCACCAGGCCGGCGAGCCCTGGGGTGAACACCGCACGCCCCTCGCCCGTCGCACGGACCGCGTCGGCCAGCTCGGCCTTGGAGGCGCTCTTCACCAGGTATCCGGTGGCGCCGGCCTTCACCGCCTCCAGCACGTCGTCGCGCTCGTCGGAAGCCGACAGCACCAGTACCCGGCTGGCCGGTGACACCGCCAGCACTCCGATGGTCGCCTCGACCCCGCTGCCGTCGGACAGGCGCATGTCCATCACCACCACCTGGGGCTTGACCACCGCGGCCCGACGTCCCGCGGCCCCGACCCCGTCAGCGGTGGCCACCACGGTGAAACCCGAGTCCTCGAGATCGCGGGCTACTGCGTCGCGCCAGATCGGGTGGTCGTCGACCACCATGACCGTCAGCTCGGACGGTTGCGGCTCAGGCATCGGTGCCCTCCGTTCTCGGCACGGTCAGCTCCCACTCGGTGCCGACTCCCGGCGACGTCGTCAGCTCGGCGGCACCGCCCAGCGATTCCAGCCGTCCCACAATGGATTTCGTCACGCCCATGTGCCCCTCCGCCGCCGCCTGCGCCAACCGTCCGTCGGCAATGCCCACCCCATCGTCGCGGATACTCACCACCACCTGCTCCCCCAGGTCTTCGACGAGGACGAAAGCCCGGGCCCCCGGGCCCGCGTGCGCAGCCGTGTTGCCCAGCACGTTGGCCACCGCGGCATCGAGCTCGCCCGCCACGGCCGCGTCGAGCAGCACCGGGTCCGGCGGCACGCTCACCGCGACGCGGTCCCCGGCGCGAGTCCGCAGCATCTCTCCGACGTCGACCAGACCACCCGTCGCCTCGTCCAGGCCGGAACTGACCAGCCGGCGCAGCGCCCGTTCCTGCTCACCGGCCAGCTGCGCGAGTTCCGTTGTCTCACCGCCGATTTCCCGCCCCTTGCGGGCCACCAGTGCCAGTACCTGAATGGCCCCGTCGTGCACCTGCCGGGACAGCCGCTCACGCTCGGCGGTCGCCGCCGCCAATCGGATCGCGCGCTGCAACTCCGCGTGGGCCCGGCGCGCGGTCTGGGCGGCCATCCCGACCGCGAGTCCCACCGCCAACTCGATGACAAGCGTCGCCTGCCGCCCCAGATTGGGGTCGAAGTAGCCCTTCAGCACCGCACCAGCCGCCGTCACCAACAGGCCGACGCCCATGCCCGCCACCGGCCCCAGCTGGATCGCCGCCGACAACGTCGCGTTGGTGGCCCACAACGTCGTCGGCCACGACTGGTTGCCGGCGATCCACGCCGGAGACGCCACCAGGTCGGTCGACAACACCAGCAGCACCACCACCAGCACCTCGGCCAGCACCCAGCCCGTCCGCCTGCCGAAGCCGCGCAGATAGGCCACCGCACACGCCCCGCTCCAGGCCATGAGGACCCCGAACAGCGCCCACGTGACGGAGGGGTGCCGCAGATCGTCATTCACGGCGAGCTGAAAACCCAAGGCGTACAGGCAGCTGAGCAGCCGGAAGCCCTGCGCGGCCCGCCACAGCGGGGCAGCGGGGTCCGGCTCGGAAGCGAGGTGCACGGCCACTACATCACTTTGGACAGGAAGGCCTTCGTGCGTTCATGTTTCGGGTTGGCCATCACCTCACGCGGGGCGCCGCGCTCGACCACCACGCCGGCGTCCATGAACACCAGCTCGTCGGCGACCTCGCGCGCGAAGCCCATCTCGTGGGTGACCACCACCATCGTCATGCCCAGCTGGGCCAGATTCTTCATAACCGCGAGCACGTCCCCGACCAGCTCGGGGTCCAGAGCCGAGGTTGGCTCGTCGAAGAGCATCAGTTTGGGCTCCATCGCCAGCGCACGGGCGATCGCGACCCGCTGTTGCTGGCCTCCCGACAACTGGGCCGGATACGCGTCGGCCTTGCTGGACAACCCGACCTGGTCGAGCAGTTCCCGCGCGCGGCTCAGCGCCACAGCGCGCTTGACACCCTTGACATGGACCGGTGCCTCGACGATGTTCTCCAGCGCGGTCCGGTGCGGGAACAGATTGAAATGCTGGAACACCATGCCGACGTCGCGGCGCTGGCGGGCGGCTTCCCGGGGCGGGAGTTCATGCAGCTTGCCGCCGCGCTCGCGGTACCCGACCAGCTGCTCGTCCACGTACAGCCGTCCGGCGCTGACCTGTTCCAGGTGATTGATACACCGCAGGAACGTCGACTTGCCGGAACCGGAGGGACCGACGAGCACGAGAACCTGGCCACGCTCGACTTCCAGGGAGACGCCCTTGAGTACCTCCAAGGCACCAAAGTTCTTGCACACCTGCTCGGCGCGCACCATGAGGGTCATGCGGGCACACCCCCGTGGTCTCCCAGTTGTGCCCGGGCAAGGGCCTCAAGCTGTTTGGTCGTCAGCTTCCGCGACGCCCCCCGCGAGAAGTACCGCTCCAGGTAGAACTGCCCGACCATCAGCACGCTGGTGATGACCAGGTACCAGGTGGCGGCCACCAGCAGCAGCGGGATGGGCTGGAACAGCACCGCCGAGATGTCGCGGGTACGAGTGTAGAGCTCGAGGGTGTACGGCACGGCGGTGACCAGCGAGGTGGTCTTGAGCATGCTGATCAACTCGTTGCCGGTGGGCGGCACGATCACCCGCATCGCCTGCGGCAGGACCGTGCGCCGCATGGTCATCCACCACGACATGCCGAGGGCGACCGACGCCTCCGTCTGCCCCTCCGGGACGGAAATGATTCCGGCACGGATGATTTCGGCCATGTAGGCGGCTTCGTTGAGGCCCAGTCCGATGAACGCCATCTCGAACGCCAGCGACAGACCCTGCAGCTGGATGTGGAACAGCGACGGGCCGAACGGCACCCCGATCTGGATGTTCTGGTAGATCGACGGGAACAGGCCCCAGAACACCAGCTGCACGTACACCGGAGTACCGCGGAAAATCCACAGATAGCCCCACGCGACCGCCCGGAACACCGGGTTGGGCGACAGCCGCATCACGGCCAGGATGACGCCGAGCACCAAGCCGATCGTCATCGCATAGATGGTGAGCTGCAACGTATTCCAGGCCGCCTCGGCCACCCGCTCGTCGAGCAGGTACTTGAGGTAGGTGTCCCACCCGTAGGCCTCGTTGGTGGCGGCACCGTAGACGAACAGGCCGGCGATGACGAGGATCGCGACGGCCCCCACCCACCGCCACGGGTGTCGTAGCGGCACCGCGTCGATGGCAGCAGGCCCGTGCGGGGCAGCCGCCGACTCAGCACTCGTCACGTCAGCTGGTGGCCCCGTTGACGACCGGCTTGTCGATCATCCCGGCCTGCACGCCCCAGCTGGTCGCGATCTGCTTGTAGGTGCCGTTGTCGATCAGGTGCTGCAGCGCCTGCAACAGCGACTGGGCCAACGGGGACCCCTTCTTGACCGGCCAGCCGTACGGCGACGAATTGAAGACCTCGCCCGCCTGCACCAGCTTGCCGCCCGTCTGCTTGATCGCCCACAGCGTCACCGGCGAATCAGCCGACATGGCGTCAGCCTGGCCGACGACGACCGCATTGGCGGCCTGGTCCTGGTTGTCGAACTTCACCACGTCGATGGGCGGCTTGCCGGCGTCGGTGCACGTCTTGGACTTGGCGGGCAGTTCCTCGGTGTCCTGCACCGTGGTCGACTCGACCGCCACCTTCTTGCCGCAGGCGTTGTTCGGGTCGATCTGGCCACCCGCGCGCTGCGCCCACAGGCTGCCGGCCGAGAAGTAGGTGACGAAGTCGACCTGCTGCTCACGCTGCTTGCTGTCGGTGAACGACGACATCCCGACGTTGTAGGTGCCGGCCTGGATCGCCGGGATGATCTTGGAGAAGTCCGATTCCTCCCGGTAGTCGACCGTCAGGCCGAGCGTCTGGGCGATGGCATTCATCAGGTCGACATCGAATCCGACGATCTTCCCGGTGCTCGAATCCTTGTACTCGTTGGGCGCGTACGGAAGGTTCACGCCGACGATCAGCTTGCCGCTGGACTTGATGGCCTCCGGCACGGTGTTGGCGATCGACTCGACCTTGGCGGCCGGAGCGGCCGACGAACTCGACGCGGGCGACGTGGATTCGGTGTTCTTCGTGCAGCCCGACAGCGCCAATGCGCTACTGGCAGCCACCACCACTGCAATGCGCCATGCTGTGCCCCGACGGGTCCGACTGACACCTGACACGTTGCCTCTTCCCTACTGCTTCACTCTGTACCGATCACACCTGCCATGACTTGGGAGCACCTTATCGGCACTGTGGTCATCAAGCGTGCCAATCGACGGTTGTCCACCGTGAAAAACAGGGTCGTCCGAACTCTGCGCAGCCCGCGTCAAATATGTGAGACTGCGTCAATGACCACGCAAACTCCGCCAAGTCTGTTGCAGCACCTGTGGAAATCCGCCCTCATCTCGGGCCTGCTCGCCGTAGCACTCGGTGCGGCCGTGTTGGCCTGGCCCGGCATCACCATCCTGGTGGCCGCGATCGCGTTCGGCGCCTACCTGCTCATCAGCGGCATCGGCCAGGTGGTGTTCGCCTTCAGCCTGCACATCTCGGCCGGTGGCCGGGTGCTGGCCTTCATCAGCGGCGCGGCATCCCTGGTGCTCGCCGTGCTGGCGTTCCGCCACATCGGCGATGCCGTACTGCTGCTGGCCATCTGGATCGGCATCGGCTTCATCTTCCGTGGGGTGGCCACCACCGTGTCGGCGATCAGCGACCCCACCCTTCCCGCCCGCGGCTGGAACATCTTCCTCGGCATCATCAGCCTGATCGCGGGCTTCGTCGTGCTGGGCTCGCCGATCGAGTCGATCGGCACGTTGGCACTGGTGACCGGCATCTGGCTGGTGGTCACCGGCGTCGCCGAAGTGATCACCGCGTTCGGAATCCGCAAGGGCGCCAAGGCTGTTGACAAGGCCATCGACGAGGCGACGACCAACGCCTGAGGCCGTTGACCGGAATGTGCTGTGTGGCCGGGCGCACGTGTGCGCCTGGCCACACAATTGCCTGTTCGGCAGGTCTAGACCACCACCCGCATGAACTACTACAGTAAGTCGTAGATCAATCCCTCCGGCTCGGGGCAGGCTCAATGGACGCACTGGACGTATCGAGGTGGCAGTTCGGGATCACCACCGTCTACCACTTCATCCTGGTCCCGCTGACCATCGGCCTCGCGCCGCTGTTGGCCGTCATGCAGACCATCTGGGTGGTGACCGGCAACTCGGCCTGGTATCGGCTCACCAAGTTCTTCGGCAAGCTGTTCCTGATCAACTTCGCCCTCGGCGTGGCCACGGGCATCGTGCAGGAATTCCAGTTCGGGATGAACTGGAGTGAGTACTCACGATTCGTCGGTGACGTGTTCGGCGCGCCCCTGGCGCTGGAGGGCCTGGCCGCGTTCTTCTTCGAATCCACCTTCCTCGGGCTGTGGATCTTCGGCTGGACCAAACTGCCCCGACTGGTGCACCTGGCGTGTATCTGGATCGTCGCGTTCGGCGTGAACGCGTCGGCGTTCTTCATCATCTCGGCCAACTCGTTCATGCAGCATCCAGTTGGCGCGCACTACAATCCGGAGACCGGACGGGCAGAGCTCACCAGCATCTGGGAGCTGTTGACCAACAACACGGGCATCGCGGCGTTCACGCACACGGTCGGCGGCGCGATCCTGACGGCCTCGACCTTCGTCGCGGCGATCAGCGCCTGGTGGATGGTGCGCGGCGGCAACACCGAAGAATCGCGCACCATGTTCCGCCCGGCCGCCATGCTGGGCTGTTCCATCGCGCTGGTCGCAGCGGCCTCGCTCGGGCTCACCGGGGACTTCCAGGGCAAGCTGATGTTCGTCCAACAGCCCATGAAGATGGCGTCGGCAGAATCGTTGTGCCACACCGAAACCGACCCGGACTTCTCGGTCCTGACCATCGGTACCCACAACAACTGCGACAGCGTCACGCACGTCATCGAGGTGCCGTACGTGCTGCCCTTCCTGGCCGAGAGCAAGTTCGAGGGCGTCCGATTGGAGGGCGTGCAGGACCTGCAGAAGGAATACGTCGCCAAGTACGGCCCGGGTGACTACCGACCCAACCTGTTCGTCACCTACTGGTCGTTCCGCATGATGATCGGATTGCTGGCCTTCCCAGGGCTTTTCGCGCTCACCACCCTGTGGTTGACGCGCAAGGGCCGAATCCCGACGCAGCGGTGGCTGAGCATCTTCGCACTGGTGACGCTGCCCATGCCGTTCCTGGCCAACAGCGCAGGCTGGGTCTTCACCGAGATGGGCCGCCAACCCTGGGTGGTCGCCAACAACCCGACGGGCGACCCGAACCTGCATCTCACGATCCGGCAGGGCGTGTCGGACCACAGCGCGGGCACGGTCTGGATCTCCCTGATCACTTTCACGACGCTCTACGCGCTGCTGGCCGTCATCTGGTTCTGGCTGCTGCGCCGCTACACGCTCGAGGGGCCACTCGAACACGACGCCGAGCCGACACCACCCACCCCACCCGACAGCGACGACGTCGCGCCACTGTCGTTCGCGTACTAGGAAGGGGCAGCCATGACACTTCAGAACCTCTGGTTCGTCATCCTGGCCGCGCTCTTCGTGGGCTTCTTCGTCCTGGAGGGGTTCGACTTCGGCGTCGGCATGCTCATGGAGTTCTTCGGGCGCACCGACAGCGCCGTCAAAGGCGACCCGGAACAGCACCGCCGCGCCGGACTGAACACCATCGGACCGGTGTGGGACGGCAACGAGGTCTGGATCATCACCGCGGGCGCCGCGATGTTCGCGGCGTTCCCGGGCATGTACGCCACGCTGTTCTCGGGCCTCTACCTGCCACTGCTGGCCATCCTGGTCGGCATGATCGTGCGGGTCTGCGCCATCGAATGGCGCGGCAAGATCGACGATCCGCAGTGGCGCCGACGGGCCGACATCGGCATCGCCATGGGCTCCTGGCTGCCCGCCGTGCTGTGGGGCGTGGCCTTCGCCTCCATCCTGCGCGGCCTCCCGGTCGACGCCCACCATCAGATTCAGCTGTCGGCCGGTGACGTGCTCAACCCGTACTCGCTGCTCGGCGGCATCGCCACGGCCAGCCTGTTCGCGTTCCACGGCGCAGTGTTCGTCACGCTCAAAACCGAAGGGGCCGTGCATGATGACGCGCGCCGCTTCGCCACCCGACTGACCGTTCCGGTGACCGTGATCGTCGCCGCGTTCGGCATCTGGACCCAGGTGGCCTACGGCGACGACGTGACCTGGATAGCACTGGGAATCGCTGTGGTGGCACAGCTTTCGGCCGTCCGGCTGGTGTGGACGCGCCGCGCCGACGGCTGGGCATTCGCGGCGACGGCGGTGGTCGTCGCCGCCGTGGTCGCGCTGCTGTTCGGCTGCCTGTACCCGAATCTCATTCCGTCGACCCTCGACCCGGCGTGGAGCCTGACCATCCACAACGCGTCGTCGTCGCCGTACACCCTCAAGGTGATGACCTGGGCCGCGCTGCTGCTCACGCCGCTGGTGATCGCCTACCAGGGCTGGACGTACTGGGTATTCCGGCAACGGATTTCGGCCGAGCACATCCCGGCTTCCATCGGGTTGTCCCCGAACGGCGGGCCGCACTGACCCGATCGTCGACCAATCCCCGCATGACCGCCGGTCTGCGGCGGCATCTGACGGCCACGGTCGGCAGCGGGGTCGTCATCACTGCCGCGGCGCTCGCCGCGGCAGTGCTCACCGCGCAGGTGGTGGCCGGGGTCATCACCACCGGCGCACCGCTGTCGCATTGGGCGCCAAGGCTGGCGGCGGTCGCCGCACTGTGGGCAGTGCGCGCCGGCGCCCAGTGGTGGCAGGCCAGGTTGAGCCAGCACGGCGCCACCGCGATGATCGCCGACCTCGATGCGCAGGTGCTCACCGTCGTCGCCGCACTGCCGCCGCACCGTCGACAGGCGGTGCACGACGAGGCCGCGATCCTGCTGACCCGCGGCCTGGATGGACTGCGGCCGTACTTCACCCGCTACCTGCCCGCCGTGGTCATGTCCGTGTTGTTGACGCCGGCGGCCGTGATCGTGATCGCCGCCTGCGACTTGAAATCCGCGGCGGTCGTCCTGATCGCGCTGCCGCTGATCCCACTGTTCATGGTGCTGATCGGTGTCATGACAACCGAGCGGTCAGCGGCCGCGCTGGCCGCCATGGCCACCCTGCAGTCGCGTCTGCTCGACCTCATCGCGGGCATTCCCACCCTGCGCGCCCTCGGCCGCGCCGAGGGCGCCGCGCCACGCATCACCGAACTGTCAGACGCACATCGGCATTCGGCCCTGGCCACGCTGCGTATCGCGTTCCTGTCGGCGCTGGTCCTCGAATTGCTGGCGACGCTGGGGGTGGCGCTGGTCGCCGTCGGCGTCGGTCTGCGGCTGGTCAGCGGTGGGGTCACGCTGCCGGTCGCCCTGACCGTCCTGCTGCTGGCCCCCGAGGTGTTCTGGCCGCTGCGCCGCGTCGGCGTGGAATTTCATGCGGCGCAGGACGGCAAGGTCGCCTTCGGGCAGGCCTACCACCTGCTGGCAGCCGCCGGGCAACCGGAATCCGGCACCGCGCGGATCGGGGCGCGGCCGACCATCGAGTTGGAGCAGGTCAGCATCGACGGCCGCGACGGGCCGGCGCCGCACCAGCTGACACTGCGGGCCGCGCCCGGCGCGGTGACCGTGCTGACCGGGCCCAACGGCAGCGGGAAAAGCACGGCGCTGCAGGCGATTCTGGGGCTGACGCCGCCCGACGCAGGCCGGGTACTCATCGGAGATGACGCGCACCGACTCGAGGTCGGCACGCTGGACCGGCAGCACTGGTGGCAACAGATCGGCTGGCTGCCCCAACGGCCGGTACTGGTTCCGGGCACCGTGCGGGAGAACCTGGAACTGCTCGGCACCCTCCCCGACCTCGACGGTGCCTGCCGCGCATCGGGATTCGACGAGGTGCTGGCCACGCTGCCCGCCGGACTGGACACCGTGCTGGGCCGCGGTGGCTCCGGGCTGTCGCTGGGCCAGCGGCAGCGGCTGGCGCTGGCCCGGGTCCTCGGCAGGCCCTGCCCGGTACTGCTGCTCGACGAACCGACCTCACATTTGGACGCCGAGCTGGAAATCCAGGTACTGCACGCGATCCGGGCCCGCGCCGAGGCCGGTGCCACCGTGCTGGTCGTCGGACACCGCGACGCGGTGCTGGCCATCGGCGACGAGGTCGTCCAGGTGGGAGGTGCTTCCCGTGTCCACAGTTAGATTCGCGATCGCGTTGCTCCGGCCCCGTCTCCCGCGTCTGGCGCTGGCGGTCTTCCTCGGGTCCGCGGCGCTCGGCAGCGCCCTCGCCCTGGCCGGGGTGTCGGCCTGGCTGATCACCCGGGCCTGGCAACAACCGCCGATTCTCCAGTTGTCTGTCGCGGTGGTGGCGGTTCGCCTGTTCGGCATTTCCCGTGGGGTACTGGGCTATTGCGAACGCCTGGCATCGCACGACGTGGCCCTGCGGGCCGCAGGCCGGGCCCGCACCGAGCTGTACCGGCGCCTGTGCGCCGCACCACCGGCGACGGTGCTGCGCCTGAGCAGCGGCGAATTGGTCTCGCGCGCGGGCGCTTCCGTCGACGATCTGGCCGACACCCTGGTGCGCTCGGTGTTACCCATCGCCGTGGCGACGGTGCTTTCGACTGCCTCGGTGATCGTCATCGCCGTCATTTCCCCCGCCGCGGCCCTGGCCCTCGCGGCCGGGCTGGTGGTCGCCGGCGGGTGGGCGCCTTGGCAGGCGGCCCGCGCCGCGGAGGCCACCGAGCGCCTTGCCGCCGAACATCATTCAGACCGCGACGGGGCCGTCATGCTGGCCCTCGACCATGCCGCGGAACTGGCGGTGGCCGGCCGACTGACCGACGTCATCGCGCAGGCCACCGAGGACCACCGGCGCTGGGGCGACGCCGCCGACCGCGCCGCCCGGCCCGCCGCCCTGGCCGCCGCGGTCCCGATCCTGGCCACCGGCGCGAGTGCCATCGCCGCGGTGCTGGCCGCCATCTCGCTGACCTCGACCGTCGCGCCCACCACGCTGGCGGTCCTCATGCTGCTGCCGTTGTCGGCGTTCGAGGCAACCGGCGCCCTGCCGGCCGCGGCGGTGCAGCTGACGCGAGCCCGCATCGCCATCGCGCGGCTGACCGGCATGCTGACCGAAGATCCCGACGACCGCGTCCTCACGGCCGTCCCACCGCTCGAGCCGGCGGCCGGCGATCGAGTCGCCGTGCTGGGGGCCAGTGGCCGCGGCAAGACCACCTTGCTGTTGTCGACTGCCGACCGCTTCCGCGAAACCGATTCACCGGCAGGGTTTTTCGCCGAGGATGCGCACCTGTTCGACACCACGCTGCGCGACAACCTCCTGGTGGCCCGGGGCGATGCCACCGACGGCGAACTCACCACCGCCCTGGAACAGGTCGGCCTGGGTCCGTGGCTGGCGACGCTGCCCGACGGTCTGTCCACCCTGCTCGTCGGCGGGGCCGCCGCGGTATCGGCCGGCCAGCGGCGCCGACTGCTGCTCGCCCGCGCCCTGCTGACCGACTTCCCCGTGGTGCTCCTCGACGAACCGACCGAACACCTCGATGCGGCGGACAGCGAGCGGTTGCTCACCGAACTCCTCACTCCGGGTGCACTGTTCGGCGCCGACCGCGCGGTGGTGGTGGCCACCCACCATCTGCCGGCGAACCTGGACTGCACGGTGCTGGACCTCAGCAACGACGGGTACCCTGCGCAGTCATGAGCATGTATCCCGGTGGCGGGTATCCCCCGCCGCCACCGCCGCCGTACGCCAACGCGGCATACGGGCCGTACACGGCGGCTCCGCGCAACGGTATGGGCACCACGGCGCTGGTGCTGGGCATCGTGGGACTGCTGACCTCGTGGTCGGTGGTCGGTGGGCTGCTGTTCGGGCTTGGTGCCGTCGCATGCGGCGTCATCGGCCGCAACCGGGTCAAAGAGGGGCTCGCCAACAACGCCGTGGTGGCCGGGGCGGGCATCGCGCTGGGCGCGCTGGCCACGGTCCTGGCGGTGGTGTTCGTCTTCGTGGTGATCGGCTTCTACCGCCAGGTCGGGTTCAGCGACTACACCGACTGCATGACGCGCGCCGGGCAGGACCAGAACGCGCAGAGCACCTGCGTCCAGGACTTTCGGAGTCGCATCGAGAAGGAATTCGGCGTCAAGGTCGAGGGCTGAGACCGAAAGGCCTTAGCCCGGAAAGTGTTTGACGATGCCTTCCTGGGTCACCGTCGCCAGCACCTGGCCGGCCCGGTCGAAGAAGTGCCCCGACGCCAGGCCCCGCGAGTCGGCGGCCACCGGCGACGTCGTCGAATACAGCACCCAGTCGTCGAACTTGATCGGCCGGTGGAACCAGACGGTGTGGTTCATGCTGACCGCGAAAATCCGGTCGTGGCCCCACGACAGCCCGTGGGTGGTGATGATCGAGTCCAACAGCGTCGTGTCCGACGAGTACACCAGCGCCGCGGCGTGCAACACCTGGTCGTCGGGCATGGCGCCCATCGTCTTGAGCCACACGCGGTTGTGGTCGAGCTTGCCGCCCTTGTCGCGCATCACCCAGGCCGGGTCGTTGGTGTAGCGCCATTCGATCGGTTTGAGCGCCTCGACGAACAGCGGAACGGTCTCCTCGTAGCCCTTCAGCAGATCGTCAATCGTGGGCAGCGACAACGGATCCGGCACCGCAGGCGCCTTGACGCCATGCTCCAGACTCCGTCCGCCGGCCAGGTGTGACACCAACGCCGTCGCCAGCAGCGTGTCGCCCTGCATGACGTCGACCCGGCGGTTGGCGAACCGCCGCTCGTCGCGCAACCGGACCACCTTGAACTCCAGGTCCCGCTCCGGGTCGCCGCCGGCGATGAAGTGCGTCGTGATCGTCGTCGGCGGCAGCTTCGGCGGCACGGTACGACTGGCGGCGACGAACGCCTGCGCCATCATCTGACCGCCGAAGGTACGGACCGGGTTCCGGCTGGGATGACCACCGGTGAAGGTGTCGTCATCGACCCGGGCGACATCGAGAACCTTGAGCAGTTCCTCGAAATCAGCTGTCGTCACGTGTCGCTCCCGCTAGTGGTCTTCCTCCCCGATCCGGTGCACGTGGATCAGGTTGGTCGAGCCTACTGTGCCCGGCGGCGCGCCCGCGACGATGACCACCAGGTCACCGCGCTTGTAGCGGTCCAGCTCCAGCAGCGCCTTGTCGACCTCCTGGATCATGCCGTCGGTGCTGTCCATCTGCGGGACGATGAACGTCTCGGTCCCCCAGGTCAGCGCCAGCTGGCTGCGCACCTCCGGCAGGTCGGTGAACGCCAGCAGCGGCAGCGGGGTGTGCAGGCGGGACAGCCGGCGCACGGTGTCCCCGGACTGGGTGAACGCGACCAGCGCCTTGGCGTCCAGTCGCTCCCCGATGTCGCGGGCCGCGTAGGAGATGACGCCACGCTTGGTGCGCGGCACATGGGTCAACGGCGGCGCGTCCGTGGAATTCGCCTCGACGGCTTTCACGATGCGCGCCATGGTCCGCACGGCCTCGAGCGCGTACTTGCCGACCGAGGTCTCGCCGGAGAGCATCACGGCGTCGGCGCCGTCGAGAATCGCATTGGCGACGTCCGAGGCCTCGGCCCGGGTGGGGCGGGAGTTCTCGATCATCGACTCCAGCATCTGAGTGGCCACGATGACGGGCTTGGCGTTCTCCCTGGCCATCTGGATGGCGCGCTTCTGCACCAACGGCACTTCCTCGAGCGGCAGTTCGACGCCCAGGTCACCGCGGGCGACCATGACTGCGTCGAAGGCCAGCACGATGGCCTCGAGGTTGTCGACGGCCTCGGGCTTCTCCAGCTTGGCGATCACCGGAACCCGGCGGCCCACCTCGTCCATCACCTCGTGCACGAGTTCGATGTCGGCCGGCGACCGGACGAACGACAGCGCGATGAGGTCGACGCCGAGTTTCAGGGCGAACTTCAGGTCGTCGATATCCTTCTCGGACAAGGCCGGCACGGACACGTTCATCCCGGGCAGGGACAGGCCCTTGTTGTTGCTGACCCGCCCGCCTTCAGTGACGGTACAGACCACGTCATTGCCGTCGACCTCGGTGACCGTCAGTCCGATGTTGCCGTCATCGACGAGCAGGCGGTCGCCGGCGACAGCATCCTCGGCCAGCTGCTTGTAGGTGGTCGACACGCGGTCGTGGGTGCCCTCGCACTCATCGACGGTGATCCGCACCGTCTCGCCGGTGCGCCACTCGGTGGGTCCGTCAGCGAAGCGACCGAGCCGAATCTTGGGGCCCTGCAGATCGGCCAGGATGCCGACCGCGCGGCCCGAGGCGTCGGAAGCCTGACGAACCCGCTTGTACGCCACCTCGTGGTCAGCGTGCGCACCGTGACTGAAGTTCAGCCGTGCCACATCCATCCCAGCTTCCACCAGCGCCCTGACGGTCTCATCGGTGGAGGTAGCCGGGCCCAGGGTACAGACGATCTTTCCGCGCCTATTCACAGTGCATGAGCATAGTGGATCGATTCAGATAACGGTCCGCCGGGAGCGCCGTCAGCACGTCAATATCAGTCGAACAGGGAGTTGCGACGTGGTGTCCGCGGCCGGCCGCTACGGCTGGCTGAACGTCGGCACCAGCGGGAATCCCGGCAGATTGCGGACCACCGTCCACACGACCATCGCCACCAGCGCGGTCACCAGCGGCGGCGCCACCGACAGCTGTCGTCGCCAGCACACGACCAGCCATGCCACCAGCAACGGCAATCCGACGAGCGCGAACACGTTGTCGACCACGGCGGCCGAGAAGTTGCCGTGCAACACGTCGTGGGTCATGCGCAGCCCGCCGCACAGCGGACAGTTCCATCCGGTGAGCGCTTTGAACGGGCACGGGGGAAACCCGAATCCGGGGCGGTGCGGATCGGCCAGGCCGATGTACGTCAGCGCGGCCAGTGCCACGCCTCCGGTGCCGGCCACCGCCGCCACGCGCGCGACCCTGCCTGACGTCATCAGTCCATGATGCCCGGCCGGAACACCGATCGCCGATCTACGCCGTTCGGCTGATGCTCTGCGCGGCCGCGCAACGGACAGTGGACGGACCGACCCCGAATTCGATGCCGGAAATCGACCAGCGCGAACGGAGAGGAACGCAATGACCACAACCACCCGAATGCGTGTCGGTGTCGCGGATCCGATCCTCGCCGCACGGCCGGCTGCCGAGACGTTCACCCGGGCCAGCTATCTGGGTGCGGTCGCGAGCCGCGTCGATTCGTTCTGGGTGCCCGACCATCTCAATCAACTGTTTCCGCGGTCGCTATGGAAACAAAAGTACTGTGGTGCAGCCAGAGTCGTGCCGAAGATCGACGCCAGTATGGAGCCGTGGACCATGCTGGGGCACATCGCAGCTCGCAATCGAGTCGGTCGACTGCGGCTCGGCGTTGGCGTGACCGACACCGGCCGCCGGAATCCCGCCGTCACCGCGCAGGCGGCCGCGACGCTGCACCTGCTCACCCGTGGACGGGCGATCCTGGGTATCGGCCCGGGGGAACGAGAAGGAAACGAACCGTACGGCGTCGACTGGTCCGCCCCCGTGGCCCGGTTCGAAGAAGCGATGGCCACCATCCGCGCGCTCTGGGATTCGGGCGGCGAACTGGTCAATCGGGACTCGCCGTATTTCCCCTTGCGTGATGCCCTTTTCGAGCTGCCGCCCTACCGCGGCAAGTGGCCCGAGATCTGGATAGGCGCGCACGGGCCACGGATGTTACGCGCAACCGGGCGCTACGCGGATGCCTACTTCCCTGGATTCCCGCACCGGCCAAAGGATTACGTCCAACGCCTGGAAGTCGTCCGCACGGTGGCATCTGACGCGGGCCGCGACCCGATGGCCGTGCTCCCCGCCGTCATGTTGTTCGTCATCACTGGCCGCAGTCGCGACGCCGTTGATGCGGCGCTGGACTCCGAGATAATCAAGTCGTTGGCACTCAACGCCTCCGACGAGGTCTACGCCCGCCACGGTGCCCAACATCCCCTGGGAGCCGGTTTCTCGGGCGCCCAGGATCTGCTGCCGCACGGCATGGACGAAGAAACCGCGCTGTCCCACGTTGCCGCCATCCCGCCGTCGCTGATGCGCGAGATTTGCCTCAACGGAACCGTCGACGAAGTCATCGCGCAGGCCGCCGAATGGCGGGATTGCGGAGTGCGCTATCTGGTGCTGGTCAATGCCGGCGTCATGCAGCGGAGCTTGAGGAACGGAGTGATGACGACGCAACCGTTCAACAGGATCATTCAGGGCATCAAGAGGCTCTGAGGCGGTGAAATGCGAACGTCGGTGACCCCTCGACACCGACGTTCGCCGCGAACCGGCGACAATATTGCCGTATTGTAACGGTTCGGGCAAACCCAGTGGGGGCTTATTGGCGCAACTGACCGTGCCGGATCAACTCATTGACCGAGTGTTCCCACCTGGCCAGTTCCGGATCAGAGGTGAACGACGCGGGCAGATGACGGTCCAGGTGCCGGCGCAAGACGATCGAGCCCAGCGTCAGGATCAATGGGTTCAGCCCGGCCCAGACCGGATCGAGGCCGTCCACCGCATCGCCGGACTCGACCATGCGCTCCCACCGCTCGATGCCACTGCGGGCCATGGCATCGAATAGCGCTATGCCACTGGGGGTTTCAGAGGCCACCGCCCGGCCGAGATAGTCCATGACCACCAGGTGCTCGGTGAGCAGGCAGTGCACCGCCCTGCCGATCTCTTCCACCGAATCGGGACCCGGGCTCTTCAAAGCGGCGAACATGGTGCTGCTGATGAGGTTCATGGCCACGCCATCGACGGCTTTGATCAACCCGTCCTTGGTGCCGAAATGGTGCTGCACCAGCCCGACCGACACACCGGCCGTATCCGCCACCATCTGCAGCGTCGCATCGGACGTGCCCCGTTGCGCAAACACCTGCAGCGCAGCATTGAGGATGCGGTCCTGCCGAGACTGCTGCAGCTGCGCTCCGTCGGCTATGTCATCCACAGGGGACATCCAACCACCGCAAACACGAAAATGACCGGTGAGTCAGGAACATACCGATCGCATGAACTCCAGCTTGTGCGCACTTTCGCAGCGGTAATAATGTGAGGCCGCGCTGAGCCTGCGCCCAGGGTCTTCGCTACTCGGCCGTTTCCGCCCTCATCGCAGGGGCAACGACGAGGTTCTGGCCTCAGCCCTGACGACGCCACCAACGACGACGAGGCGCCGGCGGCTCCCACACGGGAACCCCAACTGGCTCAACCTTTTCGGTGGCTGCCACCTTCTGCTCAGCTTCTTCGACCGGCTCATCGGCCGGTTCATCGTCGGAATCGGCTTCGTCGGCAGCCTCGTCGGCGACTTCTTCAGCCTCGTCTGCGTCGTCTTCGCCGTCGGCGTCGGGCTCTTCGTCGGTGCTGCCGTCAGCCTCGTCGGCTGACTCTTCGGATTCCGTTGTCTCCGCGGCCGCTTCGTCGGCGGCAGGTTCGTCGGCGTCCTCGTCGGCGACGTCCGCAGCCTCATCTTCAGCCTCGGCTGCGTCATCCTCCGCGACAACGTCTTCCTCGACTGCTGCGTCTTCGGTCTCGGCCGCATCAGAGTCCTCGGATTCCGCTGTCTCCCCGATCGATTCGGCGGCTTCGTCCTCGTCGGCTTCTTCGGCAGGCTCGTCCTCGTCGACGGCCAGCTCTTCGGCCTCGTTGTCGGATTCGTCCTCGTCCTCGACCTCGTCGGAATCGACTGGCTTCTCAACGGATTCGTCGACAGATTCCTCTACGGCTGCCTCGGCGTCGACTGCGTCCTCGTCGACCGCGTCTTCGGCTTCGTCGCCCGGCTCCTCGGTATCCGCTGCCTCAGCCTCAGCAGCGTCCTCGTCGGACTCAGCTTCGTCAGCCGGCTCGTCCAAGTCGACGGCCTGCTCTGCGAGAGCCACAGTTTCGTCGGGTTGGGTCTCGACGGCGTCGGCCTCGTCGGCGACTTCCTCGGCGTCGTCCCCGCCGCCGACAGCAGCACCGGCCGCAACAGCCACCGGCACGGCCAACAGCGCGCCCTCAGCCTCGACGTCGGCTTCAGCCTCCGCTTCGTCGGCATGACGGCCACCGAGCGTCGCCGGATCCTCACGGCCCCGCGGCGCCACCATCATGTAGACCACCGCACCGATGAACACGAACGTCGAGGTGAACGAGTTGACCCGGATACCGGCGATCAGCGTGGCGGTGTCGCTGCGCATCAACTCGACGCCGAAGCGGCCGACGCAGTAGGCGGCGACGTACAGCGCGAACAGTCGGCCGTGACCCAACTTGAAGCGGCGGTCGGCCCAGAGCAGCAAGAAGAAAACCAGGAGGTTCCACAGCAATTCGTAGAGGAACGTCGGGTGCACGACGTCGTAGACCTGCCCCGTCGATACCCCGTTGAGCAGGTGCGGATTGACCACACCGGAGCCATCGCTGCGCTGGAAGATCTGCAGACCCCACGGCAGATCGGTCGGCCGGCCGTACAGCTCCTGGTTGAAGTAGTTGCCCAACCGGCCGATGGCCTGGGCCAGGATCACCCCGGGTGCGACGGCATCGCCGAACGCGGGCAACGGAATTCCGTGCCGGCGGCAGCCGATCCACGCACCGACGCCGCCGAGTGCGACCGCGCCCCAGATGCCAAGGCCGCCGTCCCAGATCCGGACGGCTCCGGAGATACCCGCGCCACCCTCGGCGAAGTAGGTACGCCAGTCCGTCATCAGGTGGTACAGGCGACCACCGACGAGACCGAACGGCACCGTCCACAGCGCGATGTCGTAGATGACGCCCTGTTCACCGCCGCGCGCCACCCAGCGGCGATCGCCGATGATGAGCGCCGCGATGATGCCGGTGATGATGCAGAGCGCGTACGCCCGGATCGGTACCGGCCCCAAGTGCCAGACGCCCTGGGCCGGACTCGGGATGTATGCCAGCAGCGATGTGGTCACGCGGAAACTTTCTGTCGCACTCCGTGGGCCAGTTCTTCGGACAACGCTCGGACCGCGGGGATGCCGCCGTCGCCGAGCGCCGACACGAGCGCCGAGCCGACGATGACTCCGTCGGCGTAGGCCGCGATCTCGGCAGCCTGTTCCCGCGAGCGCACGCCGAGGCCGACACCCACCGGGATGTCTGACACGGCCCGCACGCGGGCCACCAATTCCGGCGCCATGTTCGATACCGCATCGCGCGCACCCGTCACGCCCATGGTCGACGCGGCGTAGACGAACCCGCGCGAGGCAGCCGCCGTGGCAGCCAGCCGCTCGGGCGTGGACGACGGCGCCACCAGGAAGATGCGGTCCAGGTTGTGTGCGTCGGAGACGCTGAACCACTCGTCGGCCTCGTCAGGAATGAGGTCGGGGGTGATCAGACCGAGGCCGCCGGCCGACGCCAGGTCGCGCGCGAAGGCGTCAACGCCCCAGCGCAGCACCGGATTCCAGTAGGTCATGACGACGGCGTGACCGCCGGCGTTACTGATCGCCTCGACCGCCCGCAGCGCATCGCGGACCCGCACCCCGCCTTGCAGAGCGGTGTTGGTGGCAGCCGCGATAACCGGCCCGTCCATCCCGGGATCGGAGTACGCAACGCCGACTTCGATGATGTCGCAACCGGATTCGGTCATGGCAACCATCGCGTCGATCGAGGTCTGCACGTCCGGGTAGCCGGTCGGCAGGTACCCGATCAGTGCCGAACGCCCTTCGGCCCGGCACGATTCGAACAGTCCAGCCAGTCGGCTCATGACGCTTCCCCAGTCTCGCCGTCCAGTAGCCCGAACCACTTCGCCGCCGTCTCGACGTCCTTGTCGCCACGTCCGGACAGGTTCACCACGATCACTGAACCCGGACCCAGTTCGCTACCAAGTTTCAAAGCACCCGCCACCGCGTGCGCCGACTCGATCGCCGGGATGATGCCCTCAGTGCGGCACAACAGGCCGAACGCTTCCATGGCCTCGGTATCGGTCACCGGCCGGTATTCGGCGCGACCGGTGTCCTTGAGGAAGGCGTGCTCGGGACCGACGCCCGGGTAGTCCAAACCGGCTGAGATGGAATGCGATTCGATGGTCTGGCCGTCCTCGTCCTGCAGCAGGTAGGAGAACGAACCCTGGAACGCACCCGGCGAGCCGCCGGTGAAAGTGGCTGCGTGCCTTCCGGTTTCGACGCCGTCGCCGGCCGCTTCGAAACCGACCAGCCGCACGCCCGGGTCGTCGATGAAGGCGTGGAAGACGCCGATGGCGTTCGAGCCACCGCCGACGCACGCGGTCACCGCGTCGGGCAGCCGGCCGGCCTGCTCCTGAATCTGGACGCGCGCCTCCATACCGATGACGCGCTGGAAGTCGCGCACCATGACAGGGAACGGATGCGGTCCGGCCGCGGTGCCGAAGCAGTAATAGGTGTCGTCCGCGTTGGTGACCCAGTCGCGGAAGGCTTCGTTGATGGCGTCCTTGAGGGTCGCCGAGCCGGCCTCGACCGACACCACGGTGCCGCCGAGCAGCCGCATCCGGGCCACGTTCAGCGCCTGCCGGGCGGTGTCGACCGCACCCATGTAGACGACGCATTCGAGGCCGAGCAGCGCGCAGGCCGTCGCGGTCGCGACACCGTGCTGGCCGGCGCCGGTCTCGGCGATCACGCGGGTCTTGCCCATGCGCTTGGCCAGCAGCGCCTGCCCGAGCACGTTGTTGATCTTGTGAGAACCGGTGTGGTTCAGGTCTTCTCGTTTGAGGAACAGCCGCGCACCGCCGGCATGGTCGGACAGCCGGGTCGCTTCGTACAGCGGCGACGGCCGGCCGGTGTAGTGCTGCTGCAGCCGGTCGAGTTCGTCGAGGAAGGTCTGGTCGGTGCGGACCTTGTCGTAGGCCGCGGTGACTTCCTCGATGACCGCCATCAGCGCCTCGGGCACCAGACGCCCGCCATAGGCACCGAAGTGCCCTTTGGCGTCCGGGTCGTGGCTTGTGGCTTCGGCGACCGCGGCGCTCATCCGCGGCAATTCAGTACCAGTGCGATCAGACATCAGAACTCAACTGCTCTTTGCGCAGGAGCCCACAATTCAGCGGGCTGGTTTCGGGCAGGACGGGTGCGTGCCGGCAGTCACCAGGTCGGCGACGGCGCTGCGGGGATCACCGCTGGTCACCAGGCCTTCACCGACCAGGACTGCGTCGGCGCCGGCACCGGCGTAGGCCAGCAGATCGGCGGTGCCGCGCACCCCCGACTCGGCGATGCGGATGATGTTGCTCGGCAGGCCGGGCGCGATGCGGCCGAAGCAGTCACGGTCGACCTCGAGGGTCTTGAGGTCCCGAGCGTTGACGCCGATGACCTTGGCACCGGCCTGGATGGCCCGGTCCGCTTCTTCTTCGGTATGTACCTCGACCAGCGCCGTCATCCCGAGGGACTCGGTCCGGTCGATCATCGAGGTCAGCACCGACTGTTCCAGCGCGGCGACGATCAGCAGCAGCATGTCGGCGCCGTGGGCCCGAGCCTCGTGAATCTGGTACGGGGTGACGATGAAGTCCTTGCGCAGCACCGGAATCGACACCGCGGCACGCACGGCGTCCAGGTCGGCCAGCGAACCGTTGAAGCGACGCTCCTCGGTCAGCACGCTGATCACCCGGGCACCGCCGGACTCGTACGCCTTGGCCAGCTTGGCGGGATCGTCGATCTGCGCCAACGCACCCTTGCTGGGGCTGGCGCGCTTGACCTCGGCGATGACGCCGATGCCCGGCTCACGCAGCGCGGCGAGTGCATCCTTGGCCGAAGGCGCCTTCTTGGCCCGCTCCTTGACCTCGGTCAGACTCAGCGCGGCTTCGCGGGCGGCAACATCAGCGCGAACTCCCTCGATGATGGAGTCGAGCACGGTCCCCGAAGTCATAACGCGTCGTCGTCCTTCCGTGCCGGTTCGGCAAGCCAGATGATCATCTCGAAGGGTAGTCGCCGGGGCGGCGCAGACTGCCACCGGGCCACGCTCATTTGCTCCCCCCGTCGTTCTGGGTCGGGTCATGCCCCTCGTCGAGGGCATCCCAGATCATCCGTTCGGACATGCCGTCGGCAGCTTCTTCCTGCACCGCTTCGCGGCGCGCGCCCGGCGCGGCGTATTTCGACGTGGCCGGGGCGGTCGCGCCGCGACCTGCCGAACGCATCAGCAGCACGGCTCCGACCAGCGTCAATACCGCGGCTGCCAGCGTCACACCCGCGCCCCAGTAGTGCCGCTGGGTCCCCACCAGGAACATGACCGCGATCTGCGCCATGTCGGCGGCGCGCACCGAGATGTCGGTGACCGCCCACAGGCTGATGGCCAGATATCCCATCCCGGCGCTCGCGACGGCGACCAGCAGCGCCAGCAGCCGCAGCGCCCAGCCCCGCACGGCCAGCGCCGCCACCGCGGCAGCGGCGGCCAGCAGCGCCAGCGGGATGAGGGCCGTCGACCAGGCCGCGCCGGACAGCGTCGTCGCCTTCGGCTGGCCCAGCCCGTCGAACGACGACACGTCGACCCAGGGCAGCCGGGAGGCGCCCCACAGCATCAGCGCGGCGACGAGCAGCAGCACCTGAGCGGTGCGGGTGGTCCTCACGGCTCGCTCAACGTCTCGGCGGCCGCGATGGCGGCCAGGACGGCCTTGGCCTTGTTGGACGACTCGTTGTATTCGTACGGCCCGTTGGAGTCCGCCACGACGCCACCACCGGCCTGCACGTAGGCGGTGCCGCCGCGCATCAGGGCGGTGCGGATCGCGATGGCGAAATCAGCGTTGCCGGCGAAGTCGAGGTACCCGAGCACGCCGCCGTACAGGCCGCGTCGGGTCAGCTCGACCTCTTCGATGAGCTCCATGGCCCGGACCTTCGGCGCCCCCGACAGTGTTCCGGCCGGGAAGCACGCGGTGACGGCGTCGAGCGCGGTCTTGTCGTCGGCAAGGTGGCCGGTGACGGTGGAGACCAGGTGCATGACGTGGCTGTAGCGCTCGATGTGGCTGTAGTCCTCGACGCGCACGGTCCCCGGACGGCACACGCGGCCCAGATCGTTGCGGCCCAGATCGACCAGCATCAGGTGCTCAGAACGCTCCTTGTCGTCGGCCAACAGCTCCTTTTCCAGCAGGATGTCGTCCTCCTCGGTGGCACCGCGCCACCGCGTGCCGGCGATCGGGTGCGTGGTCGCCACCCCGTCCTTCACCGTGACGAGCGCCTCCGGGCTGGAGCCGACGACCGAGAAGTCAAGTCCACCTTCAGCATTGGGCACGTTGAGCAGATACATGTACGGGCTCGGGTTGGTCACCCGCAGCACCCGGTAGACGTCGATCGGATCGGCGTCGGTGTCCAGCTCGAACCGCTGCGACGGCACCACCTGGAACGCTTCGCCGGCCTCGATGTCGCCGACCAACTTCTCGACGATGGCCGTGTACTCCTCGACCGTGCGCTGCTGGCGCGGCTGCGGCTGCGGGCGGCTGAAGACGGCGATGCTCGAGGGCAGCGGCTCCCCCAGCGCCTTGGTCATGACATCGAGGCGGGCGACGGCATCGTCGTAGGCCCAGTCGACACGCTCGTCGGTGCCGTTCCAGTTGACCGCGTTGGCGATCAGCGTGATGGTGCCCTCGTGATGGTCGACGGCAGCGATGTCCGTGGCCAGCAGCAGCACCATGTCGGGCAGCTTGAGGTCGTCTTTCACAAGTTCAGGGAGCCGCTCCAACCGGCGCACCATGTCGTAGGCGAAGTAACCGACCAGCCCGCTCGACAACGGCGGCAGCCCCGGCACGGGCGCGGTCTGCAGCAGGGCCAGGGTGTCGCGCACCGCCTGCAGCGGGTCACCGCCGCTGGGTGCGTCCTGCGGCGTGCTGCCGAGCCAGGCCGCTTCACCGTCGCGGACGGTCAGCGCCGACGGAGCACCCGCGCCGATGAATGACCATCGCGACCAGGACCGCCCGTTCTCCGCAGATTCCAGCAGGAACGTGCCTGGACGGTTGGCGGCCAGCTTGCGGTAGGCCGACAACGGGGTCTCGCTGTCGGCGAGAACCTTGCGGGTCACCGGTACCACTCGGTGCTCGGCGGCCAGGGCCCGGAATTCCTCACGTGAGGTCGTCTTCACGCGGCAATCCTCCCAGAAGTAGCGTGGCACCTATGAAACGTGGTGACCGGGTTGCCGAGTTCAATCTCCCCGACCAGACCGGGACCGTCCGCAGTCTTTCCGAACTACTGGCCTCTGGGCCGATCGTGCTGTTCTTCTATCCGGCGGCGATGACGCCGGGCTGCACCATGGAGGCCTGCCACTTCCGCGACCTGGCCGCCGAGTTCGCGGCCGTCGGTGCGTCCCGGGTCGGGATCAGCATGGACGCGGTGGAAAAGCAGGACAAATTCGCCGAGAAGCACAGCTTCGACTACCCGCTGCTGTCGGACAGCGCGGGCGTGGTGGCCGAGGCGTTCGGTGTGAAACGTGGCCTGCTCGGCAAGCTGATGCCGGTCAAGCGGACCACGTTCGTCATCGACACCGACAGCAGGGTGCTCGAGGTGATCGCGTCAGAGATCAGCATGGATTCCCATGCCGACAAGGCGCTCGAGGTGCTCAGGGCGCGTTAGCCGCCCGGATCACCGCTGCCAGTGACGCGGTGAGCACCGAGTCACTGCGGCCACAGGCCCACCCGCCGCGGTGTTCCAGGTAGGTGACCGCGGTGGCGCCGATCGACTGCTGGGTGAGACTCAGGATGTCGACCGGCCGGTCCACGTCGGCCAGCGCCTGCGTCAGCGCCTCGACCGGTCCGACACCGCGATGCGCGCTGGTGTGCGCCGTCCCGTTGACGCTCAGCGTGATCTCGGTGGTCTCGTCGCTGCTCGTGTGCCAGTCCTTGAGTTCCACAGGACCGCCGGAACCCAGATAGGCGGACTCGAACAGGTCGTACAGCTCGGTCGCGGTCACCTCGACGCCACTGCCATCGGCGTGGGTCTGCACATGCCGGGCGAAGTCGATCTGCAGCCGTCGCGGCAGGTCCAGTCCGTATCCGGTGTGCAGCAGGTAGGCGATGCCACCCTTGCCGGACTGTGAATTGACCCGGATGACGGCGTCGTAGCTGCGCCCGATGTCGGCCGGGTCGATCGGCAGATACGGCACCCGCCAATCGATTTCGCGCTCATCACGGCTCGCTGCGGTGGCCCGGGCGCGATGTTCGGCCAGACCCTTCTTGATCGCGTCCTGATGGGTGCCCGAGAACGCCGTGTGCACCAGGTCGCCGACGTACGGATGCCGCTCATGGATCGGCATCCGGGTGCAGTGCGACACGGTGCGAGCGATCGCGTCGATATCAGAGAAGTCGATCATCGGGTCGACGCCCTGGGCATACAGATTCAGCGCCAGGGTGGCGATATCGACATTGCCGGTGCGCTCACCGTTGCCGAAGACGCAGCCTTCCACCCGCTGCGCGCCGGCCAGCACGGCCAATTCGGCACAGGCCACCCCGGTCCCCCGGTCGTTGTGCGGGTGCACCGACAGGATCACCGCGTCGCGGCGGGCCAGGTTCCGGTGCATGTATTCGATCTGATCGGCGTACACATTCGGCGTCGCCACCTCCACGGTGGCAGGCAGATTCAGGATCACCGGCCGGTCCTCGGTGGCGTCCCACAGCTGTGTCACGGCGTCGCAGATTTCCAGCACATAGTCGGGTTCGGTGAGGTTGAAGACCTCCGGCGAGAACTGGAATCGAATGCTCGGCAGGTCGTCGGCCAACGTCAGCACGTCGAGTGCGCCGTGCAGGATCAGACTGCGCAACTCGTCACGGTCCTTGCCCAGCACGGTATTTCGCCACGTGGGCGCGGTCGCGGTGTACATGTGGATGACGACGTCGTTGCGCATCCCCCGCACCGACTCGACGGTGCGCTCGATCAGGTCGCGGCGGGCCGGGGTGAACACCGCGATGGTGACATCTGCTGGCGCGATATCGGTTTCAGCCAGCAGCCGGACGAAGTCGAAGTCGGTCTGGGACGCGGACGGGTAGCCGACCTCGATCTCCTTGTAGCCGATGGCGACGAGATGCTCGAAGAACCGGCGTTTGCGGCCGGGATCCATCGGCTCGGCCAGGGCTTGGTTGCCGTCACGCAGGTCGACGGGCACCCAGAGCGGCGCGGTGGTGATGCGGTTGCTCGGCCAATCTCGTTGGACAGCAGGAATATTCACGCGGTTGAAGACATCGGTATAGCGGTGCCACGGCATGGGTGACGGCTGTTGACGGTTCCAGGAAGTGCTCATCAGTGGTCTGCTTTCGGTCAAGTGAGGAAGTGACCGGTCGCGACAGAGCCCCACGGCAGGGGGCCGGTCGTTTCAGACCCCGCCGCGGCAACCAAGCAGAAGTACGCGCGTCATGATGGGTAGACTATACACAACTCCTCAGACAAGTAGAGAGGTCACATGGCCACGCAGGTATCGCGCCAACCCCTGGCAGCACAAGCCGCACAGCTGCTACTGACGCGCATCAAAGACGGTGAATGGCCACTGGGACAACGCCTTCCGGGTGAAACGACCCTGGCCGTCCAGCTCGGCGTCGGCCGCTCCACCCTGCGCGAAGCCATCCGGGAATTGGCCGGCAAAGGCGTCCTCGACAGCCGTCAGGGCGCCGGCGTCTTCGTCACCGCCCTCGACGTCACCGACGACTGGGACACCGTGCTGCGCAGCGCGAACATCGCGTCGGTGATCGAAGCCCGCATCGCCATCGAGGCCGAGGGCGCGGCCCTGGCCGCGACTCGCCGGACCCCGGCCGACCTGCGCACCATTCGGCGCACCCTGGCCGCCCGCGGCGTCACCGGCCAGTCGGTGCCCGAACACGTGGACGCCGACATGGCATTTCACCGCGCCGTGATCACCGCGGCCCACAACGACGTGCTGACCCAGCTGTTCGACGCGTTCCTCCCTCGGCTGCGGCTCGCCATGATCGACATGCTGAAGATCCGACCGATCACGTCAGAGCCGTGCGACCACGCCCTGCATCAGCAGCTCGCCGACGCCATCGCCGCACGCGATCCCGATGCCGCGGCCGCCACCAGCCGCACTCACCTGAGCACCCTGAAGGAATCATTCTCATGACACCTGTGCTGGAACTCGACAACGTGACGTTCCGCCGCGAAGGCAAACAGATCATCGACGGCATCTCGCTGACGGTGCAGGAAGGCGAACACTGGGCGCTGCTCGGCCCCAACGGCGCCGGCAAGAGCACGCTGCTCGGCTTCTGCGGTGCGGTGACGTTCCCGACCTCGGGCACGGTGCGGGTGCTGGGCGCACAGATGGGCCGCACCGACCTGGCACCGCTGCGGCGGTCCATCGGCCACGTCAACCCCCGGCACCGGTTGCAGTACCCACTCACGGTGCGCGAGGTGGTGCTGACCGGCGTCACCGGCACCATCGACATCGCGGCCCGTTGGACGCCGGCGGCCGAAGACATCGCACGCGCCGACGAGTTGATCGGCACCGTGGGGCTGACCCACCGCGCCGACGCGGTGTGGCCGACGCTGTCGCAGGGCGAGCGAGGCAGAACGCTCATCGCCCGCGCGCTGATCGCCGAGCCACGACTGCTGCTGCTCGATGAACCGACCACCGGCCTGGACGTGGCCGCGCGTGAACAACTGCTGGAAACCCTTGACACGCTGGAGCATTCACACCCCGAGATGGCCTCGATCCTGGTGACACATCACCTCGAGGAACTGCCGACGTCCACGTCCCACGCCCTGCTGATCTCCGGCGGCCGCACCGTCGCCGCGGGTCCGGCCGTCGAGACCGTGACGACCGATCATGTGACAGAGGCCTTTTCACATCCGGTCGAGGTCGGCTACGACCACGGCCGGTGGTCCGCCCGGGCGAAGGCCGGCCGAATCACCGCCTAACACAATAGCCGGACCCTGTCCGGCTATTGGCAGTATTACTGCCCAGTACCTCGTCTTCAGTCGTTAATTTACGTGCGCGACAGAGTCTTTCGGTTCACTTGCGACAGTCGTTCGACTAGTGGTCTACTGCGAACTAGAACATGTTCTATTAGCTACCCACAACGACGTGGACGCGGGAACGTAGTCGGGGAAATCTACGGACACGTGCGGGGTTGCCGCATGTCTTTCGCCGGCGCCGTCGCCGCATCAGCTGTTTCGGATTCGACTCCACCGCGCGGACAGCGAAAGGGCATCGATGACCTCAACGACGGAAGTGACCAGCCTCAGCCGGGCCGGCGACGCGTTCCCGCCCTACCCCTACAGCTGGTATGCGGTGGCTTTCGCGCACGAGCTCAGGCCAGGAAAGGTACTGACGCGGCGCTTTCTCGACGGCGAGATCATCGTCTTCCAGACCGCGTCCGGCGAGTTGTCCGCCGCGGAGCCCTACTGCCCGCATCTGGGCGCGCACATCGGAAAACGCGGCTGGGTCGACGGCGAAGCTGTGGTCTGCCCGTTCCACGAGTTCAGGTTCGCTCCGTCGGGCACGTGCATCTCGACGCCGACCGGGGAGCCGCCGCGTGGCGCGGCGCTCAAGACGCTGCCCGTCCGCAATCACCTGGGCATGATCATGGTCTACCACGGTCCGCCCGGCCAGCAGCCCGCGTTCGAGCTCGACCTGCCCGTGGCCGATGCGGACTGGCACCCGATTGCGACCAAGAAGCTGCATTTCAAGACCCATCCGCAGGAAGTCAACGAAAACGGTTTGGACCACGCGCATTTCGCGACCATCCACAAGTTCCGCGACTTCGTCGTCCCCAAGCCGATGGAGATCGACGGCCCCCGGATCTACACCGAATACGGTGGCACCAAACCCATTCCGGTGATCGGTGGCATCAGCTTCCACTTCAAATCGGTTCTGGTCGGCCTCGGCTTCTCTCTGGTGGAGATCGCCATCCATGGCGGACTGACGGTCCGCCAGATGGTGCTGCCCACGCCGGTCGCCGAACGCAACGTCGACATCTACATCGGCATCGCCGCCAAAAGGCATGTGCGGAACCGGTTCTTGCGTGCCCTGCTGGCGCCGGTCGAACGCCTGGCGGGCTGGATCGTGCTACAGGTCGTCGGGTATGAGGTGCAGCGGGACCAGCTCATCTGGGACGACAAGGTGTATCTCGAGCATCCCAAGCTGACACCGGGCGACGGGCCAATCGGCAAGTACCGCCACTGGGTTCGGCAATTCTACACCCCGGCGGCATGAGCTCCGCGATGCCCCGCGCCGAGCGCGTCAGCGGAATGGACGCCTGGCAGCTCTACCAGGAGACCGGGCTGCAGGTCGGCAATGGCATGTCGCTGATCCTCGTCGACCGCAGTTCGGTGATCGGCAACCTCCGCGACTACGTGGTGTCGGCCCTGCACAACCGCATGCACCTGATGCCGGCCTACCGCAAGGTGCTCTACGACCCGTGGTTCAACCTGGACCGGCCCATGCTGGTGGCACGGCCGCAGATCGACGTCTCGGCCCACGTCACAGCGCTGCCGATGCCCGAACCGGGTGGCGCGGTCGGGGCCGCCAAAGCACTGGCCGAGGTCCGCGCCAGGCATCTGGATCGCCGGGAACCCCTGTGGCACATGTACGTCCTGGAGGACGACAACACCGAGCACGCATACCTGATCTCGGTGGTCCACCATCTCTTGGTCGACGGCGACTCGGCGATCGCGGTCACCGGCTGCCTGATGACCCCGGGGGATCTGAGCGGCCGGCCCGCCAAGGCCGTCCCCGAGTCGTCGACGTTTGCAGCACGGCCGACGACGATCGTGCGCGACGCCGTTGCGCGCAAAGCTCAGCGGCTGCGCCGACTCCCCCGGCTGGTGGCGACCTCGGCGCGAGTCATGCGCGACAAGTGGGCCGCCCGCCACCTCGACGTGAAAGCGCCCAAGACAGCGCTGAATTGCTCGCTGTCGGGCACGTCGAGCGCCGCCGTGGCCGTCTTGCCGCTCCACGACCTACAGATAGTGGCCCAGCGGTATTCGGTCACCATCAACCACATTCTGCTCAGCTGCGTCGGATCGGCCTTGGACAACGTGCTGCGCTGGCAGGGGCAGCGCCCGCAGCAGCCGTTGGTCGCGGCCGTGCCCTACGCGATGCGCACGGCCGACACCTCCGACTACGTCACCGATGGCGTCGGCACCACGACAGTGCTGCGGGTCAACCTGAACACGACGGTGACGGATCCGGTGCGGCGCCTACTCGCCGTCGCCGAACACGCCAGGGCGGTCAAAGCGTTCCAGGAACAGCGCGGCGTCAACCTGTTTCGGCAGTGGAACGAATACGCGCCCGGCCGCGCCGTCAACCTACTGTTCCGGGCCATCGAGCGTTTCGGTCTGGCCGAACGGATTGCGTGGCCCTGCAACGTCATCGTGTCCAACGCCAGCGGCATCGCCGTCGACGATCCGGTATTCCTCAACCTGCCGGCGCTGCGCTTCCATCCGGCGGGACCGCTGTACCACGGCATGGGGCCCAGCGTCATCGCCATGTCCTGGAACAACAATCTGTGTCTGTCGGTGACGGCAGACTCCCGGCACGTCGCCGACGCCGCCGCCATCACCGCCGGGATCGAGTCCGAGCTCGCGACCCTGTTGGCCTCGGCGAGTTAGGGTTCCGTGTTCACCCTGCGGTTCGACATGCGGGCCCCGGCCGGTGGCGCGCCGGCGTCGTCGCTGTATCCCGCCGCGCTCGACATGGCCGCGTGGGCCGAATCCCGCGGCCTGCTCCTGCTGGTCGTGTCCGAGCATCATGCCGCCGAAGACGGCTACCTGCCGAGCCCGTTGCCGATGGCCGCCGCGCTCGCCGCCCGCACCACCTCGGTACCCATCGCAGTGAGTGCCCTGATCCTGCCGCTGTACAACCCGGTGCGACTGGCCGAGGACATCGCCGTGCTGGACCACCTCAGCGGCGGACGGATTTCGTACACACTGGGAGTGGGCTACCGGCCCGAGGAGTTCGAATCGATCGGAGTGGACTATCACCGCCGCGGAGAACTGGCCGAGCACCACCTGACTGTGTTACTGAAAGCCCTTGACGGAGAACGCTTCTTCGACAGCGAGCGAGGTGTCCTGGTCCGTCCGGCACCAGAGCGCAAGGTGCGCCTGTCCTACGGCGGCGGTACCCCGCGGGCCGCGCGGCGCGCAGCCCGATACGGGTTGGGGTTCAACGCGCAGAACAATCTGCCGGAGCTGGCAGAGGCGTACCACGACGAGTGCACCAGACGGGGCCGCGTACCCGGCCGGATGCAGCAGCCGCGGCCCGGGTTCCCGACGACGGTCTTCGTGGCCGACGATGTGGACCGAGCCTGGGACGAGATCGGGCCGTACCTGCTCCACGATGCGATGACGTACGCGGACGGCCATCACGATCCCCACATCGTCAGCCTGTCCATCGCGCAGACCATCGACGCGCTGCGCGCCGAAAACGGCAGTCACCGAATCTATTCGGTGGAGCAGGCGATCGAGGCCATCGCCCGGGACGGCGTCCTGTCCCTGCACCCGCTCTGCGGTGGCCTACCGCCGGATCTCGCCTGGCCGTACCTGCACCGCGTCGTGGACCAGGTCATGCCCGCCGTGCCGCGCTAAAACCGCACGCCGGTCAGGGATTCCGCCGATTCCCACAGCCGGCCCGCAACGAGCGGGTCGCGCGCGACGGCAGCGAGGTCGACCCTGACCGGCGCGCCCGTGGTCTGCAGGCGGCCACCGGGCCCGTAGCAGTCACCGGCAGCAGCGGCCGCGTCGGTTGCCGCCCGCAGAATCGGCAGTGCCCCGGCGTCGGCATCCTGGACGAACCACGACGTCGAGAACCGCAACCGCGGGTGATACGCCAACTTCTGCCAGCCCTGGTCGCGCAGAATCCCGGTACGGGCACTGCCGGGGTGCGCCGCCAGACACATGGCCTGGTGTCGCCGGTTGAACTCGGACATGAACAGCAACTGTGCCAATTTCGAATTGGCGTAGGCCTTCGCGCTGCGGAACTTCCTGCGGCTCTGCAGATCCTCGAAATCGATCACACCACGGCGGTGGGTCAGGCTGGTCACCATCACGATGCGGTCGGCTCGGTCGTGCAACAGTCCCGTGAGGGCGAAGTGACCGAGGAAGTTCACCCCGAAATCGCCCTCGAAACCGTCCTTGGTCTCGGTGCGCACCGGATGCATGACGCCGGCGTTGTTGATCAGCAGGTCGATTCGGCGGTGCCGCTGACGGAGGCTCTCGGCGCAGCGCCGCACCGAGGCCAGGTCTGCCAAATCCAGTGCGACGAATTCGGTTGTCGCGCCGGGCAGTGCGGCCTGTATTTCGCGAGCTGCGTCAGCGTTGCGACACGCCAGAACCACCGTCGCGCCGAGCCCTGCCAGGCCTTTGGCGATCTCCACGCCGATACCGCTGTTCGCCCCGGTGACCACCGCGACGCGCCCGTCCTGACGGCTCGCGTCCGCCAGGGTCCAAGGTGCGCTCGTCATATTCGTTGCAGCGTAGCTGCCGCTACGTCACTGCGTCGCGAACTCCCGGGACTGCAGATAGGCCCGCCAGCCGCCGAACTCCGAGATGTCCGGCGCCGTGCTGGCCCCCTCGTCGGCACACACGAACCCGGTCTCCCAGGACCCGTCGTCGAGCTCGATCGCCGCCAGTCCCATCGGTGTCGGCAGGGCGACCAGGAACTGCCCGAGCGCCGCGGGAGAGAGCGACCAGCGCTCCACCTCGAAGGCCTGCCCACCGTGGACCAGCCGCAGCAGAGCGGGCTTGCCCGACGGCAGCGCCGTCATCCGATAACTTTCGGCAGTGCGCGCCGGCCCGTCCCACCGCGCCCCGAGATCGTGGAGCTGACCAGCCAGCGGCTGGTCCCGCAGATGCGCGCCGGCCACGACCAACGTCACCGCACCGGCTCCCGCCCGCTCGGGCCAGGACGCCGACGCACCACGTTCGGCGCCGCTCAGCCTGGCCGCGATGTCGGCCACCACGGCGTCATCGAACGACCGGCCCAGCACCGTCACCCCGAATTGCGCTGTGGTGCCGTCGGATTCGACGACCTCGCCGGCGGGGACCGCGACCCCGCACATGTCGAACAGATTGCAGAAATTCGTGTACGTGCCGATCCTCGCGTTGACCGCAACCGGATCGGCCGCCACCTCGGCGAGCGTCGGCTGCAGCGGCGCGGTGGGGACCAACAGCGCGTCACACTCCCCCAATACCCGGAATGCCCGGTCCCGCAGGCGATCCAACTCGCGACGGTCGCGCAACAGCCCCGTCGCGGTGTGGACACTGCCCGCGGTGATGATCGCCGCGACCGTCGGATCCAGCCCGGCGTCGTCGCCGGCAGTGGCGATGAAGTCCCCCACCGCTTCGGTGCGTTCGGCGACCAGCGCGCCGTCGTACAGCAACCGGGCGGCGGCCAGGAAGTCCGTCAGATCGATGGGCACGATCCGCATGCCGGCCGCCCGCGCGGCATCGACCGCCCGCTGGAACTCGACATCCCAGCCGGGAGCCATCGCCGGTAGTTCGGCGGGCACCGCCAGCACCGGGTCGGCAGGGGCGGCGAAGCGGGTCGAGGTGGGCCATGGCCGCTGCGTGGTGGACGCCATCACCGCCATGGCGTCCTCCGCGGTCGCCAGGTCGCGCGCCAGGATCGTCACGCAGTCGTAGCTCGGGCAGGCCGGAACGACGCCGGCGGTCGACACCACACCAATCGTGCCCTTGATACCGACAAGACCTTGATACCCGGCAGGCACCCGGCCGGATCCCGCAGTATCCGTGCCGATTCCGAGGTCGGCGGCACCGATGGCCACCGCGACAGCCGAGCCCGACGACGAGCCACCCGAAATCCTGTCTGGCCGCCGCGCGTCGCGCACCGCTCCGTAGGGGCTGCGGGTGCCGACGAGCCCGGTCGCGAACTGGTCCAGGTTGGTCTTGCCGATCACCACCGCACCGGCTGCGCGCAGTGCCGCCACCACGGGCGCGTCGGTGTCCGGGGTGTACGCGTAGCCCGGGCACGCCGCGGTGGTCGGCAGGCCCGCGACGTCGACGTTGTCCTTGACCGCCAGCAGCTGACCGGCCAGCGGGCCTCGCGCCTGCGAAACTTCCTGGCGCACCGCGTCCTCGTCGCGCACGGTGATGAAGGCTTCCGGCCGCTGCGCGATGGCCGCGAATGCGGCGCTGATCCGATCCATCAGGCGACTTCCTGTCCTGTTGTGGCGCACGGTTTCTTGCGTGCGCCGATTTCGCCGCTGGCCTCCCAGCGGGCCCGTTCCTCGTTGCGGGCCATGGTCATCCGCTGTCGCACAGCGGCGATGTCGTCGGCCTCCCGCGATAGGAAGGTCAGATAGTCGGCGATCCGGAACTCGCCGTCGGTGATGTCGACGGTGCCGCGGCCGGCGGCGACGTCGGCGCGCAGGTCGGTCAGTTCCTCGGAGGACACCGGGTACCACGACACCTGATCGAAGAACCGCAGCAGCCACGGCTGTTCGGGTTCGAAACCCGGTGCGGACAGCGGGTATCGGTGGTTCCACACCTGGGTGGTGCGGCCCATCAGCTGGTAGCCGCCGGGGCCTTCCATGCCGTAGATGCACAGATAGGCACCGCCGATCCCGACCGCGTTCTCGGGGGTCCAGGTGCGGGCCGGGTTGTACTTGGTGGTGACCACCCGGTGCCGGGGATCGACCGGGGTGGCGACCGGGGCACCCAGGTAGACATCCCCCAGGCCGAGCACGAGATAGCTCGCCGCGTGGACGATGTCGAACACCTCCTGCTGGGATTCCAGGCCGTTCATGCGGCGAATGAACTCGATGTTGCTCGGGCACCACGGGGCGTCGTCGCGCACGCCGTTGCGGTACCGGTCGATCGCCAGCCGGACGGTCGGGTCGTCCCAGCTCAACGGCAGCCGTACCGATCGGCTCGGCAGCACCAACCGGTCGACGGGTCCGAGTGCGGACTCGATGTCGAGGACGAATGCCGTCATCGCCTGGTGATCGGTGAGCGCGGCGTCGAATTTGACCTGCAGAGAACGGATTCCGGGTGTGAGGTCGATGATCCCGCGGGGCCGGTGTGCCTCGATGGCGGTATGCAGGGCGTGCACCCGCGCCCGCAGCACCAGATCCAGTGTCATCGTGCCGTATTCGACCAGGAGGTTGTCATCACCGCTGCGGCGCAGCGTCATCGAGGTCGTGCCGTCGCCCGTGACGCCCCGGTGCAAGACGCCGTCGTCGCCGTCACCGCGCGGGCTGCGCACCACCGGTGATGCCGCTCGCCGCGAGGTACCCAGCGCTGCCAGGGGTGCGGCGGCACTGGCCCGCACCGGAACGAAGCGCACTCGGTCACCGGGGGTGAGCTGCCCGAGCTTCCAGCGGTCCGCGGATGCCACCGTCACCGGGCAGACGAAACCGCCCAGGCTGGGTCCGTCCGGACCGAGCAGGATCGGGGTATCACCGGTGAAGTCCAGGGCGCCAACCGAATACGGGGTGTCGTGGATGTTCGACGGGTGCAGCCCGGCCTCACCGCCGTCGGGCCGGGCCCACTGCGGCTTCGGCCCGACCAGGCGGACGCCCGTGCGGTCCAGGTTGTGGTCTACCAGATACGTGGCCTCGTAGAGGGTTTCGATGTCGGCGCGGGTGAAGAACTCGGGCGCACCGTGCGGACCTTCGGTGACCGCGAGGCGCCATTCGTGGCCGATCGAGGGAATCTCCTCGTCGGTGAGTCGGCGCGGACGGCCCACCGCGGCGCCCAGATCGAGCCGGTCACCGGCTGCCAAGGCCCGGCCGCCTGCGCCGAATCGGCCGAGCGTGAACGTCGAGCGCGAGCCGAGATATGCCTCGGCCTCGATGCCGCCGGCCACCGCGATGTAGATGCGCATCCCGACGCCCTGCACCGCGCCGATCTCAAGAACGCCGCCCTCTGGGACAGCGATGGGCGCCCACTGCCGCGCCGGAACCCCGTCGAGCGTGACCGATACCGGAGCGCCGGTGACGCAGACGACGGTCGCCTCGTCGAATCCCAGGGTGGGACCGGCCATCGTCGCCTCCAGGCCGGGTGCGCCCTCGGCATTACCGACCGCGAGATTGGCCAGCCGCAGTGACAGGTCGTCCATCGGCCCTGACGGTGGTACGCCCACCTGCCAGTAGCCGATGCGGCCCGGCCAGTCCTGGACGGTGGTGCTCGGCCCGGGCCGCAGCACGGTGAGGGTCGGGGTATTCGTCGGCAGCGCCATGCGCGTATTCCTTTACGTCCGAACGTCGATCAGAGCGGGCGGGTGACGATCATCCGCACCGGCGTGGGATCGAATCCGTTGCACGGGTTGTTGATCTGCGGGCAGTTGGACACCAGAACCAGGACGTCGGTGTCGGCACGCAGCGCCAGCCGCAGTCCCGGTGCCGACAACCCGTCGACGATGCCGAGGGTGCCGTCGGCCTCCACCGGCACGTTCATGAAGAAGTTGAGATTCGGTGCCAGATCGCGCTTTCCGAGGCCGTACCGGGCGCCTTCGATGAGGAAGTTCTCGACGCAGGCGTGCTGGTGCCGGGTGTGGTGGCCGTAGCGCAGCGTGTTGGATTCCTGCGAGCAGGCGCCGCCGACGGTGTCGTGATTGCCCACCTCGTCGGCCACGACCGTCATCAGTGCCGCACCATCGCTGTCCCGCAACACCGTTCCGGTGCTGACGAACAGCGACCGCTGCGCCGTGATGGTGGTCTGTGCGCTGTAGCGCCGGGACGTGTCATGGGCGCCGTAGATCAGCGTGTCGACGGCCTGATTGCCGTGCAGGTCGACGATGGTCAGCACATCGCCTTCCGCGATGATCGCCGACCAGGGGCCGCGGGCCTCGACGATCTCGTCGAGGATGGTCGTGCCGGCCACCAGCGCGGGGACCGAGTCGATGACAGTGCTCATTAGCTGGCTCCTCCGGTGAGATGCAGTGCGGTCCAGACGTCTTCGGTGTTGCGATGTGCGCGTTCGTATTCGGGCCCGATGGTGTCGGCGCGGGCAGCCAAAGCGGCGAGGTCGTCGGGCGCCGACCAGGCCAGCACCTCCAGATCGGAGGTGCTGAAACTCGGCTCCGGGTCGAGCGGGTGCGCGGTGTTGGCGATCGCCACGATCACCGGCAGGTGCACGATCAGTTCGACTGCCGTGCCGGGACCGGCCGAGCCCGTCGACACCAGTTGGCCCGCATCGTCGGCACGGGCGCCGTGGAAGAACGACACGCCGGGGCCGACGTCACGCGGGCCGAGGCCGTGTTTGAGCGCGGCGAGCACCAGCAGCTCCCGGCCGGCCGGGCTGTCCGAGTGCGCGGTGCCGGCCCCGTAGCGGGCCTCGTTCTGCGACCGGGTTGTGGTGCCGCACAGCGCATCGTGATGACCGGAGGTGTCAGCGACGATGGTCGCCAGGACCCGTCCCTGATCATCGAGCAGCGGATGTCCGGTGGCGAGGTACGCCTGCCACGGCACCTTGACGGTGTCGGCGGTGTTGAGCCGCTCCCAGGGGGCGTCGGCGCGCCAGAGCAGCAGGTGCGCACACGCACGGCCCTCGATGTCGGTGAGCCGCAGCCGGGTTCCGCGGTCCAGCACCTTGCTGGTGTAGCGCCCGCCGGGCACCGTCTCGGCCCAGGTCAGGCGGTCGGCTTCGACGCCGGCGGGCGGTGTCGGCCACAGCGATGCGGGTACGACGGGCATGGCCGCCGTGTGCGCGCCGGCTTGGGCGCGAGCGTGCGCGCGGGCGGCTGCGGTGGTCGATGTGGTGGAGAGACTCACGAGAATCCTTTCGGCAGTAGCTGGCTGGCGGAGATCAGAGTGTTCCGACGGGGTTCGGATGGGTCCGGCGGTACGGGAAGCACAGGGCACCGAGCGCAACAATCGCGACGATGGTGAACGGCCCGGCCCAAACCAGCAGCGGCATCGTGCCCGTCGGGTCGTAGATTTCCGGCCGTGGCCAGGCCAGGTTGATCACCATCGCCACGCCGTAGGCCACCGCGAAGAGGTTGACCGGCAGACCCCAGCGTCCCATCGAGAACAGCGGCCGACCGCCGGCGTCGGTGGCCGATGCGTCCCAACGCATTCCCCGCAGCCGGTGGGCCAGTAGCGGTGTGGTCACCAGCAGGTAGGCGATGTAGATCGCGATGATGCAGACGCTGGCAAGCGTGGCGAAGATCGCGGAGTTGCCGACGTTCACCAAGAGCACACCGACACACGCCACACCGACCACGATCGCCGGCGGAATGGGTGTCCCGGTTGCCGGATTGACGCGGGACAGGAGCGACGAGAACGGCAGCCGCTGATCGCGCGCCATCGAGAACATCAGGCGGGTGGCCGCGGTCTGAATTGCCAAGGTGCAGATGAAGATCGCGATGGCCACGTCGACCAGGAGCAGCGTCCCCCACGGCGACGACAGCACCGCGCCCAGCACGTAGGGCAGGCCCTCGGTCGCGAGGCGACCGTCGGTCAGGCTCGGCGCCGCCATCAGTGCGCCGATGATCATCAGGCCGCCGCCGAGCGCCGACACCGTCAGTGCCGACCGGATGGTGCGCGGCGCCACGCGGCGCGCGTCCCGCGTCTCCTCCGCCAGCTCGCCGGCCGAACCGAAGCCGACCATCACGTAGGCGGCCATCAGCCCAGAGGCGATCCAGGCCCAGCCGTAGCCCGGACCCGTTGCGCCGGTGTCGAACACGACCTGCGGACCACGCTGGGCATGGGTGAAGAACACTCCGACGACCGCGATGACTCCGACGATCTCGCAGCAGACACCGATCGTCGCGACCCGCGACATCCAGCGCACCCCGATGCAGTTGATCGTGGTGGTGACCAGCAGCAGCGCCGTACCCAGCAGCACCGCATTGGCCGCTCCGTCCGGCGAGGTGAGGGCGGTGTCGGTGCCGATGATCTGGAATCCCGACCACACCGCCGGCAGCACCACCTGCAGCGCGATGGCCGCGGCGGACGCCGTGATGATCTGGGCCAGAATCATGAACCAGCCACCGAACCAGCCGACGACTTCGCCGCCGAGGCGGCGGGCCCATTGATAAATGGCCCCCGAGATCGGGTAGCGGGCGGCCAGTTCGGCGAAGCACAGGGCCACGGCGAACTGCCCGATGAACACCGCCGGCCAGGTCCAGAAGAACGCCGGACCGCCGAAACTGAAGCCGAGACCGAATAATTGGAAGATCGTGGTCAGGATCGACACGAACGAGAAACCGGCCGCGAACGAGGCGAACTTGCCCAGCGAGCGATGCAGCTGTTGGTCGTAGCCGAACTCGGCGAGATCGTCATGATCTGCCGGCGACGTGTTGGTCAATGTCATCCGATCTCGATTCCACAGAGGTCAATACCTGTCAACTGACAGAATTAGGTGTGCCCATGACACGGATGGGTCACCGAAGTTTCCGATGTGGGTCGCGGTGTAACAGTTGGGTTTCACGGGAGCCGACGATGCGCGGATGGCACAGTGGTGGCATGAGCCGCCCGGGCCGCCCCCGCCACCGCGACGCCTTACGCCCCGGCAGCACCGCCGTCGAGCAGATCCTCGATGCCGCCGGAGAACTGTTCGTGACCAAGGGCTTTACCGTGACCTCGACGCGTTCGATCGCCGAAGCCGTCGGCATCCGGCAGGCCTCGCTGTACCACCACTTCCCCAACAAGGAAGCCATTCTCGAGGCGCTGCTCGATGCGACGGTGGTGCCGTCGCTGGAGTTCGCACGGCGGGTGACCCGGTCCGTGGACGACCCGAGGGTCGCGCTGTGGGCGGTGACGGCCGGCGACGCGGCCAGCCTGTTGTCCGTGCCGTGGAACCTGGGCCGGCTCTATCTACTGCCCGAGGTCGACGGTATCGAGGGCTTCCATGACCGGCGCCGCGAGCTGCACGCCGTGTACCGCGAGCTGGCGGTCGACGTCGTCGGTGGCCGCGACGAGTTCCGCTGCGGCCTCCCGGTGCGCCTGACCGAGACGGTCATCGCGCAGCGCGTCGACGACCCGGGCATCGCCGGTGACGAAGTGGCCGAGGCCATCGCCGATGCGGCGCTGCGGGTGCTCGGGGTCGATGTCGACAACGCGCTGCGGGCGGCGGGGCGGGCACTGGTCGAGCAGCACCTGCCCACGCCTACGTGATTTGTGCACGATTTTCCGCGTTAGCCGCGGATTTTCGTGCACAAATCACTCGGGGGCGAGCAGCTGGTCGGCGTCGAAGCAGCTGTGATCGCCGGTGTGGCAGGCCCCGCCCACCTGGTCGACCTCCAGGAGCACGGCATCGCCGTCGCAGTCCAGGCGTACCGAGTGCACGTACTGGGTGTGTCCCGACGTCAGGCCCTTGACCCACTGTTCGCCGCGTGAGCGGGAAAAGTACGTCGCCTCACGGGTTTCCAAGGTGCGGGCCAGCGCGGCGTCGTCCATCCAGGCGACCATCAGGACGTCGCCGGTGCCGCGCTGCTGCACCACGGCGGTGAACAGACCGGCCTCGTTGCGCTTGATGCGTGCGGCGATTCCAGGATCGAGGCTCATCGCACCGTGATCCCCTCGGCCGCCATCGCCGCCTTCACCTGCCCGATGGTCAGCTCACGGAAGTGGAACACGCTGGCCGCCAGCACCGCATCGGCGCCGGCCTGCACCGCAGGCGCGAAGTGGTCGACGGCGCCGGCTCCCCCGCTGGCGATCACCGGCACAGTCACAGCGGCCCGCACTGCCCGCAGCATCGCCAGGTCGAACCCGGCCTTGGTGCCGTCGGCGTCCATCGAGTTCAGCAGAATCTCGCCGACCCCGAGTTCGGCTCCGCGCGTTGCCCATTCGACGGCGTCGATGCCGGTACCGCGCCGACCACCGTGGGTCGTCACCTCCCAGCCCGACGGTGTCGGGTCAGAGTCTGCCGGCACGGTCCGCGCGTCGACCGACAGCACGATGCATTGCGAGCCGAACTGCCGCGACAACTCCGACAGCAGTTCCGGCCGGGCGATGGCCGCGGTGTTGACCGAGACCTTGTCGGCGCCGGCCCGCAGCAGGGTGTCGACATCCTCGACCGAGCGGACGCCCCCGCCGACGGTCAGCGGGATGAACACCTGCTCGGCGGTGCGGCGCACCACCTCGAGCATGGTCGAGCGGCCCGACGACGACGCGGTGACGTCCAGGAACGTCAGCTCATCGGCGCCCTCTGCGTCGTACGCGGCGGCCAATTCGACGGGATCACCGGCGTCCCTGAGGTTCTCGAAGTTGACGCCCTTGACCACTCGGCCGCCGTCGACGTCCAGGCATGGGATGACACGGGTTGCGAGACTCACAGGTAATCCTCCGGCACACCAACGGATTTCACGATCTCCAGCATCCTCTCGTGCACGCCGGGGGCAGCGGCCAGCGCCGACTTCGACTCCACTGTCCAGGGCTCACCGGCGAGGTCGGTGACGATGCCGCCCGCGGCCCGCACCAACGCCACGCCTGCGGCGTGGTCCCAGATGTGGTGACCGAAACTGATTGCGCCGCCGAGGATGCCGGCGCCGACGTAGGCCAGGTCAAGGCCGGTGGCGCCATGCATCCGCACCCGTGAGCATTCCCGCGTCAGGCTCGACAGGACCGCGTTGCGCCACCGCCCCGGGAACCGGCCCTTCGAATCGATGTTGAAGGTCTGGATACCGATGATCGAGTCGGCCAGCGTGCTCGGCGCCAACGGCGGCAACACCGACTCCCCGTCGCGGACCGGGCCATCGACGGTCGCGACGTACCGCTGACCCATGAAGGGCAGCCACGTCAGGCCGGCGACGGGAGTGCCCCGCCACAGCAGGCCGAGCAAGATCGCCGCCATGGGCGAACCGGCCGCGTAGTTGAACGTGCCGTCGATCGGGTCGAGCACCCACACCAGTTCGGAATCGATGGGCTCGCCACCGAATTCCTCACCGTGCACACCGATCCCGGTCGCCGACGTCAGTGCCGCGACGACCTGGCGCTCGATGGCAAGGTCGATCTCGGTGGCGAAGTCGTTGCCCTTCTTGCGCACCGCCGCGTCCGCCTGATGGCCCGCGATGAACGGAGCGACGGCATCATCGAGCACGCCGGTCGCGACCGCGACCAGCTCTGCCAACCTCGCCGGTTCGATCACTTCACTGCGGCCAGCGCCTCGGGCAGCGTGAACCGCTCGGCGTACAAGGCTTTTCCGACGATGGCACCCTCGACGCCCTGCCCGGTCAGCGTGGCGATGGCCCGCAGGTCGTCCAGGCTCGACACCCCGCCCGACGCGATGATCGGTGCCTTGGTGCGGCCGGCCACAGTGCTCAGCAGGTCCAGGTTCGGGCCGGTCAGCGTGCCGTCCTTGGTGACGTCGGTGACGACGTAGCGCGAACAGCCTTCGCTATCAAGGCGTTCCAGCACCTCCCACAGGTCGCCGCCGTCGGTTTCCCAGCCACGGCCGCGCAGGCGCCAGCTGCCGTTCTCGAACTGCACGTCCAGACCAACCGCTACGCGGTCGCCGTACTCGCCGATGGCGCGCTTGCACCACTCCGGGCTCTCCAGCGCGGCGGTGCCGATGTTCACGCGGGCGCAGCCGGTGTCCATGGCCGCCTTGAGCGAGGCGTCGTCGCGGATGCCGCCGGAAAGCTCCACGGCCACATCGAGTTTGCCGACCACCTCGGCCAGCAGCTCCCGGTTGCTGCCCCGGCCGAACGCGGCGTCCAGGTCCACCAGGTGCACCCACTCGGCGCCGTCGCGCTGCCAGGTCTGCGCCGCCTCGAGCGCCGAACCGTAGTCGGTCTCGCTGCCGGCCTTACCCTGCACCAGCCGCACCGCCTTGCCGTCGACCACGTCAACGGCCGGCAACAAAATCAAACTCATAGCCCCTCAACCCAATTCGCCAACAGCGTCGCACCTGCGTCGCCGCTCTTCTCCGGATGAAACTGTGTCGCCGACAACGCGCCGTCTTCGACGGCGGCGATGAACGGCACGTGATGCGTGGCCCAGGTGACCTTCGCGTCGGCATGACCACCCCACTGCTGGGCGGCGTACGAATGCACGAAATAGAACCGGGTGTCCGCGTCGAGCCCCTTGAACAGGGTGCTGTCGACAGCGGCGTCGACGGTGTTCCAGCCCATGTGCGGGATCACCGGCGCGTCGAGCCGGGTGACCTCGCCGGGCCACTGCCCGCAGCCCTCGGTCTGCACGCCGAACTCCACACCCTTCGAGAACAGGATCTGCATACCGACACAGACGCCCAGCACGGGGTGACCCGCGGCCAGACGGTCGGCAATGATCTGCTCCCCGCCGATCGACCGCAGGCCCGTCATGCAGGCCTCGTAGGCGCCGACCCCGGGCACCACCAGTCCGTCCGCGGCGGCGGCAGCCGCAGCGTCAGCGGTCACCTCGACGTCAGCACCCACGCGCTCGAGCGCGCGCTGCGCGGACCGAAGATTGCCCGAACCGTAGTCCAGAACAACAAGTTTCTTTGTCACAGAGTGCCTTTGGTCGACGGCACGCCCGCCACCCGCGGATCGGGCTCGACGGCCTGGCGCAGCGCGCGGGCAACAGCCTTGTACTGCGCCTCGGTGATGTGGTGCGGGTCGCGGCCGTACAGCGTCCGCACGTGCAGCGCGATCTTCGCGTTGAAGGCCAACGACTCGAAGACGTGCCGGTTGATCACGGTGTGGTACGGCACCGAGGAGCCCGCGATGGTGAAGGACACCATGGACTCGGGCTCACCGGTGTGCACGAAGTACGGACGGCCCGAAACATCAACGGCCGCATGGGCGAGGGTCTCGTCCATCGGGATGAAGGCGTCACCGAACCGGCGGATGCCCTTCTTGTCACCCAGGGCCTGACCGAGCGCCTGGCCCAGGACGATCGCGGTGTCCTCGACCGTGTGGTGGCCCTCGATCTCGACGTCACCCTTGGCGTGCACGGTCAGATCGAAGCTGGCGTGCGTCCCCAAGGAGGTCAGCATGTGGTCGAAGAACGGCACCCCGGTGCTGATGTCGACGTGGCCGGTGCCGTCGAGGTCGATCTCGACGACGATGCTGGATTCCTTGGTGGTGCGTTCCACGCGGGCGCGGCGGGTCATGAAACTCCTTGTGGGGCTAGTTCCGATGCGGCGAGCTTGGCGCTGACTTCGAGCAGGGCGTCGTTCTCCGAGGCCAAACCGACGGTGGTGCGCAGGAAGCCGGGGATCCCGACGTCGCGGATCAGCACGCCGGCGTCGAGGTAGCGCTGCCAGGTCGCCGCGGCGTCGGCGAATTCACCGAACAGGATGAAGTTGGCGTCGCTGGGAATGACCCGGAAACCCAAGTCGGACAACGCCGCAGCTACCCGGTCCCGCTCCGCCGCCAAGGTGGCGACGCTGCTGAGCGTCTCATCGGCATGGCGCAGCGCCGCGCGCGCGGCCGCCTGCGTCAGCACCGACAGGTGGTACGGCAACCGCACCAGCAGCATCGCGTCGATCACGGCGGGATCGGCCACCAAGTAGCCCAACCGCCCGCCGGCGAACGCGAAGGCCTTGCTCATGGTGCGGCTGATGATCAGCTTGGCCGGGTATTCGGCCAGCAGCGCAATACCGCTGGGCTGCGACGAGAATTCGCCGTATGCCTCGTCCAGGATCAGCACGCCCGGTGTGACGTCGAGCAGCCGCCGCAGGTCCTCGAGCGGCACGCTCTGCCCGGTCGGGTTGTTGGGGCTGGTCACAAACACCACGTCGGGCTGCTGTGCGCTGATGGCGGCCACGGCGACATCGACGTCGAGCCCGAAATCGGTGGCTCGCGTCGCCGACAGCCACTCGGTCTGGGTGCCGTCGGAGATGATCGGGTGCATCGAGTACGACGGCACGAAACCGATGGCGCTGCGGCCCGGCCCGCCGAACGCCTGCAGCAGCTGCTGCAGGATTTCGTTGGAACCGTTTGCCGCCCACAGGTTTTCCGCCGTCAGCGCGACACCCGTCTGCGCCTGCATGTACGCGGCCAGGTCGGCGCGCAGCGCCATGGCGTCGCGATCCGGGTACCGGTGCAACTCGGCCGCCGCCTCGGCGACCGATGCGGCGACGTCGTCGATCAGCGCCTGGGTGGGCGGGTGCGGGTTCTCATTGGTGTTGAGCCGCACGGGAACCACCAGTTGCGGTGCGCCGTACGGCGACTTGCCGCGCAGGTTCTCCCGCAGCGGCAGGTCGGCCAGGGAAATCTTGCCCATCAGCGTTCGAACCTCCGGCGTACGGCCTCACCGTGCGCAGGCAGGTTCTCAGCGTTGGCCAGTGTGATCACGTGACCCGCAACGTCTTTCAGGGCCGCCTCGGTGTAGTCGACGACGTGGATGCCACGCAGGAACGTCTGTACCGACAGGCCGCTGGAGTGCCGCGCGCAGCCGGCGGTGGGCAGCACGTGGTTGGACCCGGCGCAGTAGTCACCGAGGCTCACCGGCGACCAGGCACCGACGAAAATGGCACCCGCCGAACGGATTCGGCCTGCCACCTCCGCGGCGTCGACAGTCTGGATTTCCAGGTGCTCGGCGGCGTAGGCGTTGACCACCCGCACGCCGGTGTCGAGATCGTCGACCAGCACGATGGCCGACTGCTTGCCGTTGAGCGCGACCGTCACCCGCTCGCGGTGCAGCGTGCCGGCGACCTGCGCGGCCACCTCGACATCGGTGGCGTCGGCCAGCTTCTCGCTGGTGGTGACCAGCACGCTGGCCGCCATCTCATCGTGCTCGGCCTGGCTGATCAGGTCGGCCGCGATGTGCACGGCGTCGGCCGAGTGATCGGCCAGGATGGCGATCTCCGTCGGGCCGGCCTCGGCGTCGATGCCCACCTGGGAGCGGCAGATGCGCTTGGCGGCGGTGACGAAGATGTTGCCCGGCCCGGTGATCATGTCGACCGGCGCCAGCTCGGCACCCGTGGTGTCCACGCCGCCGTAGGCCAGCAGCGCGATGCCCTGGGCACCGCCGACGGCCCACACCTCGTCGACCCCGAGCAGGGCGGCGGCGGCCAGGATGGTCGGGTGCGGCAGGCCGCCGTGGTCCTTCTGCGGCGGACTGGCGATCACCAGCGAGTCGACGCCGGCGGTCTGGGCCGGCACGACGTTCATCACGACGCTCGAGGGGTAGACGGCGTTGCCGCCCGGCACGTACAGCCCGACGCGCTCGACCGGCACCCACCGTTCGGTGACGGTCGCGCCCGGGGCCAGGGTCGTGGTGGTGTCGGTGCGCCGCTGGTCGGCGTGCACGGCGCGGGTCCGCTCGATCGCGACCTCCAGCGCCAACCGCACGTCGGCGGGCAACCGGGTCAGCGCGGCGTCCAGCTCCGCCTTGGGGACGCGCACCGCAGCCGGCCGTACCCCGTCGAAGGTCTCGCCGTATTCGAGGGCGGCCACCGCACCGCGCTCGACCACGGCGTCGACGATCGGGCGTACCTTGGGCAGCACCGAATCCACGTCGACACCGCCTCGGGGCAGCACGGATCGCAACTCTGCGGCAGTCAGCACACGGTTACGCAGGTCGATACGGGACATCTGTAACTCGGCCATCGAGTCAATTGTCCCTGATCAGTCCAGTTCATAAAAATCCGCCATGACGTGGCGGCCTAGCCGACTGTCGAGTTCTCCAGCGCACTCTTGATGATCGGCGCCGCGTGCTCCATAGCAGCCCGAAGTGGACCCGCTGCTTCGTCGGGCAGGACATCGCGCGACCAGAGGAAACGGCAGCGTTGCGGACCAACCGCCACAACCCGCATCACCGCGTTGTCATGCGCGGGGCGCGCGGTGTCACCGATCAACGAGTAGGCGATCCGGCAATCGGCTTCATCGCGACTGACCAGGCGTTCTCGGGCGAGGAAACCGTCGGCGAACGTCACGACCCGAACATCGCCCTCCGGTTCGCAGGACACCACGAAGCCGGGGGCCATGCGCACCGGGCCGGCCGCCCAATCCCCTATCACCTCCCATACCTGAGCGCGGTCAGCTTCAACATCGAACTCAACGTGAATGAATGCCATGAGATCAGTCTGGGCGGCATCCGGGCGGACGTCTTGAACATTCTTGCGGGCTGTCGGTGTCGCCCGACGGTGTCGGTCCCCGCCGCTAACGTCCACGGCATGTTGACCGCCCAGACGCTGATCGCGCGGCCCGACTTCAGCGTCACGACCTGGCGTTGCACCGGTGAGGATGAGGCCTGGTCCGAGCCCGAGTGCGCGATCGACGGGCGAGTGGTCCTGGTGCGTTCGGGGAGCTTTCACCGCCGCGGCTCCTGCGGTCCCGTCGAACACGATCCGACGCTCGGCTATCTCGGTGAGCCTGGGGAGCGCGAGCATTTCGCCCACCCGCACGGCGGCGACGTGTGCACATCAGTCCAACTCAGCACCGAAAGTTGGTGGCAGCTGGCCGGCGAACCGCAGCAGACCAGGCCCGCCCCGGTCTATGTGGACGCCCGCCTTGAACTGGCGCACCGGCGGTTGCTGGGCAACGGACGCAGCGACCCCGACTATCAGGTCGCCGAGCAGCTGGTGCAGCTGGTGGGTGCGGCCCTGCGATCGGCGGCGACGCGGCCGATCCCCGCGTCCGATTCGCCGTCTCAGGCTTCGGAGCGCCGATTGGTTTCGCGAGCCCGTGAAGCGATCCGGCACGGCGATGAGGTCGCCGCTGGACTGTTCCCCCTCGCGGCCGCCCTCGGGGTCTCTCCGTACCGTCTGAGCCGATCGTTCAGCAATGTGCTCGGGGTATCGGTGACGCGGTATCGCAATCGGGTTCGGGTCGGACGGGCGCTCGACCACCTGTACCGCGACGACACCACTCTCGCCGATGTCGCGGCCAAGCTGGGATTTGCCGACCAGGCCCACTTCTGCCGCACGCTACGTGAGCAGACGGGGCACACCCCGACCGCCGTCCGGCGCGCACTGCGCCGCGTCGCCGCGAGCTAGCTGTTCAGTTCGGCAGAAACGTCGCGCGTGCCCGCGCCGGACTATTGTCCGAGAGCAAGCCAAATCGAATACGGAGGCGTCAATGTCAAGCCGTCAGGAACACCCCAACAACGCCGCCGGCGTGCCGATGATCTTCCCGGTCTGGTTCGAAAACCTCCAGATCAAGTACATCAACCCGGCGCTGCGCCCGTTGTCCAAGAAGCTGCCGGGGTTCTCCGTCATCAAGCACCGCGGCCGCAAGTCGGGCAAGGAGTTCGAGACCATCGTCACCTCGTACCGCAAGGGCGATGTGCTGGCGATTGGGCTCGCCCACGGCAAGACGAACTGGGTCAAGAACGTGCTGGCGGCCGGCGAAGCCGACATCCACGTCTCGCGCAAGGATCTGCACCTGGTCAATCCGCGAATCCTGCCCGCAGGCACGGACGATCCGTCACTGCCGCGGATCGCGCGGATCGTCGGGAAGCGCCAGGGCGTGTTCGTCGCCGACATCGCGCACTGACGAACGAGGGCCACGCTGAATTTTCAGCGTGGCCCTCGTTGTCAGCCGCTACTTGCAGATGTCGTTGATCTGCTTGCTGTCGGCGCCCGCGTCGTCCAGGCGCACCTTCTGCTGCGGGTCGTCGGTCTGGGAACCGGCCGTCGCCGCCGCGCCGATGTCCAGCAGAGTGTTCGCGTACTTGCGCGCCGCCGTCGCGAGGTCGGCCGGGGCGGCCGGATCGATCCGGTTCAACAGGTACTGGCCACCGGTGATCAGGGCCAGGCGAGCGTTGGCCGCGACGGCCAGCGCGCCCGTCGTGTCATCCGGCCCGCCGGGGACCGCCAGGTTGGTGTTGATCGCGATGCCCTTGCTGACGGTCTTCATGGCGTCGCAGAGCGCGATCTTGGCCGTGTCCTGCTCGGCCTCGGTGTACGTCTTGGCCTGATGCTTCACCGCGTACAGGGCGTAGCCGCCGATGGCACCGGCGATCAGGCCGATGACCACGGCCGCAATCGCGATGATCTGCGTGACGGACATCGAACCCGAATCCGACGTCGTGTCGGTGTCCTTGGCAGCTTTGCTCAGCGTGGTGGTCTTGTCTTCGGTCTTCTCGTCTTCCGCCATGACCGTGATAGTAACGGCCGAGCTAGGTATCGAGGCCGACGTCGAGCACCCGCACCGAATGTGTCAGCGCGCCAATGGCGAGGTAGTCAACGCCGGTCGAGGCGTAGGCCGCGGCCGAATCCAGGCTCAGCCCGCCCGACGACTCGAGCTTGGTGCCGGGCGCGCGGGCGTCGCGGCGCTGCACCGCGATCTGCGTCTGCCAGACCGGGAAGTTGTCCAGCAACACCAATTCGACGTTCTCGCCGAGGATTTCGTCGAGCTGCTCGAGCGAATCCACCTCGACCTCGCACGGCAGGTCCGGCGCCACGTTGCGCACCGCCTGTAGGGCAGCGAGCACCGATCCGGCGGCCGCGACGTGGTTGTCCTTGATCAGCGCGGCATCGCCGAGCCCCAGCCGGTGGTTGACACCGCCGCCGACTCGCACCGCGTACTTCTGCAGTAACCGCAAACCGGGCAAGGTCTTTCGGGTGTCGCGGATGGCCGTGTCGGTTCCGGCCACCTCCTGGACCCAGCGGGCCGTCTCCGAGGCGATCCCCGACAGGTGGCAGACGATGTTGAGCATGGTGCGTTCAGCGGTCAGCAGAGCCCGCGTCGGTGCCTCGACAGTGAGCACCGCGTCGCCGGGTTTGACCTCGGCGCCGTCCTCGGCGCGGTCCCGGATCTGATAGGCACCCGCGCCGATCACCTTGTCCAGCACCAACACCGCGATGTCCAGGCCCGCGATGACGCCCGGCTGCCGCGACACCATCGATGCGACGGTGGTGGCGTCGGCAGGCACCGTCGCCGCCGACGTGACGTCCGGCCCGTAGCGCAGGTCCTCATCGAGCGCGCGATCGATGATCGCGTGCGCGTCTGCCAGTTCGGCTGCAGTCAATGCCATCAGTTACACACTCCTATCGGCAGGGCGGCCAGCGCGCGCCCGGCGGCGTCCAGCCGCACATCGATCGACACCCCGAACGCCGGATCGCGGTCCGGCCGGTCGCTTCTGTGGTGGCAGCCACGGGATTCGGCGCGGGCCGCCGCTGCCGCGGCCACCGCCGACGCCGTCACGGTCAGGGCCGCATCCTCGACGGCCGTGCGATCCGACATGGCCGTGCCACGGGCGCCGGCGAGCAACTCGCCCAGCTGCCCCAGTCCGGCCGCATCTCGCACCACCGACGCGTACCGCGTCATGCCGCGTTGCAGCGCATCCCGATCCAGCGCCGGCCGCTTGCCCAAATCCGGTTCCGGCACCCGGTTTCCGCCGGCACCGCGAGCCCGCTCCGCTGCAGCTCGACCGGCCCGGCCACCGACCACCAGCCCTTCGAGCAAGCTGTTGGAGGCCAGCCGGTTACCGCCGTGCATGCCGGTGCGGCCCACCTCACCCGCGGCGTACAGCCCGGCCATCTCGGTGCGACCGTGCACGTCGGTGACCACGCCGCCGCAGCTGTAGTGCGCGCCCGGTACCACCGGAATCGGTTGGCGCGCAGGGTCGATACCGGCAGCCAGACAGGCGGCGGTCACCGTCGGGAACCGGGCGGCGACATCGGAGACGCCGCGGGCATCGAGGTAGACGTAGTCGTCGCCGGTGGCAGCCAGGCGCGCATCGATGGCGGCGGCCACCACGTCGCGCGGCGCCAGATCACCCATCGGATGGACGCCGTCGGTCACCGAATCGCCGCGGCGGTCACGCAGGATCGCGCCTTCGCCGCGCAGCGCTTCGGTGATCAGCGGGCAACGACCGCCGGCCGCGCCGGTGTACAGCATCGTGGGGTGGAACTGGACGAATTCGATGTCGCGGACCGGCAATCCGGCACGCAGCGCCAGGGCGATGCCGTCGCCGGTGGATCCGTCGGGGTTGGTCGTCGCGGTGTACAGCTGGCCCAGTCCGCCGGTCGCCAGAATGACCGACGGCGCCGTCAGCACACCGGGTCCTTCGGGGCTCAGGACCAGCAGCCCGCTGACCGCTCCGTCCTGGTGCAGTACCTGCAGCGCAACATGATTGGGCCGGATATCCAGCGTCTGCGTCGCGGCGGCCAACGCACGCTGCACCTCAGCGCCGGTGGCATCGCCGCCGGCGTGGATGATGCGGCGGCGGCTGTGCCCGCCCTCGCGGGTCAGCGACCAGTCCCCCGGTCCGACCTCGTCGAAAGCCGCACCGGCGCCGACCAATTCGCGCACCGCGGCATAGCCGTCGGCGACGATCGAGGTGACCGCCTCGACGTCACACAGACCGGCACCGGCCGCGACGGTGTCGGCGACGTGCGCTTGCACCGAGTCATCGGTGTCAGGGATGACGACTGCGATGCCGCCCTGGGCGTACGCGGTGGCCGTCTCGCCGGACTTGCCGACGACCACGACACGGCTGCCGGCCAGCTGAGCGGCACGTGCGGCCGCCAGGCCGGCCACACCCGTGCCGACGACGACGACGTCAGCCCGTTGGCGCCAGTAGCCCCGTCCGCCGCACGCGCCCAGCGGACGGGCCGCGTGGAGGCTCACCGCTACTCCCCGCCGCCGGGCTGCCCGATCCCGATCATGCGCTGCACACTCAACCGAGCTGCGGCTGCGACATCCTCGTCGACGTTGACTTCGTCGGCACCGTCCCGCAGGCAGCGCAGCAGCGCGGCCGGCGTGATCATCTTCATGTACGGGCAGGAGGCCCGATCGTTGACGGCGAGAAACTCGGTTTCCGGTGCGGCACGGCGCAACTGGTGCAGCATGCCGATCTCGGTGGCGACCAGGACCTGCTTGGCCGTGGTCGCCCGGGCGGCGTCGAGCATGCCGCCGGTCGACAGGATCTTGACCCGGTCGTCCGGCACGGCGCCCTCGCCGGCCAGGTACAGAGCCGAGGTGGCGCAACCGCATTCGGGGTGCACGAACAGTTCGGCATCCGGGTGCGAGCGGGCCTGGTCGGCGAGTTCGTCACCGTTGATGCCGGCGTGCACGTGGCATTCCCCGGCCCAGATGTGCAGGTTGTCGCGGCCGGTCATCCGGCGGACGTGCGCGCCGAGGAACTGGTCGGGGCAGAACAGCACGGTCTTGTCCGCCGGGATCGAGGCGACCACCTCGACGGCGTTGGACGACGTGCAGCAGATGTCGGTGAGGGCTTTGACCGCCGCGGTGGTGTTCACGTAGGACACCACGACCGCGTCCGGGTAGTCGGCCTTCCAGGCCCGCAGGTCGTCGGCGGTGATCGAATCGGCCAGCGAGCAGCCTGCCCGCTGGTCCGGGATCAGCACGGTCTTGGCCGGTGACAGGATCTTGGCGGTCTCGGCCATGAAGTGCACACCGCAGAACACGATGGTGCCCTCGGCGGCGTCCGCGGCGATGCGCGACAGCGCCAGCGAGTCACCGACGTGGTCGGCGATGTCCTGAATCTCGGGCAGCTGGTAGTTGTGCGCGAGGATCGTGGCGTTGCGTTCTTTCGCCAGGCGGCGCACCTCGTCCGCCCACTGCGCGTCGGCGACCACGTCGCCGAAACCTTCGAACTCCGCCGGTCGGTCCAGAACCGTCATGGCCGTCTCCTTTGAACCTGGCCAGGTTTTCGACTTATGATCGAAAACATGCCACATACTAGCACTGCACACGAAAAGTTCACCTTGGTGTACCGCGCGCGACCCCAAAGGACCTGAAAGCCACCCAGCCCGAACTGGCCGCACCGCGAGCAGTCGACCTGCGACACTGCCCGGTTTGACCAGCAAAGACAGCTACGGTCGTCCGGACCGAACCTCATCCAGCGTCGGCAATTTCCAGAGCATGCCCTGTTCGAGATCGAAACTCATGGGCTTGTAGGGCAGCAGACCACTGCCGGGGTACGGGGTGAACTCCCCGAACCACACCTCTCCGCCGACGGCGTAGAGGTCGATACGGATGAAGTCCCAGCCCGCCCCGAGAGCACGCGCGATGTCGGACATCTTTTCCAGCTCGGGAGGCCGCGGCTCATCGACGACCAGCCGCTCGCCTTGGCGTACCGAGAACTGTCGCCACTCGGCATCCATGAAGGTGGCGGCCAGATTCTTGCCGAACCGGCCACGATTGACCTGGATCAGCTCGATACGGCCATCGAAGACGAAAAATTTGTAATCCGCCGGCGGCTTGCCGTCCGGGGTCTGGATCCGCTCCTCGATCAGCAGCAGCGGCCGAGCCTGGCTGTAGCCCCACTCGCCCAGTTCGATCGGCGTCTCGCGCAGCCAGCTCTCGGTACCCCTCTGCAGCGCAGACAAATCCGCGCGCGGGTCTGGCCCGAACAATGCATGCCCGCTGCTGTGATTGGGCTTGAGCACCCACGGCGACAGCGTCGCCAGGTCAGGGGCGTCCCTCAGATCGGTGCCCGACCACAAGGTCTCCGCGATGCGCAGATCCGGCCCCGAGTACGCCGCGCGGGCCATTTCCTTCATCGACAACTTGTCGCAAGCCTTGACGATCCGGTCTCGCCGATCGTTCAGGATGCGCCAATTCACCTTCTCGTTGAAAGTTTGCGGGTTGGCGAAATTGCCGCGTGCCCGCATCACACTGGCAAAGAGAGCCGCCCGCAGCAGTCGCTTCGGAATCAACTCGATCACCCAGCGACGCGTGGGCGCCAGCCACGCCGGCGTCTTTCGGTATTTCATTGCCATTGGCCGTGACATCCCCCTGTTTCTCCTGCTCAGGAATGCACAACCCCGCCAGATGACGCGGGCCAACAGGCCATCGCGCCATCACAGCAAAGAACGTCTATCCCCGGAAACCCCACCCGTTCAGGTTCCTCGCAGACAATACAGCCATATCGTAGGTTTTAGATCCCAAAATTGGGAAATTTGCTGCTGATCCACCTACTCGACCAACGGCAACACGAACCAGCCGCCGCGTTGGCGCACTCTGGGGAAGACGGCTCCGCTACTTACGAGGCGTCAGGACGATTCTGGATAGTTCTGCCAGGTCTGTTGCGTCTGGACGGCGATGGCGTCGTTCGCAGTTCCGCTGCCGTCCCAAAGGCCCCGGCTGGCAACCAGCACGATGGGCCAGAAGTGGGCGGCGACATCACGCACCTGGCGGATCGGGATTCCCCTGGATACGGCGGCGTAGTGCAGCCAGTAATCGTCAGCCCGCGGGCACACGTGGGCGAACGCCTCGCCGCGATCCCGCAGCGCCCCAAGCAGTTCCGGAGGGTAGGCGACACCGGATACACCTGTCGCGAATACCGTTTCCGACGCTTCGGTCGTGGTGCACATCGGCCAGGTGCCATACGGGCCATCGCTCCTGATGCGCGCACGAAAAGCGGTGACCTCGCCGGGCCGATGCGCCGCGAGCAGCTCCGCGAGCCAGGTGGGCGGGTAGTAGACGTCGTCATCCGCTGTGACAAGAGTGGCGTCGGGTTCGTCCGGCAGTATCTCGTTGACATACGGAAAGTACTTCTTGTGTGGTCCGTAGTCGCGGCAGTGACGAATTTCCAACCCGCGTGCCTGCAAGCGTTTCAATGTTGCCGGCGGATCGAGATACGCATCGCGGTCATCCAGCCAGAGGATCAGACGGCGAGGCTTCACAGCACCGGCACCGATGGTCTCAATCGTTTGCCACACCGTGGAAATCCGCTTGCCATAACTCGTCAACGACACGTTGGCGGCACCGGTGCCGACGACCAGCTCAAGGGACCTGTGGTTTCTCACGCTCAGTCGCGAACGCAGTGTGCCGAACTCCGCGAAGGTCAACACCCACCCGAGCGGATCTGTTGGATCAACACCAATATTGCGCATGGCCCCTTGGCCCTTTCCCCCACGCAACGACCATGAAGTTTGCTGGAATCGCGCGTGGTCAGTCTAACTACTGGGCGGCGCCTGCGCCGGTCACAGCTATGGCCACCCACCGCCCCGGCGGCGCTTTTGCACTCCGATGTTTTCGACTTAAAATCGAAAACGTGACGGATGTGGGTACTGCGCATGAAGTGCTCGCCGTCGTGTTTCAGGTGCGCCTCCTCGACGGAAAGAAACCGCAGCTCAGTGTGCTGTTATGGGAGCGCGCCATGGAGCCGCAGCGTGGCGCATGGTCCCTCCCTGGCGGCCAGCTGCGGCACGACGAAGACATGATCAGTTCGGTCCGGCGCCAACTCGCCGAGAAGGTCGATCTGCGTCAGCTGACCCATCTCGAACAGCTCGCGGTCTTCTCCGAGCCCAAACGCGTACCCGGCCCACGCACCATCGCCTCGACCTTCCTGGGCCTGGTGCCCTCCCCCGCAACACCCGAACTCCCGAGCGACACGCGCTGGCACCCCGTGTCGGCACTGCCTCCCATGGCCTTCGACCACCGCCCGATGATCACGCACGCGCACACCCGGCTGGTGGCCAAGATGTCCTATACCAACATCGGATTCGCCTTGGCGCCAAAGGAATTCACCCTGACCACGCTGCGGGACATCTACGCCGCCACGCTGGGCCACCCGGTGGACCCGACCAATCTGCAACGGGTACTGGGCCGGCGCGGCGTCATCACCCCGACCGGCACCACGGCCCGCTCCGGACGCAGCGGCGGCCGCCCAGCCGCGCTGTACCGGTTCACCGACTCGACATATCGCGTTACGGACGAGTTCGCCGCCTTACGCCCACCTAGTTAACCTACGGGTCGTGACGTAGGTCACTTTCTGGCCACATTTCGCGAGCCAGAATTGGTTTTTAAGGGTTCCTTAAGACATGATTTCCCGATGACCATGGGCAATGCAGCCAGGGCGTTCGACGCCGAGTGGATCGGCCAGCCGTACCACGAGGAACTCCAATCCGGCACCCGCCCACTGCGCCCCAGCGACGACGCGTTCTACGTCGCGCCCGTCGGCTTCGAGCACACCGCACCCGGCACCGTCCTGCGCTCGCGCGACGTCGAGCTCGGCTTCATGGGCGTGATCCCCCAGGGCGTCACCGCCACGCAGCTGCTGTACCGCAGCACCGACCTCAATGGCACCCCGCAGGCCGCGGTCACCACCGTCCTGCTGCCCGTCGGGCACAACCCGAACACCCGCTGCCCGATCGTCTCCTACCAGTGCGCCATCGACGCCGTCTCCGACGCCTGCTTCCCGTCGTACGCGCTGCGCCGCCGCGCCCGGGCCCTCGGCTCCGTGGCACAGCTCGAATACGTGCTCGTGGCCGCGGTCCTCGCGCAGGGCTGGGCGGTGTCCGTCCCCGACCACGAAGGCACCGACGGCATCTGGGGCGCCCCGCACGAACCCGGGTACCACATCCTCGACGGCCTGCGCGCCGCCATCAACACCGAATCACTCGGCTTGTACGCCGACGCGCCGATCGGCTTGTGGGGCTACTCGGGCGGCGGCCTCGCGAGCGCCTGGGCCGCAGAGGAATACGCCAACTACGCACCCGAGCTCAACGTCGTCGGCGCGGCCCTCGGCTCGCCGGTTGCCAACCTGGGCAACGTCTTCCGCCAGCTGAACGGCACCTCCAAGGCCGGCCTGCCGGCCACCGTCATCGCGGCGCTCATGCACGTCTACCCCGGCCTGAACCGTGTCATCAACGAGCACGCCACCGAGGCCGGTAAGGCCATGCTGCGCAACATCGAGGACATGACCACCGCCGAGGCGGTCTTCCGGCATGCCGGCCTCGACATGGACAGCCTGCTGAAGTCGCCGCTGCAGGAAGTGCTCGACACGCCTGAGGTGCAGCACGTCTTCGAGGCCATCAAGCTCGGCAAGACCGCGCCGACGCCGCCGCTCCTGGTGATGCAGGCCGTGCACGACCAGATCATCAACGTCGGGAACATCGACGAGCTGACCGACACCTACGTCATGGGTGGCTCGCACGTGACCTACCACCGAGACATCCTCAGCGAGCACATCGTCCTGCACCCGCTGGCTGCGCCGATGACGCTGAGCTGGCTCGCCGACCGGTTCGACGGCAAACCGCTGGGCCCCACCGTGCGTACCTCGTGGCCGGCCCTGCTGAACCCGGCGACCTACCTCGGCCTGATCAAGCTGGGCGTCGTCAGCACGAAGGTTCTGCTGGGACTTCCGGTTGGGCGTCGGTAGCGGCAGGAGCCGCGGCAACCGGTAGCCGGACGGGCGCCCACTCCACCGGCGGCCAGGCGCCCAGATCGTCGCGCTTGGTCGCCAGCGTGCAGAACAGATAGACCAGCGCGGCGATGCCGGCCGGGAAGAACAGCGTCGTCGCGATGACCCACGGCGAGTGCCCGAAGAACACCGGCGGCGCCTCGACCAGGTAGCCCACCCGATGCTCGGGAGACAGCGGAGCACCCGCAAGGTCCGGAGTCCCGTACCGCCAGTGAGCGACGGCCGCGCCGACACCCGCGAGCGCCCCTGCGGCAGCCACATTGCCGAGCGCCAGCGCACCGGCCAGGACCGGCCCACGATGCGCGCGCCACTGCCACACCAGCGTCGCCGCCACCACGGCGATCACCGTCAGCAGACCGACGGCCAGCGCACCACCCATGAACACCCGGTCCGACTCGTCGCCGAAGTACCCGTGGATGCGCTGACCCTTCTTGGTCAACGCGACGACGGCGTCCACCGGCGGCGCCAGAAACGCCCACAGCAGGCCGCCGAGCGCGCCGGCCAACGTCAGGCCGACGACGACCCGCAGCGCTGCCGCGCGATGCGAAAGCTTGGGCGGCTCAAGGGTTTCGGCGCCCTGCGCGAAATTCTGCTCTTCGCGCGGGCGCTCGTCGCCGCCGTCGGTCATCGCTGGGTCTCCAGGTCCTTCGAGTCCACCACCCCGTGCCGCGAGCACTTGGCCCACCAACCGTCGGGACGCACCTGCACCACCATGCGGCGGCCGCATTCGGCACAGAACCGGGGTGCCTCCAGGCCGAGCTGGGCCGTGGTCGGCATGACGGCGCCGTCGACGGCATCCGCCGCGACACCGGTGTAGACGTTGAACTTGCCGGCACTGACCGGTGCGGGCAATTCGCGAGTCATCACAGCGTGGCGTTGAGGGCCTTGATCGGCATCTGCAGATCGTCCAGCAGTTCCAGATCGGACTCGGCCGGGCGACCCAGCGTGGTCAGGTAGTTGCCGACGATGACGGCGTTGATGCCGCCCAGGATGCCCTGCTTGGCGCCCAGATCACCGAGGGTGATCTCGCGACCACCGGCGAAGCGCAGCATGGTGCGCGGCATGGCCAGACGGAACGCGGCGACAGCGCGCAGCGCGTCGGCGGCCGGCAGCACCTCGAGGTCACCGAACGGGGTACCCGGACGCGGGTTCAGGAAGTTCAGCGGCACCTCGTGCGGGTTCAGCTCGGCCAGGTTCGCGGCGAACTCGGCACGCTGCTCCAGCGTCTCGCCCATGCCGAGGATGCCGCCGCAGCAGACCTCCATGCCGGCCTCGCGAACCATCTCGAGGGTCTTCCAGCGCTCTTCCCAGGTGTGGGTGGTGACGACATTCGGGAAGTACGACTTCGACGTCTCCAGGTTGTGGTTGTAGCGGTGCACACCCATGGCCTTGAGCCGGTCGACCTGCTCCTGATCGAGCATGCCGAGCGAGCACGCGATCTGGATGTCGACCTCATTGCGGATGGCCTCGATACCGGCGGCGACCTGGGCCAGCAGGCGCTCGTCGGGCCCGCGCACCGCGGCGACGATGCAGAACTCGGTGGCACCGGTCTTGGCGGTCTGCTTCGCGGCCTCGACCAGGCTCGGGACGTCCAGCCAGGCGCTACGCACCGGGGAGGCGAACAGGCCCGACTGCGAACAGAAGTGGCAGTCCTCAGGGCAGCCGCCGGTCTTGAGGCTGATGATGCCCTCGACCTCGACCTCGGGACCGCACCACTTCATGCGCACGTCGTGCGCCAGGGCCAGCAGGTCCTCAAGTCGGTCGTCGGGCAGCTGCAGAACCTCGAGCACCTGCTCTTGGCTCAGGCCTTCGCCACGCTCGAGCACCTGCTCGCGGGCTACACCCAAAACATCGGTCGTGGCCTGAGTCATCGGCACTCCTTACTCCAGGCCGACTGCGGCCTACAACTTGAACGGTGTTTAGGATACAGATGTGCAACTGCACCGAAGCGACGTGGTGGCCAAGGCCGCCGAGATCCTGGACAACTACGGGATAGCCGACCTGACCATGCGCAGGCTGGCGCGTGAATTGAGCGTCAGCCCGGGCGCTCTGTACTGGCATTTCTCCGATAAACAGGAGCTACTGGGCGCGGTCGCCGACCGCCTGCTGGCCACCGCGGCTCCCCGCTCGATCAGCGGACCGGCCGGCGGACCGTGGCCGGACCGCGTCGTGGCGTTGTGCTCGGCGTTGCGTGACGCGCTGCTGTCCGCCACCGACGGCGCCGAGCTGGTTTCGGCCAGCTTCTCGGCCGGGCGATCGGCCGAGCTCAGCCGCATCGTGGAGGCGTTGGCCGACGCGTGCCGCGAGTCGGGCCTCACCGCCGACGACGCCAACCTCGCGGCCCGCACCATCATCTACTACGTGCTGGGCTTCACCGCCGACGAGCAGTCCCGCCTGCAGTGGGACGCGGCTGGCGCGACCGTGGCCGACAGCGACTCGGTGTGGTCCGAAAACGCCGGTGGCCGTTTCACTTTCGGCCTGGACCTGCTGGTCGACGGGCTCGCGGCGCACGCCATCAGCCGTCGAACGTGAACACGATGGTGAAAAATCCGAGGATCTTCACCATCTAGTTCACGCTGGGCACTAGATCTGAATCTCTGTGCGCTCGTTGCCATTCCAGAGCCGAAGCCCACTGGCAGCAGCATTGATCTCCGCCGGCGCGCCGCCGATACCGAGTGCCTTGGCAAGCAGGTCCGGCGGGACCCGACGCGCCAGGGTGACGTGCGGGGTCCAATCCCCTGGACGGGTGTGCGGCATGGGCCCCGGCCGCAGATGCGGTGCGCTGAGCCGGCAGACCTCGGCGTGCAGGTCGAGTAGGTCACCGCTGGGCACCACGAGTCGTGCCACGATTCCGGCATTGCGGCCGAACACCAACGTTGTGCCAAGGCGCGCAGGAAAAGGGAACCTCTCGGCAAGACCGGCGAGCGCCGGTAGCACCGCTTCATCGATCTGTTGCGCGACGCACAAGGTGGCGTGTGGACGAGCGGCGGGCGGCTGAGCCGCGATCCCCGCGGCCCGCAGGTCGTCCCAGGCGCGCCGGATCACGGCCTCGGTGTCGAGGTCGAACAGCAGCTCGACCGAGTGCACCACGTCAGCCGACCAGGCTCGAAACCCATTGCGGATCAAAGGCTTCCGCGCTGACGGCGGCGAAGACCTCAGGCGACAACCGGCCCGCGCCGTCGGGCAGCACGGCGCGAACCGAGGCAATCTCGTCGAGCGCACCCCGGTTAGACGCTTCCGCCAGCCCGGGCTCCTGGGGCCAGCTGCCGATCACCAATCCGGCGCACGCAATGCCGTGCGCGGCCAGTGACTCGACCGTCAGGCCGGTGTGGTTGAGGGTGCCCAGGCCCGGCGCGACGACGACCAGGACCGCGGCCCCGAGTTCGACGGCCAGGTCGCGCAAGGTGGTGCCGTCGGCGCCGAGTTGGACGAGCAGTCCCCCGGCACCCTCGACGAGGGTCAGCTGGCGGGGCCGGTCCACGTTCTTGATGAGCGCGATCAGCTCGTCGCGTGAGGGCAACGTCATGCCGGCCAGTTCGGCGGCGGCGACGGGCGCCAACGGTTCGGGATAGCGCCAGCCCGGCACCAGCGAGGTGACCCCGGCCAGGCGTCCCACTTCGGCCAGATCGTCGTCACCGTGACCGGTGGCCGGCGAGATTCCCGTCTGCACCGCCTTGCACACGGCGACGTCCAGACCGGCCTGTCGAGCGGCGCAGGCCAGCGCCGCGGTCGCGATGGTCTTTCCGACGCCGGTGTCGGTACCGGCGACGAGCAGCACGGTCACGACTGCACCAGGGCGAGCACCTCGCCGAGCACCCGGCCCGCCAAGTCCAGCTCGGCGTCGTCGAGTGACGCACGCGCGGTCAGCCGGAGCCGGGAGGTGCCGGCCGGCACGGTCGGGGGCCGGAAGCAGCCGACCCGGACACCACGGTCCAGGCACGCCGAGGCCGCGGCCAGCGCGACCTCGGGGTCACCGAGGATCACCGAGACGACGGCGGAATCCGGGGTGCCGACGGCGCCGCCGAACCGGGCCAGCGTCGCGGCGTGGGTCAGCACGGCCTGTGCCCGCCACGGCTCGGCGATCAGGACCTGAAGTGCCGCGCGGGCCGCGCCGACGGCGGCCGGGGCCAGGCCGGTGTCGAAGATGAAGGTTCGTGCGGCGTCGATGAGGTGGGCCCGCACCGCGGCGGGGCCGAGCACCGCCCCACCCTGGCTGCCGAGCGACTTGGACAGCGTCGTCGTCACCACGATGTCGGGCTCGCCGGCCAATCCGACCTCGTGCACCAGGCCGCGGCCGCCGGTGCCGCGCACGCCGAGTCCGTGGGCCTCGTCGACGATCAGCAACGCGCCGTGCCGGCGACAGACCTCGTGCAGGGCGCGCAGCGGGGCCAAGGCGCCGTCGGTGGAGAACACCGAGTCCGTGATCACGACGGCCCGCTCCTCGGACCGGCTGACCAGCGCGGTCTCCACGGCGCCGACGTCGTTGTGCGGGGACACCACCACCCGCGCCCGCGACAGCCGACAGGCGTCCACCAGCGAGGCATGGCTGTAGGCGTCCGACACGACCAGTGAACCCGGCCCCGACAGGGCTGCAACCGCACCGATGTTGGCGGTGTAGCCCGACGAGAACACCAGCGCCGACTCGGCGCCCATGAAGTCGGCCAGGTCGGCCTCGAAGTCCTCGTGCAGTTCGGTGTTGCCGGTCACCAGGCGCGATCCACCGGAACCCGCGCCCCAGGTGTGCAGCGCCGTGACGCCGCCCTCGATGACGTCCGGATGCTGCGTCAGGCCCAGATAGTCGTTGGATGCCAGGTCCAGTTCGGTGGCCACCGCGGGCCGGACCCGCAGCGACCGGCGCAGGCCCGCGGCGCGGCGCTGGCGTTCGACATCGGCGAGCCAGGCCAGCGGCGAGTGATCGGTCATCGGCGCGCTCCTGACTCCAGTGCCATTGAACGGTGTTCAGGTTAACGCACGGGCAACGGCGACCACAGCAGAGGTGACCTGGTCGATCTCGTCGGGCGTGCAGATGAAGGGCGGCATCACGTACAGCAGCTTGCCGAAGGGCCGCAGCCACACGCCGTGTTCGATCGCGGTGACCGTGGCCAGCGCCATGTTCACGGGTTCGCGCATCTCGACGACGCCGATGGCGCCCAGCACCCGCACGTCGGCGACCGAGGGCAGCTCCGCGGCCGGCGCCAGCCCGCGCCGCAGCCCCTCCGAGATCTCGGCGACCCGGGACCGCCAGTCCTGACCCAGCAGCAGCTCGACAGCCGCCACCGACACCGCGCACGCCAGCGCGTTCGCCATGAACGTCGGCCCGTGCATGAGGGCGCCCGGTTCGCCGGAGCTGATCACCCGTGCGATCTCAGCGGTGCACAGCGTCGCCGCCAGCGTCACGTAACCACCGGTCAGCGCCTTGCCGACGCACATGATGTCGGGGCTGACGCCGGCGTGATCCGCGGCGAACAGCTCACCCGTCCGCCCGAAGCCGGTTGCGATCTCGTCGAAGATCAGCAGCACGTCGTGCCGGGTGCAGATGTCCCGCAGCGCCGTCAGGTAGCGCGGGTCGTGGAACCGCATGCCGCCCGCGCCCTGGACCACCGGCTCGACGATGACGGCCGCCAGCTCGTCGACGTGTGCGGCCAGCTGGGCCTCGAACGCAGCCACGTATTCGGGGTCGTAGTTCGACGGAACCCGCGGCGCGAAGATCTGGGGCATCAGGACATCGGTCCAGATCGAATGCATGCCGCCGTCGGGGTCGCAGACGCTCATCGGGGTGAAGGTGTCGCCGTGGTAGCCGCCGCGCCAGGTCATCAGCTTGTGCCGGCCGGGACGGCCGAGGCTGCGCTGGTACTGCAGGGCCATCTTCGCGGCGACCTCGACGGAGACCGAACCCGAATCCGAGAAGAACACCGTGTCCAAACCGGTCGGGGTGATCTCCACGAGCAGCTGCGCCAGCCGCGCCGCGGGCTCGTGCGTCAGCCCGCCGAACATGACGTGGTTCATCGTGCTCAGCTGCCGGGTGATCGCGGCATCGAGCACCGGATGCCCGTGCCCGTGCACCGCCGTCCACCACGAGCTCATCGCGTCGATGACCTGGACCGGTTCGCCCTCATGGATGAGGGTCAGCATGATGCCGTGCGCCTCGGTAGCAACCACCGCGGGCAACGCCTCGGCGCCGATGGTGCTGTACGGGTGCCAGATGTGGGCGGTGTCGATCGCCGAGATTTCGGCAGGGTTCAGCGCTGGCACGATGACCGAGCCTAATCGCCCGCCCAGCACGTCGGAACCGGCCTACTCAGCGAGCGGGCGACTCGCCGCTACATGAACGCGGCTTGGATCTTGGGTAGATTGACAGCCGACCATGACGACTCTTGCAGCACCGCGGCCGGCGTCGCAGCCCGGGTCGGGCAACGCCGTGCACGTCACCGACAGCGGTGCGGACTCCGCTGCGGGCAACGCGCCGAGCGGGTTCTACCGCCACGACCTGGACGGCCTGCGCGGCATCGCCATCGCCATGGTCGCGGCCTTTCACGTCTGGTTCGGCCGGGTTTCCGGCGGCGTCGACGTCTTCCTGGCCCTGTCGGGCTTCTTCTTCGGCGGCAAACTCCTACGGATCGCGCTGACACCGCACGCGCCACTGTCCCCCGGTCCGCAGCTGCGCCGGCTGGTCCGTCGCCTGCTGCCCGCCTTGATCGTCGTACTGGCCGCGGGCGCCGTGCTGACCATCGCGATCCAGCCGGAAACCCGCTGGGAGACGTACGCCGACCAGAGCCTGGCCAGCCTCGGCTACTACCAGAACTGGGAGCTGGCCGAGACCGCGTCGAACTACCTGAGGGCCGGCGAATCCGTCAGCCCACTGCAGCACCTCTGGTCGATGTCGGTGCAGGGCCAGTTCTACGTCGCGTTCCTGGCCCTGATCTTCGGCTTCGCGTATCTGTTCCGGCACCGGCTCGGCGACCGACTACGGCCCGCGTTCATCGCGCTACTCAGCGTGTTGACCGTCGCGTCGTTCGTCTACGCGATCGTCGCCCACCAGGCCGACCAGGTCAGCGCCTACTACGACAGCTTCGCCCGCGGCTGGGAACTGCTGCTGGGCGCCCTCGTGGGGGCGCTGGTGCCGTCCGTCCGATGGCCGATGTGGCTGCGCAATGTGGTGTCGGTGGTCGCGCTGGCCGCGATCTTGTCTTGTGGCGCCCTGATCGACGGCGTGCGGGAATTCCCCGGGCCGTGGGCGCTGGTGCCGGTCGGCGCAACCATGCTGTTCATCCTCAGCGCCGCGAACCGCACCGACCGGCTGCCCGTGCCGAACCGGCTCCTGGCCACCGCCCCGTTCGTGTCCCTGGGCGCCATGGCGTACTCGCTGTATCTGTGGCACTGGCCCCTGCTGATCTTCTGGCTGGCCTACAGCGGCCACAGCCGGGCACATCTCGTCGACGGCGCCGCCGTGCTGCTGGTCTCCGGGCTGCTGGCCTGGCTCACCACCCGCTATGTGGAGAACCCGCTGCGCCGGCCGGCACGTACGCCTGACGTCCCACTCGGAACCCGGTTGCGCCGCCCCACCGCGCTGTTGGGGACGGTCGTCGCCCTCATGGGTGTGACGCTGACCGCCACGGCATTCACCTGGCGCTCGCACATGAACACCGAACGGGCCAACGGCAAGGAACTCGCCACGCTGTCCCCCGTCGACTACCCGGGTGCACGTTCGCTGCTGCACCACGCGAAGGTGCCGAAACTGCCGTTCCGCCCGACGGTCCTCGAAGCCAAGGACGATGTGCCGGCCACGACGGCCGACAGCTGTATCGCCGACTTCGACGACCTGTCGATCCGCAACTGCTCGTACGGCGACATCGCCGCTGCGCGCACCGTGGCGCTGGCCGGCGGCTCGCACGCCGAACACTGGATCACCGCGCTCGACATCCTCGGCAAGCGGTACCACTTCAAGGTCGTCACCTATCTGAAGATGGGTTGCCCGCTGTCGACCGAGCCCAACCCGCTGGTGATGGGCGACAACCGGCCGTACCCGAAGTGCTACGAGTGGAACGAACTGGTCATGCCGAAGCTGGTGACCGACCGCCCGAGCTTCGTCTTCACCACCTCCACGCGCCCCTGGAACATCAAGCCCGGCGACGTCATGCCCGGCACCTACATCGGCATCTGGCAGCGACTGTCCGATGCGAACATCCCGATACTCGCCATGCGCGACACCCCTTGGCTGGTCAAGGACGGTAAGCCGTTCTTCCCGGCCGACTGCCTTGCCAGCGGCGGTAATTCAACGTCCTGCGGTATCGCGCGCTCCGAGGTACTGTCCGAGCACAACCCGACCCTCGATTTCGTCGCGCAGTTCCCATTGTTGAAGCCGCTCGACATGAGTGACGCGGTGTGCCGTTCTGACATCTGCCGCGCTGTGGAGGGAAATGTCTTGCTGTATCACGACTCTCATCACCTGTCCGCCACCTACATGCGCACCATGACCGCCGAACTCGGCCGCCAGGTCGGGGCTGCCACCGGCTGGTGGTGAGCTGCCTTCATGGTTGTCGGCGTTTGGCCGGGTAGCGCCTATCCCCTCGGTGCCACGTACGACGGGTCCGGCACCAATTTCTCGCTGTTCTCCGAAGTCGCCGAGCGCGTCGAGCTGTGCCTGATCGCCAAGGACGGCAGCGAGGAACGCGTCAACCTCGACGAGGTCGACAGCTACGTGTGGCACTGCTATCTGCCGGCCGTCACGCCCGGGCAGCGGTACGGATTCCGGGTGTACGGACCGTGGGATCCAGCCAACGGACATCGCTGCGATCCCAGCAAGTTGCTGCTCGATCCCTACGGCAAGTCGTTCCACGGCGACTTCGACTTCACGCAGGCGCTGTACTCCTACGACATGTCGGCACCGTCGGCCACCGGCGAGCCGCCCGGCATTGATTCGTTGGGGCACACCATGACCAGCGTGGTCATCAACCCATTCTTCAACTGGGACAACGACCGCGTGCTGCGGACGCCCTATCACGAGACGGTGATCTACGAAGCGCACGTCAAGGGCATGACCCAGACCCACCCGGCGATCCCCGAGGAACTGCGCGGCACATACGCCGGGCTCGCGCATCCGGCGATCATCGAGCATCTGCAGTCGCTCGGCGTCACCGCCATCGAGCTCATGCCGGTGCACCAGTTCCTGCACGACCACCGGCTACTGGACCTGGGCCTGCGAAACTACTGGGGCTACAACACGTTCGGCTTCTTCGCGCCGCACTACCAGTACTCGTGGAACCAGCACGCCGGCAGCGCGGTCGCCGAGTTCAAGACCATGGTGAAGGCGTTCCACGAAGCCGGTATCGAAGTCATCCTCGACGTGGTCTACAACCACACCGCCGAAGGCAATCACCTCGGCCCGACGCTGAACTTCCGCGGCATCGACAACGCCGCGTACTACCGGCTCGATGATGACGACCTGTCGCTCTACAAGGATTTCACCGGTACCGGCAACAGCCTCAACGCCCGCCATCCCCACACGCTGCAGCTGATCATGGATTCACTGCGGTACTGGGTACTCGAGATGCACGTCGACGGCTTCCGCTTCGACCTCGCCTCGACCCTGGCGCGCGAGTTCTATGACGTGGACCGGCTCTCGGCGTTTTTCGATCTGGTGCAACAGGATCCGGTGATCAGCCAGGTGAAGCTGATCGCCGAGCCGTGGGACGTCGGCGAGGGTGGCTACCAGGTCGGCAACTTCCCGGGTTTGTGGACCGAATGGAACGGGAAGTACCGCGACACCGTGCGCGACTACTGGCGCGGTGAGCCCGCGACCCTGGGCGAGTTCGCCTCTCGGCTGACGGGCTCGTCGGACCTGTATGAAGCGACCGGCCGGCGCCCGAGCGCGAGCATCAACTTCGTCACCTGCCACGACGGCTTCACGTTGACCGACCTGGTGTCCTACAACGAGAAGCACAACGATGCCAACGGTGAGGAGAACCGGGACGGCGAGAGCCACAACCGCTCCTGGAACTGCGGCGTCGAAGGCCCGACCGACGATCCCGAGATCATCGCGCTGCGGGAGCGGCAGCGCCGCAACATCTTCGCGACCCTGATGCTGTCGCAGGGCACCCCGATGATCAGCCACGGCGACGAGATCGGCCGCACCCAGCAGGGCAACAACAACGTCTACTGCCAGGACAACACCCTGTCGTGGATGGACTGGACCATGCGCGAAACCAATTCGGCGCTCCTGGAATTCACCCGCACCGTGGTGCGGCTGCGCCGGGAACATCCGGTGTTCCGGCGCCGCCGGTTCCTGGCCGGACAACCGGTTCGGAGCAGCGGGCAGGTTCGCGACATCGCCTGGCTGACACCGGCCGGGGACGAGATGACGCTCGAGGACTGGGATTCCGGTTTCGGCAAGAGCATCTCGGTGTTCCTCAACGGCGACGCGATCCCCGAGCCCAACGCGCGCGGTGAACGGGTCACCGACGACTCGTTCCTGCTGTGTTTCAACGCCCATGACGAAGGTCTGGATTTCGTGATTCCCGACCAGGGCTACGGCGAGAAATGGGCGGCGGCCCTGGACACCGCGGACCCGCACGGGCGCACCGAACTGGTGGCCGGCGCAGGTGAGACGATCTCGCTGCAGGCCCGCTCGCTGCTGGTGTTGCGTAAGACGGCGTGACCGAGATGGCAGCAGCGCCGGTCTTGCCCGTTGTTTCCACGTACCGGCTGCAAATGCGCGGCAACGGAATGACCTTCGACGACGCGCTGGCACTGCTGCCCTATCTCGACGATCTCGGCGTCTCGCACCTCTACCTGTCGCCGGTGTTGACCGCTGTCACCGGGTCCACGCACGGCTACGACGTCACCGACCCGACGGCGATCTCCGCGGAACTCGGTGGGCACGAGGGCTTCTCCCGGCTGTCCGCCGCGGCCCGAGCGCGCGGCATGGGACTGATCGTGGACATCGTGCCGAACCACGTCGGCGTCGAACGGCCCGAGCAGAATCCGTGGTGGTGGGACGTCCTGACCCACGGCCGTGAGTCGCGGTTCAGCCGCTTCTTCGACATCGACTGGGACTTGGACCCAGACGGGCGAATCGTGTTGCCGGTACTGGGTTCTGACGCCGACGCCGATGCCCTGACCGTCGACGGTGAGGTGCTGCGTCTGGGTGACCGGGTCTGGCCGATCCGGCCAGGGACCGGTGCGGGCACCGCGGCCGAGGTCCACGCCCGGCAGGCATACCGATTGGTGGGGTGGCGTTCAGGGTCGTGCGGGTACCGGCGGTTCTTCTCCATCACCTCGCTGGCGGCGGTGCGTCAAGAGGACCCCGACGTGTTCGACGCCAGTCACGCCGAGATCGGGCGCTGGTTCCGTGAGGGCCTGGTGGACGGTTTGCGGGTCGATCACATCGACGGATTGACCGATCCCGCAGGCTATCTCGCCCAGCTGCGGAAGCTGACCGGGCCCGACGCCTGGATCGTCGCCGAGAAGATCCTGGCCGCCGACGAGCCGCTCGAACCCAGCCTGCCCATCGCGGGCACCACCGGCTACGACGTGCTACGCGAAATCGGTGGGCTGTTCGTCGACCCGGACGGTGTCGAGCCGCTGACGGAGCTGGCGCACGAGACCCGGTGCGACACCCGGGAATTGAAGGCCAAGGCCGCCCGTGGGACCCTGCCCAGCGAGCTTGCCCGGCTGAGCCGCGCGATCATGCGCACCACCGAAACCGATGACCCCGCCCTGCCGGAAGCCATCGCCCAACTGCTCAGCCGGGTTGGCGGGTATCGCACCGACTACCCGGTGTTGGCCCCGGTGCTGGCCGAAGCCATCAGCGAAACCATCAGCGCGGCACCGGAACTGACATCCGCGGTGGAACTGATTGCCACAGCACTCGACCAGCCCGAACCCGCTGCCCGGTTGCAGCAGTTATGCGGCGCGGTGACGGCCAAAGCAGTCGAGGACACACTGTTCTACCGCGACGCTCGCCTGGTATCGCTGAATGAGGTCGGTGGCACCCCCGAGCGATTCGGCATGAGCACGGACGAATTTCACCAGCGCGCCGCAGCGCGTGCACGGGACTGGCCCGCCACCATGGTGACCCTGTCCACACACGACACCAAGCGCAGCGAGGATGTCCGGGCCCGCATCACGGCGCTGTCCCAGTGCGCCGACCTATGGGCAGGGCGCGTGCGGCGCTGGAACACGGTGTGCGTACCGCCCGACGAGGGCACCGGATTGTTCCTGTGGCAGAACATCATCGGCGTGTGGCCGGTATCCGGTGAAATCGACGACACCGTCCGCGAGCGGCTGCACGCCTACACAGAGAAGGCGGTCCGGGAAGCCGAGCTGCACACCGACTGGGAGCAGCCGGACCGCGAATTCGAACGGGCCGTGCGTGACTGGATCGACGCGCTGCTCGACGGGCCGGTCGCCAATGAGGTGACGGCGTTGGTCGGGCAGCTCGACGAGGCCGCGCGTTGCGATGCCGTAGCGCAGAAGCTGCTGGCCCTCACCGTGCCAGGTGTCCCCGACGTCTACCAGGGCACCGAGCTGTTCGACGACAGCTTGGTGGACCCCGACAATCGGCGTCCGGTGGATTTCGCGCTCCGCCAAACCGAGCTCGATTCCTTGAGCCACCCCAAGATTCGGGTCGTCGCGGGTGCGTTGCGGTCGCGCCGGGAGCGGCCCGCCACGTACCTGTCGGGCGACTACACGCCCGTCGTCGCCGACGGACCCGCCGCCGACCACGTCATCGCGTTCCGGCGCGGCGCCGACGTGCTGGTGGTCGTACCCCGGTGGACGCTGAAGCTCGACGAATCCGCTTGCGCCGACACCACTATCCAGCTGCCCGACGGCGACTGGACCGACCGCCTGACCGGTCGGACCTGGTCCGGCACCGTGACCGCTGACGTGCTGTTCGCCGAACTGCCCGGCGTGCTCCTGGAGAAGGCCCGTGCCTGATCACGAGTTCTCTGTGTGGGCACCCACCCCTGACATCGTCGCGCTCGAGGTCGACGGGGCCAGATACCCGATGAGCCGCTCCGATGACGGGTGGTGGCGCGTCACCGTGGACGTACCCGCCGACGCGCGATACGGCTTCGTCTTGGATGACGCCCCACCACTACCCGACCCTCGTTCGCCGCGGCAACCCGATGGCGTGCACGAACTTTCACAGCTGTGGCCCGCCGAGTCCGCGGCGCCCTGGGCCGGCCGGGCCATCGACGGCGCAGTGATCTACGAGCTGCACGTCGGCACGTTCACCGGCGCCGGTACGTTCGACGCCGCCATCGAGCGGCTGGACCACCTGGTGGCACTCGGCGTCGACTTCGTCGAACTGATGCCCGTCAACGCGTTCGGCGGCAATCACGGCTGGGGCTACGACGGCGTGCTGTGGTACGCGGTGCACGAATCCTACGGCGGCCCTTCGGGTCTGGTGCGTTTCGTCGACGCCTGCCACCGGCGGGGCCTGGGCGTGCTGCTCGACGCGGTGTTCAATCACCTTGGCCCGTCGGGGAATTACCTGCCCAAGTTCGGGCCGTACCTGACAGCAGGTCGGACCCCGTGGGGCGAGGCGATCAACATCGCCGGTGCCGACTCCGACCCGGTGCGCCGCTACATCATCGATTGCGCGTTGCGCTGGATGCGCGATTTCGGCATCGACGGGCTGCGATTGGACGCGGTGCACGCGCTGGTCGACACCACGGCGGTGCATCTACTGGAAGAGCTGGCCACCGAAACCGACGCACTGGCTCAAGAATTGGGCCGGCCACTGTCACTGATCGCCGAAAGCGACCTCAATGACCCGCGCCTGATCACTCCGCGGGACCGCGGCGGGTACGGCCTCGCCGGGCAGTGGGACGACGACATCCACCACGCCATCCACACTGCGGTCTCCGGGGAACGGCAGGGCTACTACGCCGATTTCGGGTCCGTGCAGACGCTGGCCACCACCCTGACCCACGGCTTCTTCCATGCCGGCACCTACTCGTCGTTCCGGCACCGCCGCCATGGCCGCCCGCTGGACATCGCGCAGATTCCGGCCACCCGACTGCTGGCGTACACGTGCACGCACGATCAGGTGGGCAACCGGGCGATCGGCGACCGCCCCTCGCAGAATCTCGATTTCGGGCAACTCGCGGTCAAGGCCGCATTGGTCCTCGGATCGCCGTATACGGCAATGCTTTTCATGGGTGAAGAGTGGGGCGCATCGACGCCGTTCCAGTTCTTCAGTTCGCATCCCGAACCCGAACTGGCCCGCGCGACGGCCGAGGGACGCAAGGCCGAGTTCGCCGATCACGGCTGGGCCGCCGATGACATCCCCGATCCGCAGGACCCCGCGACGTTCCAGCGCTCCAAACTCGATTGGGACGAGGCCGGCACCGGCGAGCACGCCCGGCTACTGCAGCTGTACCGCGACCTGATCGCGTTGCGGCGCACCGAACCCGACTTCGCCAACCAGTGGCTCGACCAACTGCGCATCGAGTTCGACGAGACCGACCGCTGGATCGTCATGCACCGTGGGGCGTTCGCCGTGGCATGCAACCTCGGCGAGCAGCCCGTCGCAGTTCCCGTCACCGGCGAGCTGGTGCTGTCGTCCGCCGAGCCGAAGGTCGGTGAATCGACTCTGCTGCAGGGACATTCGTTCGCCATCCTCCGCCGAGATGACGGTTAGTGACGAAACATCGCCGAATCCCGTCATAAAGCGTCATCTCGGCGAGGAGGTGGCTAGGTCAGGTAGCGGTACGCCGGAGACCCCGGCTCCAACGGCTCGACGTGGATGCCCGAATCGTGCATCCGCTCCAGCAGCCCGTCGAAGTTGGCCGCCGAACCGAGTTCGATGCCGACCAGCGCCGCGCCGGTCTCCCGGTTGTTGCGCTTGACGTATTCGAACAGGGTGATGTCGTCGTTGGGTCCGAGCACCTCGTCGAGGAACCGCCGCAGGGCGCCGGGCTCCTGCGGGAAATCCACCAGGAAATAGTGCTTGAGACCCAGGTGCACCAGCGACCGCTCGAGCACCTCGCCGTAGCGCGAAACGTCGTTGTTGCCACCGGAGATCAGGCACACGACCGTCGAACCGGGCTCGACGCCGTTCTCCATCAACGCCGCCACCGACAGCGCGCCCGCGGGCTCGGCGATGATGCCCTCGTTCTGGTACAGGTCGAGCATCGCGGTGCACACCGCGCCCTCGTCGACCGTCGTCACCGACACCATGTCCCCGGCGGCGGCCAGCGCCGCATAGGTCAGCGCGCCGGCTTGCGCCACCGCGGCGCCGTCGACGAACTGGTCGACATGCTCCAGCGTCACCGGCTCGCCCTTGGCCAGTGCCGCGATCATCGAGGCCGCTCCCGCAGGCTCGGCCCCGAGCACGGCGGTCGCCTTTGTGTGGGCGGTCAGGTAGGTGGTGATGCCGCTGATGCAGCCGCCGCCGCCGACCGGCACGATCACCAGATCGGGCTCGCCGTCCAGCTGGTCGAGGATCTCGACCGCGATGGTGCCCTGACCGGCCATGGTGCGCAGGTCGTCGTACGGCGGGACCAGAGTGGCCCCGGTGCGTGCGACGTCCTCGAGCGCCGCCGCGGCGGCCAGGTCATAGGTGGCGCCCCCGACGATCAGCTCGATGAAGTCCCCGCCGTGGTAACGGATGCGGTCCCGCTTCTGCTTGGGCGTCTTGGCCGGGACGTACACCCGGCCGTGCACGCCCATCGAACGGCAGGCCAGCGCGAAACCCTGGGCGTGGTTGCCCGCCGACGAGCACACGACGCCGGCGGCCTTCTCCTCGTCAGAGAGCTGCATCAGCAGGTTGTAGGCGCCGCGCAACTTGTAGGACCGCACCGCCTGCAGGTCCTCACGCTTCAGATAGACCTGGGCGCCGGTCAGCGCCGACAGCCGATCGCTGAATTGCAACGGGGTCCGGGTGACCACCGAGGAAATTCGCCGGGCAGCCGCATCGATGTCAGCCGCGGTAAGCGGCGACGACCTGTGGGTTCCCTGGCTCAGCTCGGCAGACACCGTCTAATGGTGTCATCTCGGTGCGAAACTGAGCGCATGGACCCCACCCCAGAACCGGTGCCGCCGGCGGTCAGGACGTTCGTCGAGCGCACCCACCGCCTGACGCACAGTGCCGAAAGCCACGTGCCGTCGTGGCTGCGGCCCGGTGCGCCGGAGAACCGACTGCCGGTGATCTTCGCCGTCCTCGGTGCGGTGGCGCTGCAGTGGGCCGTCCCCGAGCAGTACACCGTGGTGCCCCGGTGGCCGCTGATCGGCCTGGAGCTCCTGCTCGTGGTCGTGCTGATGATCATCAACCCGCTGCGAATGTCCCGGGAGACCACCGTCGGCAAGTGGGCGATGCGGGCGCTGACCGCGGCCATCACCGCCGACAACACGACCTCGGCGATCGTGCTCGACATCCACATCCTGTCCGGCCAGGTGTCGAACAATGCCGGGTTGTTGTTGGGCAGTGGCGCGGCGATCTTCATCACCAATGTCATCGTGTTCGGCATCTGGTTCTGGGAGCTGGACCGCGGTGGGCCGTTCGCCCGGCGGGCCGGTGACGACCCGTACCCGGACTTCCAGTTCCCGCAGATGAGCGATCCGCAGAACGCCGAACCCGGTTGGCGCCCAACGTTCGTCGACTACCTGTACGTGAGCTACACCAACGTCGTGGCGTTCTCCCCCACCGACACCATGCCGCTCACCCGGTGGGCCAAGATGATGATGACGCTGCAGTCGATGGTGTCGATCTCGACGACGGCACTCGTCATCGCCCGCGCCGTCAACGTGCTGAAGTAGGCCCCGCGCACGCGAGGAGCACGGAGGGTTCAGCTGCAATCGCGGTGCGGTTCCAGCAGTTCGGCCTGCCCCACCTCGGGGCGAGTCGTCGGCAGCCAGCGCCGCGTGGACTGCAGCGATCGCTCGATGAGCTCCGCCGAGCGGGAGAAGTCGACCGGCGACACCCGTACCGGACACAGCGGCGGCACGACATGCAGCTCGACCGATCCTTCGAACCGCTCGACGTCGGTGGCCAACCGCCGATTGATCGCCAGCGTGAAGGCGTGCATGGCCATGGCCAGGGCGGCCCTCGGTGGTTGCGGCATGGCGCACGAGTAGCCCGTCGGCAGCACCCACACCTCGGTCGCGCCGAGTTCCACCGCATACGACAGCGGTGTGTTGTTCACCACGCCGCCGTCGACCAGATCGCGTCCGCCGATCCGGACCGGTGGCAGGACGGCGGGGATGGCGGCGCTGGCCACGATCGCGTCGATGGCGTCGCCCGACGACAGCAGGACGTCCTGCCCGGACAGGACATCGGTTGCCACCACGTGCAGCGGCGTCGGTGCGTCCTGCAGCCGCCGGAAGCGAAGGTGCTGCTGCAGCAGACTGCGGATCCCGCTGTCGGATACCAAGTGCGGCCGACGCCCCAGAAACCCGAGCAGCCCCATGCTCGGGCTGGTCGGGAACACTTTGCGGCGCGAGAGGGTCCGCCACAGATCGGCCAGCGCCAGGGCGCCGTCGTGGTCGGACCGCCCGGCGATCCACCCGCCGTTGAGCGCGCCGACCGAGGTGCCGACGATCAGATCCGGTGTGATGCCCGCCTCGGCCAGACCCAGCAGCATGCCCACCTGGATGGACCCCAGGCTGCCGCCGCCGGACAGCACGAACGCCGTCGTCATGCCGACACAGTACGCACATCGAGGCGTTCTGCCGAGACGATTCCGGACACCTGAAATGAGCGCCCGACGCCATCAGGGAATTGCTCGCCGCACGCGATCATCCGCTAGAGTGAACAGCGCCAGGCCGCAGTAACCCCGGGCCCCAAATTTCGCCGCCACGAGCGGCCTACCGCCGAGAGGCGTTCTGCGGTCTGGCTTTAACTTCTCGGACGTGGTCCGCCGACATCGTCGGCCACCGCGTCAATCCAGCGAATTGCTGCGCCACAGCGCGGCTGCGGCATGCAGCTCGTTGGCGATGCGCGTGAACGTCACAGCGCGGTCGGTCAGCTCCGCGGCGCGCTCCGGCGCGGTCGTCGTCGCGTCGTCGGCCAGGCTCGTGCAGCCGGCCGCACTCACCCGGCAGTACGCCGCCGCCCGTTCCAGCGCGACGGCGAAGTCGCCCTCGAACACGCCGCGCAGGATGCGATCGGCGAGCTCCCGGATCTCCGTCGGCCCCACAGGTGTCTCGGCACCGGCAACCACGGGGTCGATCGAGTGCAGCACCTCCGTGCCGCGGCCGAACATCAGGCTGGCCGAGTACGGGTCGTCGCGGATCGACAACCGCAGCAGGTAGACCCGCCACAACGCGCCGGGCAGACTTCGCGCGCCGGCACCCGCCCACAACTCGGCGATGGTCTCGATGCCGTGTTCGTCGGTGTAGGCCACCAGCCGCGACACCACGTCGGGATCGGGGTAGCTGCGAACCCGTTCCAGCAGCGCAGCCGCCGTCTCATGGGCGATGCGACTCTCCTGGACGGGGTCCTCGACGTCGTGGAACGCCTCGAAGCCGCGGCCCAGGAACTTGGTCGGCTTGTGGATCCGCCGACGGTCGTCAGTCATGCATCAGTTCTTTCCCGTCGCTGCGCGCGCCGTCAGCGCCAACCGTCGGCGTCTTTCGCGGCCTGCAACAGCACCTCACACAGCTCTTTCAATTCAGTGGGGCCGGCGCCTTCGGCAACAGCCGTCGCGACGTCCTCGGCCGCACACCGTACCTGATAAACGCGGTCCGAGAGGGCCGCTGCTTCCTCTGCACTGAGCACCACCGAGTCCTCGGCCAGCGAAGTTCCCTTGACCATGGCCCGCTGCTCATAGGCACGCTGTCGGCACGACTGGCGGCAGTACTGGCGACGACGACCCATGCCCGCGTCGGCCACCTCACGGCCACACCACCGGCAAGGTTGGGCCTTCGAGCGCTTCATGTCCGCCTCACGATCGTGACTGTATCGGGAGACGGTCCGAACCCCGGTATCATGGACAACTGAGTCGGGAACTTCACGGCGCTGGCCTGCGTTGATTCCCTGTCGCTATACCAAGGGAGTGATTGACGATGGCTGATCGTGTCCTGAGAGGCAGTCGCCTCGGAGCTGTGAGCTACGAGACCGACCGTAACCATGACCTGGCGCCGCGGCAGGTGGCCCGTTACCGCACCGACAACGGCGAGGAATTCGAAGTTCCGTTCGCCGACGACGCGGAAATCCCCGGCACCTGGGCGTGCAAGAACGGCATGGAAGGCACCCTGCTCGAGGGTGACGTGCCCGAGCCCAAGAAGGTCAAGCCGCCGCGTACCCACTGGGACATGCTGCTCGAGCGTCGTTCCGTCGAGGAGCTCGAAGAGCTGCTCAAGGAGCGGCTGGAGCTCATCAAGACCCGCCGCCGCGGCTAACTGCGCAGACGAAAAAGCCCCGCCTCGCGGCGGGGCTTTTTCGTGCTTGGTGGGCGACTAGCGGACGATGCCGCGGGCCCGGTCCAACCGGCCGCGGATGCCCCACTTGGCCACCTGCGACATGGCCTCGCGGATGTTCGAGCCGCTCATCTTCGACACACCCAGCTCGCGCTCGGTGAACGTGATGGGCACCTCGACGACGGTGAAGCCCGCGTTGATGGCACGCCAGGTCAGGTCGATCTGGAAGCAGTAGCCCTTCGAATCGACGTCGTCGAGGCCGATCTTCTCCAGCACGTCGTGCCGGTAGGCGCGGTAGCCGGCGGTGATGTCGTGAATCTTGACGCCCAGCAGTACGCGGGCATAGGTGTTCGCCGTGCGCGACAGGACGAGCCGGCGACGGGGCCAGTTGCGGATGGCACCGCCGGGCACGTACCGCGAACCGATCGACAGGTCGGCACCGGCGTCGACGGCGTCCAGCAGCCGGTACAGCTCCTCGGGCGCATGGCTGCCGTCGGCGTCCATCTCGACCAGGACGCTGTAGCCGCGCCCCAGGCCCCAGGCGAACCCGGCGAGGTACGCGGCACCCAGACCACCCTTGCCGGCCCGGTGCATGACGTGCAGGCGGTCCGGATCGGCCAGCGCCAGCTCATCGGCCAGCTGGCCGGTGCCGTCGGGGCTGTCGTCGTCGACGACCAGCACGTGGACGTCCGGACGGGCGGCGTGCACCCGGCCCACGATCAAGGGCAGATTCTCGCGCTCGTTGTAGGTCGGAATGATGACCAGCGTGCGCTGACTCGGACGATCTTCGCCCATGGTCAGTTCCCCTGTTCGTTGTCGGCGTCGGTGTCGGTATCAATCGCGGCGTCTTTGCCGGCCTGATGTTCCGCCGCCGCCTGGCGGCGGCGGACGAGCTTCCTATTGTGCAGCATGCCCGCCAGAAGAGCCGCAACGCCGACCCCCACAAGCACACCGTTGATGACCGGTCCCCACCGCGTGGCGAAGGTCAGATCGGTCTTCAAGCGCACCTGCCGGTCCAGATAGGCGGGCTGGAAGAACTCCGTCCGCTCCAGGACTTGGCCGTTCGGCGCGACCACCGCGCTGATCCCCGTGGTGCCCGCGACGATCACGTACCGGTCGTGTTCGACGGCCCGCAGCCGGGCGAACGCCAGCTGCTGCACGCTCATCGGCTCGTCGAACGTCGCGTTGTTGGCAGGGACCGCCAGCAGCTGCGCGCCGTTGAGCACCGACTGCCGGGCAGCGCGGTCGAAGATGACCTCCCAGCACGTCGTCACGCCGATCGGCACCCCGGCGGCGGTGACGACGCCGCTGCCGTTGCCCGGCACGAAGTAGCCGGCCCGATCGGCGTACGGCGACAGCAGCCGGAAAAAACTGCGCCAGGGCAGGTATTCGCCGAACGGCTGCACGATGGCCTTGTCGTGGCGCTCCCCCGGCCCGTCGGTCCCGTTCCACACGATCACCGAGTTGGTGGTCACCGGGTGCTCCGGCGTGTATTCCGGCGCCGCCAGCACGGTGCCCACCAGGATCGGCGCGTGGATGGCGGACGACGCCGCCGAGATCAGTTCCGCGGCGTCGGCATTGACCAGCGGATCGATGTCCGACGAGTTCTCCGGCCAGATGACCACCGTCGGCTGCGGTGCGCGGCCGGCACGGACGTCTTCGGCCAGTTCTTTGGTCTCGTGCACGTGGTTGTCGAGCACCGCGCGGCGCTGGGCGTTGAAGTCCAGGCCGAGGCGCGGCACGTTGCCCTGAATGGCGGCGACGTTGATCGCGGGGTCGTCGCCCGCACCAGCTCCGGCCTTGCGGACGTGCGGCCAGGCCAGCACGGTGAGCAGCAGGACGACGGCGATGCAGATGCCGGGGATGAACACCGCCGGCGGGGCCGCGGCACCCGTGCGGTGGTCATGCCGCCAGTGCCTGACCGCCTCGAGCACGATGGCTGTCGCGCTGAAACCGATCAGCGCCACCGCGAACGACACCAACGGCGCACCGCCGACCTGGGCGAGCGGCAGCAGTGGGCTGCCGGTCTGGCTGAAGGCCACGACGCCCCATGGGAATCCGCCGAACGGCACGGTCGACTTGAGCCATTCGGCCGACACCCAGAGCGCGGCGAACCACAGGGGCCAGCCCGGCAGGCGCCGCACCAGGACCGCGGTCAGCCCGAACACACCGGTGAAGAACGCCTCCAGAGCGGCGAGCATCAGCCACGGGATCGGCCCGACGAAATTGCTGATCCACGGCAGCAACAACACGTAGAACACCAGACCGGCCAGCATGCCGTAGCCGAAACCGCCTGCGGGCGTTGTGCGTTCGTCGACCAGCGCCCAGGCCAGCAGCGCCAGCGCGGGGAACGACAGGTACCAGAGATCGAAGGGCGGGAAGCTCGCGCACAAGAGCAGGCCGGCCACGACGGCCACGGCCAACCGCATCAACCGGGGCTCGAAGAACCGGCGCACGCCGGCGACGATCCGCGCGGCCCGGCCGGGACCCTGCGGCTGTTCGGGCTCTTCCGGCGTGGGCGACTCCGCCTCGTCCTGGACGTCGTCGTCCAGGGTTTCCTCCACGCTCTCCTGGCCCTCAGCCATGGATCTGCTCGCCGTGGTGGACGGTCTGCAAGCAGGTCGGCAGATCGTCTTCAGGGCCCAGCGGAGGTAGCGCGGGTACCCGCGACCGCGGATCGGTGGACCAGCGCTGCACAGCGTCGGCCGGCGCGGTGACGTCCAGGGCGTCGGCGCCGCCGGGCACCTGCCACACCGCGTACGACGCGACGGCCCCCGGCACCAGCGTCCCGGTCATGCCGTCACGGACACCGCCGGCCCGCCAGGCGCCGCGGGTGGCGGCGAGGAACGCCGACCGCGCCGAGATGGCGCTACCGGACGTCCGGTGGCTGATGGCGGCGCGCACCGATTCCCACGGATTGATGCTGGTGACGGGACTGTCCGAACCGAAGGCGAGGGGCACGCCTTGCGATGCTAACAGCGCAAACGGGTTCAAACCCTGTGCTCGATCGACACCGAGACGTTGGGCGTACATGCCGTCGGCGCCGCCCCACAGCGCGTCGAAATTCGGCTGCATGCTGGCGACCACGCCCCACGATCCCAGCCTGCGCGCTTGTTCGGCGTCCACCATCTCGAGGTGCTCCAGCCGGTGCCCGCAGCGCGCCACCGCGGGTGCCCCGAAAGCCGCCACGGTCCGGTCCAGGGCTTCCACGACGGCAGCGACCGCGGCGTCGCCGATGGCGTGGAAGCCGGCGGTGATACCGGCCTCGGTGCAGGCCAGCAGGTGTGCGGCGACGGCGTCGGTGTCCAGGTAGGTGTTGCCACAGCAGGCGGGCGCGTCGGCGTAGGGCTGCTGCAGCCAGGCGGTCCGTGAGCCGAGCGCGCCGTCGATGAAGAGGTCGCCGGCCAGGCCGTGGGCTCCGGTCCGGTCCATCAGGTCGCGGGCGGCTGCGGCGGTGTCGACCGCCTCACCCCAGTAGCCGACGATGTCGACGCCGTGTTCGGTGGCACGCAGATCGGCCCAATCGTCGAGGCCGCCGATCTCAGGGCCCGCGCACTCATGCACCGCGACGATGCCGTTGCGCGCGGCCAGGTCGAGCGCGGCGCGTTGGGCGCCGCGGCGCTGCGTGGCGCTGAGCAGGTTGCGGGCCGCGGCCCGCACGCGGTGGTGCGCGTCCGCGGTCAGCGGGCCCTGCTCGGAGAAACCCGCGCTGTCGGTGAGCCCGGGTACCAGCTGCCGCAGGCCGGTCGTCGCGACGGCCGAGTGCACGTCGACCCGGGCCAGGTACGCGGGACGCCCGCCGAGCACTCCGTCGAGGTCGGCGGTGGTCGGGATGGCGCGCTCGGGCCAGCCCGATTCGTCCCAGCCGTGGCCCCAGATGACGCCGTCCGGCTGCTGCGCGGCGTGCTCGGCCAGCAGGGTAAGCAGATGCGGCAGCGACGTCGCGGTGCGCAGGTCCAGGCCGGCCACGGTGAGTCCGGTGGCGGTCAGGTGCACGTGGCTGTCGACGAACGCCGGGGCCACGAACGCACCTTCGAGGTCGACGACGGTGGCATCCGGATGCAGCGCCCGCCCGACGTCATCGGAACCGAGCCAGGCCACCGCTCCGTCGCGGATTGCGATCGCGGTGGCGTCGGGCGCAGCCGGGCTATGAATACGACCGCCGAGCAGCAGCGTCGTCGCAAAGGTCGTCACGAAGGTGAGACGTTAGTCCGTTCAGCCGGCCTGCCGGTGCACAGCGACCGGTGAGCTGTCGATGACGTCGATCACTTCCCCGTCGATGTACTCGCCGCGACCGCGGTAGCGCTCATCGTGATTGATGTAGATCACCTGCGTCGGGAAGTCCATCGGGGTCAGCCGCCGGCCGAACAGAGCGGTTACCGCCGGCCGCGCCGCGCGCCGGGTGAACGGCACCAGCATGAGCGCGCCGAGCACCGAGCTGGCCAGCCCGGGGACGACAACCAGCACCGTGCCGAGGGCCACCAAGACACTGTCCGTGGCCAGCGTCGGATCGGTGGATCGAGCGCTCAGCGCCTCGGACAACCTGCTGAAATGCCGGGTGATCTGGGTGCCTGCGATGGCCAGACCAGCGGCAAAGGTGGCCAACAGCGCCAGTAGTGTCCAAGCCACACCGATGGTCGAGGCCAGGACTGCCAGCACCGCGACCTCGACGAGCGCGTAAACCAGAAAAAGTCGCATCGCCATGCACTGGACAACGCCGAAACGCCGGAATTGGTTCCTAGGAGCCGGGGATCGGCTCCACCTCGATGGCCGCGTGCACCTTGTCGACACCGCCTCGGATGATGGCCTGCGGGATCCACCACCAGGCATGCCACCAGTAGCGCCTGGTCACCATGTCGAATACCCGCTTGGTCTCGGACTTCGGCAGATTGCGCGCGATGGCCTCGACCGGTTCGCCCTTGACCTTGCCCAGCGCACCGCACTTCTGGATGGTGACCCGCGGGGTGTTCTTGATCCGTTTGGTCTTCCACGAGCCATCATCTGTGCTGATCAGCAGCTTGCCGTCGTGCGGCACACCCCAGACCGGAGTCGGCTTGGGTCGGCCGTCCTTGGTGAACGTCGTCAGCAGCAGGTACTTCTCGCGGTACACGTCTTCGAACGTCGGCGCCATGGCTCTAGAAGACCACGGTTTCGTTATCGTGTCGCAGGATGCGGTCCTGGCAGTGCCACAGCACCGCCCGGGACAGCACGGCTCGTTCCACGTCGGCGCCGAGCCGCACGAGCTCTTCGACGCTGTCGTTGTGGTCGACCCGCACCACGTCCTGCTCGATGATCGGGCCTTCGTCCAGGTCCTCGGTGACATAGTGCGCCGTGGCGCCGATCAGCTTCACGCCGCGCTCCTTCGCCCGCCGGTACGGCGTGGCACCGACGAACGCCGGCAGGAACGAATGGTGGATGTTGATCAGCGGACACCCGATGGCGTCGAGGAACCCCGGCGTGATGATCTGCATGTACCGGGCCAGCACCACCAGATCGACGTTGCCCTTGAGCAGCTCCAGCTGACGCTGTTCGGCCTGTTCCCGGATGTCCCGAGTGGCCGGGATGTGCACGAACGGCACCCCGAACGCCCGGACCTGCTCGGCCAGGTCGGCGTGGTTGGAGATCACCATCACCACGGTCATGTCGAGTTCGCCGCGGCGGTTGCGCCACAGCAGGTCGAGCAGACAGTGGTCGGCAGTCGAGGCCATGATGGCCACACGCTTGGGTTTGGACGCATCGGTGAACCGGTAGTCCATGTCGAATTCTTCTGCCACCGCGGCGAATTCGCGCTCCAGGTCAGGTTGGGCGGCAGCGAGCCCGGGCAGGTGGAAGACGGTGCGTTGCAGGAAGACACCGTCTTCGGGAGCCGTCGAATGCTGGTCCAGCGAGATGATGTTGGCGCCCGAGCGGGTCAGGAACGTCGACACCGCGGCGATCACGCCGCGGCGGTCCGGACAGTTCAGCAGCAGCCGGCCGATGTCCTTGTGGCGCGGCAACTTTGGCGCGCCGGCAGGGAATTGACTCACTATGCGGCCCGCAGCTCCAGCGCGACGTTGTTCTCCATACCGCCGCGCAGCTTGGAGAAGAAGTTGAAGGCCTTGCCGATCAACCCGTAGCGCGTGCCGATGCCGTCGTAGACGGCGCCGACCTGCGACTGGTCCAGGATCGCCGCCTTGGCCTCGACGGCCTCGCTCTTGGGGTTGCCGCGCATGTCGCACTTGGCGACAGTGACGCGCGGGGTGTTCCGGATTCGCTTGACTTTCCACGCTTTGGCCTCGGAGATGACCAGCAGCCGGTCACCGTCCGGGACCGCCCAGACGGCGGTGGGCTTGGGCCGGCCGTCCTTGGTGAAGGTGGTCAGCAGGACGTAGTTCGCGGTGGCGACGTCGGCGAAGGTGAGGGCCATGGCCATCAGGTTAGTGCTTGGGCGACGAGCGTGAGCGCTGTGTACGCCCGCCAAAGCAGATGCGTGCACAGCCCTCGGAAGCGCTACGTCTTCTCGTGCGGCAGGTGCGGCGCCGTGGGGATCGGTGGCTGTGGAATCACCGGGTAGTCGCCGGTGTATCCGACACGCGTGGCCGCGATCGCCAGGACCTTGCCCCGCACCGCATACCAGCCGCCGGTCAGCAACGGGACCAGCAAGATGATGGCGATCAGATTCCAGTAGTTCTCGTAGCACATCAGCGCGGTGACGGCGACGAGGAACACCAGCGTCGCATAGCCGGTGTACGGCGTACCGGGCAACCGGAAGCTGGGCCGCTGCAGGATGCCCTTGGCTTCCCAGCGGTACAACTGAATCTGGCAGGCGACGATCATGCCCCAGGTGAAGATGATGCCCAGCGCCGACAGGTCGAGGGCGATGTTGAAGGCATCCTCGGGTACGAACAGGTTGAGGATGACGCCCAGCAGGGTGAGCGCGGCAGTCAGCGCGATTCCGCCGAATGGCACGCCGTTGCGGTTCATCTTCGCGGTGAACCCAGGGCCGCTGCCATTCATCGCCATCGAGCGCAGCACGCGGCCGGTCGAGTACAAGCCTGCGTTGAGGCTGGACATCGCGGCGGTGAGCACCACCATGTTCATGATGCCACCGGCCGCGGGAACGCCGATCTTGGAAAAGAATGTCACGAAAGGACTTTCGCCCTTGTGGTACGCCGTGTAGGGCAGCAGCAGCGCCAACACCACCAACGAGCCGACATAGAAGATTCCGATACGCGCGACCACGGAGTTGATCGCCCGCGGCATCACCTTGGCGGGCTCTGCGGTCTCCCCGGCGGCGATGCCGACGAGTTCGACTGCGGCGTAAGCGAAGATGACGCCGGAGGTGACGATCACCAGCGAGAACAGACCGGCCGGGAAGAGTCCGCCGTTGTCGGCGAGCACACCGAATCCGGTTGCCTGGCCTTCGATTTCGAAGCGTCCGCCGAGGAACACGATGCCGACCACCAGGAACGTGACCAGCGCGGCGACCTTGATGATCGAGGCCCAGAATTCCATCTCACCGAAGAGCTTCACCGAGATCATGTTCATGGTCACGACGATCCCCAGCGCGATGAGCGCGATCAACCATTGCGGTATCGCCTTGAACATGCCCCAGTAGTGCACATACAGCGCAACAGCCGTGACATCGACGATCGCGGTGGCCGCCCAGTTGAAGAAGTAGAGCCAACCGGTGACGAAAGCCGTTTTCTCACCGAAGAATTCGCGCGCGTATGACACGAATGAGCCAGAGGAGGGTCGGTGTAGCACGAGTTCACCGAGGGCCCGCAAGATGAAGAAGACGAAAACGCCGCAGAAGGCATACACCAGGAACAGGCCCGGGCCGGCCGAGTGCAGGCGACTGCCCGCGCCCATGAACAAACCGGTGCCGATGGCGCCGCCGATGGCGATCATCTGGATCTGACGCGGCTTGAGGGCCTTGTGATATCCCTCGTCTTCGTGCGCAAGCGCTGAATTGTCGTAACTCGTTGATTCAGTGGTCATTCGGTTCCCGTCGGCATCGGATGGACCCAGTTGCCATGGGGCCACATCGATGTCGTCCGCACGAGAGGTCGGCCCGATACTGCTCTCAGACTCCTGCGCTTCGCCCCACCAAAACCCTAAGTCGGATGCTCCGCACGCGTCGGCTCAGACGGTAAATACTGCGTGAACCATAAATTTCAGCGACGCGACCATGCCGGCCACCGTCGGCGGCGGCGGTGCGGCGCCGCGACATCCCGCATTATCTTCGCGACGATGGCGACAAACTCGGCGCATGAGCCATAGCGCGCGGACGGATCTTTCGCGAGTGCTTTCGCGAATACCGAATTCAACGCAGTCGGCAACCAGGCGCGGCGCGAGGTGAGCGTCGGCACCTCGTCGTGTAGATGGGCATACGTGATGGCGAACGTGGTGGGGCGTGGATACGGCGGCAGGCCGGTCAGCCACTCGAACATGGTGCAGGCCAACGCATAGACATCCGTTTGCGGCAACAACTGTTGAGCGGTCAGGAGTTCCGGAGCTGCGTACGCAATCGACCCACGCACCCGGCCATTGCGGGCCAGCGGTTTTGCATCGTCCAACAACTGCGCGATGCCGAAATCGGTCAGGAACGCCGACCGTCGATCTGAGCTCAGTAAGATGTTGGCGGGCTTGACATCCCGATGTATCACGTCCATTTGATGCGCATAGTCCAGGGCCGAGCCGATCTGCGTCGACACCCGAACGATCGCACCGACGTCAGGCTCCTGGTCCGGTCCCGGTATCAGCACCGTCGACTCGGGGCCGTCGACGTACTGCATGGACAGCCACAGCCTGGTGGGTTGCGCACCATCTTCGTCTGCCCCACCGCCGCCGGCCCGCAGCTCTCCATGCTCATACATCGCCACAATGTGCGGGTGCCTCAGGCGGGAGGCGATACTGAACTCCCGCTCCAGCCGCCAGGCCACCCGGTCATCGGCATCCTGGTTGTGAAATATCTTCAGCGCCACCGGAACTGACTCCGCGGGTCGGCGAGCCCGATACACGTCAGCGCTGCTGCCGCTGCCGAGGCGGCTTTCGATGACGTAACCGGCGACCACCGCACCGATCTCGAACATCGAGCCAGGATAACTGCGGGCGCCGGATTTCTCCCGGCCAAGGGGCTTGCAGCTACCCCTCCAACTCCCCCTCGGTCTCGAGCAGCACCTGCTTGAGTCCGTCCAGGGTCTCGGACTCCGGCGCGGCCCACATGCCGCGGCCCGCCGCCTCCAGCAGGCGCTCGGCCATGCCGTGCAGCGCCCATGGGTTGGACTCGGACATGAACTTGCGGTTCTCCGGGTCCAGCACGTAGCTCTGCGTCAGCTGTTCGTACATCCAGTCCGCCATGACGCCCGCGGTGGCGTCGTACCCGAACAGGTAGTCGACGGTGGCCGCCATCTCGAAGGCGCCCTTGTAGCCGTGCCGGCGCATGGCGGTCATCCAGCGCGGGTTGACGACCCGGGCGCGGAACACGCGTGTCGTCTCCTCCGACAGCGTGCGGGTACGCACCGCGTCGGGCCGGGTGTTGTCGCCGATGTACGCGGCGGGGTCCTTGCCGGTCAACGCGCGCACCGTGGCGACCATGCCGCCGTGGTACTGGAAGTAGTCGTCGGAGTCGGCGATGTCGTGCTCGCGGGTGTCGGTGTTCTTGGCCGCCACCGAGATTCGCCGGTAGGCCCGGTTCATGTCGTCGGTCGCCGGGGCGCCGTCGAGGCCGCGGCCGTAGGCGAAGCCGCCCCACGCGGTGTACACCTGGGCCAGGTCGGCGTCGTCGCGCCAGTTGCGGCTATCGATGAGCTGCAGCAGCCCGGCGCCGTAGGTTCCCGGCTTGGAGCCGAAAATCCTTGTGGTGGCGCGCCTTTGGTCGCCGTGATCGGCGACGTCGACCTGCGAGTGGGCGCGTACGTAGTTGTCCTCGGCAGCTTCGTCCAGGCCCGCGACAAGTTGGACGGCGTCGTCGAGCATGGTCACCACGTGCGGGAAGGCATCGCGGAAGAAGCCGGAGATGCGGACGGTGACGTCGATGCGGGGACGGCCGAGTTCGGCCAGCGCGATGGGCTCCAGCCCGACCACGCGGCGCGACGCGTCGTCCCAGATGGGCCGAACACCCAGCAGCGCAAGCACTTCGGCGATGTCGTCGCCCGCGGTGCGCATGGCCGACGTGCCCCACACCGAGAGCCCGACGGACTCAGGCCACCGGCCATAGTCGGTGCGGTAGCGCTCCAGCAGCGAATCCGCCATCGCCACACCGGTTTCCCACGCCAGCTTCGACGGCACGGCCTTGGGGTCGACGGAGTAGAAGTTGCGGCCCGTGGGCAGCACGTTCACCAACCCGCGCAGCGGGGAGCCCGACGGCCCGGCCTCGATGAACCCGCCGCCGAGCGCGTGCAGGATCTGATCGATCTCGCGGTCGGTGCCACGCAGCCGCGGCACCACCTCGGTGGCGGCGAACCGCAGCACCTTGGCGACTTCAGCGTTGTCGGTGATGCCATCGACGGCGGCGGCGTCCCAGCCGGACGCCTGCAGTGCCGCGACCAGCTCCCGGGCCTGACTCTCCGCGGTGTCGACGGCTTCGCGTGCAGCAGAACCGTCCTCGGCCAGGCCCAGCGCCTCGCGCAGCCCCGGCACCGACTGCTCGCCGCCGAACAGCTGGCGCGCCCGCAGGATGGCGAGCACGAGGTCCAGTTCGGCCTCGCCGGTCGGTGCCTGGCCCAGGATGTGCAGGCCATCGCGGATCTGGACGTCCTTGATCTCGCACAGCCAGCCGTCGACGTGCAGCAGCATGTCGTCGAACACGTCCTCGTCCGGCCGGTCCTCCAGCCCCAGGTCGTGGTCCATCTTGGCGGCGCGCATCAGCGTCCAGATCTGCTGGCGGATGGCCGGCAGCTTGCCGGGGTCCAGCGCCGAGATGTTGGAGTGCTCGTCGAGCAGCTGCTCGAGACGGGCGATGTCGCCGTAGGTCTCGGCGCGGGCCATCGGCGGGATCAGGTGGTCGACCAGCACCGCGTGTGCCCGGCGCTTGGCCTGCGTGCCCTCACCGGGATCGTTGACCAGGAACGGGTACACCAGCGGCAGGTCGCCGAGCGCGGCGTCGGTGCCGCACGCCGCGGACATGCCGAGGGTCTTGCCGGGCAGCCATTCCAGGTTGCCGTGCTTGCCCAGGTGGACCATCACGTCGGCGCCGAAGTGCCTGTTGATCCAGTGGTAGGCGGCCAGGTAGTGGTGGCTCGGCGGCAGGTCCGGGTCGTGGTAGATCGCGACGGAGTTCTCGCCGAAGCCACGCGGCGGCTGGACGATCAGCACGATGTTGTCGGAAACCATTGCGGCAATGACGATTTCGCCGTCCGGGTCGTTGCTGCGGTCGACGAACAGCTCGCCCGGCGCCGCGCCCCAGTGCTCGGTGACGGCGTCGGTGAGCTCGGCCGGCAGGGTCGCGAACCAGGCCCGGTAGTCCTTTGCGGACACCCGGACAGGGTTGGCTTCGAGCGCTTCGGTGCTGAGCCAGTCGGGGTCCTGACCGCCGCGCTCGATCATGGCGTGGATGAGGGCGTCACCATCTTCGGCGTCGACGCCAGGGACGTCACCGATGCGGTAGCCGGCCTCTCGCATGGCGCGCAACAGCGCGACGGCGCTGGCCGGGGTGTCGAGGCCGACGGCGTTGCCGATGCGGGCGTGCTTGGTCGGGTAGGCGGAGAACACCAGCGCGACGCGCTTGTCGGCCGGCTCGATGTACTTCAGCCGGGCGTGCCGGACGGCGAGTCGGGCCACCCGCTCGCAGCGCTCGGGGTCGGCGACGTACGAGATCAGGCCCTCGCTGTCGATCTCCTTGAACGAGAACGGGACGGTGATGATGCGGCCGTCGAACTCCGGCACCGCCACCTGCGATGCGACGTCCAGCGGCGTCAGCCCGTCGTCGTTCTCGTCCCATTGCGCGCGCGAGCTGGTGAGGCACAGGCCCTGCAGGATCGGGATGTCGAGGGCCGCCAGGTGCGCGACGTTCCAGTTGTCGTCATCGCCGCCTGCGCTCGCGGTGGCCGGGGTCGCGCCGCCGGCCGCCAGCACCGTCGTGATCAGTGCGTCAGCAGTCCCCAGCAGCTCAATGAGCTCGGGTTCAGCGGTACGCAGCGAGGCACAGAAGATCGGCAGCGGACGGCCGCCGGCCTGCTCGATGGCCCCACACAGCGCATCGATGTACGCGGTGTTTCCGGCCAGCTGCTGGGCCCGGTAGTAGAGCACCGCGACCGTCGGACCCTCAGCATCCGACGAGCGCTGCAGCAGCCCCCAGCTCGGAGCCGATACGGGCTCACCGAAACCGAAGCCGGTCATCAGGACGGTGTCAGAAAGGAAGGCGTGCAGATTGCGCAGATTCTCGGTGCCGCCCTGCGCCAGATAGATGTGCGCCTGAAGGGCGACGCCCGCCGGGACGGTCGAGTGGCTCATCAGGTCGGCGTCGGGCGCCTGCTCCCCCGACAGCACCACAGTGGGGACCCCGCTGGCGACGACGGCGTCGATGTCGTCCTGCCAGGTGCGATAGCCACCCAGTACCCGAACGACCGCCAGGTCCGCGCCGGCCAGCAGGTCCTGCAGTTCCCCGGCGATCAGCCGGGACGGATTGGCCCATCGGTACTGCCCCCCGCTGGCGCGGGCGGTGATCAGATCGGTGTCGGACGTCGAGAGCAGCAGTACGGTCGGCACTGACTATTCGTACCGCACCACCGATGTCGGCTGATCCGCGGTGCCTGACGAGAACTCGACCAGCTGGTTTCGGCCGCAGGCTTTGGCTGTGTAGACGGCCCGGTCGGCGCGCTCCACCAGATCCCTGGCATACCCGGTCGCGGCGCTGTCCGATCGCGACACTTCGGCGAACCCGGCCGACGCGGTCAGCGTCGTCGGCGTGCCCGCAATCGGCCCCAGCGCGGCGATACCGATGCGCAGCGATTCGGCTCGCCGCTTGGCCGTGCCGTCACTGCTGTCGGGGCCGCGCCACAACGCCGCGAACTCCTCACCTCCGACTCGGGCCACCACCGCGTCCTGACCGGCGGTCGCCCGCCGCAGGTAGTCGCCGATGGCGCGCAGCGCGTCGTCGCCGACCGGATGGCCGTAGCGGTCGTTGAACCCTTTGAAATCGTCGACGTCGAGCATCATCACCGCCGCATACCGAATCTCGCGAGAATCCTCGAGGTCCTCGAGTGCCTCGTCGAAAGAACGCCGGTTGGCGAGGCCGGTCAGCGGATCGACCCGGGTCAGCTCGTCCAGCTGCCGTTCTTCCAGCCAGGCCAGCCGCACCGATCGTTCCAAGGAGTACGAGAACCGGGCGGTGACCGCCACCATGAAGATCGACGTGGCCACCGTCAACAGCCGGTTGCTGTTCCATGGGAACACCCACAGCTCGAGGGCCGAAATCCACAGCAGGATGACCAGCACAGACGGCCACAGCACCCGGAACCGGATCTTCACGACGCACATACTCAGCAGCACCGCGATCGGCATCAGGTAGGGAACGACGTCATAGCCTTGCGGTAGCTGGATGACCCGCTCGTACATCTGCGCGCTGGTGATGACGCCGACGGCAGCGACGAACATGGGCGCCGAGAACCGATGGAGCCGCGGCACCAGAGCGGTCAGCGCCGCGAGTGTCGCGACCGGCATGATGCCGTACACCAGCGTGTGCACACCGAGGGCCTGTGATTCCGGCGGCATCTTCAGCACGCTCTTGTAGGACGACAGCATCGCGATGCAGACCGCATCCAGACCGAGCATGATGGCCGCCCGCGAAATGCGCCCCTGCCGGTCGTACACCTTCCGGAACTCGACCTCTTGAGCGTGCGTCAGCGGGGCTGGTTGCAGCACGCCTGCCGGTACCGATTCGGCCGGGGTCGACGGCCGACGGTCGCCGGGGGCCCGGCGACGGCTGCTGACAACGGCCAGCTCGGCGTCAGCGACGACAAGTCGATCCCGGCCGTCACGTTTGGCCCGGTAGAGCGCCGAATCCGCCTGTTGCAGCAGCGCTGTTGCCGTGATGCTGCTCGGGTCGGGCATCGGGTCGCAGGCCAGGCCGGCGGACGCGGTCACCACGCTGCCATCCACGCCGTGGGCTATCGCGAGCTGGGCGATACCTGACCGGATGGCCTCGGCGCGGCTGATGATCGCGGCGTCCTCGGTGGCGCACCAGACCACGACGAACTCTTCGCCACCGAGGCGGGCACAGAATTCGTCCTCATCGCCGGCTACCTGAACCAGGTACGAGCCCACCCGGCGCAGGCAATCGTCACCGGCCGGGTGACCGTGGCGGTCGTTGAACATCTTGAAGTCATCGATGTCGAGCACCATCACGGCCAAGCTCCGGCGATGCCGTTGGGCGACCCGGGCCAGCTCCCGGAGCTGTTCGTCGAAGTATCGGCGGTTCGGCACGCCGGTCAGCGGATCAGTGCGGGTGAGTCGGGCCAGGGTGCGCGCACGCAGCCACCCGATCCGTGTCGATCGTTCGAGTTCGTAGGCGGCGCTGAGTGCCACGGTGACCATCGCGCTCAATGCCACCACGTCGAACATCGCATTGCTGGTGGCTTGGAATGCCGTGAGCTCCGTGACGACGATCCCAACCAGTCCGGCCAGAATCGCCGGCGCCAGGAGCAGAAAGCGGATCTGCACGACGATGAGGCTCATCAGGATCGCCACCGGCATTGCCAGCGGCACGACGTCGAGACCATGACGGATGCAGGCAACGCGCAGCAGCATCAGACATGCGACGTCGATGTACACCGACGCGATGTAGAGGAGCGACGACCAGCCCTGGAGTGGACTGTGGTCGCCGCTGAGCCAGCGCAGCACCATCGGTAGCACCACCGCCACAAGCAGGGTGCGGCCCAGCGGCAGGACTTCCGGCGGCACTCGCAACAAGGTGTGGTGAAAAACGATGGCGGCCGTGATCGCGATCAGCAGGACGGCCCACATCTCGTGGCGGGACTTACGGCCGATCTGACTGAAGCTCAGTTGGAATTCGGACTCGAGTGGCTCGCCGAACCGGACCCCGTTGATCATCGTCGACCACATGGAAGGCCCCTCCCACAACGCGATGCCAACCTTGCCCGGTGCAGCCTACGTGGGATGCGCAGCATACGGACCCGGTTGATGCGTCACGGCATGGCGCGAAATGCGCAACGGGGCGGGTTGCTCGGCAACCCGCCCCGTTGGCAGTCTTACTTACTTGAAGCAGCTGGGATCAGCGCTCGTTGGCACTCCAGCGCGAGTACCAGGTCTTGCCCTGGTACGGCAGGCCGGCGGCCACGATCAGAGCGAAGACGCCACCAACGTACAAAGCGAAATCGGACATTGCGTCCCTCCTTAGGTCATCCGAATGCGGTGTAGCAAACGGAAGTTCGTCTCCCACGGTACGGGCGGATGCACTGAAAACAAGGGACTTGTAAGCCACGGAACAGGCCGGAAACGGCAGTGACCTATTTCACAATTTGCGTTACAACGTAACGTAGACAAGGTGATTCGGACGCGTGACGACGACGCCTGCCCGGGTGCCCTGCAGGTGCACCAGGCGGCTGACGGCGGCCTGGCCCGCATCCGCCTGGCCGGCGGCATGATCACCGCTGCGCAACTGGAGGCGCTGGCCCACGCCGCCGCCGAATTCGGTTCGCCGGCAATGGAACTGACCTCGCGCGGCAACATCCAGGTGCGCGGGATCCACGACGAGGCGGGGCTCGCGGCAGCGGTCGATTCGGCGGGCCTGCTGCCCTCGGCCACCCACGAACGCGTCCGGAACATCGTGGCGTCGCCGCTGTCGGGCCGCAGTGGCGGCCTTGGCGACATCCGCGACGTCGTGCGCGACCTTGATTCCGGCCTGCAAAAACGCCCTGACCTGGCCGAATTGCCTGGCCGGTTCTGGTTCGGGGTCGACGACGGCCGCGGCGACATCTCTGGCCTGGCCCCCGACGTGAGCACCCATCTGGCTTCCCCCGACACCGCCGCCGTGCTGGTGGCGGGCCGTGACACCGGGGTTCGGATCGCAGCGTCAGAGGCCGCAGACACCCTGCTGGACCTGGCCACCTCGTTCCTGAATATTCGCGGGAACCGCTGGCGGACAAGCGAACTGGACAATGCCGATGAGCTTCTGGCCGGCGCCGGACTGCGGCCCACCGAGCCGTCAGGTGCGACGTGGCCACCGATCGACGCGCCGCCGGTCGGCTGGATCACCCAGGACGACGGCCGGATCACGTTGGGCGCGGCCGCCCCGCTGGGTGTGCTGCAGGCCCGTACCGCAGAGTTTGTGGCAGCCATCACCGCCCCGATCGTGGTCACGCCATGGCGCTCGTTACTCATCTGTGACCTCGAAGAGGGCGTCGCCGACACTGCCCTGCGGGTGCTGGCGCCGATGGGTCTGATTTTCGACGCGCACTCCGCCTGGCTGTCGATCAGTGCCTGCACCGGGAGTCCGGGGTGCGCCAAGTCACTGGCCGACGTCCGCAGTGACGCCGCAGCGGCCGCGGCAGCGGGCGAGCCCGGTGGCCGCCGGCATTTCGTCGGCTGCGAGCGCGCGTGCGGCAGCCCGACCATCGGCGAGGTGCTGGTGGCGACCAACTCGGGGTACGAACCACGCCACCCGTAGGGTTATCGGGTGCTCGACTACGTCCGCGACGCTGCGGAGATCTACCGGCAGTCGTTCGCGACGATCCGCGCCGAGGCGGATCTGGCGCGATTTCCCGACGACGTCTCACGCGTCGTCGTACGCCTGATCCACACCTGCGGCCAGGTCGACGTCACCGAGCACGTCGCCTACACCGACGACGTGGTAGCCCGCACCTATGCGGCCCTGGCGGCCGGCGCCCCGATCCTGTGTGACTCGTCGATGGTGGCGGCGGGCATCACCCGCTCGCGGCTGCCCGCCGACAACGAGGTGGTGTCGCTGGTCGCCGATCCAGGCGCGCCCGCCATGGCCGCGAAGCTGGGCAGCACCCGCTCGGCGGCGGCCGTCGACCTGTGGGCCGACCGACTCGGCGGTGCCGTGCTGGCCATCGGCAATGCGCCGACCGCCCTGTTCCGGCTGCTGGAGTTGCTGGACGAGGGCGCGCCCGTGCCTGCCGCGGTGCTGGGCGGCCCGGTGGGCTTCGTCGGCTCGGCGCAGTCGAAGGACGAACTGATCGCGCGGCCGCGCGGCATGGACTATCTGGTGGTGACGGGGCGGCGTGGCGGTAGTGCAATGGCCGCCGCCGCGGTGAACGCGATTGCGAGTGAAACCGAATGACAACGGGAACCCTCTACGGTGTCGGCCTCGGCCCAGGCGACCCGGAACTGGTGACGGTCAAGGCCGCCCGGCTGATCGGCGAGGCCGATGTGGTCGCGTACCACAGCGCGCGGCACGGCCACAGCATCGCGCGGCGCATCGCCGAACCGTATCTGCGTCCCGGCCAGATCGAGGAGCACCTCGTCTACCCGGTGACGACCGAGACCACGTCGCACCCGGGCGGGTACGACGGCGCGATCGAAGACTTCTACGCCGAGGCCGCCGAACGCATCGCCACCCACCTGGCGGCCGGCCGCAACGTCGCGCTGCTCGCCGAGGGCGATCCGCTGTTCTACAGCTCCTACATGCACATGCACACCCGGCTGACCGAACGGTTCCACGCGGTGATCGTGCCGGGCGTGACGTCCGTCAGCGCCGCGTCGGCCGCGATCTCGACGCCGCTGGTCCAGGGCGAACAGGTCCTCACCATCCTGCCCGGCACCCTGCCTGCGGGCGAGCTGCAGCGCCGGCTGGCCGACACCGACGCCGCCGTCGTGATGAAGCTGGGCCGGTCGTATCCAGCTGTGCGGCAGGCGCTTTCGTCGGCCGGACGGCTGGACGAAGCGTTCTATGTGGAGCGTGCGAGCACCGAAGCACAGCGGGTGCTGCCGGCCGCCGACGTCGACGCCGCGACGGTGCCGTACTTCTCGATCGCCATCCTGCCGGGTTCTCGTCGTACCGAAGCCCCGGTCGGCAGCGTCGTGGTGGTCGGTCTGGGGCCGGGCGACCCGGAGTGGACGACGGCCCAGACCCGTCGCGAGCTGGCAGCGGCCACCGATCTGATCGGCTACGGGCCGTACCTGGACCGCGTGCCGGATCGTCCCGGCCAGCAGCGCCACCCGAGCGACAACACCGACGAGCGTGCGCGCGCCGAGCTGGCGTGCAAGCTGGCCCAGCAGGGCCGGACCGTCGCCGTGGTGTCGTCCGGCGACCCCGGGGTGTTCGCGATGGCGACCGCGGTACTCGAAGAGGCCCGGCAGTGGCCGGGCGTCGAGGTCCGGGTGATCCCGGCGATGACCGCCGCGCAGGCCGTCGCCAGCCGGGTCGGTGCGCCGCTCGGCCATGACTACGCGGTGATCTCACTGTCCGACCGCCTCAAGCCGTGGGACATCATCGCCGAACGGCTCACCGCCGCCGCCCGCGCCGATCTGGTGCTGGCCATCTACAACCCGGCGTCGAAGACCCGCACCTGGCAGGTGGCCGCCATGCAGGACCTGCTGCTGGAATACCGCGACCCCAACACCCCCGTCGTCATCGGCCGTGACGTCGCCGGACCGAACGAATCCGTGCGGGTGGTGCGCCTGGCCGAACTCAACCCGGCCGAGATCGACATGCGCTGCATGCTGATCATCGGGTCGTCACAGACGGTGTGGCACACCACCGCCGACGGCGACCGGGTGTTCACCCCGCGGTATTACCCACACTGATTCGATTGGGCCACTAGGGTTTCCGTACATGAGCGAAAGCCCTCGAGTCAATCGCCTGGTCATGTACAAGCACGGCATGGCGCTGGTCGAACGCAGCGGTCCGGTCGACGGTGATTTCGCACTGACATTCCGCCACGCCCAGATGAAGGACGTACTGAAGTCGCTGTCGATCACCGGCACTGGCACCGAGCTGGCCGTCGGAGCGGTCTCGTTCGACACCCCGACCGACCCGCACACCCAACTGGGCGACCGCGGGATGCTGATCGACTCCGGCAACGCGCTACGCGGACTGTTCGACGGGCTGCGGGGCCGCACAGTCGAAGTCGACTGCGACGGCACCCAGCACCGGGGCGAGGTGATCGGCGTCGATGAATCCGCAAAGTACCGGCAGGTGCTGGTCCTGCGCACCGACGCCGGGTCGGTCAGCCTGATCGAACTGGCCCACATCGGTGCCGTGACGCTGACGGAGGACCCTTCGCGCGACAACCTCGACTACCTCCTGGACCGCTCCCGTGCGCTGACCGCGGGCCAGCATTGCCAACTGGGCGTACAGGTTCGAGGCAGCGGGACCGTCCAGGTGTCCTATGTGGTGCCGGCTCCGCTGTGGCGGCTGTCGTACCGGCTGGTGCGCGACGGTGACAGTCTGGTGCTGACCGCGATGGGCATCGTGCACAACCCGGTCGACGAGGACCTCACCGACATCGCGCTGACCCTGACCACCGGCGAACCGGTCTCCTTCGATATCGACCTGTACCAGGGCAAGCACGTTCATCGGGAGGTCGTCGAGGAGAGCCGCCGCGGCGCAGCTCCGGTGCCTGTACCCGCGGCGGCGAAGACTCGGTCTGCGGAGGCCATGCCGATGCTGGCGGGTATGCCGGCGCCCGCCGGAGCGGGATATGCCTATGCCGATGCCGTCGACGATGTCGAAACCGCTGACCGCGGTGAGTATTTTGAATACCGGCTGAGCACCCCGGTGTCGCTCAAGCGCGGCGGCGCGTCGATGATTCCGTTGGCGGTACAGGCCGTCGACGGTGTCCGGCGCGAGTTGGTGTGGCACGGCCACGACGGCTCCCCCGAGATCGTGCTCGCCTTCACCAATACCGCGGGCATCGTGCTCGAGGAAGGTCCCGCCGTCATCTACGAGCAGGACGCCTATGCCGGTGAAGCGATGGTGCCCTTCACCGCCCGTGACGCGAAGGTGCGGCTGCCGTTCGCGAAAGACCTTGCGGTGCGCTGCCGGCATACCTCGGCCGTCAGCGACGTCACGGCCCGGGTCCGGCTCGCCCGCGCCGCCCTGGTGCACGAGCAGCGCCGCGAGCGGCTGCACACCCTGCGGGTCGAGAACAACCATGCCGAACCTGTCGAGGTGATCTTCGAAATCGCCCGTGTTCAGGGTCGTAGCGTCGAACCGCGGAACAACGTCACCGCGATCGCCGACGACGGGACCAACCACCGCATCACGGTCACCGCGGCGGGCCACCAGGCGGTTGAAGCGACGGTGCTGGAAAGCTGGCCCCTGTCCAGCGAGATCGCCTACGAACATCTCGCGCCGGGTCAACTCGAAGAGTGGCTCGCCGACCGGTCACTCGACGCGACCACCATCACTGCGCTCGGCGGTGTCTTGGACCGGTGGGCGGCTGCCGAGTGGCTGGAATCCGAAGCCGAGCAAGTCCAGGCGGCGCGCTCGGGTGACTACGAGGCACAGAGCCGAATCTCGGAGCAGCTCAACGTACTCGGCAGCGACGGACCCGAAGGTGAACTACGGCGCCGACTCATCGTCGACCTGGAGGCCCTGCGGGACCGCAGCACCGCGCACGGCGAACAGGTCCGTCAGCTCCGCGACGATGCGGAGGCACAACGGCGGGCGGCGTGGGACGAACTGCAGCGGCTCATCGGCGCTCCCTGACCCAGGCTTCGGCCTCGTCGACGGTGGCGGCCGTCGTCACGCCGTCGGGCAGCCCCGGCCGATCCACCATGAGCACCGGAATGTTCAGCGCCGCAGCAGCATCCAACTTGGCGCGCGTCATGCCACCGCCGCTGTTCTTGGTCACCAGAGCATCGATCCGGTGGTCAACCAGCAAGGCCAGCTCGTTGTCGTAGCCGTACGGGCCACGGGAGAGCAGGATTTCGTGATCGGGTGGCAGCGTCTCGGCGTCGGGCGGCGTGACGGCACGGATCAGGAACCAGGCGTCTGACTCGCGGAACGCCGTCGTGCCGGACCGTCCCGTAGTGAGGAAGACCCGTTGGTAGCCACGGTCTTTGACGGTCTGCGCGGCCTGCCGGTCGTCGGCGACGACGATGGCGTCGCCGTGCGGCCACGCCGGCCGGGCCAAGACCAGGTGCGGCAGCCCCAAGCCCGCACAGACCTGTGCGGCCGTGGCGGTGATGGTGGCGGCGAACGGGTGGGTGGCGTCGACGACCGCGGTGATCTCGTTGTCCTGCAGATACGTTCGCAGGCCGTCGACGCCACCAAAACCACCGATCCGCACCGGACCCACCGGCAGCGCCGGGTCGGGGACGCGGCCGGCCAGGGAGCTGATCAGGTCGATGTCGGGGTGCAGTCGTTTGGCCAGCGCCCGCGCTTCGGAAGTCCCACCCAGCAACAGGAGCTTCATCGGCGACCGATCCCCCGGCCGTGCCATCAATGCCGCGTCCCGCGGCGGCGGTCACTCGAGTACAGGTAGCTGTCGGCAAAACCCTGGGCGCCCAGCACATCTCCGACGAAGATGACCGCGGTCTTGGTGATGCCGGCCGCCTTCGTGCGTTCGGCCAGCTCCGCCAGTGTGCACCTGACGACCTGTTCGGTCGGCCAGCTGACGAAAGCCACCACCGCACACGGGGTTTCCGGACGGTATCCGCCCTCGAGCAGTTGCGGGACGATGTTGTCGATCTGCGCTGCAGCCAGATGCAGCACCAAGGTGGCGCCGGGCTTGGACAGGGTCACCAGGTCCTCGCCGTCGGGCATCGCCGTCGACAGCGTCGCCACCCGGGACAAGGTGATGGTCTGAGCCACGCCCGGCACCGTCAACTCCCGCCCGAGGGCCGCGGCGGCGGCAGCGAAAGCCGGTACGCCGGGGACGATTTCGTAGTCGATACCGAGTTCGTCGAGCCGTCGGCACTGTTCAGCGACCGCACTGTAGATGGACGGGTCGCCGGAGTGCAGACGCGCCACATCGAGCCCGGCTTCGTGCGCGGCGGCCAGCTCGCCGATGATCTGCTCAAGGTTGAGCGGACCGGTGTCGACCACCCGAGCGTTCGGCGGGCACTCCGCCAGCAGGTCGTCGGGCATGATCGAACCGGCGTACAGGCAGACCTGGCACGATTGCAGCAGCCGCTGCCCCCGCACGGTGATGAGATCGGCGGCACCGGGCCCCGCGCCGATGAAGTACACCGTCATTCTTTGACCACCGTCCACTGGGTTACCGGCAATGCCGGGCGCCAACCGGTGAAGCCACCGATCGGTTCGCCGTGATAGTGCTGGAAGCGGCGCAGGTCGCCGCCCAGCCTTGAATAGAGTTGCACCACATAGGCTTCCGACTCCACCGTAACCGCGTTGGCGACCAGCCTTCCACCGGATTCGAGCGCGTCGAAGCAGGCGTCGAACAGGCCCGGCCGGGTCAGGCCGCCACCGATGAAGATGGTGTGCGGCGCGGGTACGTCGGCGAAACTCTCCGGTGCCGCGCCACGGACATCGACCCGCACGCCGAACGTGGTGACGTTGTCGATGATCCGCGCGCGGCGCACGTCGTCGCTTTCGAAGGCAACCGCGCGACCACCCGAGGCCCGGCACCATTCGATCGCCACACTGCCCGAACCCGAGCCGACGTCCCACAGGATTTGGTCCGGCCGCGGCTGCAGCGTGGCCAGGGTCACCGCGCGCACGTGCTGCTTGGTGATCTGCCCGTCGTGCGCGAAAGCGGTGTCCGGCAACGCCGCTCCGATCCGCAGATCGGGGACGTACCGCACCGCAATGACATTCAACGCGTCGACGTCAGGGGCCGCCGCATCCCAATCCGCGGCAGTCATCGTGGTGACACGTTCGGCCGGCCCGCCGAGTTGTTCCAGGACGGTGAATTCCGATTGGCCGCGCCGAGCTTCGGTGAGCAGCCGGGCCAATGTCCGCGGGGTGTCGGCACCCTTGGACAGCACGACTGCGTGGCCGCCGAGCCGCATCGCGGTGTGGGGCGCGGCGTTGACGAGGCTGATCACCTCGGTGTTCTGCACGCTCCATCCCAGTCGCGCGCAGGCCAGGGTCACCGACGACACGTGCGGCAGTACCGTCACCCGATCCCGACCGAACAACCGGATCAGGGTGGCGCCGATGCCGTGCAGCATCGGATCACCGGAAGCCACCACGTGCACGTCGGGCAGTCCGTCGAACAACGTGGGCAGGGCCGGCAGCAGCGGCGACGGCCAGGCCCGGCGCTCGGCGGTCACCTCCGGGTCCAGCAGGTCCAGCTGCCGCGGTCCACCGAAAATCACTCTGGCGCCGAGCAGTTCATTGCGCGCCGTCTGACCGAGACCGGCCATGCCGTCGGCCCCGATACCGACGACGGTGATTTTCCCGGTTGTCACTGGAGTCCTCTGTTCTTCGCGCAAGCGCTCATCACCGTGGCATCTTCCGCCAGATCGCCTTCGGCACAAACCGCGTCGCGAAGATCAGCGGCCGAATACCCCAGGGCACCCACACCGCTGACTTGCCCCTCTGCAGCGCCGTCGCGGCAGCGTCAGCGACCTGCGCGGGCGTGCTCGACATCGGCGCCGGGTCCATGCCGTCGGTCATCCGGCCGATCACGAAGCCCGGCCGCACGATCAGCAGCTGGATGGCGGTGCCGTGCAGCGCGTCGGCCAATCCGCAGGCGAAGCCGTCCAGGCCCGCCTTGGCCGACCCGTAGACGTAGTTCGCCCGGCGGACCCGCGCGCCGGCGATCGACGAGAACACCACGAGGCGTCCCCGCCCGGCGGCACGCATGCGCTGCGTCAGCAGCGTCAGCAGGTTCACCTGGGCCACGTAGTCGGTGTGCACGACGGCCACCGCGTGTGCGGCGTCCTCCTCGGCCCGGGCCTGGTCACCAAGGACGCCGAACGCGAGGACCGCGGTACCGATCGGCCCGTGCCCGGCCTCGATCGCGTCCACCAACGCAACGTGCGAGGCCAGGTCGTCGGCGTCGAACTCGCAGGTCTGCACGTTGGCAGCGCCCGCCGCCCTGACCGCCTGCACCTCGTCGGTCAGCTGGTCGGCCCGGCGGGCTGCAAGCACCACCGTGTTGCCCGGCGCCAGCCGGATGGCCAGTTCCAAGCCGATCTCGCTCCGGCCGCCGAAGATGACGACCACCTCGCCGCCAGCATCCGCCGTGTCGTTCACGGCTGCGATTATCACCTGCGCTAGTTTTGACCGTGATGGCCAAGGAAACGACACGGCTCACCAGTGACGCGCTGGCATTCCTCACCGAGCGTCATCTGGCGATGCTGACCACCCTGCGGTCGGACAATTCCCCGCACGTCGTGGCTGTCGGTTTCACCTTCGACCCGAAGACCCACATCGCGCGCGTCATCACCACCGGCGGTTCCCAGAAGGCGCTCAACGCGGCCCAGCGTGGCGTCGCGGTGCTGAGCCAGGTCGACGGCGCCCGGTGGTTGTCCCTCGAAGGCAAGTCGACGGTCAGCCATGACACCGACGACGTCCGCGACGCCGAACTGCGCTACGCCCAGCGCTACCGCACCCCACGGGTGAATCCCCGACGCGTGGTGATCGAAGTCCGGGTGGAACGCGTCCTCGGCTCCAGCGAGCTGCTGGACCGCGGCGAGGTTTAGTCAGTCCCCCCTCCTGGCCGTCGAGATCGACCAAATGGTCGCACTTGCCGCGGCGGGTTCACGCGGTCGTCGCAACACTCATGAATGTGAGGGGTTGCGGCGATCGTGTCGTTTTCAGGGGATCGTGTTCGGCGTGATGATCAGCTAGCAAAGCTGATTGATGCGGGTGTGTCGGTGCGGGAAGCTGCGCAGGCGTTGAGGTTGTCGGAGCCACGGGTGTATGCGATCTTGCGGGCGATGGGGCAGTCGCTGGGTCCGCTGAGACCGGGCATGCGTGGCGTTGATCCGGCTCAGGTGGCCGATGTGTTCATCAAGACCGGGTCGGTGAACGCGGCCGCCAAAGCGGTCGGGCGGGCGCATTCCACGGTTCGGCAGGTGCTCGTTGATCAGGGCTTGATCGAGCCCGAGCAGCAGCGGCGGGGTAAGTCCGCTGCACGGGCTCGGTTCTTTGAACTGCTCGATGAAGGGTGGTCTGTCGCGCGGGCGGCCCGCGAGGTCGAGGTCCATGTCAAGACAGGCCAGCGTTGGCGGTACGGGGACCGGCGAGTCGGCAACACGCGGGTGCATCCCGATGGCACGGTCAGCGATGACATCGCCGGCAGGCGGTACACACGACCGGTGAAAACCCGTGCAGCCCATACTGAAACCACATCTGATGACGAGTCGGCTAGCAGGTATTTGCAGCTCACGGACCGGCTGGCGATCGCTGATGGACTGGCCGCCGGGCTGACCCGCACCGCGATCGCCGACATGATCGGCCGGCACAAGTCCACGGTGTCCCGCGAGATCTCTGCGCGCAGTATCGAGGGCCTGTATCTGCCGTATCAGGCCGATGCGGCGGCCGCATTGGCCCGGTCCCGGCCAAAAGAGTCCAAACTTGTCACCAACCAGAGGCTGCGGGAACAGGTCGAACAGGGGCTGGATCAGCGGTGGTCCCCGGAGGAGATTTCGCATCGCCTGGTCAAGGACTTTCCAGACGACGAGAGCATGCGGGTGAGCCACGAAACGATCTATCAAGCCCTGTATTTTCAGGCCCGTGGTGGGCTGAAAAAGGAAGTGACTCAAGCACTTCGGTCCGGCCGCACCACACGCAAACCGCAACGCAAACCCGGCGAGCGCTACCAGCGGTTCGTCGACCCGATGCTCATGATCGCCGACCGGCCCGACATCGAGGATCGGGCCGTCCCGGGGCACTGGGAAGGCGACCTGATCATGGGTGAACTCAACAAGACCGCGATCGGCACCCTGGTCGAACGCGCGACCCGCTACACGATGCTGGTGCACCTGCCCGGCAGCCATGACGCCGAAACGGTTCGCGACGGGCTGATCGCCACGATGATGACCCTGCCCGAGCACCTGCGGGGATCGCTGACCTGGGACCAAGGCGCCGAGATGGCCGGCCACAAAGGATTCACCACCGCCACCGACATGCAGGTGTACTTCTGCGACCCGGCCAGCCCGTGGCAGCGCGGCACCAACGAGAACACCAACGGCCTGCTGCGCCAGTACTTCCCCAAGGGCAGCGACCTGAGTGTGTTCGGACCCGAAGACCTCGAACACGTCGCCCAGCAACTCAACGGACGCCCACGCAAAACGCTCGACTGGGACACCCCAGCCGAGCGCTTGCGTGATCTACTGCTGACTCAATAACCAGCAGTGTTGCGACGACCCCTAGAAACCGCCCGCTGCAACAACGACCATTTCGTCCATCTCGACCGCATGACGGGCCAGCGTCCACACGAACGACAACTATTCGTCATAAGATGCTCAGCGTCCCCAGACCGGCAGGAGCATCGATGGCACGCGGCACTCCGCTGGAAGACAGTGCACGGGCGGGCTCACCGCCCACCGACCGCGTCGTCAGCATCATCGAACTCCTGGCGCAGCAGTCCGAACCGAGTTCGGTGGCCTCCATCGCATCCCGACTGGACCTCAACCGCGCGACCGTCACCTCGATCCTGCTGGCCCTGGAGCGCGCGGGTTGGGTTGTGCGCCTTGCCGATCGGAGCTACACCCTCGGGCCAGGCATGCTCGGGGTCGCCGAGGCCGTTCGTAATGCCCTGCCCCTGCCAGAGAACCACACCGAGGTCCTGCACGACCTGGCACATGCCACCAAGTGCGGCGTGTCGCTGGCCATGGTCGGCACCACCGAGATGACGTTCGTCAGCGTGGTGCGCGGCGTCGGCCACATCCCGGGCGGCGTCGGTGTCGGCGTCCGCCTGCCGCTGACGCCGCCGGCCGGGGCGACGGTGATCGCTCGCCGCGACGTAGCGAGTCAACAACAGTGGCTGGCCGGTGCGCCGCAGGAGCTGCGCCCCGACTTCAGCAACCTGCTCGATCAGCTGCGCAGGGACGGCGTCGCCATATTCGATTTCGGCGACTCCAACCCCGAAGTGCTGGGAGTGCTGGGCGACGTCGCCGAACTGCTCTCCGAGCACCCCCGGCGCAGTGCGCTACGGCAGCGGGTTTTCGAGACACTGGTCAGCCTCGGCGGAAAGCCTTACAGCACAGCACAGCTCGAATCGCCCGAACCGCTGGCCGTGAGTTATCTGAGCACGGCCGTGGACAACGCCGCCGGCCATCCCGCCTACGAGCTTCAGCTCGGACCGCTGGATCCATCGGTCAGCGCCGCCGACCGCGCGCGGTACATCCACGAATTGCGCTCGGCCGCAGCAAAGCTCAGCCAGCACCAGTAGTCCCACGCCACCACCCGTCGGCAATCCGGCGGGCACTTTCGCCACCCACTCAGCGGAAAACAATGCTTGCGCGTCCGTCACCGGGGTGCTTACCATCTGCCCGCCGCCAATTATTTGGCAGTCAAATGACAATTATTCGTCACCATTTCGGGAGCATGGATGGACACAGCGACGACGCTGCATCGCATTGGTAGCTCGGCCGGATCGGGTCACGCCCGGTTCATCGGCCGCGTAGGCGCACTGGCCGTTGCCCTCGGCATCGGCATCGCCGTCGCGAACAGTCCAGCCTGCCTGGCCGACACCGGCACCGGCACGTCCACGCCCGCAGCGTCCGCCGACAACCCGTCGCCGGCCACCAAGCCGAAGGCAGAGAAGCCCGCCAAGAAGGCGAAAAATCCCAAGCGGCAGCAGGATTCGTCGGCCACGACACCCGGCAAGCCCGGGGACACCGACAACCCGAAGTCCGACACCACCGACCAGACGCCGGCCGCCACAAATCCTGGATCCGACAACCCGGCCGAGACCACGAACTCGACCACCAAGAAGTCCCGGCAGAACCAGCGTCGAACCCAGGCACCCAAACCTGCCGCATCGGTCCCCCGGCCGGCCGCCGCAACAGCCAAGACCACCCCCAAGACGAGCCCGGCACCCACCTCGACCGCGGCGGCGACCGCACCGAAACCGGCTGCAGCGCAGACACCTTCAGTGGAGTCCGCCGCCACCACCGTGTCGTCGGCCCTGTCTGCCGCCGCGACCAACATCAACACCCTCACGGCCACAACGCATCCCGTCCCGACCGCCGCCACCGGCGGCAACTTCGTCACGCACGTGGTGTCCAGCCTGCTCGGTGCCATCGGGCTGGTCCCGCACGTCGGAACCAGTCCCACAGCACCGCCGCAGGCGCCGGCGCTGTGGACCCTCTTCAGCTGGATTCGCCGCGAGATCGGCAACACGTTCTTCAATGCGTCGCCGATCGTCAACTACAAGCAGACCGAGACCAGCCAGACGTTCGGCGGCGTCATCAAGGGTGACCTGAAGGCCACGGACGCCAACGCCGACAAGCTCACCTACACCGTCGACAAGGGCCCGACGAAGGGCGCCGTGACGGTCCGCCCGGACGGCACGTTCACGTACACCCCAAGCGACGCACTGGCATTCACCGGTGGCACCGACTCGTTCACGGTCACCGTCGACGACCGGCCGGGCAACCCGTTCCACATCAACCTGCTGAAGCTGTTCCAGCCGAACGCCGGTGCCACCACCACCGAGACCGTCACTGTCACGGTGAAGCCGACCAGCCCGCTCGGCACCGCCGACCAGATCGCGCTGGAACAGAAGGCCCAGGCAATCGTCAACACCCCGCAGGTGCAGGCCGCCATCGAGGCACTCAAGCAGGCCTGGCTGGCGCATGCACAGCAGCGGTTCGGCCTCGTCGGAGGCGTCGATGCGAAGAACCTCGCACTGCTCGACGCAGCCGCCCGGGAGCAGGCGCTCAATGCCGCGATGACGGTCGTCAACAACGACCCCGACAACCCGCTGGTGATGGCCGTCGATATGCGCGCTCACAGCTGGTACGGCACCGATACCCCTGGCGGACGGTTCATCTACGACAACCCCGACACCATCTACCGCACCATCCCGGTGCGCAGCGATTCGACGTATGTCATCAGCGGCAAGTACCTCGGCGGCGTTCCCGCCGACGGGAACTTCGGCGTCTACGCCGACATCAGCGATGCCAAACCCATCGGCAATCTGTTGGCGAAGGACCTCGTGGTCAATGCCGACGGCACATTCACCATCACGGTGGACGGCAATCCCACCCAGCCGGGGCAGACCAACCACATCTATCTGCCGCCGGAGGCCCAGCAGATCTTCGTCCGGTACACGATGGCGGATTGGAACACCGAATCGGCGCCGGGCATCACGGTCACCCGCACGAGTGGTCCGGCGGGCTCCCGCGCGGAGAGCTTCGACGAGATGGTGGCCCACACCGCCGACATCCTCGCGAATTTCGGTACCAGCGCACACAATACGGCGCTCGACATCGTCACCCTCAACCTGCAGACCGGCCAGCTCAAGCCACCCAACACGCTGACGCAGCCGTTCAACTTCCCCGGCACCCTGGTGTCGCAGAAGCAGAGCCTCGGCTACTTCCAATTGGCCGACAACCAGGCCTTGGTCATCACGATCAATCCGGGCAACGCCGGATACTTCGTGGTGCCGGTGACCAACGACTGGGAGCTGTCGCCCGGCGACGGCACCGCGCAGACGAGCCTCAACAACGCGCAGTCCATCGCCAATCCGGACGGCACCTACACGCTCGTCATCTCCCCCGACGACCCCGGCGCGGCCAACTGGGTCTCCACCGGCGGCCTCAACCAGGGCACCCTGTACATCCGGTTCCAGGCGCTCGACGCCACCTCGTCGGCGGTACCAATGATCGTCTCGCAGCAGGTCGTCACCCTGGATCAACTCGGCACCGTGCTGCCGGCCGGCACCAAGTACGTGACCGACGCCGAACGACAGGCCCAGCTCGCCGCCCGCCAGGACGGCTACAACGGCCGCTTCGGCCCCTACCCCCAGATCACCACAGGAGCACAGTCCGCATGACCGCCACCGCCGTCACCTTCACCCCCGGTTCCGCCGCCACTTGGCGCAGCCCCTGGGCCATGTACGCCGCATTGCGCGAACATGATCCGGTCCACCGTGTCGTCCCCGCGCACGCTCCGGACAAGGACTACTGGGTGCTGTCGCGCTACGCCGACATCTCCGCGGCGGCCAAGGACCACGCAACCTTCTCGTCGGCCGAGGGCCTCACCTTCAACTACGACGACATGGAAGCCGTTGGCATCAAGGATAATCCGCCGATGGTGATGCAGGACCCGCCGGTCCACACCACCTTTCGCCGATTGGTGGCCAAGGGATTCACCCCGCGGCAGGTCACCGCGGTCGAACCCAAGGTGCGCGAGTTCGTGGTGGACCGCATCGAGAAGCTGCGCGCCAAGGGCACCGGCGACATCATCACCGAATTCCTCAAACCACTGCCCAGCATGGTGGTGGCGCACTATCTCGGTGTCCCGCAGAAGGATTGGGATCGCTTCGACGCTTGGACCGATGCCATCGTGGCGGCCAATTCCACCGGGCACCAGCCCGCGGCCGCCCCCGCCATCGCCGAATTGTTCACCTACTTCAACGAATTGATCGCCTACCGCCAGAAACATCCCGAGGACGACACCGTCTCGCATCTGGTGGCAGCCGGCTTCGGCACGGACGGCGACATGTCCGGAATCCTGTCCATCCTGGGCTTCGCCTTCACGATGATCACCGGTGGCAACGACACCACGACCGGAATGCTCGGTGGCGCAGTGCAATTGCTCACCGCCCGCCGCGACCAACGTCAGCTCCTGATCGACGACCCGGCACTGATCCCGGACGCCGTGGAAGAGCTGCTACGGCTCACCTCGCCGGTGCAGGGCCTGGCCCGCATGACGAAGCGCGACGTCGAGATCGAGGGCACCACCATTCCGGCCGGCCGCAAGACCTTCCTGTTGTACGGCTCGGGCAACCGCGACCACCGGCAGTTCGGCCCGGACGCCGAGGAGCTGAACGTACTGCGCCGCCCGGCTCAGATCCTCACGTTCAGCCACGGCAACCACCACTGTCTCGGCGCCGCGGCGGCCCGCATGCAGGCGCGCGTCGCGCTCGAGGAGCTCCTGATCCGGTGCCCGGATTTCGACGTGGACGCCGACGCGGTCGAGTACGCCGAAGGCAGCTACGTGCGCCGCCCCACGCATCTTCCGTTCACGGCGCAGCCATGAGCCAGGTGGAGGTCGATCGCGAGATCTGCATCGGCATGGGTATGTGCGAGGGCATCAGCGCGGCGTTCCGGGTCGACGACGGCGGCACGGTCGACATCGGCGACACCACCGAGGTCGACCCGCTGGTGCTGCGACGGGCCGTGGCGGCGTGTCCGACGGGTGCGTTGCGCATGGCCGACGACGTGTAACGCGGTCCCGCAACCGGCCTGCCGACGGCAACCAACCGGCATGACGCACGTCACCCCGGCATGGTTCGATCTATGACGCCATGACTATCGCCAGCCCTTTCCCCGAGGTCCAGATCCCGACGACGGCCGTCTACGAGTACATCTTCGGCGGTCTGGCCGAGTCGGATGCCGATCGCATCGCCATCACCGAGGTCGCGACCGGCGCTGAGTTCACCTATCGCGAGCTGACCACTCGGATCGAGGCGTTCGCCGGTGCGCTGGCCGCCCGAGGCCTGGGCGTCGGCGACGTGGTCGGCCTGCTGGCGCCCAACAGCGCCGCATTCGCGGTCGCCTTCCACGGCATTCTGCGGTCCGGTGCCACGGCCACCACGATCAATGCGTTGTTCACCGCCAAGGACATCGCCAAGCAGCTGACGGACTCCCGTGCCGCCTTGCTGATCACCGTCACCGCGCTGGCGCCGCAGGCGCTGCAGGCTGCGGAGGCCGTTGGGTTGGCCGCCGACCGCATCGTCGTCCTCGACGGTCCCGGCAGCTCGGTCGACGGTCATCCGAATGCCGCCGAACTGCTCGACGCCGCCCTGCCCGCGCCGCAGGTCAGCTTCGACCCCGCCACTCATCTGGCGGCGCTGCCGTACAGCTCGGGCACCACGGGAAACCCCAAGGGCGTCATGCTCACCCACACGAATCTGGCGGCCAACGTGGCGCAGATTCGCCCGATCCAGGCCATGGGCCAGGATGACCGGGTGCTGGCGGTGCTGCCGTTCTTCCACATCTACGGCATGACGGTGCTGCTCAACTCGGTCCTGCACGCGCGGGCCCGGCTGGTCATCATGCCCAGCTTCGACCTCGCCCAGTTCCTCGGGACCATCCAGGACCACAAGTGCACATTCGCGTTCATCGCGCCGCCGGTCGCGGTGGCGCTGGCGAAGCACCCGATGGTCGACTCCTACCGGCTCGATTCGTTGAAGGGGCTGATGTCGGGCGCCGCGCCGCTCGATGACGACCTCGGGATGGCGGTCGCCGAACGGCTCGGGTGCCCCATCGTGCAGGGCTACGGCATGAGCGAACTGAGCCCAGTGAGCCACTGCATGCCGTTCGACGGTGGCCGCGAACTCGTCGGTGCCGTCGCGCCGTTGAGCTCGTGCGGCTGGACGGTGCCGGGCGCCGTCAGCAAGATCGTCGACCCCGACACGGGCGCCGAGATCGGCCAGCCCGAACACGGCCTGAGCGAGGTCGGCGAACTGTGCTTCCGTGGCCCCAACGTCATGGCCGGTTACCTCAACAACGATGCCGCTACCCGCGAGACCATCGACGCCGACGGCTTCCTGCACACCGGTGACCTGGCTCGGGTCGACGCCAGCGGCTGCATCTACATCGTCGACCGGCTCAAGGAGCTCATCAAGTACAAGGGCTACCAAGTGCCGCCGGCCGAACTCGAGGCGGTGCTGCTCACGCACACCGGTATCGCCGATGCGGCGGTGGTCGGGGTCCGCGATCCGGATTCGGGCGAGGAAGTGCCCAAGGCATTCGTGGTGCTGCAGCCGGAGGCCACGTTGTCGGGCGACGAGATCATGGATTTCGTCGCCGGCCAGGTCGCGCCGTACAAGAAGGTCCGTCAGGTCGCGTTCATCGATGCGATCCCGAAGTCCGCGGCCGGCAAGATTCTGCGCCGCGAACTGCGCGCCATCCGCGAGGTCTAGGGCTGAATCGTCAGGCCGACCTCGCGCGCGGCCTTGGCCTGGCGATAGCCGACCACCAACCCGACGAGCGGCATCAGCACCAACCCGGCCAGGCCGAACAGGTCGCCGCGCACCCCAACCGGCTCGGCGGCGGCCCACACCGGGATACCGGTGTGGTCGACGGACAGCAGATCCGCGGCGCCTTCCTCGCTCGGCGCCGCCGGCGCGGGTACCTCGACGGGCGGCGCCACATCCGGGGCTGACCACCAGGACCGGCCCGCCGGCGCTGTGCCGGTGTGCTGTTCGGCTACGACGACGGGCACCGGCGGGTTGACCGGCGTGGGCACCACCGCGTCCGGGCCGTCAGAGCCGCTGTTGGACTGGGCACCCGGCGCGAAGTTGTTCCAGCTGCCGTTGTCGTTGCCATTGCCGTTGCCGTTCGACTTCGACGAATTTCCTGTGTTGGTCCGACCCGAGGCCGACGATTTGGGGCCGGGGTTGCCGTTCCCGGCGGACCCACCGCCAGCGCCGGAGTTACCGCGCGACGCGCTGCTCTGGCCGGAACCTGACTTGCCCGAATTGCTGTTCCCACCGTTGCCATGCGATCCGCCGGGGTCGGCGGCGGCGATCGCCAGCGAGGGGCCGGCCAGCACCACAAAGGCAGCGATCGAAAGGTTGGCGACCCTCAGCAGCGCATCCTCACGGCGCACGTCCGCCCCCGATCACTCCGGCTGAGTGGCAACCCCCTGCGCACTCCGGACCCTCATCATGGCACGTCACCGTGCCCGGGTTGACGATTTCCGCGGTTAGCCGGGCAGGTCGGCGCTCAGGCCGAATCCGGGTCCTGCGCGATCCCATCGGCGGCCTTGCGCAACAGCGTCAGCGCGCTGCGCGCCCACGTCTGCGTCGCCCCGGCCAGACCGCAGGCGGGTGTCAATCCGACGCGTTCGCGTAGGACCGTGCGTGGAAAGCCGAGTCGGTCGGTGATACTCGCGGCTGCGGCGGCAACCTGCTCGACCGGGACCGGATGTTCCGGGGCGACGCCCGGCAGCACACCCAGCATGATGGTCCGGCCTGCCTCGACCCACTCGCCGATGCCGTCGAGATCAGCCGCGGTCAGCTTGGCCGCATCGACCGAGATCGCGCTGAAGGCAGTGCGCGCCAAGGTTTTCCACGGCACGTCGGTGGCACACACATGAATGCTCGCCGGTCCCCCGACAGTCGCGATGCACTGATCGAGCAGGCTCGCAGCCAACAGCGCGTCGACCGGCGCCACCGGCGACATCCGGGTCACGCCCGCCAGCCGCCCGGCCAGAGCGGCGGGCAGTGACGGTTCGTCGAACTGCACCACCACCTCGGCCTCGCAGCGCCGCGCGACCTCGGCGCGATGGTGCGCGACGCCCTCGGCGAGTGAACCGGTCAGGTCGCGCAGCGCGCCCTGATCGGAGATAGCCCGGTGTCCCCCGGACAATTCGAGTTCGGCGGCCAGCGTCAACGGACCGGGGACCTGCACCTTGATGGTCCGCCCGGTCCCGCGCAGCCCGGCCTTCTCCCACGCCTCTTCCAGCGCGTCGACATCCTCGTCGAGCAGACCCGTTGCGCGGCGCACGACGGAGCTGCGGCCGGGGGCGATGCGATACCCGCGCGGAACGGTGTCCATGCCGATGTCGACCAGCAACGCAGCCGCCCGTCCGATCATGTCGGCACCGACGCCGCGGGCGGGGAGCTCCACCAGGTGCGGCAGGGCGGGCAGCTCACCGACCACAACGGCAGCCGCTTCCCGGGCGACCGTTCCCGGCCACGAGCCGATACCGGTTGCCTGGGCGAAAATAGTCACGCGGCCAACACTATTCGATGGGCTCTTCCACGTAGCTGCGCAGGCGGTCGAGTGCGCGGTCCCATCGCTTCGACAGCGCAGTCAGATACTCACTGGCTTCGGCGAGCGGGTCCGGCTGGATGCGCCAGATGCGCTCGCGCCCGTGCCGGCTGCTGGTCACCAGTCCCACCGCCTCCAGCAGCAGCAGATGTTTGGTGGCCGCTTGCCGAGTCACCGGGATCACTTGTGTCACTTGCGAAGTCGAGGACGGGCCAGCTTCACACAGACGCACGACGATGCGTAACCGATTGGGGTCACCGAGCGCGTCGAACAGCGGCGCCCGGGCGTCGGCCGTCGTCCTCACACCGGCTCGTCCAGGTACTTGCGTACCAGTTTGGTCTGGGCTTCCCAACCGCCACTGTTGGCTTCGAACGCCTCGGCACGGCGGTCGGCCGGGATGTTGTCGAACCCGGACTCGACGATCCGCAGCAACACACCGTCGGCGGTGTCGGTCAGGGTGAACTCGACCAGCGTGGTCGGCTCGTCGGCGTAGTCTGCGCCCGGCTCGACGGCATACGGATGCCACCGGAACGCCAGTCGCCGCTGCGGCTCCACCGCGACCACGTGCCAGACCGACTTCTTCCCGGCGTGCGGTTCCTGTGCGGCGGCGACCTCGTCGTCGACCTCGGTCGGGGTGATCACGCCGGTCACCGATTCACCGGCGACGAACGGGCCGTCGAAACGCACGCCGAACCACCGGCCGAACTCGTCGGCGTTGGCGACGGCGCGCCACACCCGGTCCAGCGGTGCGCGCAGCGTGACTTCCTTTTCGATGCGATCGGAACTCATAAGCAACCTCCTGGTTGCCTATCACGCTACGACCGAACAGTCGGAAGCGCAACCGTTCAGTTGCTCTTGATTGGGTTCAGCGCGCGATGGTGGCGCTGCCGATGACCTCGTCACCGTCAGGGTCGCGGCGGTACAGCACCATGGTCTGGCCTGGGGCGACGCCACGCAGCGGCGTGCGCAGCTGCACATCGAGCACCCCGCCGGCGAACTCGGCGACCGCGTCGGCCAACCCGCCGTGCGCCCGCACCTGGATCAGGCATTCGATGGGCCCGACCGGCTCGGCACCCGAGGTGAACACCGGCCGCTCGCCGATCAACGAGTGAATCTCGAGATCTGCCACGCCGCCGACGTGCACGGTCCCGGTCTCCGCATCGATGCCGGTGACGTAGCGCGGCAGGCCGTCAGGCCCCGGGCCGGCGATGCCGAGGCCCTTGCGCTGCCCGATGGTGAACCCATGCACGCCGTCGTGCTCCGCGAGCTTCGTGCCGCCGGCATCGACGACGGCGCCGGGACGGATGCCGATGCGGGCACCCAGGAAGGCGCGGGTGTCGCCGGACGGGATGAAGCAGATGTCGTGGCTGTCCGGCTTCTCGGCCACTGCCAGCCCACGCTCGGCGGCTTCCTGCCGGATCTGCGGCTTGGGGGTGTCGCCGATCGGGAACAGCGCGTGGCTGAGCTGCTCGGCGGTCAGCACCCCGAGCACGTACGACTGGTCCTTGTCCGCGTCGACGGCACGACGGAGCCGACCGTCTTCCAGTCGCGCGTAGTGCCCGGTTGCGACGGCGTCGAAACCGAGCGCCAATGCGCGGGCCGACAGCGCCGAGAACTTGATCTTCTCGTTGCAGCGCACGCACGGGTTCGGCGTTTCACCGCGGGCGTACGACTCGACGAAGTCGTCGATGACGTCTTCCTTGAATCGGTCCGCGAAATCCCAGACGTAGAACGGGATTTCCAGGATGTCCGCGACTCGGCGGGCATCCCCGGCGTCTTCCTTGGAGCAGCACCCGCGCGACCCGGTACGCAGGGTGCCGGGCGCGGTGGACAGTGCCAGGTGTACGCCCACGACGTCATGGCCGGCGTCGACCATGCGCGCCGCGGCCACCGAGGAGTCCACTCCCCCACTCATCGCTACCAGAACCCGCATGACTACCTTCCCAACCCGGCACTGGCCAGTGCAGCCTGACGAGCCCGTTCGACCGCAGCCGGCAGCACAGCCAGCACGGCGTCGATGTCGGCATCAGAACTGGTGTGCCCCAACGAAAATCGGAGTGATCCGCGGGCACTGGCCGGAGCGGCGCCCATCGCGATCAAGACATGTGACGGCTGCGCGACGCCGGCCGTGCAGGCCGAACCCGTCGAGCACTCGATGCCCTTGGCATCCAGCAGCATCAACAGGGCATCGCCCTCGCAGCCGCGAAAAGTGAAGTGCGCGTTGCCCGCAAGGCGGTCATCGCCGGTGCCGCCGTTGAGCACCACATCCTCGATACCGGACAGCACGCCGTCGACCAGGCGGTCACGCAAAGCGCCGATCCGGGTCCGGTGCGCGTCCAGACCCTCGACCGCGACACGCGCGGCGGCAGCCATGGCCACCACGCCCGCGACATCCGGTGTGCCCGAACGCACGTCACGTTCCTGCCCACCGCCGTGCAGCAGCGGCACGCATGCGACATCGCGGCGCAGCAGCAGCGCACCCACCCCGGTGGGGCCGCCGAACTTGTGTGCCGCCACGCTCAACGCGGACAGCCCGCTCGCGGCGAAATCGACCGGCACCGCACCGATCGCCTGGATCGCGTCGCTGTGCATGGGTACGTCGAATTCAGCTGCCACAGCGGCCAATTCAGCGATCGGCTGGATGGTGCCGACCTCGTTGTTGGCCCACATGACACTGACGAGCGCGACGTCGTCGTGGGTTTCGAGAATCTCACGCAATGCCGCGGGCGACGTGCTGCCCGCGCTGTCCACGGGCAACCAGGTCACCTCCGCGCCTTCGTGCTCGGCCAGCCACTCGACGGCGTCGAGCACGGCGTGGTGCTCGATGGGCGACGTCACGATCCGGCGGCGTCCCGGGCAGCTGTCGCGGCGCGCCCAGAAGATGCCCTTGACGGCCAGGTTGTCGCTCTCGGTGCCGCCCGCGGTGAAGATCACCTCGGAGGGTCGGGCACCCAACTGCTGGGCCAGGGACTCGCGGGCCTCCTCCATCCGGCGCCGGGCCGCCCGGCCGGAGGTGTGCAACGAGGACGCATTGCCGCCGGCTGCCAGGACCGCCGTCATCGCCTCGATGGCAGCGGGCTGCATCGGGGTCGTGGCGGCGTGGTCCAGGTATGCGGGGCTCATGGCCTGTCCAGGATACCGGCCAGGCCAAACCGATCAGGCGGCCAGCGCGTGCCCGTGAACAGCAGCGACGGGCAGCGGGCCCACCTGGTGCACCGCAGCTTGGCAACGGCCGGCCAGATCGCGGCGGTCGGCGCCGGGCAACTGCAGCGACTGCACCTGGATGTGGCACACCGTCAGCTTGGCGGTGATGACCCGTTTGATCGACGTCAGCAGCGAGTCGTCACCGATGAACGCCGGAATGGTCGACTGCGCGCCGTCGCGGTGCCGGTACGTCAGCTGCAGCGGCTGCACCGGGCGGCCGGCGTCCACCGCGGCCTGGAACATCGCCGGGGCGAACGTGCCATGACCCAGACCGCACCACGTGGTGCCCTCAGGGAAGGCGACGACGGTCTGACCTGCGGTGAGCCGGTCCGCGACGGTGCGGACCACGTCGGGCAGCCGGCGCAGGCTGTTGCGGTCGATCGGGATGACCTTCATCAGCCGGGCCAGGAAGCCCAACGCCGGCCACTCGATCAGGTCGGCACGCGCCACGAACGACCCGGGCATGACCGCGCCGATCACGAAGATGTCGACCCACGAGACATGTCCGGCGACCACCAGGACGCCGCTCAGGTTGCGGATCGGCCCGCCCGAGACGGTGATCCGGACGCCCAGGCCGCGCAGCACCAGCCGGCAGTACATCCGCTGGATGCGCGACCGGCCCGGCAGCGGCACCGCCAGTAGCGGCAGGGTGGGCAGCAGCAACAACGTCATGACCAACCGCGCCGCGGTGCGCAGCGCGACGACGACCGGACGGCTGACGTGCGCGGCGTCCACCCGGATGCAGCTGGCGTCGCAGGACGCCTTGGGCAGCCAGGGGTGCTCCTGCACCGTGGCGGGCGCGGTCACTGTCCGGCCTTGTCGGTTGCGGCGGCGGCCGAACGCAGCCGCGTCAGGTACCGGACGTCGGCCTCCCGCTTGTCCAGCAGGGCCGGGAAGTCACCGACACCGAAGTCGGGGTCGTAGGCCGGGTCGCCGCACACCTTGGCGCCCAGGCGCAGGTAGCCGCGCATCAGCGGCGGCACGGTCACGCGGGCAGGCGGCTCGATGTCGTCGAGCAGCTTGCCGTCGATGATCACCGGGCGGTACGGGCGCACCTTGTACTCCGAGGCGTGCCGCTTGTTGACGAAGTCGCGCACACCGCGAATCTGGGTGGCCGGGGCCTCGTCTGGGCTGCCCTGGATGGGCACCGACACGCAGCCGGTGACGTAGTCGTAGCCGCTGTGGTCCAGGTAGGCCAGGATGCCGCCCCACATGAGCAGCACGACGGCGCCGTTGCGGTGATCGGCGCGCACCACGGCGCGGCCCATCTCCACCATCGACGGGCGGATGCTGTCCAACGCGCTGACATCGAATTCGGTTGCGGTGTACAGCCCGCCCGCGGCGATGGCGCCCGGCGGAGGCAGCATGCGGTAGCAGCCGACGTACTCGCCGGTGTGGTCCTCGCGGACCAGCAGGTGGTCGCAGAATTCGTCGAATCGGTCGGCGTCCCGGCCGCTTTCGAAACCGGGGCTGTCGTCGGTGAGGGTGTAACCCGGCTCCGAGGTGAACACGTGGTAACGAAGCCGTTGCGCGGCTTCGATGTGTTCGGAGTCGGCCGACAACAGCAGTGTGTACCGCGGAGTGTCGGTCGATGCAGTGGTGTCGTCAGGGGCGATGAGTACAGAACTAGTGCTCATGTTGTGCACGGTGACGGAGCCGTTCGGCGCGGCGGCATCAAGCACGTAACGCGTTGATGACCGGTTGCGAAACATCACGGTCCGTTACATTCGGCGCATGATGCCGCGATGAGGAGCCGCGCCGCGATTGTCCGTGAGGTCGGCGGGAACTGGTCGGTGGAGGAATTCGAGCTCGACCCGCCGCGCGCCGGTGAGGTTTTACTGCAGATGGCGGCCGCCGGGCTGTGCCACTCCGACGATCACATCCGATCGGGGCAGCTGGCCGCGCCCAAAGGTGCTGCGGTGCCGAGCATGCCGCCCACGATCGGTGGTCACGAAGGTTCGGCGGTGGTGCTCGAGGTGGGTCCGGACGTCACCGGGTTCTCCCCCGGCGACCACGTGGTGACGTCGTTCCTGGCGGTGTGCGGGAAATGTCGTTGGTGCACAAGCGGTATGGAGTATCTGTGCGACGTCGGCGCCGGCACCCTCATCCCGGGCATGCCGACCGATGGCACCTTCCGCCACCACAGCCTCTCCGGTGAGGAGCTGCGGCACACCTCGAAGATCGGCGCGTTCGCCGAACACACTGTGGTGGCGGCAGATTCGCTGGTGAAGATCGACCCGTCGTTGCCCCTGGTGCCCAGCGCGCTGCTGTCCTGCGCGGTGCCCACCGGATACGGGTCGACGGTGCGCCGCGCCGGGGTGCGCGCCGGCGACACGGTCGTGGTCATCGGCGCCGGAGGCATCGGCACCGCCGCAGTCCAAGGTGCGCACCTCGGTGGCGCATCGCAGGTTGTCGCGGTCGATCCGGTGGCGTTCAAGCGGAATTCCGCTCTGTCCTTCGGCGCGACCCACACCGCGGCAACGATCACCGAAGCTGTTGACCTCGTTCGGGAGCTGACCCGCGGCGTGATGGCCGACGCCGTCGTCGTGTCACCGTCGATGATCGGTGACGGCGACGTCTCCGACGCCTTGTCCCTGACCCGGAAGGGCGGCACCTGCGTGCTGACCGGGATGGCCGCACCATCGGCCGGGGCCGTGCAACTCGACCTGCAGGACCTGATCCTGATGAACAAGAACCTGTGCGGCACGCTTTTCGGCTCGTGCAACCCGACCACCGAAGTGCCGGCGCTGGCACAGCTGTATCAAGAGGGCCGGCTCAAGCTCGATGAGATGATCACCCGCCGCTACCGGCTCGACGACATCAACGAGGCCTTCGACGACCTGCTGGGCGGCCGGGTGATTCGCGCGGTGATCGACTACTCGCTGTAACTCCCTGCCGATTGCCGCTATTGCGCGGGCGCCACCGCGACATCAGCGGCCTCAACGTCCGCTACGTGGATGAGCTGAGCGCCCGTTCTGATGAACAGTCCCGTGCCGTTGGATGTTTGAGCGGACTGCTGCTTATCGCCTGACGCGGCCGTCTTGGCTTTCACCAGGACGGCCCCGTTCGGGAAGGGGAAATCGCGGTACGTTTCGGCGGGGTCGACCTGGGTCCACTGAGAGCCGCGTAGCTCCCACACTCCGTCGTACGGGGTGATCTCGGAAGGGTTGCCCGGGCATTTGTCGGCGCCGGCAGCTGCTCGCAACTTTCCATCCGATGTCCACCACACCGCGGCGTCGACGTTGCCGTAGAAGTAGGGCTTGGGGGTGGCGTCGAAAGGCCCGGGCGGGAAGTCGGCCGCGGGCCGTCCGGTGGCTGTATCGAACACGCTGACTTGGTGTTCACCACAGGTTCCGGCTTTGGCGTACTTGCCGGTCTCGTAGGCCAATCGTGTCCCGTCCGCGCTGAATGTCGCTGTCACCCATTGACTGGTCGGCTCATGGCTGAGGTCGCGCACCGTCCCGTCAGCGTCGACGAGGAAGAGACGGTCAGCTTGGGTCTCGGGGTCCGTATCGTACTTTTTGGCGACCGCCACCCGGCCGTGGCCGGCACCGATCACATCTCCGGTGAAGCCTTGGGTGCGGTACGGAACCGCCTGCTGCCCAGGTGTTCTCGGCGGCAGCTGCACAGTGCGAAGGATTGTCGGCTGCGGATTCGGCTGGCTCAGGTCGAGCTGCATCAAGACGACTTGGCCATCGGGTGCGTTGGCAGGAGTCGGAGCTTGCCAGACGACGGTACTGCCCTGCAGCGCGTACGGGTTCCCGGGCCGGCTCGGCGGTTGCGACCCTGTTCGCGATCGCGCGTCAATGGACACTTCATGGATTTCGCTGGTCGCGACGTCCACCCACGCCAGCTCTGCACGGATGTCGCCACCGTCGTATGGGTACCGCCCAACCTGCTCATCGGAATACCGCGCGACGGCAAACTGGCCGTCAGCGGTAAACACAGGTCTGCTGAAGCCCCCGAACCGCGACGAGTCAACCTGTTTCGTCCAGGTCTTTATGGCCGCTTGCCCTTTTGTGACAACGAAACTCACGTCCCCTGGCCGGAACCACGGCGTGGATTTGGGCAGGGTGTAGGCGATCAGCGGCCCGCTTGCAGTAGCAGCGGGCCGGCGATGTTCCTGGCATCCGGCGGCGGCCAGAAGGACGACGAGAAGCACCACCGTGTTGACGGCGCGCCGCGGGCCCCGTGAGGCGGATGCGCCGCGCAGGCCGACGGTGCGGCCAGTGGTGGATTCAGTCATGCGGCGGGAATACGGTTCTCCGCCAACCTGTCCAGCGCGAGGCCGTTGGCCAATTCCCCGCGGTCGGCGGGATGGTGCCAGTAGTAGCGGCACAGCCAGTAAAGGCTGGTACCCCCGGGAACCCACGTGCTGGCGTTGGTGATGATGGCGCGGGTGCCGTCGGCGCAGTCGAAAATGATGGGGCGCGGCGGTTTTCGCTTGGCGGTATGCAGGCCCGTGATGTCGACGATGTCGTCCCATGCGATGGAGAACCTGCCGTCGCCGGGAAAGCCGTAGTCGATCCGCTGCGGCGACAACGTCAAGGCGGGTCTGCCTTTGGTCATGTTCCGCAGCAACATCACGATGGCAATGACGCTGACCACCAGCAGGGTGATCAGCCGGCCACTATCGCGGCTGCTCAATGCCGGCAGATCGTCGCGTACGCGCGCACCGTAGAGCAGGTACAGACCGCTACCGAGGCCCAACGCCACGCACATGGCGAGCAGCCAGAGGGCTGCCGGCGGCGGACCGAAGGTGGTGCCGGTCTCGTCGTAGTGGGCCCGCAGCGTGCCGGCAGAGGTGAGCTGGACGATCGCCCCGATGGTGATGATGCCGAACACCACCGCCCCGCACAGGCCGATGGTCGCGGCCAGCCAGTGCGTGTGCGTCGCAGCGATGACCGCGAGGTACCCGAAGTAGGCGAATAGGACGGCGGTCACCGCACCCACGACGCCGATCAGCAGGTAGCGGTCCTTCCAGCCGTCAGGCTTCGGTAACGCGCTCATGCCGCGGTCCGGATCCGCTTGTGCACCACGATGTTCTCCCACCCCCGATATCGGCCTGCCCGTGGCGGCCTCTGCATTTGATTGTCCCGCCAGTTCACGACTCCCCCGGACACCAATCTGGCGGCCTCGCCAAACGAGTGGCTCTTCAACCGTCATCGGTTCGGGAGCAAGCGGGCCTTCGACGCCCTCACCCCACTGGCAATGAGCTTCGTCTCCAGGTACTCCTCGAAGCCGGCCAGACCCATCTCCCGGCCGATGCCGGACTGCTTGTAGCCGCCGAACGGTGCGTCCGGCGAGTACCAGACGCCGCCGTTGACGTTGATGGTCCCGGTGCGCAACCGCGACGCAACCCAGTCGACCCGGTCCTGATCGGTGCCGACGACCGCACCGGACAGGCCGTATGGCGAGTCGTTGGCGATGCGCACGGCGTCGGCGTCACCGTCGTGGGCGATCACGGTGAGCACCGGGCCGAAGATCTCTTCGCGCGCCACCCGGGCGTCGTTGGTCAGTCCGGCGATGACGGTCGGCTCGATGTAGAAGCCGCGGGTCCGGTCCGCGGGGCGGCCGCCGCCGCAGGCGAACCGGCCGCCCTCCTCGAATGCCAGCCGCAGGTAGCCCTCGACCCGGTCACGCTGGCGCGCCGAGATCAGTGGGCCGCACACCGTGGCCGGATCGGTCGGATCCCCGAAACCGATGCCGGACATGGCCGTTGCGGCCGCGGCGACAGCCTCGTCGTACCGTGCGCGCGGCACCAGCAGTCGGGTGGTGAAGGCGCAGCCCTGACCGGCATGCATCGCGACGCCGGCGGCCGCGGCGGCACAGGCAGCGGGTAGGTCGGCGTCGTCGAGCACGACGTAGGCCGACTTGCCGCCGAGTTCCAGGAACACCTTCTTGATGGTGTGCGACGCGGCCACCATGACGGCCCGGCCGGTGGCCGTCGACCCGGTGAACGACACCAGATCCACGCGTGGATCCTCGGTGAGTTGGGCGCCGATCCGGTGGTCGCTGGAGGTGACGACGTTGACAACACCCGCGGGAAAGTCGGTGCACTCGTTGATGATCCGGCCCGCTTCGGCCGCACACCACGGGGTGTCCGGGGCCGCCTTGAGCACGACAGTGTTACCGGCGGCCAGCGCCGGGCCGAGTTTGGCGAAGTTGATCTGGTGCGGGAAATTCCAGGGCGTGACCGCGCCGACGACGCCGCAGGGCTCGCGGACCACGGTGCGTCTGGTCGGTTTGCCGAACGGCGCGGCCTCCCCGAGATCGGTTGTCCATTGGTAGTTTTCGGCGAGGTCGGCCACATAACCCAGACCGTCGACCGGTGCCTGCAGGTGACCGCCGTAGGTCAGCGCGACCGGGGCACCCACCTCGGCCACGGTGACGGTCCGCAGGTGCTCGATCTCGTCGGTGAGTGCGTCGCGCAACTGCCGCAGGCAGTGCACCCGCAGCGCGGTGTCCCGGGACCAGTCGGTGTCGTCGAATGCGGTGCGGGCGGCGGCGATGGCGCGGTCCAGGTCCTCGGCGTCAGCGTCGGCGGCGTGCCCCAATGTCTCCTCGGTGGCCGGGTTGATCGTCGCGAACTCGCCGCCGCGGCCTGCCACGAGCTGCCCGTCGATCAGCAGGGCGGTGCTCACGTGATCGTCAGTCCCTCAAGGGTTTCCGCGTCCCGCCAGGCGGCGAGGATGTCGGCGTACTCGGTGGGGCTGCCGAAGAAGAAGCTGTCCTGGTTCAGCCGGTCGCTGGGCTGCCCTTCGCGGTTGTAGTAGCCGGGTGTGCAGGCTTCGCGGCGGCCGGCGATCACCACCGACCGTGCCACCACATTCCGGACCCAGGCCTCCTCGGCCGCTTCGCTCGCTTCCAGTTCGGCGATGTCGTTCTTGAGCGCCCACGCGATCACCCACGCGGTGTGCCTGGACTGGGTGTCGATCAGATACGGGAAGTTCACCGTGAATCCGGACTGCGCGATGCTGGCGATGAAACAGTTGGGAAATCCGTTGACGTGCAAACCGTGCAGGGTGCGGACCCCATCGGACCACTTGTCGGTCAACGTCTTTCCGTCGCGGCCGATCACCTCGAAGCCAGTGCGCCGGGTGTAGTCGGTGCCGACCTCGAAGCCGGTGGCGAAGATCAGGCAGTCCAAGGGGAACTCGGTGCCGTCCACCACGACCCCGGCAGCGCTGATCTGCTCGACGCCGCAGCCCCGGGTATCTACGAGGGTGACGTTGTCCCGGTTGAACGCCTGCAGGTATTCGTCGTGGAAGCAGGGCCGCTTGCAGTAGTAGCCGTACCAAGGCTTGAGCCCCTCGGCGGTGGCCGGGTCGGTCACCAGCGCGTCGATGCGCGCGCGGATCTGCTCCATCTTCGCGAAGTCGGCCAGCTCCGCCGTCGAGGCCCGCGGGTCGGTGCCTTCCTTCGCGATCGGCATGGCTTTGGCCAGGCTCGTCCAGGCATCAGCGACCAGGTCCTCATCGGCCTGCCCACCCGCGGTGAGGATCTGGAAATTCTCGATGCGGCGCTGCTGCCAACCGGGTTCGAGCGCTGCCGCCCAGGACGGGTCGGTGGGCGCGTTCGCCCGCACGTCGACCGTCGACGGCGTGCGCTGGAACACGAACAACTCCCCGACCGCCGGTGCCAGGCGCGGCACGCACTGGATGGACGTCGCGCCGGTCCCGATGATCCCGACCCGCTTGTCGGCCAGGTTCTCCAGGCCTGCGCCGGTGTACTCGTAGTCCCAGCGGCTGGTGTGGAACGCATGACCTCGGAACTCGGTGATGCCCTCGATACCCGGCAGCTTCGGCTTCTGCAGATAGCCGTTGGCCATCGAGACGAACCTGGCCCGGATGGCGTCGCCGTGGTTGGTGGCGATCACCCAGCGCGAATCGGCCGGGTCCCAACGGATTTCCTGCACCTCGGTCTGCAGGCAGGCGTTGCGGTACAGGTCGTAGTGCTCGGCGATGGCCTGGCAGTGCGCGAAGATCTCGGCACCCTTGGCGTACTTCTCGGTCGGCACATAGCCCAGCTCTTCGAGCAGCGGCATGTACACATACGACTCGACGTCACAGGCGATCCCGGGATACCGGTTCCAGTACCAGGTGCCGCCCACGTCGGACGCCTTGTCGATGAGCCGGATGTTGGCCACACCCAATTCCCGCAGCCGGGCGCCGGTGAGCAGCCCGCCGAAACCGGCCCCGATGATCGCGACGTCGACCGCGTCGGTCAGCGGCCTACGGGTGAAACCCGGCTCAGCCCAAGGGTCTTCACCGAAGGCGGCGAACCGGCCGGCGATCTCCACGTACTGACCGATACCGTCGGTCCGCAGTCGCCGCGCGCGTTCCTGGGCGTACCGCTGACGCAGCGCGTCGGGGTCGAACGTCGTGCCGTCGTCGCTGCCCGAGCTCCCATGCGTCATCGATGCATACTGGAACACGTTTCAGTTTCTGGCAAGGGTTCATGCGGTGCGCTCTTCTGGGTCCACGAACTCCTGGCGGTCGCGGTGCGCCAACGCGATACGCAGCTGCTGCCGCCCACGCGACACCCGCGACATCACCGTGCCCATCGGCACGCCCATGAGCACGGCAGTCTCGGCGTAGGTGTGGCCCTGGACCCCGACGTAGAACACGGCCGTCCGGGCACCGTCGGGCAGCTCGGCAAGCGCAGCCACGACGTCAGCGTCGGGCATGACGTCGAGTACCTCCACCTCCGCGGAACGACGGGCGGCCGATGGTTCATGGCCAGCCGCGGCGACCACCTCGAGTGACACTTCGGCAGGTCGACTCTGCCGGTACCGGTGTCTGCTGACCCACCGGTTGTGCAGAATCCGGAAGAGCCACGCGTTGAGATTGGTGCCCTGCCGAAACGATCCGAAGCCCTCGTAGGCATGTAACAGGGTGTCCTGCAACAGATCTTCGGCGTCGGCTTCAGAGTGCGTCAGTCGGCGGGCGCCGCGGCCGAGCGTGTCGAGCAGCGGGACCGCCTCGGCGACGAACCGGGCCGCGAGTTCAGGGTCCGGCACCGCTGCTGCCGTCACGATCGAATCCCCTTTGCAACCGGTGACGGTGATGTCGCACCGCTGAATTCAGACTCGTCGCACGGCGGCCGCAGGGGACCTTTGAAAGTCCGTAGTCGACAACTCGAATCCGTGGTCGCGGCGGGATGGATGACTTCGCGGGCCGGCGTGCGTTCAACTCCGCGCAGGGTCAACTCCCTGCCGAACCAGCCAAAGGAGACAACGTGAGCTTGGACAACATTTCCCACCTCGGGCAGGCAGGGCTCGATGAGTTGGTTCCGTCGCGCTACGCGGTGCAGGTCGGCGACATCGAAGTACTGGTCATCAGTGACGGCGTCCTGCCCATCACCGCATCGACGTTGGCCACCAAGACCCCGCCGGCCGAACTCGCCGGCTGGCTGGGCGACAACTTCCTGCCGCCCGAGATCGTCGACTGGCCGCTGAACGTCGTCGTGGTGCGCAGCGGCGATCGGACCATCCTGGTCGACGCGGGATTGGGACTCGAGTTCCCGGACTTCCCACGTGCCGGCCAGACGATCCAGCGCCTGGAGGCTGCGGGCGTCGATCTCGATTCCGTGACCGACATCGTGCTCACCCACATGCACATGGACCACGTCGGCGGGCTGATCACCGAGGGATTGAAGGACCGACTGCGTCCCGATCTGCGAGTCCACGCGTCGACCGCCGAGGCCGAGTTCTGGGAGGCCCCCGATTTTTCGCGCACGGTCATGCCGCAGCCCATTCCGGATGTGCTGAAGCGGGTCGCCACGCAGTTCCTGAACGAATACCGTGGCCAACTGCGGACATTCGAGACGGACTTCGAAGTCGCACCGGGCGTGCTCATCTCCCGCACCGGCGGTCACACACCCGGCCACAGCGTGGTCCGGCTGGAGTCCCGTGGCGAGAAGCTGACGTTCGCGGGCGACGCCGTGTTCGCTCCCGGCTTCGATAATCCCGAGTGGCAGAACGGTTTCGAGCACGACCCCGAAGAGGCGGCCCGCGTCCGTGTCCGCCTGCTGCGGGAGGTCGCGGCGACCGGCGAGGCATTGGTTGCGACGCACTTGCCGTTCCCGTCCGTGTGCCATGTGGCGGCCGTCGGCGACACTTTCCGGTGCGTGCCCGCGACCTGGGATTACTGACCGCTGAACGAGAACGGCCCCCGGACCTGTGGTCCGGGGGCCGTTTTCAGTGTGTCCTCCGCGCGGTCAGGCCGCGGCGCCGCCGCCGTCGGCGTGCAGCGTCGAGCCGGTGATGAAACTGGACCGCGGGGATGCCAGGAACAGCACCGCCTGTGCGATCTCGGCCGGCTGTGCCGTGCGGCCCAGCGGCAGTGCACGACCCAGTTCGTCGTTGGTGTCGCCCCATTCGGCGACCACTCCGGGTGTCGCGGTCGGTCCGGGGGCGACGCTGTTGACGCGCACCCCTTGTGGCCCGAATTCTGTTGCCCACGTGCGGGTCAGCGATTCCAGCGCCGCCTTGGACGCGCTGTAGCTGGACGCCCCGGGCACACCCTTGAACGCGACCATCGAGGTGACGTTGACGATGCTCCCCCGGCCCCGGCGGAGCATGCCCGGCACCAGTGCCGCGACGAGGAAATAGGCGCCGCGCACATTGGTGTCGAAGGTGGATTCGAACGACGCCACGTCCTGCTCCACGGTCAGCGCGCCCGGAAAGCTGGCGGCGTTGTTGACCACGATGTCGACATCACCGCATTGCCGAGCAAGGGCTTTCACCGATTCGAGGTCGGCCAGGTCCGCTGCGATGAACCGCACCCCGAGTTCGGCCGCCGCCGCACCGCGGTCCGCGGAGCGTCCGGTGATGATCACCGCGGCGCCTTCAGCGGCCAGCAGGCGCGCCGTCTCGAACCCGATGCCCGCGGTCCCGCCGGTGACCAGCGCGGTCAGCCCGGTCAGTTCCGTCACTGCGTGGCCAGCCAGTCCACCAACCGGAGGTCGGAGATGATGGCGTCGCCGCTGGTGACCAGACCCGTGTCGCCGACCTTGGTGCCGAAGTACACGGCCGCCGGGTCGACCACGATCGGCAGGGTTTCGCCGCGGTGGGCCAGCGCCAGTTTGGCCAGGCCGGCGAACGTCAGCTTGTCCGGTCCGCCGATGTTCACGATGCCGTCGACCGGCGCGGCCTGCGCGGCCCGTGCCACTTCCGCGGCGACGTCGGCGCCGGCGATCGGCTGGATAAGCCCCTCGGGCACCCGCACCTCGCCGTCCACCGTCAGCGATGCGGTGATCGCGTCGGCGAACTCATGGAACTGGGTGGCCCGCGCGATGGTGTGTGGCAGCCCAGACTCGGTGATGATGCGTTCCTGGGCGACCTTGGCGCGCATGTACCCGCTGTCGGGCAGGCCGTCGCACCCGACGATGGACAGCGCGACGTAGTGTCCGACGCCCGTGGCCTTCGCCGCAGCCACCAAGTTGGTCGCCGACTTGGTGAAGAACTCCAGCACCGGACCGTCGGCGAAGTCAGGCGAGTTGACGACGTCGACCAGCACGTCGGAGCCCGCGAGCGCCTCCGTCAGACCCGCGCCGGTCAGGACATCGGCGCCCGTGTCCCGCGAAGCCGCCACGGTCTCGTGACCGGCCTCTTTGAGCAGCGCGACGACCTTCGAACCGATCTGGCCGCTGGCGCCCATCACAGTGATCTTCATCAGACACACCCTTTCGAGTTGTTTCGGTTGTGCAGCTTCAAACCTGGCAGTTGCCGAGGGCGGGCGGACCCCGGAAAGTCCGTAGTCTGCGCCCGGTGATCAGTCGAGGAAGGCCACGTTCTCGCCGATCGGATTTCGGGGCGTATCAAGGTGGTTGGCCGGGAAAGCCGGGTCGGGGTAGCCGATCGCGATCCCGCACAGGATCGAGAGCTCCTCGGGAATGTCGAGCTGCTCACGCAGCACCTCCGGGTAAAAACTGATCGACACCTGAACACAACTCCCCAGGCCCCGCTCGGTCAATGCCAGCATCAACGTCTGCAGGAACATTCCGACGCCCATCGCGTCCACGGCGCCGAAATCACGGTGCATGCACACCACCCCCGCGACGGGGGCACGAAAGAATTCCCAGTTGCGCCGCTGCGCCGCCCAGCGGCCCTCCGCATCGGTGCGCTCGATGCCCATCGCGCCATAGACCAGAGCGCCGCTCTCCCGACGCAGGTGCGCGAACCGGGGCGGCAGACCGGCCGAGCCCACCTCGGGCGGCGCGGTGTCGACGGCGGCGAGCAGCGCTTCGACCAGCTTTGCGCGCCGTTCGCCGGTGACGAGGTACACGTGCCGCGGCTGGGTGTTGGAGTTCGACGGCGCCCGGATCGCCAGCGCCAGGGCCTCGTCGAGTAGCTCACGCGGAACCGGCTTGTCCGGCAAGAACATCCGAGCCGAGCGACGTGCCCGGACGATGTCGCCGAACCCGGTCGTCATCGGACTCGCCGGTCCTTACGGGCTTCGAGTTCGTCCTCCTCGACGACCACGAGCATCGGCACGCCGGGCGTGCAGATCATCGTCACGAGAAACCGCAGCGGGACATCGGAACGATTGTTGGCGTCCGAGTAGTGGATGATGTCACCGCCCGGCTCCCAGAACGCCTCCCCGGCCTTGATGACTCGCGGCGCTTCGCCCTCCAACTCGAAGAGCATCTCGCCCTCCAAGACATAGCCGAACGACGGTCCCCCGGGGTGCCGGTGCGGCGGTGCACCCGCGCTGCCCGCCGGCCACTCGATGATCGACGTCATCACGTGGGCGTCGGCCGGAATGAACGGCGGCGTGACGGTCTGGATCGTCGTGATGGCTTTCATCAGGTCGTCGGTCGCGAACATCGTTGCTCCTTGCGTCGAATTCAGACCCGGGCGGACAGCCGTGGCGGGTATGAGTTCAGCGTTGCAGCGAAGCCGCCGTGCGGCGCCCTTGGAAGTTCGTGGTCCTGTGGCGCAATTCAGTGCGCGGCGAAAACCGTGCGCAGCTGACGCCGGGACGTGATGCCGAGTTTCACGAAGACCTTCCGCAGATGCCATTCGACGGTGTGCGTGCTGATGAACAACTGCGCACCGATCTCCTGGTTCGTCAGCCCTTCGCCGGCGAGGCGAGCGATCTGGGCCTCCTGCGCCGTCAGCTCGTCCCCGGAGTTGACCGGCTCCTTGCGGACCTTCTTCCCGGCTGCGATCAGCTCGCGGCGTGCCCGCTCGGCGAAGGCCTGCGCGCCCATGCGGCTGAACATCCGGTACGCCTCGTCGAGGTGCTTGCGCGCGTCGGTGCGTCGGTTCATGCGGCGCAGCCACTCCCCGTAGCACAGCTGGGTCCGCGCCAGATGGATGAGGATCGCAGTGCGCTCGAGTCGTTCGATGGCTTCGGTGTACAGGGCGTCGGCGTCCTCGTCATCGGCGATGAATGCCCGCGCATGGGCGAGAGCACCGAGCCCCCAGTCGGTGCCGCTGGTGCCTGCGCGCACAGCCAGCCGCTGTACCGCCCACTCGGCAGTTGCTTTGTCCCCGATGCGCATTGCCGCTTCGGTCAGCTCGAACAGGCACCAGCTGTGGAAGCCGAGGTCGTTGTATTCGCAGCTGTCCCGGGCCGCCGCGAAGGCCTCCGGGTACCGTCCCAGCCCGTTGTAGAGCACCGCCGACAGATAGCCGGTGACGCCGAGTACCCGGCCTTCGCCCCTGGCCCGCGCGTCGGCCGCGGCAGCCTCGATCAGGCCGGTCGCTTCACCTGGAACGCCGCGGAACGCCGCCAACGACAGCGAGTGGTAGCGCAGCGGCGCATAGTCCGTCGCGGCAGCGATCGAGGCAGCCTCATCGATCAGCGTTGTCGCCGTGCTGAATTCACCTGCCACCATGTGCACACCCGCCCGAAAGGCGAGCGCCGCCGGAAGGACGGCCAGGGCTCCGGCATCTCGCGCCTGCCCCACCGCGGCGGTGGCCAATTGCCGGTAGAGCGTGTCGTCCCACACCTCGCCGGTGGCTGATTCCTGAATGATGGCCAAGCCCAACGACATCCACCGCAGGACATGCTCTTCGTGCGCATCACTGCACATGAGTTCCAATGCGGTGCGCATCTGTTCCCCACCGTCGCCGGTGGTGATGCGACTCGTCACACCACTCAGCAAGAGGTCGACGGGCCGATCGAGGTTCTTCGCGTCACCGAGCGCCGCACCCGCGGCTTCGGCCACCTGCACCAACATGCCCGGCGCGCCGAGGCGGCCGGCATACATCGCCGCGGCCAGCGCTTCGAGGTACGTCTCCCTGGCGAGGTTTTCGTCAAGCGCTTCAAGATATTTCGCGGCCGCAAGCAGCTCCGACACAGAGTCGCTCAGCGGCCGGACGCCGGAACCGCCGCCTCGGCTGCGGGCGAATTCCATCTGGGCTCGTAGCCGATCCACTTGCGCGCGTTGCAGATCCGTGAGTGGACCGAGCTCTGCAATCGCCAGCAGTTCAGCTGCGGCAGCCGGTGCTGCGGCGTCGCGTTTGGCCTGTGCCGCGGCAAGCGCCCGGACTGTGCGCAGCGCCGGGTCTGCGGTGAGCACAGTCGCACGTTCCATGAAAGCCGCCGCCGCTGCGATGCCGCCCTTGCCGTGCGCGCGGTCGGCTGAACGCTCCAGATCCGCGGCGACCACATCGTCGGGACCGGACGCGGCGTTGGCCGCATGCCAGGCCCGGCGGTCCGGGTCATGGATCGGATCTGTGGCATCGGCCAGCGCCCGGTGAACTGCCCTGCGCGCGTTGAGGTTTGCCGCGCGGTATGCGGCCGAACGCATCAACGGATGACGGAAGCGCATCCGCGACCCGAGCTCGATGCATCCCTGTGCCTCGGCCGGCGCCAACGCGTCGACGGGCACCCCCAGATTGGCCGCCGCGCGTACGAACAACGCGGCGTCGCCCACCGGTTCCGCAGCCGCCAACAACAACAGCCGCTGGGCGTCCGGTGGCAGCGCCTGGATACGACGGATATAGCCGTCCTCGACCTGCCCCATCACGCCGCGTCCGGTCGCCATGTTCCAGAAACCGCCCGCAAGCTCTGCCGCGGGGACACTTCGCGGCACCTCGAGCAGGGCCAGCGGAATCCCGCGCGTCTCGGCCACGACGCGGTCGCGTACCCGCTCGTCGATCCGGGCCAAGAGCACCGAGTCGAGTAGCTCGCGAGCGTCGGCATCCGACAGCCCGGTTATCGCCAGTTCCGGCAGGCCGCCAAGCGCCTCGGCCCCGGTATTGCGGGCCGCGAACAGCATGACGACGGGCTCGGCCAGGAAGCGCCGGGCGACGAAGGCGAGGGTCTGCACAGACACCTGGTCGAGCCACTGCGCGTCATCGACGAGGCACAGCAGGGGCTGGTCGGCAGTCGCCGCAGCCAGCAGGCTGAGCACCGCGAGCCCCACCAGAAACCGATCGGGCGCCGCCCCCACGCCCCGGCCGAAGGCCACATCCAATGCTTCGCGCTGTGGCGTGGGCAGCTCGTCGAGGTGATGCAGCAGCGGTGCACAGAGCTGGTGCAGGCCCGCGTAGGCCAGCTCCATATCGGACTCGACGCCCGTCACCTGGATGCGGCGAAATCCGTCGGCCGTCTCCGCCGCCTGGCGCAGCAGCGCCGTCTTGCCGACCCCCGCCTCACCGCGCAGCACCAGCACCTGGCTGCCACCGGCCTGTGCGGTCGACAACAGATCGCGTAGCGTCGCGATCTCCTTGTCACGGCCCCGCAAGCGCGGCCCACGCCCCTGGCTCGACATCGGCACCACCGTATCTAGTTGCTGTCAGCAGTCTTACCAGACACAAAAGTGCCCCAAAACCGGAGTTCTGGGGCACCTTCGCGGCTGCTCGTGCAGAGAAGAACTAGCCCTTGCGAGCCTTGATGGCGTCGGTCAGCTGCGGGCTGACGTTGAACAGGTCGCCCACGATGCCGAGGTCCGCGATCTCGAAGATCGGGGCCTCTTCGTCCTTGTTGACCGCGATGATGGTCTTGGACGTCTGCATACCGGCGCGGTGCTGGATGGCGCCCGAGATACCCAGGGCGATGTACAGCTGCGGGGCAACGGTCTTACCGGTCTGGCCGACCTGGAACTGACCGCCGTAGTAGCCCGAGTCGACCGCGGCACGCGAGGCACCGACGGCACCGCCGAGCGAGTCGGCCAGGGCCTCGACGACCGCGAAGTTGTCGGCGCTGCCGACACCACGGCCACCGGCGACCACGACGCTGGCCTCGGTGAGCTCCGGACGGTCACCGGCGACAGCCGGCTCGCGCGAGGTGATCTTGGTGGCGTTCTCGGCCTGGGCCGGAACCTCGACGTTGACGACCTCGCCGGCGCCAGCTGCCGGGGCGGCCTCGACGGCACCCGGACGGACTGCGATGACCGGGAGCACGTCGTTGGCCTGCGCCTCGACGGTGTAAGCGCCACCGAAGATGCTGTGCACACCGATGCCGCCGGCCTTGACGTCGATGACGTCGACCAGCAGGCCGGCACCCAGGCGAGCGGCCAGACGACCGGCGACCTCTTTGCCCTCGGTGCTGGCGACGGTCAGAACCGCGGCCGGGCCGGCGGACTCGACGAGCGCCTCCAGCACATCGACGGTCGGGGTGACCAGGAAGTTCGCCGCGTCAGCCGACTCGGCGACGTAGATCTTGGCCGCGCCGGCGGCCTTGAGGGCGTCGGTCAGCGGGGCGGCGGTGCCCGGGGCACCCACCACCACGGCAGCCGGCTCACCGAGCACGCGAGCGGCGGTGATCAGTTCGGTGCTCACCTTCTTGAGGGCACCATCGGCGTGCTCGACGAGCACAAGTACTTCAGCCATGCGTATTTGCCTCTGTGTCTTTCGTGGAAGTTTCGGTGGGGTGGGGGCTAGATCAGCTTCTGAGCAACGAGGTACTCAGCGATCTTGTTGCCGCCCTCGCCCTCGTCAGCGATCTTCTCGCCCGCGGCCTTGGCCGGCTTCGGCGTCGACGACAGCACCTTGCTGCTGGCGTTGGCGACACCGACCTCGTCGGCCTCGACACCGATCTCAGCCAGGGTCAGCACGGTGACCGGCTTCTTCTTGGCGGCCATGATGCCCTTGAACGACGGGAAGCGGGCTTCGCCGATGCGCTCGTTGACACTGACGACGGCGGGCAGTGCGGCCTCCAGGCCGAAGACGCCGTCGTCGGTCTCGCGCTCACCGGTGACCTTGCCGCCCTCGACGGAGATGCTGCGCAGGGAGGTCAGCTGCGGCAGGCCCAGCAGCTCGGCGATGACAGCGGGAACCGCGCCACCGACACCATCGGTGGACTCGTTGCCACCGATGACCAGCTCGGCGCCCTCGATGGTGCCCAGGGCGCGGGCCAGGGTCCAACCGGTCTGCACGATGTCCGAACCCTTGAGCTGGTCGTCCTTCACGTGCACCGCGTTGTCGGCGCCCATGGACAGAGCCTTGCGGATGGCCTCGGTGGCCCGCTCCGGTCCGACCGTCAGCACGGTGACGGTGCCGGCGCCGCCGGCGGCCTCTTCCTTCTCCTTGATCTGCAGCGCTGCCTCGACGGCGCGCTCGTTGATCTCGTCGAGCACCGCGTCCGCGGACTCGCGGTCGAGGGTGAAGTCGCCGTCGTTGAGCTTGCGCTCCGACTCATAGTCAGGGACCTGTTTGATCAGGACCACGATGTTCGTCATGGGTGTGGTTCGTCCTCCTCGATGAGGCCGGCGTCGGCCTGGCATTCACGATTCACGCAACGACCAACATGTTACTACTCGGTAACTTATGTGGCATGGCGCAGGAACACCATAGCTGGTCGAGCGCCGCCCGAGGATGCCGCCTTTTGTTTTCTTGACCACACTTGAACCGGTTCGGCAACATGGCAGAACCAGCAGGTGGGACGGCCCAACCAATTGGGCCTGGTAGTTCAGCGACCACTCTGCACTAGCCTGCCTATCTAATGAGCACTTTTCCCGAAACCCAGCCGGACAGCCACGCGGCACCGTCAGTGCCAGTCATGCCACTGACCGGTGAGCGCACCGTTCCGGATCTGGCCGAGGAGAACTACTGGTTCCGCCGCCACGAGGTGGTCTACCGGCGACTGGTCGACCGCTGCCGCGACCGCGACGTCCTGGAAGCCGGCGCCGGCGAGGGCTATGGCGCAGATCTCATCGCCGACGTCGCGCGCCGCGTGATCGGACTGGACTACGACGAGTCCTCGGTGGCGCACATCCGCGCCCGCTACCCGCGGGTCGAGATGCTGCACGGCAACCTCGCCGCACTGCCCCTGCCCGACGCCTCCGTCGATGTGGTGGTCAACTTCCAGGTCATCGAACACCTGTGGGACCAGGGCCAATTCGTCGCCGAGTGCCTGCGCGTGCTGCGTCCGGGTGGCGTCCTGCTGATGTCGACGCCGAACCGCATCACCTTCACGCCCGGCAGCGACGTCCCGCTGAACCCGTTCCACACCCGCGAACTCAACGCCGCCGAGATGACAGAGCTGCTGACCGAACAGGGCTTCGTCGTGGAAGCCATGCTGGGCGTCTATCACGGCGCCGGGCTGCGTGCGCTCGACGCCCGGTACGGCGGCTCCATCATCCAGGCGCAGATCGACCGCGCGGTGGCCGACGCACCCTGGCCGGCGGACCTGCTGGCCGACGTGGCCGCGGTGACGATCGACGACTTCGATCTGCTGGATGCCGCTGCCGCCGACATCGATATCGACGACAGCCTCGACCTGGTGGCAATCGCGGTGCGGCCGTGAGTGATTCGTCCACCGCGCCCGTACCGGGGATGTTCACCCTGGTGCTGCACACGCACCTGCCGTGGCTGGCGCACCACGGCCGCTGGCCGGTCGGCGAGGAGTGGCTGTACCAGTCGTGGGCGACGGCGTACTTGCCCCTGACCCGTGTGCTCCGCGAGCTGGCGGAGGAAGGTCGCGGCCACCTCCTGACCCTGGGCATGACGCCCGTCGTCACCGCACAACTCGATGACCCGTACTGCCTGGCCGGCATGCAGCAGTGGCTGTCCAACTGGCAGCTGCGCGCCCTCGAGGCGACCACCGTTCGTGACGGCGGCGGCGCCCCTGAGACCTTCAACTCACCGGAAGCGTTGCGCGCCTTCGGTATTCACGAGCACCAGCAGGCCGGTGCGGCACTCGCCGAATTCGCCGACCACTGGCAGCACGGCGGCAGCCCGGTGCTGCGGCAGCTCATCGGCGCGGGCACCATCGAATTGCTCGGCGGCCCGCTGTCGCATCCGTTCCAGCCGCTGCTCAACCCCCGGCTGCGGGAGTTCGCGCTGCGCGAGGGCCTGGCCGACGCCGGCGCCCGGTTCGCGCACACCCCCGGCGGCATCTGGGCGCCCGAATGTGCGTACGCCCCCGGCATGGAGACCGGCTATGCGGCTGCCGGCGTCACCCACTTCATGGTCGACGGCCCGTCGCTGCACGGCGATACGGCGCTCGGCCGCCCGGTCGGCGAGTCGGACGTCGTCGCCTTCGGGCGCGACCTGCAGGTCAGTTACCGCGTGTGGTCCCCCAAGTCCGGCTACCCGGGGCACCCGGCCTACCGGGACTTCCACACCTACGACCATCTCACCGGACTCAAGCCCGCCAGGGTCACCGGCCGCACCGTCGCGTCGGAGTCGAAGGCGCCCTACGAGCCGGAACGGGCCGTCGCGGCCATCGACGCGCACGTCGCGGATTTCGTGAACACCGTTCGGCGACGGCTGATCTCGGAGTCCGAGCGCATCGGACGCCCGGCCCACGTGGTCGCCGCGTTCGACACCGAGCTGTTCGGGCACTGGTGGCACGAGGGACCGGAATGGCTGGCGCGGGTGTTGCGCGCGCTGCCCGAGGCCGGGGTCCAGGTCGGCACCCTCTCGGACGCGATCAACAACGGCTTCGTCGGCTCCCCGGTCGAGCTGCCGCCGAGCTCCTGGGGTTCGGGCAAGGACTGGCAGGTCTGGTCCGGTGAGCAGGTCGCCGACTTCGTCACGCTCAACGCCGAGGTCGTGGATACCGCGCTGACCACAGTGGACAAGGCCCTGGCCCAGGATTCGGCCTACCCGGCGCGGGACCGCGTGGCCGACCAGATCCTGCGCGAGGCGCTCCTGACTGTCTCGAGCGACTGGCCCTTCATGGTCAGTAAAGACACCGCGGCGGAATATGCTCGCTATCGCGCGCATCTGCACGCACACGCCACCCGGGAGATCGCCGGTGCCCTCGCGTCTGGACGGCGCGATCAGGCTCAGACGCTCGCGGAGGGTTGGAACCGCGCCGACGGACTGTTCGGCGCCCTGGACGCGCGGAGGTTGCCGCGATGAGCGCTTGCGCGAAGAGCAGAGGGCACCGATGAAAATCCTCATGGTCTCGTGGGAGTACCCACCCGTGGTGATCGGTGGTCTCGGACGCCACGTCCACCATCTGGCCGTCGAGCTGGCCGCCCGCGGCCACGAGGTCGTGGTGCTGTGTCGCCGGCCCGCCGGTACCGACCCCAGCACGCACCCCACCACCAACGAGGTGCACGAAGGCGTGTGGGTGATCTCCGCGGCGCTCGACCCGAACGAGTTCACCTTCGGCACCGACATGATGGCCTGGACACTGGCCATGGGGCACGCCATGGTTCGTGCCGGCCTGAGCCTGCGCGACTGGACGCCCGATGTGGTGCATGCCCACGACTGGCTGGTCGCGCACCCCGCCGTCACCCTGGCCGAGTTCTTCGACGTGCCATTGGTCTCCACCATCCACGCCACCGAGGCCGGCCGGCATTCCGGCTGGCTCTCCGGACCGGTGAGCCGGCAGGTGCACTCGCTGGAGTCGTGGCTCGTGCACGAGTCGGACTCGCTGATCACCTGCTCGGTGTCCATGGGCGAGGAGATCACCGAGCTGTTCGGGCCCGAGCTGCCCGACGTGAGCGTCATCTGCAACGGCATCGACACGGCCGGCTGGCCGTTCGCGATGCGGCGCAAGCACGACGGCCCGGCCGAGCTCCTGTTCGTCGGCCGGCTCGAGTACGAGAAGGGCGTGCACGACGTCATCGCCGCGCTGCCCCGCATCCGGCGGACCCACCCCGGCACCACGCTGACCATCGCCGGCGACGGCACGCAGTACGACTGGCTGGTCGAGGAAGCCCGCAAAGCCAAGGTCACCAAGGCCGTGAATTTCGTTGGCCGCGTGGACCATTCAGGCCTGCTGGAGCTGCTGCACCGGGCCGACGCCGCGGTCCTGCCGAGCCACTACGAACCGTTCGGCATCGTGGCACTGGAGGCTGCCGCAGCCGGCACGCCACTGGTGACGTCCAACGTCGGCGGGCTCGGCGAGGCCGTGATCAACGGCAAGACCGGTGTCTCCTGCCCGCCGCGGAACGTCGGCGCACTGGCTGCCGCGGTCCGCAAGGTGCTCGACGATCCGCCGGCCGCGCAGCAGCGCGCCCTGGCCGCCCGGGACCGGTTGAACCACGACTTCTCGTGGCAGCACGTCGCCGCCGAGACGTCGGACGTGTACCTGGCCGCCAAGCGCGGCGAACGCCTGCCACATGCCCGTCGTCCCATCGTGGAGCGCCCGCTGCCCGACCGCGGCTGAGGGTTTCTCCGCGAGCTTCGCTTGACGGATATACCCCCCGGGGGTACAAACGGCAGTGTGTTCACTCGCCGTAGTTTCCTGATCGCGTCTGCCGTCACGGGCGCGTCCACCCTCGCCGGGGTCGCCGCGTGCGGCAAGACGCCGTCCCCCGCCGCGGCAAGTGGCATCGACCAGAAGGCTATTGCCGCCGCCGAGGCGGCCCGCCCGCACACCGGCCGCACCGTCTCCGTGGCACTGCGCCCGCAGCCGGCCACCGTCGACCTCGGCGGCGTCACCGTGCAGACCCTCGCGTACGGCGACCAGGTCCCTGGCCCGCTGATCCGCGCGTCGGTGGGCGACGAGTTGGCAGTCCGTGTGTCCAACGGCCTCGACCATGACACGTCGTTGCACTGGCACGGAATCGCGCTGCGCAACGACATGGACGGTGCATCGCCCGCGACACCGAATATCAAGCCGGGCAACGACTTCACCTACAACTTCTCCGTCCCGCACGCCGGCACCTACTGGGCGCATCCGCACACCGGGCTCGACGCGGACTACGGGCTGTACCTACCGGTGATCGTCGACGACCCAGCCGACCGCGGCCGGTACGACGCGGAATGGATTGTGGTCCTTGATGACTGGACCTCAGGCGCCGGCAAGTCACCGCAGCAGATCTACGACGGCCTGCGCGCCATGGGCAACATGGGCGGGCACGACATGAGCAGCATGGGCGACATGCCCATGGCGACGAGCGCGCTGCTCGGCGGCGACGCCGGTGACGTCAAGTACCCCTACTTCCTCGCCAACGGCCGCATTCCCACCGCACCAACAGTTTTCAATGCCAAGCCGGGACAACGAATCCGGCTGCGCATCATCAACGCCGGCGCCGACACCGCGTTCCGGGTGGCCCTGGCCGGGCACCGCATGACCGTCACGCACACCGACGGATTCCCGGTCGACCCGGTGGACGTGGACGCGCTGCTGCTGGGCATGGGCGAGCGCTACGACGTCATCGTCACCGCGGGCGACGGGGTCTTCCCGTTGGTAGCCGTCGCCGAAGGTAAGGACGACGCCGCCCGCGCCATCCTGTCGACCGGCGCGGGCACCGCGCCGGAGCCCACATTTCGGCCCAAGGAGCTGACCCAAAAGGTCGGCACCGTCGCCGATTTCACCGCCACCTCAGCCGTCGACCTTGGACCGCTCACGCCGGACGTCGCGCTGACCGCGGAACTCACCGGCTCGATGATGAAGTACGACTGGGGTATCAACGGGCGGTCGTTCGACAACCGGCAGGCACTGACCGTCCGTCAGGGCCAGCGCGCCACCATGACCTTCACCAACTCGACGACCATGTGGCATCCCATGCACCTGCACGGGCACACCTTCCAGGTGCTGCAGGCCAGTGCAGATGCAGTCCGGCGCGGCCCGCGCAAGGACACGCTGATCGTGCTACCCAAACAGAAGGTGACCGTCGCGCTCATCGCGGACAACCCCGGCGAGTGGATGCTGCACTGCCACAACGCCTATCACCAGGAGGCAGGCATGATGACGACGCTCAACTACACGAGCTGACTACCGAGAGCTCTTCTTGCGTTCGATGTCGGCCAACGCCCGGGCGAGTTCCTCGCGCTCGGCGGCCGAGGTCTCCCAGTCCAGCTTGCGGTTCCTGACCACCTTGGCCGGTGCACCGACGGCAATGGAGAAGTCCGGAATCTCGCCCTTGACCACCGCGTGGGCACCCAGCACGCAGCCGCGGCCGATGCTGGTGTTGCGCAGGATCGTCACCTTGGCGGCAACCCAGGTGTCCGGACCGATCCGCACCGGGCCCTTGACGATGCCCTGGTCCTTGATCGGCAGCTCCATGCTGTCCATCTTGTGGTCGAAGTCGCAGACATAGCACCAGTCGGCCATCAGCGCCGAATCGCCGAGCTCGATGTCCAGGTAGGTGTTGATGACGTTGTCGCGGCCCAGCACCACCTTGTCGCCGAATCGCAGCGACCCCTCGTGACAGCGAATGGTGTTCTTGTCACCGATGTGGACCCAGCGGCCGATCTCCATCTGCGCCAGCTCGGGCGTGCACTGAATCTCCACGCCTTTGCCGAGGAACACCATGCCGCGCGTGATGATGTGCGGGTTGGCCAGCTTGAACTTGAGCAGACGCCAGTACCGCACGAGGTACCACGGGGTGTAGGCCTTGTTGTCGAGCACCCATTTCAGCGACTCGCGGGTGAGGAAGCGCGCCTGTCGCGGATCGCGCAACCGCGAACCCCGCCATCGTTTGTGAATCGGTGCGCCCCACATCGTCGTCATGGCCGGAAAGCCTACGCGAGGCGAAATCGGACATTCGCCGGTCTCGGGCTAGTCTCGGGACTCGATGCCTGCACACCGAATGCGCCGTCTTGCCGCCAGCACGGCCACTGTCGCCACCACCCTGCTGACCTCGGCGGCCGCCCTGACCATTGCCGGGTGTGGCAACACCGACTCCTGGGTCAAGGCCCATCCTTCGGACGGCTGGCCGGCACAGTACGGCGACGCCGCCAACAGCAGCTCGACCACGCTGGCCGGGGCAAGCAACCTGAAGCAGGACTGGGCGCGGTCGGCCAAAGGCAACCTCGGCGCCCAGGTGATCCTCGGCTCCGGCAACTATCTGGCGATCAACGCGCAATCGGCCAACGGTTGCTCACTGATGGTCTGGGAAAGCGACGAGCACGGCCGCCAGCGCTGGTGCACGCGCCTGTGGCCGGGCCCAGGTCCAGGGGGGCCGCTGTCCTCGCCTCTTTTCGATGGCTTCGACAACATGTATGTCGGGCAACCGGGCGCGATCATGTCGTTCCCGCCGACCCAGTGGATCCGGTGGCGCCAGCCGGTGATCGGAATGCCGACGACTCCGCGCATCCTGTCGCCCGGCCAGCTCCTGGTGGTGACGCATCTGGGCCAGGTGCTGGTGTTCGACGCGCACCGCGGCCAGACCATCGGCGCCCCGCTGGATCTGGTCAGTGGCGTCGATCCCGCCGACTCGGCGCGCGGCCTCGCCGATTGCCAGCCCGCCAAAGCGGCCTGCCCCATCTCGGCGGCGCCCGCGTACTCCCCCGACACCGACATGGTGGTGCTGGGTCTGTGGCAGCCGGGCGCTGACGCCCCCGCCCTCGTCGGGCTGCGCTACCACGAGGGCCAGACGCCGCTACTCAGCCGCGAATGGACCAGCACCGCGGTAGGCGGCGGCCCGATCGCCAGCCCGGTGCTGTCAGCCGACGGCAAGACCGTCTACGTCAACGGCCGCGACCAGCACCTCTGGGCGCTGAACTCCGCCGACGGCAAGGCCAAGTGGTCCGTCAATCTCGGCTTCCAACCGCAGACGCCGCCGTCGGTGACGCCGGACGGTCTGGTGGTCGCCGGAGGCGGGCCGCAGAGCAAGCTCACCGCGGTCAAGGACAAGGGCGACAAGGGCGAAGTCGCGTGGTCCCGCAACGACGTCGAGCCGCTGACGACGTCTACGCGCGCCGGCAGCGACATCGGATACGCCGTCGTCCGCGACGGTGACCACGGCCAGGCACTGCTGGTCTTCTCCCCCGCCGACGGCCACACCGTGAACAGCTATCCGCTGCCGGGTGCCACCGGCTGGCCGGTCGGAGTGTCCGTCGGGCACGACAAGCGCGTCGTCACAGCGACCAGCGACGGCCAGGTCTACGCGTTCGCGCCTGCCTGATCAGGGATTTGTGCACGAAAATCCGCGGCCGGCGCGGAAAATCGTGCACAAATCGCTAGGCCAGCATCGCGTCGACCGGGGCCCGGGGCACCGTCACCTGCACCGCGCCAGCGGATTCCGGCAGCACCTGGCCCTGGCTGAAGAAGAAGATCAGCGAGTCGTTGGTGAGCGCGAAGTTCTGGTAGGTGTCGGGGTCCAGGCCGGCAGACGGTGGCAGCAGCACCGGCTGTGCGGACTGTCTGACCAGTTCTCCTTGGACCATCGGCAGGATCACCGGAAACGGTTGTGCGCCAGGGGCGAACAGGGTGTCGATGGTGATCGGCTTGCGCTGGTTCTGGTCCCAGTTGAATGACTTGTAGAACGTCTGCGGGTGCGCACCACCGACGTCCTGGAATGTCTTGAACACCACCGACTGGGTGCTGCGGTTCGGCGTCGTGGAGCTGTGCAGGGTCGCCGTGGTGTCCAACTCGTATGAGGTCTCGTGCGGCCCGGGCATCTTGGCGACGTTGACGTACCCGTCACGCGTCTGCGTGATGTAGTCGACTACGGCCTGCTGATCCGGGTAGTCGATCGGGTAGCTGATGTTGAGCGCGTAGCCGCGCGAGGTGTCGCGAATCTGGCACATCCGCGAGCCGTCGACGACACCGGCCAGCTCCGCGCACTTCGGCGGGTTCGGGTTCGCGGCTGCCAGAGGCACGCCGAGCCAACCGACAGCGCCTGAAGCAGCGATCACTGCGGCGAGTACGGGAAGGCGCATCTGGTGAATCCTCCGGGGGATGAATGAATGGCGGCACATCGCCGCCGGTTCCAGCGTACCTGTCAGCCCCACCCGGACCGGGCATGATCTGCGACCAGGTGGTTCAGCGCGATGGGCGGCAAATGAAGGCCGTCGGCCGGGCCGCGGCACCGGTCCCGATCCGGGTGATCACCACCGACAGCTGCACACCCGAACGCTGGAGCTTCAGCTTGGACCGCAACGCATCCGGGTCGACGTCGACGCCGCGAATCAGGATCTCGACGGCCGACGCCCCATGCGCGGAGAGCGCCTGACGCAGCCGCTTCTCGTTGTAGGCGATCTGCTCGATGACCTCGAATCCCCTTGTACCGCTCGGCAACTCGTCGCCAGACAGGTAGGCGATCGCCGGATCCAGCTGCCACAGGCCATGCCGCGCCGCGTAGTGGCGGACCAGACCGGCCCTAACCACCGCGCCATCGGGGTCGACGATCCACCGCCCCACGGGTGCACAAGGACACTCATCGGGGTCCGTATCGGTGAATTCCTCGGCTACCCGGCCGGCTTTGTCCAGCACGGTGGCCCGGCGGGTGACCCCGGATGCGGTCAGCCCCGGCGACCACAGACAGGCCTCCCGGACGTTGCCGGCCAGCGACGTGATCTGCACCTCGCCGCGGAATCCCAGCTCGGCCAGCTGGCCGAAATCGACGCCGGGAGCGCACTTCACCACCAGGTCGCGGCCCCGGTACACCTCGAGCAGTTCGTCCAATGGCGGCGCATAGTCGCGGGGGTCGAACTTGCGGCGCCCGGAGCTGCGCCGCGCCGGGTCGACGACCACCACCGCGTCCCGGGTCACCGGGCGCAGCGCGTCGGCGCGGCACAGCAGCGCATGGTCGCCGACGTTGTGCTGCGCCATGGCCAGACGGACCGCATCGAGGTCGCTGCCGATGCGAAGAGACGCCGAATCACCCGAATCGATCAGGGCGGCAAGCTCTGTCCCGACCGAACACGTCGCATCGTGCACGACGCGGCCGGCCAGCCGGCGTGCGCGATGCACCGCGACGGCCCCGGCGGTGGCCTGCTGCAGCGCCTCGTCGGTGAACAGCCAGCCGGCGACGTCGCCTAGGTCGGCCAGTTTGGCGGCAGCGCGCCGGCGCAACAGCACCGTCTCGACCAGTACCGCCGCGCGGTCGCCGAAACGCGAACGCGCCCAGGCGATGTCGGACACCCGATGGGCGTCGGTCAGCGGCCGGGCAGCCACCTCGACGAGCGCCTCCTGACCGGCTCCGCTCAGGTAGGCGACATCGTCGAGCGTGAAGGCGTAACCGCTCACGTCGGGAGCGTCAGATGCGTCAGGGACGCCGTCAGGACGGCTTGACCCCGGTGATCATCACGTTGTAGAACCAGCCCTTCGGCACCACGCGGCGCCACACGTTGGCGTCGAACCAGCTCAGCGTGGTCCAGCCGCCGAAAGCGAACTTGGCCCACTTGAAGCCGAGCTTGCCCTGGGGCACGGTCGACTCGAAGGTCCGCACCGGCCAGCCCAGCATGGCGGCGGTGAATTCCTCACTGGCGGTGGCGACTTCGACCGCACCGGCGTTGGTCGCCATGCGCTCCAGGTCTGCCGGATCGAAGGTGTGCAGGTCAACGATCCACTCCAGCGCCGCGGCGCGCGAGTTCTCGTCGAGCTCTTCCTGCGGACGGCGCCAGGACTCCAGCCCGGGCAGCTTCATGGCCGCGACGGTGGTCTTCCAGGTCAGGTCGGCCAGGCGACGGGCGTAGAAGTTACCGACCGTGGTGGGCTCGCCGGCGAAGATGAACCGGCCGCCCGGCTTGAGCACCCGGACCACCTCGCGCAGCGACAGCTCGACATCGGGGATGTGGTGCAGCACCGCGTGTCCGACGACCAGGTCGAAGGTGTTGTCCTCGTAAGGGATTCCCTCGGCGTCGGCGACGCGGCCGTCGATGTCCAGGCCGAGTGCCTGGCCGTTGCGGGTGGCCACCTTGACCATGCCCGGGGACAGGTCGGTGACCGAGCCACGGCGGGCGACGCCGGCCTGGATCAGGTTCAGCAGGAAGAAGCCGGTGCCACAGCCGAGCTCGAGGGCGCGGTCGTAGGGCAGCTCACGCTGGACCTCGTCGGGGACGATGGCGTCGAAGCGCCCGCGGGCGTAGTCGATGCACCGCTGGTCGTACGAGATCGACCACTTGTCGTCGTAGCTCTCGGCTTCCCAGTCGTGGTACAGGACCTGCGCCAGCTTGGTGTCGTGGCGTGCCGCCTCGACCTGTTCGGCAGTCGCGTGCGGGTTGGGTGCCTGGTCAACTACGTCGGACACCTGGGTGGCTGCCTCGGCTGCCGCGACCTCAGACGTCTGGTCGGTACTCGTCATGCAGGTCAGCCTAACTGCCCGGTCACCGTGAGTTCACATCCACGGTTCTGTACATGGATCGAGCAGCGGTTCAGCGAACCCCGAACGCCGCCTTTGCTGTGGCCAGCGCCTCGGGCGAGGAGTCCAGGAACCTGCGCGCCCACTGCTGCGCCTCGTCGTAGACGTGGTCGGGAGCCACCAATTGGTCGATCAGACCCAGGGACACCGCTTCCTCAGCGCCGGCGAACCGGCCGCTGAACACCAGGTCCTTGGCCCGGCTGTCGCCGACGGCCGCCGCCAGCCGCGCGGCCGCGCCCTCGGCCGGTGCCCGGCCGGACAGGATCTCCGTCGACCCGACCTTCACGTTGTCGCCGCTGATCCGCCAGTCGGCCGCCAGTGCCAGCGTCAGGCCACTGCCCAGCGCGTAGCCGGTCACGGCCGCGACGGTGGGCCGCGGGATGGCGGCGACGGCGTCGACCGCGGCACGGCAGACCGCGCCCGCGACGCGCGCTTCGGCCGCGTCCAGCGTGCTGGTCTCGTGGTCGTCGTCACCGGTGCAGAACACCTCGTGGCCGCCGTACACGATGACAGCGTTGACGTCGGACCGCTGCCCCAGCTCCTCGGCGGCCACCCCGATCTCCCGACACATCTGGCGGGTCAGCGCGTTGAGCGGGGGCCTCGCCAGCAGCAGGGTGCCAATGCCGTCGGTGACGTGGATCTGGACGAACTCACCGATGTCCATCACTGCGCCCTACCGCCGCGAGCGGCCTTGTACCGGTCGGCGTCGAAGAACTCGATGTCCCAGCTGCCTTCGCCCATGGTGAGCACGGGTTCGATGGGCTCGATCTTCCGCTCGTCCTTGAGCAGTTCACCGACCGTGCGGCCGTCCAGCGAGCTGAGCTGGGTCCAGGTGGGCGGCAAGAGGAACGAATGCCCTTGCGCGAACTCCTGCAGCGCAGCTTCGGGTGTGCGCCAGGCGACGTGGTCGCTCTCGGTGTTGTTGCCGTCGGCACGCTGTCCGGCCGGCAGGGCGCCGACGAAGAAGAACGTGTCGTAGCGGCGGGTGCGTTCTTCCTTGGGCGTGATCCAGTTGGCCCACGGCCACAGCAGATCGGCGCGCAGCACCAGCTTCTCGCGGGCCAGGAACTCACCGAACGACAGCTCGCGGCTCTCGAGCGCGACCCGCGAGTCGTGGTACACGGAGCTGTCGGAGACGATGCCGTCCGGGTCATCGGCCGGCCCGGCGAACAGCACGCCGGATTCCTCGAAGGTCTCCCGCGCGGCGGCGCACACCAGCGCGCCGGCCAGCACCGGGTCCACTCCGAACTTCTCGGCCCACCAGGTGCGGTCGGGTCCGGTCCAGGCGATGTCGGCGTCGCGGTCGCGCTCATCCACGCCGCCGCCGGGGAACACCGTCATGCCGCCGGCGAATTCCATCGACATGGTGCGGCGCATCAGGAAGACCTCGATGCCAAGGGCACCGTCGCGCACCAGCATCACGGTCGCGGCCGGCCTCGGATGCAATGGGTCTGGTTCGGTCATAAACGCCTCCTGTGTGCCGCACGACTGCGGGTACGACGGGCGAAGTACCGCCCGTCGATGTACTCCAGGGCAATCGACTGACCGAAGGCCTGGGAGAGATTCTCGGACGTCAGCACGTCGGTCAGCAGACCTGAGGCGACGGCCTGGCCTTCGGAGAGCAGCATGCAGTGCGTGAAGCCCTCGGGGATCTCCTCGACGTGATGGGTCACCAGGACCGACGCCGGTGCGTCCGCGTCGGCGGCCAGATCCGCCAGTCGGGCCACCAGTTCTTCCCGGCCGCCGAGGTCCAGCCCGGCCGCCGGCTCGTCGAGCAGCAGCAGTTCCGGATCGGTCATCAGCGACCGGGCGATCAGCACCCGCTTGCGCTCGCCCTCGGACAGCGTGCCGTAGCGACGGTCGGCGAGGTGTTCGGCACCGATGCTCTCCAGGGTGTCGAGCGCCCGGTTGTAGTCGACGTCGTCGTACTGTTCGCGCCACCGGCCCAGCACCGCGTAACCGGCGGAGACCACCAGATCGCGCACCACTTCGTCGTCCGGTATCCGCTGCGACAGGGCCGAACTGCTCAACCCGATCCGGGACCGCAGCTCTGACATGTCGGTGCGACCCAGCCGCTCGCCGAGGACGAACGCGGTGCCCGACGACGGATGTTCGACGGCGGCCGCCATACGCAGCAGCGACGTCTTGCCGGCGCCGTTGGGGCCGAGGACGACCCAGCGCTCATCGAGTTCCACCGACCAATCGATCGGACCGACCAGGGTGGCTCCGCCGCGGCGCAGCGTGACCCCGGAGAATTGGATCAGGAGGTCAGGATCGGCGGAGTCGATCAGCTGGTTGGAGTCGGGCGCGACATCTGGTCTTGCGGGGTTGTTGCTGAGGGCGCCGGGCACTCGCTCATCGTAGCCACGGCCGGTTCGACGTCCGATTGGCCGGCCCGGTCCCCCACCACGTGCGCCCATCCGCTGGCCGCGAGCCAGCGAGCCGGGGTGCACCGCAGCACCAGTTGCACCAGCGGTCCAATCCCCAAGGCGTACACCACGGTTCCGACGCCGACGGTGCCACCCAGCAGCCAGCCGGTGGCCAGCACGGTGACCTCGATGCCTGTGCGAACCAGTCGCACGGACCATCCGGTCCGAGCCACCAGCCCGGTCATCAGTCCGTCGCGCGGGCCCGGTCCCATCCCGGCACCGATGTACATCACGGTGCTCACCGCGTTGAGCACCACGGCGCCGACCATCATGACCGTGCGCACCGGCAGCGTCGCCGGCTGCGGCATGACCGCCAGTGCGGCGTCGACGGTGATGGAGATGACGATGACGTTCGCGACGGTGCCGACACCGGGCCGGTTGCGCAGCGGGATCCAGCCCAGCAGCACCACGACACCGACGAGCGCGGTGGCGCCGCCGATGGTCAGCCCGGTGTGCTTGGCCAGGCCCTGGTGGAAGACGTCCCACGGGTCCAGGCCGAGGCCGGCCCGCACGAACAGCGCCATCGAGACGCCGTAGCCCGTCAGCCCGGCCAGCAGCAGCGCCGAGCGGATGGCGGTGGTCGTGGCCCTGCGTCCGGATGTGCGTGCCGTCTGCTGCTTCACGCGTGATCCTGGAAGCGCGCACGGATGGCATCCAGTTCGTGACGGACTCGGGCGGCATCGAGATCACGGATATCGGCGCGGTTGTCGCGTCCTGACCGGAGGTGCTTGGCAGCCAGTTTAGATAGCCAGTTCGTACGCATGACACCAGTTTTCCGACCAACTGGCTTGCTTATCAATAGCCAGTTGGTCGATACTGGCTTCAATGTCGATCGAGATGTCAGCCAGATCACTTGACGAAGTCCTTCTGGCACGCGAATTGGGCAACTGGCGCACCTCCAGCCTCAGTGGCCCCGCCTATCTGGGCCTGGCCGACGCCATCCGGCTGCTCATCGTCGACGGCCGCCTCCCCGTCGGCGCCCGGTATCCGAGCGAACGCGCGCTGGCCGACGCCCTGCGCGTCTCCCGCACCACCGTCACGGCGGCCTACGCCCAGCTCCGCGAGGACGGCTACCTCAACGCCCGGCGCGGCGCCCGCAGCACCACGGCCCTGCCACACACCGCGCCGACCGCCGGGCCGACGCCCATCGTCCGAACAGGCACGCTGAGCCTGGCCGACGCCGCCCCGTCCGCACCGGCGGCCGCCACCCTCGAGGCCTTCACCCGCGCCACCCAGCGTCTGGCGCCGCACCTGCACGACATCGGCATCGAGCTCACCGGCGTCCTCGAGCTCCGCCAGGCCATCGCCGAAAGATATTGCGCCAGAGGACTTCCCACCGATCCCGACGAGATCATGGTGACCAGCGGGGCGCTGCACGCCATCAATCTGGTGCTGGCCACCTATGCCCGTCCAGGCGACCGGGTGCTGATCGAACAGCCGACCTACCACGGCGCCATCTCGCTGATCGCCGCGTCCGGGGCCCGACCGGTGCCGGTCAGCATGACCGACGACGGCTGGGAACTGGACGCCGTGCAGGCCGCCATGCGGCAACTGGCCCCCAATCTGGCGTACCTGATCGTCGACAACCACAACCCGACCGGGCTGAGCCTGCCGGCCGCGGGGCGGGAACGGCTCGCCCGCATCATCTCCGAGACCCGGACCCGCACCATCATCGACGAAACCATCTGCGACATCTGGCTGGACCAGCCACTGCCGCCGCCACTGGCCTCCTACCTGGAGAGCCGCCGCGACCTGGTGATCACCGTCGGCTCGATGTCGAAGTCGTTCTGGGGCGGGCTGCGGGTGGGCTGGATTCGTGCCGAACGGTCCACGCTGGCCGCCATCGCCGCGGTGCGGCCGTCGATCGACCTGGGCACCGCCATCGTCGAGCAACTGGCGTCGGCCGACCTGCTCCGGCAGGCCGACACCGTGCTGCCCGCCCGGCGCGAACTGCTGCGCGACCGACGGGACCTCGTGAGTTCGCTGCTGCGAGAACAACTTCCGGACTGGACGGCCAGCCCCTGCCACGGCGGCATGTCGATGTGGATGCGGCTACCCGCACCCATGAGTTCAGCGCTGTCCGCCGCGGCATCCCGGATGGGGCTCGTCATCCCGGCGGGTCCCCGATTCGGGGTCGACGGCACCCTGGAGCGCTTCATCCGGGTGCCCTACACCCAACCCGAGGAGCGCCTGCGCGAATCGGTTGCGGTGCTGGCTCAGGCGTGGCGCGGCGTCACCGGCGCCGGTGCGCCGGACGCGCACGCCGTCATGGTCTGAGCGGTATTACTGCTGGCTCTGAATCAGGCCGATGCAGGTGCCGAGGTGCTCCGGCGTGCACGGAATGCCGTTGACCGTCTGCAACCCACCGACCGACTGGGTGATCTGTGCGCCCGTGCCGCTGTTGGACGTCTGCGGCGGCACGGCCTGCGGGCCACTGCCATTCGCCGTGCCCTTGACGCACACCCCTTCGAAGTGGCTCGGCACGGTCCCCCACGGGCACGCGTAGGCCGGCGCGGCCGCCGTCAGCGAGACGACCGACAAGGGGCCGGCGACCAACGCGACAGCACTCACACCAACCAGAACCGCACGCTTCATGTCACCATCTCCCACACGCTTACGCAGCAAATCAATATCAATAGTCACCACTGTAACGCGACAGCGGTCCCGGTGTGTCCTGGCTAGGGAATATCGACCCGGCGCACCACACCGTCGACGGCGTCGGCGGCCTCGATCTCGCCACGCGTGATGCCCAGGATGAACAGCACGGTGTCCAGATACGGGTGGCTCAGCGAGGCGTCGGCGACGGCCCGCAGCGCCGGCTTGGCGTTGAACGCCACCCCGAGGCCCGCGGCCGACAGCATGTCGATGTCGTTGGCGCCATCGCCGACCGCGACGGTCTGCTCCATGGGCACGCCGGCCTGGTTGGCGAAGTCACGCAGCGCCTTCGCCTTGCCCGGACGGTCGACGATCGGGCCGGTCACCCGTCCGGTCAACTTGCCGTCCACGATCTCCAGGTGGTTGGCCGCCACGAAGTCGAGCATCAGTTCCTCGGCCAGCGGCTCGATCACCTGACGGAACCCGCCGGAGACCACACCACAGTGGTAACCCAGCCGGCGCAGCGTACGCAGGGTGGTCCGGGCGCCCGGAGTGAGCTCGATCTGATCGGCGACCTCATCGACTACCTCGGCCGGCAGACCGGCGAGCGTGGCCACACGTTCCCGCAGCGACTCCTCGAAGTCGAGCTCGCCGCGCATGGCCGCCTCGGTGATCGCGGCGACCTTGGCCTCGGCGCCGGCACGGGCGGCCAGCATCTCGATGACCTCACCCTGGATCAGGGTCGAATCGACGTCGAACACGATGAGCCGCTTGGCCCGCCGGGCCAGGCTGTAGTCCTCGAGCGCGATGTCGACGCCCTCGTCGACCGCGACACGGGCCAGCGCCGCCTGCAGCTGCGCGTAGGCCCCGCCCACCGGCGGCACCGACACCCGCAGCTCCAGCCCGGTCACCGGGTAATCGGACACACCGCGGATGAAGTCGATGTTCACCCCGAGCGCCGCGACCTCGCGGGCGACGACCGTGAAGGCCTCGGCAGTGATGGGCCGGCCCAGCACCACGATCGTGTGGGTCGACGGCTCGGTCAGGACGGGCTGGTCGTCACTGCTGTCGATCGTGACATCCAGACCCAGCTCCCCGATGGCCTGCTGCACGTCACTGCGCAGGACCTCGCCGGCCACCTCGGCCGGCACCGCAACGAGCACGCCGAGCGTCAGGCGGCCACGGATGACCACCTGCTCGACGTTCAAGAGTTCGATGTTGTGCCGCGACAGCACGCCGAACAGCGTCGACGTCACACCCGGCTTGTCCAGTCCGGTGACGGTGATCAGCACCGACCCGTTCGATTTGCTTTCCTGCGTCATCCGTTAGGTCCCCTAACGCAGAACCGCCCGCGCCTTAGGCGCGGGCGGGTCGGCTGATTTCTAGTGGTGCGATCGGCCGATGTGCGCTTCGGCGCGCATCCGCTCGACCATGTGCGGGTAGTGCAGCTCGAACGCCGGGCGCTCCGAACGGATCCGGGGCAGCTCGGTGAAGTTGTGCCGCGGCGGCGGGCAGCTGGTGGCCCACTCCAGGGAGTTGCCGTAGCCCCACGGGTCGTCGACCACGACGGGCTCGCCGTAACGCCAGCTCTTGAACACGTTCCATACGAAGGGCAGCGTGGACAGGCCCAGGATGAAGGCACCGATGGTGGACACGACGTTCAGCGTGGTGAAGCCGTCGGTGGGCAGGTAGTCGGCGTAACGACGCGGCATGCCCTCGTCACCGACCCAGTGCTGGACCAGGAAGGTGGTGTGGAAGCCGATGAAGGTCAGCCAGAAGTGCAGCTTGCCCAGGCGCTCATCGAGCAGGCGGCCCGTCATCTTCGGGAACCAGAAGTAGATGCCCGCGTAGGTGGCGAACACGATGGTGCCGAAGAGCACGTAGTGGAAGTGCGCGATGACGAAGTAGCTGTCCGTCACGTGGAAGTCCAGCGGCGGGCTGGCCAGCAGCACGCCCGACAGACCACCGAGCAGGAAGGTGATCAGGAAGCCGACCGAGAACAGCATCGGCGTCTCGAAGGTCAACTGCCCCTTCCACATGGTGCCGATCCAGTTGAAGAACTTGATACCGGTCGGGACCGCGATCAGGAACGTCATGAACGAGAAGAACGGCAGCAGCACGGCGCCGGTGGCGTACATGTGGTGCGCCCACACAGCAACCGACAGTGCGGCGATACCGAGCGTCGCGTAGATCAGGGTGGTGTAACCGAAGATCGGCTTGCGGCTGAACACCGGGAAGATCTCCGACACGATGCCGAAGAACGGCAGCGCGATGATGTACACCTCGGGGTGGCCGAAGAACCAGAACAGGTGCTGCCACAGCAGGACGCCGCCGTTGGCGGGGTCGTAGATGTGCGCGCCCAGGTGGCGGTCAGCGGCCAGGCCGAACAGCGCGGCGGTCAGCAGCGGGAAGGCCAGCAGCACCAGGATCGAGGTCACCAGGACGTTCCAGGTGAAGATCGGCATGCGGAACATCGTCATGCCCGGGCAGCGCATGCAGACCACGGTGGTGACCATGTTGACGGCGCCGAGGATGGTGCCAAGACCACCGACGGCCAGGCCGACGATCCACAGGTCGCCACCGGCACCGGGCGAGTGGATCGCGTCGGTCAGCGGCGAGTAGGCGGTCCAGCCGAAGTCAGCGGCACCACCGGGGGTGATGAAGCCGGCGATGGCGATCATCGCGCCGAACAGGAACAGCCAGAAGGAGAAGGCGTTCAGCCGCGGGAACGCGACGTCCGGGGCGCCGATCTGCAGCGGCAGCACCAGGTTCGCGAAGCCGAACACGATCGGGGTGGCGTAGAACAGCAGCATCACGGTGCCGTGCATGGTGAACAGCTGGTTGAACTGCTCGTTGCTCAGGAACTGCAGTCCCGGCATGGCCAGCTCGGTGCGCATGAACAGCGCCATCAAGCCACCGATGAAGAAGAACACGAAGCAGACGACGCAGTACATGATGCCGATCAGCTTGTGATCGGTGGTGGTCACCAGCTTGTAGATCAGGTTGCCCTTGGGGCCCATACGCTCCGGGAACGGGCGACGAGCCTCGAGTTCTCCGATTGGGGGCGCTTCGGCTACCAACAGATCCTCCAAATGTTCCGGGCGAATAGTTCGAGCACACGGGGCATCCCATGTTGTCTGCCGGTGATCTTATCCCCCATTGCACAGCCTTGCGGCGAGGGTCCTACAAACTGTCGTAATTGGCTGGACCGGCCGCCGGCACCGGCGTGGCGCCGGCGGCCGCGACCGCGCCTCATCTGGGCCGGACCGCCTGAGTGTTACCGTCGGCCACGTGCAGTTTCCGACTCCCCGTACCCGGCAGGCCAGCGCGAGCGCAGTGGTCCTCACCGCCCTCAGCGCGGCAGCCGCGACCGTCCTGACGGGCTGTTCGGGCCACACCAGCGACCGGCCGACGGCGAACTCAGCTCCCATCACCAGCACCACGCGTATCGCCACCTCCGGCGTGTTGGGCAACCAGCGCCGGCCCGACGACTCATGCGCGCCGGCCCCGGCAGCACTCGAGGACGGCCCGCCGACGCGCTCGGTGCACCATGCGGCGGGCGACACGGACGTCAAGGCCGACCCGCAGCGCATCGTCGTGCTCTCGGGCACCGCACTCGACGCGCTGTGCGCGCTGGGACTGCAGTCCCGCGTCGTCGCCGCGGCGACCCCGACGGATTCCTCGGGCCAGACCTCATACCTGGGCACCGTCATCCACAACGCGCCGACGGCGGGCACCCGGAGCGCGCCCGACATGGCGGCCATCAAGGGCGCCAATCCCGACCTGATCATCGGCTCGCAGGCGTCGGCGACGTCGGACACCTACGGCGCCTTGTCGGCGATCGCGCCGACCGTGCTCACCGGACCGTCCGGCGCGGCCTGGCAGGACGATCTGCGCATGGTCGGTGCGGCCACGGGTCGCGGCGTCGCCGCCGGCGCACTGGTCGACGGATTCAACGCCGACGCCTCGAAGGTCGGCGGACAGAACGACGCCCCGCATTTCCAGGTGTCGGTCGTGCAACTGACCGAGGGCACCATGCGGGTCTGGGGCGCGAACAACTTCCCCGGCAGTGTGCTGGCCCGGATCGGCGCGGATCGGCCTGCGCCACAACGATTTACCGACAAGCCGTACCACGAGATCGACATCTCGAAGCTGCGTCCCAGCACCGATTTCTCGTCGGCCGACGGTGACATCGTCTATCTGTCATTCGATTCCCCGGCCGCCAAGGAACAGGCCAGGACCCTGCTCGACAGCCCGGCCTGGAAGAAGCTCGCGGCCACCCGCGACAACCGGGTGTTCATCGTGAACAACGAGGTGTGGCAGACCGGTCAGGGCATCGTGGCGGCCCGCGGCATGCTCGACGACCTGCACTGGCTCAACGCGCCCATCAACTGACCGACCGCGCCGACGGCAGCAGCGCCTAGTACGGCTGCGGGTACCCGGAAGAATTGGCGCGCGAGGCCACCTGCGCGCGATCGCTCTTGAATCGGCACCACGCCGCGGTCGACTTCAGCACGGCCAATAGACCGGTGATGAGGGCGAAGCTCATCGGTACCAGTGTCAGCAGCGTCGAGCTCAACCGCGCAGCCCCGAGCGAATGGCTGTATCGGTCATGGAGCGTGCCGTCCAATTCGTCGAGCACGGTAAGGACATAGACGAGCCCGATCGCATTCGCCAGCAGCACCGCGGCGCAACTCCCGATCACGATCCAGCGGCCCGCTGATCGCCCCATGATCAACAGCGCGCCGCCGGTCAGCAAGGTCACGGCCGTGATCGCCTGAACAACGCCCATGGCGATGTCGAATGAGACCAGGTAGTGCTGAGGGGAATCATTGGTGCCATCGATGGGCGTCGCCCCCCACACCGACACCAAGTGCCAATTGAGAATCGACTGCGCCACCATCGCCACGCAACCCAGCAGACTCAAGACCGCCGCGATGATCGCCGTGGCACCCGACGGCGCCGCTGACTCCGGCGGCCCGGAGTCGCTCGACGACGCGACGAAGACGGGGTACTCCGGGGCCGGCATATTCAGCGGTTGACCCGGACCGAAATGCCCAGGCTGCCATGGAGCGGACATCGAACCCCTTCCGTCGGACAGTCTCGGACCCGTGGTCCACGTCTTGAATATCACAGACACCCAGCCCCTCCACGTCGTCGACCAGTCGATCTGGGGCGGTAGTCGGCGCGGTGTTGGCACTCGGCATGCTCCGGTGGCCGATATGGTTGTATTGCCCGAAGTCCGAGCATGGCCCACCACCGATGGCCTCCCCCTCACGCACGACCACCGACGCCGATCAGCAGCGGACGTTGCCTCAGACCCGATCATGCGACCACAAGGGACACCATGACTTACCCGCCGCAGAATCCGCCCCAGCCGCCGAATGGCGGGCAACCCGGTGGCGACCCATTTCAGTACGGACAGCAGTTACCGACCGGGGGGCTCGATCCTTTCGGCGGGCACCCCCAGAGCGCGGGCCCAGGCCAGACCGGGTGGGGCCACATCCCGCCGCCACTGCCGGCAGTGGAATCCAAGCGCAACAACACCTCGTGGATCATCATCTCGGTCGCGGCGGTGGTCGTCGTCGCCCTCGTCGTCGCCGGGGTCTTCTGGGGCCTCAACCGCGACGACGATTCCAGCACTGTTGCCGAAACCTCCACCGCTGCAACGCAGTCCAGCGCCGTGGCGGGCCCGGACACCACGACCAGCGTATCCGCACCGCCGTCCACCGCAGGCTCCGCGACAACGTCGGCAGCGCCGCCGCCAACCGGCGGCACCGGCACCTGCGGACAGGTCACCAGCGGCCCGACAGCACAGACGCCACCGGGTTGGCAGACCGTCGTCACACCGAGCGGCTTGGCCTACGATGTGCCACCGGGCTGGAACGTCCCGTCCTGCTCGACCATCATCGGCTGGGAAAAGGCATGCCCGGACGGCCCGTTCGGCACCTGCCCGATTCGCGTACTCAAGGGCACCGCGGAGTTGCCGAATCGGAGCCCAGGGTGTGAAAAGTCATCGCTCGCGGTCACCGGCACCGCCGGCGCGAGCAAGATCAACGATCCCGGCGCCGCCATCCGCGCCGAAGCAACGACCGTGGCCGACATCTACACCTCCGACAGCGGGGTCGTGCCGAAAGTCGTCCTGGCTTCACCGAGCAACTACACGATCGGGGGTAACCCTGCGGTATCGGTCGTCGCGACGGTCACCGGGATTGCGCCCGGCGCGTGCGGCACAACGACAGCGAATCATTGGATGGTCGCCACCACCGTTCCTGGCCAACCCGGCACCGTGGTGTTCATCGTGTCGGTCAACAACAACGGTTCGGCTGAAACGCGCCCGGAGTTGATCGCGCAGATCCTCGACACCATCCGTCGCGCAGGGTGACCTCCGAGCGGTGTGCGTCAGCGGTCGCTGGTTCAGAGGACGCCGTAGGCCGAGGTGACCCAGCGGACGGGGTCGGTGCAACGGAACGGCGCAATTCCGCGTGGGTGCAAGCGATTCCCGGATGGTGGTTGCCCAAGTGTGGACACCACGAAGTACCGGAATGGCAGTGGGCCGCCGGTTGCGGGGTTTTCCACGGCGGCCACCATGGGGCCGGCATTGAGTTTGGTGAGCAGGCTGCGAACCTCTTCGTGCAGTAGCCTTCCGCTGCCGTCGTCGTAGTAACGGAAGCCGGAGGTATCCCGCATGAACCCGGCGCCGGAATTGGACATGATGAGGCTCCATTCGGAACCTTCCACGTCGCGCAGGGCGCGCAGAGCGTCGAACTTGGACAGGATGACCGCCAGTTTGGGTTGACCCGGTCCGATGGCGAGGCGCACGTTGTTCAGCACGCTGCGCGGGTCGCCGCCGCTGATGCTCTGGGCGGGCAGCAGGTCTTGCAGTTGATCACGCACGGATTTGACGCGCAGCGGGTCGAACATGAAGAAGACGGCGTCGGCGTTGGCGAAGAATCGGAACGCCGGCGCGTGTAGATCACCGGATTCCATGTCCTCGCCGGCGACGTCGCGCAGTACGAGGAAACGCGGGACACCATGCCAGGTGCCGAGCGAGAACATCAGCGGTTCGCGATGCCGGGAGGATTGGGTGTCCACCGTGGGGGTCGGCGGGATCAGCCCGCGCTGCACGAACAACGGTTCTTCATATGTGGTGGCGTAGGCCGCCGCGGTGCTGCGAGTGGCAGGTTCGATGGAGATTCCGAGGGTTTCGCCCAGGAGTTGCAGCTGTTTGATCAGTACCGCGATGAACAGGCTTTTGCCGGTCGCGCGGGCGCCCGCCATGGCGATGCAGATGGCATGCCCCGTGCGCCAGCCGTTCGGCAGTTCGAAGTGACAGACCGGGCAGATTTCGACCGCCGGGCCTTTGAGGGTCTGGCTGGCCTGTGCGACCGGTGGCGGGCCGGGGAATCCGGGTGGTCGGGTCCAGGTGAACACGGGACCGATGTCGGCCGGGGCGCCCTGGAATGCGGTGGCGATGTCATCGCGGTAGCGCTGACCACCGGCCTGGACCGGAAGAGTCCACAGGTGATGGTGCGGGTTCAGCGGAGTGAAACAGCGTGGGCACTTGCTCACGAAAGGTCCCTCACCACGGCGGCGGCGACGCGCTGCAACGCCGCGGGATGGGCCAGCAACGCCGCGGTGGCATCTTGCCCCGGCGGCGGCACCGGCAGCCGGGCTGCCGGGTCGAGATGTTGGTCGGCCGAGACGGCGATCACCGGAAAGCGTTGGCGCACTTGAGTGGGGACGTAATCGGAACAGACGATGACCCGCGCCGGCCCCGGCGCCAGTTTGGACCAGCGCGCTCCGGCCGACCAGCGGGGCCGGGCCTGGCGGAGCATGGTGGCCAACCCGTCAGGAGTCGGCGGTTGCGGGACCGCGGTGACCTCGGCGCCGACCAGTACCGCGCTGACCGCGCCGAGGCCGAGGGCATCGGCGACACCGACGACGATGTCGGCGGCCGCCGCGACGCTACCGTCGGCGAACCATTGCCGCATGGACGCCGAGGTGTCACACGCGAGGACCACGGGCGTGGCGCGGGCCGGTCGACCGCGGCCGACGGTGGCTCGCGCGACGCTGCGCGCCGCGGCGGCCAGTGGATTCATCGGGGTGTCTGCCAGCGCGCTGACAGCGACCTCGATGTCCGGTCCTTGCGGAGTCAGTTCGGCGAACACCACGACCGCCTCGCCGGAGATGTCGACCGGGTCGAACGCCACTTGGACCGGATCGGCAACCGCCGGCGTGTCGTGGGCTATCGCCAGATGTACGACGGTTCCCGGGGCGAAGCGCGCAGTGCCGAGTGGGGTGAGCGCCACAACCACCGGAGCGTCGATGTGCGGTAGCACGGCGTGGTGTGCACTGGAGCGCACGACGGCCTGGGCACCGGCCCGGATGTCCAGAGCGGCACCCGCCACCGATCCGGTGACGGTTACCGCCAGCGACTGGCTTGGAATCCGCACCCGTTGCGCTCGGGCACCCACGACGTAGATCGGCATCAGTACTCCCCCTGGAAGACGGCTGGGCCACCAGGTTGCATCTGGGGTATCCCGGCGAACCATTTGGTCAGCGCTTTTCGGTAGCGGCGCGCGGTGCGTTCGGAAGTGTCTCCGGACAGTTCGCCCATCAGCGCCGCGACCGCCGTCAGCTCCTCATCCGAGTGCGTCGAACCACCGACGATCTGGTGGACCACTTGGGTGAGGAGCTCACCCACCGTGTCCTGGGTGCCGGCGGGGTCATCGTCACGCAAGGCGCAGACGGCGGTGGCCAACCGAGTCGTCTGGGTGCTCCCGGCGATCAACCCGACGGCGGCCGTGACGACGTCGCCGGCGAGCGTCGAGTCGAGGGGCCAATCGGCACAGACCTGTGGGTAGGGCCGGCTGTCGAGCGCCGCGGCGACGGATACGGTGAGCAGGCGCGCGGCGAAGTCGCGGTGCACCCGCTCGGCGCCGACGGTGCCGACGGCCTGGTCCCAAAGATCGTTGTAGGCCGGCTGGTGGCCGGCGACGGCACCATCGTGAGCCCAGGTGCGCACATCGACGGCACGCAGAGCTGCGCACGCGTCGGCGACGGGATCCGTGGCCGACGCGGCCACCGCCAGGCATAGATCGGTCAGGGCGCGGCTGTCGGGTGCGCCCAGCAAAGTCGGCAGCACGGCGGCGGCGGGCAGGTCGGCAGGCCCGACCACGGCGAGCAGGTCGGCGGGGTCCCAGACTGCCGCACCAACCGCACGAGCAAAGTCCTCCGACCCGGACACGCGCAACCACCACAAGGCAGAGAGCCGGTCGTCGGGCGTGTGGGGACCGCGGCGCAGCGTGACCACTCCTCTCAGGGCGGCACGGCACCAGGTGTGGTCCCAGGGCTGCGCGCCGGGCAGTCCGTCACGCGTGGGTGCGGTGATGCCCGCGGCCAACCAGGCCAGCACGGCATCGTCGACCGTGTTCGGGTGGGCCGCGCGTAGCACCGCGGCGCCGACCCTCAGCCGTGTGGATGCACCGATGGTGTCGCGCAGACACGCGGCCACGGCCGCCCCTTCGTGCGGGGCCAGGAGTGCCGGCGCCATGGTCTCGGCGGCCGCGAGTAAGCGTCCATCGTTGATACCGGAGCGAATCAGCAGATCCACGACGCGCAACAGTTGGCCGGGACCCGCGGCGCGCGCTTCGTCGAGGGCGGGTCCGATCGCCGACGACAACGTCGGGGGTATGGGTCGGCGGTGATCGCCGGCACGCGCGGGCAGCTGGCGTGACTGGTTCAGCCAGTCGGGGTCGGCGATGGCCCGGCACAAGTAGATTTCGCGGGCGGCCTCGGCGGCCGGTCCGTCGGCGCTGATGTACTCCAGCGCACGCCAGGCATCACCGGTCGTGGTGCCTGCCAGGTCCGTCACCGCGCGGCCGACCAGGACGGCAGCTTCGCCGTCCAGGTGCGGCGGACTGTGCGCGGCGATGACGGTATGAGCTTCGGCGATGGCATCGTCGAAGGTGGGGTCGGTGGCCACCGCCATGGCCATCGGCCACGCCGGGTGCAGTCGGGCATCGCCGGCTTTAGCGGCGTGGTGGTCGATGGCGGCGAAGACACGCGCGGCCATCGTGGGTTCGATCAGCACCACTTGGGCCATCGACGACCACGCAGTGACCGCAATGGCTTGCCCACCGGAGGTGCGGTGCGGTTCACCACCGAGTTCGCCGAGGGACACCGTGGCGGTTTCGTCGATCACCACCAGAGTGTGGTGATCGACGGCATCGAGGTCGCATACCGGGACGGCGGTGACGTGGTAGCCGGCGTGCAGGGCTTGTCCGATGGCCTCGACGCGGTCGAAGGTGCTGAAGTTCAGCGTCGCCGCGGTCGCCGGCGACATGAGGTAGCTGATCAGCCCGATCCATTGGGCGGCCGCATCGGGTGACGTTGTGCCGAGCACGACCGGCGGTCCTCCGGACATCGCGGCGGCGACAGCATCGAGCAGCCCGAACAGGGTGCCCATGCGCCAGATCGTGGGGTCGAACAGAAAGGCCACGACACTATCGCGGCTGACCGCACCGGCTGGGGTGGGCGCGGTGGTGGGCAGCGTGGCTCGTGCCACGGCGGCCGCACCGAACGGGCACAGCCACTGCGGGGATCGCCACCGTTCGATCGGCCGGTCACCGGGGTGCGCGGCCAGGCGGTCGATGAGCGCATGGGCGAGGACGTTTCCCGGGCGGCCCGTGCTGTCCGTTCCGGCCGGCACGCTGTGCCAATAATGTGCCGCGGTCGGGGTATATACGTAGGCCAGACGGCGCGGTCCGGCCGCCAGCTGCTCGGGCGTCGGGTAGTCCGGCAGAGGGGTGACCGGCCGGAAGGCCGTGCGCACGCCGGCGAGCAATGCCTTGGTTTCGTCGGGAGTGAGGTCTCCGGAGGTTTGTTTGATCTGCCAGCCACCGGCCGCGCGCGCGGTATCGAACGAGGTGTAGGTCAGTTGCCCGTAGCGGTCGTTCATGCAATGGGACCCGGGATGCGCAGGGTGTCGACGGCGGGGTCAAGCAGGGCGATGGTGCGCAGCCGCGCCGGCGACGGAGAGTTGACGAACAACCGCAAGTAGCCGGCAACGCCGCGCAGGTTGGCCGCCCACAGTTCACCCGTGCCGTGGGTGGTCAACGCCGACCAACGCAGTTCTTTGGCGGGATGATCCGAGATGCGACCGGCGGAGTCCACCGGTGCGACGTCGATGGGCTGACCGTCATGGATGGACAGCGGCAACCGCGACGGGTTGTGGATCAACACGAATGCCGGTGAGTTGGGCAGGTCCCACTCCGAGCGCACGGCGATGGTGGCATGGCTGGGGATGCCGACCTCGTCGGTGACGACTCGCACCGCGTACGACAGACGCAGCAAGCCGTTGTATTCGATACTCCGTACGGCACCGGTCACCCGGCGGCCGCCGGTGAACGCGACCGGCGACAGGTGCAACGAACAGCCCGTCGCCGGAAGTTGGTCGGTCAGGTGCATGCCGCCGTACTTCTCGTAGTCCTCCAGCGATATCTCGAAGGACTTGCCGGTCAGGCCGGTTCGGGGGTCGTGTCCTTTCGGAGCGATGTGCACAACGACCATCGCCGCGCCGTCAGGCCAGTCGAAGGTCAGCACCTTCTTGTTGCAGTACTCGACGAGTTCGACGTCCCGGATGACGCCGGTCCGCACCACCGAGACGGTCTTGCCGAGCAATGCCCGCCCGGCCAACACGGTCACCGGCGTGAAGTAGGCACGGCTCCACTCTGCGGGCCAGGAGACTCCTGTCATCACCGACCTGGGTGCGACCGAGTTCGGGCCAGGGGCCGTCGAGACGGGCCGACGCAGTCGTTGTTCGTCGCCGAGCCCGGCCTGCTCCAGGGCCACTTCAGGCAGTTCGGCGTGCGCGGCGTTGTCGCCTGGCGCATCTTGGGTTCGAAACACGATGACCTGCCCGCCAGGGGGCTCCGTCCAGGCCAGGTCGAAAGAGTCGCCGTCGAGACCAACGGAAGCGGTCAGGTCCGTGACCGGCGACAGCACCGCGCTCACATCGACGTCGACGTCGACGGGATCGGAGAGTCGGGTGACGCCGTCGACGTTGGCCGCGGCGCGCAGCCGGTAGGTGTAGCGGCCGCCGCGCGCGGCGGCGGCATCGACACATCCGTTGCGGTTGTCGCCATCGGCGAGAATGCGGTACTGGGGTCCGTCGCGGCCGGCGTCTTCGGCGGGAATCCGGTAGACGAACACCGCCGCCACGCTGGGCGCTACGGTCCAGCGACCGATGACCTGGCCGTTGTCGTCGCCGATCGACACCTCGGTGGGCGGGCTCACCGCGACTGCGGCGGCATGCAGGACCGGTTGCGCGGCCAGTGCGGCTGTCAGGTCCGGTCCGGTGTTGGCCCAGACCTGGTAGTGGCGCACCGCCGCTGCAGTGGCCTGCGGATCGAGGCCGGCAGTGCCGCTCGTGGCCGTGATCAGGTGCGCCCGGTCCGGAGAGTAGGGCGCCGCGTCGTCGGCACTGACCAGCCGGTAGACGACCACGGTCTCCGCGGGTCCGGGTGGCGGCAACATTGGTGGCCAGCTGATCCGCCGGGCGGCGCCATCCGTCCTCTCGACCGTGGCCGCATACTCCCGACCCCGCTGTGCGGCCGCCCGCATCGGCGCGAAATCCATGGCACTGGCATCGAAAACCGTCGGCCGCACCGCTGAGTCCGGGGCCGGCCCCGCCGCAGCCGGAATCCCGACCTTGATCATCGCCGTTCGCTCGCCGTCGGCGACCTCACGATCAGCCATTCCGTGTCGGCCGCCGGTCGCCATCGGCTCGGATGGGTCCTGCCGGCTGCCCTCAGCGGACAGGTCGGCGAGGAGTCCGGCGAGTTCGTCGGCGTGCTGGGACGCCGAGCCGGGCAGCATTGCGCGGATCTGGTCGGCGGCGGTGCGCCCGGACCGCAGCACCATCCGCAGGTGGGCTTCTTTGAATGTTGTCTTGGAGACCAAGCCGGCATCGATCAGCCGCTGCCGCCACGCCGTCAGCGTGGGCAGGCGCGGGTCGTCGCCCCCCTCCGAATGCGGATTGGTCATGGTCTAGAACACCAAGTCCTGACCCGGAGGATTGCCCGACCAGTCGGATTGCTTGAGCATCGTGGTCACTTCGCCCTCGCTGCCGGGGAGGAAATTCAGCGGCGGTTCGAAGATCGCGAAGTCATAGGGCGGCAAACCTTCACTGGCTTGCACGACCACGGCCTGGTAGCCCAATCCGGTGCGCACCACCGCGGTGTCGTGGATGGCCACCGATGAGCGCCCGGCGGTCATCGCGGAGTTGGAAAACAGGGCACTGTGGAACGGTGCGGCAGGCGCGTCGCGCCCTTCGGTCATGCCGGCGCTGAACTGTGCCGCGGCAACCGGTCCGGGGTACCCCTCGACGAGCACCTGGCCGGTCAGCGCGTCTGCCACCTGGGTGTCCTGGGCGAACATCTGCATCACCCGGCCCCACAGCACATCGGCGCCGCCGGCGCGGACCTGTCCGGACGCGACGGCGGCCGACCACTGATCCAGCCCCGAGCCGGACCCGGCACCAGGCATCCGCAACAACATCTCGGGCTCTTCGCGCAGCCGCGCCGCGGCGGTGGTCACCATGTCCTGCCAAGGCGCGCTGAGCCACCCCAGGGCGTACAGGTTGCGCTGGATGGTGTGCACCGCATGGGCGCCGTGTTCACCACGGGGAGCCGCAACCCCCAGTTGGGTGCTGCGTGGCAGCCCGTCGGCCAGCTGACCGGCCGGCTCGCTGCCGGCCGGAGCCGGGCCGAACGGGGCACGCAAAACCGCACCCAACACCCGGCTCCAGGCCAGCAATTGCCCGTATGCGCTCGATAGCCGACTGACGTCGGCCAGCGCGTTGCGCAGATTGCCGTGCATGTACTGCAGTTGCTCTTCATGGTTTTGGCGCAGATTCATTTCGGCGAACAGATCGCGCTGCATCACCAAGAACAGCGCCAGCGATACCAGCACGTAGAGCACGACCATCACTGCCGCCAGGCTGAGCGAGAATGTCCACGTCACCCAGCCGACCGCCGCGGACCCGATCGTGGCGATCAGCACCGCCAACACCGCCCAGGTGGACGCCTTCAGGATGACGCCGACGGTGCGCTGCCGAGCGCGCAGTCGCTCGTCACCATTTTCGGCACCGGCGGATTGCAGTGCCGAAACCAGACTCGCGACCTCGGTGCGGGCGCGGCCCAGAAAATCGGCAAGAATCGAACTGGCCTGCCACGCATAGCTTTTCGCCATGACGGACTGCCATTCCGCCAGCGCTGTACTCGCGGTGCGGGCCTCCAGTCCCGCCGCGGGATCCTGGTAGGCGCGCTGGAGCCGGTCGGCTACCTCGGCGGCGCCGAGGACGTCGGCCGGGTGCACCGCGTCGCAGCCTATGACCGCGGCCAACGAGGTCGGGATACCGCGGAACTCCTCGCCGCGGCCGCCCACCACGTCGGCTGCGTTCGCCACCACGCCCACCCCTGAGCCGACACCGATGGGCTCCATGCCGGCACCACGGCGACCTCCGTCTGCCAGGGTCAGCGCCCCGTTGACGAAATCGGTCCACAGCGCGCTGAGGTCGGCGCGGGCCCGCTGGTCGGTCGGCCCAGGCCCGCCGAGTGCGGCGCTGAGGGTGTCCGCATTGCGGCCGACTTCCTCCCAGTTGGCCAGATCAGCGTTGGCGACGACCGCGAACGCGGAATTGCTGTTGCCGAATACCGTGCCCTGGACGGAGCCGACGACTGCTGCGGTGACGGTGCTCTTGACGGCGGACAGCCACGCGCCGGGTGCATTGCGCAATGCCGCACCCATGAAGGTGCAGAACATGCGCACCGCGGTCCAGATCGAGATCGCCGTCGCCGCGGAGTCCGGCCCGGCCAGGCGCGGCCCGCGCAGTACGTCACGATGCTTGGTCCAGAGCATGCGGGCCATCGTCTGGGCGGCCGTGGCGACATCGTCGACGTAGACCACCGGCAGGTCCCCACCGCGGGGCAGCGGCAACCGGCCGGCGGGGTCGAACAAGTGAGTACGTAGCCGCTGCTCGACTGCGGCGCTGTCGAGGCGACGGTAGAAGGCACGCACCACGCGCACCGTCTGTCCGGGCAGGATTTCCAGGGTGTCGAACGGAGTTCCGTCGACACCGGACCACATGCCTGCGACAGCGGCGACTACCGGCGCGGCGCGCTGGGCGATGTCGACCGGGTCGACCAGGTGCCCCCAGGCCACCGCACCGAGCCCGGGGCTCGCTGAATCTTCCGGAGCGACCAGAAGGTTGTGCCAACCTTCCAGGATCAGGGTCGAATCGGCCGGCTGGGGGGCGGCCGAGCCGCCGGTAATGAGCGCCCGCAACAGGACGATCCGGGCACCCACCGCGCAACTTCGCACGATCTGCTCGATGGACTGTTCGGCGGCCAGCGATACCCGTTGGGCTGGTTCACCTTCAACGGGTACCAGCACCGCGATACGAACGCGGCTGTATCGCTCGCTGGTCAAGAGCTGTTGCAATTGCACGGTTTCGCCGCGCCCCTGCCGCACCAGCGTGGCCGGTGTCGAGGGGCCGCCGAGCCTGGCATCGCTGATCCACACGAACGGGTCCAGCAGGCCGGCTGCCGAATAGTCGGTCAGCACGGCAGTGACATCCTCGCCGTAGTGCGAGGGCACCACCAATACCGTCAGCGCGGGCAACCGCGCGGTCGTGGTCAGAACGTGCCCCCTTCCGGGATCGCCACGAAGCTGCCGTCGTCGATGAACGCCGGGCCCGACGCTTGCCCGCTCGCCAACGCCGCGGCTTCGCGAGTCACCAGCCGGATCAGCGTGTCGGTGGCCCAGAACACTTCGGGCGCAATGTCACGGAAGATCGGCGTCTTGGCGGCCTTCGAGCGGGTCGCCACCGTGGTGAACGCCCCGTCGGGTGCGGCACCGGCAGCGTCGACGGGCAGGTACTGGGCGGCCACATCGCGAATCTGACTCAGCCATTGTTCGCTGGCAGCGGCCCTCTCATCCGGCGTTGTCGCCGCAGCCACTGCCGGGATGCGGGACGTGATTCCCGGTCCGGCGGTCCCGGTCTTGAGGAACTCTCGGCACAGGGCCGCGGCGGACAGCTCCACGATGCCGCTGGCCGGGTCCTGGGTGTGCGCGTCATAGAGCTGGCGCAGCACACCATAGGGGCGCAGCGAACGCATTACCGGAGGCTCGTGGGACTGCGCGATGGCCAGCAGCACGCTCTCGAGTACCGCCGGTAGCCAGTCGTAGGACGCCTGAAAAGCCGAGGGTGGGGTGAGCAGCGGATTCGGGAAGGCCAGCCACTGGTTGTCCTGCCCGTCATAGATGCGCACCGGATCGGTGTACGGGGACGCCGGGATCTGGATTCGGCCGGTCAGCTGTCCCAGGAACCAGCCGGCCGTCATGGTGCGCCGCTCGTCGTCGGTCATCGGCAACGAAGCCGCCAACGGCCGCGAGCGACGCCACCGCCAGAACCCCGCCCGACCCGGACCGGCGATCTGCGCCCACTGCTGCGCGGCGGGTTTGAGCACCGAGTCGAACGCCAGCGGCGAATAGTTCGGGTAGGACCCGAAAATGTCGACCCTGGTCACGGTGTCCTCATCCGACAGCGACCGCTCGTAGTTGTCCTTGGTCGCCTGATCGATGCGCGGATTGGTGCGCAGCACGTCGGCCAACGCATCAGCGACCGGTTGCCCGGCGAATGGGATCTCCGAAAACTTGTAGCGGTACTCCACCTGCTTGCCCGGATGCACCCGTTGCAGCGCCTGTTCGTTGACGCTTGCCAGCGGCCGCGCCAACGACAATGCCTCACCGAATTTGCCTGCGATGTCGCGGCGGCGCTCCGACAGTTCGGATTCCGCAGCACCCATCCCGGCGACGTAGTCGCGCAAAGACACCTTGCAGAACTCCTCGAACGACTCCCCCGGCCGCTGGATGTACATCCGCGCCCGCGACAACAGTTCGGCAGGCCGGGTATGCACATCGAATTGCGCCATCGACGGAACCCGTGGCCGACCCGATTCGGGATCGATGCCGAGCGCCCGAGTCACCCACGTCGACGTCCGCGTGATCAGCCCACCCGGCGCGGCGGTGCCGCCGGTAGTCGGCCACTGCCCGACCACGACCTGCCCGCACGCTGCGTCGATGGCGCTGCGCAGCGGAATCATCGCGGTGTTGCCGGCCACCGCCTTGGGTAGATCCGTCTCGTAACGTCCCTTGAACGCAGACGAGCTGATCAGCAGCACTTCGTTGTTGGCTTCCGAGAACCGGGGCGAGACGAGTTCGTCGGCGTCGGCGGGCCACGCCGCGTACTGGTCGGTGGCCAACCGAGCCAGGCCCACGTCGGAGGGCTGTTCGGTGCGCGCCTTCTCCAACAAGATCATGGCCTCACCGAGCGCGTCGCGCAGCGGCGCCAACAGCTCGACCCCCATCACCTTCATCACGTCGGCGATCCGCGCGACGGCATCGGCGTAGAGCTGTCGACGCACATTGGCGCGGAACCCGTCCATCGCCATGGCCAAGACCTGATCGGCCCCTGACATCACCCCGCGCAGCGATCGCAGTGCGGCGTCGACCTGCGGCGGGACGCCGGCGATGTCGGGCGCACCCATGGCGCCCAGCTGCGCCGCGCCAGGGGCGAGCTGATCGTCTATGAAGCGCCGCAGGCGGTCGACCAGTTCCCGCGCGTAGGGCAACCCCATGGCCGATACGCTGCCGGCGATCATGTCCTCGAGATGCTCGGCGAAGTCGCGCTGCCACGCGAATGCCATCGCGTACGCGGCTTCGGCGCAGGCCCTCGACAATTCGGGACCGCGGTTCTGCACGGCCTGCCGAAAAACCGGCACCCATTGGTCTGCGGTCATCCCCGCCGGGTTGGGCAGATAACCGCGCAGCTGTCGGTCGAGAATGCCGTTCACGGTGGCGGCCACCGCATCGGGCGAGAAGGCGCTGGTGGCGATCCAATTGCCCAACACACCGACCCTGGACTGCTCGTCACCCACAGCTGCGGGCAGTCGTAGTGCGCTGCAGTGACGCTGCCACTGCGAGGCCATCAGCGAGTCCAGCTGTTCGGTGCTCGACGCCGCATTACCCGGCTGGATGTGGCCGAACAGCAGCTTGTCGACGCTGCTGCGGGCCAGCCGCTGCGCGGCGTACTCGGCGTAGCGGTCCCGGCCCATCGACAGGCTGGAGAAACCGTAGGTGCCCCAGGGCAACACATCCCAGGTGGCGATACCCCAGCCGAGCAGATCACGGTCACCTTCGGGCGACGCGGTGTTACCGAGGTCGTAGGAGACGAACTGGGACGTCGCCTTGCCGCTCATCATCAGCGCGGCCAACCCACGGGCCAGCCCGCGATACACCGCACCCTGGGAGCCATCCCCGAACTGGGTGCGCTCGGCGCCGATGTAGCGCCCGATCGGGAAGACCCGGGCGAACGGTACCGGTTCGCCATCGCCGTGCTGTTGGCCCAGCGCGCGAAGGACGCGTACGTCGTGTTCGCGGGCTGCTCCGGACTGACTGGCGACGATCTCGCCGAGCATGGCCAGCGCGTTGGCGCGCACTCCGATGCGGGCGCTCTCCGGGAGGGATTCAAAGATGTCAGGGGTGACCATGAAGACGCCCATGAGTTTCGGGTCCAAACCGGTGACCATGGTCAGCAACCGGCACACGTCCAATGCCATTGACGCTCCCGCGCCACCGGCCATCGAGGACACCACCAGCACCAGCGGCGGATCGTTCGGGTCGAAGCGGCCCATTCCCGGCACAGTCACGGCCGCCATCTCGGACATGGTTTCCACCCGGAACAGCCGGTCCCATGCCGATTGCAGGCGGGTCTGGATTTCGGCGGCTTTGCTGAGGGTGATCATCCGGCCAATGGCCCGGTACTGGCCTGCACCCGCGGAAATGGGGTTGGTCACCTCTTGGGGATTGCGCGGCGCCCAGGTCGCGATGGTGTCCAGCGCGCCATCAGCGACCAGCCGCTGTGACAGCGCCCCGTCGAGAATCGAGTAGCTGGAGCCCTGCGGCCCGCAGCCGATGTAGGTGCCGCCCTGAGCGGGGACGTTCGCGAGGCCTTCGGGGCCGGGTTCGGCGCCACTCGGTACGTCGATGTGCACGAACTGCCAACCCGCCAGCAAATGGTCGACCCCGGCGGCGAGCAGCTCCGAACGCAGCTGGTCCATCATGAACGCCAGCGTGGCGCCACCGGAACCACCGCATCCCACTACCAGAAATCGTCGCATCAGGTTCCTTCCCCGAATGGGTTGAAAGGTTCATTGCCAGGGTTGATCGGTTGCCGCTGGGGCGGCGCGGGATCGGGTGGTGGCGCGGCGCCGCGGGGGCCGGCCGTCGGGTTCTGAGGTCCGGGGGCGAACCTGGCGCCCGGCTGGTAGGAAAGCGGCGCCTCGCGGGTTTCGGCGTACGGATCGGGCGGTCCCGCCGGAGTTGGGACGTCCTGCCAGGCCGGGCCGGCTGTGGTGCCGGCGTAGGGATCGGCCGGCCTGTTGCCCGGCCCCGAGAACTGAGGACCTCCGGGCGGCCGGTGTTGCGGCGGTGGCCCACTGGGGGGCATCGGCGGCCCCACAGGCGGACGGGGAGCGGTCGGCTGCGCCCCGAACGGACCGGCGAAGGGATCGGCGAACGGCGCTGCCTGGGCCGCCGCAGCGGCGGGCGCAGCAGCGCTGAACGGATCTGAGCCGCTCCCCCCACCTGGGCCGGCGGCCTGCCCGAACGGCGAGTTCGATTGCTCGCCGTCGTACGCCGACACCAGCCCGGACTGCACCGCACTGGCTCGCAGTGCGGTGAGCAGATCGGGCAGACGCTGGTTGATGTCGTCGTAGATCTTTTGTTTCGCACTGACGTCGCTGGTACCCGCCACCAGGATCAACACCTCCGCGCTGGACTCCGGCCCGCGCGGGTCATACAGCACGACCCAGGTGTTGTGGATCGCCAACGGCAGCACCGCTCGCACACCGGACCGGTCCGTGCCGGGCATCTTGGAGCCGACGCTGACCCGGCCATCGGCCGTCACGACGACCCGGCCGGTCCCGAACGGACTGCGACCCATCGTCGCGGCCAGGGTGACACCGTGCACCTCCAGTTTCCGCGTCCCGCCCGACAAACCAGGCACTGGGTGGACGAGGTCGGTCTCGGCCGGGGCAAACGGCTCCCCGCCCCGGACGACCGCACCGGACTTCACCTCGACGGGGATGCGTTCGGCCAGCAGAACCGTGCCGGGGATGCGCGACACCCACCACTTGGTCGCGTACAGCAAGGCCAATGGCAAGCCGGGACCGAGTAGCAGTGCGGCGATGAGGACCAACACGAAGTTCGTGGTGTTGAGCGGTTTGGTCAATGACGCCACGAACGGCACGTCGACGGTTTGCGATTCGGTGGTGTTCTCCAGCGGCGCAACATGTACCGGAACCGTGCCGGACAGCCCCCCACGCCCGTCGTGCTCGGTGCGCAGCGTCAGATCGAGGTTGCTGGTCTGGCCGGCCTGCACTTTCAGACAGTTCTGCGCGGAATTCGCGCCGGCGCTCACCCGCGGGGTGCCGACGCCGTCCGGCGCCGCGACGACTTTGGTGGCGTCGTTGTCGTCTATCCATGCGCAGCCGGGGCCGGTGATGGGCAGGGTGCCGCTCGCGCCCTTGGCCGCTTCCACTGCGCCGAAATCGACGCGCTCGCCTGGAGTCGGCATCCCGAGTCGGGGCAGAATTTGCACCGGCACCTCGACGCCTTGCGGTGACAGCTGGGTGCCGGGCGCGATCTGCGTGCCGGCCGGGTCGGTGGCCGCGGCGGTCGTGATGATCAGCGACATCCGCAAGGTCGCCTGCCCCGGGCTGGCATCGCGCAGGTCTACGTCCAACGGCTTACCGATGTCGGGACCGCTGACCGAGGTCAGCAACGGGATCGGCGCCGCGCCGTTGGGTACCAGCGACGCCGACATCAGCGCTGTGCCCGCGAGGTCGGTCACCGGCTTGCCCTGACCGTCGACCAGCATGAATTTCACGCCTTCGAGCACCTGACCGCTGCGCCACGCCAGCTTCGGGTTGGCCAACGCCGGGAAGATGTCGGTGACGATATGAATGTTCACCTTCGACACCGCTTCAGGGTGCTGGCCGCTGACGTCGACGTACACGATCGCCCACTGGCCGGCCCACAAGGGATTTCCGGTGTTCTGCATCGAAATCGCTTGCGCGGAATCCGATTGCCACTCATAGCTGACGGGCACGCCGCCCAGGTCGGCGTTGATTTTGCCGTTGGTCTTGGGCAACTCCATCGTCTGCCCACCTGGTGCCACCAAATAGGGGACGACGCCGGGTTGCCCGCCCGAGCCCAGAATGCTGACCGACTTGATCGACCGGTCGAGTACGAAGTTGTGTCGGGCCTCCGGGCATACCTGCAACTTGCACACGGGGCCCTGATTGGTGACGCCGGGGTCGGGATTCAGCGCGTCGAAGGCGAACAGCATGTCATCGATGTCGGCCGCCGGGTAGAAATCCCCCGGCACCGGGTCGAGGATGTCGCCGCAGCCCTTTCCGGCCAGGCCATGGCCGGTTGCGATCGCAGACATCACGTCAAAATCGGCCGGGGCGGCATCGGCCCCCAGCCCGATCGCCAGCATGACGATTCGATTGGACCGGATCTGGTCCGCCAACCCACCGGGCCGACAGATCGAATCGACCGCACGGCGTCCGATTTCGGCGACCCCATCCGGTGAGTCCAGCGAGATCCCGTCGGCATACGGTTTCGTGCCCGGGCGCTGGGTGAAGTCGATCTTGCCGTCGGAGAACCAGGCGACCGCCTGGCAGCGCCCGGCACCGCGCGCCGCCAACGCTTGCCGCGCTCCGTCGAGGGCCAGCCAGTAGTCGGTATCGATGCCGGTGTTCTTGTTGGCAAGCGGCGCCAATGAGCCACCCAGCGAGTCCGCACTGCCCGCCGTCAACCGTGTCCAATCGTGCTCGGTGACGTACGTGTCGGCGAATCCCGCAACGCTCACCGACAGATCGGCCTGCACCCGGTCTGCGTAGCGCCCCAGGGTTTGCAGCAGGTAGCGGGCGGCTTGCACTCGAGCTGCCTTCGGGTCGGTCTGGGTGAGACTGCCCGATTCGTCGAACAGCAGCAGCAGGTCACCGGATTTCTGGGAGGCCAAACATGAGCCGAACCGGTTCGCGCCGGCGTTCTTCTCCGGTGCGGCGTGTGCGGTTGGCGACGCCCAACCGGTCATGGCGGTCAGGGCGAGCAGCAAAGCCGCCACCATGGCGCGGACGAAGACAACGGCACGGTGGTGGATCAGGGGTGCCATCTACAGCCGACCCGCCCACAACGCAATTTGCCACGCGGCCACTGCAATACCCACCAGACATACGGCGAGCACCAGCCAGTACGCGCCGCCGGTCCACGTAGGCGCCGAATACACGGCATCAGTGCGGCGACGGGTATCCACCCGCGAATATTGAGCCAACACCCCGACCGCGACGGGCCCGGCCAGCAACCAGCCGGCCAGCGGCGGCAAGAGCGCCCCGTGGACGGCGAACGCGCCGATCAACCCGACGACGACACCGAGAACAGCCGCGGCCAGCGCCGCCCCGAACAGCGTCAGCGGCGGCCCGGTGAGTGCCAGGGGCCCGACAACAGCCCCCTGCCCACCGAACACGTCCACCGCGCCACCGGCGGGACGCCCATGTCCACCGAACACGTCGCCGGTTCCAGCCGGACCGCCGGGCGCGACGGCCCGGCTCGGTGGCTGGCCTGCGAATGGATCGAAGCCCGTGGACGTCGGGCCCGCGATGTTCGGCTGGGCCCCTGGGGCAAGCGGTCCCGGCACAGGAGTCGCCGCGCGACGTGGCGGCCCGAAGTCGCTGAAGTCAAACGGATTGGGCTGGCTCATGTCAGTCTGCGACTCCGATCAGCTGCGCGCGCACGCGCCACTCACTCGAACACCCCCGGTCGAGATCCCCTCTGCGTTAAATTCAAGCACAGCCCGAACATGGCTTTCCACAGCATGTGGAGCAGAGATGAGACGGATGTGGATCAGCAATCTCGGCCCACTTTGTGGCGCGGACGGGTCAAATCGGGGTCCAGAGGGATCAAATCCGCCCCGGCGCCTCCCCCTGCCGCCACGTAACGCGCCCGGACCCTGCTCGACAGCCCGGCCTGGAAGAAGCTTGCGGCCACCCGCGACAACCGGGTGTTCATCGTGAACAACGAGGTGTGGCAGACCGGTCAGGGCATCGTGGCGGCCCGCGGCATGCTCGACGACCTGCACTGGCTCAACGCGCCCATCAACTAGTCCACCTCCTGCAGGGCCTGCTGACCGAACTGTCCCAGACCCAGCGAACCGTCGGGCAACACCAGTTCGCCCGTCTCGATGCGCTGCCGGAGGTAGGCGAAGGTCTGCGCGGTCTGCGCGAAGAGGTGCTCGCCGGCCCGTAAGGTGGGGCGGCTCTTGGCTTCCGGGGTGGCGAACTGCGGTAGCGGTTTGACCTCGGTGTAGTAGTCGACGTTGAAGAACAGCGGGAACGAGTACCGTTCCTCGGCCACCTTGCGGACCCGGTGGCTGGTCGCCACGAACGCGCCGTTGGTCCACAGCTCGAGCAGGTCGCCGATGTTGACGACGAACGCCCCGTCGACCGGCGGGACGTCGATCCACTCGCCTGCCCCATTGAGCACCTCGAGTCCGGGCGCGGTGGGCTTGAGCAGCGTGAAGCATTCGTAGTCGGTGTGCGCGCCGATCCCGATGCTGTCCTTGGCATCCGGGTTGTAGGGGTAGTGGATGAGCCGCAACTGGCTCGGGGTCTTGGTGGCGTGCCGGGAGAACACCTCGGGGTCTTCGCCGAGCGCCACCGCGAATGCCCACAGCAGCCGCTGCCCCACCGCCAGCAGCGCCTGGTAGTAGGCGGTCACCGCCGGGGCGAAACCCACGAGCTCCGGCCAGGCGTTGGGGCCGAGCATCGGGTTGCCGGAGAGGTAGTCCGGGTCGTCGACGGGCAGGTCGAGCGCGGTATCGAACGCTTCTTTCAGGTCCGGGATGGTGCCCTCGAGGCCCTCCTCCCCGATCGGCACATAGCCGCGGTGGCAGCGGGAGAGCCCGATGTAGTTGCGCATCTTCTCTTCCACCGGCAGCGCGAAGAACTCCTTGACGGCGGCGAGCATGGCGTCGAACAGTGCCTCGTCGATACCGGTACCGCTGATGTAGAAGAAGCCGACTTCGGCTGCCGCACGGCCGATCTCGGCAGCCACCCGTTCCTGCTCGGCGCGCTCGGGTGAGTACAGTCCACCGATGTCGATGACCGGCACCGACGTGAATGACGTTATGCCACTCATGAATTCACATCCCCTTCCGATTCATCCACCGTCCAGCGCACGCCGTTGGCCTGGATTTCGTCGCCGCACATCACGATTCCGAGCTGCTGGTAGGCGGCATCGCCGACGGTGCCGATGAGCACCTGGCCGCGATCGGCCCAGCCGAACAGCCCGCCGGCCCGGAGCAGCAGAGCCTGAGCGCCGTCCGCTCCGGAAAGGAACAGCGCGCCCACCCGGCCGTCGTCGTCCGCGCCGTCGCAGCCCGGGTCACGGACCCAATGCTCGATGTAGTTCTCGTGCACACCGGCCTCGATGAGAACCTCACCGTCCCAGGTCATCACGCCGGCATCCGGAAACGGACCGGGCGGCTCGACGTCCACGGCACGATGCCATTCGAAGACGTCGCCGTGCTGCGCCAGCGTCCCCGCGAAGCCGCGCGAGTCGACGTACGCCGTCAGCCCCTGCAGCCACAGCACTCCGGGCTCGTCGTCCCGGGTGCCGTCCGCCCCGATCAGCAGGGTGCGCCGCCACAGCCCGGCACACTCGGTCATCTGCACGGTCACGAACTCTCCTCCCATCGGTCATGCAGTACCTGCAACCCGTCGGCGGCGGGAACCCCGAGTGCCCGCACCCTGGCGATCCCGCCGTCCGGGTAGGCCTGCACGCGCAGTGCGGCCACGCCGGCCACATCGACCGGGAAGACCTGTCGCGCATCGGGAATCAGCGTCGTGCGCGCCAGCACCGGGACGTCGAAAGCGACCAGACCCCAACCGTGTTCACGATCGGCTACACAGCGGCTGCCCAGCACCGATACTTCGGGGCTGGCGTTGAACACGAAGTAGGACGTGTCGATCTCGATCCGGAGCAGGTCGGCGGGGACCGCGAACGAGATGATCACCGCATCGTGGGTGTCGGGCCCGACATCGCGGCGCCGCCGGGTCTCCCACCCATCGCCCATGTTGTGCGGTCGGTTCGGGGCGATCAGCGAGCCGGCGCTGGAATAGAAACTGTCGCTGCACCATTCGACGCGCCCGCCCTGCTCGAGGCCCGACACCTCGACGGTGACACCGGCCCACAGTGCCGGGTCCGGCACCACTTCGCCGTAGGCGCGCAGCCGCGCGACACCACCGTCGGATTGCAACCGCAGGCGTAGGTGCGTCCACCTGCGCCGGTCTGTCACGGCCAGCAGATTGTGCGAATCCGCCTTGAGCACAGTCATTTCCACTATCGGGGTCCACACCACGGCGGGGCCGGCCGGGTCCTCGGTGCGTTCCAGCGCGCAGGCGTCGACGGCGCAGGCGGTCGGGTGATTGCCGGAAAAGAACCGGGTGTCGACGTCGATACTGTGTAGCCGGCCGGCGGCACCCAGCCGGATGATCGCCCAGTCACCGTCGCGGCCTGCGTGGCGCTTGGTTTCCCAGCCGTCCACCACTTCGCCGCGCAGGTCGTAGGTACCGGGCACGAAGGCGGGCTCGGCCGGATCGACGAGCCGTTCCTTGAACCCGAACGATTCATCGCTGGCCGCCACCACGCTGCCTCCGACGACGCGGGAGGCGAGATCGATGTCGGTCATGACCCCGGAACTCCCGACCCCAGCGCTGTTGACAGGGGCCAATGACTGCGCGGATTGTCCGGCCCGGGTGCGTAGACCCCGGCCTTGCTGGTGGACAAACCGAGCCCGACAACGGCTTGTGCGAGGGCCACCGCGGCGGCCACTCCGTCGACGGCGGGAACACCGAGTTTGGCCGAGATCGCCGCCGTCACACCGGCCATCCCTGCGCAGCCCAGGCAGATCACGTCGGCGCCGTCCTCGCTGATCGCGCGGGCCGCCTCGTCGACGATCGCCTGCACGGCACCGGCCGGGTCGGCGTCCACCTGTGCCGTGCCCAGGCCGCAGGCCCGCACGGAAGCGCAGTGCGCGTTCAGCCCGGCGAGCAGCAGACGGTCTTCGATGGCAGGGATCGACCGGGTCAGCGTGGTGATCACCGAGAACCGCCTACCGATCAGATGGGCGACGTGCGCGGCGCATTCGGCGATGTCGAACACCGGCACGGTCAGCATTTCCGCCAGCGCATCGCGCCCGTGCTCGCCGAATCCCGCCAGCACGACCGCGTCGAAGTCGAAGACCCCGTCCCCGGTGAGCCGGGCCACGACATCCATCACCCCGACCGCCGACAGATAGCTCTCTGCCGCGGAATCGATCGCCTCCGCCCCGAAATGCGGTGACATGCAGACGATCTCGACCCCAGGATGTGCCGCGGCCCGCGCGACATCCGCGATCTCGGTGGTCATGGCCGCCGAGGTGTTGGGGTTGAGCACCAGAATTCTCATACCGTCTCCCCTACCCGGGCCAGCGCGGGCCTGCCCGCCACCCACGTCTGCAGCACCGAACCACGCAGGCGCACACCGTCGTACGGGCTCACTGGGTGACGGTGCCGCAGCGCAGCCGCGCTCACCGTCTCCTCGCCGTCGGGATCGAAGGAGCACAGGTCGGCCCGCATACCCACCGCGATCCGGCCTCGGTCGGTGTAGCCGGCCAGCGCCGCCGGTCGCTCCGACATCCACCGACTCAGGTCGGCGAGCCCGAAACCGCGTGCGGCAGCCTGGGTCCACACCGCCCGCGGACTGAGCTGCAGTGAACTGATCCCACCAAACGCCCGGCCGAAATCGCCGTCGGCTTTGAGCTGCGGCGCACACGGCGAGTGGTCCGACACCACCAAATCCAGGGTGCCGTCGTGCAGCGCGGACCACAGCATTTCCCGGTTGGCTCCATCGCGAATAGGTGGACAGCAGGCGAATTCAGTTCCCCCGTCGGGGACCGCCTCCGCGGTGAATGTCAGGTAATGCGGGCAGGTTTCGGCTGTCACCGCAATCCCGGCCCGCTTGGCCGCCGCCAACCGGGACAGCACCGCGGCACTGGAGACGTGCACGACATGCGCCCGGGCCCCGGTCTCCCGCGCCGTGTCGATGACCAACGCCACGGCGTCCGCTTCAGCGGCATCTGGGCGCGACGCCAGGAACGACCGGTATCGGCGACCCGATGGCGCCGGCCCGGCGTCGATGACTCGGTGACTTTCCGCGTGTACCAACATCACCGACCCCAGTTCGGCGATGCGCGCCATGGCGTCCCGGAATTGTGCAGGGGTCAGTTGCGGAAAATGCGGGTTGCCGGAATCAGCCAGAAAACATTTGAAGCCGCGTACCCCGGCCCGCAGCAGCGGGGCCAGCTGATCCAGGTTGTCCGGTACCACGCCGCCCCAGTACCCCATATCGACGTGGCAATTATCTTCGGCCGCGGCCTTTTTCACATTGAGCGCCGCGACGCTGGTGGTGACCGGATCACAGTCTAGCGGCATGTCCACCAGCGTCGTGGTACCGGCCGCGGCGGCCGCCGCGGTGGCGGTGTCAAACCCCTCCCAGTCGGTGCCCGGATCGTCGATATGAACGTGCGTGTCGACGAACCCCGGCAGCAGCACCGCGGTGTCAGGGATCCGAATCTCTTCGACGGCAGAGCAATCCGCGTCCACGGGCCCGATGAATTCGATCCGGCCGCCGGACACGCCGACCGACGCCGGGCGCAGATGACCGTCGACAAGTGCCTGATCCGCGCGCAGTACGCACTGCATCACACCGGACCGAACCTGTGGTGGAAATGCTCAGTGAGCTCCGGCCAGGCATGTGGGTCATGTCCGGGGATCAACTGGAACCCCTTGTCCGCGGCCAACTTCTTGAGCTTGCGAATCGGCTCGATGGTGTCCTGCGGGTCGACGTCGATGAACCCGCCGATGGCGAGTTCGTGCTCGATGTTCTCGGTGAGATCAGCTGCGTCGAAGGCGAATACGAAGCCATCACCGCCGACGGACTGGTCCAGTTGGACGACGAAGCTCTGATGCCCCGGCGTATGCCCGTACGTGGGCACCGCGGTGATCCCCGGGGCTATCTCGGCTTCCCCATCAGCCAGGTGCCATTCGATGTTCGGGTCGTCGAAGTCCACCCGATTGATCGCATTGCGTTCAGGCTCAGGATGATTCGACAGCCCATACTCGAGTTCGCGGCGCTGGGCATGTACCGGCACCTTGCCGGCGAACAGTTTCAGGCCGCCGGCGTGATCGTGGTGCAGGTGGCTGACGGCGACGGTGTGGATCTCGTCGAAATCCACCCCGACCTCCGCGAGCCGCTGCTCGATGGGCTCGCCGGGACCGGGCAGCACCGGGCGGTACTCGACGGTCGGGAAGTACCGCCGGTACAGCGCCGGGTCACGTATGAGCGCGGTGTTGAAGCCGGTGTCGAGCAGTACCCAACCGCCGTCGGTCTGCAGCAGCACCCCGGGCACCGGTTCGCGCATCCGCTCCTCCGGTGGCGCGCCGTACACCGACACCGACTTCGGCAGTTCCTCCCAGCCCAGGGTCAGCAGGATGATCCGGCGCACCCCCGGCTTGCCGACGAGCGTTGCCATCAGCCGACCGAAAGCGCGTTCAGGCGAAGCGAGTTCGGGTTGGTGACGACGTGTGCCTGTTCGATTCCCTTCAGCCAGGGCTGGGCGACCATGAAGTCGTTGACATCAGCGACATTCAGCCAGCAGCCCGTCTTGACCGCTTCCACACCGGCGGTCGAGAAGTCGGTGGCCGAGGCGTTCGGCAGACCCGCGGCGAGCGCCGCGCTGACCGGTGGCGCTGAACACCCGAAGAAGTTCAGACCACCATCGGCATCCCACGAGATGTGACCCCAGGTGTACGGCGACGGCGCATCCGGCCAGCCGAGGTAGGTCATGATCTCCGGTGCGGCCTGACCGTCACCACCGACCCAGCCATAGATCTCCGACGTGGGGTACGCCTGCACCTTGGCAGTCAAACCGGCCGCGGCCAGTTCGGTCTGAATCAGGTTGCTGATCAGCTGGTTATCGGGGTTGCTGGAGTCGTAGCCGATGGTGACGGACTTCTGGTCGGCCGGCAGTTTCCCGGCAATTTCGGACAGCGCAGACAGATCGTGCGGGACCGACTGCTTGCCGAATTCGGCGGCCATCATGTTCGGCGGGTAAATCTGCTCGGCCTTCTTGCCGCGCCCGAAATACGTCTGCTTGACCAGTTCGTCGACGTCGATCGCCTGCATCACGGCGGTCCGATTCTTGACGTCGGTCATCATGCCCTTACGCGGGTTGACGTACACGTAGTTCGACATCATCGTCGGCAGCGAGTAGTTGGCGAACGACTTGTTGCTCAGATAGGACTGGACCGCTGACGACGGCAGGTCGTGCAGGATGGCGGCCACCTGGCCGTTGTTGAACTGCAACTGCTGCGCCGACACGTCCGTGATGACCGGGATGTCGACCTTCTCGAAATACGGTTTGGTCCCCCAGTAATCAGGGAAGGCGGCGAGTGCATAGTGCGAGCCCACCTGGGCATCCGTCAGCACGAACGGGCCGGTACCGAGATCATGGTTGGTCAGGTAGGCCTGTGCGTTGTCGGCAGCGCCGTTCTTCTTGAGGCCTTCTGGACTGAGCATGCGGGGACCGTAGGGACACGCCAGGTAGTCGAGGAATGCCGAGTTCGGCGCCTTGAGCGTGATGGTGACCCCGTAATCACCTTGCGTGGTAACCGATTCCACATCCTTGACCATGTAGGCCGGCCCCTGGTTGACCGCCAGCCTGCGATCGAAAGACGCCTTGACCGCCGCCGATGTGAACGCGGTGCCGTCGTGGAACTTGACGCCCTCGCGGAGTTTGAACGTGTACACCTTGTTGTCCGGCGATGCGGTCCAACTGGTGGCCAGCAGCGGCTCCAGGACGGCCTTGTCGACGCCGGATTTGTATTGCAGCAGCCCTTCGTAGCTGTTGGTGGTCAGCAGCAGACCCTGGCCGGCGTAGTAGATGTCGGGGTCCGGCGGCTGGCCCGGATCCTGCAGGAACGACAGGTGCAGCACTTTGTCGGTGGGGGCGGCATTCGGTGTGCCACCGCCACCGGAATTCGAGCCACCGCAACCACTTAGCGTCAACATCACGGCGGCACCGGCGGCCGCGTATCGCCACCCGCCACGTGCGCGAGCGGGGACCTTGTGGCTCTTCATCATCGGGCAACTCCTTCGAAGGCGGGTTCGGACAATTCGGTGGACATCTCGGTAAAGGCGGCGACGATTTCATCGGTGGTCCGCATCGCGCCGGACTGCAGGTACTCCATGGCGTCCAGGGCAGCGTCGTGCCGGTACTCCGAGGAGCCCCCGACGCAGTCGGTGACCACCCGTACGTAGAAGTCACGCTGGTGCGCGTCGGCGAACGTGTAGTGCACGCAGACATCGGTGAGCCCACCGATGAGGATCAGCGTCGAGGCCCTGAGACCGGACAGCACGATCTCGAAATCCGTTCCGATGAAACCGGAATAGCGGCGCTTGACGATGTGGAACTCGTGGTTGGGTCCGGCGAAGTCGGGCAGCAGTGCGGGATGCAGCGGCGTGCCGGGCCGGCCGTCGACACAGTGCTCTCCCTCGGCGCCGTCGAGTTCGCGTCCGAAGTCGATCCCGTTGGGGCGGTGCACCTCTTGGAAGAACACGATCGGGATTCGCGCGGCACGTGCGGCGGCGATCAGGCGCTGCGCCCGGGCAATTCGGCCGTCGTACCCGGCCATGTGCGCGATGCCGACCAGTTCGGCCGGCATGTCTCCGGACTCCTGCATGTCAACCACGACCAGCACGGGATTGCCTACGATGAGCGGCTGTTTCGGCATCTAACCTCCTGTGATTGCGATACGTGGATCGGCGGCAGCCTGGAGCAGATCCACGACTGTGTTGATGACGACGTAGATCGCACCCAGCATCAGCGTGACGCCGGCGATCGCCGGAAAGTCCGCGACGGGAATGCTCTGCGCGATGTACTGTCCGATGCCCGGCCAGCCGAATACCTGCTCGACCACCAGGACACCCGAAAACATCAGGCCCACTTGGAGTCCCGTCATCGACAGAGCGGCGCCGACCGAGTTGCGCAGCACATGCCTGGCCAGGATCCGGGTCTCGGACAGCCCTTTGGCCCGGGCGGTCCGCGCGTAGTCACTGTCGATATCGGCCAGCAGGCTGCTGCGTAGTACCCGGCCGATCGCGACCGCCGGGCCGATCGCGATGACGAACGCCGGCAGAATCAGGTGGTGCATGGCATCGGCCACGACATCGAGCCGCGCGTGCAACAGACCGTCCACGGTGAGCATGCCGGTCGGACCGGTCGGCGGATTCGGCACCGCGATCCGGCCGTTGGCCGGCACCCAGCCCAGGTCCTGATAGAAGACGATGAGTCCGACGATGCCGAGCAGGAACATCGGCGCCGAGGATCCGGTGAACAACACTGCCCGAAGCACATTCGCGCCCCGCCACTTCAGAGTCGTGCTGAACGCCAGCAGCACCGCGAGCGCGATGGCTATCGCCAGGCCGCACAGCGCCAGCTCCAGGGTGGCCGGGACGAACGACCCCAGATCGGACACCACCGAGTGCCGGGTCCGATACGAGGTGCCCAGATCACCGGTGGCGGCGCCGACCAGGTAATGCCAAAACTGCACCAGGACAGGGTCGTTGAGTCCCAGCGCTGCGCGTCGAGCCGCCACCGCATCGGCAGACGCCTGCGCACCCAGCTGCGCTTTGACGGGATCGAGAGGTGAGATGTTCTGCAGGACGAACATCACTGCCGTGAGGGCGACCAGAATCGCCGCCATCGCCCCGAGCCGAGACGCTATGAATGTCTTAATGGTCGCCGACCTCTCTTCGCACAGGCACTCAGTGCCCCCACCCGGCCCGTCGTCATCAGGCGGTCGTCTTCATCAAATTGCGCAAACAGTCGCCGGAGATGTTGGCGACCAGAGCCAGCACCAACACCCCCAGCCCCGGCATCACCGGAATCCACCACTGCTGCAGGAAATAACTCAGGTTTCGCGCCGAGTCGGCACCGAGCTCCGGCGCGGGCGCGGCTTGGCCGAGTCCGAGAAAGGACAGGCCCGCCAGGGTGAGGATCAGGGTGCCGATATCGAGGCTGGCGGCAACCAGCGCGTTGGGCACCGCGCCCGGCAGCAGGTGCCGCCCGGCGAGCCGAAATCTGCTGACGCCGGCCAGTTTTGCCGCCTCGATATGTGGGCGCGCAGCCAGCCGCGCCACCTCCCCGCGTACCAGCCGGGCATAGAACGGCCACCACACGATGGACACCGCGATGAGCGTGTGCAGGAAACTCGGTCCCATCGCGGCCACCACCGCGATCGCCAGCACCGGCGCAGGCAGGGACAGGAAGCCGTCAGTGATGCGCATCAGCGTCGCGTCGATCCAACCGCCCGTCGCACCGGCGACCAGGCCCACGAACCCGCCGATCAGCAGACCCAGCGCCACCACCGCCAGCGCCGCCAACCAACTCGACCGCGCGCCGTAGAGCACGCGCGAGAGGATGTCGCGTCCCACACTGTCTGTGCCGAGCAGGAATCCGTGGTCACCCGGAGGTTGCAGCGGCATCCCGACCGGGATCAGCGGGTCGTGCGGCGCCAGTAGCGGCACCGCGATGACAGCGAGAGACAACACGATCACCAGGGAGAAGCCGACCCAGTTGACGATCATCGAGCGCGACTGCGGCAGGGCCAGGCGCAGCCGGCCGCGGACCAGGCTCGGGGCGGAGAGCGCGACAGCCATCAGGGCACCTTCTTTTCGATACAGGCCACCTGGTGTGCGCCCCCGGCCTTCCCCACGAGTCGGACATCGAGTTCGTCGCCGCTGCACGCCTCGACCGAGATCGGGCACCGCGGATGGAACGCGCATCCCGTCGGCGGCGACAGCGGGCTCGCGGGTTCGCCTGGCAATACCCGTGATTCGCGTCCGAGGTCAGGAATCGCATCGACCAACGCGCGGGTGTAGGGATGCGTCGGGTCTCCGATGACCTGTTCGGCCGGCCCGATCTCCACGATGCGGCCCAGGTACATCACGGCGATGCGATCGGCCACCACGCGGGCGACCGACAGGTCGTGCGTCACGAAGACCACCGACATGTCCAGGCTGCGGCGCAGGTCGCCGATCAGGTTGAGCACCGAGGCTGCCAGCGAAACGTCCAGCGCGCTGGTCGGCTCGTCGCACAGCAGCACCGCGGGTGGCACGATGGTCGCGCGGGCCAGCGAAACCCGTTGGCGCTGACCACCAGACAGTTGACCGGCACGCGATTTCGCCACCTCGGCGGGCAGCCCGACTCGGGCCAGCACCTCGATGACGGCATCGCGTCTGGCTGCCCGGGAGAGTTTCGCGCCGCGCAATCGCTCGGAGATCAACTCACCGACCGACAGCCACGGGGTGAGTGACGCACCCGCGTCCTGGAACACCATCTGCGGTCGTTGCTCGCCGGCCACCTCCACACTGCCCGTGGTCGCCTTCTCCAGCCCGGAGATCACGCGCAACAGGGTGGATTTCCCTGAGCCGCTCTCCCCCACCAGCGCCAGCGATTCGCCGTGCCCCACTTGGAGCCGCACGCCACGCAATGCCTGTAGCTTGCCGCGCGGCGCGACGGCAAAGGTCTTGGTCACGTCAGTCACCGTGACGGCGGCGGGTAGCTCTGCGGCGGCCGCACCGATCGGCTGTCCGACAACGGGTTCCGGCATGCCGACGGGTTCCGGCTCATGCTGGTCTGGCAGCTGCTCCGGTGTCAGCAGGCAGGCGCTGACCCGTCCGGTACCGACGGAAACCGGCTCGGGCGGTGATTTCGCGCAATCGTCGGTCACCTGCTCGCAGCGGGGGGCGAATGCGCACCCGGGCAACGGCGTCAGCGCACTCGGTACCGACCCCGGCATCGCGGCAAGCCGTTTGTCACGGGCGGTCTGCAGCGTCAACCGTGAACGCAGCAGTCCCCGGGTATACGGGTGGGCGGGTGAACCGAGGACCTCTGCGGTGGGGCCGACCTCTGCGATACGGCCCGCATAGAGCACCGCGATGCGATCGGAAATCTGAGCCGCCACCCCGAGGTCGTGAGTGATGAAGACAATGCTGCAACCGATTTCGTCGCGCAGCCGCTGCAGCAGCCGGAGAACCTGGGCTTGCACGGTGACGTCGAGTGCGGTGGTCGGCTCGTCCGCGATGATGAGGTCCGGGTTGCCGGCGATCGCGATGGCGATCATCACCCGCTGCCGCAGACCGCCGGAAAGTTCGTGCGGATAGGCACGCATCCGCCGCGCCGGGTCGGGGATGCCGACCGCGGTCAACAGGCGCAGCGCTTCGTCGGCGCTGCCGGCGGCCTCGGCGACCTGCTTGCCGATCCGCATCGTCGGATTCAACGACGTCATCGGGTCCTGGAACACCGCGCCCAGATCGAGCCGACGAACTGTGCGCAGCGCCTTGGCATCTCCGTGCACCATGTCCGAACCGGCCACCGAGATACTGCCGTCGATTCGGGCCGACGCCGGAAGCAGTCCGAGCATGCCGAATCCCAATACGCTTTTCCCCGAGCCTGATTCGCCGACCAATCCCAGGATTTCACCGGGCAACACCGCCAGTGACACACCGCGCAGCGCGTGCACCTCGCGCCCATTGCGCCGAAAGGTGACATGCAGGCCGGTGACGGTTGCCACCGCGTCGGGGTTCGGCGATGCCGCGGGGCGCGCGTGCGACGCGTCCAGTACAGATACAGCGGTGCCCATGAGCGCTCTCCCGCGTTGTCATCGCCACGCCTTGGTACGTCTTCGAACCGCTGGCCTGTCAGTTGACAGTTTTCCCTTTGGACGAACCCGCCTGGTATCGGCTGGGTAAGCACGATGTAAGCAACTCGCTCGCGTGGGTAACCGCGGCATATCGCATGTTTCTGTCGCATGACAGATACGGGTGGCGATACCGGTCGGCGCCACGATGGACCACGATGAATGGATGTCGATCACCCGCACCGGACGACCACGGCTGCACACGCAACGTCGTCCGGGCATCACCGCACGAGACGAAATACTCGATGCGGCAAGCGAATTGTTCACGACGTTGGGATACACCGGCACGTCCACGAGAACCATTGCCGACTCGGTCGGCATCAGACAGGCCTCGCTGTATCACTACTTCAAGACCAAGGACGACATCCTGTGCGCTCTGCTGAGCCAAACTGTCACGCCGACACTGGCGTTCATCACCACCCTGAACGACGCCGCCCCGACCTTGACCGCCACCGAACACCTGCACGCACTGGCGGCCTTCGACGGAGACCAATTGCTCAGTGGCAACTGGAATTTGGGCGCACTCTATTTGCTTCCCGAGGTGCGCGCCGACCGTCTCGAGCCGTTCTGGTCCGATCGCGAACGGCTTCGACTGCACTACCTGGCACAGAGTGAGAGAGTGCTGGAGCGGACCGGCGTGCATCCGGCCGCCGCCGATCTACCGTTCCGGTTGGTCGAATCCCTGGTCAACATGTGGTCGGTGCCGCACGGCCCGCGGCGATCGGAATTGCCCATGCACGTCGCCGATGCCGGCGTGCGGGTGCTGGGCGTCCTCGACGCCGAGACGCCCGGACTGCGCGAGCGCACCAGCCAGGTCATCGAACTACACGCCTGCCGGATAACCTCGTAGCGTGTTTCACGTACTGAACATCACCTACACTCAGCCCCTCGACGTCGTCGACCAGTCGCGACCGGCGCATCTGGAATGGCTTGGCAAGCTCGTCGAAGAGCGGCGCATCCTGCTGGCCGGCCGGCTGGAGTCGCAGGGTGGCGCCGTGCTGATCGCCTCGGACATGTCGGCCGAAGAAGCCGACGCCCTCACCGCCTCAGACCCGTACGTGCACGCCGGCGTCGCCAGCTACGAGCGGGTCAGCTTCAACGCCGGTTTCCGCGCCGCCGGACTGTAGCGCGCAATTCACAGCCGAATCCGGGATTAGTTCCGCCCCGGCCGCCGTTGAGTGTGATCAGGGCTCCACGATTGCCCTCATTTCGTTACCTTCGCTAATCTTTTGCGTTAGGTACACGCCGCTAGGCAAGCCGAGAATGAAGAGGACTGACAAAGCATGACCACGACTGTTTCCGCCTACGCCGCGACCTCAGCGACCAGCCCGCTGACCAAGACCACCATCGAGCGCCGTGACATCGGCCCGCACGACGTGGCATTCGACATCAAGTTCGCGGGCATCTGTCACTCGGACATCCATACCGTCAAGTCCGAATGGGGCCCGGCCAACTACCCCGTCGTACCCGGTCACGAGATCGCCGGCGTGGTCACCGCCGTCGGCTCCGAGGTGACCAAGTACCAGGTCGGCGACCACGTCGGCGTCGGCTGCTTCGTCGACTCCTGCCGTGAGTGCGAGAACTGCCTGGCCGGCCTGCAGCAGTACTGCACCGGTAAGGGCGGCAACATCGGCACGTACAACGCCACCGGCCGCGACGGCACCCCCACCTACGGCGGCTACAGCACCGCCATCGTGGTCGATGAGAACTACGTCCTGCGCATCCCGGACAGCATCCCGCTGGACAAGGCCGCTCCCCTGCTGTGCGCCGGCATCACGCTGTACTCGCCGCTGCGGCACTGGAACGCCGGACCGGACAAGAAGGTCGCCATCGTCGGTCTCGGCGGTTTGGGCCACGTCGGCGTGAAGCTCGCGGTCGCGATGGGCGCCGAGGTCACCGTCCTGAGCCAGTCGCTCAAGAAGATGGAAGACGGCCTGCGCCTGGGTGCGCACCACTACTACGCCACCAACGACCCGGACACCTTCAAGAAGCTGGCCGGCACCTTCGATCTGATCATCAACACCGTGTCGGCGAACCTGAACATGGGTCTGTACCTGAACCTGCTGCGGGCCGACGGCACGCTCGTCGAGCTCGGCGCACCGGAGAAGCCCTTGGAGGTCCCGGTGTTCCCGCTGATCGGCATGCGTCGCACTCTCGCCGGTTCGTTGATCGGCGGCATCCCCGAGACCCAGGAGATGCTGGACTTCTGCGCCGAGCACGACGTCACCCCGGAGATCGAGATCATCGAGGCCTCCTACGTCAACGAGGCCTACGAGCGCGTCATCGCCAGTGACGTGCGGTACCGCTTCGTGATCGACACCGCCACCATCTGATTCGGACGCCCGGTGGCCGACGATCCGGTAGACATCCTGCAGCGCTGGGAGCTCGCAGGCGGTGTCTGGCGGATCATCGGCCGCCGCGCGCACGAACTGACCATCGGGTTGTTCCAGTGCGACGGCGGCGAGCGCGTCGACGTGATCCGCTCCGGTGACGCCGCATTGGTCGCCTTCGTCGGCGACCGGGAGTCCAACGCGGACTGACGAACGCTGCCTGACGCAACAGATCTCGGCCAGACTCGCCGCGGCAAAACTCGTGCAAGGGGCCCGGGTCAGAGCGTCGTATCGTTGACCCAGCCGTCGTCGCAAGCGGGTTGGGGGTAGCCAGGTGAGGACACCGCCGTCCCGCGCCCGCGATGACCTCGAATTGACGGCACGCAACGCGGCTCAACGACATTCGCTACGGCCGCGTCGAGTCGTGGCCGTGCTGGTGGGAAGCTGTATCGCACTGCTCATCGTGACCGGTGGCGTTGTCATCGGACTTCACGTTTCGCCATCACAGGCGGGGGTGCCACACCCCCCATCTGCCGCCCGAGCTACGAGCCAGTTCGGCGTTACGCCGCTCAGCCCCGCGACAACCACACTCGCTCCTCAATCTTCCAGTGATTCAAGCGATCTCCGAATCTCCTTCGCACAACTGCAAGCCTCGCTGGGCGTTCCGATGGGCATCGCGGTGATGCCCATCGGTGGGAGCGGGACGCCAATGTCGTTCGGTGACTGGGCCAGCGGACCAGCTTGGTCGACAATGAAGGTGCCACTCGCGATAGCTGCACTGAGACAAGGGGCTTCGGCCGCGGCGGGCGAGTCGATCAAAGTCGCGATCACCCAATCCGACAATGACGCCGCCGACGTCATCTGGCGTGGCCTCGGGCCACCCGAGACCGCCGGGAGCAAGGTCGACACAGTGCTGCGGGAAGCCGGTGACCCGACCCAGGTTCAGTCGACGAGAAGTCGGCCCGACTACAGCGCATTCGGCCAGACCGAATGGTCACTGCGGAATCAGACTCGATTCCTCGCGACCTCAGCATGCGATCACCGGAGCACGCCGATTTTCGACCTCATGGGACAGATTGCCGGCGATCAACAGTGGGGCCTGGGTGCTATCCCAGGCGCTCGGTTCAAAGGCGGCTGGGGACCGCTGGAGTCAGGTGGATACCTGGTACGCCAACTCGGAGTGATCTATACCAATCGGGGGCAGGTCGCGGTTGCGATTGCAGTGCAACCAAATTCAGGCACGTTCACCGATGGCATCGCTCAGCTGTCACAAGTCGGACGCTGGTTGAAGGAACACTCCACGGAGCTACCCGCGGGCCGTTGCCCGTCCTGAACTTACCGCCGCCGGACGCCCGGCGAATCCCGCCTACTCAGTAGATGTAGACCCGGGCGTTGTTCCCGCCGGCACACGTCACCCAGTTGTCGGACCCGTAAGCAGCGCACTGCACCACAAAATTTGGTCCATTGCAGGTTGCGCCGTCAACTGTGCGGCAGTCCACAGCCCCGGGCGCTGATACGGCCCGCGGCGTACGAGACACACTGCCGTACTGATCCCAATACGAACTGAGCACACTCCGAGCGAAAAAACATGACGTCTCCGCCGAACCTCGGCCCGAACGCGTCCCCCACCCCGACCTAGACGTCAACGACCAGCCAGCATCGCAGCTATCGTGCGCCGCGCTGTTGTCAACGCCGGTCACGAGCGGCGGAGTCCCACCCGACGACGGCATCGGCGGTGCTGGCACCGGTGCGGGCACAGGCACCTGGGGAGCTGGCAGCTGCTGCGCCGCAGGCGCACCGATTGTCGAAACAGCTTGCACCGGTGAGGAAGTCGCGACTGAGTTCGTGTTGCTCTGGCCAGCGAGCATACCGATGACGATGCCTATTCCACCGAGCAGCAGAGCCCCAACCGCGCCGATTGCCGCCGGAACCACCCACCGTCCGCGCTGCTCAGCCTGCGGCGCTCGGACGACAACCGTCGGCCCAGTCATCGGCCCCGAGTCATGGAGAGCAGGCCGCGGCGTGGCCAACTGCTCCCGCTGCATGGTCGCTGACTGCGCCCACGACGGGCCAGTGTCGCTCAATGCTCGATGCGCGGCGCGCGCCAACGCGCCGGCCGTGCCGTAGCGATCGTCGGCTTCTTTTGCCATGCCACGGGCAACAACGTCGTCGAGCGCCCTCGGAACGTGCGGATTGATCAGACTCGGACGTGGCGCAGGTGCGGATAAGTGTGCAGCAATCACCTGCTCCAACCCCTGTCCGGGGAACGGCGTCTGCCCAGTCAGCGCCTCACACAGCACACACGCAAGTGCGTACACGTCCACAGCCGGCGTCGTGTCTTCTCCTCCGAACCGCTCAGGGGCCATGTACGCCATCGATCCAATTTGAGTTCCGGTCATGGTCAGCCGCGAATCACCGTGAGCCTCGGCAATCCCGAAATCAACCAGATACGCGAAGTCCCCCGAAGTGACCATGATGTTCTGCGGTTTCACGTCACGGTGAACCAACCCCGCCGCATGTGCTGCGTCCAGCGCTGAAGCGATGTGACCGATTATCCCTACTGCCTGCTCGGCGGGGAGCGGTCCGGATTTAAGCATGTCGTGCAGCGTCCGGCCCTGCACCAGTCGCATATCGATGTACAGGCGGCCATCGACTTCGCCCCAATCATGGATGGGAATGACATGCGGCTCTTGCAGGATTGCAGCGGCACGCGATTCGCGCTGAAATCGTTCACGGAAGCGTTCGTCCAGCGAATACTGGTCTGACAGGATCTTCAGCGCGACAGTACGGTCCTTGCTGGTGTCCACAGCTTCATAGACCTCGCCCATGCCACCCACGCCGAGCAACCCGGTGATTCGGTATTTGCCAAATTGCTCACCGCCGCGCTTAGTCACCTAGTCCCCCTGCCAGATCGTTCTCATGCAATCGCAGCGTGCCTACCCCGGCCTATCGACTGCGGTCGGCAACACTCCAGCCAGCATCGCCGATGTCGATCAGCATAGGACCAAACGTTCTGCTCACTGCTGATATTGACCAGTACGCGCATTTGCCCGCGGTCGATAGCCCTGCGACGCGATACTCCATTTACGCCTGTAGTCGCCAGCAGGCCGCACACAGCTGCACCACGATAGAGGGCTTCCGATGGGCTATCTGAACGATCAATATAGGTACCTCAGACCAGCGCTCGACCAGCGCAGACCTGGCGGCCAGCGGACCGTGCCAAGCGCGCCACCATCACGCGGGATGCGGCGCAGATCACTAACAGGGCTGAACGTGGCAATCGGGTTGCGCGATATTGCGAGCTCATGCGTGAGGTTTGCCCCGTATAGGAGGACCGGATTATTGCCAACCGGATTACCGACTCTTCGGTGCACCCTACGCGACCACGCACAGTCCACGTGCGGACCCGGTGCTCGATAGCTAGTGTCTGCGCCCGCGCACCTACGACATCCCACCGAACGATTGCCGTTCGGCGTCAAACGCGTTGCCAACGTTCTGATCTCAGTTGTCGCCGTATCCGTAGTTTCCGCGTGCGGACACACAGTCGTTGCCGGACGCCCACTTTCGGCACGATTCGATCCACAGCGGGTCAGTGGACTGACTGTATCCGACGGGCCGAGCGGTCCGAGGCCTGACGGCCCTGCACCGACTGGACGTGTCGCCAACACCGACAACGGCAGCTTTGACCGATTGGCCCTGTTGGCCATCAACGACGTCGAGTCGTTCTGGAAGATGCAGTACCCCAAATCATTCGGAGAACAACTCAAACCCGTCAGCCGACTCGTCTCCTCAGATGGTGACGAACTGGCCGGGTACACATCGTGCGGAAGCCCCGAGGCCAACGCCGTGTACTGCACCATCGACAACTCAATCGGGTGGGACCGCTCGCAAGACACAGGACTGGTTCCTCCAGCGTTGCCGTTCTTCGGCACGATCGGTGCGGCAGGGGTTTTCGCGCACGAGTATGGCCACGCCGTTCAATTTCAGGCGGGGCTGCCGATACGCTCTCCCACGCTGATAAGAGAACAGCAGGCCGACTGCTACGCCGGGGTGTACATGCGCTGGGTCGCTGACGGCGATTCCACACGGTTCGTGGTCAGCACGGGAGACGGTCTCAACCATCTGCTTGCCGGCCTGTTGGCAATACGCGACCCGCAAAGCGAATCCGACGATCCAGATGTGGTTCTCAAACAGCACGGCACGGGACTGGATCGCGTCAGTGCATTCCAACTCGGATTCGAACAGGGAGCTCATGCCTGTTCGGCGATCGACCGTGCCGAGATTCAACGACGGCGCGGCGATCTCCCTCGGAATCTGTTCGACGCCCGAAGTACGAACAGCGACATGGCCATTGACCAAAACACATTGGCCACGCTCGCCGAAGAGCTCCAGAAGATCCTGCAGCCTGCGAATCCGCCGGCGCTCACGATTGGCGGAGCGTCGTGTGGCGGGCGACGGTCTACCGCGATCGCTGCGTACTGCCCCGACACCAACACCGTGGCAATCGATTTGCCGGCACTACAGCAGATCGGCGCACCCGCAGACGAACACAGCTATCGACTCCTGCAGGGCGACAACACCGCAATATCAGTGATCGCTTCCCGCTACGCGCTGGCCAACGAGCACGAGCGCGGATTGCCGCTCGACACGCCGCAAACCGCGATGCGCACCGCATGCCTCGCCGGAGTCGCGCAGCGCGGTATGGCGCAACCAATTTCTCTGCCGTCAGGGCCAGGTTTGACGCTCGGCGCCGGCGACCTCGATGAAGCCGTCGCAGGCCTGCTCACCAATGGAATCGTCGCAAGCGACGTCAACGGCACTCCGCTCCCCGCCGGCTTTACTCGGATTGCCGCCTTTCGGATCGGAATCCTCGGAACAGCCGACGATTGCTTCCGGAGGTTCTGACTCATGAACGACGACACCTCAAACACGAAAGACGCCACCTCCCACATCTCACTTCCGCGACGAGAACCGCCAGCACCAGCCAACCAGCAGAACCACGATGAGTTGCCCTGGTGGCAAACCATTTACCAGCGCCCGCCCGGATCGTTCCACAACATCCCCCACCACCGGCCACCCCAGAGTTCGGTCCGCCCGTTTGTTTCTCCTGGAAGTCCGATCGTCACACCCCAAGCTCGATCAGAGTCGCCGGAGACCGCCCGCCTCCTACCGCCAATCCCGCAGCGCGCCACGGTGGGACCTGCTGGCCCGGCAGACCGGGGCCGCGCATCTTCAACGACCCAGCTCAAACACCAATCCAGGCAGCGCCGCAAACTCATTGGCATCGGAGCAGCTGTGCTCGCAGTCGAAGCCGTCGCGCTCGTGATCGGCGTATCGATGCTTCACACCTCTAGAACGACCGATCTCGACATCAATCAAGCCCAACAGGGCGTGGAACAGGTCCTGACCGACACGGTGAGTGGCTATGGCGTGACGAACATTTCAAACATCAGGTGCAACAACGGCGTCAATCCGCCCGTCAAGAAGGACGGCACCTTCAAATGCGAGGCCACCATCGGCGGCCGACAGCGACAGATCACCGTGGTCTTTGTCGACGACAACGGGACATATGAAGTCGGAGGTCCGACCGGCTGATGACTCGACTGAAATGCCCGACAACAGCTATTAGATAACGCAATTTCACGATGCACGACAAGGACCCTGACCGTGACTGCACACAATAACCGGATCGGTACGGACTTCGGCAAGTACCGAATTGTCGGCATACTCGGCAAGGGTGGAATGGGCGAGGTCTATGAAGCCTTCGATACCGAGAAGAACCGCACCGTCGCGCTGAAGATCCTTGCCGCACAACACGCTGATGACGATCAATTCAGAGCGCGGTTCCTGCGCGAATCACACGCGGCGGCCATTCTCCAGGAACCGCACGTGGTGCCGATCCACGACTGGGGCGAGATCGACGGAAATCTGTACATCGATATGCGGCTGATCCAGGGCGTCACGCTACACGAGCTGATCAAGACCCAACCCCTTGAACTGCAACGGGCTGTTTCGATCATTCAACAGATTGGCGCTGCCCTCGACGCCGCACATGCCGAGAGGCTGCTGCATCGCGACGTCAAACCGCAGAACATCATCGTTACCCCCGCCGACTTCGCATATCTCGTCGATTTCGGGATCGCGGAAGCTCAAGGCGACACACACCTGACAATGGCTGGCACGCAGATCGGATCGTTCTCCTACATGGCTCCCGAGCGGTTCGATGACGCACCGTGTTCAGCTGCGTCGGACGTCTACTCCCTTGCCTGTGTGCTGTACGAGTCCGTCACGGGCGAAACGCCTTTCGCCTCCACCAGCCAGCAACACGTGATCGCGGCACACATCGCCAAACCGCCGCCACGCGCCAGTTCAGTCAATCCGCACCTCCCGCTCGCATTCGACGACGTCATCGCACGCGGCATGGCGAAAGATCCCGACGATCGTTACGGCAGCGCCGGAGCGCTCGGACGCGCAGCACAACGCGCGGTCTCCCCCGGCATCCAGACACCGCCATTGGCAGACGCCAACACAATGGCCAGGCCCTTTCCCCTTCCCTCGCCTGTGCAGTCCGTCGGCAGCGTCCCGCAGCTACCTACCACCTTTCCAACGGCTGCCCGGACGCAAAACGAAACTGATCGCGAAGCTCGAAACATGACGGTTCCGGTGGTCGTCATCGGCGCAGTCGCGGTCCTGCTACTCGGCGCAGTTGGCATCGTCGTCGGCATGCTGGTTTCTCAAAGCGCCAATCAGAATGCGGGTGCTCCGACAACGGTTACCGTCGCACAACCAGCCGCCCAGGCATCGATGTCACCAATCGCGTCCCCGTCCCCACCACAACCAGCCCCTTCGCCGCAGCCCAAGCTGGCGCCCTCGGTAACGTCGGCGCCCGCCGTCGATCAGGAGACCTCCAGCACCTTGCAGCTGCGCCAGTTGGCCGCAACTGACCGGCCGTACATAGCTGCCGTTCTCGCCGACTACTGGATTCCGCAGTTGAGCGCAAAACGTCCCGGCGTCGTAGACCAAGGCATGGTCTGGGACAACACACTCGCGCTGCAGGAGCATCTGCAGCTGCGACAGCGGTACAACGCAAAGCTGCTCTGGACCGGAGACTGGTCCACGTTCGATGGCAGAAATTTCTGGGTGACGGTCGTGCCTCTTACTTTCAGCGATTCGAGCGGAGCACTGCTGTGGTGCGCAACTCAGGGTTTCGATCGCGACCACTGCATTGCGAAGATCGTCAGCAACACGCGTCCGGTAGCGGGCAGCACTGCCACGAACTGAGTGGCCTCGGCAGACGAGGCCAACATCTGGAAAAAGTTGACGGAATTTACTTTCGCGCACTAAAACTTTGGTCATGACGCCCACCCGCTGCGCTCCGCTGTCCCAGCTGGCTCTCGTCGGCGTGGCCATCGCCCTGCTGCCGGTAAGTGTCGCGAATGCCGACCCTGACCCGGCACCACCGCCAGTGTCCCCCGGCGTCACCGGCGTACTGAACGACTGGCAGAAATCCGTATGCGCGCCGGGCAGTTTCACTCAAGACGATCCCGCCATCGCGGCGCGTGACTGGCCGGGCGCGGTGCGGGCGGGTACCTGCGCGAGTGCGGTGAATCCCGGCCTGACCAATGGTCTGTGGATCTCGCAGTGGACCGCCAACAGCGACATGACCTCGGCGCTGCAGCGGAATTTCATGGCGCTGTTCGCGTCAGCAGTCAGCGATCAGACGGCGATCATCACCTTCGCAGTCGCCTCGCCGGAAGCGCGGAAATCGCTTGAGCCACTGACCAAATTCGGGTTCACCATCAACCCGGTGCCGCCGCTGGCCTGACGGCCTGCACCAACGCCGAGCCAAATAACCGCGGGGCGCATTCGGCAAGCCGATACGCCCCGCAATCACAGCACTGAACTGCGTTTAGAAGTCCCAGTCCGCGTCTTCGGTGTTGACGGCCTTGCCGATCACGTACGAGCTACCCGAGCCCGAGAAGAAGTCGTGGTTCTCGTCGGCGTTCGGGGACAGCGCCGACAGGATCGCCGGGTTCACGTCCGTCTCGTCGCGCGGGAACAGCGCTTCGTAGCCGAGGTTCATCAGCGCCTTGTTGGCGTTGTAGCGCAGGAACTTCTTGACGTCCTCGGTCAGGCCGACGCCGTCGTACAGGTCCTGGGTGTACTCGACCTCGTTGTCGTACAGCTCGAACAGCAGCTCGTAGGTGTAGTCCTTGAGCTCGGTCCGCTTGGCCTCGTCGACCATGGCCAAGCCACGCTGGTACTTGTAGCCGATGTAGTAGCCGTGCACCGCTTCGTCACGGATGATCAGCCGAATCATGTCGGCGGTGTTGGTGAGCTTGGCGCGCGAAGACCAGTACATCGGCAGGTAGAAGCCCGAGTAGAACAGGAAGCTCTCCAGCAGCGTCGAGGCCACCTTGCGCTTGAGCGGCTCGTCACCCCGGTAGTACTTCATGACGATCTCGGCCTTGCGCTGCAGGTTCGGGTTCTCCTCCGACCAGCGGAACGCCTCGTCGATCTCCACGGTCGAGCACAGCGTCGAGAAGATGTTGCTGTAGCTCTTGGCGTGCACCGACTCCATGAAGGCGATGTTCGTGTAGACGGCCTGCTCGTGCGGGGTCAGCGCATCGGGGATCAGGCTGACGGCGCCGACGGTGCCCTGGATGGTGTCCAGCAGCGTCAGACCCGTGAAAACGCGCATGGTGAGCTGCTTTTCGCTGTCGGTCAGCGTGCCCCAGGACGGGATGTCGTTGGACACCGGCACCTTCTCCGGCAACCAGAAGTTGCCTGTGAGGCGGTCCCAGACCTCGGCGTCCTTGTCATCCTGCACACGGTTCCAGTTGATCGCGGAGGCCCTGTCGATCAGCTTCATACCTTCAGACACCGTGACCCCATTTCACCTGGAACTGTGTTTGCCGAGCTGGCACCACAGACACTACCCCTGGTGTTTACCTTCGACGAACACCGCTAAAAGTTGTGTTTTCGTGTCGCGTCGGCGAGGCCGATTCAACGGATGAATTCGTACTCCGTCGACTGGAACTTCCGGGTCTCGAGCCAGTACTGCCAGGTCATGCCGCTCCACAGCGTGCGGTTCACGCCGTGCTCGTCCATGTACCAGCTGTGGCAACCTCCCGTGCTCCACACGGTGCCGGCCAGGTCCTGCTGCAACTCGGCGTTGTAGTCGTCCTGCGCGCGCCGGCTCGGCATCAGCGCGGCGGCGCCCGCCTTGTCGGCGGCGGCGATGGCCTGCGCGGCGTAGCGGATCTGCGACTCGATCATGAACACCACCGAGTTGTGCCCCAGCGCCGTGTTCGGCCCCAGCAGGAAGAACAGGTTCGGCATGTTCGCCACGGTGATGCCGCGGTGCGCAGCCATACCCTCGCGATTCCAGCGGTCGACCAGGTCCTCTCCCCCGAGGCCCTTGATGTCGACGTAGGTGTACGAGTCGGTGACGTGAAAACCGGTGCACCACACCACCACATCGACCGGATGCTCAACGCCGTCGCGGGTGACGATGCCGTTGGCCGTCATCCGCTCGATGCCCTCGGTGAAGACCTGCGTCTTGGGGTTGGCGATGCCGCGATAGTAGGTGTCGGAGTTCAGGATTCGCTTACAGCCCGCCACATAGTTCGGCGTGAGCTTGCGACGCAGTTCGCGGTCTTTGACGCTGCGGTTGATGTTCCATTTGCCCAGCAGCTCACCGATTTTGAGCAGTCGCGGCTGTTTGGTCATCGCGAAGCCGACGCCTTCGTGAATCCAGTAGATGCCGGCGCGCATCAACGCGCGAGCACCGGGCACCCGGCGGAAGGTGTCTTTCATCCACTCCGGGAAAGCGTTGTTGGGCCGAGGCATGACCCACGCGGGGGTGCGCTGGTACAGGTGCAGCTCGGCCACCTGGTCGACGATGGCGGGCACGATCTGGATGGCACTGGCGCCGGTGCCGATCACCGCGACGCGCTTGCCGGTGATGTCGACGCTGTGGTCCCACTGCGCGGAATGGAAAGTGACACCGGCAAATTCGTCACTGCCGTCGATCTCGGGAACGGACGGGATGTGCAATCCGCCGGCTCCGGAGATGAGGAACTGCGCGATGTACTCCTGGCCGCTGCCGTCGTAGATGTGCCAGCGTCGCTCGTCTTCGTCCCAGTGCGCGCGGTCGACGTGCGTGTTGAAGCGGATGTTGCGGCGCAGCCCGTGCTTGTCGGTGACGCCCTTGAGGTAGTCGAAGATCTCGGGCTGGAACGACCACATGTGCGTCCAGTCCGCCTTCGGCTCGAAGGAGAACGAGTACATGTGCGACGGGATGTCACACGCGCAACCCGGGTAGGTGTTGTCGCGCCAGGTGCCGCCGACCTCGCCGGCCTTCTCCAGGATCAGGAAGTCGCGCTCGCCGAAGCCCTGCTTCCGCAGCGCGATGCCCATGCCCAACCCGGAAAAGCCGGACCCGATGATCACCGCCCGCGTCACGATGGGCTCGGTGCGGACATCAATGTCGGCAGACTGCTCGGAGACCGTCATGAACCTGCTCTTTCCTGGGAACGGCGGTACCGGATACTTCACAGTCTCCGGTCAGACCCACGCGGTGTCAACGCACCACATCAGGACCGAATTGTCAGCCGACGGATTCTTCGCGGCGCACCGCGTCGTGCACCGGCAGGTCGAGGTCGAACCGGATGCCGAGCAGCCGAGCGGTGCCGTTGATGGCGCCGATCATGATCGTGGTCATGTGCGCGACGAACTGGTCGCGGGGCAGCCGGCGCGGTGTGTCGTCACTGCCGCCGAGCCACCAGTCGGTCGCCGACGCGGCCGCGCCGAAGAGCGTGAACGCAGCCAGCTCGAAGATCGCCGAGTCCAGGTCCATGTCCTTGAGCTCGCCGCTGATCATGGCGGCGATGGCCAGGGTGATGTCGCGGCCCCGGTTGACGGTCGTCATCGCGGCGGCGGACTGGTCGGCGAACCGGCCCTGCAGCAGGAAGCGCACCACGTTGGGGTGCTGGTCCACCAGGTCGACGTAGTGCTCGACGGCGCGACCGATGATCTGCCCCGTCGAATCGTGCTCGATGTCGATGGACGGAATGACGGCCGCCCACAACATGTCCCGCATCCGCTCGCCGATCTGCGAGAACATGTCGGACTTGTCGGCGAAGTGCCGGTAGATCTTGGGTTTGGCGGTACCGGCCTCTTCGGCGATCTCCCGCACGCTCACGTTCGGGCCGAGGCGGTCGATCGCGCGGAACGCGGCGTCGACGATCTCCTCGCGGACCTTCAGGCGATGTTCGCGCCAGCGTTCGCTGCGCGCATCGACCTTTTCGGGCGCACCCTTGGGCGGAGTGACCTTCACCTGCACGGTGACCGAGGGAACGTTCACGCCCGGCACACCAGGTACTTTCACCCCGGCCTGGATGCCGGTACGTGGAAGAGATGGCCTGCGCACCCCGCCACTGTACCGGGCCAGGCAATTCTGACCTGCTCAGACTGCCCGGCGCGGCGAACGTCACATGCGCCGGTGCGTTGTCGCACCCAGGCGGCCGACAGGCTTCGCGCGTAGCATCGGCCTCAGGCCTCGCCCGAAAGTACCGGCCTGACAGGGACTGATCACATGGTGCAGCGGTACGACGTCGTCGTTGCCGGCGGAGGTCCGGCGGGATCGGCGGCTGCCTGGCAAGCCGCGCAGACCGGCGCGAGTGTGGTCGTCCTCGACAAGGCCACGTTCCCGCGCGACAAGCCGTGCGGTGACGGTCTGACCGCCCGCGGGGTCAGCTACCTGCAGAAGATGGGCCTGGCGAAACAGGTCGCCGAGTTCCACCAGATCAATCGGGTCACGGTGTTCAGCCCACACCGGTGGGAGCTGTCGTTCCCCCGCCGCCCTGGCATGCCCGACCACGGCTGCACCGTCAGCCGTACCCATTTGGACGCGCTGCTGCTCGGCCACGCCGCCGCCGCGGGCGCGGAAGTGCGCGAGGACACCGAGGTGTCGGGCGTCGAGTGCAATGACGACGGCAGAGTCACCGGTGTGGTCCTCAAGGACGGCGAGACCGTGCACGGCGACGCCGTCATCGCGGCCGACGGTGCGTACTCGCCGATCAAACGAGCGCTGCATGTCGAGTCCGATTACCAGGGCTATTCGGCGATCGCGATTCGTGCCGAGATGCCGGCCGACCGTCCCGACTCCGATGCCCTGGAGATCTATCTCAAGCTCGTCTTCGATGGCGACCAGTTACCCGGCTACGGCTGGGTTTTCCCAATGGGCAACGGCACCTTCAATATTGGGCTCGGCTACGTCAACAGCTACCGCAACTGGCAGGCCATCAACGCGACCCGGTTCCTCGGTGACTTTCTGCAGACGCTGCCGCGCGACTGGAATCTGCCGTCGATCGACGCGTTGAAGAAGAACAAGAGCGTGCGGGCCTGGCGGTTGCCGATGGGGTTCACCACGTGGCCGCCGTGGCAGCCCGGGGTCTTGTTCGCCGGCGACGCGTTGGGCGCGGGTAAACCCGCCTCCGGTGCCGGCATCTCCAAGGCACTCGAATCCGGTTTGGCCGCAGGCGAATGCGCCATCGCTGCCCTCATGAACGGCAGTCCCGACGACTTCACCAACTACCAGCAGCGCATCGAATCCGCCTGGGGCCGGGAATACCGGCGCGGCCGCTTCTTCCACAAGCTGGCCGGTATCCCGATGGTGGCCGGCGCCGGGCGCAGAGCAGTCGACAGCCGCGCGTTCCGCGATCTGCTGCTCAAGTCGCTGTACAAGAAGGCCGAGGGGCCGGCGCATACCTGAGAGTCACGCGGCCGGCCTGGCTCCCTTACGTGACGGCGCGTGATCGGCCTTCACACTCGCGGGCGCGTCGGATTTGGTTGTGGCCCCGGCCGAATCGCGGCGACGGCCGTCGGCTTTGGCGGCCGGAGCCGCAGCGTCGGTGTCCCGACGTGCGTGACCGGGGTCAGCGGATTGCTCCCGCTGTTCGCGGGGCGCCCGGGCGGGCTCGACGGAGTCTGCCGTTGGTCTCCGCAATTGTCGAGACTTTGATGGCTTCGACGGCGTGGTGGCGGCTGCCTGCGGCGCAGCCTGCGGCTTCGCGGGCGACGTTGGCGTTGCTGTCGCCCGAAGTGAGCTGCCGCCGGCAGGCAGCGCCTGTGGGACCGCCGTCGATGAGGCGGCGACCGCCGAGGCAGTGCTCGGTGACGTTGCCGCTGACGGCTTCTGCCCTCCGACGACCTGCAGCAGCTTGGCCACCGGACGGGTGATATTCGTCAGTGCCGCAGTCAGATTCACCACCGACTGCCGAATGGCCTTGGCCAGCGGTGAGGTATCGACCGGCCGCGCCGGATGGTCCGTGGTGGGTGTCGTCGGTTCGGTGGCATCGACGGTCGGTTGCGGCAGTGTTGGCTTGAAGCTGCCGGTGCGCAGAATGTCCAGTGACTGCTGGAGTGCTCCAGGCAGCGCCTTGATGGCGGCACTGAAGTTGGCCTGTGGTGTCGTCCAGCTGAACTCCTTGACCCGGCTGGGGTCCGCAGTCCTGTCATAGGCGCTTTCGATGAACACGCGAAGTACGGGGTCCATGGCGTCGACGAGACGCTGCGCCCCGATCACGGACGCGACAAGGCGCAGCGGCGCGAGCAGCGGCAGGAGTTGCGGGAAGGTCACGTAGGTCGTGTTGCCCACGGTGGTGGTGACCGTGTTGGAACTGCTCTTCGGTTCCAGCGCATAACCCGGGAGAACATGTTCGAACAGGATGCCAACGAGGGCGTTGGCGATGGCCAGTGGATTGAAATAGGCCGGGAAGTCGGCGAATCCGTCGTACTGATTTTGGTAGACGGTGGTCTGGAACGGGCTGTCCGACGGCCCGGGCCGTCCGAGCGGAAACAGATCCCCAAGGATCGGCACGTGATTCCACGTGGTGAAGCGCGACAGGATTCCGCCGTTCGGCTGGTACGGATCGCCGATGAGCGTGAATGCGTAGTCGCCGGCGTGGGCCACATAGGCCGGGTCCTTGGCCATATCGGCGCGCGCGATCTCGGCGACCTCGGCTCCTTGGGACATGCCGAGGATGGTTATCTTCTGACCGGGTGCCTGCTTGGCGATGTCCTGCTCAAGGTATCCGGCGCCGATGCGTTCGGACTGCTTCAGTGAGTGTGGCCAATAGGGCACGTCCGACAAACCAGGTAGCGCCGAGATGATCGGCCACTCGACGTTGATCTGCCCCGGGTACGGCACGACATGGAACGAATCTCCTTGCGGGACAGTCGTTCCATAGAAGAACAACGGGATACTCAGCCCGAACGGGTCGAACGATCCCCCGACTCCGATCGTGGTGTCGACGAGCCGTATCGCGGCCTGCGACACGATCGGAGCTCCCGGTGATGACACACCGGCCACCGTCGCCGCGGCGATGCCGACCGCGACACCCCTCACCAAAACAGTGGTCGTCCAGTGCTGCTGTTGCGTTGAGTCAACCCCCATAGCCGCAGGACACTATTGCAATCACCCAGTGCAAACAAGACCTCTTTTTAAAAACAAGAAGTCTTGCTCAAAACCATCCGCGATCGGTGTGCGGAAGGTATGACGGGACAGCGATCAGCGCAATGAGGCGGCGATACCGGCCCTGATCACTGCCATGAAGCCGGTCAGATTGCCGATCAGGGTGTCGATGCTCGGGTGCGAATCACCATCGGCTTCGCGGTCGTGCAGCCAGTCGGCCACCGCCTCGAATAGGCCGCCCACGGTCAGGACGGCCAGCGCATGGAAGTCCACGGCGGCGCAGCCGGCACTCTCCGGGAACTCGCGACCTCGCCAGAACTCTTCGAGAAACGTTGCAGTCCAACGTCTATTCTCGCGGCGCTGACGCTCGACCCGCGGCGAGATGCCCGCGCATTCCCCGAAAGCCACCACCGCGACCCGGGGGTCATCGACCAGGGCATGGGCGAACGCCGACAGCAGCCGCTCAACCATCGCGTCATTGTCAGCGGTTGTGGTGTCGAGGATTTCGACAACGTGACGTTCGATCCGCTCGGCGATCTGACTGAGCAATTCGACGTAGCAGTCTTCTTTGCTATCGAACGTCTCGTAGAACGCCTTGTTCCCCACGAATGCGTTCTGACATATCTGCTCGATCGATGTGTTCGCATAGCCGTCGCGGGCGAACAGCTCGAATGCGGACGCCAACAGTTGTTCCCGACGGTGGATTCGGCGCTGCTCGGCGTCGAGACCACGTATCGTCCGCGGGCTCCGCGATGTCGCGGATCGTGGCGCGGTGGTGCTGTTGCCTGTGGCCGCCGGCGGTTTGCCCATGGCCCCGGAGTGTAGTGGCGCCGCACGAACGGCGACTACGTCAGCGTCAGCGCCGGCCGCGCTGCGCCTTCCCCGGCTTGCGGGCGGTCTTGCCGGCCGCAGTTTTTCCGGCCGCGGCACGGGCAGCCTGCTTCGCCAGGGTCTTTTCCCGTGCGCTGCGTTTCGGCGCCGGCTCGGCCTGCCCCCGCGACGAGCTGGCCTTGCGGCCCCGCACGATGCCGATGAACTCCTCGACCAGCTCCGGCTGCTCCCCTTCCCGGAAGGCGAGCGCGACGGGGCAGGTGGGCGCGTCGGTGATCGGACGGTACGTGAGGTCTTTGCGGTGATACAGCCGCGCCAGGGACTGCGGAACGATGAGCGCACCCAGCCCGGCGGCGACGAGTTCTATTGCGTCCTCAGTGGTTTCGGGCCGGTGATCGACTGGGTTGCCGGGCGCGTCCGCCCACGCGACGACGTGGTCGAGCGGGAGGAGGATCGGCTCGCCGGCGAGGTCCGCGGCGGCGATGTCGTCGACGGCGGTGAGCACGTGATCGGTCGGCACCACGGCCACCGTCGTCTCCTCATAGAGCGCGATGACGGCCAGTCCCGTCGTGTCCGCCGGCAGCCGAAGCAGAGCGACGTCGATGGTCCCGGCCCGCAGTGCGTCGGCCGCATCCGCCGCGGTGACGGGGTGCAGCACCAGCGGGACCGTTGGGTGGCGATCGGCCCAGATCCGCGCCCACTTCGCAGGCGTCCCGCCGGGGACGTACCCGAGGGTCAACGAGGGCGAACTCACGGCCATCACGCTACCCAAACGAGTGTCGGGTGGTTCGCGGTCGGCGCCGATAATTGAGGCATGACCGGGTTCGGCGTCTTCACGTTCCATCTCGTCGAGATGCCTGTCACTGCGACGGTGCCGCTACTGCGACGACCGCCGCGGCTGGACCAGGTGGCCGGGCTGCACTACGCCGAGTGCCTGTCGTTGATGCGGCTCGGCGCGCCGACCGTCTCCCCCGACCGACTGCAGTTGCGGCGGCTGGCGATGTTCGCGCGCTGGGACGACGAGAGCGCGATCGACGAATTTCTGGCCGGTTCCGGCGCGCGGTTCGCCACGGGCTGGCACGTCCGGATGACGTTTCTGCGACGCTGGTCCACGCTGGCGGCGCTCCCCGGCCTGCCGCAACAGGCCGATGTCTCCGACGACGACGAGCCCGTCGTCGCAGTCACCCTGGCCCGGATGCGATTGCCCGAGGTCCCCCGGTTCCTCACCTGGGGCAAGCCGGTCGAGCGGCTGGTCCGCGACCATCCGGAGGCCACCCTGGCGCTGGCCGCGATGCGTCCGCCCCGCTCGATCTCCACCTTCTCGATCTGGCACTCGGTTCGGGCGATGACGGACATGGTCCACGGCCGGGGTGCCGCGGCCGAGGTCCTCGACCCGGCTCGACATGCAGACGCGATGGCGGAACGGCGTCGCCGCGATTTTCACCGCGAGTTCGCCACCTACCGGTTCCGGCCGCTGTCCGAGCATGGCAATTGGGACGGGCGTACCGGTTACGTCCCGCGGCGCTCCAGCTTGTAGTGCAGGCGGACGGCCGGCATGTTCCACATCCGCAGCACATGATCGGTGCGGAGCACCTGCTCACCGTCGACGTAGAGGTCGAACGTCTCATGCACGGGCGCGCGCCGCGCGAAATAGCGCCCGCGATCGCGCACCAGGACGTACGCCCCCTCGGCACCCCACGGGCCCGCCGGTGAGGACAGTCGCAGGCCGCCATCCGGCAGGTGCTGCGGCTGCAGGAACACCTGAACGTTGCCCTCCTCCAACGGGAACGTCACGTGCACGCTCGGCCGCTCGGCACCGGGAAGCGTTCTGCGCGAATAACATCCGCTGAACACGGTGTCACCATTGCCGCGCAGGGTCCGAATCCAGCCGGCGGCAACCTGCGCCCCGCCGCCGTCAGTGATCACCGAAACCCGGCCGTCGATGCCCCGCGCCACATCGAGGGGTCGCATCGGCAGAGCCAGTTGTTGCACCCGCTTGCCGAACATGCGCGAAATCAGCTCACCGCCCGGCCAGAACAACGGCGACCAGCTGCACCAGACCTCCATGCGCCATCGCGCCGTGTGCGTGTAGAAATCGTGAATCATCGGGTGGACAGCCGCGGCGTCGAACCCCGGCCCGGAAAGGCCCTCGAGATCGGGTTGCAGTCCGGCGTCCGGATCGCCGTCCAGCAGGGCCCCACCGCGCCGAGCCGCTTCCTCGATCAACCAGCTGTTCCCACCGCCTGCGGATCCGAGTGGCGCCTGCAGCCAGGCCTCGCCGCCATCGAGGTCGACGCCTCGTCCGGTCGCCCGCCAGAACTTGCGAGTCGCGAGATCCAGCGTCGAAAACTCCACCTCGCGGATCGTACGGGGTTACCCCAACGACCTACCGATAGGCTGATGCCCATGAGCAGGCCCAACGCGCAGTCCATGAAACCCGCCACCGCGGCGAAGAAGCTGGACGTCTACTTGCCCGCGACGCCTGCGGAGTTCCAGGAGAACGCGATCACCCGCGACGAGCTCGCCGCGCTGCAGGCGGACCCGCCGCAGTGGCTCAAAGACCTTCGCAAGAACGGGCCGCACCCCAAGAACCTGGTGGCGGCCAAGCTGGGCATCTCGATCGCCGGTCTGACGCGCGGTGACGTCGAGAAGGCGCTGACCACCGAGCAGATCGACGCGCTGCTCGAGGAGATGCCCGACTGGCTGGCCATCGAGCGCGAGAGCTACCAGACCGTGCTGCGCGAACAGCGGCGCATCAAGGCCCTGCACGCGGACCAGGCTCGCGAAGGCTGACCGCCTGACCTGAGCTGAGACGTGTGTGGCTCGCGGCGCCTACGAGCACACCACGATCTGGTTGCGACCACCGAGCTTCGCCTCGTACAGCGCCTTGTCCGCCTCGTTGACCAGGGTGTCCAACCGGGATCGCGGGCCGCCGGCAGCGATCCCGAAACTCGCAGTCACCGTTGCCATTCCGTCGCCGAGCTCGGGTGCCTGAGCGACCATCCGGGCCCGGGCGGCATCAGCCCACTCGACTGCGGTCTGGGTGCCGGCGCCGGGCAGCAGGATGGCGAATTCCTCGCCGCCGATGCGCCCGACGATCCGCGCCTCGCCCGGACATTGGTTCAGGATTCGCGCGAAGGCCATCAATACCTTGTCTCCGCCCGAGTGCCCCAAGGTGTCGTTGACGGCCTTGAAGTGGTCAAGGTCGGCCAGGATGAAGGCGCAACTCTCAACGCTCTGCAGCATCGCCTCGGCGCGACGGTTGAAGCCCCGCCGATTGAGCACCCCCGTCAGCTCGTCCCGATCCCGCTGGAACCGCAACTCCTGCACGACATCGATCACAGTCACCGCCAGCAGCGTGATCATGCACGCCGGCAGCACGATCGTGCTCGCCACGATGAGAAACAGCTCGAGGTTCGAGGACATATAGCTGTCGAATTCGGCGGGAGTCGTCAGTTCACGCGGCACGCTCGAGAACAGTGCGGCCACCGCGTCCGCGCCGAGGGAGACCGCCAGCGCAGCCGAGGCGGTGAGCGCGGCCCGATCGGTCCCGGTCTTCGGCGCGCCGCGCCAGAGGCGACGCGCCACGGCAAACAGGAGCAGCGCCGTCGCCAGATTCTGCGTGATGATCCGCCCGACCAGCAAAGGCCAGGGGTACGCGAGACACCACACCACGATCGCGGAGACCGTGACGTACCAGACCATGCACCCGCGGGGCAATCGGTCGCCCACCCGCCGCAGCAACCCGTCGGCCAACAGCGCCATAGTGACCGGGAACAGGACTCCGTGCACCGATGCCGCGAACGCTGCAGGCAGCGGGACCGAAAGCACGGTCGTCGCCGCGCTGTAGCACCCGATCGCCAGGGCGAAAGAGAGCGCGCTGGTCCGCCTTCGGTCCACCACCCATACGACGAAGAAGAGCAGCCCGACACCCGCCATCGCCAGGGTTCCCAGACTGACGGCGAGCACCCACTCCTGCGACACGACCACCCTCCCCGTCGGTACGACAGCGCGATCAGCGTGACACTACCTGCAGATCTAGCAAACGTGCCGGGTTCGGGGGCGGCACCTGCGACGAGTCATCAGGTGGCCTTCGCCACCACGTGCACTCACCAGAGGTCGAAGCCGACGTTGGTGTTGGGATAGTGGCTGGTGAAGTTGTGATTGATCCAGTAGTTCTTGGCGAGAAAACCAGTGACACCGGTGTTGGCGACATTGGTGTTGACCTTCGAATCGTTGACCTCGTAGGTGGCGGTGGGGCCGCCGACGCCGACCCGGTAGGCGACGTGCATGTCGAGTGAGTCACCCTGTGGCGCAACGGCTGTCACGATCTCGGTCGCGCCGGGTGCCAGCATCCGCTGTGGGCCGTCGACCCATTTGCCGTTCGGGCTCGTCCCGTCATTGAGCAGAAACTGAACCTTGTCGGTGTGGTTGGTGATCGTCATCGCGATGGTCGGCTCACCGGGGTGAGTGACCGGCATGGTTCCTGCGTGAGCGATCGCGGCGAAGGGCAGCGCGGCGGCAATCCCTGCTCCCGCGGCGGCGATACGAGCCGTCGTATTCTTCATGGCGTCTCCTGCACGTGAATGTTGTTATCCAAGAATGGGTTTGACCCGTCTGGCTGATACCGGCAACTATTCCGCGAATGGCGCCTTTGCGGATTCCCCCGAACAGCGGATGCACCGGATGAATCGCACTCCACCGATCGGCGGACATCCCGAGTCCGCCGATCTGCTTTGGTAGACCCGATGACTGATACGCCAAACCCGCCGCTGGGCATCGCCACGTTCAACGTCAACGGGGTCCGGGCAGCACGCCGTCGCGGCTTCGACGCCTGGCTCGCCGGGCGTGGGCTCGACGTGGTGGCCCTGCAGGAGTTGCGCTGCCCGCCCGAGGAGGTCGGCGCGTTCGACGGTTATCGCGCGGCCATCGACTGCGGCTCGATCCCGGGCCGCAACGGCGTCGCGATCCTGACGCGCGAGGCACCGTCGAACGTGCGGACCTGGGTCTCACATCCGCCGCGCAGTCGAGGCCTCGCGGCCTATGCGCACGAGGGCAGGTACCTCGAGGTCGACCTCGCCGACGCTCCACTTACGGTGGCGTGCCTCTACTTGCCGAAGGGCGGCCTGCCCGCGCACCTGCAGCGGCCCGGCAATATCCGCGACGTGCCTGACGGCGGCGCCAAGTACGACCGGAAGATGCGCTTCCTCGGGGCGTTCGCGCGTGAGTTGAGCCGGAACCGCCGGGCGGCCCTCCAGGCGGGGCGGGAGTTCCTGCTGCTCGGCGACCTGAACCTGGCCCATCTTCCGCACGACGTGACCAATTGGCGGCCCGCACAGAAAATGGAGGGCTTCCTCCCTGAGGAACGCGCCTGGCTGGATGCACAGATCGGGCCGCGCACGCTCGTCGACGTGGTCCGGACGCTGCACGGCGACCGCCCCGGACCGCTGTCCTGGTGGAGCTGGGCCGGCGAGTCGTTCGTCAAGGACGTGGGCTGGCGGATCGATCACCACCTGGCCACGCCGCGGCTCGCGCGGACCGCCGTGTCGGTGACCGTCGACAAGGAACCCGAACCCGACGCGCGACTGTCCGATCACGCGCCCGTGGTCGTGCGGTACGCCTTCCCCTGAACACCGGCCGCGCGCGGCGCTACCGGTCGACTTCGGAAGGTCGCGCACACGATGAGTTCTGCGCGGGTGGGCGGTCTACCTCTGTGACGGCCCCGCTTCCGGGCGCCGCGGACCACAGGAGCTGCCCGATGCACCCCATGCTCTTCATCAACATGCCCGTCGCCGACGTCGCGCGCTCGCGGCAGTTCTTCACCGGCCTCGGATACTCATTCAACGAGAACTTCAGCAGCGACAACGCCGTGACACTGGTGCTCGGTGAAAACCAGTTCGCGATGCTGACCCAGCGCGACGTCTTCGATTCCTTGCATCCGGTCCAGACCGCTGACGCGTCGCAGAAGGAATGCGTTGTCTGTTTGGGTGTCGACAGCCGGGAATGCGTGGATGGGCTCGTGGACCGCGCCATCGCCGCCGGCGGCACAGTAGGTGACACCGACGACGAGGACTTCATGTACGGCCGCAGCTACAACGATCTCGATGGCCACTCCTGGCAGATCTTCTGCATGACACCCGTAGCGGCAGGTGCGTCCGAATAGAACAGGCCGAGGGATCTGGCCATCAGCGCGGGCAGCACACCCCTGAGCGAAACGCGCAAAAGCCCGACTAATACGTACAAGCTCGCATTGTGATGCCGGTTACAGCGACCCTTCTGAGATTGCTCCAGCCACACCCTCAGGAGATAGCTGATGTTGGTTGTTCTCGGCCTGACCATGGTCGCCGCCTTCATGGTCGTCATCATGACCAAGCGCGCCACGCCCATCGTGGCGTTGATCGCGGTTCCGGTGACCTTCGGCCTGCTGGCTGGGGCGGGCACCGGGATCGGGAAGATGATCACCGACGGCATCAAGGACCTGGCGCCCACCGCCGCGATGTTGTTCTTCGCGATCGTGTTCTTCGGGATCATGATCGATGTCGGACTGTTCGATCCGGTCGTGCGCACCGTGATCCGAATGGTGGATCGCGATCCGGCGCGACTGGTGATCGGCACCGCGGTGCTGGCGGCGGTTGTCTCGCTCGACGGTGACGGTTCGACCACCTACATCGTCACGGTGTCCGCGCTACTCCCCCTGTATCTGAAGCTGGGTGTGAGCCCGGTGGTGCTCACCGTGGTTGCCGGGTTGGCGAACGGCACGATGAACATCCTGCCGTGGGGCGGCCCGACTGCGCGCGCGGCGGCCGCACTGAAGATCTCTCCGTCCGAGGTGTTCGTCCCGATGATCCCGTCGCTGATCGCCGGCATGTTCATCGTGCTGGTCTTCGCGTGGCACCTGGGACTGATGGAGCGCAAACGGATCGGCTCGATCGTGGTTCGCGAGCGGGTCCTCGCCGGCGTCGGTGGCGGCCTGGAACCAACGGGCTTCAGCGTCGGCGACGCATTCGAGGGTGCCGCCGACGACTCGGGCGCGATCTCCGGCGAGTTCGCCCGACCGAAACTGCTGTGGTTCAACGCGGCAATCACCGTCACGCTGCTCGCGGTGCTCACCATGGACATCCTGCCGATCCCGGTGCTGTTCATGATCGCCGCCGCGGTGGCCCTCATGGTGAACTTCCCGCAGGTGGCCGAGCAACAGGCCGCGATCACCCGGCATTCGTCGTCGATCGTGTCGGTAGTGGGCATGGTGCTCGCCGCAGCTGTGCTGACCGGAGTATTCAAGGGCACCGGCATGGTGGAAGCGGTGGCCACCTGGGTCACCGGCATCATCCCTGAGTCGATGGGCCCGCACCTCGGCGTGATCACCGGTGTGCTGTCCATCCCGTTCACGTTCCTGATGTCCAACGACGCCTTCTACTTCGGCGTCCTGCCGGTGCTCTCGGAGACCGCTAGTCACTACGGGATCAGCGCTGCCGAGATGGCGCGGGCCTCGATCACCGGGCAGACGTTCCATATGCAAAGCCCGCTCGTCCCGGCGATCCTGCTACTGGTCGCGCTCGCCGGCGTGGGCCTGGCCGATCATCACAAGAAGGTGTTGTGGCGCGCGGCGGTGGTCTCGCTGACCATGCTGGTGGTGGGCGTCGCACTCGGCCAGATACCGCTCTGACGCGCCGATCCGCGGCCGAGCCGTCGCCGGCGGGGATAGCCTCGACCATCATGCCGAGGATCCGATTACGCACGCAGATCCTGATCCTGCAGATGGTGATCGTGACCGCCAGCCTGGCCGCCGGTTTCGGCATCATCATCCACCGCACCGATACGCAGACCCGAACCGAATTTGCGCGCCGCGCCCAGGCCATCGCGGAGACAGTGGCCTCGGATCAGGAGGTCCGCGCCGGTGCTGCCGCCCAATCCGCGGCGCGTCGGGCCGGGCACCCCGCCCCCGCTGCCGAGTTGGCTGCCGCCCCGCTGCAGCAGCAGGCCGCGGCCATCACCGCCCGTACCGGGGTGCTGTTCGTGGTCATCGCCGACGACGCCGGCTATCGCATCGCACATCCCGACGCGACGCTGCTGGATCGGCCCCTGAGCACCGATCCGTCCGCCGTACTCGGTGGCGAGGCCGAACTGACCGTGCAGCAGGGCACGCTCGGCGATTCGGTCCGCGCGAAGGCACCGATCCGCGGTCCGGACGGCACCGTCGTTGGCCTGGTCAGTGTCGGAGTGCCGATGGACACCGTGAATCGGGCCACCCACCGCACCCTGGTGCTCCTGATCACGTTGGTGGCGATTGCGCTGACAGTGGGGGCTATCGGCTCAGCTCTGTTGACCAGACGGTGGCGCCGCCTCACCTTGAGCCTGGAACCCGAGGAAATGGCCGAGCTGATCCGCGAGCAGGACGCGGTCCTGCATTCGGGCGCGGAGGGAGTCATCGCGATCGACGCGGAAGGCATAGCCCGGGTGATCAACGAGCGTGCGCGGGAGTTGCTCGGGATCACCGCCGCACCTGGGACGCCGCTCGGCGATCTGGGCCTCACCCCACGCGTATCCGCGATCGCGGCGGAGCCGACGACGGCGCCGGTGGCCGCGGCCGTCAACGAACGTGTGGTGCTGGTGTCGTCCCGGCGGGTGCACCGCGACGGCACCGATCTGGGCACGGTGCTGACCGCCGTAGACCGCACAGACATCGAGGCGCTCACCCGGGAGCTGGACTCGGTGCAAGCGATGAGCTCAGCGTTGCGGGCGCAGCGCCACGAATCGGCGAACCGCCTGCACGTGGTGGCGGGCCTGCTCCGCGACGACCGGACCACCGAGGCGCTGAGATACCTGGACGAGATCACCGGACAAGCCGGCGTGGCCCCGGTACCGGGGCTCGAACGCCTCGACGAGCCGCATCTGCGGGCGTTCGTCGGCGCGAAGGCGGCACGTGCACACGAACGCGGCGTCGTGCTGCGGGTGGGCGAAGAGACGGCGCTGGTCGGCACGCTCGCCCACCCGGTAGATACCACCACAGTGGTCGGGAACCTGCTCGACAACGCGATCGACGCGGCGGCCGACACCTCGCATGCGCAGCCTCCGGTCGTGGAACTCGATCTACTGCGCGACGGGCACGATCTGGTGATCGTCGTGACCGACACCGGCGCCGGGTTCACCGTCGACGACCCGTTCCTGGATGGCGTTACCACCCGCCTCGACCCGACGGTGCCGGGCGGCCGCGGTATGGGCCTGACCATCGCACGGCAAGTGGCTCGTGGGCACGGCGGGGACGTCGTCGTCGCTGTGCGCGGCGGCGGGACCGACGGCGAACCGACCACAGTGCTGGCCACGATTCCGGGAGGTGTTCTGAGCGATGACGCGTGACCTGCGAATCCTGGTGGTGGACGACGACTTTCGGGTCGCCGCGCTGCACGCCTCGGTGGTGGACTCGATGGTCGGATTGGTCACGGTCGGCTCGGCGCGGACCGTCGCGGAAGCCACGGCCATCGTGGCCCGCGCCGACGCCGCGCAGGCACCGGTGGACCTGGCGCTGGTAGATGTCTACCTACCGGACGGCTCCGGCATCGACCTGGTGCGTAGCTTGCACTGCGACGCGTTCATCCTGGGTGCCGCGGACGATGCGGCGAACATCCGGGCCGGGTTCGCCGCGGGCGCCCTGCAATATCTCATCAAACCGTTTCCGAATACCGAGTTGGCGCGGCGCCTCGCCGCATACACGGCGTATCGACGGATCCTCGAGGGCCCACACCTGACCCAGGAGCAAGTGGACTCGGCGGCCTCGCTGCTGCGGTCCGAGCGGCCAGCCGCCAAGAAGGACGATGGCGCCTCACTGACCGAGCGCCTGATCGTGGACGCGCTGCGCGAGGCGGGCGAACCACTGCTGGCGGACGAGATCGCGCAGCTGGTGGGCATCTCCCCGGCTACCGCGCGGCGCTACCTCGCGGATCTGGTGCGGGCGGGCACCCTCACGATGGGCCTGCAGTATGGCTCCACCGGCCGCCCTCGCCAGCGCTACTCCCCTGCGTGAGCAGGTGACTGGCCTTCAGCCCTGATCCAGTGAGGACCGCCACGATCGTGTCTGCGGCGTTCAGTTCGCCGGCTGCCCGTAGCCGGCGCAGCGCCGGCAAGACCTGCGCGCTGGTGGGTTCGACGAACAGCCCGGTGCGGGCGAATTCACCCACCGCAGGCAGCAATTCGTCCTCAGGGACCGCGACAGCCGCCCCACCGGTATCCCGGATCGCTTGCAGGACTTCACGATCGCGCACCGGCTTCGCGATGGCTGTGCCCTCGGCGAGGGTCGTCGTCCATTGCTGTTCGGCGACCTCGTCATGCCCCTGCTCGATGGCGGCGACGAGCGGGCAGCAGTTCTGCGGCTGGCTGACGAGGATTCGCGGCATTCGGTCTATCTCGCCGGCTCTGTACAGTTCACCAAATCCGACAGCACAGCCGAGGACCAGACTGCCGGCACCGGCAGGAACGAGAACCGCGGTGGGAGCACGGAATCCGAGGTCCTCCCAGATCTCGTAGGCGAGCAGTTTGATGCCTTGCAGGAAGTACGGGTGCCAATTATGGCTTGCGTAGAAACATGTTTCGGCCCGGCGCACGGCCTCGTCCGCCACCTCCTGCCGGGTACCCGAGACCAATTCGATGTTGGCACCGTGCAGTCGGCTCTGCACGATCTTGTTCGGCGAGGTGGCCGCGGGCACAAGGATGTGAGCTTCGATGCCCGCCGCCGCACAGTACGCGGCGACGGAAGATCCTCCGTTACCGCTGGAATCCTCGAGTGCCCGGTCGATCCCCTGGTGACGTAGGGCGGTCGTCATCACGGCAACGCCGCGATCCTTGAAACTGCCGGTGGGGTTCATCGACTCGACTTTCAGGCCGATGTCGATGCCGTCGAAGGTCCGGGTGATCAACGGTGTCCGCCCCTCACCCAGGGTCACCGGTTCGATGTGCGTCAAAGGATTTGGCAGAGCCGCGCGATAGCGCCACTGGGAGTTGACCGCGGTGTCGATCTGCTCGCGGCCGATGCCTGGCAGCGCCTCGAAGACCAGCGGGGTGCCGTCATCACCGCGCCATCGAGGTTGGTCAGTGGGGTAACGATGGCCGCTGCGGTCGATAATCTGCGATCCGCTCAACTCAACTCGAGTCTTCAATGCAGTACCGGCAGGTGTCTTTCTTGATTCCCCGATTCGTGTGATAGCGCGTATGAGCACTGCGCCGACTCGACGGCATAGGGCGCCCTTTTCGAACCGCTGACATTTTGGCGCGTGTTTCGTCGCTCGCACTTCGACCAAAATTGGGGTTGCCAGCGCCTTTCCGCTGGTCTGAAAGCCTGGCCTTGGCCTCTTCCGACATCACATGACCGAAGCTGGGGTGGTCAGCACCAAACTTCCCGTAGTTCGGATTGTCAGCACCAACGTTCGTGCCTTTACATGAGGCCGACCACTTCGCTCGTTGCTCGGCTGAGTGCTCGCGTTGATAGAACGGGTTCTCGGCACCAAAGCGGCTCGGAACTCTACGACCAGTCGATCGAATCCTCGCTGCTTCCCGCATCGCTGCGGTCCATTCGACGCCAGTCGGTCCGAGTCCACCGTCCGCGAGGTTCAGCAGTGGATGCCCCTCCTGCCGAAGAAGGGATATCCACGCAATCTCGGCCTCGCCAAGCTCGTCGAGTCCATCCGTCCAGTCCAGCGGGTCCACGATCAGATCTTCGCGCTGCTGCTTTCGCAACCAGTCATAGAACGGCGTCTTTCTCCCGGCCCAAGCGACTTTCAGATGCTGCCGAAGCCGCAACTGCGCGGTTTTCGTCGTGAGGCCGACATAGCGATAAACAGACTCCGACCGGAGCCTGACCCCATAGATCAGGCCTCCGGTCGGAGTTCTGGCAGTCATGAATCGCCGTCAGCAGCCAATCGTCACAACATGCAACTGACGCAGTTCTCCACGGCCGTGCCTTCCAACGCCATCTGGCGCAGCCGGATGTAGTACAGCGTCTTGATGCCCTTGCGCCAGGCGTAGATCTGCGCCTTGTTGACGTCGCGGGTACTGGCGGTGTCCTTGAAGAACAGCGTCAACGAAAGCCCTTGGTCCACATGCTGAGTGGCGGCGGCGTACGTGTCGATGATCTTCTCGTAGCCGATCTCGTACGCGTCCTGGTAGTACTCCAGGTTGTCGTTGGTGAGGTACGGCGCCGGGTAGTAGACGCGGCCGATCTTGCCTTCCTTGCGGATCTCGATCTTCGACGCGACCGGGTGGATCGAGCTCGTCGAGTGGTTGATGTACGAGATCGAACCCGTCGGCGGAACAGCCTGCAGGTTCTGGTTGTAGATGCCGTGCGCTTGCACCGACTCCTTCAGCGAACGCCAATCGTCCTGCGTCGGAATGTGAATGCCGGCGTCGGCGAAGAGCTGGCGCACCTTGTCGGTCTTCGGCTCCCACGCCTGCTCGGTGTACTTGTCGAAGAACTCACCCGAGGCGTACTTCGACTTCTCGAACCCACCGAACTTCGAACCGCGTTCGATCGCAATGCGATTCGAGGCACGCAGTGCGTGGAACAGCACCGTGTAGAAGTAGATGTTGGTGAAGTCGATGCCCTCGTCGGAGCCGTAGTAAATCTGCTCGCGGGCCAGGTAGCCGTGCAGGTTCATCTGGCCCAGGCCGATGGCGTGAGAGTCGTTGTTGCCCTGCTCGATCGACGGCACCGACCAGATGTGGGTCTGATCCGACACCGCGGTGAGCGCCCGGATCGACACCTCGATGGTCTGCGCGAAGTCCGGCGAATCCATGGCCTTCGCGATGTTCAGTGACCCGAGGTTGCACGAGATGTCCTTGCCCACCTTGGCGTAGGACAGGTCCTCGTTGAACTCCGACGGGGTGGAGACCTGCAGGATCTCCGAGCACAGGTTGGAGTGGGTGATCTTGCCGGCGATCGGGTTCGCCCGGTTCACCGTGTCCTCGTACATGATGTACGGGTAGCCCGACTCGAACTGCAGCTCGGCGAGGGTCTGGAAGAACTCGCGGGCCTTGATCTTGGTCTTCCGGATGGCGCCGTTGTCGACCATCTCGTAGTACTTCTCGGTGACGTTGACGTCGGCGAACGGCACCCCGTAGACCTTCTCCACGTCGTACGGCGAGAAGAGGTACATGTCCTCGTTCTTCTTCGCCAGCTCGAACGTGATGTCCGGGATGACGACACCCAGCGAGAGGGTCTTGATCCGGATCTTCTCGTCGGCGTTCTCACGCTTGGTGTCGAGGAAGCGGTAGATGTCGGGATGGTGCGCGTGCAGGTACACCGCACCCGCGCCCTGACGGGCACCGAGCTGGTTGGCGTAGGAGAACGAGTCCTCCAGCAGCTTCATGATCGGGATGACGCCCGAGGACTGGTTCTCGATGTTCTTGATCGGCGCGCCGTGCTCGCGAATGTTGCTGAGCAGCAACGCAACTCCGCCGCCGCGCTTGGACAGCTGCAGCGCCGAGTTGATGGAGCGGCCGATGGACTCCATGTTGTCCTCGATGCGCAGCAGGAAGCACGACACGGGCTCGCCGCGCTGCTTCTTGCCCGAGTTGAGGAACGTCGGGGTGGCCGGCTGGAACCGGCCGTCGATGATCTCGTCGACCAGCTTCTCGGCCAGCTCGGTGTCACCGGCGGCCAGCGTGAGGGCCACCATGACGACGCGGTCCTCGAAGCGCTCGAGGTAGCGCTTGCCGTCGAAGGTCTTCAGCGTGTAGCTGGTGTAGTACTTGAACGCACCCAAAAACGTTGGGAAACGGAACTTCTTGGCGAAGGCCCGGTCCAGCAGCTCTTTGACGAAGTTGCGGCTGTACTGGTCGAGCACCTCGCGCTCGTAGTACTCCTTCTCGATCAGGTAATCGAGCTTCTCATCCTGGCTGTGGAAGAACACCGTGTTCTGGTTCACGTGCTGCAGGAAGTACTCCCGCGCCGCGAGCGCATCCTTGTCGAACTGGATCTTGCCGTCCGCGTCGTACAGGTTGAGCATCGCGTTGAGAGCGTGGTAGTCGCTCTCACCGGGCAGCGCGTGCGTGGTGGCGGCTACCGGTTCTGCAGCTGTGACGGTTGGTGGCACGAGAGTTCCTTCCAGAAGTCTTCCAGACCCTCACGAACGGCAGTGACGTCGTCCGGGGTTCCCATGAGTTCAAGGCGGTAGAGGTACGGAACACCGCACTTACGGGAGACCACATTGCCCGCGTAGGCGAATTCAGCACCAAAGTTGTTGTTGCCCGCGGCGATAACGCCGCGGATCAACGACCTGTTGTGTTCATTGTTGAGAAAGGCGATGACCTGCTTCGGTACGTAGCCACCGTCGTTGATGTCCGGGGTGACCCGCCCGCCGCCGTAGGTCGGCAGCACCAGGACGTAGGGTTCGTCGACCTCGATGCGGCCATGCAGGGGGATGCGAGTGGCCGGGACGCCCAGCTTCTGGACGAAGCGGTGGGTGTTCTCCGACACGCTGGAGAAGTAGACGAGATTGCTCACTGTTCCTTCTCCTCCCCCGGTTGGTTGGTTGCTAGGCGGTGACCGCCACGGTGCTGAGCGCCTTGATCCGGTCGGGGCGGAAGCCCGACCAGTGCTCGCTGTCGGTCACCACGACCGGGGCCTGCAGGTAGCCGAGCGCCAGCACGTACTCACGGGCTTCGTCATCAATGCTGATGTCGACCTTCTCGTAAGCGATGCCCGCCTTGTCCAGCGCCTTGTAGGTGGCGTTGCACTGCACACATGCCGGCTTGGTGTACACGGTGACGGTCATCTCGGTACGACTCCTCTTCGAAGGCCTGGAAGCTGAACTGAACATGGCTGGCAACTGACGGGTTATCGCTTTCCGCTGATATCCCCATCTGGATCAGCGGCCCGGCAATCCCTGAAATTCCCGCATCTCCGGTCGTCCTGAGCCGCTCCGCCAGTACGTCCGAGAATCCCTGAGAATCCCCGCCCGACTGATTTTCCGGCCCCGGCCGACCCTCAATTCGTTGGGGCCTGTCGGTCCGTCAAACACTACACCTAGTGGGCGACAAACCGAACAGATACAAGATGTTCTGAACAACATTCGTGAAATTCCCAGGTCGTAAGGCCGATACCGAGACACTCTCTCGGCGTGTCGCACATCACACCCGGGGGCGTGTCGCGCTCCAACTACCGGTTTATCACCAGCCACCGACAAGTTGCGGCGACGCGCCGCCTGCGACACGCCGGGCCCTGCCCGACGGAAGTCGCCAGCTACGCCGATTTCCGCGCGACAGACGCCACAGCTGTGGTACAGCCGTGACGGACGTGACAAATGCGACTATCACCCCCGCGTGGCACGCACCGCCCACACCCCTGCCGCCAGTACGGCCACCGCTTCGGCGACCACACTGAGGACTGCATACGGTACTGGCTCGAGGCCCGTCTCCACGAATCCGAACAATCCGACCGTCCGCGACATGCCGAAGGCCGCCAGCGCCCCCGCTGACAGCAGGCCCGACGCCCAGCCGAACCACCGCGGAGCACCCACCGCCAGCAATGCCCCGACGGCACAGAACACCGACGCCTGCACCAGGAAGCCGGTGCCGACCGTGGGGATATGCCGGTACCCGTGCAGATAGAGGTATGCGTGCAGCGCGCCGCTCGCCAGCATGGCCGCTGCGATCACGAGACGGTAGATGAGAGTCACAGCAGGGTCCGTTCCTTGAGCGCGAGCGTGTGCCGGCCGGTCTGGTAGCTGACCTCACGGATACCGAGTGCGTCGTGCAGTTTGCCGGCCGGCAGCGTCAGCGGTTTCGGCGCCGGACCGTCCCCGGGATGCGGCAGCGGATAGGCCGTGGTGGTCCCGCTGTGGAAGGTGATGTTGCCTTCGGTCTTGGAAAACACCTGGTGCACATGGCCGTTGAGGCAGGTCACCGACGCGAACCGCTTCAGGTAGCTCAATGCCTGCGCGGAGTCGTCGGTCCCCCAGCCCCAATCGGGGTACATCGCGAACAGCGGGATGTGGCTGAACACCACGACCGGCGTATCACTCGACAGCGAGGCGACGTCCTTCTCCACGAACTCGAGCTGATCGACGCCGAGGTGCCCGAGCTTCTTCAGGTTCAGCGTATTCACCAGCGCGATCACATGCACCCCGGCGATGTCGAAGCTGTACCAACCGTCGCCGCGGGTCCCCGCCCCGAAGGTCTTGCGGTACTTGGCCCCGGCGTCGTCGGCCGAATCATGTTCGCCCGGAACGGTGAACACGTGCGGGGTCCGCAGCCCGGTCATCATCTGCCGGACCTGATCGAACTGCTCCGGGGTGGCCAGATGCGTCAGGTCGCCGGTGTGGATCACGAAATCCGGCGTGTAGCCCAGGTTGTTGATGGTGTCGATGGCATGGGTGAACGAGCCCGCGACATCGGTGTTGGCGGCACCCGTGAAGCCGATGTGGCTGTCGCTGACCTGCGCGAAGCGCAACGTGGGCTGCTGCGCCGGGCCGGATGAGTTGCCCGCGACGTGCGACAGCACTTCCCCACCGACCACCGACAACCCGACTGCGGCGCCGAACCACGCGGTGTGCCGGAGCAATTGACGACGGTTCATCTGCTGCGGGTCGCCGGTTGCCGAGTCATTCATCGGACCACCACCGTCCCGTGCATGAAGGGATGAATCCCGCACACGTACGTGAACGTGCCGGGCGCCGCGAAGACGTAGCTGAAGGTGGCCCCGGAACCCATTGTCGGAGAGCGGAACTGACCACCTTCGGCGACGACGTTGTGCGGGTCTTCGTCGTGGTTGGTCCAGGTCACCGTCGTTCCGGCCGGCACCGTCAGGGTGTCGGGAGCGAAGGCGAAGTTGTCGATGTTGACGGCGTTCGGCCCCGCCGGGGCCGGCGCCTGGTGGCCGGGTTCGGGCGGGGCCATGGTCATCGACCCCATCGAGCCCATCGTGGGTCCGGAGCCGTTGCCGGGTCCGCTCATGCCCGGCGTCCCACTCACGTCGGAGCTGAAAACAGCTGTGGGGGAAGCACTTTGCTGCGGTGCCGTCGAGCTGCATGCAGCCAGGAGCAGGACTGCGCCGGAGAGCGCAACCAGAGATCGTCGCGACACGACGGGAACCTCCGTAGTCGTCGGGAACGGGTGCGCCTGCGCACCCTTACCAACAGATACGGTGGCGGGTTACACGCCTCAGGCCGGCTGACTCGGAGGAGTCGGCGCGAACACCTCGATGACGCCGCCGACCTCGCGAACGTCGAACTTCGGCAGGGGTTTTGGCGCGATCGGCAGCTGATGGGTCAGGACGTGCCCATCGGTGGCGAACGACGTGGAATGGCACGGGCAGCGCAGCCGGTCGTCCGGTCCGTCGAACCAGAGCCGGCAGCCCTGGTGCGTGCAGACACCCGAGATGCCCTGCACGTTCCCGTCGACCCTGCGCACGAACCCCACAACCGAGCCCAGGTCGAACGGATGCACCGCCCCCTCCGACACATCGGAGCTGTCGGCGACCTTCTGCCAGCTGCCCGCGGACGGCACCATCTCCTGGCTCGCGGTGTCCGGATTCGTCGGCCCAGTGCGCCCCACCAAAGTCCGGTCGACGGCCACCGCCGCGACCGCGGCGCTCGCGGCCGCCGATGTCCCGACGATCACCTGACGACGGTTGGCACGCAGCCGGCTGGGCTGCGTCGCCGCCGCGTCGTCGCCGTCGAATTGCCCAGCCAGCCGACCCTGCAGATCGGCGAGGAATTCCGGACGCGGCTCGTCGGCACCGGGCTGGGCCCCCTGCAGGTCGATCGCCATCCGCATCTGCGCCGCATCGAAGTCGTCGGGCTTGAACCCGGACGGCTTGCGCCCGCGCAGCAGATCGTCGAGGTACCGACGCAACCCCCGCGCGTTCATGGCTCGCCCTTCTCGTTGATCTGTGCCGCCAGCCGTAATGCCCGGTGTTGCAACACCTTTGCGTTGGCGACGCTGACACCGAGCTCCGCTGCTGATTCCTTGATCGACCTGGTCTGGAGAAATCGCAGCTCCAGTATGCGTCGATAGTTGTCCGGCAAGGCCTCCAACACCGCGGCGACGCGGTCCGGCGCGGTGCTGATCGACGGTTCCGCTTCCGGCGGCGCCTCGATATCCAGGTCGATCACGGTGATCTCCCGACCCATCGTCTCGCGCCAGTGCGCGGCGAGCACCGTGCGCGCGGTACTCCGCAGATAAGACCGCACCTCGGCGGCACTCGCCGTCAGCCGCAACGGCCGCAACGCGGCGAGGAACACCTCGGCGGTGAGGTCCTCGGCGTCGGCCTGATTGCCGACCCGCGCGTAGATCGTGCGGTACACCCACCGCGCGTTGTCCTGATAGACGGATTCCCAGTCGGGATACCGGGAGTCCGACGAGACCACGCGCAGCGGGGGTCGGTGCACAGGGTCACGCTGTGCAGACACATTGGCCCCGTCTCATCGGTGCGGCCCGGCACACCCCGGGTCCACTTCGACAAGTAGATAGCCACCGGGGTTACATGCCGGGGAGGTGGGCACCGACTTCATCCGCTCTTAGCCGCCGTCATCCGCCGGATCCAGCATTCGGTCGCCGAACTGGCTGCACAGCAGCAGGGCGACCTCCACGTCGAGCCGGTCGTCCTCGATGGGCCTGCCGCGCCGTTCGATCGCGCGCTGCACCCGGTACTTCACCGAGTTCGTGTGCAGATGCAACTCCTCGGCCGCGGCCTTGTTGCTGCCGCCCGCCTTCAGGAAGGCCTGCAGCGTCTCCCGGAGGCGCCGGTCGCTGACCGTCGAACAGGCCAGTGGGCCAAGCACTTCCGTGGCCCACGCCGACAGCGCATCGACGTTCGACCCCAACAGCGCCGCGAGCGCCACACCGCGGTGACCGAACGCGGTGAACCGCCGCCGCTGCGGTCCCGACGCCACGGCGACGATTCGGGCGTCTTCGGCCTGCCGGTGTGACAGCCGAAAGCCGGCGACGCCGGACTGCGGGGTGCCGACCGCCACGTACGGGCCCTCGGCCGGCACCAGGCTGCCCAGCCACGTCACCGCCTCATCCATGACTGCCGCGGGCACCGCGACCCAGGCCCAGGCCGTGGCCCGATCGACCGAGATGAACAGTGGAGAATCTGCCGCGCCGATCGATGCGGCGAACTGCTGGACCAGGCGCTCCATCTCGGCCAGTCGATCCTCGGAGTCGTCGCACCACAAGACCACCGCGAGGTGGGTGCGCTGCAGCGGGTACCGGATCGCCACCGTCGCGGCATCGATGTCGACGTCGCCACCGGCGAGTAGTTCACGAATCTCATTGATACGCACGCTGTTTCGGTTCTCCAGCCAGCTCTCCCGAGCCTGCTGATAGACCTCGACGACCTCTTGCGAGATCCGGTCGATGTAGTTGAACGAGATCGTCGACATCGCGTCGAACACGTCCAACGCCAGTCGCGGATCGAGTTCGGCCGTCCGGATCTCCTCCAGCACGGCTTTCAGCACCGCCTGCTGGCCCAGTCGGTAGGACCGGACCAGCACATTGGCCGAGATGTCCCGTTGCGCCAGCCGGAGCGCGTGTTCGATGGCCGCTGCCGGAGCGTGCACGAGGTCGATCGAGATACCGTGCCGGGCTGCGGCGAAGAACGCGTCGATGTTCGCGGCGACCGAATCGCCCAGAATCTGCTGCAGCTGTTCCTCGCCACGCAGCTCGGCGATATCGGACACCAGCTGATCCGAGACCGAGCGCGTGATGTCGGTGAGGCGAGCGTCCAGTCGCGTGCCGATTCCGGCCATCGCTTGTGTCAACGCGTCATCGTTGCGGTCCCCGCCACCGGCCATTAGCTGCCTGTTCTCCCGGCCACCCCCAAACCGTAGTTCGTCGTCAGTCCGTTTGTCCCCGACGGCCCTTTTGCGTTCTCGGGTCAGCCGACCTCGGCGGCCAACTTGGCGATCACTCCGCGCACGCCATCGACAACCTCGGCAGCCTCCCGCGGATGGTTGCCGTCGAACGCCGAAGCCGGCAGCGACAGCTTGACGTCCACGACATCCGCACCGGCGATGCCGAACGACTTGCGCGTCTCGTCGTGCGCCCACACGCCGCCGTACTGCCCGAGCGCGGTACCGATCACGGCCAGCGGCTTGCCGCTGACGGCACCGGCGCCATAGGGGCGGGACAGCCAGTCGATCGCGTTCTTCAAGACGGCGGGAATGGTGCCGTTGTACTCCGGGGTCACGGCCAGGATGGCGTCGGCGTCGCCTGCGATCTGGCGCAGCGCGACCACCGCTTCGGGCAGTGACTCGTTGTCCAGGTCTTCGTTGTAGAACGGCAGGTCGCCGAGGCCGTCTGCCACTCGTACCGTCACGCCGTCGGCCGCCGACTCGACCGCGACCTCGGCGAGTTGCCGGTTCAGCGAGGCCGCACGGAGGCTGCCGACCAGGACCAGGACCTTGGTTTCTGCCATTTTCTTTCTCCTAGCTTGTGTCTGTGGCCGGTTCCGGCGAACCGATCCTCGCATGAGTCAACCGGACTGTGGTCCGATTAATTCCGTCTGAGCTAAAGTTCGATTATGAGCGACGGGTTGGCGCAGCTGCGGCCGACGAACCTGCCCATGGCCGGCCTGCCGATGACCCCTGCGGCGCCGGTCGAACGCGGCGACGCGGCGCGCAACCGACTCCTGCTGCTCGACGCGGCCCGCCGACTCATCGCCGAGCGCGGCGCCGAGTCCGTCACGATGGACGACATCGCGGTCGAGGCCGGCGTCGGCAAGGGCACCTTGTTCCGCCGGTTCGGCAGCCGCTCCGGCCTGATGCTCGTGCTTCTCGACGAGGACGAGCAGGTCGAGCAGAACGCCCTGATGTTCGGCCCACCCCCGCTTGGTCCCGGCGCACCGCCACTGGAACGGTTGATCGCCTACGGCCGCGACCGGCTCCAGTTCGTCTGGCAGCACCGAGCGCTGCTGTCCGACGCGGGGCGCGATGTGCAGAGCCGGTTCGGGGCCGCTGCCGCCGTCCACCGCACCCACGTCCGGATGCTGCTGAACTCCGCCGGCACCACGGGGAACCTGAATGCCCAGACCGATGCCCTGCTGGCCCTGCTCGAAGCCGACTACGTGAGCCACCAGCACGACGATCTCGGCCACAGCCTGCAGGCGCAGGGCGCTGCGTGGGAAAGCGTGGCGCACAAGCTTTGTGGGCACTGAGATGACGTGGGTGCTGCACGTCGATCTCGACCAGTTCCTGGCTTCCGTCGAACTGCGCCGGCACCCTGAGCTGGTCGGGCAGCCGGTCATCGTGGGTGGTAGCGGCGACCCCACCGAACCCCGCAAGGTCGTCACCTGCGCCTCCTACGAGGCAAGGGAATTCGGCGTCCACGCCGGGATGCCGCTGCGCACCGCGGCCCGCAAGTGTCCGGAGGCCGTGTTCCTGCCCTCCGACGCGCCCGCGTATGACGAAGCCTCCGAACAGGTGATGGGCCTGCTGCGCGACCTCGGCCATCCGGTCGAGGTGTGGGGCTGGGACGAGGCGTATGTCGGTGCGTCCGTGGCTGATCCGTTCGAGCTCGCCGAGAAGATTCGCGCCGTGATCGCCGCCGAGACCGGGCTGTCGTGCAGCGTCGGGATCAGTGACAACAAGCAGCGCGCCAAGGTCGCCACCGGATTCGGCAAGCCGGCCGGGGTTTTCGCCCTCTCGGCCGAGAACTGGATGACGGTGATGGGCGACCGTCCGGTCGACGCGCTCTGGGGCGTCGGCCCCAAGACCGCGAAAAAGCTTGCCGAGCTCGACATCACCACCGTCGCAGAGCTGGCCCGTACCGATGCGGAGCTGCTCACCTCGACCTTCGGCCCGACGACGGGACTGTGGATTCTGTTGCTGGCCAAGGGCGGTGGCGACAGCACCGTGACGGCCGAGCCGTGGGTGCCGCGCTCGCGCAGTCATGTGGTGACGTTCCCGCAGGACCTCACAGACACCGCCGAGATGGAAGCTGCTGTCATGGAACTGGCTCGGCGCACTCTGGATGAAATCGTCGAGCAGGGTCGGCAGGTAACCCGGGTCGCGGTGACCCTGCGCACCAAGACGTTCTTCACCCGCACCAAGATTCGCAAGTTGCCGGTCGCCGGTACCGATCTGGATGCCATCACCCAGACCGCCATCGATCTGCTGCACGAGTTCGAGCTGGACCGGCCGGTGCGGCTGCTCGGAGTACGCCTGGAACTGGAGATGCCGTAGCAGTGCTCACCACCATCGCCATCCGGGGCTACCGGTCGCTGCGCGAGATCGTGCTACCCCTCTCGGAATTGACCGTGGTGACCGGAGCCAACGGCACGGGCAAGTCGTCGGTTTACCGGGCGCTGGGATTGCTGGCCGACTGCGGTCGCGGTGAGGTCATCGGATCCCTGGCCCGCGAAGGCGGGTTGCAGTCGGTGCTGTGGGCCGGCCCGGAGAACACCAGTGGGGCCCGCCGGACCGGCGCCACCGAGGGCACCGGCCGGACCCGGCCCGTGTCACTCGAACTCGGCTTCGCGGCAACTGATTTCGGTTACTTCATCGATCTCGGGCTGCCGCAGGACCCGGGCCACAACTCGATGTTCGGGCAAGACCCGGAGATCAAGCGGGAGACGGTGTTCGCGGGGCCGTCTCCCCGGCCGAGCAGTTCCTTGGTCCGCCGTACCCGGACCTACGCCGAAGTGGCCTCCGATTCGGGCCGCGGTTTCGACGAGCTGACCCGTGCCCTGCCCAGCTACCGTAGCGTCCTCGCCGAGTACGCGAACCCGGAGGCACTGCCCGAGCTGGCCGCGGTTCGGGATCGCTTGCGCGACTGGCGCTTCTACGACGGCTTCCGGGTCGACCGAGACGCGCCGGCCCGCCGCCGCCAGGTCGGTACCCGCACCCCGGTGCTCAGCGATGACGGCAGCGACCTGGCAGCCGCCGTGCAAACCATCCTCGAGGCCGGGTTCGACGATCTGTCACGGGCGGTCGGGGACGCGTTCGACGGCGCCGAGATATCGGTGAGCTCCGACGGCGGGCTGTTCGAACTGCAGCTGCACCAGCGCGGCATGCTCCGTCCGCTCCGGTCGGCAGAATTGTCCGACGGCACACTGCGATTCCTGCTCTGGGGCGCCGCCCTGCTGTCCCCCGAGCCGCCTCAGCTCATGGTGCTCAACGAGCCGGAGACGTCACTACACCCCGATCTGGTCGGCCCGCTCGCCGACATGATCGCCGCAGCCGCGCGCAAGACGCAGATCGTCGTGGTGACGCATTCGGCCAGGCTGCGCGAGCGGCTAGCCGGTTGCGACGCAAGCGAAGTCGAACTGGTCAAGCAGTGGGGCGAGAGCCACGTCGACGGCCAGACCATGATCAGCGCGCCCCCGTGGGACTGGGGAAAGCGCTGACCCTCAGCGGTTTTGGGGCTCAGCCCGTTTGGGCCGCAGGGCCCGGGTGAACAACACGTTCACCTGACGCATCGACACGCTGTAAGGCCACCATGCCAGCCGCTTGAACAGATACAGCGCCCGGATGTCCGCCGACGTGTAGATCATGAACCGGTTCTTGGCCACCCCGGACAGCAGTTTGTCCGCAGCCTGCTCCGGCGACACCGCATGCCCGGCGAACCTGGCCACCCAGCGCTGCACCTGCGGATCGTCGCGATCAACGCCCGCGATCTGAACCGTCTGCACCAGCGGCGTTTTCACCGCGCCGGGCACCACGACCGACACCCCGATGCGGTGCCGGGCCAGGTCGAAGCGCAGCACCTCGCTCACGCCACGCAGGCCGTACTTGCTGGCACTGTAGGCGGCATGCCAGGGCAACGCGACGATGCCCGCGGCCGACGACACGTTGGCCAGGCGTCCGCCGCGGCCGGCGGCCACCATGGGCGGAACCATGGTCTCGATGACGTGGATGGGCCCCATCAAGTTGACGTCGACCATCGAGCGCCAGTGCTGATGGGTCAGGGTGCTGACGGTGCCCCAGGCCGAGATCCCGGCGATGTTGAGCACCACATCCATGGCCTCGTGCCGGCTGTGGATGTCGGCGGCAAAGGCCGCGACGGCGTCGTAGTCGGAGATGTCGAGCGCACGGCATTCGGCCACCTCACCGCCCAGCGCACGGGCATCGGCGGCGGTCTGTTCCAGACCCGAAGCGTCGCGGTCCGTCAGGAACAGGATCGCGCCCTGCTGAGCCAGTTTGAGCACGGTCGCCCGGCCGATCCCGCTGGCCGCCCCCGTCACGAAACACCGCTTACCTGCGTAGCCGCTCCACCGCGTCATGGCCTGACCCTACACAGGCAGGTCTCCGCCACCCCATAACGCGCTGAGCCACATCCGCTCCACGATCGCCAGGGCGCGCTGCGGGTCTCCGTCTCGACCGATGAAGGCACTGTCATGCGACAACGTCATCGCCGTGGTTGACGTCAAAGTGCGAACCAACGCCGGTAGGTCGTCAGAGATCGGCCGGGCGCCGGTGTCCTGTTCGACGAGCCCGACGATCTTGGCGATCACGCCGTCTTCGAAATCGGCCATCAAGTCGCGGATTTCCGCGTCGGTGTTCTGCGCGATGGTGCACGCCGCCATGATCGGGTCATTGCTGGCGAACACCGCCGCCGCGCTGCCAACCATTCGCTTGGCGAAAGACGCCGGCGTCTCGCCCGGCTCGCGTGGCGCGAAGTTGTGGGTGAGCGCGTCCAGTTCCTCCATGGCCTCGGACACGATCTTGGCCAGCACGGAGTACTTGGAGTCGAAGTAGAAGTAGAAGCCCGACCGCGCGACACCGGCCCGGGCGCTGATGGTGCTGACAGACAGGTCAGCGAACGGCTTCTCCTCCAGCAGTTCCCGAACCGCGGTGATGATGGCGTCGCGTTGCCTGTCGCCTCGGCTGCGGCCCCTGTCGACCGTCTCGACTTCAGCGCTCATGGCGCTCACGATGTCACCGCCGACACACCAATTCAAAACTTGACACGCGTCAAGTATGCCAGCCAAGATGACATCAGGTGGTGACTTTCACCACAAAACACGGCTCATGAGCGGACAGGAAACCCTCGATGGCAACTATCAGCACCCCGAACTACCTCATCGATCAGGCCATCCGGCGAATCAAGCCCACTCCGTCCAACCTGCCGGGCATGGGCCTCGTCGAGCAGCGACTGCGCGCCAAGAAGTGGGACGAGTTCGTGTTCGCCGAGCCGCCGGCGGGCAGCGGCCTCAAGGCGATCAAGGGCGACTCGGGACTGCCGGTCATCGGCCACCTGATCGAGGCGTTCCGCAGTGGCCCCGAGTTCGTACTGGAGCAGTACCGCAAGCACGGTCCGTTGTACTTCGCCGACTCGCCCGCTATGTCCGCGGTCGCCGCGATGGGACCCGACGCCACTCAGGCGGTGTTCTCCAACCGCAACAAGGACTTCTCCCAGAAGGCCTGGGATCCGGTGATCGGGCCGTTCTTCGAGGGCGGCCTGATGCTGCTCGACTTCGACGAGCACATGTTCCACCGCCGGATCATGCAAGAGGCCTTCACCCGGTCCCGCTTGACCGGTTACGTGTCGCACATCGACTCCGTCGCCACCAAGGTGTTGGCCACCGACTGGGTGGCCAACGATCCCCGGTTCCTGTTCCACCCCTCGGTCAAGGAGCTGACGCTCGACATCGCCGCCGAGGTCTTCATGGGCATCCCGGCGGGCACCGACCACAAGCTCGTCACCACCGTCAACCACGCCTTCACCACCACGACCCGGGCCGGCAACGCGATCGTCCGGACGCCCGTCCCGCCTCTCAAGTGGTGGCGCGGCATCCAGGCCCGCAAGACGCTGGAGGAGTACTTCTCGCGCTCGATCGCCGAGAAGCGCCGCAGCGAGAGCACCGACATGTTCAGCGTGCTGTGTCACGCCCAGGACGAGGACGGCGGCAGCTTCACCGACGACCAGATCGTCAGCCACATGATCTTCCTGATGATGGCCGCGCACGACACCTCGACGTCGACGATGACCACCATGGCCTACCACCTGGCGGCCAACCCGGAGTGGCAGGACAGGTTGCGCGAGGATTCCGCGCGCATCGGGGACGGTCCGCTGGACATCGAGTCGCTGGAGAAGCTCGAGACCTACGACCTGGTGATCAACGAAGCGCTGCGCTTGCAAACGCCGCTGCCGTTCAACTTCCGGCGGGCAGTGCGCGACACCGAGCTGCTGGGCTACTACATCCCGGAGGGCACCGACGTCATCACCTGGCCGTCGCTCAACCACATGCTGCCCGAATTGTGGACGGCCCCCGAGAAGTTCGATCCGGACCGCTTCGCCGAGCCGCGCAACGAGCACAAGTCGCACCGCTACGCGTTCGCCCCATTCGGCGGCGGGGCGCACAAGTGCATCGGCATGGTCTTCGGCCAGCTGGAGATCAAGACGGTCATGCACCGGTTGCTGCGTCGCTACCGCCTGGAACTCCCGCACAAGGGCTACAAGCCGCGATACGACTACGGCGGCATGCCGGTGCCGATCGACGGCATGCCGATCACGCTGCGGCCCATCGGCTGATCCTCCGCCGAAACGGCGTTTAGAAACTAGGCGTGCAGCCGGTTGGCGCACGCGATCATCGCCCGCAGCGCCGACTGGACCGGATCGCGGGCCCAGCCCATGGTCCACTCCGCGCGCACGCCGTCAGTGCCCTGGATGAAAGTCGCGATGCCGCCGCCGACGGCGGGCAGCTGATGGAACTTGATCATCTCGACGGCCATCCCGCGCTCGTGCAGCATGGCGGTCAGCGCGGCGACGGGCCCGGTCGCGGCCGCCGTCGAGGTAGTGATGCGGTCGCCGACGGCGATGCTGGCCCGGTACGTGCGAGCGGCGGTGACGCCGCGGCGACGGTCGTCGTCGCCGGCGGTGCCCCAACTGCCAAGGCGGACCGGCCCACGTTGATGGCCGTAGTGGTCGATGAAGGTGTCGTGACACATCGTTTCGGCGTGTTCGCGCAGGTCACGAGGCACGGGGCGGTCAAACAGATCCGCGAAACGCGAAGTGGTGGAGATAGCGGTGGAGGTGAACATGCGTCGGTCTTTTCTGCTCGAAAGAAGTGACCGACAGGTAGTAGCGTCCGACCCACAGCGAGGGGTCGGTCAGGATCAGACCCCGCTGTGGGTACTGGCTACTACGAGCATGTGAAGCATGGTCGCCGAGGTTAGTCCGCGACCGCGCCTCGGGTCAAGGCGATTTCACGGCCTTGTTGAGCAGCCACAGGAACGGCCGGTGGCTGGCGTGCCCGTCCCGGTGCAGCGGCATGCTGTCCCGCGCCGCGGAATACCAGGCGGCGCGGCCGACACCGGTGAAGTCCAGTTGCCGACCGCATCGGCCGGCGAGCGCGTGCAGCAGCAGCATCCCGGTGCGCCCGTTGCCTTCCCGGAACGGATGAATCTGGTTGTACCGGGCGTATATCCGGGATAGTTCCCAGGCCAGCCTCGGGTTGTCGAAGCCGGCACCGATATCTGCCAATGCTGTTGCGGCGAGCCGGATTTCGTCCAGTCGGGCCGCGATGTCAACCTGCCAGGTGAACGCCGAGTCGCCGCGGCGAAGGTCGACGGTGCGCAGCTCCCCCGCCCAGGGATACACGTCACCGAAGAGCTCGCGGTGCAGAGCGCTGATATCGATGCTCGGCTCGGACCGCCGGCCATGCCACAGCACCATTCGGCCCGCCGTCACCTGAAATTCCACCGCCGCCAAGTCAGGTCCGCTTTGAATACCAAAGTTGTTGCGCAGCACCGATGTTCCGGGTATCAGGTACGGTGCCCGGCGCCAGCGGAACCGGTGCCGCACCGGCGCCGGCGGATACTGCTCGCGACACCGCGTCAGGTAGTCGTCGAAATCCATGGCGCCGGAAGCCAGTGCACCCAAGTCGACGATGTGGGCGGGCTCGGGTTCCCATCCTTCGATGCGCTGGGCGGCCAGTGTCTGCTGCACCGCTCGGTGTCCCGCGAGCGCGGTCGCGGCGGCCTCGGTGAACTCTGCCGCGATCACCGGAACGCCGACGTCGACGCGAGAAAAGTCAGCTTGCGGCTGATACCGGCCACCTCTCGGGCCACACTGCGCAGCATGGCTCGCTCCTGCGGCGGCAGCTCCGAGAGCACCACCTGGTCGCCACCGGCCCTCGACGTCCACCGAAATCTCACCAACGCGGTGAAACACTCATGAAGGCTCGAAACATCTTCGGCATCAAGCACATTCGCGGCTCCGGCGGCGTCGAGCCGGCTGGGCGTCGACAGCGCGGTGGAACCGGCCGACACTGCCGCCCACCGCGCGATCTTCACCAGCGGATCGATCGCGGCCAGTTTGAGGTCGACGGCGTCGGACTGGTTGGCCAACATGCGCAGCCGGGAGGGGAACATGGCCCGAAACGTGGTGGCGTCCTGCAGCAGGTACTGACGGACCGGGTAGTTGTCGACGGCAGCGCGCACCACCTGGGCGCGCAGCAAGTCGTCGGTCACCGTCGCGTCGGCCAGGTGGACGGCACGGGAGTCGGCCAGCACGCCGGTCATCACCACGCCGCGGTCCTGCCACGGATCGGCTGCCCAGTGCGCGATGCCGTCAGACCACGCGCTCGCCGACCGGGAGAACCGCGGCCGGCTGGCCAGCACCCCGTTGGCGTCGGCTCGCACACCACACCGCTCCAGGACGGCATGCACTGCAGCGGCCGCTTCCAGTGCCTCGTCCCGCCCGGCGTCGTCCGCCAGCACGACCAGGGTCTCGACGTCGGATCCCGCCACCGCCTCGCCCCGCGCGACACTGCCGGAGACGAACCACGACCATGGCACACCGACGGGCGTCAGCCGAACAGCCGCCGCGACGCCGGATCGGAGCACCTGAGACCAGGCGGCCGCGACCTCACCGGCCGGAGCCGACGCGCGTGCCGCGGCCCGCACCGCCTGCAGGCCCTGCTCGATTCCCGAGCGCAGCGCGGCGTCGTCGCCCGCCTCATCGATCGCGCCGATCGCGTCCATGACGCTATTTCTATCGGAGGACAGTTATTCCTGCTCGCTCAGTTGGATATTGTTTGCCGCGATGAGCTGGCAGCACGCACTACTTCTGCTCGCCGCCGGTGTCGCAGGCGGCCTGACCGGGAGCATCGCGGGGCTGGCATCCGTCGCGACGTATCCGGCCCTGCTGATGGCCGGGCTGCCGCCGGTGGCGGCGAACGTGACCAACACCGTCGCACTGACCTTCAACACCATCGGATCGGTCTGGGGTTCCCTCCCCGAACTCGACGGCATGGGACCGTATCTGCGCCGCGTCCTGCCGGCCGCCGCACTCGGCGGGGCGGCCGGAGCCGCCCTGCTTTTGGCCCTGCCTGCCGAGGGCTTCGAGGTGGTGGTCCCGGCGCTGCTCGGCCTGTCCTCGGTCACCATCGCCATCCCCCAACGGCGCGGCGCCGACACCGAACCCGGCCGGGGGCGGGCGGTGCTCATCTCCGTCGCGATCTTCGTGATCTGTTTGTACGGAGGGTATTTCGGCGCCGCGGCCGGCGTGGTGCTGCTCGCCCTGTTGCTGCACAGCGGCAGCGAGTCGATGGCCCACGCCAACGCCGCGAAGAACGTCATCCTCGGCGTGGCCAATGGTGTTGCCGCCGTGGGCTTCGTCGCGCTCGCCCCGGTGAACTGGATTGCGGTGGCCCCGCTGGGCGTCGGGTGTCTGGTGGGCTCCCGACTGGGTCCGGTCGTGGTGCGGCACACCCCGGCGACACCGCTGCGATTGACCATCGCGGTGGCCGGCCTGGCGTTGGCCGTCAAGCTGGGCTGGGATACCTACCGATAGGCGAACGGGTTGTCGCCCTTGGCAACCCGCACGCCCAAGTGGATCAGCTCGGTGGCGGAGGCATGCAGCTTCTCCCCTGCCTCGCGGTCGGCCAGACCCGCCAGGAAGCGCGACCAGGTGCCCTCGATGACGATGCCCAGCTTGAAGCAGGCCATCGCGAGGTACCAGTCCAGATGCTCGGTGCGTCGGCCGCCCGCGGCGAGATAGGCATCCAGCAGTTCGTCCCGGCCGGCCAGTCCGCCGGCCTCGGCCAGCGCGGCACCGACGACAATGGCGTTGGGCGCGGTCGGCCAGCACACCAGCATCCAGCCCAGGTCCAGCAGCGGATCGCCGACGGTGCACATCTCCCAGTCGACGAACGCCGCCAGTTCCGGCTTGTCGTGGCGCAGCATGACGTTGTTCAGGTGGCAGTCGCCGTGCATGATTCCGGGCTCGCCATCGGGCGGCCGGTTGTCGGTCAACCAGGTCGCCAGTTGCGCGACCCCGTCCAGCGATTCGGGGTCGTAGCGGTCATGCCGATAGCTCTGCAGCAATCCGACGAACTGCGGAACCTGCCGTGCCACAAACGATCCCGGCTTGCGGATGGCCGCCAACGGGCTCCCTTCCCAAGCCACGTTGCCCAACTGCGCCAGGCTCGCCGCGTACGACGGCCCGACGTCATGCCGGAGGCTCGGGTCGGCCGCGTAGGCCAGCGACAATTCCTCGCCGGGGTTGAAGCCGTCGACTTCGGCCATCAGATAGAAGACGACGCCGAGCACCGACGGGTCCTCGCAACCGGCGATGAACGCGGGATGCGGCACCGACGTGCCGGCCAGGGTCCGCAGCACCGCGATCTCGCGTTGCATGGTCTTGTCGCTGGTCGGCCGCGGATGCAGCGGCGGGCGGCGCAGCACCACCGGTCGGCCGTCGATGTGCAACCGCACCACGATGTTCTGGGTACCGCCGGTCAGCGGCTCGATGTCGGTGAGTTGCTCACCCAGCCCCTCGGCGCGGATCCAGTTCTGGACGATGTCTCGGTCACGGTCGGTCAAAGTCGGCTGCATGATGCTGTGATTCTGGCCCGGAATCGCCCGAACGGGCAGCTATTTCTTACGATCCGTTTTCATTTGGGACCGGCCCGTCGAGTTCGCCGTACTGTGGCTGTGTGGCATCTCGACTGGATCCGCACCGATCACTCGCCGGCCTGGCGGCCGCGGCCGTGGCTCTCGGTGTGGCTGCGCTCCTGGCGATTCCGTTTGGGCCGCACGCCGATTCCCGTACCGCGGTCGGGTCGGTGGTCATCGATCTGACCCCGGGACCGCTCAAAGAGTGGGCCATCCAGACTTTCGGCACCAACGACAAACTGTTCCTGACCGTGGCGGTGATCCTGACCATCGCGGTGATCGCCATGGTGGCAGCACAATTCGAGGACCGGAAGCTCGGCAGCATCGCCATCGGGCTGGCCGGGGTGCTGGGCGCTGCCGCGGTGTTGTCCCGCACCGGTGCCCGCCCCATCGACGTCGTCCCGTCCCTCGTCGGGGCGGCGGCGGGCATCGCGGTCCTGCGCGTCCTGGTCTCCGGGCGCCTCGATCCCCGGGTACCCGAACCAGACGCGGACACCGGTGCCGCCGATCCGGGCCGGCGGCGATCGCTGGCGGCCCTCGGCTTCTTGGCCGCCGGCACGCTGGCCGGAGTCATCGGCACGGTGCTGGGCCGTGCCGCATCGTCGGTCTCGGGCGACCGCAACGCCTACACCCCGCCGGCGCCCAAGGTCCCAGGCCCGCCGATCCCGCCGGACGTGCAACCCGCCGGGGTGAACCTGCCGCCGTTCATCACCCCGAATGCCGACTTCTACCGGATCGACACGGCGCTGTCCGTCCCGCAGGTGCAGCGGCAGGACTGGCGACTGCGGATCCACGGGATGGTCGATCGCGAGGTCACCTTTCGCTTCGACGAACTGGCTCAGTTCGAGGCGATCGACAAGGTCGTCACGCTCACCTGCGTGTCAAACCCGTTGGGCGGCAACCTGATATCGAACGCCACCTGGACCGGCTACCGGGTGCGTGACCTGCTCGCCCGGGCCGGCGTCCACCCCGATGCCGACATGGTGCTGTCCAAGTCCATCGACGGGTTCACCGCGGGCACCCCCGTCGAGGCACTGACCGACAACCGCGACGCGCTCCTTGCCGTCGCCATGAACGGCGAACCGCTGCCCACCGAGCACGGCTACCCGGCGCGGCTGGTGGTTCCCGGTTTGTACGGCTACGTCTCGGCGACCAAGTGGCTCGTCGATCTGGAACTCACCAGATTCGATCGGGCCCAGGCCTATTGGACGAAGTTGGGCTGGTCCGCGCATGGGCCGATCAAGACCGAGTCGCGCATCGACGTGCCGCGCGCCGGCTCCGGGGTGCCGATGGGGCCGGCGACGTTCGGCGGCGTCGCGTGGGCGCAGAACCGCGGTGTCCGCGCGGTGGAGGTCCGCATCGACGACGGTCCGTGGCGGCCGGCGACCCTGGGCGCCGCGTATTCGAACGACACCTGGCGGCTGTGGAGTTACCCCTGGCAGGCAGACCAGCCGGGGCGCCACACCATCACCGTCCGCGCCACCGATGGCACCGGCACGGTGCAGACCGCCGACGTCGCCGGTGCCGTCCCCGACGGAGCGACGGGCTGGCATTCGGTGTCCTTCACCGTGGCCTGACCAGAACCCGAAATATTCGGTTGGCGAGACGGATCCGCGTCACTACGGTGTCCGGATGACCGAACCGGCGCAGCACTGGCGCACCGACCTGCGGGCCCGATTGATCGCGGCACGCAAGTCGAAGGACACCATTTCGACCTCCGCGATCCGCAGCGCGCTCAGCGCCATCGACAATGCCGAGACCCCGGACGTATCCGTGCCCAGGGCCGGAGCCATCGCCGACAGCGCGCAGGGTCTCGGCGCGGCAGAGGTCGCCCGCCGGAGCCTGACCGAGGACCAGATCCGGAGCTTGATCCGGGCCGAAGCCGACGAACGTCGAGCCGCGGCCGAACAACTGCGGTCTGTCGGCCACGGCGACCGCGCCGACCACGTCCAGGCCGAAGCGGCAGTACTGAGTGAGCTGCTGTCCGACTGAGAATTGTCGGACCCCCGTGCCAAGCTGAACTCGTGCTCCTCACCGACGTCGCAGCGGCTTCAGCCGAGGTCGGTGCGGTATCTGCGCGGTCGGCGAAGATCAGCCGGATCGCTGCCCTGCTCGGCACGGCAACCGAGCATCCGGCCACTGTCGCGATCGTCGTCGACTGGCTGTCCGGTGAGCTGCCCCAGCGCCAGATCGGGGTCGGCTGGGCGGCACTGCGATCGCTGCCGCCACCCGCCGAGAGCCCGGCGCTGACCGTCATCGAGGTCGACGCCGCTCTGTCGGCCATCAAGGCAGTCGCCGGCCGCGGTTCAGCGGCCACCCGCACCGAGCTGCTGCACGCGCTGTTCGGGGCGGCCACCGAAGTCGAGCAGACCTTTCTGCGTGGGCTGCTCAGCGGCGGGCTGCGTCAGGGCGCCCTGGCCGGGGTGATGGCCGACGCGGTCGCGAAAGCCGCGGGTATCCCCGCCGCCGACGTGCGGCGCGCCGCGATGCTCAGCGGTGATCTGGCCACGGTGGCTGCCGCGGCGATGTCCGACGGTGCCGACGCGCTGCGGCGCTTCACGCTCGCTGTCGGCCGTCCGGTGAGCCCGATGCTGGCCCAGACCGCGACCGATGTCGGCGATGCCCTCGAAAAGCTGGGTGGCGCCGCGATCTTCGAGACCAAGCTCGACGGTGTCCGGGTGCAGATTCATCGATCCGGCACCGAGGTGTCGGTCTACACCCGCAGCCTGGACGACATCACGGCCCGGGTACCCGACGTGGTGAGCGCCGTGTTGGCACTGCCCGTGACGAACCTGATCGCCGATGCCGAGGCCCTGGCCATGCGCCCTGACGGTCGTCCGCACCGGTTCCAGGTGACCTCATCGCGGATCGGCAAACGCTCCGATGATGGGGCGCAACCGCTTTCGGTGTTCTTCTTCGACATCCTGCACCGCGACGGCACCGACCTGCTGGATCAGCCGGCGCAGCGCCGCCGCGAAGCGCTCGACGAGGTGGTCCCCGAACCACTGCGGGTGCGGCGCTGCGTCACCTCCGATTCGGTTGTCGCCCAACAGTTCCTTGACGAGACGCTGGCCGCCGGCCACGAAGGCGTGATGGCCAAGCACCCGGAGTCGCCGTACGAGGCGGGCCGGCGGGGCGCCGGCTGGCTGAAGGTCAAGCCGGTCCACACCCTGGACCTGGTGGTGCTGGCGGTCGAGTGGGGTTCCGGACGGCGCACGGGCAAGCTGTCGAACATCCATCTGGGCGCCCGTGACCCGGCCACCGGTGGATACGTGATGCTGGGCAAGACCTTCAAAGGGATGACCGACGCGATGCTGGACTGGCAGACGACGCGGTTCACCGAGCTCGCCGACGGCCCGATGGACGGTTACGTCGTGCGGCTGCGCCCCTCGCAGGTGGTGGAGATCGCGTTCGACGGCGTGCAGGGTTCGAGCCGCTACCCCGGCAAGATGGCGCTGCGGTTCGCCCGGGTGCTGCGCTACCGCGACGACAAGCGGCCCGACGAGGCCGACACCATCGACACCGTCCGGTCGCTGTACGAACGCTGAGTGTTACCCCGCGATCCGGAGCCACCGATGACAGGATGTGGGGCATGTCACCAGCCACCGCGTACCCCGACGAGTCCGTCGGTGACGTCACCTACGTGCGTACCGACCCGGACCTGCCACCGGTCGCGATCATCGACCGCTCGCCCATCACCACCCGGCATCGGGTGATCTTCGGCGTCATCGCGGTGCTTGCCGCCGTGGCATGGGCCGTCATCGCCTTCGCCCGTGGCGAGACCGTGAACGCGGTATGGTTCGTCATCGCCGCGATCTGTACCTACGTCATCGGATACCGGTTCTACGCGCGGCTGATCGAGATGAAGATCGTCAAACCCCGCGACGATCACGCCACCCCGGCCGAACTCCTCGAGAACGACACCGACTACATGCCGACCGACCGTCGGGTCCTGTTCGGTCATCACTTCGCGGCCATCGCCGGCGCCGGCCCGCTGGTCGGACCGGTCCTGGCCATGCAGATGGGATATCTGCCGGGCACCATCTGGATCATCGTCGGTGCGGTCGTCGCCGGTTGTGTGCAGGACTACCTGGTGCTGGTCATCTCGACGCGGCGGCGCGGGCGGTCACTCGGCCAGATGGCGCGCGACGAACTCGGGCCCATCGGCGGCGTCGCCGCGATCGTCGCGGTGCTGGTGATCATGGTGATCCTGCTGGCGGTGCTGGCGCTGGTGGTGGTCAACGCTCTCGCCGAAAGCCCGTGGGGCGTGTTCTCCATCGCGATGACCATCCCGATCGCCATCTTCATGGGTCTGTACCTGCGGTTCCTGCGGCCCGGCCGGGTGTCTGAAGTGTCCCTGATCGGCGTCGCACTGCTACTGCTCGCGGTGGTTTCCGGCGGCTGGGTCGCGGAAACATCCTGGGGCGCAGACTGGTTCACGCTGTCGAAGGTGACGCTGTCGTGGTGCATCATCGTCTACGGGCTGGCCGCCTCGGTGTTGCCGGTGTGGTTCCTGCTCGCCCCCCGCGACTACCTGTCGACGTTCATGAAGGTCGGCACCATCTCTCTGCTGGCGGTCGGCATCCTGATTGCCCGTCCGGTCATGGCGGCCCCCGCAGTGTCACAGTTCGCCACCCGTGCCGACGGTCCGGTGTTCGCCGGTGCGCTGTTCCCGTTCCTGTTCATCACCATCGCGTGCGGTGCACTGTCGGGCTTCCATTCCCTGATCTCGTCGGGCACGACACCGAAGCTGCTGGAGAAGGAAGGGCAGACGCGGCTCATCGGTTACGGCGGCATGCTGACGGAGTCTTTCGTCGCGATCATGGCGCTGATCACCGCGGCGATCCTCAACCAGCACCTGTACTTCGTGATCAACTCCCCCACCGCGGCGACCGGCGGAACCGCGGCCACCGCGGCCACCTACGCCAACGGACTGGGCTTGTCGGGAGCCCCGATCACCCCGGCACAGGTGACCGCCGCCGCGACCGATGTCGGTGAGCACTCGGTCGTTTCCCGCACCGGCGGCGCGCCGACGCTGGCCCTGGGCATGTCCGAGGTCCTGCAGCAGGTCTTCGGCGGCTCGAGCATGAAGGCCTTCTGGTACCACTTCGCGATCATGTTCGAAGCGTTGTTCATCCTCACCACCGTCGACGCCGGCACCCGGGTCGCCCGCTTCATGCTGTCCGATGCCCTGGGCAATCTGGGTGGGCCGCTGCGGAAGCTGCGCGATCCCAGCTGGCGCCTCGGCGCGTGGACCTGCAGCCTGCTCGTCGTCGCGGGTTGGGGCAGCATCCTGCTGATGGGTGTCACCGACCCCCTCGGCGGCATCAACACGCTGTTCCCGTTGTTCGGCATCGCCAACCAGTTGCTCGCCGCTATCGCGCTGACGGTCGTCACCGTCGTGGTGATCAAGAAGGGCCTGCTCAAATGGGCCTGGATTCCGGGCCTGCCGTTGTGCTGGGACGTTCTCGTCACCCTCACCGCGTCGTGGCAGAAGATCTTCTCCCACGACCCCAAAATCGGTTACTGGCAACAGCATTCGCAATATCTCGCAGCCAAGGCCGCGGGCAAGACGACGTTCGGTTCCGCCAAGAACCCCGACCAGATCGACGCCGTCATCCGGAACACGTTCATCCAGGGCACGCTGTCGATCGTGTTCGCCGTACTGGTGGTGATCGTCGTGGTCGTCGGCATCGTCGTGGCCCTGCAAGCCATCCGCGGCGGCGGCCGGCCACTGACCGACGACGAGGCGGTGCCGTCGCGGCTGTTCGCCCCGCGCGGCCTGTTCCCGACCGACGCCGAGAAGGAGGTGCAGAAGCAGTGGGACGCGCTACCGAGTTCGCACGCCAGATCCGTTGGTACTGGTCATCATTGATGGGTGACAACCACTACGCGCGGTACCTGGAACACCGCCGTCGCACGCACGCCGGCGAGCCGGTGCTGACCGAGCGCGACTACTGGAAGGCCCGGCACCGCGCCGCCGACCTCAACCCGCAGGGCCGCTGCTGCTGATCTGCACCATCACTGCATAACTGAAGACAAACCGCACACAGCGCGCGCAGAATTTCTCTGGAAGGCCGCCCGTCCGGCGCACCGGGGAGGGAATGCTGATGTCGAAACGCATCGTGGTGTGTTGTGACGGCACCTGGAACACGCCCGACGAACTGCGGAACGGCCAAGCCAGCCCGACAAACGTCTGCAAGGTCGCCCTCGCCGTGGCAGACCGCGGGAGCGACGGCACCAAGCAGGTGGCGTACTACCGCAGCGGGGTCGGCACGATGCGGTCCGAAAAGTTCACCGGCGGTGCTTTCGGTGTCGGACTGTCGCGCGACGTGATGTCGGCATACCGGTACGTCGTCGCCACGTATGAGCCGGGCGATCAACTGTTCCTGTTCGGCTTCAGCCGTGGCGCCTTCACCGCCCGCAGTGCGGCGGGATTCATCCGTAACTGCGGCATCCTGCGCCGTGAGCACGCCGACCGGATCGACGAGGCCTATGCGCTCTACCGCAGCCACAACGACGCCACCAAGCCGCGGGGCATCGAGTCGACGCTGTTTCGCCAGGCTTATTCGTACGAAGCTTCGGTCTACTTCATCGGCGTCTGGGATACCGTTGGCTCACTGGGCATTCCATTGTCGGGCAATCCCCTGATCAACCTGATCAACAAGCGCTGGCAGTTTCACGACACCGACCTGAGCTCCACGGTCCGTTTTGCCTACCAGGCCCTGGCCATCGACGAACAGCGTCGCCCCTTCGAGCCCACCCTCTGGACCCAGCCGAAGGACACGCCAACCCAGAAACTCGAACAGGTCTGGTTCTCCGGTGTCCACTGCGACGTCGGCGGCGGATATTTCACCCACGAACTCAGTGACATCACGCTCCGCTGGATAACCGAGAAGGCCCACAAGTGCGGTCTGCATTTCAAGCCCGGGGCCTTCGCCGTACACCCGCCGGTCCCCCCGGCTTCCGCCGACACGGTGCCAATCGTGGATGCGTACACCAGCATTCAGCCCAACCCGTTGGGCAAGAAGCACGATTCCATGACGCTCATGTACCGGCTGTTGGGGCGCTACGTCCGACATATCGGCGCGAAGGATCCCGATCATGAATACGTGTCCTCGACCGCACTGACCCGGGAGGAACAGGACGCCACCTATCGCCCGAAACCGTTGGCGAACCCACCAACGGGCGGGTTCCACCGCATGCCCGTCGACCCGGACTGATCCACGGCTGCACCCACGCTCACACCCACGACTTTGCGGTGGCCAAGCAAGGCGGGCTCACGACGACGGCCGTCTACACGACCTTCCGCACAGTGGACGCATACGGCGCCCGGCACCCCACAGGGTGGTACCAAAAGAGACGATCCTCACTCCGTGGTACTAAATGAGTGTATGGACAGATGTCCAGTTGTTGTCCCACCAGCCTTAGGAGAAACGTGCTGTTCACGGTTTCCGACGTCACCGACGCCGTCGCTGCAGCCATCCCGGACCGCACCCTGGTCATTCAGGGCGACCGCCGGTTCACCTACGCCGAGGTCGTCGCCCGCTCCCACCGGCTCGCCGCGTACCTGCACGTGCAGGGCCTGGGCGTGCACACCGATCGCGACCAGCTGGCCGGCCATGAAGTAGGCCAGGACCTCGTCGGCATCTACGCCTACAACGGCCCCGAGTTCGTCGAGTCCCTGCTCGGCGCATTCCGGGCCCGGGTGGCGCCGTTCAACGTGAACTACCGCTACGTCAAGGCCGAGCTGCAGTACCTGCTGAACGATGCGGGCGCCTCGGCCCTGATCTACCACGCCGCGTTCGCGCCGACCCTCGCCGAAGTGCTGCCGGATCTGCCGAACCTCAAGGTGCTGATCCAGATCGCCGACAGTTCGGGCAACGAGCTGCTGCCCGGTGCCGTCGACTACGAGACCATCGTGAACGCCGACGTCCCGCCGCCGCCGGTGACGCCGTCACCCGACGATCTCTACGTGCTGTACACCGGCGGCACCACTGGCATGCCCAAGGGCGTCCTGTGGCGCCAGCACGACATCTTCATGGCCTCGTTCGGCGGCCGGAACGCGATGACGGGCGAGCCCGCCCAGTCGGCCCAGGAGATCGTCGACCGCGCCTCGGCGGCCACCGAGATGCGCATGATGATCCTGCCGCCGCTCATGCACGGCGCCGCCCAGTGGGGCGTGATGACGGGCATCAACAACGGCCAGACCATCGTGTTCGCCAAAGACGTCGAGGGCTTCAACGCCAAGGAGATCGTCGAGACCATCGCCCGAGAGAAGATCGCGATCGCGACGGTCGTCGGTGACGCCATGGCCCGGCCGTTGGTCACCGCCATCGAAGAAGCGGTGGCCGACGGCAGCCACGACCCAACCTCGCTGGTCATCATCGCCAACGGCGGCGCGCTGTTCACGCCGGCCGTGAAGGGCCGACTCGTCGCGGCACTGCCGAACGCCATGGTGATCGACGGTGTGGGTTCGTCGGAGACCGGCGCGCAGATGTCGCACGTGTCGACCAAGGCCAACGTGTCCAGCGGCACCTTCACCGCCGGTCCGGCCACCCGGATCGTCTCGGAGGACTTCTCCTCACTCCTGGCCCCCGGCCACGATGGCAACGGCTGGCTGGCCCAGGAGGGCTACGTGCCGCTGGGCTACAAGGGCGACGCGGCCAAGACGGCCAAGACGTTCCCGATGATCGACGGCATCCGGTACGCGGTGCCGGGCGACCGCGCCCGACTGCTGGAGGGCGGCACCGTCGAGCTGCTCGGCCGCGACTCGGTGACGATCAACTCCGGTGGCGAGAAGATCTTCGCCGAAGAGGTCGAGTCCGCCATCGCATCGCACCCGGCCGTGGTCGACGTGGTCGTCGCCGGACGCCCGAGCGAGCGCTGGGGCAACGAGGTGGTCGCGGTCGTGGCGCTGGCCGACGGCGCCGAGGTCGACGCCGCCGAGCTCATCAAGCACGCCGCGGAATCGATCGCCCGCTACAAGCTGCCGAAGGCCGTCGTGTTCCGGCAGACCATCGTCCGCAGCCCCGCCGGCAAAGCCGACTACCGCTGGGCCAAGGAACAGGCACTCCAGAACTAGGTCCCCAGACTGGGGGTAACTCCCTCGCGAGCAGACGTAAAACTGTCGATTTCCCCTGGAATTTGGACAGTTTTGCGTCTGCTCGTGAGGCGAACGCTAACCCGCAGCCCACTCCTTGGCGCGGTCCAGTTCGTCGAGGCCGAAGATCTGGAGGTCGCCCGGGATCATCCAGGCGACAGCGTGCAGCGTGTGGGCGACCCAGGCTTTGTCGGACACCACCGCGATGCGTTTGAACGCCGAGTGGTGTTTGAACAGCGCACCGAACCCGACCTTCAGATCCTCGACCAGGCCACCCGGCCCGAAGCCCTCGTAGTCGGCGGCGATGACCTCGACGATCCTGATTTCGCCACCAACGACGAGATCGTCCATGGTGGGCTCGAATTCACGGAAGTCGTCCCCGCTCACGCGCCCCGAAACGCGAATGCCGGTCACACCGTCGGGCATGTCTGACAGCACTTCGATCATGTTCGCCAGCCTACGTCTGCTCGCGGGGAGTGTTCACGCCCCGAATCGGGCGAGCGGATCGGCGGTCGCCTCGATCTTGGCGACGAGTCCGTCGCGAATCGTCAGGACCACCACAGCGAACAGCTGCCGGTGCGCGAACGCCAGCAGCACGGGTTGCCCGAGCGGGCCGGCGACCACGGTGGTGCCCGGTCCGAGGTACAGCATCAGATTCTCGGCGACCCGCTGCGGTCCGTGATTGACGATGGGCGGGATCGGCGGATCGCTGAGCACCGTGCCGACGCCCCAGACCGTCGGATCCAGCACTGCGGCCAGCGCTTGCACGTCGCCGCCGGCGCAGGCGGTGATGAACTTCTCGGTGACGAGTTGATGTTCGGGCACCTCGACGTCGTCGGCGGGCACCTCGGTACCCACAACCTTGGCCCGGGCCCGACGGGCCAGTTGTCGGCAGGTGCCGACCGGTCTGCCGACGGTCTCGGCGATCGACTCGAACGGGACACCGAACACGTCGTGCAGGATGAACGCCACGCGCTCGCCGGGACTCAATTGCCGCAGCACCCGCAGCAGGGCACCCGACACTTCGTCGTCCAGGGTGATCCGGTCCGCGGGGTCGGGCTCTGCCGACGGCAGTTCAGGAATCGCATCCTGCTCCAGATCGGTCGGTTGTTCCCGCCGTGCGCGCGCCGAGCGCACCAGGTCGAGGCACAGCCGGCCGGCGACGGTCGTCAGCCACGCGCGGACGTCCTCGATCTCGCCGGGCGCCGTGCGGGACAACCGCAGAAATGCTTCCTGCGCAACATCTTCGGCGTCGCCGACGTCACCCAGCATCTGGTACGCGAGATTGACCAGATACGGATGGTGGTGGCGCCAGGCCGCGGTGAATCCGGTGATTTCTGTCATCAGTTAAAGACGATTCGGTGTGCTGAAAAGTTACCGCACCACGCGAACCGCCGGCGGTCATAACTTTTTCCGGCGGCGTTCCGTCCTTGGTTCATGACCATTCTCATCACTGGGGCCACCGGCAACGTCGGCCGCCCACTCGTCGAACAGTTGCACGCCGCAGGCATGAAAGTCCGTGCCGTCACCCGTAATCCATCCTCGAACTTCCCGCCGGAGGTCGAGACCGTGGCATCCGTACGCGACGGCCTGGCCGGCGTCAGCGCGGTGTTCCTCAACTCCCGTGAGCTCGGTCCGGACCTGGCCTGGACGGTCGAGGCCGCCAAGGACGCCGGAGCCAAACTGGTGGCACTGTCGGCGATCAACGCCGACGACGACTTCTCGCGCCAGCCGTCGAGATTCCGGGGTGACCGGAACAAGGAAGTCGAACAGCTCGCCGCCGATTCAGGACTGCCGTGGGTGAGCCTGCGGCCGGCATTGTTCGCCACCAACTTCATCGGGATGTGGGCCGGGCAGCTGCAGGCCGGCGACGTCGTGGCCGGCCCCTACGCTGCTGCGTCCAGCGCACCGATCGTCGAAGCCGACATCGCCGCGGTCGCCGCGCATGCCCTGCTCACCGATGAACTGGACGGCCGCAAGATCCCGCTGACGGGCCCGCAATCGCTCACCAACGCCGAACTGCTGGCCGTCGTCGGCCGGGTCCTGCGCCGCGATCTTCGCTACCTGGAAATCCCGGTCGAACAGGTCCGCGAGCGCTTCGTCGCCATCGGCTTCCCTCCGGAGTTCGGCAGCGCGTACACCGCGCTGCTGGCGGAAACCGTCGACACCCCGGCACCGGTGAGCGACGAGGTCGAGCGCATCCTCGGCCGGCCGGCCCAGCCGTTCGCCGAATGGGTGGACCGCCACCGCGGCGCCTTCGCCCGGAATTTGGAGACCAGCCATGTCTGAGCAGCCCACATCAGATCCGCGACCGCCGCGCTACCTGAAGCAGATGAACAAGGTCGTCGTCGCCGTCGGGAAGCTCGGCATCCCCGTCGGCCCCGCGATGGTGCTGACCGTGCCCGGCCGCAAGACCGGCACGCCGCGGAGCACCCCGATGACGCCGTTCGTCGTCCACGGCGCGATGTACGCCGTGGCCGGCTACCCGGGCGCGCACTGGGCGCTCAACGCCCGTGCCGCTGGTACCGGCACCTTGACGCGGGGCCGCAAGTCCCGGCCGGTGAAGATCACCGAGCTGACGATCGACGAAGCGCGGCCGGTACTGCGCGAGTTCCCGGTGCAGGTACCGGTCGGCGTGAAATTCGCCAAGAGCTCCGGCATGGTCGCCGAGGGCACGCCCGACGAATTCGAGTCACTGGCAGGCAGACTCGCCGTCTTCCGGTTCGACCCGCCGAGCTGACCGGGAGTTTGCACCTAGCGGATGACACCACGTTCGCAGAGGTGCTCGGTCAGCGGCTGGACACCGACCTCGAAGTGTTCGGCCATCGCCGTCCGGGCCGCGTCGCTGTCGCCGGTCTGCAGCGCCGCGATCACCCGACGGTGGTCCCGGATCGACAGATCCGGCCAGCCCTCGAGCGTCGGGAACACCGCCTCCGGTGCGTAACGCGTTATCCCCGACATGAATTGGGTCAGCTTGGGCGAATCGGCGGCGACGTTGATCAGCCGGTGGAACTCGTGGTTGAGCCGCACCATGCGATCGACATCGGTGTGCTGGTAGGCCTGCTCGAGCGCCTCCTGGATGCGGGTGAGCTCAGCGACCTGGTCGGCGGTGATGTGCTCGGCGGCACGAGCCGCCAATTCGCCACCGACGAACGCCTGCACCATGGCCACGTCGGACACGTCGCGGGCGGTGACCTCGAGGACCATGAAGCCGCGTCGCGGGTGCTGCACCAACAGCCCCTCGGCCCGCAGGTTCAGCAGTGCCTCGCGGACCGGGGTGACGCTGACACCCAGTTCGGTGGCCAGCTGGTCCAGCCGCAGGTACTCCCCCGCCGGAAACGTACCGTTGAAGATCCGCCGGCGGACGTACCGCGCCACATCGTGGGAAAGCTGTGCGGGCGCGGCGAATTCGGGTTCAGATGCGGTATTCATTGAGCAGGTTCTTGCTGATGATGGTCTTCTGGATTTCGCTGGTGCCCTCGCCGATCAACAGGAACGGCGCGTCTCGCATCAGGCGTTCGATCTCGTACTCCTTGGAGTAGCCGTAGCCGCCGTGGATCCGGAAACTCTGCTGAGTGACCTCCGAACAGAACTCGCTGGCAAGGTATTTGGCCATGCCTGCCGCGACGTCGTTGCGCTCGCCCGAGTCCTTCAGCCGGGCGGCATTGACCATCATCAGATGTGCCGCTTCGACTTTGGTGGCCATCTCGGCGAGCTGGAAGGCGATGGCCTGGTGGTCGGCGATCGGCTTACCGAACGTCTCCCGCTGCTGGGCGTAGCGCACCGCCAGTTCGAAGGCCCGGATACCGACCCCGCACGCCCGCGCCGACACGTTGACGCGGCCGACCTCGATACCGTCCATCATCTGGAAGAAGCCTTGCCCGGGCTTGCCGCCGAGCACGTCGTCGGCGCCGGCGTGGTACCCGTCGAAGATGAGCTCGGTGGTGTCGATGCCCTTGTAGCCCAGCTTGTCGATCTTGCCCGGAATCGTCAGACCAGGTTTGACCTCACCGAAACCGGTCGGCTTCTCGACCAGGAACGCCGTCAGGTTGCGGTGCGGTTTGTCCGCTCCCTCATCGGTTTTCACCAGTGCCGCAACCAGAGTCGCGCTGCCACCATTGGTCAGCCACATCTTCTGGCCGGTGATGGTGTAGCCGCCATCGGCGTCACGCACGCCCCTGGTGCGGATCGCGGCGACATCGGATCCGAGTTCTGGCTCGGACATCGAGAAGGCGCCGCGCACTTCGCCGGTCGCCATCCGGGGCAGGTAGCGCTGCTTCTGCTCTTCGGTGCCGTGCTGGCGCAGCATGTAGGCGACGATGAAATGCGTGTTGATGACGCCCGAGATGCTCATCCAGCCCCGGGCCAGTTCCTCGACACACAGCGCATAGGTCAACAGCGACTCACCGAGCCCGCCGTACTCCTGCGGGATCATCAGGCCGAACAGACCCAGGTCTTTCATCTGATCGACGATGGCCTGCGGGTAGGTGTCCGAGTGCTCCAGGTCCTGGGCAGCCGGGATGATCTCCCGGTCGACGAATTGCCGCACGGTGGCGACGATTTCGCGCTGCACCTCGGTGAGGCCGGCGGTCTGGGCCAACTTAGTCATGCGCGATCCCGCTCCGCTTCTCGCTGTCCGTCATGAGGCGATCCGTTCAAACACCGCGGCCAACCCCTGGCCGCCTCCGATGCACATGGTTTCCAGTCCATAGCGGGCATCCCGCAGGTGCAGTTCACGCGCCAGGGTCGCGAGCATCCGGCCGCCGGTCGCGCCGACGGGATGACCGAGCGAGATGCCCGACCCCCGCACATTCGTGCGCTCCCAGTCACTGTCGGTGAACTTCCACTCACGGGTGCAGGCCAGCGCTTGCGCGGCGAAGGCCTCGTTGAGCTCGATCAGATCGATATCGGCAAGGGCCAGACCGGCTCTGGCCAGCGCGACCTCGGTGGCCGGCACCGGGCCGATCCCCATGACGTTCGGCGCCACCCCGGCCACGCCCCACGACACCATGCGCACCAGCGGCTGCAGCCCGAGTTCGGCCGCACGCTCCGGGGTGGTCACGACGCACATGGAGGCCGCATCGTTCTGCCCGCTGGAGTTGCCGGCGGTCACGGTGGCATCCGGATCGCTCTTGCCCAGAACGGGTTTGAGCTTGCCCAGCGCTTCGACGGTGGTGTCGGCGCGGGGATGCTCGTCGGTGTCGATCAACTGATCGCCGGCACGCGAGCTCACCGTCACGGGCACGATCTCGTCGGCCAGCACACCACTGCTTTGCGCCGCAATGGCTTTCTGATGCGACCGCACGGCCAGCGCGTCCTGTTCGACGCGGGAGATCGCGTACTGCCGGCGCAGGTTCTCCGCGGTTTCGAGCATGCCGCCCGGCACCGGGTAGTTCTTGCCGCCGGCGGTGGTCCGCCCGCGCGCCAGCCCGTCGTGCACCGTGATGCCGCCGCGCGAGCCACCCCAGCGCATGTCGGTGGAGTGGAACGCGACGTTGCTCATCGACTCTGCGCCACCGGCGACGACGAGATCGTTTGCGCCGCTGGCCACTTGCAGACAGGCCTGGATGACGGCCTGCAGCCCCGATCCGCAGCGCCGGTCGACCTGCATGCCCGGAACGGTGACGGGCAGCCCGGCATCGAGCGCCACCACCCGGCCGATCGCCGGGGCTTCGCTGGACGGGTAGCAGTGCCCGAGAATGACGTCCTGCACCGCTGCCACCGGAATCCCGGTCCGCTGCAACAGACCTTGCAGCGCCGCGACACCGAGCTCGACCGCGGTCAACGACTTGAACATGCCGCCGTACCGGCCGATGGGGGTACGCACCGGCGCGCAGATGACAGGACTGGACGTGCTCATCTAGATGTGCCGTCCCCCGGTGATTTCCAGCACGCAGCCGGTCATGTACGACGACATGTCCGACGCCAGGAACGTCACGACCGACGCCACTTCGCTGGGTTCGGCGGCCCGCCCCATCGGGATCTCCGCCAGCTTCTGATCCCAGATCCGTTGCGGCATCGCCTCGGTCATCGCGGAGCGGATCAGGCCCGGCTGCACGGCGTTGACCCGCACCCCGAGGTGGGCGACCTCCTTGGCAGCAGCCTTGGTCAGGCCGACGATGCCCGCCTTGGCCGCAGAGTAGTTGGTCTGGCCGATCAGGCCGACCTTGCCCGAGATCGACGAAATATTGATGATGGCACCGCTTTTCGCCTCCCGCATGACGCCTGCAGCCAGCCGGGTACCGTTCCAACAGCCCTTCAGGTGCACGTCGATGACCTGGTCGAACTGTTCCTCGGTCATCTTGCGCATGGTGGCATCGCGGGTGATGCCGGCGTTGTTGACCATGATGTCGAGGCCGCCCCATCCGACGGCAGCGTCGATCAGCGCCTGCACATCGACAGCAGACGTCACGTCGCACCGAGCGGCCTTCGCCACTTCCGAGCCACCCAGCTTGGCCACGGCCGCGTCGGTCGCCTCGAGGTTCAGGTCGCCGATCACGACGCGGGCTCCCTCGGCGATGAACCGCTCCGCGATCGCGTATCCGATGCCCTGGGCACCACCGGTGATCACTGCGATACGTCCGTCCAAAAGCATGGTCGGCTTCTCCTCTCGTCCCTCTTCATCGACTGACCCGGCCGCGCACCCGGCAACCGGCTTCATACATAAAATATGATATTTCTTGCATCAAACCAGACGCGCTCTCGTGTTGCACAAGGAGACCCAAACATGGCCGAACCCGCCACCGCGCCGACCGTCAGCGAGCAGGACTTCCGCGACATCCTCGATGCCACCCGCCAGTTCGTCCGGACCGCGGTGGTACCGCGTGAGCTGGAGATCATGAACGACAACCGGGTGCCCGACGACATCCGGGACCAGGCCAAGGACATGGGGCTGTTCGGCTACGCCATCCCCCAGGAATGGGGCGGTCTGGGACTCAATCTCGTCCAGGACGTCGAGATGGCCATGGAGCTGGGCTACACCACGCTGGCCGTGCGCTCGATGTTCGGCACCAACAACGGCATCGCCGGGCAGGTGCTGGTCGGATTCGGCACCGACACGCAAAAAGAGCGCTGGCTGGAGCCGATCGCCAGCGGCGACTGCGTGGCGTCCTTCGCATTGACCGAGTCCGGTGCCGGCTCCAACCCCGCGGGCCTGCGCACCAAGGCCGTCCTGGACGGGGACGACTGGATCATCACCGGACACAAGCGATTCATCACCAACGCTCCCACCGCCAACCTGTTCGTGGTGTTCGCCCGGACCCGGCCCGCCGACGCTGACGGACCAGGTATTGCGGTGTTCCTGGTGCCTGCCGACGCTCCCGGCGTCGCGGTCGGACCCAAAGACGCCAAGATGGGCCAGGAGGGCGCCTGGACCTCCGACATCACGTTCGACGACGTGCGGGTCGGACCCGACGCCCTCATCGGTGGCACCGAGGACATCGGCTACCGCGCGGCACTGACGTCGTTGGCCCGTGGGCGGGTACACATCGCGGCGGTGTCGGTGGGCGCGGCACAGCGTGCCCTCGACGAGTCGGTGGCATACGCCGCGACCGCCACCCAGGGCGGCACCGCGATCGGGGAATTCCAGCTGGTGCAGGCGATGCTGGCCGACATGCAGACCGGTGTCATGGCCGGCCGCGCGCTGGTCCGCGACGCCGCGCAACTGTGGGTCAGCGGCGCAGACCGCCGCATCGCACCGTCCGCCGCGAAACTGTTCTGCACCGAGATGGTCGGCAAGGTCGCCGACCTGGCCGTGCAGGTGCACGGCGGCAGCGGGTACATGCGCGACGTACCCGTCGAACGGATTTACCGCGACGTGCGTCTGCTGCGCCTGTACGAGGGCACCAGCGAGATTCAGCGTTTGATCATCGGTGGCGGACTGGTGAAGGCCGCGCAGCGGTCGGCCTCAGGCCGCTGACCGGACTGCGCGGCCCCCGGAGCGCCGTCCCTTGGGCCGCGTCCAGCAATCAACCGATGATTCGCACGATCGACTCGACAACGGCGGCGGGCTTGTCCGAACCCTCGATCTCGACCGTGATCGTCATGGTCGCTTGAACGGCACCATCGAGCTCATCGATTTTCGAAATGACGGCGCTCGCGCGCACATTTGCTCCGACCTTGACCGGCGTGATGAATCGCACCTTGTTATAGCCGTAGTTGACGGCCAAAGCGACGTTGTCGACGCGATACAGCTGGTGCGTGAAATGCGGTAGCAGTGAAAGCGTCAGCAAACCATGTGCAATTGTGCCTCCGAACGGCCCCGCGGCGGCGCGCTCAGGATCGACGTGAATCCACTGGTGGTCGTCGGTGGCCTCGGCGAACAGATTCACCCGATCCTGGGTGATTTCCATCCACTCGGACGGTCCAAGCTGACTACCTGCTGCTGCGACGAACTCGGCCAGATTGTTGAAGACTTTCACGCTTACCTCTCTCAACGCGGCCGCTTCCGGGCCACACCGCTAATACTTCTAACGCGTCCGCCGGGGCGGCACAATGCACAGATTTTGGGCGGATGCCCGCTACTTAGCTGGCCAAAGTTCGCCATATCCGCGTACTGTCTGCGTTAACCTGCAAAGACACAGATATCCGGGATTGCCAACATCCGTCGCACCAGCACAATCGTTTCGGCTAATTCTTCGGCGCCCCGAAGGTCGACAGACAACGTTTCACCACTAGCTGGATGCAGGACCCCAACAACCCCGATACTGAATTCAGGAATGCAGTCCGCGCGCGATGCGTTTACCGCAACCGACTGCCAACTGAAGTTGCAGTGACTGCGCGAAACGAATGGGGCAACGATGTCGGTGGAGTATGTCGAATACGAATCCAACGTCGATATTCGCTTTGCCGAGAACATCGCCTGGTCCGACCCGGACACCGAATGCACCGTGGTGCTGTCGCAACCCGACACCGACCCCGAACTCTGGAATCGCTACCTCGATGCGGCTCAGCAAAGTTATCGCCGGCACGGCGTCGAAGCGGTCGTGGATGCTGCCGCGATCCGCGACGGCGCGGACACCGCGCTGTTCTGGACGGTCCTGGACCGCCACGACAACATGGTCGGCGGACTGCGCGCCAAGGCCCCCCTCGGCTGCGCCGAGGACTCTCACGCGGTGATGGAATGGGCCGCCCGACCTGGGCTGGCCATGGTGCGCAAGATGATCAACGATCGGGTGCCCTTCGGCGTCATGGAGATGAAGACGGCCTGGGTGTCCGACAATCGGGCGAGCCAGCACGCCATCACCCACCTCCTGGCCCGCACCGCCTACCACGCGACCAGCATCATGGGCGTGCAGTTCGTGATGGCCACGGCAGCCCAGCACGTCCTGGAATTGTGGAAATCCGGCGGTGGCGTGGTGGCGCCGATTCCGGCCACGCCGTACCCCGACGAGCGCTACCGCACCAAGATGATGTGGTGGGACCGAAGGACCATGGTCAATCATTCTCAACCGGAGCAGATTACGAAGGCGCTGCACGAGATCGACCAGATATCAACCACGTTGGCCGCCAGCTGAAGGCAGCCCCAGACGCTCGCCGCGAGGCGGTCGGCACACCGTCTCCGAGGACAACGCAGGTTAAGCTGGAAGCCTCATGTCCATCGACGAATCTCCCCCTTCACTGGATCGCGTGGTGACAGAGGTGGCGACGCGTTTGATGGCGGCGGACTCCACCAACAACACCAAGGTGTACACGGACGTTCTGGAGATCCTGGTCAACTACTTCGGCGTCGACGTCAGCTTTCTGCGCCGCAACGACCATGAGATCGGCGCCTCGATACTCGTCGCGGAATGGCCAGTGCGGCCGGAGATTCCGGACCCCGACCCCCTGCGCGTGGTGTACTTTGCCGACGCCGATCCGGTGTTCGCGGAAACCGAACATCGCAAGACACCGCTCATCGTGCGCCCCGACCCGGAACCCGACGATTACCAGCGCCGTATCGAGGCGGATCGCAACGTACCCCAGATATCACTGGCAGCAACGCCTTTGGTGTCCGGCGAGCGCACCACCGGCGCACTCGGGTTCGTCAAGTACGGCAATCGCGAATGGCTCACCGAAGAGATCAATGCGCTGCAAGCCATCGCTTCGCTGTTGACCCAGGCCCAATCTCGGGTACTGGCCGAAGAGCAGCTTCGATACCTGGCCGAACACGATGACCTCACCGGACTCAACAACCGCCGTGCTCTCATCGCCCACCTCGATGCGCGACTGCAGCAGGGACAACCCGGGCCGGTGACCGCCCTCTTCTTCGACCTGGACCGGCTCAAGGCCATCAATGACTACCTGGGGCACAGTGCCGGTGACTCGTTCATCCGGGTGTTCGCCCAGCGCCTCACCGAGGGCGTCGACAGCAAGACCGTGATCGCCCGGCTCGGCGGCGACGAGTTCGTCGTCGTCCCGGCGGAACCGATATCCGCGAGCAAGGCCGAGGCCCTCGCCTATCAGCTCCAGGACTCGTTGCGGCGCCGGGTCTGGATCGACGGCGAACGGCTCACGCGGGCAGTGAGTGTCGGCGTCGCCTCCGGCATACCGGGCTCCGACAACTCGTCCGACCTGCTGCGCCGGGCCGACCAGGCGGTCCTGAGCGCAAAGTCCTCCGGCGGGGATCGCGTCGCGGTGTTCACCAACGCGATGTCGCTGGAAACGGCCTACCGCAACGACATCGAGCTGCATCTGCAGGACGTCATCGAGAACGGTGCGCTGCTGCTCAACTATCTGCCCGAAATCGACATGCGCACCGGGAAACTGCTCGCCACCGAAGCACTCGTGCGATGGGACCACCCCACCCGCGGACTGCTCCCCCCGGCCGCCTTCATCGGTATCGCCGAATCGATCAACCTGGCAGGCGAATTGGGCCGCTGGGTGCTGCGCACCGCATGCCGCGAATTCGCGCGGTGGCGTGACGAGTTCCGGGCGGCCAAGGCCGGCACTGATGCGGCCGATGATCGCGACGATTTCGAGTTGCGCGTCAACGTCTCCCCCGTCCAACTGGTCACCGACGGCTTCGCCGAGTCGGTGGCCGACATCCTCGACGAATTCGGCCTCGACCGCGGATCGGTCTGCCTGGAGATCACCGAGAATGTCGTCGTCCAGGACAGCGAGTCCTCGCGCGCGACGCTGGCCGACCTCCGGAGAACCGGGGTGCGGTTGGCGATCGACGACTTCGGCACCGGATACAGCGTGCTGTCCCACCTCAAGTCGCTGCCCGTCGACATCCTCAAGATCGACCGCAGCTTCGTGACCGACCTCGGCTCCAACCCGGGCGATCTGGCGATCGTCCGGGCGATCATCGCACTGGCCGACTCGTTCGGTCTGCAGATCGTCGCCGAGGGTGTCGAAACCAAGGCTGCCGCAACGACATTGCTGCGCCACGGCTGCCACCGAGCGCAGGGGTTCCTGCTGTCGCGGCCGCTACCGAGCGATCAGATGGCGACGCTGTACCGCAAAGGCCGCGTGCCGGTCCGGTTCGCCAGCGAGACGTGACACCGAACAGCGTTACCGCGCAACAAGTTCCACGCGGGCGAACCTGCTGGCGGGGTGGCCCACGATGCAGACCTCGAAAGCCCCGGCAGGTGGGGCGGCATTCTCTGCCGGCGCGCCCACATTCGTGAAATCGGGCGAAATCACCACACCGTGGCGGGCCCGTACGAAGTACAGCCCGTCGGGCGTATTCAGCTCCGCTCCGATGATGCGACGGTCTTCGAAGAGCAGGGCCTCAAGCGTGCTGTCCGAACTGACCGCGATGTCACGCTCAGCGGCAGCCGCCGCCAGCCAGTCGAACAGTTCGTCCAGTCCGTCGCCGGCGTTCCATTCGATGGGGCCGAGAGAAGAGAGCCGAAGCGTCGTGCCCGACGAGTCTCGTAGGGTCTCCGCGGTCCAGCCGCGAACGGTGCTGTAGAGCGCCCCGGTGGCAGAATCCAGGCACACCCGAGCCCAGTCGAGCAGCCCCGCGCCGAAGAACGTCTCGATGCTGCGGCTGTGCGCTTCGGACTCTGTCAGCTCGCGCACCGCGCGGGTTGGCACCGACCGACCATTCGATGGCTGCGCGCTGACGTCGGCATCTACTTCGGCGGTCACCGCGGCGAAATAGACGCCGGTGACATCGAGCTGCTGGTCGGCGACTGGCTCGGCCGGATGGACCTCGCCGGCTTCGCCGGATTCCGGCTCAGGCTCCTCGTCGGCGACACCTCGCGGCACGCCGAAGGCGTCGATCCGCGCATCGAGGACCGCGCCCAAAGTGGCGCAGCGGACTTCATTGTCGCGCACCCAGCGCCCGTCGTCGGCGCGCAGCAGTGCTCCGGTCACCATCACGTCTGCGGCGGCATCGACCGCGGCTATGGCTGTCGCCAGGCCACCGATACCGGCGCCGATGCACAGCACGTCAACTTCTGCGTCCCAATCCAACTTGAATTCCCTGAGTTGAGTGTCAGCGAGTTGCAACAATCCGACAGCCAGGGGTCGATTTCGCCGTTCGGCTACTTTACATACTCTCAGAATGAACGACACCATCAACGGCCGAGGTTATGGGACCCTTAGGATGATCCGGGGGGCTTGCCACTGAACGCGCGCTGACGGAAGGTGATCGACGAATGGGGCGCCAGCCGCGATCCGAAGTGACCCGACGCAAGATCATCGATTCCGCTGTCGATTTGATCAACGAGATCGGTTACCCGGCCGCAGGTTTGGCCGACATCATCGAACGCGCCGAACTGACCAAAGGCGCGCTCTACTACCACTTCGATTCCAAAGAAGCGCTGGCCACTGTAATCATCGAAGAAGCGATGGTGTTGTTGCACAACGTCTTCCAGTCTGCGCGCGACTCGGAACACAATGCGATGGAATCGCTGATCGTCGGCACGTTCACCACCAGCGACCTGCTGGCGACCAACCGGACCGCCCAAGCGGGAACCAAACTGCTGCGCACGTTCGCGGGGTTCAACCCGACCGCGAGGCACAGCTACGTCAACTTCGTCGATCAGTTCACCTCCGACATCAAACGGGCCGAAACCGACGGTGACCTGCGCCCTGGCGCGAACCCTGCCGATGTCGCCAACACCCTGGTGGCCTGGATCCTCGGCGCCGAGCTGATGTCCAGCGCCGCATCCGACGGTCAAGACCTCCGGGACCGATTCGCCCAGCAGTGGCGCGTGCTGATGCCGGCGATCGTCACCGCGGAATCGCTCGATCACCACCTCGCCTTCATGGTCGGCGCGTCCACGCGACAGACGAACATCGTGGAGCGCACCGCCACCTGAACCCCACATCGCTAACTAAGTTCACTTCTTTGTTGCTAGGCTGCTATCAGCCCAAGCGACAGAGGAGTCTGCATGGACCTCAATTGGTCGGCCAGCAATCTGGCATTCCGTGATGAAGTACGCACGTTTCTGCAGGAAAACCTGACACCGGAGATTCAAGAGGCCGGTCGCCTGATGACCAGCGTCTACAGCGATCACGACGCGAGCCTGGCCTGGCAGCGCATCCTCCACGAGCGCGGTTGGGCCGCGCCGGCCTGGCCGGTCGAATACGGCGGCTGCGATTGGAGCTTGACTCAGCACTACATCTTCAGCCGGGAATCGATCCTGGCCGGAGCGCCGTCCCTGTCTCCGATGGGCATCCGGATGGTGGCCCACGCGATCGTCCGGTTCGGCACGACGGAACAGAAGGACTACTTTCTGCCCCGCATCCTGACCGGCGAGGTCTTCTTCTGCCAGGGCTACTCCGAGCCCGAAGCCGGATCCGACCTGGCCGCCCTGACCATGGCCGCCGTTTCCGATGGCGACGACCTGGTGTGTACCGGCAGCAAGATCTGGACGACGCACGCCACCGAGGCCAACTGGATGTTCGCGCTGGTGCGCACCACCCGCACCGGCAAGAAGCAGCAGGGCATCACCTTCGTGCTGATCGACATGAGCACGCCGGGCATCGAGATCCGGCCGCTGGTGATGACGTCCGGCGAAGAGGTCCAGAACCAGGTGTTCTTCGACGAGGTCCGGGTACCCAAGAGCAACGTCATCGGCCAGATCGACGAGGGCTGGACCGTCGCGAAGTATCTGCTCGAGTTCGAGCGCGGCGGTGGCGCCGCCGCCCCGGGTCTGCAGGTGTTGGCCGACGAGATCGCCACCGCCGCGGCCCAGGCGCCGGGCCCCGACGGTGGCCTGCTGCTCGACGATGCCGCGTTCTCCCGCAAGCTCGCTGACGCGCGAATCCGCACCGAGGTGCTCGAGATCCTCGAATACCGCGTGCTGGCCGCGCTGGCCGGAGGCGGACATCCGGGCGCGGCGTCGTCGATGCTGAAGGTGCTCTCGACCGAGTTGAGCCAGACCTTGACCGAACTCGCCATGGAGGCCGCCGGCCCCCGCGGCCGCGCGTACCAACCGCACGCCACGCGCCCCGGTGGTCCGGTCGCCGAATTCACCCCTCCCCCAGACGGTTACGTCAGCGGCGAGCCATGGCAGGCGGTCGCGCCCCTGCGGTACTTCAACGACCGTGCCGGGTCGATCTACGCCGGCAGCAACGAAATTCAGCGCAATATCCTCGCCAAAGCAGAATTGGGGCTGTAGATGGACTTCACCTTCTCCGCGGAACAGGAACTGCTCCGGGACGGCCTGTCCAAGTTCTTGGCCGGCCGATACGACCTCGAAACCAGCCGCGCGGCAGCCAAATCCGGCCCCGGCTGGCAGCCCGACATCTGGCACTCGTTCGCTGAGGAACTCGGCATTCTCGGCGCCGCCCTGCCGGAGGAGGTCGGCGGCATCGGCGGCGGGGCCGTCGAGGTCATGCTGATCGCCGAAGCGTTAGGGCACGCGCTGGTCATCGAGCCCTACGTGGACACCGCGGTGGTCGCCGCCGGCCTGCTGCTGCGATCTGGCAGCACGGCCGCCGGTCCCGTGTTGGAGGAAATCGCCTCCGGCACAGCGATTGTCGCGCTCGCCGCGGCCGAGGCCGAGAGCGGCGACCGGTGGCAGGACGTTCAGACGACTGCCTCCCGCGACGGTGACAACTGGGTGCTCTCCGGCGACAAGATCATGGTCATGAACGCGCCGGTCGCCACCCACCTGCTGATCACCGCTCAGACAGCAGGCGGCATCTCACTGTTCCTGGTCGACGTCACGACACTGCCCGCTGGGCTCACCCTGCACAGCTACCGCACCGTCGACGACCGTCGCGCAGCCGACCTGGAGCTGCGCGAACTCCGGTTGCCGGGCGATGCTCTTCTCGGCGCCGAAGGCGAGGCCTGGCCGTCGATCGCCCAGGCCCGCGACGAAGGCGCCACCGCCGTGTGCGCCGAAGCCGTCGGCAACATGCGAAAGGTGCTGGCCGACACCGTCGAATACGCCAAGCAGCGCCAACAGTTCGGCCAGCCGATCGGCAGCTTCCAAGCGTTGCAACATCGCATGGTCGACATGCACATGGAGCTCGAGCAGTCCGTGTCCGCGGTCTACCTCGCGGTGCTCAACCTGGAAACCGACGCGCACACCCGGGCGCGTTCGGTGTCGGCAGCCAAGGCCACCATCGGCCGGGCGGCACGGTTCATCGGCCAGAACGCGGTGCAACTGCACGGCGGCATGGGCATGACCGAGGAGCTCGCCATCGGCCACTACTTCAAGCGGCTCACCGCCGTTCAATACGAGTACGGCTCCACCGACTACCACGTGACCCGCTACGCAAAACTGACCCGGGGCTGACTTCGACTCGAGGAGGCATGACCGCCGTCACCTGATCCATCCGGATCAGGTGGGCGTCATCTGCTTCTGCGCGTACAACTGCGCCCACTCGGCGCGCGGCCGGATCGACACATCGACATCGGTGGCTTTGGCGCGCAACGCACCTGCCGTCGCCTGGTCCTTCGGCGTCAGCTTGAAGGGATCCCAGCCGAAGAACCGGCATGAGTTCTGCCAGGTGATCTTGTTGATGTCGGAGTCCGAGGCCCCGGCCGCGTTGAGCTCGGCCAGCACCTGCTCGGGGGCGTCGGGCCAGAAGCAGTCCGAGTGCGGGTAGTCGCATTCCCAGGCGATGTTGTCGATACCGATCTCGTGGCGCAGCTTCAGCGACGTCTTGTCGGTGACGTAGCAAGCCAGTGAGTGCTCGCGGAAGACGTCGCTGGGCAGCTTGTTCCCGAAGTCGCGGCGCAGCCACTTCTGGTTGGTGTAGTGCCGGTCGCTGCGATCCAGATAGAACGGAATCCAGCCGATGCCGCCCTCGGAGAAGGCGAATTTCAGGTCCGGGTAGTTGCGCATTGCCGGGCCCCACAACAGATCCTGGGCACACATCGCCGACACCTGCGTGGCCAGGATGATCAGATTGTCGATCGGGGCGTCCTTGGCCATCGAGATCGCGCCGAAGCCGGTGCCGATGTGCAGGCACATCACTACGTTCTCCTCGGACAGCGTCCGGAACACCGGGCCCCAGTAGTCCTCGTCGAAGTAGCTCGGCAGGCCTTCCAGATGCGGCAGCTCGGGCATCGTCACGGCCCGGCAGCCCTTGCCGGCCACCCGGCTGATCTCACTGCACATCGCCTCGGGGTTCCACGTCGGCAGGATCGCGATGGGGATGAACCGGTCCGGGTACGACCCGGCCCATTCGTCGATGTGCCAGTCGTTGTAGGCCGAGACCATCACCAGGGTGGCCTCTTCGCGGTGCATGTTGAGGTGCCGGGCGGAGAAACCGGTGAAGGTCGGGAAGCACATCGAGGCGAGGATGCCGTTGCGGTTCATGTCTCGCACCCGCTCATGCACGTCGTACACGCCAGGGCGCATTTCCGCGAAGCCGGCGGGATCGCGGCCCCATTCCTCGGCTGGCCAGGACACCACAGCGTTGAGTCCGCTCACCCCTTGGGGTCGGCCCTGGTACATCCACTGATCGACGCCTTTGTCATCGGTGACGACGATCGGCGCCTCGGGCTTGTACTTGTCCGGCACGTGGTTGAGGAACATGTCGGGGGGTTCCACGACATGGTCGTCAATGCTCACCAGGATCAAGTCGTCGGTCTGCATGCCTCAGTAGTACCGTCTAGAGGCGTGACCGTCTCTGCACTTTCGGACAGGGGTTTATCCCGAACGGCCAAAATGGCCGCACGGCCGGTGATCGAGCTGCGCCGCGGCGGGCGCGCTCTCGGCGGCAGCTACCTCTACGAGGGCGACGCCCTGATCACCGGCTGGCACTCACACGAGGTGCACCAGATCGAGTACGCGCTGCACGGCCTGGTCGAGGTGGAGACGGATGTCGCCCACTACCTGCTGCCGCCGCAACAGGCAGCCTGGATACCGGCAGGCCTACCCCATCAGGCGGTGATGAACCCGGATGTGAAGACCGTTGCGGTGATGTTCGATCCAAGCCTGATCGCCGACCGATCGGATCGAGCACGCATCATCGCCGTCTCCCCGCTGATCCGCGAGATGATGATCTACGCGTTGCGGTGGCCCATCAACCGGGCGCACGGCGACACCGTCTCGGACGATTTCTTTCGCACCCTGGCGCATCTCGTGTCTGAAGCGTTGGACCACGAAGCGCCGCTGAGTCTGCCGACTACCGAGCACCCGATCGTTGCCGCGGCAATGGATTACACCAAAGAACATCTGACGTCGGCGACGGCCGAACAGGTGAGCCGTGCGGTCTCGGTATCTGAACGGACGCTGCGCCGGTTGTTCCAGGAGTCCATCGGATTATCTTGGCGCACTTACCTTCTCAACGCCCGAATGCTCCGGGCGATGGCGTTGCTGACGGAGCCGGGGCAATCTGTCCAAGCCACCGCCACCGCGGTCGGCTTCGAGAGCCTCAGCGCGTTCACTCGCTGCTTCACCCAGTTCAGCGGGGAATCACCATCGGCGTACCGGCGTCGGACCGCGGAGACGGCGCGCTCATGACCGATCACCGTCGTCCATGTCCCAGGTGCGATCACAGCGCCCCTCGGTCTCGGCGATCAGCTCCGCGTTCGGCTCATCGACCGCACGCACCCAATGCTCGGCCGCGATCAGGCTCCGCCCGCCGGCGATGTGGCGTGCGAGCAGTCGCTTCCGCCGCACCTCGTCAGCGCCCTTCAGGTAGTACAGCCGGTCGATCAGCTGCCGCGCACCGGAAAAGTTGTGAGACGACAGCGCAAGATAGTTGCCCTCCGTGACGACCAGCCGCGCCGCTGCCGGCACCACCAGGCCCGCTGCGACAGACTCTTCGAGCGCCCGATCGAACTGTGGCACATAAACATCAGCGCTCTGGTAGGCGTCGTGCACCCGAGCCAGCGATACCAGAAAGCCGGCCGCATCGAATGTGTCCGGGGCGCCCTTACGCCCTTTTCGGCCGAGCCGTGCGAGCTGCGCGTTGGACAGATGGAAACCGTCCATCGGCAGCAGGGCGGCGAAATCGCGCTGGATGGAATTGAATTCGTCGACAACCCGCGCCGCCACCGTCGATTTACCGACGCCCGGCGGCCCGGTCAGACCGACGACGACCCGGCCCGACCGCTCGTCGAGCAGTCGGGCGACATCGTCTGTCAGTGGCGCCATTGCGCGGACATTAGCCGCTGAGCGCGCCCAAGTCGAAGACCTGAGGCACCTGACATCGACATGTCACCGGCGCTGGGGCTCAGGCGCACACGCGGTCAATAGCTCCTTGCCGTCTTTGGCGGCGACGTCAGCAGGACTGAGCCAGCCGAATCCCTGGAACCAGAAGGTGTCCGGCGCATGTTGGCCCGATTCGGTTACCGCCGGACCGAGGTCGGTGGTCGTGGTCCACGGATCGCCGTTGCTGCGATAGACCCGCAGCAGCACCGTTTTCTGTGTCCGCCAGTCGAATCCGCTGGGCAGGGGCCGCACCACCGCAAAGCCGGGATACGGTCCGGGGGCGGTCAAGGAGTCGAATGGGATTGCCTGGTGCGGGTCGGCGGCCAGCACGAGATCGGCCTGACCGGGCTGGAAAGTCAGCATCACATTGTCCACGGGACCGCAGTATTGGCCGGGCCAGATCCGCAGCGTGCCGTCGGTGACGCGAGCGCCGAAAACCCTTGGTAGCCGGCTACCTTGAGCGGGGTCGCGCGAACAGAGCGTCAGGAACTTCGTGCCGTCCTGAGCAGCGATGTCCTGAGGATTGAGCCAACCGAACCCCTCGAACCAGTAGGTATCCGCGGGATGCCGGTCGGATTCCTTTATCGCCTCACCCAGCTTGCTGGTGGCCCCGAATGCGTGTGGGGCCTGCGGGAAGATGAACACGGTGTCCGCAGTGCGCCAATCGAACCCGGGTGGTAGTTGAGTGACCACGTCGAATCCCGGGTATGGTCCGCCGACGGTGAAGTACTCCACTTCGGTACCCGGATTCGGCGGAGCCTTTTGTGAACCAACAACTTCCGGCAAGGGCGTCGCCTCGAGCTTCAACTCCGCCTTGTCCGGTCGATCCATGTTGAAGGTGACGTTGACTGCCGTCGTGCCACGGCATGACGATCCGGTCCAGAGCCGCAGCTGTCCGTCGGTCACCCGGACCCCGAACTGAACCGGCAGCGATGGTTTCCCCAGCGGATCGCAAGCGCACAATGCCATCAGGGTCGCGAAAGTGACACCTAGGCAGAGCATTCGACGAATCATGAATAGCCGCCGTCCGAAGCGCCGGCGTTCGTCTCGAACGGATTCCGGCGGCCAGTGAGCCTTTCGGCGCCCAGACTGATGGCGTACTGCTTGGCGAATTCCACCGGCCCCAACGCGGCCCACTGTTCCGAGTGCCGCTCTTCATGGTGCAGGATGCGGTCGATGTCCACGTCCTGTTGGCGTGCTCCCCCGGGTCCGTCGTACCACATCTGACCTGACCCGATGATCCTGCGAAGCTGGTCGCCCGCGTCCGCTGGATGGTCGATGTTGATCAGAAAGACGTCACCGTAGGTGGACCCGCCCTGCTGGCTCAGCTGGTTCTGCACGAAGCCGCCACCGAGCCCCATGAGCATCCCGTTGGGAGTGGTCGCGAAGCGCCCGCCGCTGCCCGCCAGTCGCGGAACCTGTTCGTAACTCCAGGAATTCGCGGACTGTCGGTCGAGGATGCGCTGCACCTCGTTCGCGGTGTACGGCGTCTCGGCGAAGTCTGTGTTCGGATTTCCCTTTGTGTAGCTGGTGCCCGCGTTCAGGATGTACGTCATCAACGCGGCCCGGCGGGCAGCGTCGGCACTCGTCCCCGCGGGCAGCAGGAAGTAGGTATTGTCGTCGCTGGGATCACTGCTCGTCCGGTTGTTGTCGACGACGCGCTCCATGCCCTTGAGGACGTCGAAACTCGCCGGCGTGATGTGCTGCTGCCGAGCGATGTCGACGATCACCTGTGGCGGCACACCCTTTTTCGCCGCGTTCTGCAGCCACTCGCGGTAGTACCCGTCGCTGGTTCCGTCCAGCAGCCCCGCTGTGCGCAGCGCGTCCTCGTACTTGTTGACGGGGTCGTATCCGGGTTCGCCGGGATCGTCGCCGATCCGCTCATCTTTCGGTTCCGGCACGTCGAACGGGATACGTTCGGCGGCCGCGCGATCGCCGTGCTCGTAAAGGTAGGCAGCCGAATCGAGCTTGCCTGCGAATGCGGACATGCCCTGCCCCAGCGACTGTGCGCGCCGCAGGAACGCATCGCCTGCGTCCCGGCACGCCTGGCCACTGTCCAGTCCCGCTACCGGCTCCGCGGCGGCCGAGAGCTGGGGACCGCCACCGTCGTTGAACAGGCCGCTCGCCAGGTCCTCCAGCGCCTTCGCGGTTTCCCGCAGCGACGCCACCACGACGGTCAACGGTGCGGTCATGCCAACTCCCAACCGACCTTGCGAATTTGATGGCCGGTGTCCCGGTCGGCCGCTTCGAATTTCGCGAGCAGCAGCTTGATCGCGTTCTCGACCTCGATGCGCTTGGCCGCAATCTGCAGCGCCTGGACCGGCGAGACCCTCGCATACCAGCGCAGCCAGAACCCTGGCGTGACCCCACCGTCGTCGGCGACGTCCCACTGCGCCTGCGCGGCATCGACGGCCTTCTTCAAGTTTGCCCGGAGCTCGGTGAGCTGCGCGCCGCCCGTCGCCAAAGGCTTGGCCACGGCGTAGAGGTGGTCCCGATAGGTGGTCTGCTCGTCGAGTGATTCGCGGCCCTGCTTCTGCGCGGCATCGGCGGCGGTGCCGGTCCAGTCGTCGGCGAGGTGGGCGAATCGTGTTCGTGCCCGGTCGATCTGAGCATCGACGCGCTGGGCTGCGGCCCGCGCGTCGAGCGACGCGGTGAGCAGCGATTCCGGAGCGGAATTCATCACCTGCGACACCGTGTAGGGCATGGGCCGTCCCCCGTTCCAGTCGGTCTCCCCATTGTCCCCCACCGAACTCGGACCGCCGGTCACCAAAATCGATCCCGACAGACCGGCTCAACTCGGGTGTCACCAAGGAGCCCATCGCCGGCTCGCACCGTGCCACCACCGAAAGAGCAACGACCCAGTATCGGATGTTTGTCTCACGTCCACACCGGCGACTGGCGCTCACCGATCCGCGATGCGCTCGATGCGTTCAACCACGGCTACGACGACGTCAACGTCCCGTGGTTATTCAACATCGCTGCCGCAGAGGATGTTTCGGGCGTAGCGATCCTCGTCTACCACCGCCCGCGAGTGCGGCACTCGCTTCGATCAAGAGGTACGTCAGCCCAATCATCGCGCCGATGACAATGATGAGATGTCCGCCGATCGCCCCGGTAGAAACTTTGCCCGTCGGGCTCACCATCAGGAACCAGGACGCTGCGCCGACAGCAACCGCTAGCACTGCCAAAAGAACCCGGCCGCCAGCACCCTCCAGTAGCGCGCGCCGCGCTTCCAGGGCCCTCAAACCAGATCGGCCAACCCGTGAACTACCTACCCGCCGGGCAATCGCACCCCACGAAACGAACGCACCGTAAGCGACGACTGCATTACTGAAATCAATGTTCATGATCAACAACACGACCAAGTGAAATATGGCAGCTACAGCCAGCGTGATCCGAAAGGCACGCCACCACGGTAAGGCAATGAGAATGGCGAGCTCGAAGGCGACGGTAAGCCAGTCGACGACCTCCCAGGCGGCGAGCACATCATGCTGAGCTATCCACTGGGCCAGCCAGTGCGTCCGCCCCTGGGTCACGAAGCCAAGGACGAAATACCCGCGTGACGCCTGGCTCGAGAATGACAGCCAGCCGGTCAGCGCCTTGGTCAGCGCCGCGGCAAAAAAGCCCCACCCGATCAGCAGAGCCAACAAGCGCAATGGCCACTGTGCCTGCAGCGAGGGTTCGCTGTTACGCCGAAAGGCGTCCACGGAGAAGCGGTTCCCCCAATTGGCGAAGGCCAACACCAGGGGCGGTAATGTCAACAAGATCGTGTGGTCGACTTTACCCAGACAGAACGTCACTCCATAGGTGGCAGAAAGTACGAGCCAGGTAGCGATCGACACATACTTTGTCCATATACCCAACCCGAGCATGACGAGAATGACTGACCGAAGCACTTCCAATCCGATGAGTACCCCCGGGGACGGAAATCCCGACAGGAGCTGAAGTGGCCCTGGCGGCGCATGGAACATGAAATCGGGATAGTGGCTAAGCCAAGTGATATCAGGCGCGACCAGCAGGACACTCAACGCATAGATGATCCGGTAAATACCCAAATCCTCAGCGGTGAACGGTCCATCTTCGACCCAGCGGTCGAATCTTTCGACTAGTTTCACGTCGCATTTCCGAAATCGATGCTGACAGTACGCAAGGGCGCGTAGTCCGTTCCAGATGTCTTGTCCGGTCTATATGTCGCTGTCCGCCAAACGATATCCAGGCCTGCTACAGGTTGGTCGGGGAACCGCTCCATGATTTTTGACCGAAGCCAGGCGACGGCCTCGGGATTGCTCCTGAAAGCGTCGTTGTCGTAGGCAGTCGAGAAAGCGATGAACGGCACTGACGGACCCGGAGGCAGGATGGTTTCTATTGGCGCAGGCTCTACATGCCCGTCCGCGAAACGAACGATTAGCCACGGCTCTTTCGCCTTAGGTACGCCAGTTTCCAATAAGCAGCCCGGACAGTTCGCCGGGAAACCGGGGAGAATCAGAGCCGGGTAGGGTTCCCCGCGCGCAATGCCGAGAAATACGTATTGGAGCAGGGCGATCCACAAGAACGTGACAACAAAGACAATCCGCACTCTGCGCTTCTCAGAAGCCTGCACCAACGTCCCCCAATAACTTCACGATCACTGGTAATTGCACAGCGGTCGTATGCCCCCTGATTCCCACCTTGGCGCACTGCCAGCGAAGATGGCGGGAAAACGCATACCAAGTCAAGTCGCTTCCCCCTTCGCATCCACGGTGCCGAGCCCCCAACTGAGCAAACTTGTGAACGCACTCAGGACGTTAGCAGGCACCGGCGGCGTTATCTACTCCGACGTCAATTTGGCCGAGCTGACGCAGCCGGCATTGGAAGACCCGCGAGGGCAAGCTCTCCGTCTACATCGACTACCACTTCCCGTTCGGGCTGGGCTTCGACCTGGCCGGTGTCGTCGCGGCCGTCGGGCCGGGAGTTACCCGCTGGCAGGTGGGCGATCAGGTCTTCGGGATGTCCAATCAGCGCAACGGGGCAGACCGCACGTACGCCGAATACCGTGTCGCGTCGCCTGAGCTGCTGGCGCCACTACCGGAGGCTGGAGCTACGTCGACGCCACGGGTCTACCGGTGGCGGGTAGCACCATCCAGATCGCCCATGCGCTGGGTGCGCGGGTCGCGGTGACCTGCAGCCCGAAGAACTTCGATTGCGTCACCGAACTCGGTGCCGAACTGGCCATCGACTACCGGGGCGGCGACGTCGTCTCGCCACTGCGCTCCTGGGCCCCATCGGGCGTCAACCAGGTGCTCGCCGCCCACGCCGACTGAGATCCCCAGCCAAACCCCTTGGGACGGAGAATTATCCACGCACCTAGGCTGGTAGCGTATTGCGGATACTCAGGCCGAGACACGGGAGGCGTTGTGGGGCACGGTGAATTGCTCCATCACCTGGTGTCCGGCGCCGCCGCTGTCGTGCCCGACCGTCCGGCCATCATCGCCGAAGACGGCACCGTCACGACGTTCGCACAATTCGACCGGGCGATCACGGCTGCCGCGGGCTGGATCGCTTCCCGGACCACCCTCGGCGACCGGGTCGCGGTGATAGCCGACAACGGCCCCGACTACGCGACGCTCTACTACGCGGTGCCCCGCGCCGGTTGCATCCTCGTCCTGATCAATCAACGGCTCAGCGCCGACGAACATGTCGCACAACTGGCCACCGCGGCGCCCACCCTGATCCTGGGTGACGCCCGCCATCTGGAACCGCTGAGCCGGCCCGACTCGATCTCGTTCGACGACGAACAGTGGACTGCGGCAACGCAATCGACACGATGGCCCGTGCCCGACGAGCCGGACGCGGACGACCCGGTCTGGCTGCTGTTCACCAGCGGCTCCACGGGCACACCGAAAGGCGTTGTCCACACGCACCGTTCGATCACCACGGCCGTCCGGGGCAGCATCGCCGGCAGGTCGGTCCGTCCGGGCGGCGTGTATCTGCTGCCGTTCCCCATGTGCCACATCGCCGGCTACAACATGCTGGTGCACCACTGCGCACAGTCGACGGTGCTGCCGGTGGCGGCCTTCCGGCCCGAAGCCTTCGCCGTCGCGGTGAACCGGTACCAGGTGACCTCGTGTTCACTGGCCCCGACCATGCTGCACAGCCTGCTGGCTCATCTCGACGAGACCGGCACCGACCTGCCGTCATTGCAGGACATCGCCTATGGCTCGTCGGCCATCCCTGCCGACCTGCTTCGGCGTGCCGTGGGCCGCCTCGCCGTCGGATTCCACCAGGGCTACGGAATGACCGAAACCGGCGGCAATGTCACCTTTCTCGGCCCCGAGGACCATCGTGCGGGCGCCGCGGGTGACACCGCCGTGCTCGCCACGGCCGGCCGGCCCCACGCCGATGTGCAGATCCGGATCGCACCGAGTGGCGAGATCCTGGTTCGTGGCGATCAGGTGGCAGTCCGGTACTGGCCCGACACGCCCACGACCGACGGCGGCTGGCTGCACACCGGTGACGTTGGGTACCTCGATGACGCGGGCCGGCTCGTGGTGACCGACCGGCTGAAGGACATCATCATCACCGGCGGCGAGAACGTGTCCTCCCGGGAAGTCGAAGACGTGCTGTCGTCTCATCCCGACGTGGATCAGATTGCCGTCGTTGGGGTTCCCGATCCGTACTGGGGCGAGGCGATCTGCGCGGTCGTGGTGCCCGCCGCCGACACCCAGCCTGACGCCGACGATCTCGTCACGCACGTACGCGGCCGCATCGCGGCGTTCAAACGTCCCCGCCATGTCGTGTTCGTCGACGCGCTACCCCTCACGACCAACGGCAAGATCGCCAAACAGGTACTGCGCGAACAACTCCGGGAACAGTTCGCCGGATAGCTCAGGCCGCGGCGGTCGCCAATCCCGCCCGCTCGACACTCATCAGACTCTCCGTCTCATGTTCCTGCCGGTACGCCGCGCCACCGCCGTTGAGCCCGAACAGCCGCTTGCTCCACAACAACCACAGCACCGCAATGACGTTCACCAGGAACATCGTCAACCGCAGGGCGGTGACCTTCTCGGTCAACTCGTAGATCTCCAGCGGCAGAAAGAAACTGGTGGCCACCACCGCGAAGTACTCGCCCCACCGCCACATCCCCCACAGCCCGACGGCCTCCACCAATTCGATCAACGCATAGACGGCAATGCCGATCGCGATCAACAACAACGTGTCACTCGACATCGTGAACGCGTCGTTGATGTGGCGAATGATCTTGGAACTGTCTAGGTTCCAGCCGATCTGGTCCGCCAACGGCCGCAGCAGTGGCAGGTCCTTCTCGAACATGTCCCGCAGATGCACCCGGGCCGCTCGCACCCGGAACACGCCGTAGGACATCGCGGCCAGCAGCAGGAACCGGAAAACGCGCTCGGCGGCCAACACCCGCATCAGCACGCGGTCGCGCAGCAGCCGGCCGCGCGGAACTTCGGGTGCCGATTCCGCAGGTCCCTTCCCCCGCGGCGCACCGACGACGAACGTCTCGCACCGCAGGCATCGCCATGCCTCACCGACCGGCGTCAGCACATGCAAGCGGGCGGCCAGCTCAGGTTCGTCCGGAGCGAACGTTGCGTGGCCACGTAGTCCACAGGACCGCAGGGCGAAATCCACCATGTTCGTACCGTATCGACACCACCTGAGCCGAGAACACGGATCCGTCGACCGCAGCTCCACCGGTTCATACCAAGATGGAGCCGTGCCTTCCCTGCTCTGGTTCCGCCGTGACCTCAGGCTCAGCGATTTACCGGCCTTATCCGCAGCGGCCGACCAAGACGGCGACGTGCTTGCCTGCTTCGTCCTCGATCCGCGTCTTGAAGCCTCATCAGGCGCCCGCCGCCTGCAGTTCCTGGGCGACTGTTTGCGGCATCTGCATGCTGAGCTCGATGGCCGCCTGCTGGTCACCCGTGGACGCCCGGAAGATCGAATTCCGCTGATCGCCAAAGAGGTCGATGCGAGTGCCGTGCACGTCTCAGCGGACTTCTCCCCGTTCGGCGAGCGCCGTGACGAGCGGGTCCAGCAGGCACTCGACGGCGTCCCGCTGGTTCCCACCGGCTCGCCGTACCTGGTCTCACCCGGCCGGGTCACCAAAGACGACGACAGCCCCTACCGGGTGTTCACGCCGTTCTTCCGGCGCTGGCGTGAGCACGGTTGGCGGCAGCCGGCCCAAACCGGTCCCCAATCGGCACAATGGATCGATCCGAGTGGTCTGGCTGCCGCAGCAGCCAAACCTGCCGACATCCCGGACCCCAAGGTGCCGCCCTGCTTCGCTGCCGGCGAGGAGGCGGCCCTACACCAGTGGCGGCAATTCATCGACGCGGGTTTGGACGACTACGCCGACCAGCGTGACCTACCCGGCGCCGACGGGACCAGCCACCTGTCGGTGCACCTGAAGTTCGGCACGATTCACCCGCGCTCCATGGTCGACGGCCTCGACCTGCACCACGCCAGCCACGTTGCCTACTTGCGCCAGCTCGCTTTTCGTGACTTCTATGCCGCGGTGCTGCACCACTGGCCGGACAGCGCCTGGCGCAACTGGAACCGTGACTACGACGCCATCGAAACCGACACCGACGACGCAGCCGAGCGGCTCTTCGACGCCTGGAAGGCCGGCCGGACCGGGTTCCCATTCGTCGACGCCGGCATGCGGCAATTGAGCGAGACCGGCTTCATGCCCAACCGGGTGCGGATGATCACCGCGTCCTTTCTGGTCAAGGATCTGCACCTGCCGTGGCAATGGGGTGCCCGCTGGTTCATGGAGCAGCTGGTCGACGCCGACATCGCCAACAATCAGCATGGCTGGCAATGGTGCGCGGGCACCGGCACCGATGCCGCTCCGTACTTCCGGGTGTTCAATCCGACAGCGCAGGGCCAGAAATTCGACCCCACCGGTGCCTATGTCCGCCGCTGGGTTCCCGAATTGGCCGACGTGGCCGATGCCCACCTCAAATCAGGGCCACGCCCGCCCGGCTACCCGGAGCCGATCGTCGATCACGGCGAGGAACGCGCCGAAGCGCTCCGGCGGTATCACGCGCTCGGTGCCCGCAACACCGCGGTGCCCGCGCCGCGGAAACCGTAGCGACACGCCGGTGTATGGCAGCATCGAAAGTAAGTGCTTGCCAATTGACCAGTGCCATCGAGTTTTTGACATGCTCAGGGAAGGGACTTCATGCGTATCACCACCCTGCTGATCACCGCAGCCGCAACCGTCGCCACCGCGGCAGTCGGCGGCGCGGCGACAGCGCCCGCAGTCCGATCGAGTTGGTATGAGCAGCTGCGCAAGCCGGCGTATCAACCGCCTCGCCAGGTATTCCCTGTGGTCTGGCCCGCGCTCTACACAGACATCGCCGTCGTCTCAGCCGCCGCGATCGACGAATTGGGTGCAACCGGCCGCGACATCGAGCGTCGCGCCTACCGGAACGGACTCGCACTGAATCTCGTGCTCAATGCTGCGTGGTCCTGGTTGTTCTTCAATCGTCGTCGCTTCGGCACCGCGACCGCCGTCAGCGCGGCGCTCACGGTGAGCAGCGCCGACCTGACGCGGCGGGCTGTCGACGCCATCGGCGGACGGGCTGCACCATTGGCGCTCTATCCCCTGTGGTGCGCGTTCGCCACCGTGCTCTGCGGGCATATCCGGCAGCTGAACAGGCGCGCCGAACGGTCGTAGCCGCGAAGGTCTGGCACATACCAGGGCAGTCGACTTACGCTGGCGACCATCCACGCTCGACTCATGCGGAGGCCAGGTTGCAGAATCCGGAAGCTTTTCTCGACCAGTTCTCCGACGACGCGGCAGGCCGCGCCTTCGCCGAGCCGTACCACACGCCCGACGGAGCGACCGTCATCCCGGTGGCCAAGGTCAGTCACGGCGGCACCGGCACGACGGCAAAACCGCTCGGCGTCTTCGTCATTCGCGATGGCGGGACGTCGTGGGTGCCGGCGGTGGACGCGGACCGGATCGCACTGGTCGGCGTCGTCACCGGCCTGATCACCGCCGTGATCGGCTGCCTGGCGATCCTGCGGCGCCCGCCGTGGCCTGACCTGTCCAACCACGGGCATCTGGCACCGCGACTTCGCAGGTAGCCGCTCGACGCACCCTTTGACCGACGGGGCATCCCCTCGGTTTGGTTTGGCGATTCCTCCTTCGGGTATGCCCACAGTGGCGGGGGTTCGAGGAGCCCTCATTTCTCCGCACACGGTGCGGCCGAGGTGCTCCGCCATTTCTGAAACCACACCAAGGGAGTTCAACGCATGACCTTGAAGAAAATCGCAGCACGCGCAGTCGCAACCGGCATGCTCGGCATGGTGGGACTGGGAGTCGGCGCGGCCGTCGCCCAAGCCGATCCGATGGGACCGATACCGACACCACCATTTCCCGCCCCCGGTGTTACCGGACCCGGCGTAAACGCCGGTGCACCTGGTAATCCGCTGCCGGCGGGCCACGGCTACCTGCCTCCTCCCGGGCACGGTGGGCCGCTGCCGCAGGACCGCATCCCGTTCACCGCTGCGCCCGCGTGGGTGGTTGTCCCGGTCGTGCCGCCGATGGGTACTGCGCCGGCACCGGCACTGCCCGACTGGGCCGCCGGTATGCAGGCCGTCTGGGACCCTGACCTCGGCGCCTGGGGCGTGTGGGACGCAGAAGGCAGCGCATTCATTCGCCTCTAGCACCGACGACGCGGCCGCCATCCTGTCATGCCGACAGGGTGGCGGCCCGCGCCTGGCCGCCGGCACCCGCGCTGCGATCGGCAAGTCACAGGGAACTGTACGAATACTCCCAGCTGCATCCCGGGCGGAAATGCTAACTCCGGCGTCAATTCTTTCTACCGTTACCGCGGACGACCACGGCGGACGGACGAAGGGGAACGACCATGGGTTGCTCGCGGTACATCGGTCGGGTCGGAGCCCTGGCAGTGTTTCTCGGGGTCGGCATATCGCTCACAACGGGGCAAGGAATCGCCTACGCCGAGCCCTCATCGACGGCATCGGACACCTCGCATGCCACGGATGCGGCAGGCCCGAGCAAGCCGGCTCCCAAACACCCGCCCACCCCGGCGACAGCGGCACAGCCCGGCGCCACACCGGCATCAACATCAGACGACTCGGCGACGACCTCCGCCCACAAACCCAAGCCGCAATCCAACAAGAGCAGCGACGCTACCAACCGTCACCGTAACGCGAACGTCAACGCTCACACCGGCAGCACCACCAAGACCGCGCCGACCTCGACGCCCCCGGCCGGCGAATCCGTCAGCGCCACAAAGAAAATCGGTCGGCCGCAAGCCGCCACGGTCGACCATTCCCCCGCACCATCGATCGTCGCGACCGCGGCCGTGCCGACCACCGCATCGATAGCCCGTACCGCCGCGGCGACACCATCGGCGGCACTCGTCACCCCCACCGTGTCCGCCCCGAGCGCGACCGGCGCAATCGGCCAGATCGTCACCGCGGCAAAACAACTCATCAGTATCGCGCTGAGGCCTCTGGTATCGACCCTGCCGTCGAACGTGCCGGCAAATTCGCCGGTCCTGTGGACGGTGCTCGCCTGGGTGCGCAAGCAGATCGAGACGAATCTCCTTCCACCCCATGTGGTTTCGGCATGGAACGTGACCAGCCCGAATCTCCTGACCAACCCGAGCGCAGAGCTCGGTGATCCATCGCTGTCCGGCGGCAGCACGGTGTCCATCCCCGGCTGGACCGTCACCGGCACGCCGACGGTCATCAAGTACGGCACCGTGCGCCAGCTCCCGTTGGGCCTGCCGACACCCGGGCCGACGCTCCCCGCCATCTTCAACTTCCCCAGCGATCGGCCCGCCCCCGGAGACACGCAGTTCTTCGGCGGCGGCAATGTCGCGACCTCCACGCTGACCCAGACAGTCGATCTCAGCGGCGCCGCATCGGGCATCGACGCCGGCACGACGCCGTTCAAGCTCAGCGGGTTCCTGGGCGGCGCCATGATCGATCCCTCTGCGGCGTCGATCAAGGTCACGTTCCTGGACGCCACCGGAACGCAGCTGGGTGTCGGGAAAGTGGCGCCTGTCGGCCCCCTCGAGCGCTGGTTGCAGACCGGACTGCTCCAGCGCAGTACCGAAGGGACCATCCCCGTCGGTACGCGCACCGCGCAGGTGGTCGTGACGCTCAAGGATTCGAACCCGTTCACCGGGGGATACAACAACGCATTCGCCGACGATCTGTCGTTCACCGTGGGAGCCGCGCTCCCGGCACCTCCGCCGCCCACGCCGCCGGCATCGACGGTGGGCGCGCTCGACCACGTGTTCATGGTCTATCTGGAGAACAAGGGCTACAAGGACATCGTCGGCAGCCCCAACGCGCCGTACCTCAACAGCCTGATCAACACCTACGGCGTCGCGACCGACTACTACGCGCTGACCCACCCGAGCGACCCGAACTACTACCCGATCCTCGGCGGCTCCGACTTCGGTCTCAGCTACAACTGCGCGACCAACTGCATCGATGCCACGAACCTCGCCGACAGAATCGAGTCGGCCGGCAAGACGTGGGCCGGGTATGCGCAGGGCATGTCCGCGGCCGGGCCCTACGTCTCGACGAGCGATTACGCGCCCGACCAGCTGCCGTTCCTGGCGTACCGCGACATCTTCAACGACCAGGCTCGCGCCGCCGCGCACCTGCACCCGCTGACCCAGATGGCGACCGACCTCTCGTCGTCGGCCACCACGCCGAATTTCGCGTGGTTCGCGGCGAACGAGGCCAACAACGGCGAAGGGCCGCTCGACTTCCCCGGCGGCTATCTCAACTACATCGGCGCGCTGCTCACCAACCACCAGTACAACGTCAAGGCGGCTGACCAGTTCGCGCAGCAGACCATCCCGACCATTCTGAATTCGGCGGTGTGGAATGACCCGACGCAGAAGTCGGCCATCGTCGTCACATTCGACGAAGACACCGACAATCTGTCACTGGGCTTCGGCAACGGCGGCAATCGTGTTGTCACCGTGGTGATCCCGTCCCCCGGCGCCGTCAGCGCCGGGATGCGGTCGGGCAACTTCACCGACACCAGCTATGCCAATCACTACAGTCTGCTGCGCACCATCGAGGATGCGCTGAAGCTGGCACCGCTGACCAACAACGACACCTACGCCGCACCGCTCAACGACTTCTGGGGCACACCACCGGTCATGCCGTAACCGGATACCCACCCCAGAATTGAACGTAGGGCCCGAGGAAACCTCGGACCCTACGTTCAATTCTGGGAGTTCAGCAGATCAGAACCAGTCGACCTGCGCCTCGACGGTGGTGCGGTCCAGGCTGGCCAGCAGGTCCAGCTGGGTCGTCACCTTGGGCAGCTCGTAGCGGAAGAAGTACTGCGCCGCAGCACGTTTCCCGTCGTAGAAGTTGCCGGTGTTGCCGCCGACAGCGTTCAGCTGCTCGAGCCAGATCCAGGCCATCACGATGTGGCCCGCCGCCTCCAGGTAGGCAGTCGAGTTCGCCAGCGTGGTTTCGGCATCACCGGCGGCCCACAGCGTCGCGGTCACCTCGACCAGGCGCTCGGTCTGGGCCTGCAGGTCCCTCGCGTAGCCGGCGGTGGCCTCCGACTGCAATGCGGTCTGGACGGTTTCGTTGATCCGCCGCTGCAGCAGCTTCAGGCCGGCGCCGTCCTGCATGACGACCTTGCGGCCGAGCAGGTCGATGCCGTGGATGCCGTGCGTGCCTTCGTGAATGGCGTTCAGGCGGTTGTCGCGGTACTGCTGCTCGACATCGTATTCGGTGGTGTAGCCGTAGCCGCCGTGAATCTGGATGCCGAGGTTGTTGGCTTCCAGGCACCACTGCGACGGCCAGCTCTTGGCGATCGGGGTGAGCACCTCGAGCATCAGGTTGGCCTCGTCGAGTTCGGCGCCGGTGAAGATCCGCATCTCGTCGACGAGCCGCGCGCAGTACAGCCCCAGCGCCAAGGCGCCTTCCACGTAAGACTTCTGAGCCAGCAGCATGCGCTTGACGTCAGCGTGCTCGATGATCGCGACCTGCGCGCGCGACGGGTCCTTGTCGCCGACCGGACGGCCCTGCGTACGCACCTTGGCGTACTCCAGCGACGTGAGGTAACCGGCGTAGCCGATGGCGGTGGCCATGGAGCCGACCGCGACGCGGGCTTCGTTCATCATGTGGAACATGTAGCCCAGGCCGCGATGCTCCTCGCCCACGAGGTAGCCGACAGCGCCGGGCTCGTCGGAGGGCTGGTGGCTGCCGTCACCGAAGTTCAGCAGGGCGTTGGTGGTGCCGTGGTTGCCCATCTTGTGGTTCAGGCTGACCAGCGCGACGTCGTTGCGGGTGCCGTCGGTCAGGAACTTCGGCACGACGAACAGGGAGATGCCCTTGACGCCGGGGCCACCGCCCGGGACCTTGGCCAGGACCAGGTGCACGATGTTCTCGGCCAGCTCGTGGTCGCCACCGGTGATCCACATCTTGGTGCCGGTGACCCGGTAGGTGCCGTCGGCCGACTTGGTGGCCTTGGTGCTGATGTCGGCGAGCGACGAGCCGGCGTCGGGCTCCGAGAGGCACATGGTGCCGAAGTAGCGGCCCTCGAGCATCGGGCGGACCCAGGTGTCGATCTGCTCTTCGCTGCCGTACTCGGTCAGCAGGTTGGCGTTGCCGACGGTGAGGAATGCGTACGAGAAGGTGGCGGGGTTTGCGGCCCGGAAGAACGCCGCCGAGGACTGCGCGACCACGTTGGGCAGCTGCATGCCGCCGACGCGCTCGTCGAACGAGCTGGCCATCAGGCCCGCCCCGTTGAAGTCGTCCAGCGCCTGCTTGATCTCGTCGATCAGCACGACCTTGCCGCTCTCGTCGACGAACGGCGGGTTGTGGTCGGCCTTCTTGTTGTGCGGCGCGAAGCGCTTGGTCGCGATGTCGGCGCTCAGGTCGAGGACGGCGTCGAAGGTGTCCCGCGAATGCTCCGCGAAGTGCTCGTGCTTGGTGAGCTCGACGACGTCGAGCCACTCGTACAGCAAGAAGTCCAGGTCGCGCCGAGACATGAAATCAGTCACTGGGTTCTACCTTCCAATGCAGCCAGACATTAGCAGTCGCTCATTTCCTAAGCGATTGCTAATATCGCCTATCAGCCTGGCATGTGTCAACTGTGTGTACGATCACGTGCACATGAAGACCGACCGGACGACCGATTCGGCCGCCGCCGAACGCATCCGGCGCGCGGCCATCGAGGCATTCGCCGAGTCCGGCTACGGCGGCACCTCCACCCGCCAGATCGCCAAACGCCTCAACATGAGCGCGACGGCCATGTACCCGCACTACCGGTCGAAGGAAGAACTCCTCTACGCGATCGCGCTGGAAGGGCACGGCAGCCTGCTGGCGACCCTGCGCGCCACCGATGACCCCACTGCGCCGTGTGCCGAGCGCTTCCATACGGTCGTCGCGGCCTTCGCCACCTGGCATGCGGAAAACAGCAAGCAGGCCAGGGTCGTGCAATACGAGCTGCACGGCCTGACCCCGGCCCACTACCGCACCATCGCGCCACTGCGGCACCAGGTCACCGCGGTGATCGCCAACATCATCGAAACCGGCATGGCGACAGGCGAATTCCACGTCGACAACCTCGATGACGTCGTCATGGCGATCTCATCGCTGTGCGTCGACGTCTGCCGGTGGTTCCCCTCGCGCACGCACCGCGATCCCCACAAACTGGGCGAAATCTACGCCCAGGTCGCGGCCCGCCTGGTGCGCTGACCGACCTACCGGTCAGCGGTGCAGGACGACCCCCACGAAGTCGTGCAGCGCAGCGGGGCTCTGCACGTCACGGCCGAACAACTCCATGATCTGGACCTGGATTTCACCGACGATTCCGCCCAGCATCGCACCGACGGCGATCACCAGTTTCTCGTCGTCCTTGAAGATCGGGCGCAGAATCGACTCGTATTCTTCGTTGGTGAGCTGACTCATCTTGTCGATGATGATCTTGTCCAGGTCCATCATGTCCTTGGCGTAAACCTCGGCCAGCGCAAGCGTTTCAGGCAATCGAGCGAGCACGGTGTCCACCACGGTGCCTTTGAGCGCGTTGTACCGCTGCCCACCGACCACCAACTTCACGAACGGGACCGCGGCGCCGAGCTGGCTGTCGATGGCGGCCTGAATCTCCTTGGCCGCCAACGCGAACAGCTTGTCCGCGCCCGGCCCGGTCAGCACGGCGTCGAACAGGATGTCGGGCGAAAAGAGATCCTGGGCCAGGATCTTGGCGTAGTCGCGGGTGATCTTTTCGCGCTGGTCGTGCAGTAGTCCGCGAAACGGAAACAGCCCGAGATACTTCTTCCGATACACCGGGCGGAACAGCATGTTCAGCGCGATGTAGTCACTGACCGAGCCGATCCCGAATCCGAAGGCCGGCATGATCCACGGATTGTGGAACAGACCCCACGCAACCATCTGCACGCAGCCGATGCCCAGCCCGAAATAGATGCCGCTACGTCGCATGAAAGCCATCGCGTCGTCGGCGACGCTGCGCATCAACCTGACGAGCTTCTCCTTGTTGCGCACCAGGGTGGTCACCGCGATGAACTGGAAATCCAGATAGCGGTTCAGATCGGAGCTGATCTCCCCGAGCATGTGGGCCACGATGCGGGGCGTCTGCGCCTGAACCCGGACCGAAATGGCCTGGCGCGCGGCGTCGGGCAGCGAGTCCCACAGCCCGGGCCGGAGCTGTTCGGCCAGCTCGCGGGACATCTCGTCGACCGCTCGGGTCAGCGGCACTCGCAATGCCGCCACCAGCTCGTCGGGATCGACCCGGCTCAATAGTTCGTCGGGTTTGAGCAGGTTCGCGGTCAGCAATTCGATGGTCTTGGAGCCGACCTTGCCGGCCCGCCGCGGCACGATGCCCTGCCAGCCGAACGGACCGATGCCCTGGTAGTCCAAGGGCCGGTACAGCATTTCCAGCGCCACGATCTTCGTGCTCCAGCCCACGAAAGCGGCGACGAAGGGCATGGACAGGTAGACCAGCCAGTTGACACCGAAATCGGCCTTGATCTCGGACCAGCTCTGGATCGCGAGGACGACCTCGCGGTTCACCGATCACCGTCCCGCATGGCGGCAAAGGCTATGCCGAAAGGCCATATATTGCATGATTTTTCACCAGGTACCTGCGATAACCGGCCAGCGAGCGCCGAAGGTCGTGATGTACTTGCTGCCGACGACAGGAGGCCCGATGGTCAACCCTCCACCGGAGGATCACGATGAGGTCGTGACGGCAGCCTCGGGTGACACACCGCCCGAGGTCCGGCCGCGGCGAGTGCGCGGCCGGTTCAGCATCCAGTCGAAGCTCATCGCGATGCTGTTGGGGGCCAGCATCGTGTCGGCCGCCGTGGTTGGGTTCATCGGGTACCAGACGGGGCAGGCCTCGCTGCGCAACGCCGCTTTTGACCGGCTCACGCAGGTCCGGGAGACGCAGTCCCGACAGTTCCTCATCCAGATCGCGAACTTGAAGAATGCCCTGCTCATCTACACGAGCGGACCGGCGATGGCCGATGCGGTACAGGCCTTCAGCGCCGGGTTCAACGAATTGGCCAATGCCACAATCGATCCCACTGAGCAACAGGCCATCGTCAACTACTACAACCAGGATCTGGTCAATCCCGTCGAACGTGCGACGGGCGCCAAGCTCAACCTCGAGGTGTTGTTGCCGTCGTCCAACGCGGCCAAGTATCTGCAGGCCCGGTACACCGTCGCCGCCGCGCGGCCCAATGGACCGCCACCCCCGCCCGACCCCAGCGCCTGGGGCGCCGCCGCCAGCCGCTACAACGCGTTCTTCCAGGAGATCGTGCGGCTGTTCGGCTACGGCGACGCGCTCTTGATCGACTCCTCGGGCAATGTCGTGTACTCGGCCAAGAAGCGCGCGGACCTCGGCACGAACGTGCTGTCCGGTCCGTACCAGCAGGGCAACCTGCATGAGGCCTACGCGAAAGCCATGGGCGCCGACCGCGTGGGGTACGTCGCTGTCACCGACTATCAGACCTATCACCCGGCCGCAGACCACCCCACCGCGTGGATGGCGGCGCCGGTCGTTGCCGCGGGTCGCACGGTGGGAGTGGTGGCGCTGCAGTTCCCGATCAGCGGGCTGAACGAGCTGATGACGTTCAACGGCAAGTGGCAAGCGAACGGCCTGGGGGCTACCGGCGAAACCTATCTCGCCGGGACCGACGACCTCATGCGCTCGAATTCGCGCCTGTTCGAGGAGAATCCGCAGACCTATCAACGCGATGTCACGGCGGCCGGAACGCCGGCCGAGCTGGCGCAGCGGGCGGTCCGCCTCGGCGGCACGACGCTGCTGCAGCCCGTCGGCGGCCCGGCGACCCGCGCGACGCAGCGCGGCCAGTCCGGGGTTCTGATCGCCACCGACTACCTGGGCAAGGAAACGCTGCAGTCGTATGCGCCCATGACCGTCGGGCCCGACGTGAATTGGTCGATCGTGGCCAAGATCGACACCGCCGAAGCCTTCGCACCCGAACGCGTCTTCACCAGGACCATGGGCGTGGCGGTGACCGCGATCGTCATCTTGGACTGCCTGGCCGCGATGGCGCTGGCACAGTTGTTCGTGCGGCCCATCCGTCGCCTGGAGGCCGGCGCGCAACAAGTCAGCCGTGGAGACTACGACGCGATTATTCCGGTGCGGACCCGGGACGAGTTCGGCGATCTGACCAAGACGTTCAACGACATGAGTCGCCTGCTCGGCATCAAGGACGATCTGCTGCGCCGCGAACGCCGGGAGAACGCACAGCTGCTGCGTTCCCTGATGCCTGAATCAATCGTCGAGCGGTACCGCAGTGGCGAGGAGACGATCAGCGAGAACCACCAGGACGTTGCGGTGCTCTTCGCCGACATCGACGGCCTCGACGCCCTGTCCAACGAACTGCCGGCCGACGAGTTCCTCACCGTGGTCAACGAATTGGTGCGCCAATTCGACGACGCCGCCGAACGTAGCGGGGTCGAGCCGGTGCGAATCCTGCGCAACGGCTACACCGCCAGCTGCGGATTGAACGTGCCCCGGCTGGACAACGTCGAGCGCACCGTCAACTTCGCCATCGAACTGCAGCGCATCGTGGCCCGCTTCAATGACGAGGACAACCTGCAGCTGGGTTTCCGGGCGGGCATCGATACCGGCACCGTCACCAGCGGCCTGGTGGGCGGCACCACGATGATGTACGACATGTGGGGCAGCGCAGTCGATTTGGCCTATCAGGTCCAGGCCGGCGGAGCCGAACCCGGGATCTACATCACCGCGCGAGTGCACGACGCCGTGCACGACACCCACCGGTTCACCCCGGCCGGCCAACTGACCGTCGGCGATACCGAGGAGCCGATCTGGCGGCTCGCGGGGCGGCGGTAAGCGTGTACTCCTCCGGTGCGTCATGGTTCGTGTGGGTCGCGGCAATAGCGATCGGACTGCCGGTCGGCCTGATCGTCCTGACCGAGTGGCGCCGGTCCCTGATCCGCCGGCACAGTCCGCTGGCCGGGCCCGTCGGACTGCTGCGCACCTATGTGCTGCCGGTGATCGCTGTCCTGCTGCTGATGCTCAAGGTCGCCGTCGTGCCCGCCCGCGACGTGCCCATCCGGATCGTGGCGACCGTACTGGTTTTCCTGGTGCTGCTGCTGGTGCTGTCCGGCCTGAGCAACACCGTGTTCGCGAACGCCCCGGAGACCTCCTGGCGCAGCCGTATCCCGCGCATCTTTCTCGACGTGGCCCGGATGGTGCTGATCATCCTCGGCTTGGCGGTGATCTCCCGGTACATCTGGGGCAGCAACATCAAGGGCGTCTTCACCGCGGTCGGCGTCAGCTCCGTGGTCCTCGGCCTGATGCTGCAGCACTCCGTCGGCCAGATCGTGTCCGGCCTGTTCATGTTGTTCGAGCAGCCGTTCCGGATGGGCGACTGGCTCGACACGGCCGCGGCCCGGGGCCGCGTCGTGGAGGTCAACTGGCGCGCCGTCCACATCGAGTCCGGCACCGGTATACAGATCACCCCCAACTCGGTGCTGGCTGGCACGTCGTTCACCAACCTGAGCCGGCTGGCCACCTCGCACATCACGATCACCACCACATTCGCAGCCACGGATGCGCCCGACCAGGTGTGCGCGACGCTCACCCGGATCGCCGCCGCCCTGCCGAACCGTGGCGACACCGTCGAGCCCGCCACCGTGCCCATCGGCGACCACAAGTACCGCACCACCATCGGCTTGAAATCCCCCGGGGACGACGACGCGGTACAAGCCACGTTCCTGCGCTGGGCCTGGTACGCCGCGCGCCGCGACAAACTTCATCTCGACGGTGTCGGCGACGACTACTCGACCGACAAACGCGTCGAAGCGGCACTCGAATCAGTCGCGGCGCCCGCCCTCCGACTGAACAAGGCCGACCAACAAGCGGTGGCGCCCTACGCACGCCTGATCCGGTACGGCACCGGCGAACTCATCCACACGCCCGGTGACATCCCCGCCACCGTCTCGGTGATCGTGTCCGGACACGTCCGACTGGCGGTAGCCACTCCCGATGGGTCGATCGCAGGCGTCCGCACCCTCGACAAAGGTGCGCTGCTGGGAGTCGCCGCCTTCACCCACCAGGCCAACCTGGCCTACGTCAACGCCCTGGACGAGGTCACCCTGCTACAGATCGAGCATGACGAGATCCAACGATTGCTGACCGACCGGCCGGTACTGTCTCGCGAGTTCGGCCGCCTCATCGATGAACGCCGCAGCGAGGCGCGGGCCACGATCAAATCAGCCGGTAAATCGGACCGCGCCAAGGTGATTCGGGATGCCGGGGTCGCGCAACTCGGGACAGCCAGCGGGGGTCAGGGGTTCGAATCCCCTTAGCTCCACCACTTCTATTGGTTGCCGGCAGAGCCGTCAAGTTTGCGAAGGTGCCGGTCGAAGTACCCGATGATCTCGTCACGCCCGACAGACAACCCAAGGGAGTCCTCCAGGGCCATCAGCTGCGACATCCCGACGATCAAGGAAACCGCGACGGCCGGAGGCAGCTCGTCGGCATCGATACCGTGACGCGCCAGGAGGGATCCGGCCAACTCCATCTGGGCTTCAAGGAACTGCTGCGCGGCGTCGGCGATTTCGGGTCGAAGCTCTTTGCGATGGTTAGCTAGGGCTGCGTATTCCGTGACCAGCGCCGTGTCATGGTTCTCAATGAGTGACATCCACAGTGCCCGCAGCGGATTCGGCGCATGCCGGACCCGCTGCTGCGCCTCCACCCCCTGCTCGGTCCTGCGCCGGAAAACAGCACGGAACAGATCGTCCATCGTGCGGAAGTAGTAGTGAACCAGTTGCGGCTTGAGACCGGCCCGCTCGGCGACCCGACGGGATGTCACCGCGGCGTAGCCCTCGTCCCGCATCAACGACTCGGCGGCGTCTAGTAGAGCTCCGCGGTTCTTCGCCTCGGGCCCAGCGATCCTTCGCTCCGATGCCATACCGTCACCGTCCGTCCTCTATCGCTGCCGCACCCATCGGCATTCTCCGTGCACCATCGCCCAACTGCGGCGACGCCATGATGCTAAGCAGACGCACGGCACGACCAGCTACCAGCCCGTCCTCGGGTACAGTTCATGCGTGTTTTCCGCCGATGGCACGGGCATGTGGTGACCAGCCCGACAGAAGATCCAGCCTGGAAGCAACGCGCTGTCGAACGCTCGGTCAAGACCGCGAAACTCCGGGCAGCACAACGCATCCAACGGTTCATTGACGCCGCCCAATCGATCATCGCCGAAAAGGGCAGCACGGATTTCACCGTCCAAGAAGTCGTCGACCGCTCACGCCAGTCTCTGCGCAGCTTCTACCTGCAGTTCGACGGCAAGCAAGAACTCTTACTGGCCTTGTTCGAAGATGCACTGGGTAGTTCAGCTGACCAGATCCGTTCCGCCGCCTACGCCGAGAGCGACCCACTGAGGCGACTGAAGATTGCGGTCGAGCTGCTCTTCGAACTGTCCCGGCCCGACCCGGCAGCCAAGCGGCCGTTGTTCACCGACTTCGCTCCCCGACTAATAGCCACGCATCCGGCCGAGGTGAAGATCGCCTACGCACCGCTACTGGCGTTGCTCACTGATCTAATGGAAAGTGCCAGCGCCGCAGGAGAACTGCGTTCGACCGTCGATCCGCGACGGATGGCGGCGATGACCATGCAGACGGTGATGTTCATCGCCCAATCCAGCGGCCGCACCGGCGAGGCAGCCGTCCAGCCCATCACCACAGACGAAGTCTGGGACTTCTTGGCGAACGGGTTCACCGCGCCAAAGTGAGAATTGGATACCTATTTTCAGATGGGGGTGCCCGCCGTGGCAAAGATCGCAGCCGCCGAAAAGCGCCAGCGGCGTGAGCGGGGTTCGATCAATCCCGACGACATCATCAACGGTGCATTCGAACTCGCAGAACAGGTTTCAGTCGACAACTTCAGCATGCCAATGCTGGGCAAGCACCTCGATGTCGGTGTCACCAGCATCTACTGGTACTTCCGGAAGAAGGACGACCTGCTCGACGCCATGACGGACCGCGCATTGCGCCGGTACGCGGTCGCCGCATCGTACGTCGAAGCCAAAGATTGGCGTTCGACGTTACGCAATCATGCCCGCACGATGCGCGAAACGTTTGTGAGTAACCCGATTCTGTGCGACCTGATTCTCATTCGCACCGCACAGGGCCCAAACGCCGATCTCTTGGACGTGCCAGCGGCGGAACAGGCGATCACAAGCTTGGTGGCAGCAGGGCTGCCACCGGAGAGCGCATGCGCCACCTACTCAGCGGTGTCAGTTCACGTCCGTGGATCGGCTGTGCTGCATCGTCTTCGAGACAAGGCAGCCGCCAACGAAGCAGCCAGAAGCCGCCAAAACGTGATGACCATCGATCCCGAGACCGCTCCACAGCTCGCCCGCGCCATTCACGAGGGCCAGCATCTCGGCACGGCGGACGAAGACAATTTCAGCTTCGGGCTCGAATGCATCCTCGACCACGCCGAACGCCTGATCGAGGCCAACAAGAAGCCTGCCCCGCGCGCCCGCAAGGCACCGCGCTCCTAGCTGGAGGCACACCTCCTAGCTGCGGCTCGTCTTGATGTCGAAGCCGACCTTCTCGCCGTCCACGCTGGTGATCTTCAAGTGCGCCTTGTACGGCCCTTCCGGACCGGTGAAGGTGCAGTCGAATTCACCGCCGACCTTGGCGTCGACGCCGGACGGGCATTTGACGTCCGTCGGGTGGAACCCGGTTTGGCTGGTCACCAAGTCGGTCACCGACTGCGCGGCGCCGTCGGGCTTGATGGTGGAACCGCACGCGCTGAGTTGCAGCGTGAGCACTCCGCAGATGAGCGTCGTGCCGATGAATCCGGTGGATCGGGTCATGGCAGGAACGTAGCTACGGGCAGTTGGAATTGCGTTGGAAGCTGACTCCGGCACCCGGTTGTTCACGATGGCCCGGGCCTAGAACGACTGCCATAACACCAGTACCGTGCGAGCGCCGGCCAGCTGCACCAGCAATGCACGCTGGCGGACGTCGAAGTCCGCAACGGTGCGACCTGCAGCCAGCTTGCGGTGCAGCAGCCCCAGTTTGGTTGCGGCATGCTGCAGGTCGACCATGGCGCGCTTTCCGTGCGCGCCGCTGATCGATGCGGCCCAGCGCCGCGCCTGGCGCCGACCCTTGAAGGTGGACAGCGAGTACAGCTCACTCTGCGCGAACCAGCCTTGGTTCGCGTAGCCCTGTAGATGGCCTCCGATGCTGCGCAGCTCGCGGCGACGAATCTGGCCGACGACGACGCTCATGACGAAGAACAGCAGTACGGCGGCTCCGATGAACCAGAAAAGCACTGTCGGTGTGCGGAGCGACAACAGCGTGTAGTCCCAGAGTCCATGCAGACCGATGGCTGCGGTGAGGCCGACGAACGGAGCGATGACCCGCACGCCGCGTTTGGCACTGGAGACTGCGAGCCCGAGTCCGATTCCGAACATGACGGTGAACAGCGGATGGGCGAACGGAGAGGCCAAGCCGCGCAGCAAGAAGTTAACGAACAGGTCGTGCGTGTGGTACTGGCCGGGCACCGCGTGGGCGCTTGCCCAGTCAGCCGTGGCGCCATAGACGTAGGAGCTGACGAAGTAGCCGATGTTTTCACTGAAAGCAAAGCCGGCAGCGACGAACCCGCCGTAGACGATGCCGTCGGTCACCCCGTCGAATTCGGAGCGCACGAACCAGATGAGGACCACCAGCAGAGCACCTTTGGCGATTTCCTCGAATATCCCCGCGCTGAGCCACAACGGAAGCCTGACAACGGTCTCGACCACCATGCTGAGGAAGCACGCGGTCGTGGCGCCCCATAGAAAGGCCGCCACCAGCAGTCGGGTGGGTTCTGGTTCCGCACGATCGATCCAGCGGAACGCGGCGAGCACCACAGGCACCGGGACCACGGCCAGCCCTGTGCACAGAGCAAGACCGGCTGGACCCGCCTTCACCCCCAGCGCCAGGACGTAGACGACCCACAGCAGAGAACTCAGTCCCAACGTGATCCACGCGATCATCCGAAGTGCTCGCCGACGGGGGCGTACGGGCGCGGCGATGTGCGGCGCGGATCGCCCGGCCGGCCCGGGGTGCGTCGCACTCTCGAGAGCGATGGTCATGATTACTCCTGTTCTATGTCGCCGCTCCCAGTGAGCGTCTTAGATGTAAGTGCGGCCAACTCGCTTTGAGTGACACTTTTTCCGCCGCAGATTTCGGGCTGACGCCACGATCTATGTGCCGGCGCCGCGAGGAGCCGTCGCCGCGTCAACCGGCTCGGTTGGGGGCTGCCGGCGATACCGCGGGCCAGCCGGTCGGGTACGGATCGAAACCCTTTGTGCGCTAGGCAACTTGGGCCAGTGACACCAATCCAGCTCGGGTCGCGGTCGGGTGCGGGAACCGACTCGTCGATGCCAGGAAGCTGTCGACCAACTCGGCTACCGTGTCGGGGCATTGCGTCTGGGGGCTATGTCCGGCACCCGCGATGACATGGAGACGGCTTCCGGGCAGCGCTGCATGCGCGGCGTGCGCGTGTGCGACTGGGATGACCTTGTCGGCTTCACCGGAGATGATCTGTGTAGGCAGATCCACCAGAGCACCCACACTCTCCAAGGCGCATACCTTTTGGCCACGATGCCCGACGGCCGAACGCAGGGTGCACAGAAACGCTCGCCGCAAGTGTTTGTGCGACAACGACTCACGCACCGTCGACGGTTCTCCGCACGCAGCTGAACTCGTCTTCGGCCGGGAGGCCAGAAGCGGCAACACAATCCCGGCACCCGGCACGGAGAACATCCGCAAGAAGGGGCTCACTTCGCGTCCGAACCCCCCACTGCTGAGCAGGACCAGTCGCCGGCAGTAGTTGCGGTATTGGAGCGCAAAGTGCATTGCCACACCGCCGCCGAACGAGTGTCCCACCACAGTCACCGCCGGGATACCGAGCGCATCAAGCAGGTCTCGCAGCCAGAGGGCGAATTCGGGCGCCGAATACGGTCCGGATGGCTCGTCGGAGTGACCATGGCCGGGAAGATCAGGCGCGATGACCCGATAGTTCTGCGACAGTTTCGGCAAGATTGTGCGCCAACTGTAGGAGCTTGCGCCCATACCGTGAATCAGCAGCAATACTTCCCCGGCTCCGTCGTCGCGATACGCGACCCGACGGCCGTTGACCATGATCGTTCGACGACTTGAGTCGGTCCCAGACAAGGATGGATTGGCCAACCCCGCCTGACGTAACCACAGGTTGGGATCTGTCGCACGCGAGGTTGTCGATAGTCCATGCCCCGCTGAGTGGGGAGCGATCACGGCCTTCTCCTTCAGTACGGCGGCCCCGGTGGAGCACTGGTACTGGTATGAGCAAGCAACCTGGTGTTCAGTGACACTTTTTGCGACTTCTCGCCGGTCGAATGGGCAGCCGACCACGTCGGAAAACAGCCTCAGGGCGTACGACAAGACCTCCGCACCAAACGGTGCGGAGGTCTTGTCGAGGCGAAGGCCTGGGCATGGACGCGCGCCGGCAGGTTCACCTGGCCGCTAAGCGATTGGGGCACATGGCTTCCCACCATCGCGGGCGCGTATGCCCAGCCTCCAACCTGGAGCTATCCCATGCTGTCTCCTTCGTAATAGCAGTTCATGCCGCCGTAGCCGTCCGACGAGGCATAGCAGCTGGCGTGGGCGGTGGCCGAGTTGAGCGCCAACCCGGCCAGCGCTACGACACCCGAAAGCAGGATTCCAGAGAGGATGCGCTTAGTGACCTTCACGACTTTGCTCCTTTTCGATGGGTTCGCGGCAGCGCGCATGGCTGCCGTCATAGGTAGGAGCCGCGAACCCATGACGCGGGGACAACTTTTCGAGAGATCTTTTCGGAGCTACGGTGGTGCCCGCGTGTCCACGCGCGCGGTCGAATGGATCTCGAAAAACTGTCCCGCTTTCGGTTGGTCGACGTGGCGTGTTCCCGCTGAATGAGTCCAACCCGTTTTAGAGTCCTGTGGCCCGATGTCGGGCCAGAAGGGACGATGAACACATGGCTGGTCGGAAGCGGAATTCCGCGGAGGACATCGTGCGCAAACTGCGCCGGGCAGATGAGCTGGCTGCCGAGGGCAAGACTGGCGAGGAGATCGCCGCCGAGCTGCAGGTCTCGCCGGCCACGCTGTACAACTGGCGGCGCACCTACGGCGGCATGGACACCGATGCCGCCAAAGAGCTCAAAGAGCTGCGCGAGCAGAACGGGCGCCTCAAGCGGCTGCTGGCCGAAGCCGAATTGGAGAAGGACGCGTTGCGGGAGGTCGCGAAGGGAAAATTCTGAGCCCAGCTGCCAAGCGCCGCGCCGTGGACATGCTCAAGGAGACGTTGAGTATGTCGGAGCGGCTGGCGTGCAAGGCCGTTGGGCTGGCCCGCTCCACCTACCGCCGCCTGCCGTTGGCGCAGACCCCGACCGATCCGGACGCCGAGATGAGGGCCTGGCTGCGCGCCTACGCCACCAAACATCCCTGCCACGGGTTCCGGCGCGCCTGGGCGACACTGCGCTACGACGAGCGCCGTGAGGTCAACAAGAAGAAGATCCACCGGCTGTGGCGCGAAGAAGGCCTGCAGGTCCGTGTGCACAGTCCGCGGAAGCGGGCGGGCATCTCCTCGGTGCCGCCGATCATCGCCGATGCGCCGAAGGTGGTGTGGGCGATCGACTTCCAGTTCGACTCCACCATCGACGGTAAGGCCATCAAGATCGCCTCGATGATCGACGAGCACACCCGCGAGTCGCTGCTGAACCTGGTGGAGCGTTCGATCACCGGCGAGCGCCTGGTCGAGGAATTGAAGAAGGTGTTTGCCGCTAATGGTGGCCCGCCGAAGGTGCTGCGCCTGGATAACGGACCGGAGATGGTTTCTCAAGCGCTGCAACGGTTCTGCGAGAACAGGACCGGAATGGTGTACATACCGCCGGGCTGCCCGTGGGACAACGGCTACATCGAATCGTTCAACAACCGGCTACGCAAGGAGTGCCTCAACCGTAATTACTGGAACACCCTGTTCGAGGCCCGCGTGGTCATCGGCGACTTCAAGCACGAGCACAATCACCGACACCGCCACTCGGCACTGGGCTACCGCACGCCAGCCGAGTACGCTGCTGCCTGCCGGTGCACCCACACCCCGGTGGCCTGCAGCATCACCTGAGAACGGATAAAACCAACCCGACTCTATGACCGGGTGGACTCAGTAACGGGGACTCGCCAGACGCACTTACCTGTAGGCGAGGCCTCACCCCGGGGCCCAAACCAAGACAGGAAACCACGTACATGAAGAGCACCCACAACACCACAGCCAAGAAGTTCATGACGGCGGTAGGTGTGGCAGCCGCATCCACGGCGGCACCCGCCCTAATGCTCATCGGTTCGACATGGTCGGCCGCCCCTGCATTCGCCACCTGCAACGAGGGCACGCCGAACTGTCTACAGGTCGACAACGGGCACCAGAGGGCTCAAAAGCAAATCAATGATGCGGAAACCAGCGGCCAATGTGCAGGACCGGACGGGTTCTGCGACGACAGCATTCCCGGCAGTGATGTGACGCCCGAGCAAGGCACGAAACCCCCGAACAAGACGGGCATCGTCCACGCACCGGTCACCACGAGCACACGGCGATGAGTGAAACAGCAACTCGCGGCATCACGGAGATCAGCATGTCGATCGACACTCAAGGCCTACACCGTCGCCATGACGACGTCATGCGCTGGTGGCGAATACTCCACACCCGCAACATTCCATTCCGGCGGCCCCGGTGGGGGTTACTACTCGGGCGGGTCTACTGACCATATCGACCCGGAAGTCAAGCAGGACAACATCTTTGTCCCGGCGAACGACTCCTCGACTGTACCAACCGGTTCATGCTCCCTGCATGCGTCGGGTGTGTCCTTCGTGGCCGGTCCCCCGCCCCCACCCGACGCGGCACCACCACCGGCGGGCTGACATTGCGGGTGCGGGTCGCCTCGACGGCTCGTTACTGCGACCGCCGGATGCGTTCTCCAACAGCGGCAACCCGACGGCGCACCCGGGTGACCCGCGGTACGTACTCGGCGGCCCGTCGGGCTCCGTCGAGAATGGTGGTCATCGGCTGCAGCGGCGCGGAGATGCGCGCCGGCGTGCGATCGACCTGCGGCGGCTGATCTCCTTGCCACCACACCGGCTCGGTCAGCCGCTGCACGAACGGCACCGAGCTCTCGACCGACGCGTTGCCCCACTCGATCGCGCGATCGATGGCTTCCGGCGCGGCCGCCAACGTGACCGGGGACAGCGTCGGGCTGAACCTGATGACCCGGTCCGCGAAAGGTGCGTTGCGCACCATCTGAAGCTGCAAGGCCTGGGTGATGGGTTGCAGCCAAAGGTGTCTCGGATTCCACTGCGGGTGGAAGCAGTCCCAGCCGATGAAGCACGCATTGCGGGTGCCGAGGCGACCGTCTTGAATGCGCTTCCACGCCAGCTCAATTGGGACGTTACTGGCCGCTCCCCCGTCGACCAAGGCGGCGACGTCCTTCTCCACGAGCAACTGGTCGAGCAGGCCCCACATGCGCGGATCACTGGACTCGTGATGCAGAATTCCCGGGATTGCCGATGAAAAGCTCGCGGCGTCAACAACATTGAAGTCAGCCGTCAGGTCGTCGCCGCCCAGCACGATCGGCTTGACGACGCGGGAGTCGATGAATGCCGCGACCTGCCACAGCCGGTTGACGACGCCTGGCGCGTAGCCCAGCTTGAGGTGTTCGAGCGCCCGCACCCCCATCATCGTGAAGTGCGACGGATGGAACTGCCCGGGTAAGCGGTCGAACGACTGTTTCCGGACCCCGGCGACGACGGTTTCGTACGGGATCGCCAGATCCGTCATCCGCATCGGCTCACCGTCTTCGCGGGTGAACATCTCTTTGGCGAACTCGTCGAACTGCAGTGAGAACAGTCCGTTGAGGCCGTGGCGCCGCCGGGTCCTGGCCGGGGCCAGGACTCCGCGGTAGGTGACGGTCTTCGCCCACGCGACGTAGTCCTCGATGGGCACCGGCAGTACGCGGGCCATCACACTGCCCACGATGGCGCCGAAGGAGTTGGTCAGCATGTAGGCGGGCGGCAGACCCGCCGCCAGCATGCGCTGCATCCCGCCGAGGTAGACGTAGCCGGCGCCGCCACCACCGCCCAGGACGGCGACGTAGGTCTTGTAGCCGAGCTCGGTATCGAGTTCGGCCGCCGAGAAGTCGTTGCCGTGGCGCTCCAGCAGCAACGACCGTTCGTACTCCACATCCTCTGCGAAGTTCGCGAGGACTGCCTTCGCCGCGTCCAACCGTTCCTGCGCCGAGGTGCGGCCACGGAGCGGGTTGTACAGCGCGTCGATCACTCGGCTCCGGAAGCCACTGATCTCGTCGCCGACCGTGACGTCGCCGCGGCCGCGGGTACCGCCCGGACCGGCCGCACCCGGTTCGAAGACCGTCAGCCGCGCGAAGCTCAAGAGGTAGCGCAGGCGCCGGAACTGCTCGGCGCTGAGCACGTCGGGGCATTCGAGGTCGGCGCGCACCAGCGCGGCCTCCATGTGCTGCAGCGCCAGGGTGGGATTGCTGCCCGGAAGCCCAGGAGGTTCGACTTCCTCTACCAGGGCCAACTCATTGGACAGCTCGCCGAACGGTACGAGCTCGGAATTCGCCATCAGTCCATTCTTGTCATCCCGGTCGCCGACCGAGGCAGTTGGGGCGGATTCGCTACATCAACTCTTCAGCGGCTCTGCCAGCACGTCCGAGAGCCACTTGATCACAAGTTCGGGCTGCTCGTCGATGATGAAGTGACCGCAGTTGGGCACCTCGGTGATGTTCAGATCGTCGGCGTGGTCGGTGAAGCCATCCAGCAGCGACGGGTGCACGGCCACGTCGTCGAGACCGAACAGCACCCGCACCGGCATCGCGAGTTTCTGGTCGTCGTAGGGCCCGCGCGCGAGCTTGGCGAACTCCTTGCCGACCATCGACCGGTAGATCTTGGAACCCGCCACGCGACGGTCCCGATCGCGGAAGCAGCTGCGGAAGAAGTCCACCGACTCCTGGGGCATGCCGCTGCGACGGATGAACCACCACAGCGTCGGCGACAGGTGCGAGAGCGGCCCGACACCAGGGGCGCCCACGACGAGTTGGTACGCCAATTTGTGGGCATGTCGGGCCACCCGGCCCGGCTCCTGCCACACCGGCGGAATGTTGAGGATGGCCAGCCGCGTGATCCGCGACGGTGCCTTCAGCGCTACCAGCTGCGCGGTCCAGCCGCCCCAGTCGTGGCCGACCAAGTCGAAGGAGTCGAGCCCCAGCGCGGTCGCCGCGGCCAGCACGTCGGAGGCGAACTGCTCCTTCTCATAGCCCTTCGGGGTGACCTCGCTCCAGCCGGCACCGCGCAGATCCATGGCGTGCACCCGGTAGCCGGCATCGGCCAGCGCGGGAATCACTTTGTGCCACATCCACCAGTTCTCCGGCCAGCCGTGCAGCAGCACGACTGGGCGCCCACCCTCCGGTCCGGCCACGGCGACGTGGATCTTCACGTCACCGGCCTGCACATATTCATGGGTCACGCCGTCGAGAGTGGGCATGCTGCGCTGAGTCATCCGGGCATCTTACCGTGCGGTCAGTTCCGATGGCGAGAGCCAAGGAAGCGGATGCCCAGGTACGGGCGGATGCACGCGGCCCCGTCGACTCTTGCCTACCAAGTAAGCATTTCGTACTCTAAAAAGGTACGAATCGCATACTCAAGAGGTGATCGTGGCGCGAGACCACAGCACACCGATGCCAGCGGCGCTGGCCCGGGTTCCGTTGCGGACCATCCGGCCGCGCGACGCCATTGCCGTGTATCCCCACCCGAGAGCACAGCTCGCGCGACTCACCGAACACGGACTACTTCACCGCCTTGCCGATGGCTACTACGTTGTTGTGCCTCAAGAGATGGTGGGGCGGCCATGGATTCCAGTCCTTGAAGCCGCCGCCGCCGGGATCGCCGCAGCGATCTACGGCGCGGACGACAGCGTCGTGATGGGTGTCAGCGCCGCACGCCTACACGGAGCGATTCCGCGAGCTCTCGCAACCGCCATCGTCGCGGTGCCGCAACAGCATCGCCCGATCACGCTCTCCGACCGCCCGGCGGTCGTGCACTTCGTCAAGCGTCAGACCAGTGACATCGACGCCGAACTCATCCGCACCGAGCTGGGACCGACGCTGGTGACCACGCCCGAGCAGACCGTGCTGGATCTGGCGCATCGCCCCGCCCTCGGCGATGCGGAAACCGACGTTCCCACAGCCGTCGCTGCACTGTACGCGCGCAGCGACGAGAAGCGGCTACGGGAATTAGCAGCCGACCAACGTCGGCTGGCATCACTGCGCCGGGCAGAAGCCTGGGTGCACGCGGATTCATGAACCTCGACGAACGTGACGCCGTAGCAACACAATTCGGCGTAGCCACCGAACAAGTCGAACGCGATCACCTCATCTCTCATCTGCTCGCATTCCTGAGTCGGGAGTTCGGTGACCGGATCCAGTTCATAGGTGGGACTGCACTGGCCCGCACGCATCTTCCTGATGGCCGGCTCAGCGAGGACATCGATCTCATCGCCCTTGGCGATCGCAAGCGGGTCGCTCAGGATCTGGATGCCTCCCTCCCCCGCGCAGTGGCGCGGAGCCATGGGCGGCTCACTGTCGAACCCGCATTGAGTTCAATCACAGACACGCTCCCCGTGCTGCTCCGTCCCGCGGACGGCCAACCGATACGACTGCAGCTGCTGTCGTCCAGGGATCGAGTTCTGTGGCCAACCGAATGCCGCGCTCTGGTCCAGCGCTACGCCGACGCACCGCCCGCAGAATTACCGGTGCCGACCTTGCCCGCCTTCGCCGCGTCGAAGACCGCGACGTGGGCCGATCGGCACGCAGCTCGCGATCTCTGGGATCTGTGGGCGCTCAACGAAATCGGCGCCATCGATCCGGCCGCTGCCGCACTATTCCGGCGATTCGGCCCCACCAACAAATACCCTGCGGACTATCTATTCCGCAGTGCGCCATCAGACGCGGATTGGCAGGCGCAACTGGCCGGGCAGACCCGACTGACTGTATCGGCGAAGGACGCTCTCCATGCGGTGCGCGCCGCCTGGCGGAATGCGATCAGTTGCTCCCCATGACGCAGACGACGGGGAAATCATCCGCCAGGCGGTGTTTTCAGCTCGTCGTCCAAGCAACCAGAAAGCTCTCGGGTCCGTACCAGTCGATCTGCGCGTCACCCCACCAGGAGAGGAACTGCTCGGCCGTCTCACCCGGCAAGTGACCCTGCCAACCAAACGAGAAAACCCGCCCTGACCGAAGTCAGAACGAGTTTTACTTGTGGAGCTAAGGGGATTCGAACCCCTGCGTGTCTTGCGGTTTTGGGACCTGACCAGCCGATTTGGTATCAGTCAAGATCAGTCACCTAGGCCCGTCTTCAGGCGTTATGCAAACCCGTGCTGTCCGCGACGGCACATGTCACCCCCCCCTGCCCGTACCGTCCGCCTCATGCCTGGTTGGTCGTGGTTCACAGCGTGGCCGGTGCAGCTGAACAACGGCATGTGGTCGTCGACGATGCCGATGCGCTGCCCCGGCTGCGGCCTCGACTGGTCTGCTGTGGGCTTCGGTCTGCCCATCCGTGGCAACGTTCAACGCGGCTGGGGGTCGCCACCGACGGGCGCGACGGCCGCGGTGTTCTACGAGTGCTTGGGGTGTGGGTGGCAGGCGTATGACGATCGGCGTGGGCAGGTTCGGAAGTTGTCTAGGTCGGACTAGACACGCTTGGCAAGTGTGACCTAGACAGATCGCCCCCGGCCGACGGAGAGACCAGCCGGGGACGATCTACAGGTATAGACGGCTACGAGGGCTGATCGGTTCCATCGGATTCGCGGCGCAGGTTGACCGCCTCCCCGACGACCGCGCCCGAATCCTCACGCTCAGCCCAGAAGCACTGTGGGCTACCGTGCGCGTCGAGCCACATGATCCACGTGCTGCCGTCGTCTCGGACGCCCTCAATCCAGCCGTCGTACAGGCTGGCGATGTCAACGACCATGTTCGCGGCGTTCGGTCCGAGCTGAACCGTGGTGTCGATCAGGTGCTGCGAGGGCTTGTAGCGGCCGATGGTGATGTTCTGCATGGGAGTGCCTTTCGATGAGGGAATGGTTGTCGCGCCTCATCCCGGCACCTGTCCATGATACGACGAAAACCGCCCCCGACCGTGTAGGTCGGGGGCGGTTTATATGGGGGTGTTTATCGGACTTGAACCGACCTCCGCGCGCTTTCGGCGGCGCTCACCAAGCTTCACACCTCGCAGTCCTCGGCGATCAACCCGAGCTTGCAGTTGTCAGCTTAGCGCCGACGGCCGACAAGTCAGCGCATCACACGGCCTGTCTCGCAGCCCAGATCGCCGAACGCAACACAAGCCGCTCATCCAACGCCGTGTTACCGACCGCGGCCTCGGTGGCGGTCACATAAGCCTCGGTCGCGTCGATAAGGATCCGCACCACGTCCTCGACCTTCTCAAGCTGCTTCTCACACCGGCCACACCGAGTCTCCAACACCTTGTTCGTCGACTCGAACAACTCCAGCACCGTCTTCTGCGCCAACGACGCCTTCTCGGTCGCGATCTTCTCCGCCTCGGCCCGCATCTTCGCCGCCGACGCACGATTCACAGAGAACGTCAGGATGCCGGTGATGATCGCGGTGACGACCGAGCTGCCCGCCACACTCACAAGGACTGTCGCAATGTTGCTCATCGGTCCGTCCCCAATCGGCGGTTCAGCGTCTCGGCGCGCCACAGTTTCCGGCCGGTCTGCAAGCTGAGGAACGTGCAGCCGATGATGTACGGCGGCACCAGGAACAGGGAGTAGACGCCCTGCCCGAAGTAGGCACCACGGATCCCTGAGGTTTCGTACAGGATCAGCACCAGCCCCATGCAGACGTGGCCGCCGAGCTGTAGCCACAAGCCCATCCAGTCCCGGAACAGCGACACCGCGGTCATCTCATTGAGCGTCTTGCCGCCCTCGCGCAACACGAGGCCGGTCATGACGGACACGGTGCCGATGAGGTGCGCCCAAATCCATGCCACGTAGGTGATGTGGCCCATTTCGGGTTCGACGATGGTGATCGCATCGGCCCAGGCGGCGGCGTAAATCCCCCACGCCAGCAGAGACAGGTAGTAGGGCCACACGAACAGCCGGACGTTCTCGGAGTCGAGCAGCGTCCAGAACTGTCGGGCGACCCTACGCACACCGGTCACTCGACCGGGTCGCCTTTGATCTGACCGTTCAGCTTGACGGCGGCCGTTGCGTTACCCGCGATCCCGAGCACGACGCCCGCGAATCCCAACCACACCGGGATCGCAGACGGGTCGATCAGCCGATAGAACGTGAGCACGCCGAGCCCCGCAGCGATGACACCGTAGGCGTACATGCGTTGCTTGGCGGTGATGGTGGGCAACTTCATTCGAGTATTCCTCTCAGGTGGCCTGCAGTCGCAGCGCGACGTCCATCGGGAAGCCCTGGTCCCAGGTAGCCCAGGAGCCGGGGAACAGCAGCAGAGTCGCGTTCGGTACGCGCTCGCGGATCGTCCGGACTGCGTGGTCGACCGCGGTCAGCCCGTCGAACTCGGCGTGCGCAGGATCGCCGTACAAGCCATGCGCGTTCGATGCCGCGAACTTGATCGCATCGACCAGGAGCTGTACGAGCTGAGGCAGCAGCATCAGCACCCGAATCGGGTCCAGTGCGAAACCGACCTGCTGCGAGCCACCGGTGCTCATCGCTGTGCCGAGCCCACGCAGCACGCCGGCGAGCGGATCCGTTGATGGCGCCGAGCCGAACAACTCCTGCATCGCCCGCGTCGGGAACACGGTGACGAGCCAGCTCGCGAACTCAAGCGTCAGTTCAGCCCGGGAGATGACCTGGTACAGGATGAACAGCAGTCCGCGGGCGCGCGGGTACCAGTCGCCGTCGAGGCTGTATGAGTAGTAGCGGTCCCAGCACCATTGCGGCTGCGGCTCTTTCGAGATGCCCTCCCCCGGCGGGTTCCCGAGCAGCGAACCCTCGGCCGGCATAGACGGGTCACCGAACGTGACGACCATCTTGATGTCGTCGCGCCATTCGGGCGGAACGGTGTCGAGGTACCGCTTCACGCTGGTGCCGCCCATGCTGTAGCCGATCGGCACGATGCTCGCCGGCCCATTGGAGCGGAGGATCGAGTGGAGCCGGTGGCCTTCGGCGCCGAAGTTCTGGACGTCCCGCTGGAAGCTCGGGGCGTCGGGCGGCATCAGGTACGCGCGGGAATCACCGCCAACACCTTGGATCGGGTATCGCGGCGGCGTGACGACGCCGAGCGCCTGGAGGTCGCCGTCGGACACGACACCATCGACTAGTTGAAGGGTGCGGCGCTCGTACTCCTGCTGCCAGGCCTGCGCGCGCGGGCCGAACTCGTCAGTGTCGTCTGGCAATGGCCCGAGCTTGCGGGCGTACCCGGCGAACCGGAGGTTCATGACGTGGCGCCAGCGGCGGACCACCGGGTTGCGGTCGCCGAGCTTAAGCGGCATGGTGCGCGGCCTCAGCGTCGAGCCACGACTTGATCTGTCCCTGTGCCGCGGTGATGTCGGCCGGCGCCACCTTGGCGAGAATCTTATTGGCAAGCACCGTGTCCGAGTCGCGCCCAGCTTCGTCGGTGTGCGCGACTGCGTACAGCAGCGCGATGGCGGGTGCGTCACCGTAGCCGACAGCGAGCTTCTCGACGAGCATCACGTGCAGGTTGCCGTCGGTTGCCCACGCGAAGCCGGCGCAGGTGTTGACGTCGCCTTCGTGCGGCCAGCGCAGCGGGGAGAGCGATGGGCGGCGGTACTTGGCTTGCTGGCGTGCGAGGTCGAGCAGCTCGTGCTGTTCGTCGTCGGTGAGTGCTGGCATGAATTCGTCTCCCTCGGTGAGTAATTGGAGGAGTTGGTCGCCGAGCGCGAGTGCGCGCTGGTAGCGGGTGCGGCGTCCGGGTTGGCCGTTGAAGTCCTCGAGGCCGTTGTAGCCGCCGTTGATCAGGCGGGTGACCTCGTTGATGTCGCCGCGGTCGCAGAGGCTGTTGATCTGGGATCGGGCGACGGTCCAGTACCAGGCGGGGCCGAGGCCGGCCCACTTCTGGTCGGCCAGCGCTCGCGGGTTGTCCAGGAAGTAGCGCGGTGAGGTGACGAGGCCGCGGTCGTAGCACCAGCCGCTGAACGCCTGGTAGTTGGTCGACCAGGTGATCTGTATCCAGGTGCGGCCCTTGTACTTCCACCGGTCGGTGGTTTCGGCGGGGTCGCCGTGGTTGGCGCCGGAGTCGTACTCCTGGGTGGCGTTGAAATTGTCGGATTCGTGGCCGATCTGGGCGAGCCACATCGCGATCCGGAGCGGTGTGGTGCATTGGCTGGCGGCCAGGCCGTCGCGGACCTGCGGCAGGATGGCGGCTGCCCGAGGTAGCGAGAGTCCGGTCGCGCGCGCCAGGACTGCCGCGGCATCCCCCGCCGGCGCGCTCCCGCCGCGACGGAAGGTGCTGTAGCCGTCGGGCCGAATCTTCCGGGCGATGAAGTCCGCGGTGTGCGGGTTGCCGTACGTTTCGTAGCCCATCTGGTGGTGCATCGCGTCTTTGGGGTCGTCCCAGGCATTCGCCCAGAACATGGTGCCCTCATAGAAGTCGATCAACTCTTCCATCGTGGCAATCATCTGCGGGGTGTAGCCGGCGTCCGCGACACGGAACGGGTGGCTGTCCCAGTTCAAATCCATTGCGGTGCCGCCGAGATGGTTCGACGTCGCGACGGAGTTCGTCGGTGTCCAGCTCGCGGAATCGGCGTCGCGCAGCGGCTCGACGAACTCGTTGTAGTCCGCGGCGTACGCACGCATGATCGCGAGCGGCTGCCCCTTCTGAATCTGCAGCGACACCGTGGTTCCGGGGACTGTGGTCCACTCGCAGCCGTCGGCATTGCATGACGGCCAACCGTTTTCGGTAATCACGTCAGCACCTCGACGAAGCTGGCAGGCCGGCTAGCTGTGATGTCCATCTGGTGTTGGACGCGGGCAGGGTGTTTCGCCATCTCCATACACAGGCGCTGGAATCGTTCGGCGGCGGCGATCTGGATACCGCGCCAGGTGAGGACGTGCATCAGACGAAGTGCAAGTAGGGCAGCTTGGTGGCGATCTCCTCGTGCAGCATCGGATCTGGATGCGCGCCGTCACGGGTGACGGCATCGAGGAGCGTCATCGTCGCTGGGTTCACCGATGTCGATGGCGCGAGATAAACCTTGATCTGCGTTGACGTGAGCGCCGCACTGTTGACCGTGCCCGTGTACACAGCTCCCGCCGCACCCGCGCCATTGATGATCGCGAACTTGCCGATATCGGGAGTCGTGAAGTTGCCGGTGGCCGACGTGACCGTGGTACTCGCCGCCGTCACAACAGCATCCGTGACCGTCCGCGACGAGTACGGCAGCTTCCACTTCCCGGAGTCCCGCGACGATTCGGCGGCATCGGCGACCTCGACGGTTCCGTACAGCGGATGCGCGCCTGATGCCGCCCCAACGACAGTGTTGCCCTGGAAGTATCGGGCGCGCACCGCGCCGGCTGTGCCGACGGCGACAGCGGCACCGTTGACCATCGGAGCTCCGTCACGCAACCAAGCATTCAACGCCAGCCGATTCGCCTCCCACGACTTCACCGTCTGGTTCCCGGTCGTACGCCACTGATCCGTCGATGTCGTCTGCGGCAAGATGTTGTTCTGGAACACCCGCAGCCCGATGGCGCCCAGTGTCGACCACAACATAATCAGGCTCGCCTGTACCGTCGCGACTGACGCCCCGCCCGCGAGATCGTTCACGCCGTAGTTGACGAGCGCGGTTCGGCAGTACCGGGCGAAACCCATACGGCGAGCGCGGTTCACAGTGTTCCATTGCGACGCGAGCTCACCGCCGCAGCCGACGTTGATGCTGCCGAAACCGTAGTTCTTCGCCCCCCGGCCGAGGAAGCCGCCACGCCCGCCGTTGGAGTACGTCGTGTTGAACTCCTGCGGCGGGTAGAACTGGTCACCGATCGCGCCCATGATCGAGTCGCCCACGCCGAGGACGGTGGGGATGCGCGACAGTGGAGTTCCCAGGACGGCTGCCGGTCCGAGCAGGTAGTTGATGGAGTCAGCGATGGCCGCAGAGCCGGGTGCCGTCAGATCGGTGGTGGCAGTGAAGCCGCCGGACCCGGCGAGGATTGCTTGGTGGTCGGCGTAGTAGTTCGTGCTCGACGTGTAGGTGCGGACGTAAACCCATGTCCCGGCGGGGATATCGACGCCGATAGGGTCCGACACGGTGACACCGAAGGCGTTGATGGTGATGTTGGTTTGGCCGTTGAAGGTGGCCCGGTAGATGGTGCCGTTGACTTCTAGGCCGACGGCGATGGGCAGGTCGGCGGCGGTGATCTCACCTGCCCCGTCGTATGGGTATGCGGTGAGGAAGTTGGTGTACACGAGTCGCAGGTTGGTGCACGCCGCCGCGATGTAATGCGGTGTGCGGTGCGTACCCGCCGTTGTGATCTGAACAGCCTTGGTGCGGTTTACCAGTGACCCGACTGCGACCGGGACGTCCCGCTGCGGGGTATCGGACTTGTCGACGTCGTACGGCAAACTGTTCCACGTCGTCGCACCGTCGCCGGTCTTCCATCGCTTCGTGTCGGTCTCGAATCCGCGTTCGCTGATGGCCAGGATCGGGTTGGCGGTGGCCCACTGGGCAGCGGTACCACGCCGAGATTGGATCAGGTATGTGGTCACGGGGCTCCTCCGTCGATGAGAGTGATGTCGTCTTCCCCGTAGGTGGGGTATGCGGGGGTTGTTGAGTTGGCGATGACCGTGGTGAGGTCGATGGTGTCGCCGTCTTGGGGTGCTTCGAATGTGTAGGTGACCTTTTGTGTCCCAACGGATGCCGGGATGAGGACAGTTGCGGTCCATTGGATGCCGGACGCGGATAGTCCAGAGCTGCTGGCGAGCAGCTTCACCGGATTGGTGGTGCCGTCGTTCGCGAAAATCTGCCCCGTATCCGAAACATCGCCGTACACCGTGTCCGGCGGCGAATACGACGTCCCACCAAACACCAGCAGCCGGTCCCGCTTCAGATTCGACGTGAACTGAACCTGCGCCTTCACCAACGCCGACTCAGACAACACCCCCGAAACCGCGACACCAATCGCCTTCAAATTCCCCGTGAAAGTGAAGCTAGGCAACGACATTGATCACACCCTTCAGAAGGAAAGCAACGGGTCTTTGTCGGGATCAGCACCGAACACCAGCCACACGTAGAACGCAGCCGAGAACACGACGCCACCAGCAAGAAGCCCCAGAACGATCGGGGCGGCGCGCCTCATAGCGGAATCACCGAAATGTCGCGGTATGTGAAAGTGCCTGTGTTGCCGGCCTTGTACTTCAACTTGAACGTCGTCGAACCAGCCGTCAGCCCCGTCAACAGCTTCGACGTACCATGCCGGTCGCCACTACCGCCGGCGAACGGGTTCTTGTAGAAGATCGAGTTCGCATCATCAGCCGCAATCGTGTTGGCGCCACTCGCTGCGAACGACATCGTCGACACACCAGCGCTACCCGAGTTTGTGATCTGCGCTGCGATGGATATCAGCGCCATGCCACTCGGACCGATCGTCACCGTCACCTGATCGGTGGTCGTCGTCAGGTCCGTGTACGTGCCGGAGGTTGTCGACTCGCCAGTAGCAACCGACGCGGCGGCCGGTGCGGATGCCGACACGACACCCGAATTCACCACAACCACACCGGTGCTCGTGGCCCGTTTCAGCCCCTTGCCGTCAGTGCCGTTGAACAGCGCCAGTTCGTTGGCAACCGATGTCGTCACGCCCGTGTAGGTGGATGCGTTGACCTCGGTGTTGGTGTCGTTCATGTTCGCAGCGGTCAACGCGTCGGTGGTGACATACGTTGTCTTCAGGGGCCGACCGGTCATCAGCTGACCACCATCCGCGACGACACATCAGGACTCTTGAGCGAACCGAACGGCACCGACTCCTCAACGACCGCCTCGACTGGCTGCTCGACAACCTGCGGGAACTCCACCGGAGTGTCCGACTCGTACCCGTCATCGAAAGTGCTGCACGGCAAAGCCTTCAAGTCGCCGTCCTCAACAAGCCACTGCCCGAGAGTCGCGTTCACCGTGTTCCGGCCATCCCCCGACAACCGCAACTGCCACGCGCCAGCCTCGAACGAGATGGCCCCCGTCCAGCCCTGCGCCGACAACTCGGCCAACGCGGCCAGCATGTCGGCCTGGTCCCGCAACGGCCAACCTGTGCCGCCGACCGTCTTCCGCGTAATCTGCATGCCCATTCGTCAACTCCTAAGCGGCCGTGATGTAGCCGATGCCGTTGGTCGGGTCCCACGGCACACTGAAAGTCGCCGCCGTTGAAGAGATGTCGGCGCCGAAGTCCACGTAGAGGATCAGAGGCCGAGTCGCGTCGGTGGCGGGCGTCGAGTCGTACAAGATCGCGTACCGCGCCGTTATCGTCGAGGTCGTCCACGTCGGGTTCGACGTCGAGCTAAACGACAGCTTGTTCGTCGCCGAGTCGTACGACACCGTCACCGGGGTGACCGTCACACCGCCGGCGGTGTAGCCGGTCCCGGTCACTTCGTTCGTGATATCCGACTTGTACCGATGCGCATCCTGATCCGGCGTGTATGAACTGGTGCAGAGCATCACCTTCAGCGTGTCGCTGTCGATGTCGATTTCCTTGTTGCACAAGCTCTGCAAGAACTTGCCGTAGAACTTCGAGGTGGCCATGCGCGTATTCCTTTGCGACTAAGACAGATTGAACGGGAATGTGTATGGGAAGCCGGTGTTGTTCGAAACGGCTGCGTCGCCCGCTGTAGCCGTTGCCGACGCGGGAGCTGTGGCCGCCACTGCACCAGCCGTTACCGTCGGAGTTCCCCCGGTGGCCGATGCCGTTGCGGCAGGGTGGGCAACAGTCGCCCCAGCAGTCACACTCGGCGAACCAGCCGCGATCGATGCGACAGCTGCCGTCGCCTGAACAGTCGCCGGGACCGCGATGTACCAGTCGCGCAGAACCCAATCGTCAATCGTCCCGGCAGCTTCACCTGAGGCCAGGGAGATTCGCGTGCCGCCGTAGCGATAGTCCGAGCCGTGCAACACCGTCGAACCGACGCTGGTCCACTGCAACCCGGTGTTAGCGCCATCCTTCAGCGCCACGTACTTGTCAGCCGACTCGTCGTAGTACAGCGCCCACCGCGCAGTGCCACCCGACGACAACGACGCCCGCTCCGACAACGACGCAATCGGACCCGAGTAAATCTTCGCCGACGTGCCATTCACGCCTAGATACACGACCTGCGCGAAGTCTCGCGAACAGTGCAGCAGAACACCGCATCTCGCCGTTGACGCCATGTTGATGTGAAGGTTGGCCTCAACCCGGTTCACGTCCCGAGAGCACGGGCGGATGTACAGGGCTTCTTGGTCGCCGTCGCTGGAGCCGGTGTAGCCGAGCGCTTCCTCGTAAATGTCCGGCAGCGATGCCGTCGAGGATGCCCGCACCCATAGGCCACCGATGTTCAGCCGGTTGAAGTCATCCGAGTAGGACTTATCCACCGAGGGCATGTTCTTCGCCGCCAGCATGAACCAGTTCAGCGTGTTACCGGCAGCCTGCGCGGTAGCCGCCTCAGACGCCGTGTAGCTCGTCTTGTTGGTGTCCGTCGCTCCGACCGTCTTGAATCCGTTCGGTGCCGCAGACGTCACCAGCTCCATACCGATCAGCCACACCCCAGTAGCCACCGAGGACGAGTTACGCAACCGGCACAAGTACCGCTCCCCCGACTGCACGATCAGGCGGGACGGCAACGTGAACTCGAAGTAGCCCGTCGTCGTGGTGATCGATGACGAGAACTCTTGCGAGAAGATGCGCGTCGGCAGCGACCCGTCGTCGTTGACCTTGAAAATCTCGGCGTAGACGTTGTTCAACGTCCCCGACACTTTCCACGCCACCAACCCGAACGTGTCGAACACCGTCGTATTCGTCACCGGCAGATACGAACCGCGCGACTCGTTCTGATTCACCAGCCAGCCGGCGGCCTCAGCTTCAGCACTGTTGGCGTTGCCGATGGTGTGGGTGTGCGCGGTACCAGTGGATGCGCCGTCCGTCTGCCCGAACACCGCGAGCTTGTTGTTGATGAACTCCGGATACGTGACGTCCGAGATCGCGTACCGGCCAGCCCAACTCGGGGTCCGAACGTCCGAAACGATCGCGGAGATGGTGAAGTTCTGTTGGTCGACCTTGTTGGACTTGACTGCTTTGTTCAGGTCGGGGATCAGGCCGCCGACGATTGGGATGCCCCGCAGCGCCGACATGATGGCGTCGATGACTTGCTGCACGAACTGTGTTGCAGCGGCGACACCCGAGGTGAGCGCGGACAGTGCACCGTTCAGGCCGGTGACAATGGTCTGCGGAATGGAGCCGATGACCGCGCCGGCGTTGTGCAGCAGGTTGTTGACCAGCGACGCCAACCCGTTCACCGCGCCGTTCAGCGCGGCAGACACATCCCCGATGACATGGCCGCCGATATCCGAAATCAGCTGCCCTACCTGATTGAACGCACCCCACGCCGCAGTACCCAAATCGTGCGCCCAGTCAAACAACTGATCAAACGCAGGCCCAGCACCCGGCACAAAGAACCCGACAACAGCTTCCACGACCCTGCGCAGGAACTGTTCGATCAGCTGCCCGCCGATCTCCAACAACTGCTGCGGAGTGAACGGAAAGGTCAGGTCCTGCTTCGTCGGCAGGTTGTGGACTGGGGCGCCCGGAGTGGACGACACCCAATCCGGCGCCTCCTCGGTCATATGATCGGCTGCACCCTGACGCCCACGAGGGTCGTGGATGCTGACGTGGTGAACGAATCCGAGCCGGACTGCTGCTCAACCCGAACATGGATCGTCGCAGCAGCATTCGCGGTGACCTTGTTGAACGTGTCCGCCGAACCGGCCGGCGGAACACCCGAGAAGTGCAGCCGCTCAGTCGATGCGATGCCGTGGCAGCGGCCGACGATATTGCCGCCAGTCTCACCGTTCAACCGGGCCACCAGATCAACCCGCACATTCGAGCCAGTGCCAGTGATGACCGTGTGCCCGACAGGCTCAGGCCGCCAATCGAAATCGAACCGGTTCGACACCACCGCGAACGTCGCGATCGTGTTGTTGCCCAGGCCGGATGCGGTGTTGCTGACCGACGCAGGGACCAACAGTTCGCCAACCTTCTGCGACTGGAACACGAAGCCCGTACCCGCGTTGTTGACAACAACCGTTTTCTTCGGCGCCGACGAGCCGCCAACACCCGCAAGCGTCAAAGTCGTTGTGCCGTCAGCACCATCCTGACCCGTATGCAGACCAAGGTTCAGCCGGTAGATACCGGCAGTGGTGTCGGTCGGCGGGGTGATCTGCGTCCAGTACGCATAGTCCGCCGTCGGATCGCCAGGCGCCAACGGAGTCCAGTTGATCGTTGTGTCGATGTTCGCAGGCAGACCGTCATCGCCACGCTCAATCGCCGGGATGCCAACACCCATGCCGCCACTGGGCCGAAGCATGATGATGCAGGCACCGGACGTCGGGTCAACCGGCATGAGGACTTCACCCTCAAACCGGTAGAACTGACCGTCATCAGTTAGGGGCCAAGCCATTTCACGCTCCTATGAACTCGATTGCGGCGAGAGGGTGAGAACCGCTGCGGCCTCAAACGCCGCTGTGATCCACCGCTGATGCTTGGACAAAGGCGCTTCATCTCTGCGGCCATCACCGATCTGGCACGTCAACGTGCGCTCGTCCTTGGTGATGCGCCACATGACGTTCTCGATGTAGTCGGTCAGAATCTTGGTGCGCTTGCGGTACACCAAAGACATCAAGCCGCCCTTGAAGATGTCTTTGCCGAGGATGTAAGGCACTTCTGGGCCAGCAAGGTTGATGGTGACCATCGCGGCCGTATAGCCCCGGCTGTCGAACAGCGCGTTGATGAAGGCGAACAGGGTCTCGATGTTGTACGGGCTCGAGGCTGTCGGGTAGAAGCGTTCAATTGCCGGGTGATACGGACCGACTTCCGCGCGCCGCTCATAGTGCTGCACGAGCTGGAAGGCGAAGAACGCGTTGTTCATAAACCCGGCCAGCAGATCGCTTGGCACACCGGCGAATCCGACAACGATCATGAGGCTGTCGATCAGCCATGCGAACGTTGCGTTGAACAGATCGTTCAGCCATTTCGGGGACCGGCCGCCGATGATGTGCTGCCAGCCATCAGGGGTGTGATGGTTGATATCGCACTTCTCGATCGCCCCGGTATCGTCACCCTGCTCGGGTGCGATCACGATGGCGTACGGCGGGTCGAAGTCGACACCCAGGGTGGATGAATCGAACGCCCCGTCAGGCAATGCGGGATTGGGTCCCTTGGGGTTCAGTATCGGGTCCAACGCGCGGCCGACTAGGGAGCCCTCGAGGTCCACGACAGTCCGGATAACCGAGTCCAGAACGTTGCCGAACGGGCCTTTGATCTGCGACCGGTCCTTCGTCGAGAAGACGTAGGTCGGCTGGCTCAGGTTGGCCCACCGGTCGGGCTGCGGATCACCCGGCAGCCATAGGTCCATCTGCGTGTCGACGCCATACGCTTTGGTCGCATCCTTGATGACCGTCCCGCAGGTCTCCATTCGCACAGTCCGTCCGAACAGTGGTGAGGTGTCCAGGAATGGGTTGGTGCGCTTGACGTACGTGGGCGTCTTGAGTGAGTGGAAGATGTTGCCGTTGTTCAGCAGTAGCGTCCCGAACCAGGCGCGGATGTCCGGGTTCAAAGACAGTGCGTTGTTGAGGAATTCGTTAATCCCGGTCTGCAACCGCAACGCGCACTCAGCGACCATCGATTCCAGGCATGTCTGCAACGCCCAGAAGAACACCGCGTGCGAAATCGGTTGCGCCTGAATAGGAAGCCACCACGTCGGCCAGATGACGTAGTAGTTCAGGATGTCGTAGATGCCACGCAGCTCGATGTTGTGAGTCCAGGCACCCTTTTCGAAGTGCTCGTTGTGACTCTTGACATAGAAAGGAAATCGCAGGTCTGCGGTTTCGACGGTGACGCCAACCATCGTGTTCCGGCAGTCAGCGAAGACGTCAACCCAGTCAGTGGTGCCCTTCAGTACCAACTTGCCTGTGGGGCAGTCGTTTCTAGGATCCGAGCCTTGCGCTTCGATGATGCTCTCGCCGAACGACCCCATGTCATTCCACAGGTTGTCGTATACGGTGAACCGGTAGTCGGTGTCGACCCTCGACCCAGCTTTCGCCAAATCCGATGCGACAGAGGCGATCCTGCTGGTATTTCCGGTCGCCAAAGCTGCCGTCCACCTTTGCAGGTCAACGGCTTTCTGACTGTCCATCTAGAGGGGCCAGCGCCTTAGGGGTACGCCGCTGATCAGCACCTTGGAGTCAGCGTTCCCGTCATCGATCTGGACCTTCAGGTAATACGGCTGCACCGGGTTACCGGGAGACTTCGGCGGAATCGCAGCGGCATCCGAGAACCGGCCGGTGACATACCGATAGACGTTCTTCTTCAGTGGGACCGACGACGGCATCTCAATAGCCGGACGTAGCTTCGGATCACTGCGTACCGTGATCGCCTGATCCGCCGAAAGTGGACCGACTGTCACATACTCGCCTTCCTGCGCACCGGGGCCATCCCATATGCGCGTGGTTGAGCACGGGCCGAAAACAGTTGCCTCCCAGTGCATCGGCTGATCACCGGGGTTGATCAGCTGCACGAAACCGTTCTGCGCCACGGTGGTGTTGTCGCCGACTGTGATCTTCTTGACGTTCGCCGGGACGTTCGGCCACTTCCGGCCACCGCGCATACCGAACCCCGCCGCACGATGGCTGGCGTCCATCACAGACCCGGTGCCCTTTTCCTTGTGCGCCAACGCCTGACCACCATTACGGAACAACCGGTACAAGCGCGGATTGTCCTCATAGCCAAGCACCAGTTTCCAGGTGTCGCCCCACCACGGCGGCACAAGCAACGGCTCTACCTTCATCACCGTCTCGACGTAGTTGTTGAAGCGCGACAGCTCAACAAACCCGCCGAAACCCTTGGCCCCGATACGCGCCCGGATGCCGTCGCCGTCCCACAGGTCAGTGGTCGGGTCGGCGTTGCAGCGGCCCCAGATTTCGTTGTAGGCGTTCGGCTGGTACCACGTTGCCGGCAGCTTGTCTGTGTACAGGGTGATGACCTGGTTATTGGTCGTGGTGGTGAAGTCCTTGCGTAGAGCAACCGACGCGCGCTCACCCAACCCAAGATTCTGAGCCCACTTCGCCGAATGCCCATTCGCCACCATCAACCCATCAGCCAAAGGCTCAGCGTCATAGAAGTACTGCGGCCAATTCACACCCAGATCAGTCGGATTCGTGTACTCGAAATCCTCAACCAACGACTCGTAGGTGAACTCGAACTGATCCGTGTACGCGTACGTCCGCCAGAACCCGTTGTCCGCACGCAGCCGCAACGGAATCTTGTGCATCCGCGACGGCCCACCCATATCGACCGTGTTCTGCGCCGCACCCTGGAACCAGCGGACATCCGACCACCAGTAACCCTCATCCAACGTGAGAAACCCAAGCTCCGATGTCTGCTTCGCATCAATCGCCGCGATCACATCCCGCACAACCCGATGCAAATGCACACCATCACGGCCGTAACAGACCACATCAGCCTGAACCTCGATCGGGTCATACAGGGCGTCGAGCTGCGAAACACCGTCCTGCACAGCGCCCTTCTGGTCGATGTGCTTCCACGGCGCAATCAGACCCTTCAAGCCACCCTTGGGAATCCGCACACACTCTGGCGACTCGAACCGGTACGGCTTCGACAACCCACCAGCCATGAACATATCGATGGAGCCGTCAAAAGCCTTGAGCCGCATCAACGGTTTCCCGCTGATCAGGTCATGCCATCCATGCGGGGTTATCTCCCCCACGCCCATCAAATCCGGGTAGTGCACGGACGGGTATGCCTGCGTCACGGGCCGACCGCCGGAGTCATCGCCGCCTGAGTCGTGTTGTACTCCCAATCGCGCGCGAGGCCACCGTTGTCGCGGCCCTCAGCGTTGATCGTCGTGTTGTGGGTGACGTTCGTCGTGGGAGTCTGCGCGCCCTGGCCCTGCGCGCCCTGAGCCTGCTCCGGGGCCTTCTTGCCCGCCATGTTCGGGATCGCCGGCAGAGCACCAGCCAGACCACCGATGATGCGTGTCGCCCAGTTGCTCTGCGCCAGTTGCGAACCACCCATCGGCAGGAACGTGTCCATCAACCCCTGGACGCCGATACCCGCCGCCTGACCGCCGTACTGAATCGTCCGATTGATCAGCTTCATGCCAGTCTGCGCAGCCTGCCCAGCACCGGGCGCCATCGCATCCAACGCGAGCCCACCGGCCTGCATCGCGGCTTCCATGAGACCGCCACCGGACATACCGATGCCACCCTTGCCCATGCCCGACGCTTCCGGAACCACCGCGCCGATCTGGGTCGGGTTCTGTACTCCGAATCCAGCGGCAGAGCCAAGGCCGGGTTGCGCGGGGCCGATGCCCGCCGCAGACCCGAGGCCCACGGCGGGACCGCCGGGACTGACAGGGCCGAGAGGCGCGAACGGCAATCCCTGCGTCATGCCCATGCCTGGGTACATGCCGCCGCCGCCCGGACCCGCCGAACCGGGAGTGAAAGTGTTGGGCCACGCACCAGGCCCCTGCATCCTGAGAAGCTGCTCAGCGGTCAACGCCTGCTGATACGGCGCCGCTAGGTCGGCGCGCGGCGCGTACTGACCACCGCCAGCTGCATCCCAACTCGGCTGAGTGAACTGCAACCCGCCATAGAACCCGTTACCGGTGTTGGCGGCCCAGTTGCCAGACGCTTCCTTCTGCGCCATGGAGTTCCAGTCCGCGTTCCAGCCGCCGGCGGGTCCAGTTAGTGCTTGGGTGGCAGAGTTCGCCGCGCCCGCCAGCCCACTCAGTGCACCGGTGGCATCCTGCGCGCCTTGCGAGAATCCGGGGGCATCGATACCAAACGCTTGCCGCGTGTGGACGTGGCCCCGGTGCTCAGAGAGGTCCCCGGCGAAATAGCCCGGTCGCGCCTGCCCTGCAACAGCCTCCGTGTTCTGGCCTGTCACAGGGTTCTGGTAGATGACCTGCTCGGCGTTCGGTTGCCCTGCCATGAAGTTGGCAAATGCCTGCATCGCCGCAGGCGAACCGGTCCAGTCGATACCCCGATTGAGATGCATCGGGTTCGGGGCATATCCAGGTTCGTTGCGATCCGACTCCTGATGGCCGGAGTAGGTCGACGCCTTAACCCCGAACACTTGCTCGAGCGCGTGCACCCACTGCGGGAACACGGCTCCGCTGGACCCGTAACCGCCAGTGTTGGTGCCGGTGGCGAGACCATACGGAAGGCCGCCGCGCATTCCCGGCATACCCGACCAGCCCGCTGCTGAGTAGCCCTGCTGCTGGGTCATTCCGGTGTACTGCTCGCCGAACGCACCTTGCGCCCCAAGGATGCCCAGCAGCCCAAAACCACCCTTGCGGGGATCGGCATCAATCTGCCGCTGCAAGCTCGCCTGCAACGGCGCCGTAGCCAGATTCCCGACGAATCGCACCAGGTTGTCGGCGAGGCCCGCCAATCCCTTCGATGCACCCAGGTCCTGATCCAAGCCGGCACCGAGTGTCGACATCGCGTCGTGCGTCGACTGCATCGATTTGAGTGACTTGTTGGTGGCGGACTGCTTGGCCTCGATCAGTCTCAGCTCTGCCTCGTGCTGCTCGCGTTCAGCGCGCGCCAACTCGTTCTTCTTGGCGACAACCTCCGACTGAGTAGCCGTCCCCGACTTCTCCAGTGCGGCAAGGTCAGAACGTGCCTGCGCCACCTTCTGCTGCTGATCGAGCACCGCGCCAGCCGCGCCGTAGAGCGACGCCGTGACAGGGAAGCCCTGCAACAGCGACATCGGGTCCTGGTTGCCATACGGCACCGTCGGCAACTTGCTCGCCGCCGATCCACCCGCAGCCTTCGCCGCATCCGGCATGAACACCGGCGCCACCCGAGGGGCAACCGCGCCAGTTGCCAACGACATCCCCGGCACTGATGGGCCGCCCGCACCCGGAACCGCGACGGCGTTGCCCTGAACCTTCGGCGCAAACGGGTTCATGCCCGCATCGCCGAATGGGACCGTGATGTCACCGAATCGCGGAATCTGTTCGATCTTGAACACCGGATTCAGCTTGTTGTTCAGGTTGATCATCGCCCGCAACGGCTCCAGCGACATGCTGATCGCCTTCTCGATCATCCCGAACGACGCGGCGACGACATTCGCCATCGCCTTCACGCTGCCCGACACCCTGCTGTACGCGCCGCCGAGCTCATCAACGATCCGGATGGCGACGCGCAGCAGTCCAACGACGTCATTGATCGCGGCGCCACCGTTCGCCTTGAAGTCGACGAACATCTGCTTCAGGTCCGGCGCCAGCGTCACGAATTGCTTGAACGCGTCAACGCCGTCCTGAATCCACTGCCGGAGCTCGCCGGTCTGTGATGCGTTCGTCAGGAAGTTCGAAAACTGTGTCGCCGCATTAGCAATCGCCGTCGCAAACCCCGGAAGGAACCCGGTCGACACGTTCGCGAGGTCGGCGATGGCCTTTGTCACCGGACCGATCGCGGGCACTAGGTTCTGGAACGCCTGCCCAATGTTGCCCATCGCCGACTGGATTGCCGCTTGCGTCTCCGGCGTCATCAACTGATTGCCGACAGCCTTGAACATCGCATTGAACGACGACGCGATGGAGGTCGTCATTTGCTGAATCGACGGCAGGTACGTGTTCGCGAGCTGCGTAAGTTCCTGTCCCACACCGGCAAACAGCGAATCCTGAGTCGCCGCACGCAACCCATCCAGCGACGGCATCAACTGCTGAATAGCGGTCGCAGCCTGCGCCGCATTCGGAGACAACTCTTTCAGGTCCTCGGCGAACTTCTTCGAATCCCGAATGTCGCCCATCGCATCCGAGAAACCCTGCGTGGCAAGGGTCAGCGTCCCGAACGCCGCAGCACCACCAGCAAAGATGCCAGGTAGCGTGCCGACCAGACCCGACAGCTCGGCAATCGAACCGCCAATGGCTCCGATGGCTAGAGTGACAGCAGTAGCGCCGGCGACAATCGCGCCGCCGATCGCAGCACCACCAGCGAGCGGACCAAGTGCACCAGCCAGCTTGGAGACACTGCCCGCCGCACCTGCCGCATCCGAACCCATCTGCGCGGCAGCGGAACCGATAGCCCCGAACGTCCCGGACGCGTTCTCCATGTCCCGCATCGCATTAACCGCGTCACGAGTCGCGCGAGCCTCAGCACGTCGAGCCTTTTCGACCCGCTCCGAATGAGTAATCAGCTGCGCGCGAGTCGCCGTCCCCGACACCCGCAATGAATCCAACCGGGCCTCTTCAGACCGCAGCTTCCCCGCAGCATCAGCAGCCTTGTCATACGCCCGCTCGAGCAGCGCCGCCTGAGCACGCGCCCGACCGGTATCAACCTTCCCGAGCCCCTGATTCACCTGACGGGAGAACTCATCACCCGCCCGACGGCCAGCAGTCGAGAAGTAGTCCTCAGCCTGACGGGTGACGCGGCGAGCTTGCCCATCGTCAAGATGGGACCCAATCGGAAGGCTAATGCCCAACGCTCACACCACCTTTCCGACTATCCGAACCACTCATCAATCGCGTCTTCAGCGTCCGCTGCGTCTTGTTCTTCTTCGGCCTGCTGAAGCAGGGCTTCCATCCGAGCCTTCGGCGACAAGAACACTTTCGCCATGTCTTGCCCGCACTTGGATGCGTGATACATCGACAGTTCTTCGTGTATCCCAGCGAGAATCTGCGTCTTCTCGTCCCAGTCACCTTCACGGCCCTGCAACGCCATCTTGAATGCCCCGTCATCGGGCAGATACTCGATGAGTACCAACAGTTCTCGGCTGGTGACTTTCAGCCGGCCGCGCTTGTCGCGCGTACCTCGATGCCAGTCCCGCAGAATACTGCGGTCCTTGTCGGCGAGGTCATATTCAATCTGTTTCGGCCACCGCTTCAGGAACCACAGCGCCGTCCACACTTTTCGAGTCGTCGACGGTCCGGTTCCGCATCTCCTCGGCCCGCTTGTTCAACGCAATCGCAAGGTCATTCGACTTGCAGCCGGCAGACTTGAACTCCTCGTACTTCTCCGGCCCGAGAAGGCACTGCGCCATCTGAATGTTGTACGACGGCCGAATCCGCTCGCCGTCCTTCTGATACGGGTCAATGAACCCGCCGACCACGGTGTGCGCGGCCATCGTCGTGGTGGTGCCGTCCTTCAACGTGATAGTCGTCTCCGGCACATCCTCGGTCACCCGGTCGCATTGGTTGAACGTCCACCGCATCTCGTTGTACGCCTCGGACGCATCGTCATCGAGCATGCCGGGATGCGGCACCTTGAACACGCCACCATCGCGGGTTGGCACCTCGAGGGGCCGCAGGAAACTTTCGAAGTCGTCGGCCTGCTCACGTGCGGCATCAAGGGCTTCGGGATCGATGGGGGTGGACTCGTTTTCAGACATGACAAATGGGCCTTTCGGGCAGATGGGCAGGGATTCGGGCAGAAAGGGCAGGCTCGCCGGATGTGCGCTGCCCACGCACACCCGGCGAGGTCTGTTACACCGCAGTGACAGCGAACGTGGCGCCAGTCAGGCCAGAGCCGTCGCCAGTGAGAACCCGGCCACTGTCCGGCACCGTGATGGTCCACGTCGGAGCCGAACCCGTGACAGTCCACTTCGACGCGTCGAAACCATCGTCCAAAGCCACCAGAGCCGACTTCACCGCAGAAGCCGCAGCGTTGTAAGCGATCGTCGCCGTGGTCAGCCCGCCGTACGTCAGCGTGAACGTGCCAGCCGAAGCAGCACCCACACCCACCGTGTACTGAGTCGTGACCGTGAACGCGCCACCCCACGACACCCACTCATGCTTGATGATCGGCACACCATTCACACCGTCGACCGTCGAGATGAAGATGCCATCCGGGAGCGGCTGAAGCGTGAACGACGCAGCCTCCGAATCCTTCTTGCCCATCTTCTGCTCACCGATGTCATTCAGCCGGCACAACGCGTAACCCTTGACTGTGGTCACCGTCTTGCCGCCCTTGTTGAACTGGCGCACCAGCAGCACCTGCCGGTCAACAGCCGCAGCGCCCAACGCCTTCGACCAACCAGACGACGCGCCCGGAGTCTTCACCAGCAGGTTGCCCAGCGCATCCACGAACGGCAGATCGTTACGCAGACGCCGCCACGAATCCTTCAGCGACTCAACAGCAGTGAACGTGACCGGCTCATCCTGCTTCGTACGAACCGAATCCCACGGCTCGTCCTGCTGCTCGATCATGAAGTCGTCCTTGTCGATGGACGGCTTGACCGACGGGCCGTCCCCCTCCTTGAACGCCGTGAACAGATGGAAGCCCTCGTTCGGCGACGGGTTCACCACCCACTGGCCGCCGGACTTGATGATCGCGAACAGGTCGTTGCGAAGCTTCCCATCGAGTGCGAACGGCGACCACTTCACCGCCCCCGCACCGTCATACGGCGAAATATCCGTTGCGGTACCGCGCGCATCACGCACCAGAACCGCCATGAGCTTGCCACGCTCCAGGAAGCGGGGATCGTTGTTGTTGAAGCCTCCGGCCACATAGTCGGTGCCGGTCGATGGAATCGCCACAGTGACGGTCCTTTCGGGGTACGGAAATGAACCGGACGGCATCCGGCATGGACATGGGCAGAATTTGGTTGCCGCTTACAGGCAGCGGCGCACCGTCAAAAACTCAGACGGTGACGTATGAGAAGCCCAGCTTGTACCGGGCCGTGTAACGAACGATCAGATCGTCCGCATAAGTCATGCGAAACGGCTTAATCACCGTCTCGCCATAGTCAATGGCAGCAGTCGTGCCATCAGAAAGAGTCACGTTCGGGCAATCACGGAACAGTCGCAGCATCCGGCGATGACCAAGGCGCGCGGCCGCCGCAGCAGCCTTCACGCCCCGGTCGTAGAAATCGACCTGGACGACCGGATCATCAGTGCCCTCGTTCTCATCGTCGGCGCCCGAAATCCGTTGCACCGTACAGAACGGCAACTCGTCATTGAGATCACGTTCAACCGATGCGCGGACCACCGGCTGCAACCAGGCCGCAACGAAATCCTCACCATCCGGCGCATCGACATCCAACAGCGGATTAGTCATCGTTCACCCCGATGCCACCCTTGTACGTGCCGCCGAACCGCTCAGCCACCTTCTGCGCGATACCAAACGCAGGCGTCGGAGTATCGGGACCGAGCTCGGCGAACTCTCCGTCCATGTCGACAATCCGCGAATCACCAGGTCCCGGAACGTTCTTCCGGCCCTCACGCGGCTTTTTGTCGTTGACATGCACGCGGTTCTTCTTGTCCGCGCCAGTCCCGAACTCAATCAGATGCGAATACCAAACAGTCGGCCCCGCAAGAGCTTTCCCGTTCTTAGCCTTCTTCTTCAACTTCCACGACGCCGCATACTTCCCCGAATCAACCGGGCTGATGCTGCGCGCGAACGGGATCAACTCACCCTCGACGAACTCATCGATCCCGAGATTCACTTCGACGGACTCACGGATCGCCTTCGCGACCTCCTCATCCGAAACCCCATACCCGGAGAACGGATTAGCCACCGTCAACCAACCTGCCGCTTCAGATAGACAGTCACGTGATGCACGCTCCCGTCCAAGTCGTACTTCGGCATACGCTGACCATCGATCTGGAACACGTACTGGCGCGTCGAATCAGCCTCGAGGTCCAGCGATTCCGGGTGCTGGCTGCCGTCGTAAACCAGCTCGCCGTTGCCCTTCGCCGCCAACGCGACAGCATCCGGCGGCGCGGTCAACTTCCACACCTCAGTCGTCACATCCGTCTGCGTCACCGGAGTCTCATCCGACGACACGGGACGAAAATGGCAACCAGCAAGCCGAGTTGCGGTGCGCGTATTCGTCTTCAGGCCACCCCAGCCAGGCTGACCCGATTGAGACACGGCGACGAACGCCACCACCTGATCACCAAACGACTCACTCACGGCGACGGCAGAATCCGATAGTTCGAAAACAACGCCCGCAACCGCTCATCAGCCGAGATGATGCCCACGGCCCACTTGTACGTGACGTCATCGATACGCTTCTCGATCATGTCGCCACCACTGCGCTGAGTGAATCGCTCCTCGCGGTCCATCATGTCGGCCAGCCGCAGAACAGCACGCCGCCAATCCGCCGCCTCATCCTCGGTGAAGCCGTGCGTCATCGTCACCGAAATAGCACCAGCACGCGACGACCAGCACCCGTACGGGTACTTCTCGACAGTTCCCTTGCGCTTGGACTTGTCGAGCTTCGTGACATCGAGTGCCACACCGCATTCCGACACCGCAGTGAGCGCAATGAGATTCAGCGTCGGCAGAGACAACACCCGACCACCAGGCCCATCAACCTCAACCGTCACACCCGTCTGAACCGGCGTCACCCACCAGCCACACCAACGGCGAGCCGCCGACAACGCAGCATCCAGCAAGTCCTGGGTGTCGTCATTGTCAGGCAGCCGGCCGTTGGTGTACGCCGACAGGTCAGCGGCGACGAGTTCGGACAACGCCACCACCTCCGATTGGCGGCAAGTGCCGCGATGGTATGACCTGCCCGCGCGGATTGTTATTCACGCCAGGGCAATAACCACCTCCGCGCGGAGCCATCCAACCCGCCGGTTCACTGCGCGACAGGCGCCGAGCGGTGAGCCACTTGCGGATCATTTACGAACGCGCGACCGGATGCAGCGAACCGTTACCCAGCACAGCGGTCGCCGACAGAACGCCACCCGTGGTGGCACTCGTCGCAGTCACCGTGATGCGGACGTACCGCTTCGTGGGCCGCGCGCCGACATACTTCACCGCGTTGTCATCGGTCGCGGCGAACGACGGCAACGCACCGAGCACACGGCTCGAGTCCACTGCGGCGTAACCCGAACCGCTGGAATCGGACTCCTCCACCGCGACCGCGTACGTGCCGTCAGTCAAGGTGCCCGACGTCAGCACAAACAGGACGTCGCGGAAGTTGTTGTTGTACACGCTGGTATCCACAGCGGTGCCGTTGACGGTTCCGGTCTGCACCGTCTGCGACGACAGCGCCGGAACGGGCAGCGCGTTGGAATAGAGGTTATGCATCAGCGTTTTCCCCTTCGGTCTTGTCCGCCGAGCTCTCCTCGGTCTTGTCTTCAGTGCCACGCTGGCGTCCACGGCCACGGTGCCGGACCTCACCAGGTGCGGCCGACGCCGTCTCGGTCACGCCGGATCGGCGGGCAGCGACCACATTGACCGCCTCGAACAGGCGTTCGCGGCCCTTGTAACCGGGGTCATCATCCGAGATGAGATCACCGGGGGTGAACACCCGAGGGGCGCCATCCTGGTCGAACGTGAACGCCTCTTTGGCTGCATAGATTGCCATCACTAGCTTCCCTTCGTTGGTCGTGAGAGTCGTTGGCAGGGCGAGTGATTCACGCGCTCACCCTGCCAACTACCGCTCAGGGTGTGACTAAGTGATGTCCAGCAGGCGGAAAGCGTTGTCGTTCACGCTGTCCGAACCGGTGCGGTACCAGGCCAGCCAGCCACGCTGACCGGTCGGGCGACGGTTCGCCCCGAACAGGTTCGGGATGAACTCGACCGTGGTGCCGATACGGTCGGTGATCACGAAGTTGGAGAAGTCGCCGAACAGCAGCGAGTAGTTCTCCGCGCCCGCGTTGATCACGCCGTCCATCGCCTCAGCCTCGATGGCGTTGCGGTTCATCAGCATCGGCGGCCGGTCGCCGTTCAGGTTGGTCCAGAAGCCACCACCACCGGAGGTGTCGAACTGGCGAACCTTGTTGTAGATCAGGTTGTTCGCCAGCCACGACGCGTTGGCCCGGTGACGCGCCGGCAGGGCACCCTGCAGGCTGTACACATCCGCCAGAGCGAAGGTGTCGGTCGTCGCCGAGTTCACCACCACTGTGGGCGAAGATGCCACGAGCGCAGTGATAATGCCGGTGGGCTGACCCGATCCGGAGCCGGTGATGAACGCTGCGGCTTCCAGGTCCATCTTGCCTCCGGCCAGGAGCTCGCCGACCGCCTGAGTGACGTTGGCCTCGTCCTGAAGCGCTTCGAAGCTGATCGGCACGAAGCCCTGCGCCTTGTAGTTCGGGATGGACGGCTGGGCGAAGGTCGGCGAATCATCGCTGACCTCAGAGCCTTCCGCGTCCCACGACCACGACACGTTGGACGACGACACGCCGTTCCACACGTCACCGGTCGCGACGACCTGGCGTGCCACCTGCCGGATGTCCGAACGGACGCCCGAGCTGGTGACGATGACAGTCGGGTCCAGCTGGAAGGGCACCAGGTAGCCACCGGCCGAGTCGGTCAGCGACATCGCGCGAACCTGCTCGGCATGAGCGACTGCACGCTGCTCGGCGTCGGTCATGGTGTGACCGGCGTTGCGGGCCAGCTTCGACCAGGCGCGCAGGTACTCCGGAGACGACGTTGCGAGGCAGAGCTGTGCCAGCGGCGAGCTCTTGTCGTTGTCGAACCGCTCGATGATGTTGGTGGCCGCCTCGCGAACATTGTCGGAAGCGCCCTGCATCTTCTCGATCGCCGACAGGGCACGGGCGCGGAGTTCACCGGCCACCTCGCCCTGATCCCGGCCCCAGGTCCGCATGCTGGACAGGTCCCACGGGTTGCGGAACCGGCAGTCCTCGATGCTGTCAGGCTCCAGGATGGAGTCCCGGTCGTACTCGTCGCGCGAGCCCTGCGAGCCGGGGACAACGGCACGCTGCCGGGGACGGGCACCTTCGCCGACACCGACACGCGTCGAGTTCACGCGCGCCATCTCGGCGGCACGCTCGAGCCGGCCCATGTGCACGACCAGCTGATCGAACTCCTCGCCCAGGGAGCGGAACTCGGCGTCCTCTTCCGGGGTGGGGTTGTCCAGCTCGTTGATCTGTTCCATGCGGGCATGGATTTCGTCAGCCCGGTTTCGGGACTGGCTGTAGGTCAGCGTCGGTCCGCGCTGTTCCTCGTTTTCGGTACTCATAGTGGGCGATCTCCAATCGCTCGAAGGGTCAACAATCGATCGCGCTGATTCCTCAACCGCAGTTGCTTGTCGCTGAGGTTGCGCGGTTTCGACGGGTGCTCACCTACAGGTGTGGATCGCTGCGCGTCGTTCTTCTCTGGTGACGGGCGCTCGACTACCGCATCGGCGGTGTCTTGCTGCGCGTCGGACACCGGCTCGACAACTTGCGCGTCTCGCTGTGCGTCCTCAGATTCGGCGACGTCCGCGAGGAACACCGCCTGTGCGAGCAACTTCCGCTGCTCGGGCTCGTGAAGGCGTCCCAGGTCAATCACCGTGGAACGCATGGACACCGATGTGGCGTCGTAGGCCGGCCATACAACCGGACCCATTTCGGGCACCTTCGCCTCTTTGACAGTGCGGACCGGCAACTGGTCGTCGGGAACGTCGTCGTAGATCGCCTCACGCAGCAATTGCATGAGGGTCTGTTCGTCGCGGATCGGTTTGCCGTCGAACGTCGTCCATGCTTCGCGGACAACCGAGAATCGCATCGACATACCCGAGATCGCCTCGGCGGCAATGGCGTCGCGCACGGGGGCCATCAGCCAGTTGTCGAAGACTCGCGCGACGATGTGCGCGCCACCCTTCGGCGCAAGCACGGGGTCGACCTCTTCGTTGATGGACCGCAGTGCAGCGATCGGGATGGAGCCGATCATCGGGTGCCGTCCGTGGTCGAACTGAACCTTGGGAGGTGTCTCGCGGAACGACCGCTTCATCGACCCAAGGGAGAATTCCTCGGCGAAGCGCCCTTCCCAGGAGTCGATGACCGTGCGCGAGCCGAACACCGCGCCATACCCGTCGAGGGTCAGCCCGTCGTCCGGCTCACTGTCACCGCTGGTGTCACGCAGCCGGAACGGGGTTTCCCGCACGCTCTGCAACGGCGGACGTGCCGCGCGCTCACTGGTTGCCATTGGAACCTCCATCGGTTGATGCCGGCGGGGTCTGGGTGGTGCCGGGTGGGAGTAGTTGCACGCTCGTCAGGCCGGTGTGCTGCAACAGCCCGAAGTCTCCGGATTCCACTGCCGCCACCGATGATTCGGGCGTGAACCCCGCTGTGATCAAGGTGTTGATCGTCGCCGCCCGCACCGCCTGAATGTCTGCTTCGTCCTTCTCGTCCTCACGCAGGAAAGGCACATCGCAGGTGTCGTACCAGAGCCGCGACGCCGAATCGCGAGGTGTGATGATCTGCTGCAACGACCCGGACAGGTTCTGCCACAACGGATGCGCCGTACCGTCCGCGAGCCGTCGCCGCGCTTGGCTGTAGTTCGAGTACGTCGCCGAATCCAGACCCTTTGCCAGGCCCACGATCACTGGCGGCACACCAGCCGCCATAGCCACCCGAACTTCGCCGCCCTCGCGCACCTCGGCGAAGTCGATGTCTTTGAGGTTGGTACCAACAACTGTCGCATCAGCGCCGGGGTACAGGTTCAGCGTCTTGTACGCATTCGCGGCGCCGGAGTGCTTGCTGTTGACCTCTTCAGCCCACTTCTGTACCGCATCCCGGTCAGCACCAGGGCTGTGCTTAATAATCATATTGGGAGTCGCACCCTGCTCGAAAAACTTCGACTGGTGCGTAGTCATCGCCTGATCTGCCTGAATCTCACGCAAAATAGGCGTCAACCAAGACATCCCACGATAGTCAAACAACGGATCCGGGATCGGCATAAAATGCGCGACCTCATCAGCAAGGAACGCCGTCGGATTCTTCTCAACGCCACGGCCGCCCTCCCAATAGAGGTAACCCACCTTGCGCCAACCAACCTGGCCACCGGTGTACATCGACGTGACACCGCCCTGCCGCTCCTCAACGACAATGTCCACCCAGTCGGGGCGCATGCACACCAACTCGTTACCCAGGTCGGCTACGTACGAATTGCCGCCCAGGTCGGCATGCTGAATCATCTTCGACAGCAAATCCTGCGTCGTACCACCCGGCCACGGCTTCTCCAACAACGCCAAATCAGCCGAACCATACGTTCCCGACGGTGTCCCATTTCGAAGCCGCTGCCACTGAAACCTGACCGTAGAGAACAACATCTGGCGCACCAACATGCACGCAAACACCACACTGTTCGCGCCATACGCCTGAGTAGCCAGCCCGACGTAGTTGTTCGGCGCCATCACCGTCGCCTGACCAGCCAACGTCTGCTGAATAACCGGATTCAAGCCCATCCCGTAACTCAGCCCGTTGAACGAGAACTGGCTAACCATCTTCGCGTACTCGTCGACAGTCATCCGCTCCGACGACTGACCACGCAGACGATCCAGGAACGTCACTTCTTGACCTTGGCCTTAGCCTCGTCACGCAACAGAATCACGCCAGTCACAACCGCCGCCACAGCCAGCAGCACACCACCAGTGATCAACGCCAAACCAGCACCAACCAGAACCGCCACACCAGCCACCACCAGCCCGATAGCCACCGCAACCACCCCAAGAGTGACCGCGAAAACCATCTGCAAAGCTGACACCTGGCTACCCCGAATCCTGTTGAGCTGTCACGTCCACAGCGGCTCCCACACCTCAACCACGACGTTCTCCTGTAAGCCCCATCGAAAAAGCGCTCCAGAGACTGCCACGAGTGGAGAGTCGTCGACCTTTGCGTCTTTGCGGTCCCACCGCTCCGATTCGCCGGACATTCGCGTCCGTGCGTTCTCTACCGACTTGTCGAGCTCTACTTGCCCGACATGAACGACTGCGCCGCCCTTGACCGCTTCAAGGAAGCCTGCGCACGATGCCGCCTCGTCAACGCCGCTCAACATCTCAAACTCGATGCCGGCCTTGACGAAATCCGGCTGTAGCGCTTTGGCTTGCGCCCCAACTAGCGCGACCTCTGCGACGTTGCGGTCAGTCTTCAGCTCAGCGATCTTGGCCGCCACGCCGCCGATTCCCTTGAGCGAGTTGCACATCAGCAGCGTTTTCGTGTGCTCACCGATCAACACATCGCCCGCCACTCCGATACATGACCAGGATCGGTCCTGCGCAACAGCGACGGTCAAGACAACCCGTTCAGGTTGGGGCGCCGCCAAGTTCTTCAGGTTGTTCCACTGCCCGATACTCATCACCGATGAATCCACGAGCGGCACCGGCTGATTCAGCCAGAACCGCCGGAACTCCGCCTCCGACGCCTGCTCATCATCCCAATAGTCCGCGATGGCTTCCAGGTCCATCCATGCAGCCGCAGGACCGTACGCCTCACGCAGTGCCTGAATGCGCTCGCCGCGATCCTCGAGGTTCCAGTGATCCGACGCCTGCCGGTGATCGAACAGGAGGCGACTGTCGCCGGACTTCTCGGCCTTCTTCGCCGTCTTGTGCGTTCCCTCGGCAACCGACTGCTCACCGGCCGCGTACATCGTGGACGTCTCGAGCATCCACCCGGATGCAACAGCGCGCTTATATAGGTTGCGCACCATCGTCTGATGCATCTTCCCGAGCTTGAACACGCCCGACATTGGTGGCATCCACAGGTGCGTCTCGTCGGCGACGATGAACGTCGACTTGCCACCGTCTTTCGACTCATTTGACGCCGTCACCGGCTCAATGAATCCCCGCGCGTTCGGGAGATTGGTCCGCGTCAGCCCAACGTCAATCGGGCCGAACTGGTCCAGCAGTTCCTGCGAGCACGTGTCCGGGTGCAGCATGTAGTACACCGCGTCGTACGTGTTGCCGGCCTGTGATTCCTCCGTCGCGACATTCAGCGCCTCGACGTAAATCTGCTGCCGGCCAACAGGTTCGCCAGGCTCGTACCGGTAACCCCAGTCCGAGACTTCGCCCTCTTCCGCCCAGTGGTCAAACCGGCACTCGCCGAGCGCCTCAAAACACTCGATCATCGCCGCCAAGCCAGACTTACTGCGGCCCTTCGGCCTAGACAGGAATGCGCGCTTGACCTTCCGGCTGCCGGACTCATTGAGTGCGTAGGCCTTCAGGATGAAGGCGCCAAACTCATCGTCCAGGTCGATCGGCTGCCCCTGTACGTCGCCGGGACCGTGAACCAGGAAGTGTTCTATCCAGGCGATGGCATAGAAGCCCAGCGATCGAAACTGGCTACTCGTCGGAGTTTTCGTCGCCACCGTCGTCGCCTACGGCACGCAACAACCGCGTTCGCCGATTCTTCGTCTCTTTGGTCTGCAACTGCGTCGGCGCCTTAGTCGGCGCATTCGGGTCACCGATCTCGATCTTCAGGCGAGCCCGATCCTCCGGCGTCGCACCGAACTTCGCTGCCCGTAAACGCAGCTCGCCAGCCAGTCCGCGATTACCCATCCAGAACTCCGCATGGAGCACCGCTGTATCCAGCAGGAACGACCAGTCCGTCTCAGTGAACTTCGACGCCTGCGCCGACGTCCGCCACGTCTTCCACCACGTCAACGTCGCCGGCGGCCACTCATATGTGTCGGGTAGCTCTGGGCCGTGCTGCTCACCATCTGCCGTCACCACCGTCATGGGCGTAGGCTTGTTGCGTCGTCGTGTCTGACCAGCAGGTTTGGCGCCAACTCCGGGCGCAGGGCCACAACCAGCCATATCGCACCCCGTTTGCTAGAAAGTTTGCTGGAATCTCCAGACTCGGTCCAAAGTCCCCAGACTCCGTACGCACAGCGGCTGACGGGAACGATTGGGGTCAGTAGGCGTGTCGCCCCTTCGATGGCAACCCACCCCCCGTGACCTGGGCTTTTGTCGACGGGCCGCTCGGCGGATTGGTTAGCATCGCTCGATAACCCGCTGACCTGCACCGATGCGAGCCTTTAGGTGCCGAACCATCCGAGGGCAGCTGGTTGGCCAGATGTTTGCTGGCTCGCATCCGAAGTTTGCTGGGCGGCGTACCAGTGCTTGGCGGCCTGCTGAATCTGCCACGGTCGTTCGGCTTTGCACCGTGCCAGCACGATGTCTTGGCCGGGGTCGATGGTGATGATGTGCGCGCCGAGTTCCTGGTACCGCTGCACTGTCGATGCGCCGGGTGTCGAGTGGATGATGTACACGTCCACTCCGACAGTTGCCAGTGCTGCGTCTATGGCTGCTTGCCGTGCTGCTTTGGTGATGGCTTGCACTTGAGGTGTGTGCTTGTGCGGCTTGCCATCTGGTGGCGTGAGTACGTTGGCGATGGCGTCGAAGTCGATGGTGATGTCGCCGGGTTTGGCGTGGTCCCTGACCCAGGTGGTTTTGCCGCCGGCTGGTGGTCCGGTGACGATGTAGATGTTGTTGGGTCCGCGTTTCTTGCCTCGGCCTTTGGTGGCTCGGTTGCCGCCTTCGGTGCAGTCTTTGGCGCGGGCGTGTTCTGGGCCTTTGTATTTCGACCTGTCGTGGTCGTCGTGGCCGAGGTCCCATTCCATGTCTGGTTCGATGGGTTCTCCGCAGCGCCAGCAGATGACGCCACCTTCGGCGACTCGTGTGGCCCAGCGTTTGCGTAGGCCTTGGTGTCCTGAGCCGTAGCCGCGCTGGGTTGTTGAGCCGCGCGATGGCATTAGCCTGTGACGATGTCGATGTGCCTGACGCCGTCGATGTTCTTGACGGTGAGTGTCCAGTCTTCTTGTGCGAAGTCGAAGTTGACTGCGCCTGTGACTTGTCCTTGCATGGCGTAGATGCTGAAGACGGTGGCTAGTGCGACTTGGCTGGGCTTGAGCTTTTTGCCGGCCGCTCGGATCTTGTCGGGTGCGAGTTCTTCGGGTGGTTTGCCGACGTATTTGGGGTCGCCGTCGAGGATGGTCTTGCCATCAACGACGACCTTGAGTTGTGCCATCAGTGGTTGTCCTTCTTGGCTGCGTCCCAGCCGACGCTGTAGCCGTAGGTTCCGAATGTGAGCACCCAGCCGGCTGCGATGGCGAATGTGGCGACATCGGCGCGGCACAGGGTCACGGCGGCGAGAACGACGCTGATGACCAGCAGCACCGTGTTGGTGTGGGGGTCCTTCATTCAGCTGGCTCCGTGTGTGCAGGGTTGGAGTAGTGCGCCGGGGATGACCACGGTGTTGGTTTTGTCGATGGTGATGCGTAGCAAGGGGTTTAACCGTTGGGCGTCACACTGGCAGAAAGCTGTGATCGTCCTCTTGCCGTCGGGTGCGTCTGCTGCTGCGGTTCTGAGTGCGTCGAGTTCGTCGGTGGGGATGATGGTTAGGCCCGCGTTCTCAAGCGTGTGGACGGCGGCTTCTGCGGTGAGTCTGGGTGTGTCGTTGTCTGCGAATCCGGCTTCTGCGGCGAAGTGGTCGGCCATCTCACTGGGGATGCCCGTTGAACGGAACACTGGCAGCGAGATCAACTTGGCAGGCAGGTTCTCTTCGGGCCGGCCGGGATGGCTCAGTCCAGTGCGGAATCCCTGGGCGAGGGCAGATACAGCAGCTTCGTTCACGTCGACTTACCTCGCGGGTATTGATCCAAAAGTTGATCGAGCAACCGTGCTGCGTAGTGGATTCGGTTGGCGTCACCGTCTGCTCGTGCGTCACGCAACCGTTGCAAGGCGATGGTGATGCGTTGTGCGAGGGGTGGTGCTGGGTAGACCTTGGCCACGTCGACCGGCTGACATGACGAAAGCCCCGTATGACGAGGTCAAATACGGGGCTCTGGGTAATTCTGGCGCGCTTCGTCAGTGACGTTTGCCTGCGCAATTCAGAATGTACCAGGTCAGAGCCGCAAGTCCACGCAACCTATCTCGCGCGTTTTCCTCGGACATTTTCGCGTACCACGTCGCGCACATGCCCAAGTTGGTAGCGAGCAACGGCAGACTCCCAACCGCTCGGAGCCAGCTTGCCGACCTTGGCCAATCCGTGCAGCGTCCGGCGCGAGACCTTGATGCCCAGCTTCGGCAGGATCGCATCGGCGAGCTCGGTGACTGTGAAGCTGAATTCGTCGGCCTCCTCAAGCATCGCGGCCTGTAATTGGGCGATGTCGTGCTCCTTGCCGCAGTCGTGGCAGGTGACGCGGGTGAGGCCACGTCTGGCGTAGAGCTGCACGCGGCAATGTGTTCGATCTTCATCGCCTGACGTGACGAGTTTCGTGCGCTGCTCGGGTGTTAGTTCGCCATCGCACGGGCCGCAGAACTCGGGTGGCTCAGCGCGATTGACCACCTTGCGAATCTGGTCAATAAGGTCGATGACGGCGTTGTAGCACTCGGCCGCCGCTTCATCCGATGCGATGGCGTGCGTGTGCTTCTCCAGCCACTTGGCGCATTCCCTGACGTTCAATGCGGGCGTCTCGACTCCGCGTGTCTCGCAGATGTGCCGCACCCATGTACCGAGCTCGTTGGTTGCGCTACCAAGCAGGCGTGAGGCTTTCGCGTTGACCCTGCCGGCGGCGAGAGCCTTATCGATGGCGAACTTTCCGGCCTTGCGCGCCTGGTCCAACTTCTCGGCGCCATCGGGACCGGTGTACTCGTCGAGCTCGTGTGCGCGCGTACCTCTTCGGCCACCTTCACCTAGTCGCACGTCACCAACCGCCGACTCATCCAATCTCCGCAGCCACCACGGCAAGTCGCGCAACGCATCTCGCAAGCTGCTGATGTGGGTGATGCACAGGAACAGTTGCGCATGACCTTCACAGACTCGGCACTGGCTCATTCGTCAACGGCTCCTGTACGCCCACTCCGGGCGGCGATCCTCTGTTCACGAATCCGTGTGCATTCCGGGCAGAGCGTGATGTCTCGGCGGTCTTCGTCCCATGCGCTTGGTCGGGACCAGGTCCATCCGTTCGCCACGGCGGCTTCACGTGCGCCCTCGATGCCTCGCACTTGTTCGATCAAAAGCTCTGCCCCACAACCCCAGAACTTGCTGCCCATCATTGTGTCGGGTGCGCATACCGCGAGGAATGTGGACTGATGGAAGGTCATCTTGCTCCTAGTCGTCGTTTTTTGGCTTCCCATACTGCGGTTTGGCATCTGTCGCAGGGTTTTTCGCCTAGTCGGTAGTGGGCTCGTGCGCCCGCTTCGGTGCCGTGTTCGATGCCGGGTTTGGTGGTTTTGACGTTGCGGTATTGGCCTGCCCAGATGCCGTGGGTGGCTCCGGTTTGTTGGGCGTAGTTGGCGCATTCGGCTCGTACGGGGCAGGTTTGACAGATGCGGGTTGCGTGCCGTTGTCCGTGCTTGTCTTTGGTGTGTGGGAACCAGTCGTCTGGTGGGTGTTCTCGGCAGGCTGCGTTGATCATCCAGTCACGGTCAGCTTTCATCGCTGGCCCCATCGGTATCCACATTTGACGCACACCCGAATGACGGTGTTGCCATCCTTGTCGTAGTAGTGCCTCGGCACGTATGGGCCTGGTGAATACAGAGACATTGCCCACATCGACTCGTTGATTACCCTCAGCCCTTGCTGGAGTGGGGTTTCCACCTCGGGCCGCAGTCGTGGCGAATCGATCCAGTGCACTGCCAGGTGTCCACACGATGGGCAATCCGCACTAGCGGTGAATGATTCGCCTTCGCGTGTGTCCATCATTCGCCTCCGAGAACCAGTAGGAATTCCCATCGTCCGAGTTCTGGGTTGTCGATGAATCGGAAGTCCATGACGAGGTGCTGTCCGCTCATCTTGATGTGAGGCTTATTGCGGCGTTTGGCGTCGAACAGGCGGTGACGACCACGACTCATAGCGCTTCCTTGAGTAGTTCGATGAGTGCTGCGGTGTCGGCGGGTTCGTAGACGAGGAACTTGTAGTCGCGGGTTTCGCCTAGGTATTCGCCGCGCGTGTAGCCTTCGTCGGCCGGGTAGCTGACAGTTGGATCGACCAGCATTGCATCCAGTCGGGAGAACGCCATTCCTGATTCGTCAGCGTCTGGCCATGCGAGCGACTTCGACCAGAAGTCATTATTTGCGCCGCCTAGGTTGTCGCCTTTTAGATAGAGTTCGCCGAATACCCAAGGCTCGCGCAGTTCGGCGAACAGTGTGCCGTTGGGCAGTGTCAGTAGCTCTTGCAGGCCAACAATTCTCATCAGATGCACTCTCCTGCGTGGATGGTGAAACAGTGTGTACATTTGCGTTCGTTGCGTTGTGGCGCATCGTGATTCACGGGTTCTGGGCAATCGTCGTGGACCAGGAAGTCGTCTTCGTAGCGGACCCAGTTGCCTTCGTGGATACGTTCATCACAGGCCGCGCATTGAACGGGGTACTTGGCCTGGAAGCTCATTTCATGCCTTTCGTTGCCCACGTCGGGTGCCAAAGCAGTAGCGCGTCGAGCAGGGTGGTTCGCATGTGGTGCGGAAATGGGTTTGTGCAGCCGGGTTCGTACCAGCCGTTGGGGAACTTCTCGTAGAAGCGTCCGACAGACCCGACCACAGCCGACCGAATCAGCACGCCGGGTGGTAGCGCATCCAACTGGTGAATGGTGCTGATGCGCAACCCTTCCCGCAACGCACTGAGCACGTCGATTGAGGCGGTGTCGGTGACTGTGCGTGGTAGGTCGTCGTGTGTGTAGGTTTTGAGCGCGGTCTGCATTTCGGCGCTGGCACAGGCGAGGAGCTGGTGACGGTTCATCGCCGACCCCACGCGCTTCTGTGGTATCTGCGTCGGTTGCGCCACGATGTGAGGGAATCAGCAGTCATTGGGTTATCCCGCGCAGTCGGTCGCTGTCGTCGGCAGACTTGACGAGTAGGGCAGCTAATCCGCGCGCCTGATCAGGCTCAAGAGTTCCTCGGCACAGAACCTGGTAGTCGTCGGCGGATTTCATCTTGCGGCCTTCGAGATACACCAAGTCGTCTTGTGTGCCGACCTGCCAGCTGAATCCGCTCATTTCGCCCCACCCTCGGCGGCGTCAGCACGTGCAGCAGCGGCGGCAGCGAGTAGGTCTGCCGCCAGTGCTTCGGCCGCATCGACGGTCATGTACCGGTGGGTGTCGTGGATGCTGATCTGCTTCGGGTTCTCGCTGCTTGCGTGCCAGAGTGACGTGTGACGCCATGCCACGTTGATGCCGTCGTCGCCG
>NZ_LXOV01000016.1:317891-594911 GCF_025331195.1 Mycolicibacterium llatzerense | reverse complement strand
ATGCGGTGAATCCGAGTTCTCGGGCCGCACGTGCCGGATCGGCGACGATGTGCCGCACGTCGCCATTGCGGTGCTGCCCGGTGACTACGGGTGGCTGCGCGCCGCGCGCCGCGCACAGCAGTCCGGCCACATCGCCGATGTCGATCGGGTGCCCGGAGCAAACATTGAACGCACCGAAACCACCGATGTCGGACTCCACCGCGGCGACGTTGGCCGCTGCGACATCGTCGACGTGGACGAAGTCGCGCATCTGTCCGCCGTCCTCGTAAATGTTTGGGATGGTGCCGTTTTCCAGCGCCGACCGGAAGATCGCCGCCACGCCGGAGTAGGGCGTGTCACGCGGCATGTGTGGGCCGTACACGTTGTGGTAGCGCAGCGCGATGACGGAGCCGCAGACCGCGTCGGCCCAAGCCAGCGCGTAGTGTTCCTGCGCGGTCTTGCTCGCTGCGTACAGACTGCGCGGTCGTAACGGCGAGTCTTCCCCAACCGTGCACCATTGGAGCTCTTCGCCGCCGATCGGGCACCGGTGCTCGAATACTCCGGCATCCAGGTCGGCGCGGCGGCGCGGCAACGGGTCGACCGGCCCATGCCGGCGACATTCGTAGCGGCCCTGCCCGTAGACCACCATCGATGACGCCAGGACCAGCCGCCGGCAGCCCGCGTCGTACATCTGCGCGAGCAGTACCGCGGTGCCGTAGTCATTGTTGCTGCCGTACGCCGGCGCGTCCGCCGCGTTGATGCCAGCCCCGACAACGGCGGCCTGGTGACACACGACATCAATGCCTTTGAGCAGAACCGACAGCGCGTCGGGATCACGCACATCGTTGATCCGGCATCCGTCGGGCGGGTGCGCACCCGAGCCGTGCGCAGCGTAGAGCATCGAGTCGATCGCCACGACATCGTGGCCGGCGGCGGCTAGCGCCGTCCAAACACGAGAACCGATGAATCCGGCTGCGCCGGTGAGCAACACTCTCATGACACCTCGAACGTTATGGTAGGTAGGCCAGTGGCGCCGTCGGGCGACGGCGGAGCTTCCTCTGATGTTTGAACCGCGCCGGTGTTATCGGTGGCGCGCGCGGTGATGGTGTGGGTGCCTTCGGAGGCTGCGTCCCACTGGTAGCTCCATAGCCGCCAGGTATCGTTCGAATAGCTGGCCCCGAGACGTGCTGGGCGCCAGTCGCCGTCGTCGATACGGACCTCGACCGCCCGGATTCCTCTGCCCTGCGCCCACGCGACCCCACCGAAAGTGGTGGGGCCCGAACGGATCCGCTGGCCGTTTCGCGGAATATCAATGCGTGACTGGGTTTTGATCGGGCCATGTGCCGACCAGCCGAGTCCAGTCCAGAACGCCTGAGCCTTGTCGAAGCGGGTCAATTCCAGTTCGACGACCCACTTGGTGGCCGAGACGTAGCCGTACAGCCCCGGAACCACGAGCCGTGCGGGGTAACCATGGTTGATCGGCAAGGGTTCGCCGTTCATCCCGACCGCCAGAAGTGAGTCTCGACCATCGGTGAGTGCCTCAACCGGCGTGCCCGCGGTGAACCCGTCGATGGAGGTCGATAGCACCATGTCCGCATCGGGGTGAATTCCGGCTGCCGCCAGCAGATCACGCACGCGGTAGCCGGTCCACATGGCCGTTGAGATGAGATCCCCGCCCACCGGGTTGGACACGCAGGTAAGCGTGACCGCCTTCTCCACAAGTGGGAATGCGCGCAAATCGTCGAACATGTAGATGATTTCGCGATTCACCATGCCATGGACGCGCAGTCGCCAATCAGCACGACTGAGCTGTGGTACCACCAGGGCGGTGTCGATCCGATAGAAATCAGTGGTGGGGGTGATGAATGTCGGTAGTGCTACGCCGGGCGGCTGCACCTCGGTCGGCACCAGCGGAGCCCGTACCGCGGCGCTCGGCGTGGCGGTGACGGCTCTTTCGCCGGCCACCGAGTGTGCCCGCCGCGATAGCAGGATTCCCGAACTCGCGCCGGCGGCGCCGAGCCCCAGAAGCCCGAGCGCGGTCAGCCACATCCGGCGACTCGTGTCGGTGTTGTCGACTGTTGACGTGGAGCCCCGGGTCGTCTGCCGGGTGGTCAACATCCGTAGCGCGATGACCGCGACGGCGACCCCGATCGCGGTGGGAATGAAGTCGACCGGTGTGGCCTCGGGGCGCAGTAATATCGCTGCGCCCCGAGTACACCACCGGCCGTGATCACGGCGCTTCCGACCGGTCGGCGTCGAGCTTCAGATATTCCCGCGAACGCCGCGATAGCAGCGACAGTCAGAATGACCGCCACCACTAGAAACAGTTTGTCCGCCGTACCGAATGTCTGGATCGCCCATTCTTTGACCGACCCGGGTGTCAATTCGATAATTTCGGCACCCACCGCAGTCACAGGGTCAGCCGCCGGCCCGAATAGTACGGCCAGGATTTCACTGATACCGAGTCCTGTTGCGGCACAGGCTATCCCGGTCAGCGGCCGCAGCAAACCGTTGTTCAGTGACACGATGTCACACTACCGCCGAAATCCCGCGTCAGATCTTACGAAGTGCTGACACGTAATCATGCCGGCACCTCAGAGCGGGTTACGACCCGAAAAGGCCACCACGCGCTCAGTGGGGCTGGCATCGGTCCCCACTTCAACCTCCGGGCCGAACATGCCTTGAGGTTGTAGCGCCGGAACCAGCTGAGATCCGACGGCCTCGGCCAGAGCCGCCTCGGAGACGTCGAATTCGACCGGTTGGTCGATGGCCACCGCGAGATCCCAGCTATGAATTAGTGTCGAATACGTGATGATGCCGATGGCTTGAGCGGCCGGCATCGACCCGAGCACGGTGGCGACGGGCATGTCCCAATCGGTCACCGTCGCCCACGCCTGCTGAGAACGTTTGATCGACCGCTCGACAACGGCGACCCAGTCCGAACCGAGAATGTCCGATCCGCTGAAGAGCTCCGCCTCGGTCGGGCCGCCCAAACCGTCAACGGCCGCGGCGAATGCATCAATCGAGGCGATCGTGTGGCTCAGCATCGACCGCACCGACCATCCGCTGCACGGGCTGGGACGGTCCAGATCCGACACTGCCAGCGTCGCTACCAACCCCGCCAAACGGCCGTCGGCCCGTCGCAACAGTTCTAACGATTCCATCGCACTTCCTCTCAGTTACTAACGGTTACTAAAATCAGTTGCCGTTAGTTTCTACCCCATCGGACGTAACGGTGTCAATACCGTGCTACCGTTATAGCGATGGGCGGCTGGTCAAGACTCGACAGCGCTCAAACTCTCGGTTTTCCGCTGGCAGACGAGCCGCTCGCGGTCGACTTGGCCGACACGATCATCACCTCCACGAGCCCTGCGACGGACCTGCTTTCCGACGAAACCAGATGCCGACTCTGGTGGGACCTGCAGCACGATCGCGTGCCGGACGGCGCACCAGCGCCCCCACTCGCGCCCACTGTCGAACTACGCCACGCCGTCCGCACGATCCTCGATGGACACCTGGCCGGCACATCACCGGACATCGCGGCCCTGGACCTGGTGAACGGGATTGCCGCCAGCGTGACGTGCACCCGCCAACTCGTGCACACGAAGACCGGATGGGCAACGACAACGACGTATCACCCCATCGGCGACCAGCGGCACCAACTGGCGCTCGCCGCCGCTGCGGACAGCCTGATCGACCTACTCTCCAGCCCCTCGCAGACACGCCTGCGGTGTTGCCAAAACCCCACGTGCAGTATGCTTTTCGTCGCTGCAGACGCGCGACGGAAGTTTTGCACCCAGAACATCTGCGCCAACCGCATGCGGGCGGCGCGCCATTATCGACGTCATCACCACAGCTAGCCTGCCGGCTGTCGTGTCCCGCATGCGATCGGCAGCCGTCAGGGCACCAGGACCACTTTCCCGATGGTCTGGCGCGAAGCGATGGCATGGAACGCTTCCTTGGCCTCCGCCAGCGGGTACGACGTGTCGGCGATGATCCTCACCCGTCCTTGGCTGATCAGGTTGAGCAATTCGGGCACGAGCGGGCGCAGATCGTCCGGCCTGAGCGACGGGAAATTGAAACCAACCACAGTCTGATTGTTGTGAATGAGCTGGCGAACCTGTTCAGGCTGCAATGAGTCGTGCGCATTCTTGGCGCCGAACATTACGACGCGACCAAATGGGGCGAGCAGGGCAAAGCTCGCCTTGCCGGTCTCGCCGGAAGCCATCTCCATTACGACGTCAACGCCCCGACCGTCGGTGCGCTCCAGGACCTTCTTGCCCCAGCCTTGCTGGGTGTAGTCGATGGCCACGTCGGCACCGAGTTCGGTGACGAGGTCACGTTTTTCTGCCGTACTGGCCAACGCGATGACTTGTCCCACCCCCAAAGCCTTGGCGAGCTGGACCAGATACAGCCCGACACCGCCCGCGGCGGCCTGGATCAGCACAGTGTCAGAGGGTGTTGGTTTGGCGGCAAGTTTGAGCAGTGCCCACGCCGACAGCCCTTGCACAACAATGCTGGTGGCCTGGGCGAAGTCGATTCCTTCGGGAATTCGAAGCGCCGAATCTGCTCTTGCTGTGGCGAATTCAGCGTATCCACCGCTGAGCACCGGGGCGGCGATCGTGTCACCGATGGTCAAATCCTCGACGCCCGAGCCGAGTTCCACGACTTCGCCGGCGGCCTCGAACCCCAGCACTGCCGGCAGCGGTCGCTGCAACGGGTAGCGCCCGGTGGTCTGTTCCAGTTCGGCGTAGTTGATCCCCGCCGCGCGGACCTTGATCAATACTTCGCCGGGTGCCGGGCTGGGCTTGTCAACCTCCGATAATCGCAGGCTGTCGAAACCGTCCAAAGCGGTCAATTCGATAGCCTTCATAGGATGCCTCCGTCTGCTTCTGCCGCCGAGATCAAGCGAGCGATTTTCAGGTTGACGGTGACCGTTCAGCAGCCGTCCGGGCAGACGACGTCGACCAGCGCGGTGGGCGTGCCGCCGTCGAGTTTGCGCACACCGTTAACCGAACATGCCGTCAACGAGGCCGTCGGCGTCTGGTTGAGTTGCACGAGATATCCCTCGGCGCGCAGATCATTGATGACGCCATCGGCGGCGGCCGCGGAAGCCGCAGGCGCCTGTGCGAGCATGAGCACCGTGAACGCCGCCATTCCCAAACCAGCAAGTACCGTCTTCATCGCAACTCCTTGTCCGTTGTGAACCAATGAACGTCTAACATCGGCCGTCGACGTCGACGTCGACGGCACGCGAACCGGTCACTGCACCGTGTCGCCGATTTTCGCGTTGATGCCTCCAAAAGCACGGTAGTGCACAATCATTCGTCAAATTGTGACGGAACTATGACTACCTTCGCGGACGGGGTTCGCACCGTGCCTTCAGTCTGATTTCCCGCGGCGACCCGCATGTTGTGCCGCCTGCCGCGCGGCGGTCAGGATCTGGTCGACAGGAGCGATGTCCGCCGCTGTGGTACTGCGGTGGACGTACACAATGCGCGCATCGCTGTCGATGACGAAAGTGCCTCGCCCCTGCAGAATTTCCAACGAGGGCCGACTGATACGACTTCCGGAACGCAACACCCGAACAAGCCGTTTCGGGGCGAACGCTGCGTATCGACCGACGGAGAAGCGCTCAACTTCAGCGGCGCGTTCGAGTTCACGCTCGGGATCGCTGAGACAGTCGAGGGTGATGCCGCGCTGTGCGCATGAATCACATACCGTCTCGACGTCGTCGCGGTAAACGATGGCAACACGCGCGCCGATGGCGTCGAATTCGGCTTTCACGCTTTCAAGGTCGCGGGCGGCTTGCTGACAGAACGGACACCACAGCCGGTGAAACGCCAGGACAGCAGGACCGGTGCCGATCAGTTGCGCGATCGAGATAGGCCCTTCGCGGCCTTCGATGGCGATGTCGACAGGGAACCTGTCCCCCACATCAATACCCACGGTGTTCTCCTTCGGACGCGGCCCACACCGCACTAAAGCGGCAACACTCTGTACTGTACAGTACATTTATCGGATCGCTTGGTACGGTTGCTCGATGATCACCGCACCGTCGACGGACCGTGGCCGTGCGACGGTGACCCGCATCCTCGAGGCGGCATGCGTGCTGTTCGCCCGTCAAGGGGTGCGCGCGACGACTCTTGATCAGATCGGCAGCGCCGCTGGCGCCGGCCGCAGCCAGCTCTACCATTTCTTCGCCGACAAGGCGGACCTGGTGGCAGACGTCGTCGGTTTTCAGGTCGAACGTGTCCTGGCTTCTGTCGAGCCCTCGTTCGACACCGTCAGCACGGCCGACGATCTGCGCACATGGTGCGCGAACGCCGTCCGGGAGCACGCGTCCTCCATTGACCCCATCCGCTGCCCGATCGGCTCCCTGATCTACGAGCTCGATAGCACTGACCACGGCCTGGCACGCGCAGCGCTCAAGGCCGGGTTTGCCCGCTGGGAGCAAGCCATCGCCAACGCACTGGGACGCATTGCCGACCGTGGTGGACTGCGTCCCGAGGCCGACCCCACCCGTTCGGCCGCAGGCCTGCTCGCCGCCTATCAAGGCGGAATGCTCCTGGCAGACGTCCACAATGACGTCGCACCCCTGCGGCATGCGCTGGACACGGCACTGGCAGCGACCCTACAGCCGGCGCCACGACAAAGACCGTCGAGGACAACTGCGCGCACCCAACCGGACGCCACGCACTAATCTCGTCAGCCTACTGGCTGCGTGAGTCGCCTACGCGCCGGACCGCGGTGCCCGTGCCGACGCGGCCCATCCAGACTCCGGCGCTGCCGATGGAATTGCCGGTCGCCGAGACCCGCAGCATCGGAAGCTAATCCGATTCCGACGCTCCACATCGAGATCGATTACCCGCCACTCGATTACACAGCCGGCGATCGACATCGGCGCGACAACGCGCACTCGACGACACGCGCTTGAAGGGGGTGGTCGCCCAGTCGGCAGGATCGCCGACGCGTCGCCTAGGGAGATGTGGGTACGTGGTGAGTTGAGGATTACTGTATTCGTAATGTACTTGACGGTACAGTTTGGATACTCCATAGTGTACTAGTCAGTACAAATAACGATCGGAGCCCAACGTGCCCACTTTGCAAAATGGACAGCTGTTTCCGGAGCTGAAGTTATCGGCCGTCGGCGGCGGAACGCTGTCGCTGCCGGGCGATCTCGCTGGTTCCTACGGGATCGTCTTGATCTATCGAGGGTCCTGGTGCCCGTATTGCAACGCCCAGCTCGCCGCGTTCAGTCGGGCGCAGGGCGCGCTCGAGGAAGTCGATGCGCGGGTAGTCGCGCTATCGGTCGATGATGAGGCCACCACCGCTGCGCTGATCGAGAAGCGGCGGTTGGGTTTCCCGATCGGGCACAGCGCGGACGCCGCAGCCGTGTCCGCCGCCGTCGGGGCTTACACCAACTCGGACCCGGTCTATCTCGAGTCAACCGGATTCGTGCTCGCTCCTGATGGCACAGTGCTCACCGCTGTCTACTCCAGTGGCGCGATCGGTCGGCTGATGCCCGACGACGTGCTCGGACTTTTGGCCTATATCCAGTCCCACGGTTAACGGCGCTCCCGTGGACATATGCCCCCGCCTTCACGCGGTCTGCGGTGATTGACGACGCGGTGTTGTCACAGCGGCAGCGTGCAGGGCAGCGGCCAATTCCTGGCGATCGGGCAGCCCGTCGGTTGTCGGGTAGAGCCGGCACGCTATGGCAGGTTGTGGCCGCCTCGGGAGCCACGGGTCGATGCCGTCGATCAGGATGGTCGGCGATCCGCTGAACCCCAGCCGGAGGGCTTCGGCGGGGGTGTCGATCACCGAGGTGCGCACGGCAATGTGGCCCAGGCCGAGCTGGTCGAGCATTACCCGCACGAGGGCCTCCGTGAGAGTCCGATGCGGGCAACCGGCAATGACCAGCAGTTCTACCTGCGGCGCCGGTCTGGCATCTGTGTATGTCATGAAAAGTACTGCCTGCCTTTCGAATTCGTCTTCCAGACAGCGGTACGCATGAATGCGCTCACATCCCCGGCGGTGGAGGAGGCGGCGGGTAGCATGGGTCGTCCATCATCGCGCCAACAATCATCTCGCAACACTTCATCATCTCGATGGGATCCATTGAGGAATCAGCCCTTTCGACGTTCCGGGACTGGACGTGCTCCGGTCCCCCAACCCATCATGAACATTCTCCTGCGGTGGAAGGTCAAGGAGGACACGCACACCCATGCGCATCAGTGAAGTCGCCCACCTCAGCGGGGTCCCGGCAAGAACGCTGCGGTTCTACGAAACGCAGCGGCTGCTTGCGCCGCCTCAGCGCCTGGCCAACGGCTATCGCGACTACACGCCGGACGTCGTCGGCAGGTTGCGTTTCATCCGGTCGGCACAGGGCGCAGGGTTGACGCTGACCCACGTGCGTGACGTCCTCGACCTGCATGATCGAGGTCTCGCACCATGCGCTCGAGTCAACGAGCTCCTGGCGCAACGACTGGCCGCCGTGCAGGAACAGATCAGCGAACTGATCACGTTGCAGTTGACTCTCCAAACCCTGCTGGGGAGGGCTCGCAACGATGCGCCCGACACCGACGTCGATGTGTGCTGGATCCTCGAATCACGCGTGTGCGATGGCGCCGCGGTCGCGGGTTCATGAAATCGTCACCACTTGATCTCTGCGTGTGCTTTTAGGCTGGGACTCGTGAATATCGGTCGTAGGACAGTGACGGCAGCCATCGCCGGCCTGGTGCTTGTCGTCGCGGCATTCATGGTGCCGCGCATGCACCTCGACGGTGTTATCCCGTTGATCAACAGCACACCTGCGCAGATCCGCGCTTTCGCGCAGGCCGCTCCGATCTTCGGTTGGTGGAACGCGCACATCGGCTGGGGCACAGTGCCGGCGGTGCTGATCGCGCTGGCGGCAGTTCTGTGGGGACAGGCCGTGGCCGCGCGGCTGCCGTGGCGAGCGGTGCCCCTGACGGCGTGGGCTGTGTCGTGCGGCTGGGCGTTCGCACTGTCGATGGTCGACGGCTGGCAGGTCGGTTTCGCCGGACGCCTGACCGCCCCTAACGAATATCTGCGCCAGGTTCCCAGTGTCACCGACATTCCCGAGGCGCTGCGTACCTTCTCCTCCAGAATCCTTGACTTCCAGCCACACTCGTGGATCACCCACGTCTCCGGCCATCCACCGGCAGCGCTGTTGACGTTTGTGTGGCTGGATCGTGTGGGGCTGGGCGGGGGCGCGTGGGCGGGGCTGTGGTGCCTGGTGATCGGGTCCAGTGCCGCCGCGGCCATCGTCGTGACGCTGCGCACGCTGTGCGATGAGACCACCGCCCGTGCGGCCGCCCCGTTCGTCGCGGTCGCACCGACCGCCATCTGGATCGCCGTCTCAGCCGATGCCTACTACGCGGGCGTCGCCGCGTGGGGTATCACCCTGCTCGCACTGGCCACCCGCAACCGGCGCCCCGCGCTCACCGGCGCCGGCGCGGGGCTCCTGCTGGGTTGGGGCATCTTCCTCAACTACGGCCTCGGCTTGATGGCGATACCGGCGGTCGCGGTGCTCTGCACCGCACCTAGCCGGCGCGTGGTGACCCGAGTGCTGCTGCCCGCGGTCGGCGCCACGCTGGCGGTGGTCGGCGCGTTCGCTGCCACGGGATTCTGGTGGATCGACGGTTACATCTTGGTGCAGCAACGGTATTGGCAGGGTATCGCCACGAACCGGCCGTTCCAGTACTGGTCGTGGGCCAACCTGGCATCAGTGGTGTGCGCCATCGGGCTCGGCAGCGTCGCCGGGCTGAGCCTCGCCTTCAACCGAGCCGCGCTGCGGCGGCGCAGCGGCCTGCACCTGCTGGTGCTGGCTTCGTTGGTAGCCATCATGTGCGCGGACCTGAGCATGCTGAGCAAGGCTGAGACCGAACGGATCTGGCTGCCGTTCACCGTCTGGCTGACCGCCGCGGGCGCCCTGCTGCCGGCGCGATCACGACGCTGGTGGCTGGTCGCCAACGTCGTCGGCGCTCTTGCTCTCAACCACCTGATTATGACGAACTGGTAGAAACCGCCGACCCACCAGATAACCGGGCACACACGCCCACACCACCGCGATCGAAATCCACAGTCCAGCATGGTAATCCCGATCGAGAACGGTGGCGTTGTCCAGAGACGCCCCGGGTTTGTCGAACACCGGGATGGCGAGCAGCACCAGCACCACCGTGCACAACGCGGCCACCGCGCCGGGTGCCTGCCACACCGTCGGCAGCACCCGGCGAGACGAAAGACCCATCGCCGCGCACAGTGGCGCGAACACCACATCATGGAGCGCCACCGCCACCAACGCCCAGACCACGATGCGCATGATGATCACCGGTGGGTTCTCCGACACCAGGACCGCGCCGTAACCGGCAAGGGCCAGACCGGACATGAACAGCAGCACCCTCATGGCAGCACCTCGATCCGGGACAGCCATTTGGTCTGCAGCACTCCGGGCCGCGACGGTGCAATGAGCCGGCACGGATAGCCGTGATCGGGATGTAGCGTGTCGCCGTTGAGTTTCAGCGCGATCAGGGTCTGGCCGTCGTGAGCATGCCCGGCCGGGAGCACGGTGCGCGAATACGGCCCGGGTGGCTCCAATGACACCATCCGCACATCGGCGTCGCGGGACCCTCCGACCATGGCGATCAGGTCCGCCAGCACCACACCGGTCCATGCGGCGTCGGCGCTCCAACCCTCGACGCAGGCGATCGGCAGATGGAAGGTCTGCTGCGGCAGGGCGTTCAGCTCGGACACCGAAAAGGCGCGGCTGAGCGCACCGTTGGTCACCGTCAAGCGGTACTGCGGTGAGGCCGCGGTCTGCAGCACGCCAGCTGCAACCGCGGTTCGGTTCACCGGAATACCTTGTGGCCCTTGGCCGGAGCGCGGCGCGAGAACCGACATCCGGCGCAGCCACGGTACGGTCTGGCCGGCCGTGGCCACGGTCGCTGCCGCGACCGCCAATCCGGTGCCGCGCAGTACCGTGCGCCGGGTCGGGCCGACCGCGGCGGTGGACAGTTCGTCGAGCGGTTCGCCGAGAGCGCATCGGATCACCGGCAGCTTGACCGCGAGGTGCACTAGTACCGCGCCCGCCGCGAGGTAGGCCACTGCGTAATGCGTTGTGGTGAAGAAGAATCGGAACACGTACCACTGCGCAATGTTCAACAACCCGGTGGACAGCTCGAACAAGATCGCCCCGACGAGCACCAGGATCGACAGGCGCTCCAGCTGCCGCGTGAGGCCACCGATAATCGGGCGTTCAAACAGCTTGGGCCACACCGACCACAGCTTTACGACCGTCAGCGGGATAGCGGCGATACCCGAAGCGACATGGAGTCCCTGGGTCACCCGGTACAGCCACGCCGGGTGCGCGGGCCAGTAGAACCAGGGTTGCGGATGCTGGATGAGGTGACTGACCAGACCGGTCAGGAAGCACACGCCGACGGCGATGCCGAGCATCATGCCGACCCGCGCGGTCACCGCGGTGCTACGCAGTCCCGACGCATTCATCGCTGGGCCAGACTGGCGAGCATCCGGTCGCCGACCGGATGCATGTCCAGTACCGTCAGGCCGGCGTCACCGGCGACGCGTTCCGCGCTGTCCACCCCCACCGTGGCCCACCGGAACCACGGTCCGACCGTCCGCGACGATTCCAGCCGCACCCACTGCGTCTTGACTCCGCATGGGGCCGAGTCGAATTCGGCGATGCACGATCCGCCGCGCCGGAGCAGGTCGGCGGCGCGGCGCAGCACCCGGATCGGGTCACCACCGAGCCCGACGTTGCCGTCGGCCAGCAGTACCGTCTGCCACCGGCCGGTGCCGGGGAGCGGGTCGAACACATCGCGGCGCAATGCCGGGGCGCCGCTGCGCCGCGCGAGTTCCACGGCGGTGGCGGACTGGTCCACGCCCAGGGCTGGCACACCGCGCCGGATGAGATCGGCTACCAATCGGCCCGGGCCGCAGCCCAAGTCGATGGTCGGCCCGTGGCACAGGGCCAGCACCGCCCGGTCGAACTGCCGGTCCGCACGGCGACCGCCCAGCCAGTTGTGTACCGGCAACCGCTGGCGAGTGCCGTCGTCATGCCGGATCCAGCACCGCTCACCTACCAGGGCACGCTCATAGAGGTTCCCGAACATGTCACGCCTCGATCGCGGCGGTCAGCCGCCGGAATCGGCTATCGGCCGAGCACACACGCTGCACGGCGGCGATGTCATCGACGACGTCCACGTCAGTCAGCTTGGTCACCAGGCCCACGGACAGTCCGGCTGACGCCAGCGCGTGCAACGTCAGCGCACCCGTATCAGGTTGCGACATCGGTACGGTGCGCAAGCAATCGGCGCCAAGTATGTTGCGCAGCCCGAGCAACCACCAACCACCATCGCTGGCCGGCCCTAGCACCGCGTCCGTGCGCAGCAGACGGCGGGCGCAGTCGGCGAGCAGTGTCGCGCTGATCTGCGGGGTGTCCATGCCGATCTGCACCACGGGGTAGCCGGCGGCGGCTGCGTCGTGGTGGGCGTTGGCCAACCGGTCACCGAAATCTTGTCCGCGCTGCGGTATCACGGTGAACGTGGCGAGCCGTTCCCGAATTTCTGCGGCCGCCCGCGCCGCGCCCACGTCTCCCGTCATGGCCACCACGCGCGAGGCCACGGGTGCGGCCGCGACCGCATCCAGCGTGTCCAGCAGTGCCGCGGCCGCGACGTCGGCTGCACCGCCAACCCCCAGATCGGGCGCCAATCTCGTCTTGGCCAGCCCGGGTACCGGCGCCTTGGCCATTACCAGGACGGTCACCGGAATCGTCATGAGAGGACTCGCCAAAAATCCAGTGCAGCATGGAAACTGCCGCGCAATGAGCCGCTCACCTTCGATCGGCCGCCGGTGCGCGGGCCGTAGCTAACATCGCTTTCGGCCACCTGCCAACCGACCTGCGCGGCGCGCACCAACAGTTCCAGCGGATACCCGCACCGCCGGTCGCGCACGTCAAGTTCCACAAGCGCGTCGCGGCGCGCCACCCGCATCGGCGCGATATCGTGCACCGCAAGGCGATACTTCCTCCGTAGCCGCCAGCAGATCACTGCGGTGCCCAGCCGGGCGTGCCACGGCCACCGCAGTCCGGGCACCGCGCGGCGCCGCCCGACGGCCAGATCGGCACCGCGATCCACAGCCTCAACCAGGTATGGCAACGACCGCGGGTCCAAGGACCCGTCGGCGTCGAGCACCGCGATGGTGGGTGTCCGCGCCGCCAGCACCCCGGCGTGGACCGCGGCGCCGTAGCCGGGTTGACATTCGGTGACTACCTCGGCGCCGTGCGCCCGCGCCACCGCTGCGGTGCCGTCGGTGCTGTTGTTGTCGACCACCAGCGCGCGGTACCCGTCGGGTAGGGCGGCCAGGATCGCGGGCAGTGACTCCGCCTCGTTTAAACAGGGCAGGATCACTGTGATCGCAGTGCTGGACATAACCCGACCGTAAGGCGCAGCGGGCGCCCTCGCCAGGGTGCAATGATGACGAATTCGTGACATAGGTGCTGGTAGGGGCCAGGTAACGGGCTATCGGCCGACTACGCTGTCTGGTGTGACGAGGGTTTTGATCGCCGACGACGATCCGATCGTGCGGGATGTCGTGCGCCGGTATCTGGAGCGCGACGGCCACGACGTCAGTACTGCACGCGACGGCCACGAGGCATTGACGCTGCTGGATTCGCAGCACATCGACATGGCGGTGCTGGACGTGATGATGCCCGGACCGGACGGGCTGACGCTGTGCCGCAGCATGCGCCGCGGCGACGGGTACGGACTGCCGGTGATCCTGTTGACCGCGCTCGGCGAGGAGGACGACCGGATCGCCGGTCTGGAGGCCGGTGCCGATGACTATCTCACCAAACCGTTCAGTCCGCGTGAACTCGCGCTCCGTGTTCGTTCCGTGCTGCGCCGCACGCCGGCGCGCGCGGTCGTTGAACCGCTGGAGATCACCACCGGCGCGCTGCAGATATCGACCGCCGCGCACGCGGTGACCGTCAACGGTGCCGCGGTGAGCCTGACCAACCGCGAATTCGATCTGATTGTCTTCCTGCTCACCCATCCAGACACCGTCTACTCGCGTGAGCAGCTGCTGAAACTGGTGTGGCAGTGGGACTTCGGCGATCTGTCGACAGTGACGGTGCACATCAAACGCCTGCGCGCCAAACTCGGTGACGCACACCGGATTCAGACGGTGTGGGGTCGCGGCTACATGTGGGGAGGAGATCATGCAGGCGACTGATCTGTGGGAAATCATCGGCTGGGCATTGGCCTGCTCGGTGCCGGTGGTGATCACCGGCGCCGTGCTCATCCGGCTCGCCCGATCCTGGTCACTGGCGGTCAGCATGGTGGCGCTCGTGCTGATTCCCACCCTGGCCACCTTCACCGGGGTCTTGGGAGCCAGCGGTTTCATGATCACCGAGACCTTCGAACGGATTGCGGTGGTATTGGTGATCGTCGCGGTGGTGACCATTCCAGCTGCGGTCATGTTGGCCCGCTACCAAGCCCGCCGCACCGTGTGGGAGCAGGAGATTCGCGCATCCGAACGCGCCGCTGAACAGTCCCGGCGCCGGCTGGTGGCGTTCGTCAGCCACGACCTGCGCACCCCGCTGGCGGGCATCCGCGCGGTATCCGAAGCGATCTCCGACGGTGTTGTGGATACCGCAGAGGTGCGTGCCCACGCCAAACACATTGAACAGGAATCGATTCGGTTGTCCGAGATGGTCGATGACCTTTTCGAGATGTCGAAGATCAATGCCGGCGCAGTGCAACCGGCGCACGACGCCGTCGCACTCGACGAAGTCGTCGATGATGTATTGGCTGCGCACCGGATCGCCGCAGAGCGCGCCGGGGTGCAGTTGGCGGCCCAGCTGCCGGCTGAACCTGTCCGGGTGATCGGCAGCGACCGGGCGCTGGTGCGGGTGCTTTCCAACCTGGTGGCCAACGCCATCGCCCACACCCCCGAAGGCGGACGCGTCGAACTGACGCTGGGCCGCGACGCCGACGGCGCCTGGGCCCGCGTCGACGACACCGGTGTCGGCATTGATGAGGCGGATCTAGCCAGAGTGTTCGACGTCGCCTACCGCGGCTCGAACGGCCGTGTGCCGCGGGCAGATTCATCGCTGCCAAGCGGCTCAGGTCTGGGACTGGCCATCGCCGCGGGCCTTGTACAGGCCCACCGCGGCACCCTCTCGGCGCACAACCTCGACAACGGAGCGCGCTTCGAGGTGCGGCTACCACTTGCCGACGGCGCATGAAGGCCCCCGTATCACGCCGGGGCCTCCTCGGGCTCGCGGCCGCAGCAGGCCTGGGCGTAAGCCAAGCGTCGTTCGCCACGGCTGCTCCCAGCCCACCCGGTCCCATTCGGGCTGTTGCATTCGACGCTTTCACCGTGTTCGACCGCCGCGCGGTCGATGCCGCCGCCGAGGACGTATTTCCCGGCACGGGAACCACATTGATCGACACCTGGCGTACCCGGCAATTCGAATACACCTGGCTACGCACCTTGACAGGCACGTACACCAACTTCTGGACGATCACCCAAGACGCACTCGAATTCGCCGTACAGCAGTCCGGTCTGCAACTCAGCCCCGCCGGTCGCGAACAGCTGATGAACTCATGGCTCCAACTGACACCCTGGCCAGAAGCCCCGGCCGCGCTGCACGCGCTCAAAGAGAGCGGACTACACCTCGCGTTCCTGTCCGACGCCACCACCACCATGCTCGACTCCTGGGTCACGAACGCCGAACTCGAAGGGGTGTTCGACCCACACCTAAGCACCGACCGCGTCCAAGCATTCAAACCCGACCCCCGCGCATACCAGATGGGAGTTGATGCATTCGGGCTTCCGCGCACACAAATCGCCTTCAGCGCACACGGCGGCTGGGACTCAGCCGGCGCCAGCACATTCGGCTACCGCACATTCTGGGTAAATCGAACCAACGCCCCAACCGAACGCCTACCCACAACCCCCGAAGCCACCGGCCCCAACCTCACCCAACTAGCCGCGTTCATAGACGCACAGCAGTAAGCCATACACCCCGGCATCGTCGATGCGTGGGTTGGAATCCAGCTGAACTAGCTCAACTATGACACAGCTTGACTTCGGTATATAACGATCAGTGATGCGGTAACCGAGTTTTTGTGGAAGTTAAAGCGGTGCAGTTGATTTCGGTGACCTCGACGTCACAGATTCAGAAGTCAGTGCTCGAGATGCCGATCCCGTCCGTGGACGTAGTGCCGGGAAAATCCCGTCCGATAGGACGTTTCGATTGAGAGTCCAGCTCGATGGCATCGTGGGCATTCGTCGACGCGGCAGCATCGCAAACAGCAAGCCGCACCTTCCATCGGCGACTGTCACGCTCCGGCTGCCCCGCGAGCGCCTGATGGGAGCTTGCCTTTGGAGCAGTCTCGATTCGGTGCGCGGACCATCGCAGGACTATGTACTAATAAGTACAGTTGGTGCGTAGTCTGGTCTCGCCATCCATCAGCCGTTAAGGAACCAGTATGCAAAACGCAGTACTTATCACAGGCGCCAACTCTGGAATCGGCCGTGAATCAGCCCGCCAACTGGCGGTGCACGGCAACTATTCGGCGATTGGAGGTTCCCCAGTTTCAGTGGACACCTGAGATAGCGGGACGGTGTCCTGCTGGAAGGATGTCGATATGTCGCGGACGCGTCGGTCGTTCACACCGGAGTTCAAGGTGGAGGCTGCTCGTCGGGTGATTGACAGGGGCCGGCCGGTCTCGGAGGTGGCCCGCGAACTGAACCTGCACGAGAGTCTGCTGGGCAAGTGGGTGCGTCAGGAGAGGGTCCGCGACGGGGTGGCCAGCGATGCCCGCCATGGGCCGCCAGAAGGCGATCTGACGGCCCGTGAACGCGCCGAATTGGTGCGGCTGCGTGCGGAACTGGCCGAGAAGGACCGAGATATCGCCTTCTTGAAAAAAGTATCGGCGTACTTTGCGGCACAGCAACATCGGTGAGTCGGTTTGAGCTCATCGCCGCGGAGTGCGCCGACCACGACATCGCCACACTGACCGAGCTCCTCGACGTCTCACGCTCGGGCTATTACGCCTGGGAAGCACGGCAGCGACGCACCGAACCCACGCCGCGGCAGCAGTGGCGCCGCGATCTCGAGGTCAAGATCCTGGCCCACTGGCAAGAATCCCGACGCACTTACGGTTCACCACGGATCACCGCCGACCTGCACGCCGCTGGGGTCTCGGTGTCGGTCAACACCGTCGCGGCGATCATGGCCGAGATGGGCATCGAAGGCATCAGCCCGCGCACCTTCAAGGTCAAAACCACAGTCGTCGACCCGGCGGCGTCTTTCCCACCCGACCGGGTGGGCCGGGTCTTCGATCAAGGCCGCCTCGATGCGGTATGGACCTCCGACATCACCTATCTGACCTGCGGTGAAGGCGATGCCTACCTGTGCGCGATCCGCGACGAGCACTCGCGACGGGTGCTGGGCTGGTCGGTGGCTGACCACATGCGCACTGAGCTCGTCGAGCAGGCGGTGGACGCGGCGGTGTTCACCCGCGGCGGGTCGGTGGCCGGCACCATCTTGCACTCGGACCGGGGCAGTCAATACACCAGTCACGACTTGGCCACAGTCTGCTCCGATCACGGCCTGCGCCGCTCTATGGGGGCCACCGGCATATGTTGGGACAACGCCGGGTCCGAATCACTGTGGTCGACGGTCAAGCACGAGTACTACAAGCGGCATGCCTTCACAACGTATGCGAATCTTGCTGCGGGACTTGACAATTACCTTCGCTACTACAACCATGACAGGCGGCATAGTTCACTGGGAATGATCTCACCTATCGACTTCGAGATCACCGCACGGATCAATCAGCAATCAAGCTAACCGTGTCCACTTTTTCAGGGGAACCCCAATTTACCTGGCCTGCCGCAACCGCGTCAAGGCGCAGCGAGCACGATCGGAGCTGCAAGCTCTGACCGGCTACACACGATTCATCACCGTCGATTTCGACGCTGCGAACCCGGAATCTGCACAGCGCCTGGTCCAGGCCCTCGATAATCCTCTCCATGGTGTCCTGCTCAACGCCGGAGGCACCGGAGGCAACATGCCGTTTCAACGGACCGATACAGGCATGACCAGAATCTTCGCCGATAATATCGGCGGCCACGCCGCGCTCTTGGCAGCGCTGATTGACTCGGGAGCACTCCTCAATACCGGGGTGCTGGCCGGCAGCGAAGCCGCCCGCGGCGTACCCGCGCTACGAATCCCGCGGCCTGCATTCCAGCAGCACTCCGTTGATGAATACGCGGCCGTAATCGACGGGTCCTTCTTCGAAGGGCGCACGCGAAACCCATTGCACGCCTATGCATACGTAAAGTTCCTCGGAGCCGCCTGGATGGCCGCATCAGCACGCCGCCATCCGAATCTGCGCCTCCTAACGATGAGCCCCGGCAATACCAGCGGTACCGGCGCACTCGACCACAGCGGATTGCTCGCACGCACGCTCGGCGCGCGGTTCGTGTTTCCGTACGTCGCACCGTTATTCGGTCTCGCACATCCTTTGCCTGCGGGCGGCGAACGGATGGTCAAAGCCCTGACCAATCCCGAACTCAAAACTGGGCTGTTCTACGCGAGCCACGCCAAGACGCTGACCGGTCCGGTCACCAACCAGGAGTACATCTATCCCGCATTGGGCAATCTGGGCTACCAGGATCACGCACTACAGGCAGTTGAACAATTCCTCGCGTGAGCACCACCGAACCAAATTACCGATGAAACCGGCACGCACCCAGATATGGCTGCGAAGCTCACAGACTGTCTCAATCAATTAACGATGCCCTCGGGCAATGCATGCCTGACGTCGAGAGCCTGCGATGCAGCCATCGCTGTAGCGGCGATTTGCGTTGAACCGGGCCGGTGGGGGGCTTTCCATCGAGCACAACGCGTTTGGCAACGTAGCCAGAACGGAACTCCGATTCATCCCATCTCAGCGAAGTGGTCGCCCTGATCATTGAGGACCACGGCTAGGGCCCAATTAGAACAGCGACTTCCTCGATAGACCAATTTCCGGAGTTGGTCGCATCGACGGGTGGTCAAGCGTTGTCCCGCACAACGGATCGGTCGATGAGTTGAGCCTCGAGGTCAGCGATTCGGTTATCCAGGAATCGATTGTTGTCGCGCGCTGCGTGGAGTCGCTCGTTGAGTCGGTTCTTTTCGTGGGTGAGGTCTTGGATTTGGCGCTTGAGGGTGGTGCGCTCGGTGATCAGCCGTTGCACGCCGTCTTCGGGTAGGTCAGCTTCGAGGTCACGGATTTTGCCGAGGAGGTCACCAATGGTGTTGCGCTGTTTAATGATTTCACGGTTCAGACACGTGAGTTGTTCTTCGGCGTTGAGTGCGCGTTCACGCCATGTCGCCGCCGTTTGCTTGTCTCTCTCGGATTGTGCTCGTGCATGGCGATCGGTCGTCTCGGCGATGGCCTCAGCGACGGCTTGGCGTGCTGCCGCATTTTGGTAGAGGAATGTGCGCGATACGTTTGCGCGTCGCGCCACGGCCGCGGCGGTGATGTCCATTTGTTCGCGTTTCATGTGTCGCAGCGCATCGTGCACACGCTCGACCATGGCGGCGGCCGCGGTGCGGCGGGACTGTAGCGCGGCCGCGGTGCGACTCGATGTGGGGCCTGCCATAGTTAGGCGATCTCCTGCCCGTCAGGATCGTCAGCGCCATCAAGGGTGGTGAGGTCAGCGACCGGAAAGTTCGTACTCCACACCCGGTGGAAGTAGTCCTGCGGGCGGCGCAGATCGAGGCTGAGGGCCTCGTCAAGCAGGCCAAGGCCAGCTAGTGCGCGTTCCAGTCCGGCGATGGCCCGGGCGGTCGGTTCGAAGACGTCGTGCAGATAGTTGGCGGTCGCTTCGTCGGGTGCACGCTCAGCGATCGAGCGCCATTGCTGTTGCTTTCTACGCCAATACAGCAGATCCGCGCCCGACAGAACAAATTTGTCGCAATTGTGGCAGTCCAGGTTCCAGGGGCAGGCCGCACCATTGACCACCGGCTGGAAGGTGCAGAACCCACCTTCGGCCGGTGTGCTGCGTCGGGACAGGTCGACGGCAATCGCCATCGCGTGCTCGCGGGTCAACGGTCGCTCGTCGGACAGCATTTCACCGGGGTTGGCAGTGGCCGGTCCGGTGACCCACACGCACGCCAGGATGTCCTCCAAATCGGAGTGGGCCACAGTGACGTAATGCTCAGCCATGCGGTCACTGACCTGGCCCAGATACCGGCGGATGTGCGCCAGGCTCGCCCCGGCCCGCAGCAGGTTGGTGGCCAGCGTATGGCGAGCCTGGTGCGCAACGGTCCGAGGCAGGGCCAACTCAGCCACCCATTCCTTGAAGCTACGGCTGAAGAATCCGTAGGAGATCGAGCGGGTTTCGGCGCGATTGCGCACGTTGGAGGGAAACAGCGCCATCACCGATCGCTCCGCCGGGGTGGGCAGGCGGCCGTGGCGGCGTTCGAACCTGGCAATCGTTTTGGTGCGGCGTTCTTCGATTCGCACGAAGAGTGGTTCGGGGATGCGGATCCCTTCGTTGTAGTTGCCGACCTTGGTCTGGTCGTGCCAGAGCATCGGCAGCTGCCCATACCGCCCGATGCAGTCCAACCGCAGCGTGAGAACCTCCCCGCAGCGCCGGCCCGTGACCACAATGGCTTCCCACACATCGCGCAGACCCCGATCGTGAGGATCGTAGGTAGCCGCGAACGCCGCGAGATTCGTGTCATCGGCGAGGGCCTGCGCGACGTCGTCGCTGAACGGACTGCGGGATGTCTTCGGGTCAGGGCCACCGGCCGGGAATTCGACGATAAAATCGCGCTTGAGTTCAATCTCGGCGGCGCGGCCGGATTCCAGTGCGCGGTACAGCAATTTGCGGATGGCGTTGAAGACCAGCCGGCGGGTCACGTTGGTGACGATCGAGGGTTTGCCGTCTTGGCGCACCATGCCCAGCGATACCAGGCCATGCTGCTCGCGATGACGCTGATCGGCGACGAAGCCCTGCGCATCCTGCGCTGTCAGCAGCGCCGGGACGTGACCTCCCTGTGCAGCGTTGAGTTCCAGGTAGGCGCCGAGTTCCACGGCCCCGCGGCGCAACGCGTCGAGCGGGCCGCGGCTGCGGGGCGGCCGTTCCGATCGCAGCAGTTCGGCCAAATGGTCCCACAGCAGATCGCGCAGCCAGCGTTGCGGAACAGTGGTCAAATCGAACTTGCTGCGCAACACCGGGAAGCGTCGGCCGAAATGATGGGTCTCGATGAATCCGGCCTCCCGGGTATCGGCCGGACTGTAATACACCATCCGCAACGAGTCGATGATTTCGCGGCCGATCTGCGAAATACGGGCGTCCAGAACCGATTTCCCATCGACGTCGGTCCATCGCTGCCCGTCGTGATCGGCCAACGACACACAACCTAGCCGCCGGCAGACGTTCACCAGCCGCTGAATTTCGAAGACCTCCCACGCCGTGGGATCGCGGTCCTGGCAGTGCGCGTGCAAGCCCCATTGGAATTCGGCCTTGAGCATCGGAGCCAACCCGATCAGGTTGATCACCCCGGACCGGTAGACCGGGTTAGCCTGCGCACACCATTGGCCAAAGAGGATGGGGTCGTCGTAGGACACCGGTACCGGCAAACCTTTGGGCTCCAGACTCAACGCCCAACTGTCGGGCAACCGCGCACCGCCGGGTTTACCGGCCTGTTTGTAGCGGTCGCCGTGTTGCTGGCACAACCCCAACGGACTGGCTGCCGGGTCCGAGCACACCATGCACCGACAAACCCCGTAGCTCGGGTAGGAATGTTGGGCCTGCAGCCAGTGATCGAAATCCGCGTCCCCGTCCGCGGTGAAGCGGCGCCACCAGGACTGATAGTGGCGCTTGCACAACCGCGTGTCGCGGTGAAAAACAGCCCGATCATTGCAGATTCGACACATCTCCAGGCCGGCACCCAAGCGCGCCGTCAACGGCTGCGCGGCGGCAACGAACACACCCAACGTGACACCCGAAGCCTGAGCCTGCAGCCACTCCTGATGGTGGCGTTCACATACCCGCGCACTGTGGCTGCGGCGGGGCCGCTCACAATTGGCGACCGCACACCCCCACCCATAGACCAGATGATCGCGCGGGATGACAATCACGTCGTCCCGATAGAGCGGATCGAACCCCGGCGCCGAGATCAGGGCAGTCAGTAGCTCCAAACGGTCACGCGCGGCCCGGCTTTCGCTCTCGTCGGGTACCAGGGTCAACGGGATCATTTTGTCCGGCCCCACACATGGTCCAGAGCCGCCGAAAAGGTCGGGTCGTCGATGTCGGCGTGGCCGTACACCTGCTCGACCGTCGTCGCCGATGCCCAACCGCCGGCATCACGCGCAATAATGCTGTTGCCGCCCGACGCCTCGAGCACATCGGTGGCGAACTGGTGCCGAAACGCATGCGGCCGAACCTTTCCCACATCAGCCCGCTTGCTGGCACGTGCCAGCATCCCCCGCACCGCAGCCGCCGCTAATGGCTCGCCCCGATTGGCTCCGTGCAACTGCACCAACAACATTCCGTGCTCCACATCCGAGGGGTATTCGGTCGTCAGGTACTCGAAATAGGCGTGCACCATGGCCGGACTGGCACGCCGGATCAATCCACCGTGCACGGTGCCTCCGTCAATTCGCCACGGGTGCTTGGTTTTCGCTCGCGCCCCGTTCGGGTTGGTCTCCCGGTGACAGATATGGACATGCCGCGACCGGCATTGCCCGCAGCCAGCGCCTTCACGCAGATGGAGATCTATCAAGTGCAGACCGCACAATTCGCCGATGCGGAAACCGCCGTCGGCCAACCAGGTCACCACCATCCGATCGCGCGCGCTCGACACAGCATCTACAAGATGACCACGTGCATCCTCCGGTGGCAGCTTCGGATGACGCCGTCGCACCGTCTTCGCCGGTGTCAATGGGTTAGATGACATCTCATTGACCGTGTGGCCTAGGAAGATTCGCCGCCGGTCTGCTGTCGTCGGCAGTCGTGTGTGTTCGAGCTCCTTGGCAAGGTCGGAACGTACGCCTCGCGAGCCCTGGTACAGATACATACCTTTTAGGCAGGCCGCGGCCGTCTCCAATGTGCCCTGGCTATAGGGACGTTTGTCGGTGCGCCACGGACAGCCGAACGGGCCGTGGTACTCCGCGCCGACGGCACCCATGTAACGCTGCAAATCCCGCAGCTGCACCGTTTCCGTTGTCAGAGACTCGAATTCCAGCCACCGCAGATGATCAACCAACAGATACGCGTATGTGCGGTCCGTGCCACCGGCGCACCTGCGCAGGTAGCCATCCGCGACACCATAAACCGCGCCGACGCCATCGAGAATCGTATAGGCGCGGCGTCCATCACCTCGCGTAATCTCCTGCACACGGAGCCCAACCACCAGACGACCCGCCACAATCCACCACCTACCGCAGACGTTACGAACATTGAATGCGAATTTGGTTAAGCAGACGGTACCTTCCCGACCACACATTTCGACGAACGACACGAACGGCAATAAGGTAGGTCGGTTAAGTCCAGGAACAGGACGCCGCGGTGTGACCGGCTGATCGCGCCGGGCCGCGCCATCCCCGAACCGCCGCCGACCAACGCCGAGACACTGGACGTGTGGTGCGGCGCGACGAACGGCGGACGGGTGATCAGCGGCGTATCTCCGGTGAGCAGGCCCACCACCGAATGGATGGCGGTGACCTCCAACGCCTCGTCGTCGGTCAGGTCGGGCAGCAACCCCGGAAGCCGTTGAGCCAGCATCGTCTTCCCGATCCCGGGCGGCCCGGTGAGCATCAGGTGGTGGGCGCCCGCGGCGGCGATCTCGACCGCCCACCGGGCCTGGGTCTGCCCCACCACGTCCGCGAGGTCGACGCTGTCGTCGGCGGCCGGCGCCGTTGTGTCGACCCGCTCGTCCAGCCCCGCCTTCCCGTTGAGCCACGCCTGCATCTGCCCGAGCGTGCGGACACCCCACACCTCGATGCCGTCGACCAGACTGGCTTCGGCCAGATTCTCGGCGGGCACCACCACTGATGGCCACCCCTCACGCTTGGCAGCCATGACGGCCGGTAGTACCCCTTTGACCGGGCGCACCCGACCGTCGAGCGCCAATTCGCCCAGCAGGACCGTCTTTTCGAGCCGTGCCCAGTGCATCTTCAAATGCGCCGACAGCACCGAGGCCGCAATGGCCAGGTCGTACATCGACCCGCCTTTCGGCAAGGTGGCCGGCGACAGCCCGAGAGTGAGCCGTGACATCGGCCAGCTGTTGCCGCAGTTGGTGATCGCCGCCCGGACCCGATCCCGCGACTCCTGCAACGCCGCATCGGGCAAGCCGACCAGATGTACCCCCGGCAGCCCCGAGGTGATGTCCGCTTCGATTTCGACCATGACGCCGTCGAGCCCGCGGATGGCCACCGAGTAGGCCCGTCCGAGCGCCATCAGCCGATGCCCTTCAGGTGCACCAGCTCCGGCTCCCGGCCGCCGAGGCGCACGCCGACCACATCGATCCGGATGTCGGGCCAGTGGGCGTTCTGCTCGGCGAGCCACACACTGGCCAGCCGGCGCAGGCGACGGGCCTTCCCGGGAGTCACCGCTTCCTCGATACCGCCGAACTCCGTGGTGGTGCGGGTCTTCACCTCGACGAAAACGACTGCACCGTGGCCCTTTTCGGTGGCAATGATGTCGAGTTCACCCCACCGGCAGCGCCAGTTGCGGGCCAGGACCGTCATCCCGAGCGAGATCAGGTGGTCGACCGCGAGTTGTTCGCCGAGCGCGCCGATCTCGGCCCGGGTCATGCGTGGTGGTGTGTTCATGCCGCTACCGTGACCACTGGCACCGACAGAACGAGGCACCCTAGACCCCGGATCCGGCGCCCGGTAGCCAGTTATCCACAGTGCGTGATTCATCCACAGGGCGTGTTACCGACTGATTACTGCCGAGAAACGATCAATTGCTGCCAACACCCCATCTGCAGAAATACCCCCATCCCCCGTCCCGTTGAACCAGGCATCAAAGCTTCAGATACAAGGAGTTGGGGACAATGAAGAAGCTCGGACTGGCCGCAGTGGTGGCAAACGGAATGGTGGCCGCGGTGCTCGGACTGGCCGCGCCCGCGTCGGCGGACTACTCGCACCACGACTGGGTCAACGACATCCACCCGCGGGCCGAGGCGCCGCAGGTCGACAGCAGCGTGCACCAGAGCCGCTGACTGGCAACAAGATTCGGGGCGCCCCACTCGGGGCGCCCCGTTTTTTGTGTCCGGCGCCCCCGACCCCGGGTTGAGCAGGTTTACCAGCGGAAGCAGTGAGGCCGAACGAAATTGACGGGTGTAAACCCGATTCGTTGGTTACCGTGATCAAGTGCTGACCGCCCTCAACCACCTTGTCGAGGGGGTGGCCCATACCCTGATGGCCGCCGACGCGGACAACTACGTCGCTGCCAGCGAGCAGGTTCTGACCGACGTGGCGGCGCATTTCGGGCTGGACGTCGCGTTCCTGCGGCACAACGATCACACCATTCGAGCGACAATCCTGATCGCTCAGTGGCCGATCAGGACCTACGTCCCGGACCCTGATCCGATCGGAACGGTGTACTTCAAGGACGCCGATCCGGTCTTCGCGATGGCCGAGCATGTCGAAGAGCCCGTGATCCTGCGACCGGGCGCCGAGCCGGATGAATTCCAGCAGCGCATCGAAGAAGGCACCACCGTCCCCGTCGTCTCGATAGCCGCCGTGCCGATGAACGTTGCGGATACGACCGAGGGGTCCGACGGCTTCATCACAACGGGCACACTGGGCTTCATCAAGTACGGCGACCTTGCGTGGACAGACGACGAGATCACGGCGCTGAAAGTCATCGCCACCATGTTCGCTCACGTCAAGGCGCGGGTCGAAGCACAAGAATCCACCAGGCACCTGGCCGAGCACGATGATCTGACGGGCCTGCGCAATCGCCGGAGTCTGCTCGACCACCTCGAGCATCGGCTTGCGGCAGGCCAGCCCGCCCCTGTCGCGGCGCTCTACATCGATCCCGATCAACTCAAAGCGGTCAACGATCTGCTCGGTCACGAGACCGGGGACCGGGTTCTTGTCGAACTCACGCAGCGGTTGCGCGAGCACACCGCGGACGTGGCATTCCTGGCTCGCCTCGGCGGCGACGAGATCATCGCGGTGCTCAACGTACCCACCACGCTCGCCGACGCCTACAAGTACGCCGAACAGCTGCGCCAGATGCTGGCAGCACGGCTGCTGCTGGGCTCGACCTACATCCGACACCGAGTGAGCATCGGCGTGGCCGTTGGGATTCCGGGAACCGACTCGGTGTCCGACCTGCTCAGGTATGCCGAACATGCGTTGACTGCTGCCAAGACCGCCGGCGGCAACACCGTGATCGCGTTCAGCGACGAGCTGGCGGCACGATATTCGCTCCAAACCGACATCGAAGTGCACCTGCATGACTGCGTAGAGAGCGGCGCGCTGTTCCTGCGTTATCTGCCCGAGGTCGATCTGCAGAGTGGAGAACTTGCCGCGGTGGAGGCCGTGGTGCGGTGGAACCACCCCACCCGCGGACCACTGCTGCGCGAGGAGTTCATGCCGATCGCTGAAGCCACCAACTTCGGTGGCGCCGTGGGGCGCGAGGTCTTACGGCTGGCTTGCGCGCAGTTCCAGCGCTGGCGCCGCGCGGGACTGGCGCACGAGACGATGCTGCGGGTGAAGCTGTCCCCTGCCCAGGTGGTGACCGACGGCTTCACCGAACACCTCACCGCGACGCTTACGGAATTCGACATTCCCGCGGCCGCGCTGTGCTTGGAACTGCCCGAAGACCTGCTGGTCGCCGAGGCACAGCGCTGTGGCCAAATTCTGCTGGCGCTCAAGAGCATTGGGGTTCGGTTGGCTTTGGACAATTTCGGGACCGGATACAGCTTCCTGCCGAGCTTGAAAGAGCTGCCCATCGACTCGTTGAAGGTCGGTCGAGAATTTGTGCGCACGCTCGATCGTGGTGGCGAGAATGAACTGTTCGTGCGGTCGATCGCCGCCCTGGCCGATGCATTCGGCCTCGAATTGACCGCTGATGGACTGGAAACCGAGTCCGCGGCGCAACGACTGGTCGCCATGGGTTACCGCCACGCGCAAGGCCCTCTGGTGTCAGGCCCGCTGGACGCGGACGCCACGGAAGCACTCTTGAAGAAGCCGACACTGCGGCAGCCGATGCGCGCCGGTGCACACCCGTAAAGCCTGCGGAGACCTCAGGCAGTCGAGCCTGCCGAGTGGTGGTGCAGCGTTGGCGTTTCTCGGTCTCGACGGTGGATATCCACCTATGCAATAGTGAGGAAATGCCGAGCCAGCATCGAGTGCCTGCCGGTATCTATCGCGCCGACGAAACACTGCGCAAGCGGGCGATCGAGGCTGCAGGACAAGTCGATTCGTGCTTGAACGCGCACATCAACGCGTTTCTCCTCTGGCTGGTCGGTGACACCGATGAAATGCCCGTCCGGCCCGCTCCGCACCGGATAGCCGACCCAAACAATGCTGACGGGCGTTGCGCTGAATTGAGAGTCGACAATGCAACCATCTGACGCGGACGAATACCGCCCGCAATTGCTCGATCCGACCAACGCGGCGGACGCGGCCACTCTGGGTCGACTTCGATCCGACCCGTACATCCAGGTCCTCGACCACCACGGCACCGAGTTGGAGAACCTGCGCCGGCTACGCCCCAGCCCCGCTGCGGCGCTCCTGGACGAACCCGGCCGCTGGGCCTGGTACCCGTGGCGGCGAAGCCTCGTCTCGATCCTGGGTCCGGTCGGCTTCAAGGCACTGCGCTTGGACCGCAACCGAAACAGCATCACCGTCGAAGAACAGACTCGCCTGGCCGAACTCACCGTCGGCGTCGCCGGCCTGAGCGTCGGACACGTGATCGCTCACACCCTGGCCGCCCAAGGTCTCTGCGGGCGCCTGCGACTGGCAGATTTCGATCGCATCGAACTGTCCAACCTCAACCGGATACCGGCCACCGTGTTCGACATCGGCCTCAACAAGGCAGTCGCCGCAGCCCGCCGTATCTCCGAACTCGACCCCTATCTACCGGTCGAGGTATTCCTCGGAGGTCTGACCACCGACACCGTCGATGACTTCCTCGACGGACTGAATGTCCTTGTCGAAGAGTGTGATTCGCTCGATATCAAGGCGATCGTGCGCGTCGCCGCCAAGCACCGACGTATCCCGGTACTGATGGCCACCAGTGACCGCGGCATCGTCGACGTCGAGAGGTTCGACGACGAGCCCAACCGCCCGATCCTGCACGGGCTGCTCGGCCCGCTCGATATCGGCCTACTGCCGGGCATGAGCAGCAAGGACAAGATTCCGCACATCCTGCGTCACCTGGAAGCCGAAAAGCTCTCGCCGCGCACGGCGGCGTCGCTGATCGAGCTCGAACGCACCCTGGCCACCTGGCCGCAGGTGGCCTCCGAGGTGATCATCGGCGCGTCAGCGGTCAGTGAAGCCGTGCGCCGCATCGGGCTTGGTGAGGAGCTGCGCTCGGGGCGGTGCCGCATCGACATCGGATCGTGCCTCGACCAGTTGACAGAACCGGCCATGGCCGCACCCCGACCCGTCTCGCCGACGGAACAACCACTCGTCGCCTCCAGCGTCACAGGTCTGGTCGCGGTCGCCGCGATGCGCGCCCCGTCGGGCGGCAACGTTCAGCCATGGTTGATCGAAGCCGGCGAGGACGAGATCGCCATTTGCCTTGCCCCGCAGTACAGCCCGACAATCGATGTCGGCTTCCGGGGCAGTGCTGTCGCCGTGGGCGCGGCGGTTTTCAACGCGCGGGTGGCCGCCGCCCACCACGGCGTCCTCGGGCCCGTCACCGTCGACGAGCATCCCAGCGGGTCGTGGTCACCGCTGCAGGCCACCCTCTGGTACGGCGCCGGCGGCTCGCAGGACCTCGCGGACCTGTACGGAGCGGTGCTGGTCCGTGAGACCAATCGGGACAAGGGCATGCCCACGCCGATCACCGACGACGTCGCTGGGGCTTTGACTGGCGCCGCTGACCGCGAAGGTGGGCACCTGCGGCTCATCACTGACTCCGCCGATTTGGCCTCGGCCGCAGAGATTCTGGGTGCCTCCGACCGCATCCGCTTCCTCACCCCGCACCTGCATCAGGAGATGATCGCCGAGCTGCGCTGGCCTGGCGATCCCGATCCGGACGCCGGGATCGATGTGCACAGCCTCGGCTTCGACGATGGCGGTCTGGTCATGCTCGAACTGCTGCGCCGGCCCGAAGTGATGGCCCAGCTGGCCGACTGGAATGCCGGCGACGCGCTCGGCGATGAGATGCGCAGCCGGGTCACCGGCAGCTCGGCACTGGCCGTCGTCACCGTCCCCGGCGGCTCGCTGCGGGACTATGCCGTCGGTGGATCGGCCGCCGAGTCGGTCTGGGTACACGCGCAGCAGCGCGGCCTGGCCGTACAACCGATCTCGCCGGTCTGGCTGTTTGCGCATGACCCTGCCGACCTCGAGAAACTGTCCGGCAGGTTCGCCGACGAACTCGGCAGGCTGCAACGTGAATTCATCGACCTGGCCGGCGTTTGCATAGACGAAAGGATCGCGTTGATCCTGCGGCTGAGCACCGCCCCACCGCCGGCCGTCACCAGCCGGCGCAGCGTCACCCGAGTCCGGCTATCCGAATAGATATCACCGGGCTCATCGCCGCCGACGCGTCAGCGCCGGGATCGGCGCGCCCGCGACCATCGTGAACGGCACGGCAAGCGGGAAGTCCGTTGTCAGAGAATTGATTTCAACGGCGCGCACGATCGTGGCGAGCGCGAGGGTGGCTTCCAGTACGGCGAAGTGATCTCCGATGCAGTTTCGTGGCCCCGCACCGAATGGGATGTACTGCCAACGGTCGCGATCGTTGATGTTCTCCGGGCTGAACCGGCCGGGGTCGAATTGCAGTGGGTCTGCCCACAGTTTCGGATCGCGCTGCATGCCGAAGATGCCGACCAAAACCATGCTGCCCGCTTCGATCTTGTAGCCGTCGACGGCGATATCCCGCAGGGCGGTCCGTCCCGCGACCACCACGGGCGGGCATAGGCGCAGAGCCTCGCGCAGGACCTGCGTGGTGTATTCGAGTCGGGGCGCATCCTCGTGAGTTAGGTCATGATCTCCGATGGCGGTGACTTCCTGGGCCACCTTGTCCTGAATTTCAGGGTGTCGCCCCAGCGCCCACAGGGCGTACGCGATGGTGGTGGCCGTGGTGTCGTGGCCGGCGACCATGAACGCAACGAGATCGTTGCAGATGTCCAGGTCAGAGAGCGCGTTGCCGGTCTCGGGATCGGTGGCGGCAATCAGTGCTTGTACGAGGGGCGCATCGCGGGTCGGGTCGGCGCGGCAGGATTCGAGGACATCCATGGCAAGCCGGCGGAGCGTTTCCGTGGCGGCTCGGGCGCGACGTCGCGCCGGGGTGGGCAGCCACCAGGGGGCGCGGACGGGCCGCATGCCCCGATCGGCGACGTATGCCAGAGCGATGTTGAGGGGATCGGCCAGAGCTTCGGCGCGATCATCCAAGTCCAGTCCGAGCACCGAACGTCCCAGGACTCGCATGGTGAGCCGACGCGCTTCGGCGTCCAGGTCGATTTGGGCTCCGTCGGGCCAACTGCCGCTGATCGTCGCGGCCGCCCCGGACATATGCGCCCCGAATGCGGCAACACTGTGTCGCGTGAATACGGGTTGCAGCGTCCTCTTGCGGGACAGCCAGGGCGCGTTGGGCAGATCGGCGAGATTGTCCCCGAGCAGCCGCCGCATCTCGTGATGGACGAGCGTTCGATCGCATGCGTCGTTGTTGCGCGCCAGCGCATCACGCGCACCTTCAGGCGTCATGACGAACACGATGCTGGGGCCGAGCCAGCGTGGTCCAAGCCCTACTCGCGTGATGCTGCCACCGGCCTCACGCAGTACGACCTGCCCGTGGTGGTTTTGGCGGGCCCATTTCATGCGTTCGCCCACCGGCAGAGGGTTCATGGGAACCAGGGGCAGCTGGCCAGGATCGGGCAGAGCGTCGTTGAGATCGGCCATTGCCGTGCAAGTGCCCTTCAGCCGGAGACGGGAGCTATGCCAGGTGCCTTTCGAGAAAGTCTGTCATACGTTTCCAGGCATCTTCGGATTCGTCGGCGAAGTAGGACAACCCGACCGCGCTTTCGATCTTGCGCATCGCCGGAGGCAACCGCCAATCGTTCATGAAGCTGTGTCCGACGTTCGGATACTCCTTGATGTCCCTCGGTACGTCACCACGGGCCAGCGCGGCGTCAAGCTTGGCCGCGCTGCCGCGGGCCACGATGCGGTCGTTGGCGCCGAAACTGGCGACCACCGGGCACGATTCCTTCAGCGGTTCAAGGTCACGCGGGAGGACACCGTAATTCGGTGCACTGACATCGAAGAGTCCGCCTGGCGAAAGGTGGACGACGAATTGGGCACCCATGCAGAAACCAACCAGCCCAACCTTTCCCGTGCAGCGCCCGTCGGCAAGAAGGTGGTCGCGAGCAGCGATGAGGGCTTGCTGGGCGCTGCCCCGGCCTACCACCGCGGCGTAGATGGTGCTGATCATGCACTTGATCTTTGGACCGCGGCCGTAGAGGCCGGGGACCAGGGCCAGATAGCCGTTCTCGGCGAGGCGGTCGGCCGTTCGACGCAGGTCGGCGGTCATCCCCAGGACGTCCTGCACGACCACCACGCCCGGCCAAGGACCGGCGTTGCCCGGTACTGCGAGGTAAGCGGGTACCGGGCCACCGGTGCCATCCTCGTAAACGATGTCGGGCATGGTTCGCTACCGGGATTGGTCGGCGGCGGAGGCTTGGTTACACGCTGTTTGCCATGCCGCCATCACTCGCAGCCCTTCCATTTTTGGGTATATTCAAAATTCGACAGGAGCAGTATGCATATGCTGCTCACCGATACGGCTATATTCTTCCACAAGATAGCTGTATGGTCGATGTGTGGCAGAGACCCGGCTATTTCCGTACAAGCCGCCCGCACCCCCAGAACCATCCACCGAGGAGAAGATCCTCGACGCGGCACTGACGGTGTACGCGCAGCACGGAATCACCGCCGCGTCGTTCCGCATGATCGCCGAACAAGCCGGGGTCTCGGTGGGCGCCGTGCAGCACCACTTCCACACCAAAGCGGATCTGACTGCAACAGTCGACAATTACGTCCTGCAGGTACTCGCCGAAGGCCTCGAGCCGGAGGCGATGCCGGACAATGGCGCCCTCGAAGAGGCCGGCAGGCGCATGACCCGCCTGATCGCTGATCATCCCCGCGTCATGGACTATCTGGGACGCGCGCTCGTAGAGATCGATTCAGGTTCAACAATCGGCGAAGTGATATTCGATGGACTGACCGCCATCAGCGAGGCGCAGGGCAAGCAATTTGTCGAACGGGGCGAAGTCCTCAATGACCTGGACTACAAATGGTTGATTCTGAACCCGCTGATCCTCCGCGTTGGCCCCATGATCTTGCGTCGGCATATCGAGCGGTACCTGGGCGAGTCTTTCTACGATGGCGAGCAATTGGAACGCTGGGATAACACCATCACCGGCTTATTGCGGCATGGCGCATTCCAGCCCAAGGCCCCCATCCAGGGCCAACCCTGATCTGACGCGGCGCCACCAGCACGGCGCGCGCCCGCAAACGTGGTCACCAACACAACAGGTTCGACGGGCGAACCGAGTCGCACTGTGGCGCGGAAACTCCAGCGCTCTATGACTTTCGGGCCGCGAGCAACAATGCCGGAAGGTTCGTCAGCCCGAGTTCATCGGTAGGGAAATTGCGTTCAGGGTGCCCCGGAAACTCCGGCGGCTTGACCGCGACCGAAGCGGGCTGCAGCCTGACATCGGACCAGTATTTGGCGACCGCCTCGGTGACTTCAGCTTCGGTCACCAAATTCGGAATCGGAAATGGGGAGTCCGGTGGCAAGGCTTCGGTGGTGAACACCAACAGGTACAGCGCCGCGCCGGGTTCCGCGGCGGCGTAGATGCCGCGCATGTAGTCGTCGCGCCCGTCGACGGGCAAGGAATGAAACAGCGTGCAGTCGAACACCGTATTGAAACGGTGGGGCAAGCCAAGGTCATCGAGACGGCGCACGTCTCCTTGCAGGAACTGAACGGTCGAAAGCCCGCGCGCTGCGGCGGCGGCTTCAGCCTCGGCGATGGCAACAGTCGAGATGTCCACCCCGGTGACGTCGTAGCCGCGTTCAGCGAGTGCCAACGCAAGGTCACCGATGCCGCAACCCGCGTCCAGGATCGGGCCGTGCACGTCCCCCTGGTCAACGAGGGTCAAGATTTCAGGTTGTGGAGCGCCGATATTCCACGGCGGTGGCCCCAAGAAAAGTTCACCACGATACGCCTTGTCCCAGTCCATCACTTCGCCCATGGCCCAGAGCGTAGCGTCACGGCCTTCGACGCCGACACTCTGCACAAATGACCCGATAACGTGCAACAATTGCCGCATATTGGTAGCTGGTAGTGTTGTATCGCAGCACGTGACGTGGGTATTGTTGGCTCACCAGGAATGAGGCCACGACGTCGTCGCCGCCACGGCCGCAACGGGCAAAGGCGGACCGTGGAATGAGCGCGACAGCACCCAACGCGCCCGCTCACTGACACCAGTGGCGGCGCCGGTCAATGTCGAGGGGTCGTCGACCGGCGCTGCCGTACCGCTCCCGACACCTAGCCGGTCGCCAAATCCAGACGAACTAACGCAGGGTGATCCTCGCGGGGACCGGACCACCGGCAACAACGGTGAACGGTGCAGCCATCGGGAATTCGGCGTCAAGAGAATCTATTTCGGCCAGACGCACGATGGTCGCCAACGCGAGAGTGGCTTCCAGCATCGCAAAGTGGTCGCCGATGCATGCCCGTGGCCCACCACCGAACGGCACATACTGCCAGCGGTTACGAGCCTTCGAGGCTTCCTCGGTGAAACGGTCGGGATCGAACCGCAGCGGATCAGTCCACAAGCTCGGGTCCCGCTGAACAGACATGCGACCGACAACCAGCATCGTCCCCGCCGGAATCCGGTAGCCCGCCACCTCGACATCACGAGTCGTCATGCGCGAGCCGGTGGCACCAGGGGGGCACAACCTCATCGCCTCTTTGAGGACCTGCACGGTATATCCGAGCCGAGGAACATCGTCTGGCGTGAGCCGAGCAGTACCCAGTGCGCAGACTTCAGCGGCAACCCGATCCTGAATATCAGGGTTTCGCCCGAGCTGCCACAGCGCATACGAGATCGACGTCGCGGTGGTGTCATGTCCCGCGAAAATGAAGATGATCAACTCATCAGCAATCTCGTTGTCCGTCAAGGGCTTTCCTGTGGCCGGATCCTTCGCCGCGATAAGTTGCTGCACCAGGGGCGCGCTGCGAGTCGGATCGTTCTTGCACGCCGCCACGATGCCCAGCGCCGCCTCACGCAAGGTGGCTGCCGCCCGGCGCGCCCGCTGCCGCGCGGGCGTGGGTAGCCAGCGAGGCGCCCGTATCGGACTGATAGCCCGCGAGACCGCATAGCTGACGGCCTCCCGCATCGGTGCGGCGAGCGAATCGTTCTGGCTGGTGAGCTCCAGGCCCAATACGGAGTGTCCGAGCGCGCGCATGGTCAGCTTGCGCGCCTCAACATCCAGGTCGATCTCACCACCGTCGCGCCAGGCACCGCACACCGATTCGGTCGCCTTGGACATGTGGCCACCAAAGGCGTTGACCGACTGCTTCGTGAACACCGGCTGCAGAGTGCGGCGACGAGACTTCCACTGCTCGAAAGGAGTAACGAACAAGTTGGGGCCGATGAGACGCTGCATTTCCACGGTCACGCCGGCGGTTTTGTCGATCGAACCGTCACGGCATGCGACAACATCGCGAATACCTTGTGGCGACGTGACGACGACCAGCGGCGCCATCAACCATCTGGGTGCCAACGTGAAGCGAGTTACGGGACCACCTGCGTCACGCAACACATCGGTCCCGGTGTGAAAACTGCGGCATGCCGCCAGACGCTCCTTATACGGCAGCGGGTTCACCGGCGGTAGCGGCAACGACGCGACATCCCGAATCTCCGACGACACCGCCATAACGCCCCTCCCCGAGAATGATGCGCGCCGACACAACTCCGAATTCGCCGACACTGCCCCGCGGAAATAGGTCACGCGTGGCCACGCTACCTATCCTCGGCTGACCGAATCGTCTTGTGAACATGCCGTTTACACCCCAAGGTTAGCCGATGGAAATGGCGCCGAGAACGGGCAACTCCACCCATCTACTCGGCACGGTGCCCCCGCACATCCGCCGACCTGCGCGACGCCCGCAATTAGGCGAGCACCCTCCCGCGGCGCACAGCTTTATGGCCCCGCTTGTTTGGTGAACAAATGCGCAAAACATGCTCCACCGATACACCATGCTCGACGGTTAATACCTTCAAATTGTGAACGATATGAGCATATTGGTACATTCGATTGCGCTTCGCGTTCGCCTGAGACCAACCCACCTGGGTGTCCACCGACCGACTCGCCACTGCTCAGGTTTGGGGGAACCAATTGAGTCCAGATCATTGCCGCGTCATCGCTATCGGCGCTGCGCCCGGCGATGGCGCCGTCATCGGGGTATCTGCGCAGGACGAGGCGCGAAAGTGACTGCGATGCTGCAGAAACCGGCCGTTCCGGTGCAGCTACCGCCGTGCCTGTCCGACCCGGACCGGTGGGCTACCGCCGGCGACGACGCCGAGCCCAAGGCGTTGTGCCGTGGCTGCCCGCGTCGCAGACGCTGTGCCGCCGAGGCCATCAGCATCCCGGGAATCTCTGGCATCGTTGCCGGCGTACACATTCCCGAGGGAGGCCGCCCCCGTACGTTCGCTCTGCGGCAGCTGCGGGCGGTGGCCGCCCTTGCCGGCCAGGCCGGCGAACCCGAGTCCGAGCGCTGATTACAGCAGCGGCGGCACCGCCGCGTCGATGAGGTACGGCCCCGGAGTGGCATAGCCGACGCGTAGCAGGTCGGCCAGCTCCGCGGTGGTCGTGGCCTTGGCCGAGGGCACACCCATGGACGCGGCCAAGGCCGCAAAATCCGTCGTCGGGCCCGAGAGGTCAAGCATGGCAGCGGCTTTCGGCCCGCCGGCCTCGGCGCCGACCCGCTGCAGCTCCATCCGCAGGATCGCGTAGGCGGCGTTGTTGAGGAGCACCGTCACCACGTTGAGCTGCTCGTGCGCCATGGTCCACAACGCCGAAATGGTGTACATCGCACTGCCATCGGCCTGCAGACACAACACGGGACGGTCCGGGCGGGCCACCGCGGCACCGACGGCATTCGGCAGCCCGAAGCCGATGGCACCGCCGGTCAGGGTCAACAGGTCGTGCCGCGGCGCACTCATCGTCGCCTGGGGCAACAGGAATCCGCTGGTGTTGGACTCGTCCACGACGATCGCGTCGTCAGGCAGCGTCGCCGCCACCACGTCGACCCAGTTCTGCGTCGTCAGTGCCGAATCTTCCGGCAGCTCAGTCATTTTCAGTTCCGTCAACACCGGCTCGCCACCCGGTGCCACCGCATCGGCTAATGCCTCCAGCCGCTCGACGACATCGCCTCCGACGGTGTGTACCCGGCAACCGACGGGCACCAGGTCGCTCGCCTTGCCGGGGTAGGCGAAGAACGACACCGGGGACCGGGCGCCGGCCAGCACCAGGTTCTCGGCACCGGTCAGCTGGAATTGGGCGGCTTCGGCGAGATACGCCAGCCGTTCGAAGTTGGGCCGTCCAGCGCCGCGTTCCAGCCTGGCCGGGAAGGTCTCGATCAGCACCTTGGTCCCCGTCGCCTGCGCGATCCGGCTGGCCGCACGCAGGCCGCGTTCGCGGCACGCCGAGCTGCCCAGCAGCATGACGGTGCCGGTTCCGAAGACCTCGGCACCGGCGTCGAGCAGCTCATGCTCATCCGGGTCGACGCCGGCGCGGTAGTCGAACGACGCCGGGCCCGTGGCCGGCTCGCCCGCCGACGGCTCGGCGCCTTCCGTCCACGAGACGTCGGCGGGCAGGATCAGCGTGGCCACCTGTCCCAGTTGTGCGGCCTCGATGGCAGCCAGCGCGTCGGTGGCGATGTCCGCCGGCTTTTCGCACCGGCGCACCCAGCCAGACACCGTGCCGGCCATGGCGTCGATATCGGATTCCAGTGGGGCGTCGTACTTCTTGTGCCCCAGCGCGTGGTCGCCGACGACGTTGACCATCGGCGAATAGGCCCGTCGGGCGTTGTGCAGGTTGGCGATGCCGTTGCCCAGGCCCGGCCCCAGGTGCAGCAGGGTGGCCGCCGGCTTGTCGGCCATGCGCGCGTAGCCGTCGGCGGCCCCGGTGACCACGCCCTCGAAAAGGCAGAGCACGCCACGCATCTCGGGCACCGAGTCCAGCGCCGCGACGAAATGCATCTCGCTGGTGCCGGGGTTGCCGAAGCAGACGTCGACACCGGCGTCGACCAGTGTGCGGATCAGTGCCTGTGCGCCGTTCATCGTTCTCCTTCAGGTGTTCCCGCAGCAGCCTGCGGACGACGGTACTACCGGTCCGCGATCAGGCCTTCCTGCACCAATGTCGCCACGCGGGTGCCGTCCGCGCCGACCAGGGTCCCGGTGATGACTCCCCGGCCCCGGCCGGTGGCAGGCGAGCGCGATTCGAACAGATTCCAGCGGTCGGCCCGGATCGGGTGGTGGAACCAGATCGAGAAATCGGTGGTGCCACTGCGGTGGGTGCGTGCCTGCATGGAGTGGCCGTGCACCTGCAGCGCCGGGTCGATCCCGTACAGGTCCGTGACGTAGCAGGCAATCATCATGTGCGACAACTGTTCCGGTGGCATGGGCACCGTCGCCCGCCACCACATGCGGCGCACGAACTCACCCGACGACCGGTCGTCGACGATCCGGATGTCGAGTTCGTCCAGCGGCACCGCGGGCGCCGGTCCCGGCGGGCCGGTCACCGGCAGCAGCTCGGGATCGTCTGGGAGCGTGCCTGATTCATCGTGCTCGGGGCCCGCCAAATCCACGGAGAAGGATACGGTCGCAACGGTCAGCAGCCGCCCGGCTTGGGAGGCCTCGATCCGCCGCGACGCCGCGGTCCGCCCGTCGTACACCCGGGCCACCGTGTAGTCGGTGGCCGCGCCGGCCTCGCCACCACGCAGGTACTGCAGGTGCATGGCGGTGGGGCGCATGTCCGGGTTGGCGGTCTGGCACGCGGCGGACAGGCTCTGCGCCATCAGCAGACCGCCGAAGGCCCGCTTGCCCTCCGGTCCCCCGGCCTCGCCCACCCAGGCATCGGCCCCGTCACCGGGCGACACCACCAGCAATCCAGGCAGCACGGTCACGCCACGGTCCCCGCTTCCGTGAGCCGCACGACGTCGTCGGCGCTCAACCCGAGCCGGCCCGTCAGCACCGCGGTGGTGTCGTCGCCGAGCGCCGGTGCCGGGCGGGCAGGCGGGTACTCACCGTCGATCCGCAGCGGCAGTCCCGGTGCCAGATACCGGCCGATGCGGGGCTGGTCGAGTTCGGTGAACAGCGGATTGTCGGTCACCTTCGGGCTCACGGCCACCTCGGAGAAGTCGCGGTAACGCTCCCACAGGATCGACGTGGCACCCAGCGCCGCGGCGATCTCCTCAGCGGTGTGCGCACAGAACCAGACGGTGAACAGACCGGTGAGGGCATCCCGATGGCGGTAGCGCTCACCTTCGTCGCCGAAGTCCGCGCCGAGCGATTCCGACAGTGCAGCAACAGCTTTCGCGGTACCGGTAATCTCGACCAGGTCCCGGAAATGGCGCCCGGTCAGCGCGACGATCATGAACGCGGCGCCGTCGGCGCTGACGAACTGCTGCCCGTACTGGCCGAAGATCGAGTTGCCGATGCGTTCACGGCTCACCCCGTTGACCATCACCTCGGTCAGGAAGCTGAGATTGCCTGCGGTCGCCAGGGCCACGTTCTCCAAGGGGATGCTGACCCGCTGGCCCTCGCCGGTGGTGTCGCGGTGCCGGAGCGCCGCCGTCACCGCCAGTGCCAGGTAGAGGCCGCAGGACACATCCCAGGCCGCCAGGACGTGGTTCACCGGCGTCTGGAGTTCGGACGGGCCGGTGACCAACGGGAAGCCCAGCCCCGCGTTGACGGTGTAGTCCACCGCCGTGCCGCCGTCGGCCCGCCCCGACACTTCGGCGTGGATCAGGTCGGGCCGCAGCGCGGAGAGCGTCTCGTACGAATGCCATTGCCGGCCCGCCACATTGGTGATGAAGACGCCGGCGTCGACGATCAGCCGGGTAACCAGGTCCTGGCCTTCCGGCGAGCGCAGGTCCACCGCGACCGACCGCTTGCCCTTGTTCAAGCCGGCCCAGTAGATGCTGTCGCCGTCGTCGGTGACCGGCCAGCGGTGATAGTCCGCGGCGCCGCCGACCGGATCGACCCTGATGACCTCGGCGCCGAGCTGCGTCAGCGTCATCCCCGCCAGGGGCACTGCGACGAAACTGGAAATCTCGACGATGCGCACACCCGCCAGCGGACGCGCAGACTCCGGCACGGTCATTTGGACACCATAGAGGCCCTACGCAGCACAATCCGGCGGCCCCGGGCGGCTCGCGTTCCGCCGGACGGGAGGTGGTCGTCGCCGCGTGACATCCGCACCGTAATTTGGAACGTATGACTGAGCTGAAGGAAGTCCAGACCGAGCGCGGCACGCTGCGTTATTACGACGAGGGCACCGGCCCTGTAGTGCTGTTTCTGCATGGGTCCGGACCGGGCGTCACGGGCTGGCGGAACTTCCGCGGCATCCTGCCGACCTTCGCGGCGCACTTCCGCTGCCTGATCCTGGAGTTCCCCGGCTTCGGCGTCAGCGACGACTTCGGCGGCCACCCGATGATCGATGCGCAGTCCGCGGTGGTGCCCTTCCTCGACGCGCTCGGCGTCGAGAAGGTGGACATCGTCGGCAACTCGATGGGCGGCGGCGTCGGCATCAACTTCGCCATCAACAACCCCGACCGGATCGGCAAGCTGGTCACCATCGGCGGTATCGGCACCAACATCTTCAGCCCCGGTCCGTCGGAGGGCATCCGGCTGCTGCAGGAGTTCACCGAGGACCCCACCCGGCAGCGTCTGGTCGACTGGCTCAACTCGATGGTCTACGACGAGAAGATCGTCACCGAGGAGCTGATCGAAGAGCGCATGAAGCTGGCCTCCGATCCCGAGACGCTGGAATCGGCTCGCCGGATGTACGGCAAGGCCGCCTTCAAGATGATGATGAAGTTCATGCGGTCGGCCGACGCGCCGCCGCAGCCGTGGGCGCAGATGCACAAGGTGAAGGCGCCGACGCTGCTCACCTGGGGCCGCGACGATCGCGTCAGCCCGTTGGACATGGCGCTGATCCCGATGCGCACCATCTCCAACGCCGAGCTGCACGTGTTCCCGAACTGTGGGCACTGGGCCATGATCGAGGCCAAGGAGGCATTTGAGAGCACGGTGCTGGGCTTCCTGCAGCGCTGACCTTCTGCCGCGAGCGGCCGCGTCCGCACACCGATGCGATGGTGTGCGGTACGCGGCCGCTTGCGTTGGTAGTGCGGATCCGCTGCGCCCTACCTCATCACGATCGCGGCGACTGCGAATCTGCGGAATATATTGTCGGGCTTACCAATTGACCAGGGCGGAACATGCATCCCGGTGATGGAGATGCCGGGCTGCGTTGTGCGCCAACACGATTGCAGGTTCCCGACTCGCGGAGACAACGATCACACCCCGAAGTTCGTACCAAACGGCCGATTTCGAGCCAGCACCTCCACCAGCGCCTTAGGATCAGCCCCATGAATCGCTTGTCCGGTGCCGACGCCACCTTCTGGTTCGCGGAAACCAACAGCTGGCACATGCATGTCGCCGCGTCGTCGATCTACGACCCTACCGACGCACCGGATTTCACCTTCGAGTCGGTGAAAGCACTTGTCGCGGCGCGACTGCCGGAAATGCCGCAGTTGCGCTGGCGGGTCACCGGCGCCCCGCTCGGCCTCGATCGGCCGTGGTTCGTCGAGGACGAGGAACTCGATCTCGACTTCCACGTGCGCCACATCGCGGTCCCGGCGCCCGGCGGACGCCGCGAGCTGGACCAGTTGGTGGGACGGCTGATGTCCTACAAGCTGGACCGCTCCAGGCCGCTGTGGGAACTCTGGTTCATCGAAGGCGTCGAAGGCGGCCGGGTCGCAGTGCTGATGAAGATGCACCACGCCATCATCGACGGCGTATCCGGGGCGGGACTCGGAGAGATTCTGCTGGATTTCACTCCCACCCCGCGGCCGCCGGCCGCTGAGCCGAGCGGGTCGCTGGTCGGCGTCAAAGCGCCCGGGATCGAGTTGCAGGCGCTGGGCGGGCTGATCAACATCGGCATCAAGACGCCCTACCGGGTCGTGCGCTTCCTGGAGCAGACCGTGCGCCAGCAGATCGCGGCGCTCAGCGTCGCCAACAAGCCGCCCGGCTACTTCGACGCGCCACCCACGCGGTTCAACGGCCCCATCTCACCGCACCGCCGGGTCAGCAATTCCGGCGTGTCCCTGGAGCGCGTGAAAGCGGTCAAGGAAGCGTTCGGAGTGAAGTTGAACGACGTCGTGCTGGCGCTGGTCTCGAGCGCCATGCGCAAGTATCTGGAGGACCGCGGCGAGCTCCCCGACAAGTCACTCATCGCCCAGGTTCCGGTGTCGACCCGCACCGAGAGCTCCAGCGATCAGGTGGGCAATCAGGTCAGCGCGATGTCGGTCTCGCTGGCGTCCGACATCGTCGACCCTGCCGAGCGGATCAAAGCCATCTACACCAGTTCGCAGAGCGCGAAAGAAATGGCGAAAGCGCTGACGGCACACCAGATCATGGGGTTGACCGACACCACGCCGCCCGGTCTGGTTGCCCTGGCCGCTCGGGCCTACACCGCGAGCAAGCTCGGCGGGACGCTGAAGCCGATGAACCTCGTCGTCTCCAACGTGCCGGGACCGCCCGTGCCGCTGTACATGGACGGCGCAGTCCTGGAGCAGATGATGCCGATGGGCCCCCTGGTGATGGACGTGGGGCTGAACATCACCTGCTTCAGCTACCGCGACCGGATCGATTTCGGCTTCGTCACCACTCCCGAGATGGCCAACGACATCGACGCCATGGCCGACGCCATCGAACCCGCGCTCGTGGAACTCGAGATCGCAGCCGGCCTCGTCGAGCCCCCGGCCGCACCTGCCCGCAAGCAGGCCCCGAAGGGACGCAGCTAGCACCGGGAACCATCTCGGCCCCACTCCGTCAACGCCACCGGCCACACCGGTGGCGTTGACGTTTTTAGTGGTCGACACCGCCGCCGGCAATCCCTTGCCGTCAATACCAAAGTGTCCGAGGGGTATTGACGGCTCTCGCTCGCCCGTCCTATATTACCCGTAGGTCAATTCTGACTGTTATCGACAGTTACAGATACCTGGATTGAGGTGCCGCGCCCAGGTGAGGCGGGTGACGGCAGTCCACGAATTGCCCATCACGGGCGCAGTCGGAGGGAGTCGGAGTATGCAAAGCCGCTGGTTGGAGCGCGCGAGCGCATGGTGTGGCCTGGTCTATCTACTGGTTTTCGGGACCGGTTGGGTGTTCGTCGCACGGTTCTTTCCACCGATCCCGCCGTCCGCCAATCCCGGGCAGGTCGCGGCGCAGTTCCAGCAGCACCACGGCATGCTGATGCTCGCCGCGGTGCTCATGATGTGCTCGACGTTCGTGCTGTTTCCGGTTTCGGCACTGCTGATACTGATCGCGCGGGCCGTCGAACGCCAGATCGGCATGGTCACGGTGATGATGGCGCTCACCGTCGCCACGTATCTCGTGTTCAATTTCTACACCCCGTTCTCGTTCGCGATGGCCGCGTTCCGGCCTGACCGCGATGCCGAAATCGTCCAGTATGCAAGCGATTACGGCTTCCTTCAGTTCATGGGCGGCATCCCGATGTTCCTGATGGTCTGGGTTCTGAGCGCCTACGCCATCCTGGTGCTCAACCCCCGCGAGAACCCGATCGTCCCGCGGTGGTTCGGTTACCTCAATCTGTGGATCGCGATCCTGTACCTGCCCGAGCTGCTGGTGTTCTTCTTCCACTCGGGTCCGTTCGCCTGGAACGGCATCGTCGGCTTCTGGATTCCAGCGATCCTGTTCATCGTCTACTTCGCCGCCACTCCGGTGATCATGGTTCCGTTGGTGCGCAAGCTCTTTCCCGAATCCGGACACACGGACACCGTGCCGGTCGGGGCCACCGCATGAGCGTCGAGGCGACACCGCGAGCCCCGACCCACGGGGCGCCACCCGGTCGACACGTGCCGGGCGAACCCGAGTTCTGGTTGTTCATCATGGGCGACCTCACCGTGTTCGGGGTGTTCTTCGGCGTCTGGGCGTGGGGTCACACCCACAGCCCGCAGGCGTTCGAACTCGGGCGGGCGTCCATGATCCAATCGATCGGCCTCGGCGAAACACTCGCTCTCATAACGAGTTCCGCGGCCGTCGCGCTCGCCCTGAACCACGCCCGAGCCGCCCGCTGGCCGGCGGCCGCCCGCGGGTATCTCATGGCGATCGCCTGCGGCGCCGTATTCGTGGTGCTCAAGGCGGTCGAATACAGTGCCCATCTCGCGGCCGGGGACAGCCCGGCCGGCGGCGGGTTCTACATGTACTACTTCGTGTTCACCGGCATCCACCTGCTGCACGTGCTGGTCGGGCTACTCGGTTTGAGCATCGCCGCCCGGTCGATGCGCTCCCCCAAGCGACTGAGTGTCGCGACGCTCGAAGGCATCGGCGTCTACTGGCACATGGTGGACGTGCTGTGGGTCGTGCTCTTTGCGCTCATCTACCTGATCTAGCCCGATTGCGAGATACCCGTGGACATTTCATCGATTCGGACGCCTGCGGATCGGCAGGTGAGGATCGCCTGGCTGGTTCTGGTCGGCTGCACCCTGGTGTCGTGGACCGGCAGCGAGGAAGGGCACCCGTCGCGGTGGTTGACGCTGGCGGTCCTGGCGCTCACGGCCGTCAAGGTTGTGGTGATCATCGGTTCGTACATGGAGATCAGCCGCGCCCCGCGGTGGCTGCAAGCACTGTGCGGCACGTGGGTCACGTTGGTCTTCGCCACCGTGGCCGGCATCTACTGGACAGGCTCACTCTGAGGGATTCGGCTCAGCGAGGGCCTTCCAAGGCCACCAGCAGGCGTCCGGCCCGGGCGATCATGTCGGTGGCCGATTGTTCGGGATGCCGCAGCCACCAGGACACCAACGCCGTCACGGTATTTCTCCACACCTGGATCAACACCGAAAGGTCACCTGGATCCCGCAGCGTGGCGGCATACGAGCCGGTGACGCCACTGGCCGATTGCTCGAGAAGGATCTGACGGTAGCGGCGCGCGGTCTGGTCAGCCTCGCTGCCTGGCGCCAAACCAGGGTCGTGCAGCACCCGCCAGTCGTGCGGCCGCGCTTCGAGCGCGGTGAATATCGCCGCCAGCACATCGGTTGCGCGTTCGAGGCCACTGCGGCCCGGCAGCAGCATCGCCTCACCGACGCGACCGGTCACCTCCTCGCCGGCCCGTCGAACACAGGCACAGTAGAGCCCTTCCTTCGACTGGAAGTAGCCGTGCACAAGGGATTTCGACACGCCGGCACGTTCGGCGACGGCGGCTGTCGTGGCTGCCGCATATCCCCGCTCACCGAACTCGATGGCCGCCGCGTCGAGGATCTGCGCCTCGCGATCATGTCGGGGCACCCCCTTGGAACCGCCCCGCCGGCCCTGCGCGGTCACTGGCTGCCCACCCCGAGCAGTTCGCCGATGAGCCGGCGGGCGCGTGCGGTCATGGCCTCAGCACTCTCGTCGGGATGCCGAAACCACCAATTGACCAGGGCCGCAACAGTTGCCATCCATACCTCGGTGAACGCAGACAGATCAACGGGATCGACGACACCCCGCACACCCAACACCGCCTCGGTACCTCGCGCGGCCTGGGCAGCGAGGCGGGTTCGGGCCTGTACAGCGATCTCGGCGACCGGCCCCGCGGCGGGGTGTGTGGTGTCGAACAGCACGTTCCAGTCGAAGCGCCGCTCGCCCAGTGCCCCGAAGATCGCCTGCAGCGTCTCCCCCATGATCTCCAGCCGTGCCGGTTCGTACACCACCGAGTCGATCGCGTCGCACACCGTCGCCGCGGCCCGCTCGACGCACGCCGCGTAGAGACCATCTTTGCTGCCAAAGTACAGATACACCATGGGTTTTGACACTCCGGCAGCAGCCGCAACCCGCGCCGGCGACAAGCCGGCGTAGCCGGCAAGAGCGATCTGCTCACTCGCTACGTCGAGAAGCTGAACCTCGCGCACAGATCGCGGAACACCCTTCGTCCCCGCACTCATCGCACCCGCACGCTCCGAAAATTGACCAATTTCGATGAATGGGTAATTTACCAAAACCACTGAAACATCTGACTACGGAGGCCTTCCCCGTCCATATGAACGCGTGGTAAGTTACCGCCTGGTTATATAGCGGCCGGGGGTTCGGGCCGCGTCCAATCAATGGGAGTTCCTATGCCCTCTATCGCAATCATCGGGTCCGGTTTCGGTGGCCTGGCCGCAGCAATCACCTTGCTGCACAATGGGATCACCGACATCACCGTCTTCGAACGCAGCACTGACGTCGGCGGAGTCTGGCGGGAGAACGCCTATCCGGGCGCCGCCTGCGACGTGCCGTCGCCGTACTACAGCTTCTCGTTCGCACCCAATCCGTACTGGCCGCGCCGCTACGCACCGCAGTCATCGATTCTGGATTACCTGCGCCGCGTCGCCGATCTCTACGGCGTCCGCGACCGTATCGAGTTCAACACCGCCGTCACCGCAGCGACCTTCGACTCCGAAAGCAACGAGTGGGTGCTCGAAACCGACAAAGGCACAAGGCGATTCGACGTTCTGGTACCGGCCGTCGGGCAACTTTCGCAACCGACCCTGCCGACCATCCCCGGTATCGAGACGTTCCGCGGTCCGGCATTCCACACCGCACACTGGGACCCCACCGTCGATCTCGCCGGGAAGAACGTCGCAGTGGTGGGGACCGGCGCCAGCGCCATCCAGGTCGTCCCACAGATTCAGCCGACCGTGGCCGCACTGACCGTCTTTCAGCGCTCCCCCACCCACATCGCACCCCGCCCCGACCGGGGTTTCGGTGCGGTGCACCAATGGCTGCACCGGATACCGCTGACCGATCGGCCACGGCGCGGCTTCTGGAAGATCGCCACCGAGGCGCTGACCGCCGCACTGCACTACTCACCGGCAGCGACCAGAGCGCTACAAGCGATGCTGTTCGCCTACATGCGCGTGCAAGCCGGAGCCGACCGCGCATTGTTCGACAAGCTGTGGCCGGACCACCCCATCGGGTGCAAGCGAATCCTGTTCTCGAACAACTACATTCCCGCACTGAAGGCCGCCAACACCACATTGGAGACCGACCCGATCACCGAGATCGTCGCCGACGGCATCGTCACCGCCACAGGCCGCCACCACAAGGTCGACGTCATCGTCTACGGCACCGGCTTCGCTGCCACCGAATTCCTTGCGCCGCTGACCATCACCGGAGTCGACGGCACCGATCTCACCGAGGCCTGGCGCGACGGCGCCCGAGCCTACCTGGGGATGACCGTTCCCGGTTTCCCCAACATGTTCATCGTCTACGGACCGAACACCAACCTCGGGTCGGGCTCGATCGTCGCGATGCTCGAATGTCAGGCGCATTACCTGACCGAGGCGGTCCAACATCTGCAGTCCGGCGCGGCCTTCGACGTCTATCCCGGGGTCGAGGCCACCTACGACCGCGAGCTACAACTGCGGCTCGGCCGCAGCGTGTGGGCCGGCTGCGACAGTTGGTATCGCGCCGAGTCGGGCCGGGTGGTCTCCAACTGGCCCGGCACCATCGCCGAATATCGGCGGCGCACAAACGCATTCGACGTCACCCACTACGCCGTCCGGGCCGGCATGCCCGCCCCGCAGACCTCGCACTGACCACGACCACCCGATTCGAACGAAAGGGCCTCCGCCCCATGGCCTGGCATACCCTGGAAACCTTCGGCACGCGCTTCTTCGATGAAGCGCCGGTCGTCGCCACGCGCACGATGGCGCTGCCCGCCGACGCCGACACCGTCTGGAATGAACTCACCGGCGACCGTCCGTTGCACTGGTGCCGGCTACTGCGCGGCGGCAGATACCTGACCCCGGTGCCCCACGGTGTCGGAACCATCCGCCGGATGGGCACCATCGGCGGCGCCCTACGGTTGCAAGAGCAGTTCATCAGCTGGGACGACGCGAATCGCACCCACGCCTTCCGGGTCTCGCACTCCAGCCTGCCGGGTCTGCGCCGCTTCGGCGAGCGCTACGAGGTACGGCCTACCCCGACCGGATGCGATCTCACGTGGACGATCGTCGCGCAGGCCCAGCCCGGCGCCCGCCTGCTTCACCCGATCGTCAAACGGGTGGCACAGTCCCTGTTCACCGACACCGAAAAGTACTTCCAAGCAGCAGGACGGCCGGCCGCGAGCCGCTGATTCCTCTTACGCCTTCTGCGTCAGCCCGGCGTCGACGACCAGCTGGGTGCCGGTGATGTACCGGGCTTCGTCGGACGCCAGGAACACCACCGCGTTGCTGATGTCCTCGGGCTCGACCCACGGCACCGGCAAGAGGTTGCGGGCGGAAAGGGCTTCGGCGACGTCGTCGGCGGTCGGGTTCTCCAGGTCGGGCCGGATGCGTTTGAACGTTTCCGGATTCAGCACCATCGGGGTGCCGACGGCGCCGGGATGCACGGTGTTGACCCGAATCCGCTTGGGCCCCAGCTCATTCGCCAGGGTGCGGGCGAGACCGACCACCGCGTGCTTGGTGGACGTGTATGCCGCGGTGTTCGCGGTGCCGCGAAGTCCGTTGGTGGAGCTGATGATCACCACAGACCCGCCGGCCGGCCCGAAGTGCGGGACGCCGGCCTTGACCGTGTGCCACACGCCGGTGAGGTTGACCCCGATGACGCGCTGCCAGTCTTCGGCGCTCACCTCCCAGGCGGGCGCCGCCGCCGAATGGATGCCGGCGTTGGCGACGACCACGTCCAGCCGGCCGAATTCCCAGACCCCTTCGTCGACCGCGGCCTGCACCTCGTCGAACGACGACACGTCGGCCACGCCGGTGTAGCAGCGCTGGCCGCGCAGCTTCACCGCGTCGGCAAGATCGGCCAAATCGGCTGCGGCACTCTCGACGTCGAGCGCGATGATGTCGGCGCCCTCGTCGGCGAACCGCTCGCAGTGCGCCCGGCCGGTGCCGCGGGCGGCACCGGTGACGAGGACAACCTTGTTCAACAGCCCTGACATCAACCGGCCTTGGTCAGTTCAAATCCCTTGTACCCGGCGGCCGCAACCTCGGCGCAGATGTCGTTGTAGGCGGCGAAGCCACCGATGAACAACATGAAAACCCGTGGCTTGCCGGGCACATTCGCGCCCATGTACCAGGAGTTCGCCTTCGGGAACAGTGTCTGATCGGCGCGGCGGACCAGTTCGGCGTTCCAGCCGTCGACCGAATCGGTGGTGGCCTCGATGGCCGCATAGCCGTGCTGCCCGACGTACTCGATCGCGTCGGCGATCCAGTTCACGTGAGCTTCGGCGTGCAGCACCATGTTGGCCAGCACTGCCGGCGCACCGGGCCCGTTGACCAGGAACATGTTCGGGAAGCCGTCGACGCCGAGACCCAGGTAGCTGCGCGGCCCGTCGACCCAGTTCTCCTTGAGCTTCTGGCCACCGCGGCCGGTGATGTCGATGCGCCCCAGCGCACCGGTCAGAGCGTCGAACCCGGTGGCGAAGATGATGGCGTCCAGGTCGAACCGGGCCTCGGTGGTGGTGATGCCGGTGGCGTCGACCTGCTCGATCGGGGTCTGCTTCACGCTGACCAGCTTCACGTGCGGCTGGTTGAACGTCTGGAAGTAGTTGGTGTCGGTGCAGATTCGCTTGGCGCCGATCGGGTGATCGTTCGGGATCAGCATGTCGGCGACCGCGGGATCGTCGATGACCGCGCGCACCTTCTCGTCGTAGAACTTCTTGGCCTCGGCGTTGGCCACCGGGTCCACCATCTGGTCCAGGAAGGTCTTGCTGAACAGCACACCGCCCAGCTGCCAACGCTTTTCGAACTCGGCGCGGCGCTCCTCGTCGGACAGTTCCATGGTGAGCTTCGGGTGCGCCAGGTGGGGCGAGCCGCCACCACTGCGCCACGACAGCTCACGCCGCTCGTCGTAGTTGGCCTTGACGTCGGCTTCGCGCTCGGCCGTCAGCGGCTCGTTGCCGGCCGGCACGGAGAAGTTCGGGGTGCGTTGGAAGACAACGAGTTCGGCGGCCTGGGCCGCCACGATCGGGGTGGTCTGGATGCCCGACGACCCGGTGCCGATGAGGCCGACGCGCTTGCCGGTGAAGTCGACGCCCTCGTGCGGCCAGTTCGCCGTGTGGTAGGTCTCGCCGGCGAAGGTCTCGACCCCCGGAATGTTCGGCAGCAGCGGATCCGACAGCGCACCGGTGGCCATGATGCAGAACTGTGCGTCCACGGTTTCGCCGGTATCGGTGGTCACCGTCCAGCGCAGCGTCTCCTCGTCGAGGGTCGCCGACGTGACGCGGGTGCTGAGGCGAATGTCGCGGCGCAGGTCGAACCGGTCGGCGACATGGTTGATGTACGTGAGGATTTCGGCCTGGGTGGCGTACTTCTCGGTCCAGGTCCACTCCTGCTGCAGGTCCTTGTCGAACGAGTAGCAGTAGTCGATGCTCTCCACGTCGCAACGGGCGCCCGGATACCGGTTGTAGAACCAGGTGCCGCCCACATCGGAGGCCGCCTCGAACACCACGACCGAATGGCCCTCCGACCGCAGCTTGTGCAGTGCGTAAAGACCGGCGAACCCGGCACCGACAACGACGATGTCAACCTGTGTTGCGCTGCTCATAGTGCGAAGTTAGCCCTCCTCCGAATAACCCAGTACGAGGCGTCCCAGTGAACGGACGACCCACCAGAACGCGTCCCGGCCATCGGACTTGCCGGTAACCAGGATGCGTCACCGCCGTCAACACTCGGGCGGTATGACGGAAAGCAATGTGAGTGCCACCGTCGAGGTGGACCTCGACGGGTTGATCCTGGCGTGCCAGGCAGGTCCGGTCACCGACAACGCCCGAATCGACTTCGGGTAACGGAATTTCGCCCGCTGACCGGGAACAGCCTCCCGGTGCGCAGCGGGTGCGGTAAACCATTAGTTAGCCCATCACAGGAGTTAGGAAAACGACCATGACCCAGCGGGTTATCGACAAGATCGGTGACATCGCCGACCAGCTTCGCGAACAAGCCTGGGAAGCAGAGAAGTTGGGCCAGCTGCCCGACGAGACCGTCAAGATGATGAAGGCCGCCGGCAATATCAAGCTGCTGCAGCCCAAGGAATACGACGGCCTGGAGGTGCACCCGCGCGAGTTCGCGGAGACCGTGATGGCGACCGCAGCCCTGGATCCCGCCGCGGGCTGGATCAACGGTGTGGTCGGCGTCCACCCCTACCAGTTGGCCTACGCCGACCCGAAGGTCGCCGCCGAGATCTGGGCATCCGACACCGACACCTGGGTGGCTTCCCCGTACGCCCCGCAGGGCGTGGCCCGGCCGGTCGACGGCGGCTACATCTTCAACGGCCGCTGGCAGTTCAGCTCGGGCACCGACCACTGTGAGTGGATCTTCCTGGGCGCCATGCTCGGTGACGCCGAGGGCAAGCCCCTCATGCCGCCGCAGATGCTGCACATGATCCTGCCCCGCAGCGACTACGAAATCGTCGAGGACTCCTGGAACGTCGTGGGCCTGCGCGGCACCGGCTCCAAGGACGTCATCGTCAAGGACGCCTTCGTCCCCACCTACCGCACCATGGACGCCACCAAGGTGATGGACGGCCGCGCCCAGCGCGAGGCCGGCATGACCTCGACGCTGTACCTGATGCCGTGGTCGACGATGTTCCCGCTGGGCATCTCGTCCGCCGTCATCGGTATCGCCGAGGGCGCCCTGGGCGCCGCACTCGACTACCAGCGCGAACGAGTCAACTCCAGTGGTGTGGCCATCAAGGACGACCCCTACGTCATGTACGCCATCGGTGAGGCCGCCGCCGACATCAACGCCGCCCGCCAGGAACTGCTGGCCAACGCCGACCGCATCTACGACATGGTCGACGCCGGCAAGGAGGTGTCCTTCGAGGACCGCGCCGCCGGCCGGCGCACCCAGATCCGGTCGGTGTGGCGCGCGGTGTCCGCGGTCGACGAAATCTTCGCCCGCTGCGGCGGCAACGCCACCCGCATGGACAAGCCGCTGCAGCGCTACTGGCGTGACGCACACGTTGGCCAGGCGCATGCCATCCACGTCCCGGGCACCACGTTCCACGCGTCGGCGCTGAGCAGCTTGGGCGTCGATCCCCAGGGCCCGCTGCGAGGCATGATCTGACGTGACCGATCTGAAGAGCTTGGGCTATGTGAAGGTCCAGACCGCCGATATCGAGCGCTGGCGCCAATTCGCTTTCGAGGTACTGGGTTTCGCGACCGGTAGCGGTCCCGACCCCGACGCGCTGTACCTGCGGATGGACGAGCGCACGGCGCGCATCATCGTGGTGCCGGGCGATGCCGACCGCATCGTCACCGTGGGCTGGGAGGTCCGCGACGGCGCCGCGCTGCGCCGGGTGCAGACCGCCCTGGACGGCGCCGGCGTGCCGTGGAAGCAGCTGTCCCTGGAAGAGGCCGACGCCCGCCGCGTCGACGAGGTCATCGCCTTCGTCGACCCGGCCGGCAACGACGTCGAGGTGTTCCACGGTGCGGTGCTGGACCACAGCCCCGTCGTCACGCCGTTCGGTGCCCGCTTCGTCACCGATGGCCTCGGCCTCGGCCACGTGGTGTTGCCGGCCCAGGACGCCAAGGGACTGTTCGACTTCTACACCGACGTGCTGGGCTTCCTGCCCCGCGGCGCCTTCCGCGTGCCCGCTCCCCCGGAGTTCGGCCCGCTGCGGGTGCAGTTCCTGGGCATCAACGAGCGGCACCATAGCCTGGCGATCTGCCCGGCCGCGACGCTGCGCGACCCGAAGCTGATCCACCTCATGGTCGAGGTGGACACCCTCGATGCCGTCGGGCAGGCGCTCGACCGCGTGAACCGGGACGGCTTCCAGTTGTCCTCCACGCTGGGCCGGCACACCAACGACAAGATGGTCTCGTTCTACGTGCGTTCGCCCGGCGACTGGGACATCGAGTTCGGCACCGAGGGCATGTCGGTCGACGAACGGCATTACACCGCAGAGGAAATCACCGCCGACAGCTACTGGGGCCATGAGTGGATGGGCGTTCCGCCGCGGGCCATGCTGCCATGAGCACTGACCTGTTCCCGGTCCCGGCGTCGTCCATCACCGCATGGGACGACGAAGCTGACGTCGTCGTCGTCGGCTACGGCATCGCCGGCGCGGCCGCCGCGGTGGAAGCCTCTGCCGGCGGCGCCGACGTGCTGGTCGTCGAGCGCACCGGCGGCTGGGGTGGCGCCGCCGCCATGGCCGGTGGGTTCATCTATCTCGGCGGCGGCACGGCGCTCCAAAAGGCTTGTGGCTTTGAGGATTCCGTCGAGAACATGGCCGCCTTCCTGAAGGTGGCCATGGGCCCGGGCGCGGATGCCGAACGGATCGACGACTACTGCGCCGGCAGTGTGGCCCATTACGACTGGCTGGTGAGCTGTGGCGTGCCGTTCAAGCCGGTGTTCTGGGGTGAACCGGGCTGGGAGCCGCCAGGTGACGAGGGCCTGATGTTCACGGGTGGCGAAAATGCCTTCCCGTACAACACCATTGCCTCACCGGCACCGCGCGGCCACGTGCCGCAGATGGTCGGCAAGGTGACGGGCGAACGCAGCGGCGGCTACATGCTGATGAAGCCGCTGGTGGAGACCGCGACCGCGCAGGGCGTCCGGTCGGTGTACGACACCGAGGTGCAGTCGTTGATCACCGAGGCGGACGGCCGGGTGGTCGGCATCGTCGCGCGCCAGTACAGCGACACCGTGGCCATCAAAGCCCGCCGCGGCGTGGTGCTGGCCTCGGGCAGCTTCGCCTACAGCGACGAGATGGTCGCGCAGTACGCACCCCGCATCGCTGGCCGTCCCGCGGCGAGCATCGAGCAACACGACGGCCGGGCCATCCGGATGGCCCAGGTTCTGGGCGCGGACCTGGCGCACATGGATGCCACCGAGGTGGCGTTCTTCTGCGATCCGCAGCAGTTGGTCCGCGGCATCCTGGTGAACGGTTTCGGCCAGCGCTATATCGCCGAGGACACCTATCCCGGGCGCATCGGCCAGCAGACGCTGTACTACCAGGACAACGCCGCCTATCTGATCATCGACGGCGATGCTCAGGAGGAGGCGATGGCCGCAACGTCTGCGACACCGTTCCTGCGCCGGCCTGCCACCTGGGTCTGCGAGACGGTGGCCGAACTCGAAGCCGAGATCGGGCTGCCGGACGGCGTCCTGCAGCACACCGTGGCCTACTACAACGAGCACGCCGCGCGCGGCGAGGACCCGCTGCTGCACAAGAAGCCGCAGTGGCTGCGTCCCATCGGATCACCGGTCGGTGCGATCGACCTGCGTAACAGCACCGGCGGGTTCACCCTCGGTGGCCTGTTGACCACGCTGGACGGCCGGGTGCTGCATGTCAGCGGCGAGCCGATTCCCGGCCTCTTCGCCGCCGGGCGCAGCGCGGCGGGCCTGTCTGCCTGGGGTTATGCCAGTGGCGTGTCCCTGGGCGACGGCAGCTTCTACGGGCGCCGGGCCGGGAGGTCCGCGGCGCAGAGCTGAAACCGCAGGTCCGGCGTGTCGTCACTACGCGTGTCGCCACCACGGTAACCACGGGATCGTGTCCCAAATTTGGGCCATGAGCTGCAAGATCGACAAACGAAGTGCCCCCTGCCAGCCGGCTTGGGGGCACTTCGTCGTGCATATATTCTGCCGCGTTCCTGCGAAATGTGTGACAAGCCCCACCGACGTGTGATACAAACAGTCATATTCCTAATAGGAATATGTACACGAAGCAACGGAGCTCGGAGGCCGACATGACAGCAGCAGTCGAATCCACCACCCCCAGCGCGGTCATCGACCGGGTATCGCTGGTCCTCGACGCGTTCGACGGCCCGGGCCGCCTGACCCTGGCGCAGATCGTGCGTCGCACGGGTCTGCCCCGTTCCTCCGCCCATCGGATGCTGGAGCGCCTGGTCCAGCTGCGCTGGCTGCGCCGCAACGGCCGCGACTACGAACTGGGGATGCGTCTGGTGGAGCTCGGCTCGCTGGCCGTGCACCAGGATCGCCTGCACCGTGCCGCCGGCCCGCTGCTGCACGAACTGCACCGCGCCACCGGCCTGGTCGTCCACCTCGCCGTGCTCGACGGCGGTGACGTCGTCTACCTGGAGAAGGTCGGCAACGGCATGATGACCGTGCTGCCGTCGCGGGTGGGTGGCCGCCAGCCGGCGCACTGTACCGCCGTCGGCAAGGCGATCCTGGCCTACAACCAGGACGCCGAGGTCGACCTCATGAGCCGCAAGACCAAGTACTCGATCGCCAACCGTGCCCAGCTCGCCACCGAACTGGCCAAGGTCCGCGCCCACGGCGTCGCCTTCGAGCGCGAAGAGTCGGTGCCCGGATTCGGTTGTGTCGCTGCGCCGATCGGCCGCCAGGGTGAGGCCGTCGCCGCCGTCTCCGTGTGTGGTCCAATGAACCGCATGGCCTTCGAACAGCTGACCGCGCCCGTGCGCATGACCGCCATGGGCATCTGGCGCAACGCCGAGGATTCCCGCGTGGCACCGACGCTGCAGCCGATGCGCCCGCTGCGCATGGGTCCGGCGCTCCAGTACGCGTGAGTCACCAGCGAGTAGCGCGAGCGGATCGCGCATGAGCCTGGATCGGCAGATTGCCGGCCTGCTCGACGCACTCAACGGCGGCTTCCCCGACCTGCCCAACATGACCGGCGCGCAAGCGCGCGCCGCCATCCGCGGACGGTACGTCCCACCTGCCGAACCAGAACCTGTCGGCTCGGTCACCGATACCGAGGTCGACGGCATCCGAGTCAGGATCTACCGACCCACCATCGATGAGCCGGGCGGGCCGCTGCCGATCTTCGTGTTCGCCCACGGCGGCGGGTTCGTCTTCTGCGATCTGGACTCGCACGACGGACTGTGCCGCAGCTTCGCGAATTCGATTCCTGCCGTGGTGGTTTCGGTCGACTACCGGCTGGCGCCCGAACATCAGTGGCCGGCTGCCGCAGAAGACGTCTACACCGTCACCCAATGGGCCGCCGCCCATGCCGCCGAACTCGGCGGCGACCCGGCGAAGCTCGTGGTCGGTGGCGACAGCGCCGGAGGCAACCTCTCCGCGGTCACCGCGTTGATGACCCGGGACCGCGGCGGTGCGCCGCTGGCCGCGCAGGTATTGCTCTACCCGGTGCTGACCGCCGATTTCACCTACGGCTCGTACCACGAGTTCCGCACCGGCTACTACAACACCACCGCCGCCATGCAGTGGTACTGGGACCAGTACGTACCCAACACCACCGACCGCGAAAACCCTTACGCGGCACCGTTGTCCGCATCCGTCGCCGGAGTGGCGCCGGCGGTGCTCGTGGTTACGGGTTACGACCCGATGCGGGACGAGGCCCTGGCCTACGCCGAGGCGTTGCGCGACGCGGGCGTGCCGGTCACCGAGTTGTATTACGGTGCCATTCACGGCTTCCTGACCATGCCCGTGCTCGACATCGCACACCGTGCCCGTCGTGACGTGGCCGACGCAGTGACCAAGTTGCTCGCCAACTAGACGGCGATTCCCCACCTATCGAGGAGTTCATCATCGGCACCTACGCTGTGACCGGTTCGGCATCCGGCATGGGATACCAAGCAGCGGGACAGTTACGCACTCAGGGTCATACGGTCATCGGGGTCGACCTCAAGGACGCCGATGTCATCGCCGACCTGTCCACCGCGGACGGCCGGCGTACCGCCGCCACCCGCGTGCTGGAACTGTCCGAGGGCAAGCTCGACGGCGCTGTGCTGGCCGCCGGGATCGGCCCCGGTGACGGCAAGGACCGCGCCCGCCTGATCGCCCAGATCAACTACCTCGGCACAGTCGACCTGCTGACCGCGTGGCGCCCGGCGCTCGCGGCCGCCGGCAACGCGAAAGTCGTTGCGCTGGGCAGTAACTCCAGCACGACGGTGCCCGCGGTCCCCCGCCGCGCGATCCGCGCGCTGCTGGCCGGCGACGCCGACCGCGCAGCCCGGGCCGTGCGCTTCTTCGGCGGCGGCGCCTCCGCGCTCATGTACGCCGCCTCCAAGATCGCCGTGGCCCGCTGGGTCCGGCAGACCGCGGTGACGGCCGACTGGGCCGGCCGCGGCATCCGACTCAACGTGCTGGCGCCCGGGGCCATCATGACGCCGCTGCTGCAGGCTCAGCTCGATTCGCCGCGCGAGGGCAAGGCCGTACGCGCCTTCCCCATCCCGACCGGCAACTTCGGTGATCCCGTGCACCTCGCCAACTGGATCACCTTCATGCTGTCGGACTCGGCCGACTTCCTGTGCGGCAGCGTCATTTTCGTCGACGGCGGCACCGACGCCTACTTCCGGCCCGACAGCTGGCCAAAGGGCGTCCCCGTGCGCGGCATCCCGCAGTACGTGTGGCGGCACCGCCGGTTCGCCAAGACCCGCTAGGCGAACTCGGCGCGGATTGCCTTGGGGCTCATCCCATACCGGCGCTTGATCGCGGTACTGAGCGCGAAGGCCGTGCTATAGCCGACCCGGCGCGCCACGGTTTCGATGGTGGCGTCGGATCCGCGGAGCAGGTCCGTGGCCAGCGCCAGACGAATCTCGGTCAGCAGTGCCATCGGCGGTTCGCCGACGAGTTGGGTGAACCGCCGGGCCAGCGCCGCCCGTGACAGCCCGACCTCGGCAGCCAGCGAGCCTACCGTCCACGGGTGTGCCGGGTTGTTCTCGATCAACCGAAGAGCCGTACCCACCTGCGGATCTCGATAGGCGCGATACCAGGCCGGGGCATCCTCGCGGGCCAACCAACTGCGCAGCGCCGCGATGGTCAGCAGATCCAGCATCCGGTCGAGTACGGCGCCCTGCGCCGGTTCGTCACACGACATCTCGTCGAGCAGCAGGTCCACCAGCATGCCGTTGACCTCACCCCGCCGCACCACCACCAGCGGTGGCAGCGCGCTCAGCAGCCGGCGACACACGGCGCCCACCTCCTCGTAGGCACCGGTGATCAGCAGCGTGTCGGCATCCGGGCGGGTGCCCCAGCTCCGGACTCCGAGACTCAGTGCCTCACACAGTGGTTCACCGTCCACGGTCGTGGTGAACTGGCCCGGGTGCACGACAACCTGAGGCGCGGTGGCGGCGTCATCGGCAACGGTGTAACCGTCGGGCCCACGGAATATCGCGATGTCGCCGGCCTCGAGGTCCCGGCCCGCCGCGCCGTCCGGCAACACGGTCGCCGATCCGCGGGCCACCACGACGATGGTCAGCGGAGCCTGGTCTTCCACCCGCAACGACCACGGCGGGTCGAGCAACGACCGCATCAGAAACGCGCCACGGGCGCGTGGCCCTTCCAGCAATCCCGCCAGGGCGTCCACATACGCAAGAGTAGACGCTCGCGTATGTAAATGAGCCTTTTGACGATGGATCGTCCAGCACTCGCTGAATACGGTCGGACCATGACCTTCAGCAAGCTGCCCCAATCCCTCGGCATGATCGCGCTCATCGTTGCCCTGCTGGCCTCCGGACTCCTGGCCGGTCTCTACTACTCCTACGCGGTGTCCGTGATGCCCGCACTCGGCGCGTTCGACGACCGGACCTTCATCGACGTGATGAACAAGATCAACGTGGTGATCGTCAACCCGCCGTTCATGCTGACCTTCCTGGGGTCGGTCGGCTTCACCGCACTGGCAGGGGCGTTCTGCCTCAAGCCCGATGCCCGCCCGGTGCTGATCTGGGTCGGAATCGGCTTGGCGCTCAACATCATCAGCCTCGTCATCACGTCCACGATCAACGTGCCGCTGAACAACAAGCTCGCCACCGCGGCCACCTCGACCGCGCCCGCCGACCTCGCGACGCTCCGGGCGCAGTTCGAGTCGACCTGGGTGCACTGGAACGTGATCCGCGGCCTGGCCAACACCGCAGCCGCCGGCGTACTGGCCTGGGCCCTGGTATTAGCGGCGCGCAGCTAGGTCCGATTAACGCATGGTGAACACAACCATGGAGCGGTGCGCACAATTGCGGCATCGTCGCGTCGGTGGTGAGTTCAGAGATCAAAGCCAGCGACGCGCAGCTGGCGAAAGGGCTGCGGCGCAGGCATTTGAACCTGATCGCACTCGGTGGGGTGATCGGCGCCGGGCTGTTCGTCGGTAGCGGCGTCGTGATCGGCAGCGCCGGACCCGCGGCCATCGTGTCGTTCCTGGTCGCCGGCATCATCACGCTGCTGATCATGCGGATGCTCGCCGAGATGGCGGTGGCGCAACCCGTGGTCGGCTCGTTCTACGTGTACGCCCGGCAGGCCCTCGGGCGCCGCGGTGGCTTCGTCACCGGCTGGATGTACTGGTACTTCTTCGTCATCGTCGTCGCGGTCGAAGCCGTCGCCGGCGGACGCATCCTGCATCTATGGCTCCCCGCGGTGCCGCTGTGGCTGTTGAGCCTCGGCCTCATGCTCGCCCTCACCGCGAGCAACCTGGTCTCGGCGCGCTCGTTCGGGGAATTCGAGTACTGGTTCTCGTCGGTGAAAGTCATTGCCATTGTGGTGTTCCTGGCCATGGGCGCACTGTGGATCACCGGCCTATGGCCGCACTCCACACCCGGTCTGGCCAACCTGATCGATCACGGCGGCTTCGCGCCGCTCGGCTGGGGCGCGGTGCTGGCCGCCGTGGTCCCCTGCGTCGCGTTCTACACCGGCGCCGAGATCGTCACCATCGCCGCCGCCGAATCCGACGAGCCCGAGCGCGCCGTGTCGCGGGCGATGAAGTCGATCGTCTTCCGCATCATCGGGTTCTACGTCGGATCGATCCTCGTCGTGGTGGCCATCCAGCCGTGGAACACCAAGAGCGTGGGCATCAGCCCCTACGCGTCGGTGCTCACGGTTCTGGGCATCCCCGGCGTCGCGACGATCATGAACTTCATCGTGCTGACCGCGGTGCTGTCCTGCCTCAACTCGGCGCTGTACACCACCTCGCGAATGCTGTTCGCGCTCACCACCTCTGGCGACGCCCCGCGGTTCTTCACCAAGCTGTCCGCCAGCGGGGTCCCGCGCCGGGCGATTCTGCTGGGCACCGCCGTCGGCTACGCGTCGGTCGCGGCGACCTACGTGTGGGGCGACGTGGTGTTCAACTTCCTGATCAACTCGTACGGTGCCGTCGCGCTGTTCGTCTACCTGATCATCGCCATCTCCCAGGTCGTGCTGCGCCGCCGCGTCGAACGGAGCGCACCGGGCAGCTTGAAACTGAAGATGTGGCTGTTCCCCTGGCTGAGCTACGCCACCATCGCACTCATGGCGGCCGTCATCCTGGCGATGGCGTTCCTACCCGGCACGCGATCACAGTTCCTGATGAGCGGCGTGACCCTGCTGGTCATCCTGAGCTCCTTCGAGGTGGTCCGGCGGCGCCGCCCAGATGCGACGGAGCCCGCCGCCCCAGCCTCGGTCACTGACGAAGGCCGGGTGCCCGTCGACGCGCTCGACACCTGAACCGAAGTCACTGCCCCGCCGCGAGGATGCTGATCGCGATGTCGGTGGCCGGGCCGATGACGCTTTCGATCTCCCGGTCGTCTTCGGCGGTTTGGGCGGCCAGCTCGCGCACGCCGGCCAGCAGCATCACGGCCTTGGGCCTGGTGATGGCAGGAAGTTGCGCGCGCTGAAACCCCGGGTTGGTGGCGAGTTCTTCGAGCAGCGCCGCGAGTTCCGCGAAATTGCGCCGCTGAATCGGACGGGCGGCCGCCCCCAACGCCGGGAGATCGCGTATCCAGCTCAGCGAAATCGCCGGGCGCGCAGTGAGATGCGCGATATATGCGGTGAACATCTGACGAATTTGCTTGTGCCAGTGCGCATCTGAATCGACAGCCTGCCGAATGTCGGCAACCAGGTCGTCGGTCACCGAAGCCAGCAACGCCAGGTAGCACTCCTGCTTGTTCGCGAAGTGCAGGTAGAAAGTCGTCTTGGAGGCCTGTGCCACCCGCACGATGTCGACCACGGACGTCGCGGCATAGCCGCGCTCGGCAATCAGGGCAGCGAGTGCGTCGATGAATCGCTGCCGGGCCACGTCCGGCGATTCACCACCTTCGACGTCGCTGCCGACCTCCTTGTTGCGCATGCCAGTACGTTATCGTACTGTGCCCTGACGTGCGAGTACGACAACGTACTCAGGCCTGCGGAAGGGACATGACGATGCGAGATGTGCGACACCGGCAGCGTGGCCCCGTCGCTTGGCCGGCGCTGAGCGCACTACTGGCGCTGCTGGCCGTTCTCGGCGGTCCGGCGACTCCGGCCTCTGCTGTGGCGATCTCCCGATGCCCGTGGCGCGCCTCCACCGTCGCGAGCGGCCTGGGTTCATTGGAGAACCTCGGGTTCGACGGTTCGGGCACCATGCTGGTGTCGCGCACGGTCGGCAATTCCGGGCAGCTCTACCGCCTCACGCCCGATGGCAGGGGCAGCACATTCGTACCGAATGTCGCTGCGCCAGGCAGCATTACCGTCGCCGGCGGCGCTGCCTATTTCACCACTGGCAACAGTTTCCTGTCCGGAATATTCGGCAGCAAAGACGGCACCATCGACCGAGTGGATCTCGGCACCGGAGCACTGACGACGATCGCCGCCAAACTCACCATGCCCAACGGCATGGCCCGGTTGCCCGACGGTTCGTTCATCGTTTCGCGCAACCTGGGTTGGACCACCGGACTCACCAGGATCACCGCGGACGGTGCCCACGAAACACGCTTCGCCCCATCGGTGACCATGGCCAACGGCCTGACCTACGACCCTGCCCACAACGCCGTGATCGCATCGATGGATCTGCATCCCGTCAGCACCCTGGCCGTCGTGGATCTGGACAACCCGGTCCACATCCGCACCGTCAATCTGGGACTGTTCGGGCTATTCGGATTCCCCGACGACCTCACGGTCGGCCCGGACGGCCTGATCTACCTGGCCATGGACGGCGGCGACATCGTCCGCATCGATCCCGACCAGCACGCCGCATGCATTCTGGCCTCGGGAATGTTCGGCAGCACTTCGGTGCGCTTCGGCGCGGGCCCCGGTTGGGACCCCCACGCCTTGTACAGCACCGATCTCGGCGGCACCATCCACAAACTCACGCCAACTGCCGGTTGAGAAGGCATCCCGGTGACCGGGCAACGGCTGTTCACGGGAACACCAGTACCGCAAGAATCCTTCGGCAACGAAAGGACTTGCAGCATGGATAGATTCAGCGACCGCCGGGTCATCGTGACCGGTGCCGGCTCGGGCATCGGCCAGGCCACCGTGGCCCGCCTGCTCGATGAGGGCGGCACCGTCGTCGCGTGCGACATCTCCGCCGACGGACTGGCCCGCACCAAGGAAGCCGCCGAAAAGGCCGGTACCGCAGCGCGTCTCACCACCACGGTGCTCGACATCTCGTCCGAAGAAGCCGTCACCAAGGGCGTCGACGCCGCGATCGCCGACATGGGCGGCCTGGACGTACTGGTCAACGTGGCCGCGATCGAGACCTGCTCGCACACCCACGAAACCACGCTGGCCGACTGGAACCGCATCATCTCGGTCAACCTGACCGGCACCTTCCTGATGACCCGCCAGGCCCTGCCGGCCCTGCTGGCCTCGGGGCGCGGCGTGATCATCAACTTCACCTCGACCTCGGCGAGCTACGCCCACCCGTACATGGCGGCCTACTCCGCCAGCAAGGGCGGCATCCTGAGCTTCACCCACTCGCTGGCCCTCGAATACGCCAAGCAGGGACTGCGCGCGGTGAACATCCAGCCCGGTGGTGTCTCCACCCCGCTGGCCAACGGCACGTTCTCCAAGATGCCCGAGGGCACCGATTACGGCCTGTGGACCAAGCAGGTACCCATGCTCAACACCGGCAACGAATCGAACCTGGGTGACCCCAGCGCGGTTGCCGCGGTGGTCGCCATGGCGGCTTCCGATGACGGCGCGTTCCTCACCGGCACCGAGATCCGGATCGACGGCGGCGCGCACTGCTAGATCCCTGCGGGGCCAGAACTTCCGCGGGTGCTCAGCTGACCGAGTCTGATTTGTCCGCTCAGCGGACCGAGTCTGATTTGTCCGCTCAGCGGACGATGACGTCGCTGGGCACCCGCGGATCACCAAGCATCGCCCGATGCGAAGGCGGCGTCCGGCCGTCCACGTCGGTGATGCCGTAGCGCTGGGCCTCTTCGGCGGCGATCACGGTCTGCCCGCTGATGCCATCCAGGTCCGGGTCCTGGTACAGCGCATTGATCACATGCCCGACGAATTCCGGCGTTTCGAAGTTGCCCGCGGCCTTGGCCAGCGTGTCGGCGTCGAACGCCTGCTTGAACTTGTCGGTGAGCAGAATGCCCATCCAGACCGACAACGTCGATACCCCGGTGCCATGGAAGTCGACGGCCATGTCGGCCGCCATCTTGTCCACACCGGCCTTCTGCGCACCGTAGGCCGGGCCGTGCATGTAACACACCGCCCCCGGCGATGACGTGAATGCGATCAGGCCCCGCTCTTGCGCCAGCAGCAGCGGCGCGGCGTGCCACGACGCGACATAGGCCGACCGCAGGCCGACGTCGAGCACGTCACCCAGGCCGATCGGCTTCTCCCAGAACGGCTTCGGGTCGACGAGGTTGTCGTGCACCACGGCGGCGTTGTTGACCAGCAGATCGAGCCGCCCGGCCTCGTCCGCCACGCGGGCGAACAACGCGGCCACCGCATCGTCGTCGCGATGGTCCACCGCAACGGCGATGCCGCCGTCGCCAGGGTCGGTGACGGTGCGGCCGGTGAGATAAACCGTCCAGCCATCGGCCACCAACGCCGCGGCAATGCCCTTGCCGGCGCCCCTGCTGGCGCCGGTGACGACCGCGACCCGCTTGTCTGAGCTCATGCGGCTATGGTGCCACGCCCAGTTCGTCCTGGACGACGTGCACGACACCGGCCGCCACCGCCGCGGCGATGGACTCCTTCAGCTGGCCACAGGCCAGGAAGATCCGGCCCGGCAGGCACTCTGCCCGCTGGCGTTCCTCGCACTTCGCGGCCGACTCGGAGGTCCACTGCACGCTGGTCTGCTGCCAGCTGCCCTTGCGCGCCAAAACCTCGGCGCCACAGGCACGGCAGGCCACCGGCACCATCGGCATGTCGGCCAGCCGGATGTCGGGCCGCGCGGTCATCAGACCGACTCCGCGGCCCGCGCTGCGATGTTGGCTTCCATCTCCCTCGTCCACGCCTCGCGCGGGACGGTGGTGTCCAACTCGTATTCGAAGCGGTCGGTCATCTCCGGCACCACCTCGGCGGCGTCGACGTAGAACTGCTCGTACCACCGGCGCAGCTGGTAGACGGGACCGTCCTCTTCGACCAACAGCGGGTTGTCGATGCGGGCCTTGTTCTTCCAGATCTGCACGTCCTGCTCGAAGCCCTGCTTCACCCAGTCGCCGAGCGCGTGCGCCGTTGCGACGGCCACCTCCTCGGGCAGACCCTCGACCTTCTTGACGATGATTCCGTACTGCAGCACAAAGGAATTCGAGTCGATCGGGTAGTGGCAGTTGATCAGGATCGTCTTGTGATCGGCGTCCGGGTAGTGGTACGTCAGGTCGTCGATCATGAAAGACGGCCCGTAGTACGACGCCACCGATGTCGACCCGAGCATCTTCGCGCCCTCGGTGCCCTGCATGTCCTCCCGGCCGCCACCGTTCATGTACTGCGTCGCGACCTGGCCTTCGAAGATGTTCTTGAAGTGCGACGGCACCGCACCGTGGATGTAGAAGAAGTGCGCCATGTCGACCACGTTGTCGATGATCTCGCGGCAGTTGACGTTGACAACCGTTGTGTACCAATGCCAATCGGTCCACTCGTCGCTGCCCGCCTGCTCGATGCGCGGGATGTAGACGTCCTCCGGCGGTGCACTGCCCTCGGGGTCGTTCCAGATGAACAACATCCCGTCCTGCTCGAGGGTCGCCCACTTGGCGGTGCGCGCGAGCCGCGGCGTGCGCTTGGCGTAGGGCACCAACTTGCACTTGCCGTCGCCGCCCCAGCGCCAATCGTGGAACGGGCAGGCGATCGCGTTGCCCTTGACGGTGCCCTGGCTCAGGTCGCCGCCCATGTGCCGGCAGTAGCTGTCCAGCACGTTGAGCTGGCCGTCTTCCCCACGGAACACGACGAGCTTGTGCCCGAAGGCGTGGACCGAGTGCGGCTTGCCGTCACCGAGATCCTTGGTCAGGCCAAGGCAGTGCCAACCACGGGCGAACCGGGTCGGCGCTTCACCGGCTTCGATCTGGCGAACATCGACATCATCCAGCGACATCTGATGGACCATCCTTACATTGAAAACTGGGCTGCAGTTTGATGATTCAGGTCTAACAGCAACGGGGTGGCGAATGCACGTGTTATCCCGCTGGCAGGGATGCCCGAGGCCGGAAAACCGTCTGCCGCAATACGCTTAGCGGCCGTGACGACATCTGCCGCGGCCACGATTCCGGCCGGCCTCGACATCGCTGACACCACCGTCGATCTGCTGGTGATCGGTTCCGGCACCGGCCTGGCCGCCGCACTGAGCGGTCAGGAATCCGGGCTGAACGTCCTCGTCGTCGAGAAGTCTTCGGACGTCGGCGGCTCCACGGCACGCTCGGGTGGCGCGCTCTGGCTGCCCACCACTCCCCTGTTGACCGACAAGGGCACCGCCGACACCGCTGATCGCGCCGCGACCTACCTCGACGCCGTGGTGAACGGGACCGCACCGGCCGCCCGCTCCACCAGCTTCCTGAAGCACGTCAACGCGACCGTCGACATGCTGGGGCGGACCACCCCGATGCGGTTGTTCTGGGCCCGCGAGTACTCGGACTACCACCCTGAGCGGCCCGGCGGCCGGGCCACCGGGCGCACCTGCGAATGCCGCCCGCTCAACGCCCGCGTGCTCGGCAAGTACCGGGACCGGCTGCGCGGCGGCGTCATGGAGGTCAAGGTTCCGATGCCGACCACCGGCGCGGACTACAAGTGGATGAACCTGATGACGCGGGTGCCGCGAAAAGGCCTGCCGCTCATCGCAAAACGGCTCGCGCAGGGCGTCGGCGGCAAGCTGCTGGGCCGCGAGTACATCGCCGGTGGCCAGGCGCTCGCGGCCGGGCTGTTCGCCGGTGTGCTGCAGGCCGGCATTCCGATCTGGACCGACACCTCGCTGGTCCGGCTGACCGGCGACGGCCGGCGGGTCACCGGCGCCGTGCTGTCGCACGCGGGCCGCGAGGTCACCGTCACCGCCACGCGCGGTGTCGTGCTGGCGGCCGGCGGCTTCGACCATGACATGGCGATGCGCCACAAATACCAGTCCGATTCGCTCGGCGACCACGAGAGCCTCGGCGCCGATTCCAACACCGGTGAGGCCATCCGGGCCGCCACCGATCTGGGTGCCGCCACGGCGCTGATGGACCAGGCCTGGTGGTTCCCGGCGGTGGCGTCGGCGAACGGCCGCCCGCCGGCCGTGCTGCTGGCCGAGCGCTCACTGCCCGGCTCGCTCATCGTCGATCAGGACGGCAAGCGCTTCGCCAACGAGTCGACCGACTACATGTCGTTCGGCCAGCGAGTGCTCGAACTCGAGCGGGCCGGCACCCCTGTCGAGTCGATGTGGATCGTCTTCGACCAGAAGTACCGCAACAGCTACGTCTTCGCCGCCGGCTCGTTCCCGCGGATGCCGCTGCCCAAGTCCTGGTACCAGGCCGGTATCGCCGCCAAGGCCACAAACTTCGCCGACCTGGCGGCGCAGATGGGCGTCCCGGTCGCCGATTTCGAGCAGAGCATGACGCGGTTCAACGAAAGCGCGGCCGCCGGCATCGATCCTGATTTCGACCGCGGCCTCAGCGCGTACGACCGCTACTACGGCGACCCGACGGTGACGCCCAACCCGAACCTGCGCCCGCTGGTCAAGGGTCCGTTCTACGCGGTGAAGATGACGCTGAGCGACCTCGGCACCTGCGGTGGCGTGGTGGCCGACGAACGCGGACGCGTGCACCGCGAGGACGGCGGCGTCATCGAAGGGTTGTACGCGCTGGGGAACACCGCGGCCAACGCCTTCGGCGCGGTGTACCCGGGTGCGGGCGCGACCATCGCACAGGGCCTGGTGTACGGCTACATCGCCGGACGGGATGCGGCCGGAAAGCTGTAGACCTCAGAGGCTGCCGAGATCGTCGGGCACATCGACGGCGTACTCCCTGAGCACCTCGAGCGGCACGACCTCCAGCGTCCGCTCGTGGGTGGAGGCCAGCACCACCGGTGCCGCGCACCCGTCGCGGTGCGCCCGAAGCCAGTTCACCGCGGTCACGCACCAGCGGTCCCCCGGCGACAGCCCCGGAAACCGATATTCCGGCATCGGCGTGGAGAGGTCGTTACCGATCGAGCGCTGGTGCGTCAGGAACTCGGCGGAGACGACCGCACAGATCGTGTGCAGGCCGGCGTCCTCAGGCCCGGTCGAGCAGCAGCCGTCGCGGTAGAAGCCGGTCAGCGGCTCGGTGCCGCACGGCTCCAGCGGAGCACCGAGCACATTGCGATCAGCCATCGGTCAATCCTTCCGTGCCCCCGGGCACAATGTCCCACGATCCCCGGCACGGCGCACCGGTCATCGCGAAGTCTTGTTCGCCGTGAAAAAGTGTGCCCCGGAATCGATGTCCGCACCCAAGGTAACCGCGTCGGACAGCACCACGTTCTCCGGCACGCGTTCGTCCATGACGACCACGGCGACAATCGGATTGAGCCCGCCCGACTCGACCGCGGGGACGTCGTAACTGATGACGACCTGACCCGCCGCGACATCGTCACCCTGACTGACATGAGCCGTGAAACCTGCGCCCTTGAGCGCGACGGTGTCCAAGCCGAGGTGCACAAGAACGCCCACGTTGTCCGGGGTCAGGACCACGTAGGCGTGTGGCATCAACTTCAAGAGCTTGCCGCTGACCGGGGCGACCGCGTCGATCACCCTGCGCGGCGGGTCGATCGCGGCGCCGTAGCCGACCATGCCCGCCGAGAAGACGGGGTCCGGGACGTCCTCGAGCAGAACCGCACGCCCAGCGACCGGGGCGAGAACTGACGTCTGACTCACTGCCGTATCTCCTCTGCTCGTGGGCTCCAACAATACGAGCGCCGGCGAACGCGATCTCACGGCCACACGTTCTCGTCTAAGCTTCCGCACAACTTCCGCGCCCGGCGGCGTTTCTGCGGCAGAAGAGGGTCCCGCACATGAGCAGCACACCGAAAATTACAGGTGCGCAGGAGAAGTCGGGCGTGCGCGTTCCCGGCTTCGCACAGTTGCAGCGGCTCGGCAAGAGCCTCATGCTGCCGATCGCGGTGCTGCCCGCGGCAGGAATCCTGCTCCGGCTGGGTCAAGACGATCTATTGGGCAAGATCAAGGCTCCCGTCATCGGGCCGTTCTTCCACGCGATGAGCGCTGCCGGTGACGCGATATTCAGCAACCTCCCGCTGTTGTTCGCCGTCGGTGTCGCCATCGGATTCGCCAGGAAGGCAGACGGTTCGACAGCACTGGCCGCCGTCGTCGGATACCTCGTGGTGCAGGCGGTGTTCAAGACCATGTCGCCCGTCGTGCTCGCCGGCGAGGTCGACAAGGCCGGCGCCCAGGCCCAGATCAACTACAGCGTGTTCGCGGGAATCGTGGTCGGCTTGCTCACCGCGTGGCTCTTCGACCGCTATCACACCATCCAATTGCCCTCCTACCTAGGATTTTTCGGGGGCAGGCGGTTCGTCCCGATCGTGGTGTCAGTCACCTGTCTGTTCCTCGCGTTCGCGATGAGCTACCTCTACCCGTTCTTCGACGCGGGCCTGACCGGCCTCGGCAAGTTCATCGGGGGCTCGGGCGCCCTTGGCGCCTTCGTGTACGGGTTCGCCAACCGCATGCTGATTCCGCTCGGACTCCATCACATCCCGAATTCGTACGTGTGGTTCCTCTACGGCGACTATCAGACTCCCGACGGCCACGTCGTCACCGGCGAACTCACACGCTTCGCCGCGGGCGACCCGACAGCAGGCATCTTCACGTCGGGCTTCTACCCGGTTCTGATGTTCGGGCTGCCTGCCGCAGCCCTGGCGATGATCCATGTGGCGAACAAGAAGCAGCGGAAGGTCGCCGTCGGCATCCTGTCGGCGGCGGCGCTGACGGCGCTGCTGACCGGCGTCACCGAGCCACTCGAATTCGCGTTCATGTTCGTGGCGTTCCCGCTCTACGTCATCCATGCGGTGCTTACGGGGCTGTCACTGGCGATCGCGTATCTGCTCGACATCCACCTGGGCTTCTCGTTCTCCGCCGGACTGGCCGACCTTCTCCTCTACGGCACGGCCCCGGCCGCGAAGAACATCCCGCTGCTGCTCGGCATGGGCGTTGTCTTCTTCGTCGTCTACTACGTGCTGTTCCGGTTCGCCATCACCAAGTGGGACTTGCGGACGCCGGGACGGGAACCGGAAACCGACTTCGAGGCGCAGGAGCAGGCGAACCTCGGCGAGGGTACGGACTCCGCCACCGCGGTGGTCGTCGGCGGCGCCGCGACCGCGACACTGACCGCGCCGGCGGCCACGGTGACCGCGAGCAGGGCAGAGCAAGTGATCGCGGCGTTCGGCGGCCGGGAGAACCTCGTCAACGTCGACGCATGCATCACCCGCCTGCGCATCGAAGTCGCCGACAAGGGCAAGGTGGATCAAGACCGCCTGAAAAGGCTGGGTGCCGCGGGTGTCATCGAGGTCGGCAACAGTGTCCAAGCGGTTTTCGGCACCGACGCCGAGGCCATGAAGAACGACATCGTCGAAATCCTCTAGAGCGGCAGTCGTACCCGGCCACCGCACGGGAACGCCCGGCTAGCTGCCGTGCCGCCCCTGAACCTCGCGTTCGACCTCGCGCCATAGGCCCGGCATCGAACGCGGCATGCCCGCAACGCCTTTCGCCGCGGTCTGCAGCACCGCGTCGGCCTCGTCGATGTCCTTCATCAGCTCGAGTGCCAGCTCCCGCTCGGCGGCGTAGTACTTGGCCGCCCAGCGCAGTGCGATCACCGAATAGGCCCACACCGGCTGGGCCTTGGCACCGTCGGAGTCCTCGGCGGCCTGCCGCTCCATGGCCTCGCAATAGGCGACATGCTGCTCCAGCAGCTCGCGCAGCCTGGTCGGGTTGCTCAGGTGGCCGAACGTAACCCGCAGCAGCACACTGTGTTTGAGTACCGGAGGGTCGACGGGTGCGTTGTTGGTCCAGTCGGTCACGGCGGCCATGCCGGCCTCGGTGATCCTGTACAGGCGACGCGTGCGCAGGCCCTCGTCCTGTTCGACGCGGGACTCGAGATAGCCAAGTCCCTCAAGCTTTTTCAGCTCGGTGTAGATCTGGCTGTAGGACGGGCTCCAGTAGTAGAAACCGACGCTCCAGTCGATCCACTTCTTGATGTCGTAGCCGGTGATTTCCTCTTCGTACGACAACATGCCGAGCAGCGTCCAACTCGTCGCTGCCAGCGACGGTTTGCTCGGCGGCTTGCTTGCCATCTGCTTAGCCTAACAATCTATTGCCGCAAAGGCCCTAGTCATGACCGCCTGTCGGGATAGTCACTTGCGGCCCACCGGCCCGGCTACCGCGGCCACATACCGACGTACCACCAGCTCTTCGGCCTTTTCGTCGGCCAAAGGCCAGCACAGCAACGACAGCACAACCCGCACAATCCAGTCCGCGAGAAGCGGATCCGCGACCCCGGACAGCTCGCCCGCCGCCTGCGCCAGGCGCGGCGAATCGAAGTCGACCAGGGCTCCCGCACGCACCAAACCAGAGGCCAGTGGGTCCGCCCGGACCACCCGGACAGCCGACAGCACGGCGGCCGCGACCCGCTCCGGCCCGGTTTGCCCGGACACCGCCTGGGCGATCTCCTGCCCGACCCGCATGATCGCGCGGGCCAACACCCCGTCGCGCAGCGCCTGCTTGCCGCCGACGTGCCGGTACACCGTGGCGCGCGAACAGCCCACGCTCGCGGCGACCTCCTCGATGTTCAACCGGTCCAGGCCGTGGGCGGCAGCGCTGGCCGCCGCGGCGGCATAGATGCGTTCGACTCCCGCGTCGCGGCGATCGGCGCCGATCAACCAGTCCATACCTGTGATACTAAACCGGAAATGTGTCTCACAGCGAGACGTTTTTTCCAAAACCGTCCGCATCGCCGCAGCTCCGAGGCCGTGCGTGAGACAGCGCGAAATCGCCCTTGACATGCGGTTTCCGGCAACCAAAACTCAAGGCGTGCAACTAGTTTCAGATCTGCTCAGCCTGTCCACGCTGGACGATCCGTATGCCTGTTATGCGCAACTGCGGGTCGCCGGTCCGGTGCACCGGGTGGCCGGCACAGATTTCTACCTGGCCACCACGTGGGATGCCGTGCAGGAGGCCGTCAGCCGCCCGGAGGACTTCTCCTCAAACCTGACCGCCACACTGGTGACTCAGGGGACCCAAGCGTCGACCTTCGACATGGGCGGCGTCGACACCGCGGGACATGTCCTCGCCACCGGCGACGACCCGCGCCACGCGCACGAACGCAAACTGGTGCTGCCGGCCCTGGTGGCCAAACGGATCCGGGCCCTCGAGCCGGCGATCGCCGACATCGCCCGTCAACTCTGGCTCGACGCGGCAGTGGACGGCCGCATCGAGTGGATGTCCGCAATCGGCGACCGACTGCCGATGACGTTGGTGGCCAGGCTCATCGGCCTGCCCGACGACGACGTGCCGCAGCTGGTGCAGTGGGGCTACGGCAGCACCGAACTGCTCAGCGGCGTCTTCGATCTCGAGCACATCGGCACCGCGGTCGAGACGTCGACGCAACTCGCCGGCTATCTGTACACCAAGTTCGCCGAAGCCCAGGCGGACCCCGGCGACGACCTGCTCGGCGACCTCGCCCGCGCGGTCGCCGACGGCGCCATCGCAACCGAGGTGGCAGTGCTGATGCTCATTCAGCTGGTCGGTGCCGGCGGCGAATCCACGGCCGGGTTGATGGGCAACGCAGCCCGACTGCTCGCGACCCAGCCCGACGTCCAGGAACAGGTGCGAAACGACCCGCAACTGGTGCCCGCTCTGCTGGAGGAGACACTGCGGCTGGAGTCGCCGTTCCGCAACCATCACCGGCACATCCGGACCGACACCACGCTGGCCGGTGTGCCGTTGCCCAAAGACGGTCACCTGCTGCTGCTCTGGGGCTCGGCCAACCGCGACCCGGCCGCGTTCGACGACCCCGACCAGCTGCAGCTGGACCGGCCGAACCTACGCAATCACCTGGCGTTCGGGAAAGGCCTGCACTTCTGCGTCGGTGCGGCACTGGCCCGCACGGAAGCCCGCATCGGGATCACCACACTGCTCGAGGCCACCAACTGGTTCGAGCTGGCCGACGCCGAATGGGTGCCCAGCCTCATGGTGCGCCGGCACCGGCGCCTGGAGCTGCGCTACCGCTGACCCTCATCGACGGTGCCGCCGGCATCGTCGCGCAACATCCGCACCGAGATGTGCGGCACCCGCTGCCCCGGTTTACGGGCGAAGCGGTATTCCCAGGACAGCCCACCCCAGAGCTGCCAGCCACGGCGACGGGAGATGAGGCACAACCCCGCGCCGACCGCGGTGCCCACGAGGACGCCGGGCTCCGCAAGCCCGACGTACCAGAACCCGGTGACCACCGCGCTGGCCGCCAGCGCGCTCGTCGCATAGAGCGTGGTGCCGCCGAAAATCTGCGGCACCCGATGCGTCGTGATGTCGCGCAGCGCGCCACCACCGACCGCGGTGATGGTGCCAAGCAGCAGCGCAGGCACCCAGCCGAGGCCCAGCGCCAGTGTCTTCTGTGCGCCGGCGGTCGCCCAACAACCGAGCGCCAACGCGTCCACGTACGGAAACACCGCTTGCCAGCCGCGGCCGCCGATCGGCATCAGGAAGGCGATCACCGCACCGATCACCGCGCACAGCGCATAGCGAAAGTCGGTGAGCGCCACCGGCGGTCCGTGTTGCAGCAGGGTGTCGCGGATGATGCCGCCGCCGAGCCCGGACAGCAGTGCCAGGGTCAGGAAGCCGATCGGGTCCATGCGCTCGTCGCGGGCGACGATGCCGCCCAGGATCGCGTTGGTCAGGACGCCGGCCAGGTCGATGACGGCGAACAGCTCGCCGATGGTCGACACGGGTTATTCGGGCAGGCGCAGTTCGGGCTTCTCGACCTCTTCGATGTTGACATCTTTGAAGGTGATGACCCGGACCTGCTTGACGAACCGCGCCGGCCGGTACATGTCCCAGACCCAGGCGTCCGCCAGGCGCAGCTCGAAGTAGACCTCGCCGTCGGCGTTGCGCGGGATCAGCTCGACGCTGTTGGCCAGGTAGAAGCGGCGTTCGGTCTCCACGACGTAGCTGAACTGCCCGACGATGTCCTTGTACTCGCGGTACAGCGAGAGCTCCATCTCGGTTTCATACTTCTCGAGATCCTCGGCACTCATCGGCACAGACTCATCAGGTCAGCGGTCCTTCTGTTTACTTGGTTTTGCAGAGCCATGTCTTGTTCGGATTGGCGACTAGTTCCCATTTTTCCCTACCCGGATCGGCAGCGCTGCCCTATCGCCGGGTTGGCAGCCAGCTTGCGCACATTGGCGAACGAGAACCGGTGCTCGGGGCACGGGCCCAGCTCGGCCAGCGCCGCGGTGTGCGCGGCAGTGCTGTACCCCTTGTGGACCGCGAACCCGTAGCCGGGATGTACGGCGTCCATCTCCACCATCAGGCGGTCGCGGCTGACCTTGGCCAGCACGCTGGCCGCGGCGATGCACGCGGCTGCGGCGTCCCCGCTGACCACCGGCAGCGACGGCACCGGCAGGCCCGGCACCCGGAACCCGTCGGAGAGCACATAGCCCGGCCGCGTGGGCAGGCCCGCGACGGCGCGGCGCATGCCTTCGATGTTCGCGATGTGCACCCCACGCCGGTCCACCTCGACCGACGGGATGAACACCACGTGGTACGCCAGCGCGTAGCGCCGGATCAACGGGAACAGACGTTCCCGTTCGGCTTCGTTCAGCTTCTTCGAATCATCAAGGGCCGCCAGGCTTTCCAGCCTATTCGGCCCCAACACACAGGCCGCGACGACGAGCGGACCGGCACAGGCCCCGCGGCCGACCTCGTCGACCCCGGCCACCGGCCCCAGCCCGCCGCGGTACAGCGCGGACTCCAGGGTGCGCAGGCCCGCGGACTTGCGGATCACCGTGCGAGGTGGCCAAACAGGCACCGAAGAACCTATTGACCGGTCTGCGGATTGACCGTGATCACACCGCCCCAGCGCGACGGCGGCCACGCGATGAACCGGGCCTTCCCGATGACATTGGCAACCGGCACCGTGCCCGCGGTCGGGTCTCCGGTGCACATCAGCGCGTTGATGGCGTCGGCCGGCGTGTTCGTGCAGTGGGCGCGCGAATCGGCCGAGTGAGTGCGATTGTCCCCCATCACCCAGAGCCGTCCGTCCGGCACCTTCACCGGGCCGAACTCGTTGCCGAGGCAGGGGTCGGTCGCCGGGTCGACCATCATGGTCGCCGGGTCCAGGTACGGCTCGGTGAGCTTCTTGCCGTCGACCGTCAAACCGGTCGAGTTCCGGCACTGCACCGTTTGACCACCGACCGCGATGACGCGCTTCACCAGATCGTTCTCATCGGGCGGCACGAAGCCGACCACCGAGAGCGCGTTCTGGATCCAGCGCATGGTCGGGTTGTCCGAACGGATCGACTTGTAGCTGATGTTCCAGTTCGGCGGGCCCTTGAAGACCACGACGTCGCCGGGCTCGGGCGTGCCGAACCGGTAGGTCAGCTTGTCGACCATGATCCGGTCACCCACGCAGCCGCTGCAGCCATGCAGCGTGGGCTCCATGGACTCCGACGGAATCAGGTACGGCCGCGCGACGAACGTCAGCACGAGGTAGTACAGCAGCACCGCGGTGACGACGAGGACGACGCCTTCGCGCAGCGCGGCCAGCTTCGACTTCGGCTTTTCGTCGGCCTCATCGGCCGTGCCAGCCGCGTCGGCGGTCGCTGTCGTGTCGGCGTCGTCCGTCGTCGGACTGTCCGGGGTGCTGCTGTCTTCGCTTGGGCCGGTCACGGCACCAGGCTAGTCAGTTCGGCGGAAGAATCGCCGGACAGACTCAGCGCTTTTCCTTGATCTTGGCCTTCTTGCCACGGAGTTCGCGCAGGTAGTACAGCTTGGCGCGACGGACGTCACCGCGGGTGACGACGTCGATGTGGTCGATGTTGGGCGAGTGCACCGGGAAGGTCCGCTCGACGCCGACGCCGTAGCTCTCCTTGCGGACGGTGAAGGTCTCGCCGATGCCGCCACCCTGACGACGGAGCACGACACCCTTGAACACCTGGATGCGGTGCTTGTTGCCCTCGATGACCTTGACGTGGACGTTGAGGGTGTCGCCGGCGTTGAAGGCCGGGATGTCGTCGCGCAGCGACGCCTGGTCGACGAAGTCCAGCGTTTTCATCGGTGACACTTCCTTGCTAACTCGCGGGCCACATCCGCCGGACGCCATGCGGCGCGGCGGAAAAGCCATTCTCTTTACGGACGTACTTGGGCGTATGCCGCAGCGGGCGGGGACACATCCGAAACAGACGCCGACCCCGCGCCCAGCGCGGACAACTGCTCAATTGTGCCAGACGGCCGCCGGGTGACGAAATCGTGACCCCATCGGGGCCGATGCAGCAGACATCACAGGCGGCACGGTCACAGACGTCACACCCAACACAGCTTTACCCGTTAGGCTGAACAACCAGAATTTTATCCATCGTGATGCTAGGAGACCCATGCGCCCGCAGCAGTTGAAGCTGCTGACCATCACCGCTGCCACGGCAACGGTGATGCTCACAGCCGGTTGCGAGGCGAAGGTCTACGGGGCTGCGCCGCCGAACCGGATCGCGCTGACCGTCGTGCCGGTCGTCACCGCGCTGGAGATGCCGGAGGCCCCGGCCGTCGAACCCGCCGCGGCCCTGGCGGGACTCGACGCCCGCGAACGTAGTGCCACCACCGATGCCGCGGCAGCCGGCGCGTCCATCAGCGCCGCGGTGCTCGATCGAGACACCGGCCAGCTGATCGCCACCGGCAACAAGTCCGCCATGCCCATCGCGTCGGTCGCCAAGCTGTTCATCGCCGACGACCTGCTACTGCAGGAGGCCAAGGGCCAGATCGAGCTCACCGCCGCCGACCGCCAGTCGCTCGACACCATGCTGCGGTCGTCCGACGATTCCGCGGCCGAGGTCTTCTGGAACCGCAGCGGCGGCAACAGCGTCGTCAGCCGCGTCGCGGCCCGCTACGGGCTGACCGGGACGTCGGTGCCCTACGACGGCAAGTGGTGGAACACCATGAGCACCACCACCGACCTGGTGCACTACTACGACCAGTTGCTGAACGGCACCGGCGGATTGCCCCCGGAGCGGGCCAGCATCATCCTGGCGAACCTGGCCGCGTCCACGCCGTCGGGCGCCGACGGCTACCCGCAGCGCTTCGGCATTCCCGACGGCCTGTACGGCGAACCGGTTGCGGTGAAGCAGGGCTGGATGCCGGAGTGGAACGGCAACAACTGGATGCACATGTCCACCGGCGTGGTCGGCGCCGACCGCCGCTACGTCATGGCAATCGGCTCGTTGCAACCCACCGATGACGCCACGGCACGCACCACGATCACCAATGCCGTCAAGACGATGTTCCCGAGCGGGCGGATCAGCTAGATCAGTTAGTCGGACAGCAGGTCCGGGCGGCGCTCCCGCGTCCGCTGCAGCCCCTGCTCGCGGCGCCAGGCAGCCACCCTGGCATGGTCCCCCGACAGCAGCACCGGAGGCACCTCGAGGTCACGCCAGACCGGCGGCCGGGTGTAGCTCGGCCCCTCCAGCACTCCCCCGACGTGCGCGGAATGCGAATCATCTTGGTGCGACACCGGATTGCCCAGCACGTCGGGCAGTAACCGCACCACAGCTTCGATCATCACGAGCGCAGCGGATTCACCACCGGGCAGCACGTAATCACCGATCGACACCTCTTCGACCCGCATCCGTTTGGCCGCATCGTCGGCGACCCGCTGGTCGATGCCCTCGTAGCGGCCGCAGGCGAACACCAAATGCTGCTCGCCCGTCCAGCGGTGCGCGTGCTCCTGGGTGAACAACCGGCCTGCCGGCGTCGGGACCACCAAAACCGTTTCCGGCGTACAGATTTCATCGAGGGCGGCGCCCCAGATCGGCGCTTTCATCACCATGCCGGGCCCGCCGCCGTACGGGGAATCATCCACCGACTTGTGCACGTCGTGCGTCCAGTTCCGCAGGTCGTGGACACCGAGTTGCACTGTGCCATTGGCGATCGCCTTGCCCGGCAACGACTGCTGCAACGCATCGAGATACGCCGGGAAAATGGTGACGACGTCAATCCGCATGAGTGTCAGTCCAACTCGAGCAGACCGTCGGGCGGATCGATCTCCACCAGACCGTCGGCCAGCGACACCGTCGGCACCATGTGGGTGACGAACGGCACCAGCACCTCGGCACCGGATTCCGTTCGGATGGAAAGCAATTCGCCACCCGGGGTATGCAGCACCTCGGTCACCACACCGATATCGACGCCGTCGACGGTACGGACCTTGAGGCCCTCGAGTTGGTGATCGTAGAACTCGTCGGGCTCGTCGATGGGCGGCAGGCTGGCGGAGTCCACCAGAAACAGGGTGCCGCGCAACGCATCTGCCGCGTTGCGGTCGGCCACGCCTTGCAGGCGCACCAACATTCGGCCACCGTGCTCGCGCGCCGTTTCGACGACGAAGGTGCGTTCGGGACCGGGATTCCGGGCTCCCGGCTTGCCACGCAGCGATGATCCCGGCGAGAAACGCTCGCCGGGATCATCGGTACGTACTTCGACGACTACCTCGCCGCTGATGCCGTGCGCCTTGACGACGCGGCCGACCACGAGGTCCATATTTATTGGTCGGTGTCCACCACGTCGACGCGGATACCCCGGCCACCGATACCGGCGACCAGAGTCCGCAGCGCAGTGGCCGTACGGCCGCCGCGCCCGATGACCTTGCCCAGGTCGTCGGGGTGCACGTGCACCTCGACGGTGCGACCACGGCGGCTGGTCACCATGTCGACCCGGACATCGTCAGGGTTGTCGACGATTCCGCGGACGAGGTGCTCTACGGCGTCGACGACGACGCTGCTCATTCGGCGGGCGCTTCGGCCTCGGCCTCGGTGGCCTCAGCAGCCTCGGTCTCGGCGGCAGCCTCAGCTGCCTCTTCCTTCTTGTCCTTGCGCTTCTTCAGCGTCACGGCCTCGCCACCGTGGGCGGCGTCGGCGTTGGCCAGCGCGGCGTTGAACAGGTCCAGCTTGGAGGGCTTGGGCTCCTTGACCTTCAGGGTGCCCTCGGCGCCCGGCAGGCCCTTGAACTTCTGCCAGTCACCCGTGATCTTCAGCAGGGCGGCGACCGGCTCGGTCGGCTGTGCGCCGACGCCCAGCCAGTACTGCGCGCGCTCCGAATCGATCTCGATCAGGCTCGGCTCTTCCTTCGGGTGGTACCGGCCGATGACCTCGATGGCGCGGCCGTCGCGGCGGGTGCGCGCGTCGGCGACGATGATGCGGTACTGGGGGTTGCGGATCTTGCCAAGCCGGGTGAGCTTGATCTTGACAGCCATGTTCTGCACTTCTCCTGATGATTGCCACGCTGCAATTCAGCGACGCAGGCGGATTGCCCGGTCCGGTCTTGCCTCACGTGTGTGACTGCCGCGCGGCGCATTGAACGAGTCGCGGACAGACAGCCGATCATTCTGCCAGAGCAGCCGCGACCGGCCCAAATCCTGCCCCACCCCCGCCGGCTGGCCACTCATCACACGGTTTCGCGAGGATTCTGTGTCACAACTGGCCGCTCGGCGTCAGACGACGCGGTCGAAGCACTTGGTCTCGACGCGGCGCGTCATGCGCCAGCCCTCGGCCGTGCGGAGGAACTCGTCTTCGTACCAGAGGCCGCAGAACAGCACCTGGCTCTGCGTGTCCGCATTCGCAGCAGGCAGCACCATCGGGTTGAAACAGATGGTGCGCGATTTGGCGGTGTCGCCGGTGATGGTGACGTCGAAGTTGCCGAGCATGTGCGCATATGCCGGGAAATTCGGCAGCACCTGGGACAACCAGTCCTTGACCTCGGGGAAATGCCCGTCGATGCCGCCCATCGCGCGGTAGTCGATGTAGGCGTCGGGCGTGAAAACCTGGGCCAGATCATCGAATCGGCGGGTGTCGATGGCCGTCGAGTACGCGACCAGCAGTTGTTGGATTTCCAGACGGTCCGAGATCTCCTCGAGGCTCAGCATGCTCCGATTGAACACCACCGGACAACTGTCCGGGCGGCACCGTCCAGGTTCGGCCAGTAGGCTGCTGGCCCCATGGGAAGGTTCGTAACCGCCGTCATGGCGGCCCTGACGCTCGTGTTCCTCGTCGCGCCGCCGATCGCGGCCGCTGACCCCGACATCCAGTCGGCCGGCACCATGCCGATTCCGGCGGGACCGGCCCCGGCCTGGATCGTCGCCGACATGGATTCGGGCCAGATTCTCGCCGGCCGCGACATGGACCTGCGGCATCCGCCCGCCAGCACCATCAAGACGCTGCTGGCGCTGACCGCGCTCGGTGAGTTGCCGAGCCTCGACGCGACCGTCGTCGGCACCGTCGCCGACACGCAGGTCGAGTGCAACTGCGTCGGCATCGTCCCCGGGCACGTCTACACCGCCCGCCAACTGCTGGACGCGGTGCTGCTGGCCTCGGGCAACGACGCCGCCAACGCCCTGGCGGACATGATCGGCGGCTACGACGCCGCGGTCGCCAAGATGAACGCGAAGGCCGCCTCCATCGGTGCCGTCGACACCCATGCCGCCACTCCGTCCGGTCTGGACGGTGCCGGTGGGTCGGGCTGGACCACACCGCGCGACCTGGCCATCATCTTCCGCGCCGCCATGGCCAACCCCTACTTCGCGCAGATCACCGCGCAGCCCGCCGCGACATTCCCGGGCAAGAACGGCAACGAGCAGATCGTCAACGAAAACCAGCTGCTGCAGCGCTACCCGGGCACCATCGGCGGCAAGACCGGATTCACCGACGCCGCCAAGAAGACCTACGTCGCCGCCGCCGACCGCGGTGGCCACCGACTGGTCATCGCGATGATGTACGGCATGGTCCACGAAGGCGGACCGACCTATTGGGATCAAGCCTCCGCACTACTGGACTGGGGCTTCGCGCAGGACCGCTCGGTCAGCGTCGGTTCGCTGTAGGCGAGCGGAGCGACGGGAAATACACGGGTAACCGATACCCGACCGGAATCTCGGCGCGAGCTGATCGCAGCCTGGCGTCCGTAGCGTCGGCGCTCGTGCGCAGACTGTTCACGGCGACCGCGCTGGCCCTCAGCGCGTTACTAGCGGCGCCGATCGCAACTCCCATCGCGCGGGCCGAACCCACCGGGCAGCCCACGGGCGCACAGGCATTGGCGAACGGTCCGGCCAAGGCCTGGTTGGTCGCCGACCTCGATACCGGTCAGGTGCTGGCCTCGCAGGACCCGGGCGGCTCGTACGCACCGGCCAGCACCATCAAGCCACTGCTGGCCATGGTCGTACTGGACAACCTGCGACCCGATGCGCTGGGACGGGCCAACGAGTCACACACCAAGGTGGAGTGCTCGTGCGTCGGGCTCAAGCCCGGCCAGGTGTACTCCGCGCGGCAGCTGCTGGACGCCCTGCTCATGGTGTCGGGCAATGACGCCGCGAACATGCTGGCGGACATGCTGGGCGGGCAACGCGTCACGGTGGCGGCCATGAACCGCAAGGCCGCCGCACTCGGTGCCCGCAGCACCCGTGCGGGCTCGCCGTCCGGTCTCGACGGACCCGGCTGGGAATCGATCACCACACCGCGCGACCTCGGGGTGATCTACCGGGCGGCGCTGACCTATCCGGTGATCGCCGAGATCTTCCGGCAGCCGTCGGCGCAGTTCCCTGGCCGGACTCTCACCAGCCAGAACGAGCTGTTGACCGGATACCCCGGCGATTTCGCCGGCAAGACGGGCTACACGGACCGGGCCCGCAAGACGTACGTCGGCGCTGCGCAACGGGGGAACCACCGGCTGGTCGTGGTGCAGATGTTCGGCACCGGCGATCTCTACCCCCAGGCACGGCAGCTGCTGGACTGGGGATTCAGCCAATACACCTGAGTCAGTAGACCCGGCCGCGCAGGATCACCAGCGCGGGGTGGTCGAGCACGCCCGGCAACCGCGGATCGTCGGCGTAGCAGACCAGATCGGCCGAGGCGCCGTGCTCCAGTGCCGGACGCCCCAACCATTTTCGGGCATCCCAGCTGGCCGCCCCCAGGGCTTCCGTCGGGCTCAGACCCACGCGGCGCAGGGCCGCGACCTCGTCGGCGATCCGGCCGTGGGCGATCATGCCGCCGGCGTCGGTGCCCGCATAGATGGGCACCCCGGCCTCGTGCGCGGCACCGACCCGCTGCGGGCACGTCGCATACAGATCGCGCATGTGCTTGGCGTACGCCGGAAACTTGGTTGCCTTCTCCGCGATGCCGGGGAAGTTCTCGATGTTGATCAGGGTCGGCACCAGCGCTGTGCCGTGGGCCAGCATCAGCTCGATGATGTCGTCGGTGATGCCGGTGCCGTGCTCGATGCAGTCGATGCCGGCGTTGATGAGCCCCGGCAGCGCCTCCTCCCCGAACACGTGCGCTGTGACCCGGGCGCCGTTGGCGTGGGCGGCGTCGATGGCGTCTTTGAGGACGTCGTCGGACCACAGCGGCGCCAGGTCGCCCACTCCCCGGTCGATCCAGTCCCCGACGAGCTTGACCCAGCCGTCCCCGCGGCGGGCTTGCTCGGCGACGTACTGCGGCAGCTGCGACTCGTCCTCGATGTCGATCGGGAGCCCCGGCATATAACGCTTGGGCCGGGCCAGGTGCCGGCCCGCCCGGATGATCCGGGGCAGGTCGTCGCGATCGTCGAAGCCTCGGGTGTCCACCGGCGAGCCGGCGTCGCGCAGGAGCAGCGCACCGGCCTGGCGCTCGGTCTGGGCCTGGCGCTCGGCCTCGTCGAGTTCGACGGCGCCACCCGGCCCGAGGCCGACGTGGCAGTGCGCGTCGACCAGACCGGGGATGATCCAGCCACCGTCGAAGATCGTCTCGGCACCGGCTACCGGTTCAGCCGACAGCACTCCGTCGTGTATCCACCACTGCACCTCTTCGCCGCCGGGCAGGCCCCGACCGCGAATGTGCAGGTTCACCGGACTACTTCTTCGGGAACTTCAGCTGCGACAGATCGAAATCGGCAAGCCCCGGCGGCAACTCGTTCAGCCCCTGCGGCATGTTCGACAGATCCGGGAAACCACCGGGCAGTGCGCTCGGGTCCAGGCCGAACGGGTTGGCCGCCGCCTTCGGCGCCGTCGGCCCGCGACCGCCCTTCTTGCCCTTGCCCGCCTGCTTGTTCTTGCCCTTGGCGACCTTACGAGTGTTCTTGCGGCCGAACGGCATTCCCATCTGGCCGGCCATCTGCGACATCATCTTGCGGGCCTCGAAGAAGCGGTCGACCAGCTGGTTGACCTCGGCCACGGTGACGCCGGAGCCGTTCGCGATGCGCAGTCGCCGTGAGGCGTTGATGATCTTCGGGTCGGACCGCTCGCCGGGGGTCATACCGCGGATGATGGCCTGAATCCGGTCCAGGTGGCTGTCGTCGACAGCTGCCAGGGCTTCCTTCATCTGGCCGGCACCGGGCAGCATGCCCAGCAGGTTTCCGATGGGACCCATCTTGCGGATCATCAGCATCTGCTCGAGGAAGTCCTCCAGCGTGAGCTCGCCCGAACCGATCTTGGCGGCGGCTTCTTCGGCCTTCTTCTGGTCGAAGACCTGCTCGGCCTGCTCGATGAGGGTGAGCACGTCACCCATGCCGAGGATGCGCGACGCCATGCGGTCGGGGTGGAAGACGTCGAAGTCTTCGAGTTTCTCGCCGGCGGAGGCGAACAGGATCGGCGCGCCGGTGACCTCACGCACCGACAGCGCGGCACCACCACGGGCGTCGCCGTCCAGCTTGGTCAGCACGACACCGGTGAAGCCGACGCCTTCGCGGAAGGCGTTGGCGGTGGTGACGGCGTCCTGACCGATCATCGCGTCGAGGACGAACAGGGTCTCGTCAGGCTTGACGGCGTCGCGGATCGCGGCGGCCTGGGCCATCAGTTCCTCGTCGATACCGAGGCGGCCGGCGGTGTCGACGATCACGACGTCGAAGTGCTTGGCCTTGGCCTCGGCCAGACCCGCGGCGGCAACCGACACCGGGTCGCCGGTGGTCATCTGGTCGATGCTCACCCCGTCGGGCGAGACGCCCGGGTGCGGGGCGAAGACGCTGACGCCCGCCCGCTCACCGACGATCTGCAGCTGGTTGACCGCGCCGGGGCGTTGCAGGTCGCAGGCCACCAGCAGCGGGGTATGCCCTTGCTCGGCAAGCCATTTCGACAGCTTGCCGGCGAGGGTGGTCTTACCGGAACCCTGCAGACCGGCCAGCATGATGACGGTCGGCGGGGTCTTGGCGAATGCCAGCTGACGCGTCTCACCACCGAGGATGCCGACGAGCTCCTCGTTGACGATCTTGACGACCTGCTGAGCCGGGTTCAGCGCACCGGAGACTTCAGCGCCCTTGGCGCGTTCCTTGATCCGGCCGATGAATTCGCGCGTGACCGCCAGCGACACGTCGGCCTCGAGCAGGGCCAGACGGATTTCGCGGGCGGTGGCGTCGATATCGGCGTCGGTCAGCCGGCCCTTGCCGCGCAGACCCGACAGCGCACCGGTCAACCGGTCGGACAGGGATTCAAACACGTGGCTAAGCCTAGCGGTCGGCCAGCTCTGGCCTGGAGTGACCGTCGGCGCTAATCTGGTCACGCACGTAGCCAGATATCGCCTGGAGGCCGCATGACTGCGATCGACGTTCCCCTGCCCGAAGTGCGCAGCTCTACGGACGGCATGGCCGGTACGAAGCACATCAGCCAGTGCACGCTGTGTGAGGCGCACTGCGGAATCCACGTCACGGTGACCGATGGCAAGGTCAGCCGCATCGAGGGCAACCCCGACGACGTCTTCTCGAAGGGCTACATCTGCCCCAAGGCCACCGCCATGGGCGCCCTGCATCACGACCCCGACCGGCTGCGCACCCCGATGCGGCGGGTCGGCGACAGCTTCGAGCCGGTCAGTTGGGACGAGGCGTTCACCGAGATCGGGGACCGACTGCGCCGCATCCGCAAGGAACACGGGGCCCGATCGGTGGGGATGTACCTGGGCAACCCGGCAGCGCACAGTTCGGGCGCGTTCTACGGGCTGATGTTGCGGGCGGCCCTGCTGACCCCGAACTTCTTCTCGGCGTCCACCCTCGACCAGATGCCCCACGAATATGCCGCGTGGCGGGTCTTCGGCTCCAACGTCCTGGTCCCGATCACCGATATCGACCGAACCCAGCGCCTGGTGATCCTCGGCGCCAACCCCGCGGTGTCGAACGGTTCGCTGTCGATCATGCCGGGCGCCAAACGCCGCATCAAAGCGATCCGCGAGCGCGGAGGCAAGGTCGTCGTCATCGACCCCCGCCGGACCGAGACCGCCCAGATGGCCGACCAGCATGTGTCGGTACGCCCCGGCGGCGACGCGTACCTGCTGCTGGGCATGCTGCACGTACTGATCAATGAAAACCTCTGCGATACAGCGGCTCTCGATGAGATTGCGACGGGATGGCACGAGCTGAAGGCATTGGTCGCCGATGCCGGCCCGGAGGCCGTCGCACAGCGTGCCGGGGTGGACGCGGAGGTGATCCGCACCCTGGCCCGCGAGCATGCGGCCGCGGAATCGGCAGCCATCTACGCCCGGATCGGGATCTGCCAGCAGCAGACCGGAACCCTGGTGAGCTGGCTGGTAATGGTGCTCAACACGATCACCGGCAACCTGGACCGCGCGGGCGGCACCATGTTCTCCACGCCGATCGCGGACCTGCCACGGCTGGCCAAGTACGTCCCGGTGGGACACGGGGCGTGGACCGACCGGTCCGGCCGCTACCAGTCCTTCCGCGCCGAGTTGCCCGCCGTCGTGATGGCCGACGAAATCCTCACCCCTGGCGACGGCCAGATTCGCGCGATGATCACCTATGCCGGCAACCCGGCGTCCTCCGTCCCGCAGAAGGGCCGGCTAGGCGAGGCCCTGGCATCGCTGGATCTGTATGTGGCAGTGGACATGTACGTCACCGAGACCACCCGGCACGCGGACTTCATCCTGCCGCCGGTGTCACCGCTCGAGCGCGAAGACGTCGGGTTGCTGACCACGATCTTCAGCGTGCGCAACAACATTCGCTATCAACACCGGACCTTCGACCCGCCCGCCGGCGCCCTGGAGGACTGGGAAATCCTCAGTCGCCTGACCATGGAACTGCTCCCGGCTCCACTGCGGCAGCTCACCGCGCCGCTGCGCACCCCGCTGATCGAGTTCGCCAACCCCATGCGAATGGCCGCGGTAGCGCTGGCAACCGGCCCTTACGGCCGAATCCGCAAGGGCCGCAAGGGAAAAACCATCGGCGATCTACGCTCCAGCGCCGGCGGCCTGGACCTCGGCCCACTGCAACCGCGGCTCCGCACGGTGATCGCCACCCGCGACCGCAAGGTCGCCCTGGCGCCCGCGGAGTTCGTCGCCGCCGCCGTCCAACTACTCGACAAGGCGCCGGACAATACCGAGAACTCCGGCCACGATCTGCAGCTCATCGGACGGCGCCAACTGCGCAGCAACAACTCCTGGCTGCACAATCTGCCGTCGATGACCGGTGGCTCCAACAAGTGCACGGTGCTGATGCATCCCTCCGACGCTGATGCGCGCCGGCTCGCTCAAGGTGACCTCGTCCGGGTCACCTCGGAGACAGGACAGATCGAAGTGCCGCTCGACATCAGCGACGATATCCGGCCGGGCACCGTGGCGGTGCCGCACGGCTGGGGACACACCGACACCGGCTGGCACCATGCCAATACCCTGCCCGGTGCCAACGTGAACGACCTGCACGATCCGGCGTTGGTGGACCCATTCACCGGGACGGCGGCCGTCAACAACACCTGGGTGACGGTCAGCGCGGGCTGACCTGGTGTCAGCTGGCGGCTGTTGCGGGCTTGACCGGTGGCGGGGCAGGCAGCACTGCGTACAGATCCTGTTCGAACGCAGTCCTGGCCTCGGCGGCCGTGAAGGCCTCGGGAACCAGCAGCCCGAAGGCGTCGACGACGGTCGCGCCCAGCGTCGTCACCTTGGCCCAGGAGACGTCCACGCCCTTGCGCTCGACCACAGCGGCCAGGCGGGCGAGCAGGCCGGGCCGGTCGGCGCTGCGAATCTGTACGACCAGTTCGCCGGCCGATGATCCGGCGAACCACCGCACGCGGGGTGGCGCGATCGTGTGATAACCCGGCACGGCTGCCGGAATCTCACCGGCCCGCCGGGTCGGCGCCGGTGTTTCCGCGTCGCGCTGCTCCAGCGCGGCGATCACGTCCAGTTCACCGTCGAGCGCCAGGATGAACTGCTGACGCAGTAGTTCGGCAGCCGGCGGCGAGCCGAAATGCGGCGACACCACGAAGGTGTTGATCGCCAGCCCCTCGTGGCTGTTGACCGACGCCGAATGGACCCGCAGTGAATGCAGGGCCAGCACTCCGGCCGCCTTGGACAGCAGGCCGCGCCGGTCCGGAGCGAGCATCGTGACGTTGAACAGGTGCGCACTGTCCGCCGCCGTGAGCTCCACGTGGACACCGCTCGGGTCGGCACGCGAAAGCAGTTGCGGATCAATGGGATCGGGATGCGGCAGGTCCTCCCCCGCCAGCACCAACCGGCACCGCCGGACCAGATCGCCGATCAAGGAAGCCTTCCAGTCGCCCCACACGCCGGGGCCGGTGGCCAGTGAATCCGCCTCGGCCAGCGCGTGCAGCAGTTCCAGTAGCAGCGGATCGCCGCCGAGCGCGTCGACCACCGCGGCAATGGTGTTGGGGTCCTGCAGGTCTCGACGCGTTGCGGTCTCCGGCAGCAGCAGGTGATAGCGCACCATCTTGACCAGCACCTCGATATCGCCGGGCCACAGGCCCAGCCGGATGCCGATCTGGTTGGCCAGTTCAGCGCCGATCACACTGTGATCGCCGCCCCGCCCCTTGCCGATGTCGTGCAGCAGCGCACCCAGCACCAGCAGATCGGGCCTGTCCACCCGGGTGGTGAAAGCACTTGCCCGGGAGACGGTTTCGATCAAGTGGCGATCGACGGTCCAGATGTGCACGACGTCACGCGGCGGGAGGTCACGGATCGCGCCCCACTCGGGGAACAGCCGGCCCCACAACCCGGTCCGGTCGAGTGCCTCCACGGTGGCCACCGCACCCGGCCCGGCCGCCAGCATCACGAGCAGGTCGTTGAGCGCTTCTTTCGGCCACGGTGCCCGCAGCTCGGGTGCCGATTCGACCAGCCGCGCCAGCGTCGACGCCGCGATGGGCAGTCCGTTGGTGGCGGCAGCCGCGGCCACTCGCAGAATCAGGCCCGGGTCACGCTGCGGCTTGGCGTCCCGGGCCAGGATGACCTCGCCGCCGAACTCCAGCACGCCTTCGTCCAGCGGTCGCCGTACCGGTCGCTTGAGTGCGGCAAAGCCCCTGCGCGGCAGGGCATTCCCCGCGGTACGCACGCCGGCGTCCACGTAGAAGCTGATGGTGCGTGCGGCGTCGCTGATCATCCGCGCCAGATCGAAGCGGTCACCGATGCCCAGCGCGGCGCCGACCTCGTCGGCGTACTGGGCGAGCACCATCTCGCGGCCCTTGTGAGAGACGCGATGGAGCTCGGTGCGGACGTTGAGCAGTGCGAGGTGGGCGTCACCCAAGGTGCCGATCGGTGAGGCCACCGAAGGACTCGGGTAGACATCGGCCAATTGCGCCATGGCCAGCGCGTTGAGCAGCTGCACATCACGCAGGCCGCCACGGCCGTTCTTCAGATCCGGTTCGGCGCGGTGTGCGATCTGACCGGAACGTTCCCACCGCGCCGCCGCATGCTCGATCAATTCGGTGAAACGGGATGCGATCCCGGTCCGCCACTGCCGCCGGGCACCGCCGACCAACAGGGACGCCAGATCGGAATCACCGGCGATGTGCCGCGCATCAAGCATGGCCAGTCCCGCAGAGACGTCACCGGCCGCGGTCTTGAGTGCCTGCGGCACGGTCCGGACGCTGTGGTCGAGGTGAATGTTGGCGTCCCACAGCGGGTACCACAGCGCCTCGGCGACCTCGGTCACGAGGGCCTGCGGTAGATCGTCGTGCAAGAGCATCAAATCCAGGTCTGAGTACGGCAGCATTTCCCGCCGGCCGAGACCACCGGTCGCCACGATGGCGAATCCACTGGTCTCGGTGATGCCGATCTCGGTTGCCTTTGCGGCAAGCCAGAATTCGTACAGATCAACCAGTGCCTCGCGCAGCGCTGCCGAATCGAGACGGCGCGCGCCGCCGGCCAGCAATTGCTCGACGGCAGCGCTCAGGTCGCTCGCCGGACGGGGTGATCCCGCTGCCGAAGCCTGCGAAACCGAAGTATCGTCGGCCCCGGCAGCGGAATCTGGTGTCTGCATGGTCATCTGGTGGTCAGCCGCCGTCAGATGGCGTCGCTGCCCCGTTCACCCGTACGGACTCGCACGACGGTTTCGACGGAGGTGACCCACACCTTGCCGTCACCGATCTTGCCGGTCCGCGCGGCCTGCACGATGACATCCACGACCTTGTCCACCGATGAGTCGTCGACGATGACCTCGACCCGCACCTTGGGCACGAAGTCCACTGAGTACTCAGCGCCGCGGTAGACCTCGGTGTGGCCCTTCTGCCGCCCGTAGCCCTGCACCTCGCTGACGGTCATCCCGAGGATGCCCATCTGCTCCAAGCCGGTCTTGACGTCTTCGAGCGTGAACGGCTTGACGATCGCCGTGATCAACTTCATTTGATCAATTCCTTCCAAATAACCGCGAAACCCGTGGATGTCACCGTAAATCCTTCCCGATCACGCGAATTCATAAGCGGTTTCCGCGTGTTCGGCCTCGTCGATACCCGTGGCCTCGTCCTCGCGGTCGAGGCGCAGGCCGATGGTGTACTTGACGATCAAGGCCAAGATAGCGGTAACGATCGCCGAGTAGCCAAGCACCGCGAACGCACCGACAGCCTGGCGCCAAAGCTGGTCGAACCCGCCGCCGTAGAACAGACCCGCAACAGCCGCCGGAGCCTCCTTGGTGGCCACCAGGCCGACCATCAGGGTGCCGAACAGACCACCGACGAGGTGCACGCCCACAACGTCGAGCGCGTCGTCGAAGCCGAACTTGAACTTCAGGCCGACCGCCAGCGCACAAACCACACCGGCGCCCGCACCGATCGCCAGCGCACCGACGACGTTGACCGACGAGCAGGACGGGGTGATGGCCACCAGGCCGGCCACGATGCCCGACGCCGCACCCAGGGAGGTGGCGTGACCGTCGCGAATCTTTTCCGTCAGCAGCCAGAACAGCATCGCGGCTGCGGTCGCCACGGTGGTGGTGATGAACGTCGACGCGGCGACGCCGTCAGAGGTCAGTGCCGAACCGGCGTTGAAGCCGTACCAGCCGAACCACAGCAGGCCGGCGCCGAGCATGACGAACGGCAGGTTGTGCGGCCGCATCGGAGCGGTGGGCCACCCGGCGCGCTTGCCGAGGATGATGGCCAGAACCAGGCCCGCGGTACCGGAGTTGATGTGCACCGCGGTACCACCGGCGAAGTCGATTGCCTTGAGGTGGTTGGCGATCCAGCCACCGTGCGTGGCGGTGATGCCGTCGAAGGCGAACACCCAGTGCGCGACCGGGAAGTAGACGAACGTCGCCCACAGCCCCGCGAACAGCAGCCAGCCGCCGAACTTGAGGCGGTCAGCGACGGCACCCGAGATCAGTGCGACGGTGATGATGGCGAACATCAACTGGAACGCCACGAACACCAGCTGCGGGATGGTCCCGGCGAGCGGAATCTGCACTGCCGCAGTGGTTCCCGCGGGCAGGTGCGAAACCAGCGAGTTGCCGCCGATCAGGCCCTTGAGTCCCCAGTACTGCGAGGGATCACCGACGATGCTCCATTTGTCATTGCCGAATGCCATCGAGTAGCCGAACAGCACCCACAACACGGTGACGACACCCATGGCACTGACGCTCATCATGATCATGTTGAGCACGCCCTTACGGCGCACCATGCCGCCGTAGAAGAACGCCAGACCCGGTGTCATCAGCAGCACTAGCGCTGAGCTCACCAGCATCCATGCTGTGTCACCGGTGTCCGGCGTGCCCAAGATCGGGAATCCATCCACTGGCCGCTTCCTCCTTAACCCATGTCACGGGCAGATGCCAATGACCTAGGCCAGAACTTTGCGCATCGGTTGTTTCGCCGACGGCGCGCGGGCGTTTCGCATGTGTGAACGGATCGACCAGTTACGTTTCGGTGCGGTTAATGCCCTCTTCGTCAGGCCTCGCCTACCTTGTGAGGAGATGAAAATGTCCCCGACACGCCGAGGTGTCGGGGACATTTGCGTCCTCTCGCGGAAGGTCGGTTACCCCAGGAGGGCGTCGACGAAGGCGGCCGGCTCGAAGGGCGCCAAGTCGTCCGGCCCCTCGCCGAGCCCGACGAGTTTGACCGGCACCCCGAGCTCCTGCTGCACCCGGAACACGATGCCACCCTTGGCGGTGCCATCGAGCTTGGTGAGCACCACGCCGGTGATGTCGACCACCTCGGCGAAGACGCGGGCCTGCGGCAGGCTGTTCTGGCCGATGGTGGCGTCGAGCACCAGCAGCACCTCGTCGACCTTGGCGCGCTTCTCGACGACGCGCTTGACCTTGCCCAGCTCGTCCATCAGGCCGGTCTTGGTGTGCAGCCGGCCCGCCGTGTCGACCACGACGACGTCAGCACCCGCTGCGACGCCCTTGTCGACGGCGTCGAACGCCACGGAGGCCGGGTCCGCGCCTTCGGGTCCGCGCACGGTGTCGGCACCGACGCGGGAGCCCCAGCTCTGCAACTGATCGGCGGCCGCGGCGCGGAAGGTGTCGGCCGCGCCCAGCACGACGCGGCGGCCGTCGGCGACCAGCACGCGGGCCAGCTTGCCGACGGTCGTGGTCTTGCCCGCTCCGTTGACCCCGACCACCAGCAGCACCGACGGCTTGTCGGCGTGCGGCAGCGCCTTGATCGACCGGTCCAGGTCGGTCCGCAGTTCGTTGATCAACACCTCACGCAGTACCGCTCGGACATCGGCCTCGGTGCGCACGTTGGCCTCGGCCATCCGGCTGCGCAGCGCGGTGACGACCGACGCGGTGGTGACCGGACCCAGATCGGCGATCAGCAGGGTGTCTTCGATGGACTCCCAGGCGTCCTCATCCAGGTCACCGCCGCCCAGCAGGCCCAGCATGCTGCGGCCCAAGGTGGTCTGCGACTTGGCCAGGCGGCCGCGCAGCCGCTCCAACCGGCCTGCGGTGGGGGCGATCTCGTCGCGCGGGGCGGCCTCGGGTGCCGGCTCCGGCTCGGGCGCTGCCTCGGGCGCCGGCTCCGGCGCTACCTCAGGTTCCGGCGCCGCGGTCGGCTCAGGTGCCACCACGACGTCGGGTTCCGGCTCGGCCACGACTTCGGGCTCGGGCAGCTGGACATCGGCGATGGTGCGTTTGCGCGAGTCACGCGGGATCTCAGCGTCGTCGCCGACGGTCGGTAGCTTCTCCGCGGTGTCTGAACTGCTGAACGTGATGCCCGACGACGCCGTGTAGCCGCCGGAGCGATCCAGCTTGGGGGTCTCCTCCGGCGCGGACAGCGAGATGCGGCTGCGCCGGTAGCGGACGAATCCGACGACGAGGGCGGTGACAACGAGAACTGCGACGACCGCTATCGCGATCCAGAGACCTTCCGACACGCGAACATTGTGTCAGGTGCTTGAGACCAGCTCCTGGCCGCGCATGCGCTGCGAGATCACCTGCGTGATGCCGTCGCCCTGCATGGTGACGCCGTACAGCGCGTCGGCGACCTCCATGGTCGGCTTCTGGTGCGTGATGACGATCAGCTGCGACTTCTCCCGCAGCTGTTCGAACAGGCTGATCAGCCGGCGCAGGTTCACGTCGTCCAGCGCGGCCTCGACCTCGTCCATGACATAGAAGGGCGACGGACGAGCGCGGAAGATCGCCACCAGCATCGCCACCGCGGTCAGCGACTTCTCGCCACCGGACAGCAGTGACAACCGCTTGACCTTCTTGCCCGGCGGCCGGGCCTCGACCTCGATGCCCGTGGTGAGCATGTCACCGGGGTTGGTCAGCAGTAGCCGGCCCTCGCCGCCGGGGAAGAGCGTGGAGAACACCTGGGAGAACTCCGCCTCCACATCGGCGTAGGCCTCCGTGAACACCCGCAGGATGCGCTCGTCGACGTCGGCGATGACGTCCATCAGGTCCTTGCGGGCGCCCTTGACGTCCTCCAGCTGGGTGGACAGGAAGTTGTAGCGCTCCTCGAGCGCCGCGAACTCCTCCAGCGCCAAGGGATTCACCCGGCCCAGCTCGGCAAGTTCCTTCTCGGCCTTCTTCGCGCGCCGCTCCTGGGTGGGCCGGTCGAACGCCATCGGGGCGGGCGCGGTGACCTGCTCGCCGCGTTCCTTGGCCTGCTCGTATTCGGCCATCTCGAGTTCGGTCGGCGGCAGCGGCACGTCCGGTCCGTACTCGGCGACCAGATCGGCCACCGCCATACCGAACTGTTCCAGCGCCTGTTGCTCGAGTTGCTCGATACGAAGGGCCGCTTGCGCTTTCGCGACCTCGTCGCGATGCAGCGACTCAGTCAGGGCACCGGCCCGGGCGCTGAGTTCGGACACTTCTGCCCGGACCCGCGTCAGTCCTTCCGAGCGCTGAGCCCGTTCAGTGGCCAGTTCGTCGCGCTTACGGGCCGCGAGAGTCACTGTGGCAGCTAGCTTTTCGGCCACCAGCCGGCCGGATTCGGCGACCGCGGCCGCGACCTTCGCCGCATTCTCCCGAGCTTCGCGGGCTCGAGCCGCCCGCACCCGGGCCTCCCGCTCGGCGGCCGCGGCCCGGCGCAACGAATCCGCCCGTCCGCGAACGGCGTTCGCCCGTTCCTCGGCGGTACGCACCGTCAGGCGGGCCTCGACCTCGACTGCTCGCGCCTCTTCGGCGGCCGCCGTCGTCTCGCTCCGGTCGACGTGCTCGACGTCGAACATCGGCTCCTGCTGGGCATTGTGGAAGCGGTCTTCCAGCTCGGCCAGCTCGGCCAGCGTGCGGCTGCGCCCGGCCTCCAGGTCGTCGCGCTGCCGCGTCAGCTGCTGCCATTCAGTGTCAGCGGTCCGAGCCACATGCCCGAGCCGACCCAGCTGTTCGTAGATCGCCGAGATGGCGGCGTCGGATTCGTGCAACGCCGCCAGCGCGTGTTCGACCGAATCCCGCCGGGACGACTGTTCGGCGAGGGCGCCCGACAGCGCGGCAGCGTATTCGACGGTCTGGCGCTCCGCGTCGATCAACGCGGTCTGGGCCTTGTCGATCTCCGCGGTGATCTCCAGCGCGCTGGGTTTGCGATCGGATCCGCCGCTGATCCAGCCGGCACCCACGAGGTCGCCGTCGGCGGTGACCGCCTGTAACTCCGGACGAGCCGCCACCAGGTCGAGTGCGGCCTGCAATTCACCGACCACAACGACCCGGGCCAGCATGGCGGTCATCGCGCCCGTCAGCCGCTTCGGTACCTCGACCAAATCCAGCGCCCACTGCGCGCCGGACGGCAATTCTCCACGCGGCGAAGCGGTTTCGCCGGGCCAGTCGCCCAGCACGATGGCCGCCCGGCCGCCGTCGCCCTTCTTCAGCGCGTCGACCGCGGACCGGGCCGCGTCGAAACTCTCGGCCGCCAGCGCGTCGGCGGCGGCGCCCAACACCGCGGCGATTGCCGTCTCATGCCCCGACCGCACCCGCAGCAGTTCCGCAATCGAACCGAAAAGCCCTGCGCCATCATGGTTTTCCTGCAGCCATGCCGATCCGTCTTTGAGATCCAGCGTGACAGACAGCGCCTCTATCCGGGCCCGCAGCGAGGCCACTTGCCGTTCTGCGGCCCGCTCGGCGGCCTGCAGTTCGTCGACCCGTTCGTCGGCCTGACGCAGCGCGGTCGTGGTGCGGTGGTGATGCTCGTCCAGACCGACTTCCCCGGCGTCCAGCTCACCGACCTGCCCCTGCACGGTTTCGAACTCGGCCCACGTCTGTTGCGCGCGGGCGGCCGCCTCCTCGATGCTGCCGGTCAGCCGGGCCGCGCCCTCGTCGATCGATTCGATCCGGGTGCGCATGTTGTCGACCTGACCGGAAAGCCGGGCCAGTCCTTCACGACGGTCCGCCTCGGCGCGGGCCGCGGCCATCTGGGCCCGCTCCGCATCGGCCGCGGCGCGTTCACATTCGGCCAGCGCGCCACGCGCGGCCTCCAGCCGGGTCCGCGATTCGGCAAGTTCGGCGAGCAGTTGTTCTTCGTGCTCGGCGACGGCTTCGGCCTCGGCGTCCAGCGCGTCCGGGTCCGGCCCGGTCGACACCTCCAGATCCGAGTCCAGCAGATTGGTCCGCTCGGTGGCGATACGCACTGTGGCGCTGACCCGTTCGGCCAGCGCGGACAACCGGAACCAGGTCTGCTGGGCAGCCTCGGCCCGACCGGACAAACCCGACACCGCGGCTTCGTGTCCGGCCAGTTCCGCGGCGGCCGCTTCCAGACGCTCGGTCACCTCGCCGTGCTCGCGACGTAGCGCGGTCTCGGTCTGGTTGGTGTCGTCGAACTCGGCCTGCCGGGTCACCAGGTCGTCGGCGGCCAGCCGCAGCCGGGCGTCACGCAGATCGGCCTGGATGGTCTGCGCACGGCGGGCCATCTCGGCTTGCCGGCCCAACGGTTTGAGCTGACGACGCAGTTCGGTGGTCAGGTCGGTGAGGCGGGCCAGGTTGGCCTGCATGGCGTCGAGCTTGCGGACCGCTTTTTCCTTGCGGCGGCGGTGCTTGAGCACGCCGGCGGCTTCCTCGATGAATGCGCGACGATCCTCGGGACGCGATTCCAGAATCTCCGAGAGCTTGCCCTGGCCGACGATGACGTGCATTTCGCGGCCGATGCCGGAGTCGGACAGCAGTTCCTGCACGTCCATGAGCCGGCAACTGCTGCCGTTGATCTCGTACTCACTGGCACCGTCGCGGAACACGCGGCGGGTGATCGACACCTCGGCGTATTCGATCGGCAGCGCGTTGTCCGAGTTGTCGATGGTCAGGGTCACTTCGGCCCGGCCCAGCGGGGCCCGCGTCGAGGTGCCGGCAAAGATGACGTCTTCCATCTTGCCGCCGCGCAGGGTTTTGGCCCCCTGCTCGCCCATCACCCAGGTCAGGGCGTCGACGACGTTCGACTTGCCCGAACCGTTCGGCCCCACCACACAGGTGATGCCGGGTTCGAAGCGAAGAGTCGTCGGCGACGCGAAGGACTTGAAGCCCTTCAGCGTCAGACTCTTCAGATGCATGGGGTGAAACCCTACCGTCGAGCCGGTTAAATGCGGGGGACCCCTGGGCTTCTATCTCTCGGAAAAACCATCGATCGGGTCACCAACCGCGGCCCAATCGTCGACGACGGTCGTCACCGTGCCCGGGGTGGTGCCACCGCGCAGGAGGGCCAGCAGCTGTTCGCAGTCGGCGCGTGAACCCTGCGCCACGACGTGCACGCGGCCGTCCGGCTTGTTACTGGCGTAGCCGGTGAGACCCAGCTCCAGAGCCCGGGCCCGGGTCCACCACCGGAACCCGACGCCCTGCACCTGGCCGTGCACCCAGGCCGACAGCCGGACTGCTTCGGTCACTTGTCGGCGAACTCGAACGTGACCTCGGTCCCCGCCTTGAGCGTGCGGCCCACGGTGCAGACCTTGTCGATGGCCCGTTCGACGACGATCTTGAGTCGCTTGATCTCGTCCTCGGACAGGCTGGAGAGATCTAGTTCCATGGACTCCTGCAGCAGCGGGTAGACCTCGTTCTCCCGGTCCGGCGGTCCCGACACCCGGATGGTGGTCTGGTAGTCGTCGCCGAGTCGGGTCCGCAACGGCGCATCGCTGCTCATCCCACTGCAGGCCGCCAACGCGATCTTGAGCAGTTCACCGGGAGTGAAGACGCCGTCGACATCCTCGGATCCGACGAGGACCTCTGCTCCTCGCGAGCTGTGTCCGCTGTAGCGGCGCACCCCGGTCCGTTCGACCCACAGTTCCGTCATGGCTCATTTGTACCGCGCCGACGCGCAATGTTCTGCGGGAACCCTGCTGGGCCCCAGGTAAACTCGGCATTCACGCACGACTCTCGGGGGGAGAGCTCAGATGACGTACCCACCTCAAGGTCCATACCCAGGCCCGCCCGGGTACCCACAGCAGGGTCCGTACGGCGCCGGCCAACCGGTTGTTCCTGGCTATCCCGGATACGGCCCGCCTGGATACGGTCCGGTACCCGGTCAGCCGATGCCTTACGGGTATCCCGGTGCCACACCGCCGAGCTCCGGCGGCCCGGGCAAGTGGATTCTCATCGTCGGCGCGGTGGTGCTGGTACTGGTCCTCGGCGTCGTGGGGCTCTACGCGTTGGGCACTTCCTCGGATGAAGACAAATCGACCTCCGCGAGCAGTGAGCCCGGAAGTAAGCGCAAGGGCGGAGCGGGTAGCACGGGTTCGACCGACGAGGTCGAAAAGCCTGGGGCATCGAGTGACGCCGGTTCCGACGAGGATGAGATTCGCCAGTTTCTGGCCACTTTCGGTGGGGGCGACATGGCCTCGATCTCGTGCGCCAACGACCGCAAGTTCTTCGGGCAGGCGGGCGGCAACGCATTCGGCACCATGCCGGTACCGAAGGTCGCAGGCGACCCGCAGAGCCTCAACGGTCTCGACATCACCGTCACCGGCGACCGGGCCACGGTGAAACCCCCGTCGTCGTCGCAGGTTGCGATCTGGCTGCGCAAAGAAGGCGGCGAGTGGAAGTTCTGCTCCACCGACAACCCGGTGTTCAAGAATCTGCCCGGGATGAAGTAACGCCCGAGGCTGACCGGCGTTTCCGGTGGTAGGCGGCCCAACGGTGTTAACTTGGATTGCAAGCACAGTTCACAGGGAGCGACCAGACATGACCTATCCCCCGCTCGGGCCGCAGCCAGGCGGTCAGCCGTGGCAGCAGCCGCAGCAGCCTGCACCCGGGTTCCCGCCGAGCGGCTACGGCCAACCGGGATACGGCCAACCCCAGCCCGCCTACGGACAACCCACGTACGGCCAGCCCGCCTACGGACAACCCACGTACGGCCAACCGGCCTACGGGCAGCCCGGGTACGGCCAGCCCGGGTACGGCCAGCCGCCGGGATATCCGACGGGACCCGGTTTCCCCGGCGCGCCGCAACCCAAATCCAACGGCCCGAAATGGGCGCTGATCGGTGGCCTGGCGGCCATCATCGTCGTCGGCATCGTGGTGGCCGTGGTGCTGGTCTCGAACTCCGGCGGTGGACTCAGCGCCCTGGGCGGCAACTCCGACGAGGACCAGATTCGCAGCCTGATGAGCTCGGGACCGTCGTCGATCAAAGAACGGGCCTGCGCCAACGACCAGAAGTTCTTCAGCAAGTTCCCCGGCATCGCCGACAGCACGGGCACCAATCCGACGGGAGCCAAGGGCAAAGCCACTGTCGACAGTGTCAATGTGACCGGCGATACCGCCACCGCAGAAGTCACCGCGACGTCGAGCACCGGCCTGGAGCGTTCCGGCACGCTGTACTTCCGTAAAGAAAGCGGCGACTGGAAGATCTGCTTCACCGACTCACCGCAACTGAAGCAGCTACAGAACCTGCCCGGCATGAAGTGATCGACCTGTGACTTGCCCGCCCGCGGTTGGCATTTCGGGCAGTCGCGCCGGTGTTACGTTGGACACCAAGCACAGTTCACAGGGAGCGCGCAGACATGACCTATCCCCCGTCCGGCTCTGATCCGGGCGCTCAGCCCTGGCAGCCGCAGCAGCAGCCGCCCGAGGGATATGGCCAGCCTGCGTACGGTCAGCCCGCCTACGGCCAACCCGCTTACGGGCAGCCGGCTTACGGCCAACCCACCTACGGCCAGCCTGAGTACGGGCAGCCCACGTACGGCCAGCCGGCGTACGGCCAGCCGGCTTACGGCCAGCCTGAGTACGGGCAGCCGGTTTATGGGCAGCCGACCTACGGGCAGCCCGCCTACGGGCAGGCACCGGGTTACCCGATGGGGCCCGGTTTCGCGGGCCAGCCCGGATTCCCGCCGCCGACTCCGCCCAACAACACCCGCAAGTTCGCGCTCATCGGTGCGGGGATATTCGCCATCGTCCTCGTGATCGGGGTCGTCTTCGCCATGGTGACGTCGCGCTCGGGCTCCGGCTCCGACTCGGCGTCCAGCGGTGGCGGGGTGACGATCGCCGGACCGGCGTCGGACGAGGAACAGATTCGCGACCTCATGACGGCGCAGATCGAGACCTTCGACGATTTCAAAGCGCACTCCTGCGCCAATGACGTGAAGCTGTACGACAAGGTGCCCTCGATCGCGGGCAAGTTCGGCAAGGGCAGCAGCACCGACGCCGGCCCCGGTTCGACCAAACGCGCCGAGATCACCGATATCAGCGTCAACGGAGATCGGGCGACGGTGAGCGTCAACTCGGCCTCCGGGGTCACGAGCGTTCCGCTCCGCAAAGAAGGCGGCGAGTGGAGGTTCTGCATGACCGATTCGCCGAAGTTCAAGGGCATACCCGGGCTGAAGTAGCCCCGGGTGGTCAGACCCGACGCGGAATGCGTGGCCGCGGTTGGCATTTCGGGCAGTAGTACGACGAGCGGTTCATGAACTTCTCCCGCCGGATCGCCGTGCCGCACCGGCCGCACGGCTCCCCCTCCTGGCCGTAGGCGTCCAGTGAACGGTCGAAGTATCCGGACTCGCCGTTGACATTGACGTACAGCGAGTCGAATGACGTGCCGCCTTGCGCCAGAGCGGAATTCATCACGTCGGCGGCGTGCGCAAGGAGTTCCCCGAGCTGACGCCTGGGCAACGCCGATGCCAGCCGGAAGCCGTTGACCTGCGCCCGCCACAGCGATTCGTCGGCGTAGATATTGCCGACGCCGGACACCACCGTTTGATCCAGCAGCTGGCGCTTGATCTCAGAATCCTTGCGCCGCAATATCTTCACCACGGACTCCGGATCGAATTCGGGATCGAGCGGATCGCGGGCGATATGCGCCACCGGCACAGGTACGACGCTGCCGTCCACCTCGACCAGGTCGCAGACCTGCCAACCGCCGAAAGTCCGTTGGTCGACGAAACTCAGTTCGGTGCCGTCATCGAGCACTGCCGCGATGCGCAGGTGCGACGGCCGAGCGGGTGGCCCGATCAGCATCTGGCCGCTCATGCCCAGGTGCACCACCAGTGCCTCGTCACCGTCGAGGGTCAGCCACAGGTACTTTCCGCGGCGGCCCGTGCCGGTGATCCGGCGACCGGCCAACCGGCCGGCCAGGTCCGCGGGACCGTTGTCGTGTCGCCGCACCGCCCGCGGATGCAGCACCCGTACGGTGGTGAAACCCTTTGTCACCACATGCGATTCGAGGCCGCGGCGGACGACCTCGACTTCGGGGAGCTCAGGCATTGCTGACGGCGTCAGCGTCAGGGTCGACTGCGGGACTGGCCTCCAGCGCCTGGTACGCCGCCGCAGCAGCATGCTGTTCGGCTTCCTTCTTGGTGCGCCCAACGCCTTCGCCGTAGTCGACGCCGTTGACCACCGCGCGCGCGGTGAACTCTTTGTCGTGCTCCGGGCCGGTGGACGTCACCAGGTACGACGGGACACCGATTCGGCGGGCCGCAGACAGTTCCTGCAGACTGGTTTTCCAGTCCAGACCCGCGCCCAGGCTGGCCGCGGTATCGAGAGCGGCGCTGAACAGTCCCATCACCACGGTTTGGGCCACCTCGTGCCCGTGCTCGACATACGTTGCGCCGAGCAGTGATTCGAGCCCGTCGGCCAGCAGGTTGGCCTTCTGCGCGCCGCCACTGGCCATCTCGCCGCGGCCCAGCAGCAGGTAGCTGCCCAGCCCGTCGGGCGGCAGACTGCGCGCGATCTCCGCCAACGCCTGAGTGTTGACGACCGCCGATTTGAGCTTGGCCAACTCGCCTTCGCTACGGTCCGGGTAGCGACGGAAGATCTCGGCGGTGATCACCAAGCCGAGCACGGCGTCGCCCAGGAACTCCAACCGTTCGTTGGTCGGCAAACCACCGGCTTCGTACGCGTAGCTGCGATGGGTCAACGCCACAGTCAGCAGATCGTCGGGCAATGGCACGCCCAGCGCTGCCAGGAGCGGCGCACGATCTACCGTCACGTATGTTCCTCCGGCGCGATGCCGTCGGCCCCCGGGTTGTCGGACAGCATCGCCGACAACTTCGCCCACCGCGGATCGATCTTGTCGTGATGATGATCCGGCTCGGCATCGAGCAGGCGCACCCCACAGTCCGGGCACAGCCCCGGACAGTCCGGGGTGCACAGCGGCGCGAACGGCAACGTCAGCCCGACCTCGTCGATGATCGACTGCTCGATGTCGACGGTGTCGTCGATGACGTGGCCGACCTCGTCATCCTCGGTGGTGGCCTCGGTCGTGCTGTCGGGATAGGCGAACAGCTCGGTGAGGTCGACGGTGACGTCCCCGGTCAACGGGTTGAGGCACCGCGAGCACTCGCCGGTGGTCGGCGCGGACACCGACCCCGTCACCAGCACACCTTCGGACACCGACTGCAGTAGCAGGTCGAGGTCGATCGGCGCGCCGGGCGCGATCGCCATCAGATCCAGGCCGATGCGCGCGGGGCTGGGCACAGTTTCGACATGCGTGATCATCGACCCGGGCCGACGGCCCAATCGCGCAATGTCAATGATCAGCGGACCGGGACGAGACATTCGTCAATCCTACGTCGGCGCCGGTCACCGACCGGACGCCCTTCCGGCAAGCCGATTCAGCGCTGGGCGTAGTCGTGGGTGCCGGCCGCGGTACGCAGCTGGTGCCGGCCCCGGCTGACCGAACGCAGGGTGCCCTGGAGGTGCTCCTCGAACTCGGCGAGCTTGTTGTCGACGTAGATGTCGCATTCGCCCCGCAGGCGGTCGGCCTCGGCGTGCGCGGAATCGACCATGCGGGTGGCCTCGGCGTGGGCGGTCTGGACCACCTCGGTCTCCGACACCAGGCGCTGCTGCTCCTTGATGCCCTCCTGCACGGCCTTCTCGTAGGAGATGTTGCCGCTTTCCAGGAGCCGGTCGACCTCGGCTTTTGCCCGGTTGGTGCTGGCCTCGTACTCACGCTTGGCGGTGCTGGCGATCCGGTTGGCCTCTTCGCGTGCCTCACCGACCATGCGCTCGCTGTGCGCACGCGCCTCGGCGACCATGCGATCGGCCTGCGCCTTGGCATCGGCCAGCAGCCGGTCCGCCTCGGAACGGGCGTGGTTGACCAGCGAATCCGCCTCGGCCGTGGCCGACGACACCATCGAGTCGGCGTGCTGCTTGGCCTCGCGCAGCATCCCGTCGCGGGCGTCCAAGACGTCCTGGGCATCGTCCAGTTCGCCTGGAATCGCGTCCTTGATGTCGTCGAGAAGTTCCAGGACATCGCCCCGCGGCACCATGCAGCCTGCGGTCATCGGCACTCCGCGTGCCTCTTCCACGATCGCGCCGAGCTCGTCCAGCGCCTCAAATACTCGGTACACGGCAACACCCTCCAGGCGTAGTTGTTGTTACCAGTGTGCCTGTTGTTACTCGTGTGACTCCGCTTTGCCGGTCGGTGTGTCGCGCAGAACTATCCGGCGAGCTTTGCCTGCAGCCTCTTGTTCACCACCGCCGGGAGTAGGTCGGTGACGTCGCCACCGAGGGCCGCCACCTCCTTGGCCAACGACGACGACACGAACGAGAACTGCGGCTTGGTCGCCACGAAGAAGGTGTCGACGCCGGCGACGTGCCGGTTCATCTGCGCCATCTGCAGCTCGTACTCGAAGTCGGTGCCGGTGCGCAGGCCCTTGACGATGGCCGTCAGCCCACGGGACCGGGCGAAGTCGACGACGAGACCGGACCCGGCCTCGACCCGTAGGTTCGGCAGGTGCGACGTCGCCTCGGTGATCATCGCGATGCGCTCCTCGGCGGTGAACATCCCCTTCTTGTTGGGGTTCACCAGGACCGCCACCACGACCTCGTCGAACTGGGCCGCCGCCCGCTCGAAGACGTCGAGGTGACCAAGGGTTATCGGATCGAAGGATCCCGGGCAGACCGCACCACTCATAGCCAAAGACGGTACAAGGCGCGGCCGATTCGGACCCGACAGGTCAGCGGAGCCCGTTCAACCTGTCCACTCCGCCATCTCCAGCCGAGTGTCGCCGTACCGCCGCTCCCGCAGCACGGTCCAGCCGTCGGGCCAGACCAGTGCGGGGCCGGACGTCGGACGCTCGATCACCGCGATCGCGCCGTCGGCCAACCAGCCGCCCGAAACGAGCTGCCCGACAATGGCTTCCACGTCAGTGGCCGGCACGTCGTAGGGCGGGTCCGCGAACACCAGGTCCACCGGCCGGGGCGCCGGCGTCCCCGCCACGCTGGACGCCGTGCCGCACCGCACCGTGGCACCGTCGACCCCGAGCTCGGCGATGTTCCGTGAGATCACCGCCGCGGCGCGCCGATCGGCCTCGACGAACAGGGCCGACGCCGCACCCCGGGACAGCGCCTCCAGCCCGAGCGCACCCGATCCGGCGTACAGGTCGAGCACCCGCGCCCCGTCGAAGTCCAGCCGCGCTTCCAGCACGTTGAACAGCGATTCGCGCACCCGATCGGTGGTCGGCCGAGTCCCTTTGGCGGGCACCGAGATCCGGCGGCCGCCGTGGCGGCCGCCAATGATCCGGGTCAGCTGATCACCACGAGCAGATCGCCACCTTCCACACCCGCGGTGGGCGTGACGGCGATCCGCGCGACGGTACCGGCCTTGGGTGCGGTGATGGCCGCCTCCATCTTCATGGCCTCGATGGTCGCGATGGTCTGGCCCGCGTCGACCTCGTCACCGACCGCGACGCCGACGGTGACCACGCCCGCGAACGGGGCGGCAACATGGTCCGGGTTGTTGCGATCAGCCTTCTCGGCGGCCGGCACGTCCGCGGCGATGGCGCGGTCGCGCACCAGCACTGGGCGCAGCTGCCCGTTGATCAGGCACAGCACGGTACGCATACCGCGCTCGTCGGGCTCGGAGATCGCTTCGAGTCCGATGAGTAGCTCGACGCCCTTCTCCAGGTGCACGCGGTGCTCTTCCCCACGCCGCAGGCCGTAGAAGAACTGGTTCGCGCTGAGCCGCGACGTGTCTCCGTACTCCTCGCGGTGGGCCAGGAACTCCTTCGTCGGGCCGGGGAACAGCAGCCGGTTCAGCGCACCCTGGCGCACTACACCGGGCTGCGCCAGCTGGGCCTCGTCCTCCTCGGTCAACTGCTGCTCCGGCCGGGCCGGGCCACGGCCCTCCAATGCCTTGGTGCGCAACGGCTCCGGCCAGCCGCCGGGCGGGTCACCCAGTTCGCCGCGGAAGAATCCGATGACGCTGTCCGGGATGTCGTAGCGGGCCGGGTCGGCCGCGAAGTCGTCGGCGGTGACGTGGGCGCCGACGAGCGACAGGGCCAGGTCGCCGACCACCTTGCTGGACGGCGTCACCTTCACCAGGCGCCCCAGGATGCGGTCGGCACCGGCGTAGGCGTCCTCGATCTCCTCGAACCGGTCGCCCAGGCCCAGCGCGATCGCCTGGGTGCGCAGGTTGCTGAGCTGACCACCCGGGATTTCGTGGGTGTAGACGCGGCCGGTCGGCGACGGCAGGCCGGACTCGAACGGCGCGTACACCCGGCGCAGCGCCTCCCAGTACGGCTCCAGGTCGCAGACCGCCTCGAGCGAGAGCCCGGTGTCGTACTGGGTGTGTGCCGCCGCCGCGACGATGGACGAGAGCGCGGGCTGGCTGGTGGTGCCGGCCATCGGCGCCGAGGCGCCGTCGACCGCGTCCGCGCCGGCGTACCAGGCGGCCATGTAGGTCGCCAGCTGCCCACCCGGGGTGTCGTGGGTGTGCACGTGCACCGGCAGATCGAAGCGAGACTTCAACGCCGACACCAGTTTTGCCGCCGCGGGCGGCCGGAGCAGGCCGGCCATGTCCTTGATGGCCAGCACATGCGCGCCGGCGTCGACGATCTCGTCGGCGAGCTTGAGCCAGTAGTCCAGCGTGTAGATCTTCTCGCCCGGGTTGGTCAGGTCGCCGGTGTAGGACATCGCGACTTCAGCTACCGCAGAACCGGTTTCACGCACCGCCTGGATCGCGGGGCGCATCGAGGACACATTGTTCAGCGCGTCGAAGATGCGGAAGATGTCGATACCGGTCGCCGTGGCCTCTTCGACGAACGCCGTCGTCACCAGTTCCGGGTACGGCGTGTAGCCGACGGTGTTGCGGCCGCGCAGCAGCATCTGCAGACAGATGTTGGGCAGCGCCTCGCGCAGTGCGGCCAGGCGCTCCCACGGGTCTTCCTTCAAAAAGCGAAGGCCCACATCGTAAGTGGCGCCGCCCCAGCACTCGACCGAGAGCAGCTGCGGGGTCGACCGGGCGATGTACGGGGCGATCTCCAGCAGGCCGGTGGACCGCACGCGGGTGGCCAGCAGCGACTGGTGTGCATCGCGGAAGGTGGTGTCGGTGACCCCGACGGCCGGGGTGTCGCGCAGCCAGCGCGCGAAGCCTTCCGGTCCCAACTCGACCAGCCGCTGCTTCGACCCGGCCGGCGGCGCCGCCTTGAGGTCGACGGCGGGCAGCTTGTCGCGCGGGTACACCGCCGACGGACGCGGCCCGTGCGGCTGGTTGACCGTCACGTCGGCCAGGTAGTTGAGGATCTTGGTGCCGCGGTCGGCACTGCTGCGCGCGGTCAGCAGCTGCGGACGCTCGTCGATGAACGACGTGGTCACCTTGCCGGCGACGAAGTCGGGGTCGTCCAGCACCGCCTGCAGGAACGGGATGTTCGTCGAGACGCCGCGGATTCGGAACTCGGCCAGGGCCCGCTTGGCGCGAGCCACCGCAGTGGTCAAATCCCTTCCGCGACAGGTCAATTTGACCAGCATGGAGTCGAAGTGCGCCGATACCTCGGCACCCAGGTTGGTGCCGCCGTCCAGGCGGATGCCGGCGCCACCCGGGGTGCGGTACGCGGTGATCCGGCCGGTGTCCGGACGGAAACCGTTGGCCGGGTCCTCGGTGGTGATGCGGCACTGCAGCGCCGCGCCGCGCGCCTGCATGGTCTCCTGACTCAGTCCCAGCTGCTCGAGCGACCAGCCGGAGGCGATACACAACTGTGAGGCGACCAGGTCGACGGCGGTGATCTCCTCGGTCACCGTGTGCTCCACCTGGATGCGCGGGTTCATCTCGATGAACACGTGCTGGCCGCGCTCATCGACGAGGAACTCGACGGTGCCGGCGCACGTGTAGCCGATCTGCCGGGCGAAGGCCACGGCGTCGGCGCACATCCGCTCGCGCAGTGCGGGATCCAAGTTCGGCGCGGGGGCCAGCTCGATGACCTTCTGGTGCCGGCGCTGGACGCTGCAGTCGCGCTCGAACAGGTGCATGACGTTGCCGTGGGTATCGGCGAGGATCTGCACCTCGATGTGCCGCGGATTGACGACGGCCTGCTCCAGGAACACCGTCGGGTCACCGAAGGCCGAATCGGCTTCGCGGGACGCGGCTTCGATGGCCTCACGCAGGTCGGCCGGGTCGGCGACGCGGCGCATACCGCGACCACCACCACCGGCGACAGCCTTGACGAAAATCGGGAAGTGCATCTGCTCAGCTGCCGCCAGCAGATCCGGGACCGACGACGACGGTTCCGACGAGGCCAACACGGGCAGCCCCGCGGCGCGTGCCGACTCGATGGCCCGCGCCTTGTTGCCGGTCAGTTCGAGAATGTCGGAGCTGGGTCCGACGAATGTGATGCCCGCGGCGGCACACGCCGCCGCCAGTTCGGGGTTCTCCGACAGGAAGCCATAGCCGGGGTAGATCGCGTCGGCGCCGCACGCCACGGCAGTGGCGACGATGTCGTCGATGTTCAGGTACGCCCGGACCGGATGGCCCTTCTCGCCGATCTGATACGACTCGTCAGCCTTGAGCCGATGCAGCGAATTGCGATCCTCGAACGGGTACACCGCCACGGTGGCGATACCGAGTTCGTTGGCCGCTCGAAAGGCCCGGATCGCGATCTCGCCGCGATTGGCCACCAGGAGTTTGGAAATCACCCAGTGACCCTAGCGGGTGCGGCTAGATGTCGCGCTAGATCAGCGTGGACCAATAACTCCAGAATCGATCAAGGATCAGCAGTGCGATCGCAGTGATCCAGACGGCGTACAACGGCCATCGCCACTGGTACAGGGCGTACACCACTTTGCTGCCGCCGGCCAAGGGCTGCAAGGCAATTGACGACACCACGATCAGCAGCGCCATGGTGACGACCCAGACCACCATGCAGTACGGGCACAGCGCGCCGATCTCGTACAGGCTCTCGTAGATCAGCCAGTGCACGAACACCGCGCCCAGCAGCGTGCCACCCGCCAGGCCGGCCCAGTACCACCGCGGCAGCCGAACTCCGGCCACTGCCAGCACACCCGTCACGATCACCACGCTGAAGGCGGCGATGCCCACGAGCGGGTTCGGAAATCCGAACAGTGAGGCCTGTTTGGTCAGCATCACCGACCCGCACGACAGCACCGGGTTGATGCTGCACGACGGGACGTACGACGGGTTCTGCAACTGCCGGATCTTCTCGACGGCCAACACGAACGCGGCGACCTCGCCGATGACGCCGGCGAGCAGAATCCAGACGGCGGCGGGGCGGCTGACCGCCACCCCTGCCGGCCGCTCGGATGTCTCGACGTCGGTCACTGGTGCGGCGCCGGAGCGGGCTGCGGTGCCGGGGCGCCCGGAGCGGGAGCGGCGGGGGCCGCCGGGGCCGCGGGCAGGTTCGGCAGATCGGGCGCGATGGCCTTGATCTTCTCGATCAGGCTGTTCGGATCGCCGTTCGGGACCAGGCTGGTCTCGGTGCCGTTGATCTTGATGGTCGGGGTGCCCTGGATCTCCGAGTTGCGGGCCATGTTGTTGACCATCTCGGTGTAGACGCCGTTCTCGACGCACTTGCTGAGCGGGTCGTTCGGACCGACGGCAACGCCGGACTGGCGCGCGTACTCGAGCAGCTTGGCGTTGTCCGGGAAGCTGGCCGCGGTTTCCTCGGGCTGGTTCTTGTACAGCGCCTCGTGGAAGCGCCGGAACGCGGCCTTGTCCTCGTCGGCGACGCAGTACGCGATGGCGCCGGCGCGCGTCGAGTACGACTTCGGGTCGCCCCGGCCGATGATCGAGACGATGTTGTAGTCGACGGCGATGTCGCCGTTGTCGATCAGCTTGGCGATGGTCGGGCCGTAGGTCTTCTCGAAGACGCCGCAGACCGGGCAGAGAAAGTCCTCGTAGATCGTCAGGGTGACCTTCGGATCCTTGGTGCCGGGATTGGTGACGACGTTGCTCGCCGCGATCTGCACCGCCTGCACCTTGTGCGGGTCGGCCTTCGGCTTGCCGTTCATGACGATGTACGCCACCAGCACCACCGCGAAAACGATGACAAGCGCGGTCAGCCCGCCCTTGACCACCCAGTCGCGCTTGCGGTCCGCAGCCTTCAGGTCATAGCTGGCGTTCTTCGATGACTTCGACGATTTCGACGGCACGGCGTCAAGGGTACCGACGCCGACGGCGCAATCGGCCGGACCCGTGCCTCAGCGTGTGAGGTGGGCCCGAAATGCCGATACGAAGTCCGCCGTGGCCGTGGCGCTGTCGCCGCCGAGCGGGAAGAAATTCGCGAAGGCGTGAACCAGAGACCCATATCGGCGGTGATCGACCGGGACCCCGGCGGCGGCCAGTGCGACGGCGTAGGCCTGCCCCTCGTCGCGCAGCGGATCGAAACCACCGGTGAGCACGAGCGCAGGCGGCAGCCCCGACAGATCGTCGGCCAACAGTGGCGACACCCGCGGGTCCGACGGGTCGAGTGCCGATTCGGCCAGGTAGTTCGCCCGGAACCAGTCCATGTCGATCTTGCTCAGGAAGTAGCCCTCGGCGAACAGCACCTTCGACCGCGTGTCCCCGGCGAAGTTGGTCACGGGATAGAGCAGCAGCTGCAGGGCCGGCAGTGGCGCGTGGTTGTCGCGGGCCCGCTGCGACACGACAGCCGCCAGGTTGCCGCCGGCGCTGTCGCCGCCGACCGCGATCTTCGTCGGGTCCGCGCCCAGGCGGCCGGCGTTGTCCACACACCAGAGGTAGGTGGCGTAGCAGTCGTCCGCAGCAGCCGGAGCCGGATGTTCGGGAGCCAGGCGGTACTCGACGGACACCACCTGCACTCCGGCGTCGCGGCAGATCAATCGGCACAACCCGTCATGCGACTCGATACCGCCGACGACGAATCCGCCGCCGTGGAAGAAGACCAGCATCGGGGTCGGGCCTGTGACGTCCGGCTGATAGTGCCGGGCACGCAGCGGTTCGGCCGGACCGGGGACGGTGAAGTCTGTCGTCGCCACAGCGATTGCCGGGTCGAGGTACTGCGACAGCGCGTTGAGTTGAGCCCGCGCGACGTCGATGTCACTGCTGACGATCAGGCCGCCGGCGCCACTGGCGTTCTGCGCCTTCAGCATCAGCTGAAGGGTGGTGTCCAAGGTGTTGCCGTCGATGGTCACTCGGCGTCCGCCGAGCAGCACCCGCTTCACCCGGTCGGGAATCTTGGGCAGCACTCGGAGGGCGACGCCGCCGATCTTGGTCAGGACCGTCAAGCGCAGCCGGCTGGGCCGTCCCGCAACCGGATGCTCCGGTCGGACGACCAGCTCGGTGTCACTCGTCGCCGCGGACTGGACAGCATCGCCTGGCATGCTCATGGTCATGGCTGATCCTTCAGGTGCTCCGAATCCAACACTGACGCTCAACGACGGTACGTCCATCCCCGTGGTCGGGCTCGGGGTGTGGCAGACACCGGCCGAGGACACCGAACGCGCCGTCACTGCAGCATTGCACGCCGGATATCGCCATATCGACACTGCCGCGGCTTACGGCAACGAAGCCGGTGTCGGGCGGGCTGTGGCCGCCTCCGGCATCCCGCGTGAAGACATCTACGTCGTCACGAAGTTGTGGAACTCCGAACAGGGCTATGAGAAGACCCTCGCCGCGTTCGACGCGAGCATCGCGCAGCTGGGGCTCGACTATCTGGATCTGTATCTGATCCATTGGCCGACACCTGCGCAGAACCTGTTCGTCGACACCTTCAAGGCGTTCGCCCACCTGCGCGATCAGGGCCGCATCCGCGCTATCGGGGTCAGCAACTTCGAGCCCGTGCATCTCAAATTGCTCATCGACGCCACCGGGATCGTGCCCGCGGTGAACCAGATCGAGCTCCATCCGCGCCTGCCGCAGGCTGAGCTGCGCGAGACCCATGCCAGGTACGGCATCGCCACCGAGGCGTGGAGTCCGCTGGGACAGGGTTCCATGCTGCAGGACCCGATCATCACCGCGATCGCGGAGCGACACGGAAAAACGCCAGCGCAGGTGCTGATTAGGTGGCATATCCAGCTGGGTAATATCGTCATCCCGAAATCGGTGAACCCAGACCGGATTGCGAGCAATTTCCACGTGTTTGATTTCGAGCTGAGCGAAGCGGACATCGCGTCCATCGCGACCCTCGACAACGGCACCCGCCTGGGCCCCGATCCACGAACGTTCAACTTCACAGGGTAGGTGACATGGCCTCCGCAGAGATTCCCAATCTGGCGCTCCACGACGACAACACGATTCCGGCGCTCGGCCTCGGTGTCGGGGAACTGTCGGACGCCGACACCGAGCGGGCCGTCTCGGCCGCGCTCGAGATGGGCATCCGGCTGATCGACACCGCAGCCGTCTATGGCAACGAGGAAGCAGTCGGCCGGGCCATCGCCGCCTCGGGCATCCCGCGCGCCGAGATCTTCGTCACCACCAAGCTGGCCAATGCCGACCAGGGCTTCCAGGGCGGCCAGGACGCCCTCAAGGTGAGCCTGGACAAACTCGGCATGGAGTACGTCGACCTCTACCTGATCCACTGGCCGGCCGGCGACATCAGCAAGTACGTGGACAGCTGGGGTGCCCTGATCAAGGTGCACAACGACGGCACCGCCAAGTCGATCGGCGTCTGCAACTTCTCCGACGAAGACCTGTCGACCATCATCGACCTGAGCTATGTCAGCCCCGTGGTCAACCAGGTCGAGCTCCATCCGCTGCTCAACCAGTCGGCGCTGCGGGCGGTGCACGCCGAGCGCGGCATCGTCACGCAGGCCTACAGCCCGCTCGGTATCGGCGCCCTGCTGAGCAACCCGACCGTGGCGTCGATCGCCGCCGAGTACGGCAAGACCCCGGCGCAGGTGCTGATCCGGTGGAGCCTGCAGCTCGGCAACTCGGTCATCCCCCGCTCATCCTCGCCCGAGCGCATCGCCGAGAACCTCGACGTGTTCGGCTTCGAGTTGGCCGCTGAGCACATGGACGCCCTCGGCGGCCTCGACGACGGAACCCGCTACCGCCCGGACCCCGCCACCTACACGGGCATCTGAGGCCGGCTGCGCTTCAACTGATACAGGCCCAAATGGCCGTTCTCCCGTCAGGGAGGACGGCCATTTGTGTTTGGCGCGAACGATTTCGGGTAGGCGGCGACCCCCCTTGCCACAGATGTGTCCAGTGGGTCACGTGTGCCGATTGTCGACCAACTCGCAGCAATTGATTCGTGTTAACTATCCCACTATTACCTCTGGTGCGTTAATTTGGTATTGCGTCCTTTTATTCCGACGCAACCAGACATCATCGAGCAGGGGGTTCGAGAAATGGTTCATCCATTCGGAAGCAGTTCACAATTAACGATGCCGACAATTGGTCGCCTCTCCCAGCGCTTGCTATTGGGCGCGGCAACAATTGGACTGGGTGCATTGCTATTCACATTCGGAGCGGGCACCGCGCAGGCCGACACGTCCACTTCCGGGGTCACCAGCCACGCCAACGCGCCCACCTCGAGCAGCCCGGTGGGCGGCATCGCGGGCGCGCTCGACGGCACGGTGAAAACGGTGGCCGGCGGCCTCCACAACACCACCAAGACCGTGGCCGGTGCGCTCAACGGCACCACCAAGACCGTCGCCGCCGACCTCGACGGCACCACCAAGACCGTCGCCGGCGGACTGCACAACACCACCAAGACGGCCGCCGGCGCGCTCAACGGCACCACCAAGACGCTCGCCGCCGACCTCCACGGCACCTTGAAGACCATCGGCGGCATTTTCGGACGCCGCTGAACGGACCCCACGACGGGCAGGAGCGAATTTGGCATCAGGCTGCGGCGAAATATCGACAGTTCACTGAATCGACGGCATTCCGGCATCTAATTCAGTCGCCCCGCTATCGGTTATTTCGCCGTGGTCGCCGAATGGGATGAACAGATATTGGTTGCCGAGTTGCGATAGCTCGGCAACCAATATTTGCGCAATTTGCGCACATCGCGCCCAAAATTAGCGGTGTCACCAATGCGAGGCATCCCAGCAAACAATCCAGCACCAGTTGTCATGCGGCATTATCGATAAGGGCAACAAAACCGCCGAGATTCGGTTCTGTACTGAGGATCAAGGTCGCCGTCGACTGCGTCGCGGAGCTCGCCCCGTCCGGCTCCTAGCCCCTCTGACAGGTGGCCGCCGCATCGCGGAGTACCGGCACCGACGGCTCGTCGACGGGAAGCCCATAACCCCGCAGCACCGCGATGTACTGCACCGCGTACTGGCACCAGAAGCCATGGTTTGGCGGCATCCAGTCCGAGGGCTGCTTGTCCCCCTTGTCCTGGTTGGCCTTCCCGGACACCGCAAGCAGATTCGCCGGATCGTTGGCGAACCGGAGCCGCAGCTCGTCATTCCAATCCTTCGCCCCGAGGTCCCAGGCCAGCGCCAATGGCACGATGTGGTCGATCTGCACCGCCGCACCGATCTGGTTGCCGCGGGTGAACGCGATGGTGTCGCCCGAGTACGGGTCGCGCAGCACCCCGGTCTTCACCGCCTGCGGGCAGCGTTTGAGCGACACGATGGTCTTGTCGGTCAGGTCTCGGTTCAGGATGTCGTTGCGGGTGTCGCAGCCGTTGTGGCCGTCGGGCGCGGAGTTGTCGTCGGTCCAGGATTCGCCGTACGCCGCGCGCCGGTAGTTGGGGTCACGCACCCGCCGCGGAATGACGGCGACCCCGGCGAGGATGTCGGTACCGGGCGCGACCGTCGGTACGACAGCGCCGTCGGCGCCATCGGCGACCGCTGCGGGTTCATCGGCCGTCCCGACCTGGATGGCGACCACCACCGCCAGCACCACAGCTGCGACGAGCCACAGCAGGCGCTTCACGCCTTGTCCAGGTACTCGACGCGATCGGTGTCGACGAACTGGGCGGCCAGCGCGGACATCCCCGGATCGTCCGGATTCTGCGCGTAGGCCGCCTGACAGAACGCGCGGGCCGACTCGATGACTTCCTGATGGTCGGCCAGCGACAGGAACCGCAGATACCCGGCCCGCCCAGACTGGTTGAGCCCCAGCACATCGCCCTCGCGGCGCTCCTGCAGATCCAGATCGGCCAGTTCGAAACCGTCGAGGGTGCCGGCCACGGCCTGCAGCCGGGCACCGGCCTTCGACCCTTCCGGCAGCTTGGTCGCGAGCAGGCAGAGGCTGGCGTGCGAGCCACGGCCGATGCGGCCCCGCAGCTGGTGCAGCTGGCTGATCCCGAAGCGGTCCGCATCCATCACCACCATGACCGTCGAGTTGGGCACGTCGACACCGACCTCGATGACGGTGGTGCACACCAGCACATCGATCTGCCCAGCCCGGAAGGCCGACATGATGGCGTCCTTCTCATCGCCGGGCAGCCGGCCGTGCATGAGCCCGAGGCGCAGGTTCGTCAGCGGCCCGGCGCGCAGCTTGTCGTACAGCTCGACGACCGTCACCGGCGGCGGACCGGCCTCTTTGTTCTCGATCTGCTTGTCGTTCTCGTCGATCCGGGAGGCCACCACATAGGCCTGCCGTCCGGCTTGGACCTCTTCGCGGATACGGGCCCAGGCGCGGTCGAGCCAGGCCGGTTTCTGGCTGACGAAGATGGTCTTGGTGTCGATGGGCTGCCGGCCGCGCGGCAGCTCCCGCATGGTCGAGGTCTCCAGATCGCCGTACACGGTCAGCGCGACGGTGCGCGGGATCGGCGTGGCCGTCATCACCAGCAGATGCGGCGTCAGTCCGTCAGGGGCCTTGGCGCGCAACCGGTCTCGCTGCTCCACCCCGAACCGCTGCTGTTCGTCGACCACCACCATGCCGAGCCGATCGAACTCCACGGCGTCCTGCAGCAGGGCATGGGTGCCGATGACGATGCCGGCCCGCCCGCTCGACACTTCCTCGCGCACCTGCCGTTTCTGTTGCGCGGTCATGGATCCCGTCAGCAACGCAACCGCGGTCGCATCGTCGGGCGCACCGAGCTGGCCCGCCATGGCCAGCGGCCCCAGCACGTCGCGAACGGACCGCGCATGTTGCACGGCAAGCACTTCCGTCGGTGCAAGCAGCGCGCACTGATAGCCGGCGTCGACCATCTGCAGCATGGCCAGCACCGAGACGATGGTCTTGCCCGAGCCGACCTCGCCCTGCAGCATCCGGTTCATCGGCCGAGGCTCGGACAGCTCAGCCGACAGCACCTCGAGCACATCACGTTGGCCCGCAGTCAATTCGAACGGCAACCGGTCCCGCAGCGCGGCGGCCAGACCGTCGTCGATCGGCGGCGCCGGCGGACCGGATTGCGACTGCGCGCCGTGCCGACGGGCGGCCAGCGCCCATTGCAGCCCCGCGGCCTCATCGAAAGTCAGGCGCTCCCTGGCCTGTTCGCGATCCGCTTCACGCTCACCGAGGTGGATGTCACGCAGCGCCTGATCCTCGGAGATCAGACCACGCTGCGCCAGAATCGATTCCGGCAGCAGGTCGGATATCGGGTCCAGCACGGCGAGCACCTGCAGGATGCACGCGTAGATGTCCCAGCTCTGCACCTTGGCGCACGCCGAGTAGATCGGGAAGAACTCCCGCTCGAACGCCGACATCTGCAGTTCGCCGTGCATCTTCTCGGAGGCGTCGGCGATCTTCTTCAGCGCCGGGGACCCGAACGTGCGGCCCGCACCGGAATCGAGGACCAGGTGCGCGGGATGCGTCAATTGCATTGTGCGCCCATAGAATCCGACAACGCCCGACAGCATCACGCGAGTCCCCTCGACGAGGGACTTCTTGAGGAACTTGGCGTTGAAGAAGGTTGCGGTGACCTTCGGATTGCGGTTGCCGAGCGTGACCACCAGGTATTCGCGTTTGGGCGCCCGATTGGTCCACCGCGTCTCCGCCTTGGTGATGACGTCCACGAACGTCACGTGGTCGCCTTCTTCCGGCAGCTCGGTGTCTTCCCCCAGCACCGTCATACCCTGGCTGTACTTGCGGGGATAGTGCCGCAACAGATCGTTGACGGTGCGGATGCCAAAGAACTCTTCCAGTGGTGCAGCGGATTTCGCGCCCAGTACGTGCACCAGCGAGTCGGTCAGCGCGACCACCGCTACTCCACCCCGATCAGTAGTGCGTCCCCACGGTGGCCGGTGTGATAGGTCACCAACTCGGCCGCCAGATGCTCCTGGCGCACATGTTCGGCCAGCGCGACACCCACCTCGGCGTCGACGCCCGCGCCGGTCAACACCGTCACCAGTTCACCGCCCGACGACAGCAGCAGGTCGATCAACCCGCTGGCGGCACTGACCAGATCGTGGCCGACGATCAGCACCTCGTCACCGGCGATGCCCAAACCGTCGCCCGGACGGCACCTACCGGCCCAGGTCAACGCCGCCTCGGTGGCGATCCGCACCGATCCGTGCCGGGCGCCTGCCGCGGCGCGGGCCATGGTGTAGCCGTCGTCGACGGCCTGGCGGGTGGCATCATGCACGGCCAGCGCCGCCAACCCCTGCACCATGGATCCGGCCGGTACCGGCACCACGTCCATGCCCCAGCTGATTGCCGTGGCGCAGCCGGCCACCAATTCCTCCGCGGCCAGAAAACCGTTGGGCAGCACCATGATCTGCGCGGCACCGGTGCCGACGAGCCCGGCCAGGAACTGCTGCGCGCTGATCGGTCCGTCGTCAGGCCGCAGCACGTGCGCGCCTTCGCTGCCGAACAACTCCCCCGCACCGTCACCGTCGACGATCGCCAGCACGGCGCGGTCCCGGCTCCAGCCGCCGGACGGCCGGGCGCCGGCAGCCCCGATCAGCGCGGTGACCTGAATCCTGCTGACCGTGCCGAGATCGAGGGCCGCCTCGATCGCGGCGCCGGCATCGTCGGCGTGCACGTGCACGCTGTACTGACCGCCGGCGATCGCCGCGGCGATCGCCACCGATTCACCGAGCCGCAGCAGCCGGGCGCGCAACACCTCGACGTTGTCGGCGTGGCAATCGCCGAGCAGGTACATCACCTCGAATTGTGGCGGCGTACCGCCAATTTCGTGGTTGTTGTGGTCGTGGTCGTGGTCATGGTCGGCCCGGGGGTGCCCGGTGCCGGGCTGGTACAGGGGCCGGGGGGCCGAACCGCCGGACAGCGTCGCGGTCAGTGCGTCGAGCAGGACCAGCAGACCGCGCCCGCCGGCGTCGACGACGCCCGCCTCTGCGAGCACGTCGAGCTGATCGGGGGTGCGCTCGAGCGCCACTGCAGCGGCGTCCGAGACAGCGGCCGCCATGATCGCGAGATCGGTCAACCCGTTCTGATTCTCGGCTTCCAGCGCTGCTGCCTGCAGCACCGACACGATGGTTCCGGGCACGGTCTGCCCGACGGACGCGACCGCGAGCACCTGGGCGTGATGCAGGGCCGCGGTGAACTCCGGCGCGGTGATCTCACCGCACTCTCTGTCCTCACCGCGTTGCGACGCGGCCTCGGCGACGACGTCGGCCACACCCCGCAGGATCTGCGACAGGATGACGCCCGAGTTGCCCCGGGCGCCGTGCAACGCCCCGGCCGACAATGCGGCCGACACCGCCACCACGTCGTTGCCCGCCGCCTTCACGGCCTCGTCGGCCTGTGCCGCGGCAGCACGCATGGTGAACAGCATGTTGGTGCCGGTGTCGGAGTCGGCGACGGGATAGACGTTCAGCCGATTGATCTCGTCGGTATGGGCGATCAGATGCAGGACCGCGGTGTGAGCCCAGTCACGTAAGGCGATCCCATCCAGCGGACGGGGGATGCGACCCACGCCAGCTGACATGTGACCTCCATCGCGTTCGCCCGGGTTCTCCCCGATTCTCCAGTCGCCCGCCCGGTAACCCCTCGGTGCCCCGCCAGCCTAGCCAGTGGCCCCGACAAATCTCCTGACCAACTCCCATGGAACACCAGCCACCAGACCCATTTTGGTGATCGTCGGGCCGCCCGGTATCCTGGTCAGGTTGTCTGTTCGCGCCGCACAAGGCTGTGGCCGTCGGACTCAGACCCCAAGTACTGATTTCGAGGAGTTCTTCATGGCCGCCGTGTGCGACATCTGCGGAAAGGGACCGGGCTTCGGTATGTCCGTCTCGCACTCCCACCGTCGGACCAACCGCCGCTGGGATCCGAACATTCAGACCGTGCGTGCGGTCGACCGTCCGGGTGGCAACCGCAAGCGGATCAACGCCTGCACCTCCTGCATCAAGGCCGGCAAAGTCAGCCGTTAGTTCCGGCTCTCGGGCGGATTGATTCCGCCTACAACTGAAGTCTTACTCGAAAGCGCTGCGCGAAACCCGCGCAGCGCTTTCGTGTGTCTTCAGGTAGTGGCTGCGGCCGCTCACCAGCGGCGAGCGGCCGCACAAGGCACACCAAAACGGGCGTGCCGCCGTACGGACACGGCCCCCTCGCGGGATTAAGGCAGGCGCCAGTCGATGGGGTCCGCACCGAGGCGGGTCAGCAGCTCGTTGGCCCGGCTGAACGGCCGGGACCCGAAGAATCCGCGGGACGCCGACAGTGGTGACGGATGCACCGATTCGATGCTCACGCACCGCTCGCCGGTGAGCATGGGCTTGAGGGTCTGCGCGTCTCGGCCCCACAGCACCGCCACCAAGGGCTGTGGCCGGGCGATGAGCGCCTTGATGGCGCATTCGGTGACGGCCTCCCAGCCCTTCCCGCGATGCGAGGCGGGATTGCCCGGCCGGACCGTCAGCACCCTGTTCAGCATCATGACGCCCTGCTTCGACCACGGGCCCAGATCGCCGCAGCCCGGCTGCTCGTACCCCAGGTCTGCGGTGTACTCGGTGAAGATGTTGGAGAGGCTGCGCGGCAGCGGTCGCACGTCGGGCGCCACCGAGAAACTCAGGCCGACGGCATGCCCCGGGGTCGGATACGGGTCCTGGCCGACGATCAGCACCCGCACCTCGTCGAAGGGGAAGGTGAAGGCGCGCAACACATTCTCCCCGGCCGGCAGATAGCCATGGCCGGCCGCGTTCTCGGCGCGCAGGAATTCGCCCATCGCAGCGATCTCGGAGGCGACCGGTTCCAGGGCCAGGGCCCAGCCGGGGTCGATCAGGTCTTGCAGGGGTCGGGCAGTCACGCCAGTACCTTACTGACCGAACGATTCCCAGCCGCCGGCTCCATGCCACGACGCGCCGTCGACGGTGACGCGCGGCGCTCCGGACAGCACGGTCCCGATGGCCCGCCAGCCGGCCGGCAGCGCGCCGCCGAAGGTGCCGACCAGCACGTGGTCCTCGCCGCCACCGAGCACCCAGTCGCGGGCGTCGCCGCCGATCATCGCGGCCGCCGGTGTCAGCGTGGCCACGTCGGCCTCGAGCGCCATCGTCGACAGGTCGACGGCCACGCCGGAGGCCTCCGCAATGTGGCCGAGGTCGGCCACCAATCCGTCGGACACGTCGGTCATGGCCGTCGCACCGGCTGCCGCGGCAGCCGCCCCCTGCCCGTAGTGGACCCGCGGCACCAGGTGCCGCCTCCGCAGCTCGTCGAACTCGTGGATACCGCCGCGCCACAAGGAATATCCAGCAGCGGACCAGCCCAGGTCACCAACCACCGCGACGGTGTCCCCCGGTTGCGCACCGGACAACAGCACGGGTGGACGGCCACCGAGGTCGCCCAGTACGGTCACCGAGATCACCCACTGCGGCGCGGCCACCAGGTCGCCGCCGACAATTCCGGCTCCGAATTTCGTTGCCTCCGACCACATTCCGTCGGACAGTCGCTGTGCATCCGCGGCCGCGGTGTCGGACGGCGCGCCGAAGCCGACGACGAACGCATACGCCCGCGCCCCCATCGCCTCGATGTCCGCGGCGTTCTGCGCAATTGCCTTGCGCCCCACGTCATGCGGCGTGGACCAGTCCAGCCGGAAATGACGCCCCTCGACCAGCATGTCGGTGGACACCACGACCCGGCCATCGGCGGCCGTCAGGAGTGCGGCATCGTCACCCGGGCCGACGACGACCTCGGCGGGCTGCCGGCGGCGGGCGGTCAACCGCCCGATCACCGCGAACTCGCCGAGCCCCGCCAGGGTCTCCCCGGATTCAGCGCTGGTCATGGTGGTGGAGTCTAGGGCGCACGACGATCAAGCGGCGAGGCACGAGCCGCGTTGAGGAATGCGGCAAGTCGATGATGCAGGGTGACCGCTCTCGGCCTCCCGGGGCGAGCGGCGCTCTAGAGTTGCCGTCATGACCGAACCCGGTGACCATCGCGATCTGACGGGTGATCCAGATGGCCCACCCCGCGGCGCCATCATCGCGGCCATCGTGGTGGCGGTCGCGGCGATCGTCGGCCTGCTCGCATATGCGGCGCTGCGCCAAGCGCCTGAGGACAAACCGGTCGCAATCCCGCTGGCGAGCGCCCCGGCGCCACAGGCCGACAGTGAGCAGTGCCGCGCGCTGCTCGCCGCACTGCCCGACACCATGGGCGACTTCCGTCGGGCGACGCTCGCCGACCCCGCCCCTGCGGGTGCCGCTGCCTGGCTGGGACCGACCGGTATCGACGCGGTGGTGCTGCGCTGCGGCGTCGAGCGACCCGACGGTTTCGTCGTCGGAGCACCGCTGCAGATGGTCAACGCGGTGTCGTGGTTCGAGGCCAGCGGCCCGAGCGCCAGCACCTGGTACGCCGTCGATCACGGTGTGGTCGGCGACGGCAAAGGGACCACCTACGTGGCGCTGACGCTGCCGCAGGGTTCCGGCCCCACACCGATCCAGACCATCTCCGAGCTCATCGAAAAGGTGATGCCGGCCCGTCCGCTGGACCCGGCGCCGGCCCGCTAGCGCAGGCCGGTCTTCCCCTGCGCGTCAGCGCAAACCAGTGCCTCTGCCGAGCGCGGTGTCCACCATGACGCTCAGCAGGGTGGCGTAGTCGACTCCGCTGGCAGCCCACATCTGCGGGTACATCGAGATGGTCGTGAAGCCGGGCATGGTGTTGATCTCATTGATCACCGGCCCGTTCTCGGTCAGGAAGAAGTCGACGCGGGCCAGGCCCTGGCAGTCCAGCGCCTTGAACGCGCGGATGGCCAATTGCCTGATCTCATCGGCGATTTCGTCATCGACCTTGGCCGGCACGTCGAGCTCGGCCGCGTCCTCGAGATACTTGGTGGCGAAGTCGTAGAACCCGCCACCGACGCGAATCTCGCCCAGCTCGCTGGCCGCGATGCGGCCGTCCGGGTACTCCAGCACACCGCATTCCACTTCGCGGCCGGGCATCGCGGCTTCGACGATCACCTTCGGATCATGTTGGCGCGCATAGGCGATGGCCTGATCCAGCTCGTCCCACGAAGCGACCCGGCTCACGCCGATGGACGAGCCACCGCGGGCCGGCTTGACGAACACCGGCAGGCCCAGGCGCTCGCGGTCATCGAGGCTCAGCGTCACGTCGCGCGGCCGCAGTACCACCTGATCGCCGATCGGCAGCCCGTCGGCGGCCAGCAGCTTCTTGGTGAATTCCTTGTCCATCCCCGCCGCGCTGGCCAGCACACCCGCACCGACATACGGCACGCCGGCGAGTTCCAGCAGGCCCTGGATGGTGCCGTCCTCGCCGTACGGGCCGTGCAGCACCGGGAAGACGACGTCGACGGCCGTCAGCACCTGTGCGACATCGTCCTGCAACGACAGCAGTTCACCGCGGCGGTTCGGGTCGGCGGCCAGCGTCAGCGCGGTGCCGGATGCGGCGGTGACGCCGGGCAGTTGCCCGTCGGTGATGGCCAGGGTCTCCGGACGGCCGTCACCGAGCACCCAGGAACCCTCCGGGGTGATACCGACGGCGACGACCTCGTAGCGGGCCGGGTCCAGGTTGCGCAGGATGCTCCCGGCCGAAACACAGGAGATGGCGTGCTCGGAGCTGCGTCCGCCGTAAACGACGGCGACCCGGGTACGACCGGCGGCTGCTGAGGATTGAGGGGCAGTCACAACCTAGAGAGGCTACCCGGCTACCCGAGCGCACCCGTGATGTCGGCCAGTAGGTCGTCGGCGTCCTCGATGCCGAGTGAAATCCGCGCGAAGCCCGGCGACACCGCATCGCCCCAGCGTGCACGTCGGTCGACCGAGGTGTGGATGCCACCGAAACTGGTCGCCGCGACCAACAGCTGACTGCGGTTGACCAGGTCGTGCACGGCGGCGGCGTCCGCCAGTTCGATCGCGACGAGGCCACCGAAACGCCGCATCTGGTCCCGCGCCACGGGATGCGCGCGGTCGGTCGGCAGCCCGGGATAGCGCACGGCCCGCACGGCCGGATGGGCGTCGAGCGTCATGGCGAGCGCGAGGGCGTTGCCGCACTGCCGTTCGAACCGCAGACCGGCGGTGCCCAGGCTGCGCAGCGCCAGCCAGGCCTCGAAGTGCCCGAGGATCGCGCCGGCCAGCACCCGCTCGCGCTCGATGGCGGCCATCAGTTCCCGGTGACACCCGGCGACGTAGCCGGCCAGCAGATCGCTGTGCCCGGACAGCCCCTTGGTCGCGCTGGCCACCACCAGGTCGGCGCCGAGCGACAGCGGCTGCTGGCCGAGCGGGGTGGCAGCGGTGTTGTCCACCACCAGGGTCGCGCCGCGGGACCGGCAGATCGTGGACAACCGGTGCAGGTCGACGACGTCCAGCGTCGGGTTGACCGGCGATTCGGCGACCACCACGTCGGCATGGGAGAGATGCTCGGCCGCGCCGCAGATTTCCGCGGCGCTCGCCTCGATGACGGTGACACCGCGGGCCGCGAGATGCTCGGCCGCGTACCGGCGTACCTGGTAGTAGCCGTCGGCCGGGACCACCAGGGTGGTACCCGGAGTCGCCAGCACCCGCAGTGCCGAGGAAATTGCGGCCATACCCGACGAGAACGTCAGCGCCGAGATGGCACCTTCCAGTTCCGCCAGAGCCGATTCCAGTTGGCGCCAGGCCGGATTGGAGTTGCGGCCGTAGAAGTCCAGACCGTCCGATTCGTCGTCGGACAGGTGATAGGCGGCCACCGGGACCGGGGGCGGCGCCACCGGCTGCCCCGGAACCCGTTGTGATGCAGTCGCTTTGACGCTACGAGTGGAATCGCCGAGCTGGCCGTCCATGGCTCACTCCGGCTTGGTGCTGCGGCCGAGCAACAGCGCGAATGCCTGGTCCACCGATAAACCCTTGTGGCACACCCGGTTCACCGCGTCGGTCAGCGGCATCTCGACGTCGTAGCTCTCGGCCAGCGCCAGCACCGACTGGCAGGACGTGACGCCCTCGGCGACCTTGCCGCTGGCCGCGGCCAGCGCCGATTCCATGGTGCCGCCGCGCGCCAGGCGCTCGCCGAAACTGCGATTGCGGGACTGCGGCGAGGTGCAGGTGGCAACCAGATCGCCGACGCCGGCCAGCCCGGCCAGCGTTACGCCCTTGGCGCCGAGCGCGATTCCCAATCGCATGATCTCTGCCAGGCCGCGGGTGATGATCGCGGCGGCGGTGTTCTCGCCGAACCCGGCACCCGCCGCCATCCCGCAGGCCAAGGCGATGACGTTCTTGCACGCCCCGCCGACCTCGGCGCCGATCACGTCGGCGTTGGTGTACGGCCGGAAGTAGCCGGTCGCGAATGCGCGCTGCAGCGCGACCGCACGTCCGGAATCGGTGCACGCGATCAGGGTGGCGGCCGGCTGCTCGTCGACCACTTCGCTGGCCAGGTTGGGCCCACTGAGCACGGCAACCCGGCTCGGATCGGCACCCGTCACCTGGACGATGACCTGGCTCATGCGCAACAGGCTGTCGAGTTCGATGCCCTTGGCCACGCTGACCAACGTGGCGTCGGCACCGAGATGTCCGGTCCAGTCGGTCAGGTTGGTGCGCAGCGTCTGGGACGGCACCGCCAACAACACGGTGCAGGCGCCGGTCAGCGCCTCGGCGGGGTCCGCGGTTGCCTTGATGGCCGCCGGAAGCGCCCGGTCACCGAGATATTTCGAGTTCCGGTGGGTCTCGTTGATCTCGCGCGCCACCTCCGCACTGCGCGCCCACAACGTCACGTTGCTGCCCGCGTCCGCCAGGACTTTCGCCAGTGCCGTCCCCCACGCGCCGGCACCCATCACCGCTGCCTCCACCACGGCGTCAAGACTAGTCCCGCCCAGGCTTTGGCAGTATGGCGGTCATGAGCAGCGACCCGAGTGTGGAGACGGTCGGCGATGCCGCCGGTGTCGGGTTGATCATCGCGGTGAAACGGCTGGCCGCGGCCAAGACCCGACTGGCCCCGGTTTTCGCCGGCGACCTGCGCGAGCAGGTGGTGTTGGCGATGCTCCTCGACACCATCAATGCCGCCCTGGCAGTGCCGGCCGTCGGCTCCGTGACTGTCGTCACCCCGGACGCGGACGCCGCCGCCGCGGTGCGCGAGCTCGGTGCCGACGTACTGCTGGACCCCACTCCGGCCGGACACCCCGATCCGTTGAATCACGCACTCGCCGCCACGGAGCAGGCCCTGCGGGGCCGGGTGACGAACATCGCGGTGTTGCAAGGCGACCTGCCCGCGCTCCGCACCGCGGAACTGGCCGAGGCCATCGCCGGTGCGCGTCAGCATGCCCGCAGTTTCATCGCAGACCGGCACCGCACCGGCACTGCGGCACTGTTCGCCTTCGCCGCGCCGCTCGGCCCCGAGTTCGGTGTCGATTCCGCACGGCGCCATGCCGATTCGGGCGCGGTGGAGCTGTCGGGCGAGTGGCCGGGACTGCGCTGCGACATCGATACGCCGGATGATCTGGCGGCGGCGCGCAGACTTGGCGTCGGCCCCGCGACGACCCTGATCGTCGGCGCGTAGCGGTGAGGTCCCGGCGCCGGTGTCTGGCGATCCGGGTTCACCAACCGTGTGGCCTGCGCCCTGTCGATAGGGAATGATCGTCGGGGTGACCGAAGCCGACACCAGATCAATACAGACCGAGCGGGCCTCAGTCGGCGGCCCGCCTGCGCGGGCGGCTGCCGACTCCGACCCGGAACCGCTGCCTGCGGCCACCGCGGATCCGACGGACAGCGCGCTCCCCGATGACCGGTACCTCAACCGGGAGCTGAGCTGGCTGGACTTCAATGCCAGGGTGTTGGCTCTGGCCGCCGATACGTCACTGCCGCTGTTGGAGCAGGCCAAGTTCCTGGCGATCTTCGCATCGAATCTCGACGAGTTCTACATGGTTCGGGTGGCCGGGCTGAAGCGCCGCGACGAGACCGGCCTGTCGGTGCGGTCGGCGGACGGCCTGTCGCCGCGCGAACAGCTGCGCCGCATCGGTGAACGCACCCAGCAGATTTCCAGCCGGCAGGCCGCCGTGTTCGGTGATGTGGTGCGGCCCGCGCTGGCCGAGCAGGGCATCACCATCGTCAACTGGAGCGAGCTCGACGAGCACGAGCAGTCCAAGCTGTCCACCTATTTCCACGAGCAGGTGTTCCCGGTGTTGACGCCGCTGGCGGTCGACCCGGCGCACCCGTTCCCGTTCGTCAGCGGCCTGAGCATCAACCTGGCCATCACGGTGCGCAATCCCGACGACGGCACGCAGCACTTCGCCCGAATCAAGGTGCCGGACAACGTCGACAGGTTCGTGGAGCTGCATGAGTCGGGTGACACGGCTGAGGGCGCCAAACCCCGGGTGCGGTTCCTGCCGATGGAGGCACTGATCTCGGCGTTCCTGCCGGTGCTGTTCCCCGGGCTGGAGATCGTCGAACATCACGCGTTCCGGATCACCCGCAATGCGGACTTCGAAGTCGAAGAGGACCGCGACGAGGATCTGCTGCAGGCGCTGGAACGTGAGCTGGCGCGCCGCCGGTTCGGCTCGCCGGTGCGGCTCGAGGTCGCGACCGACATGACCGAGAACATGCTCGACCTACTCCTTCGTGAGTTGGACGTGCATCCCGGCGATGTCATCGAAGTGCCTGGGCTGCTGGACCTTTCGTCACTGTGGCAGGTCTACGGCGTGGACCGGCCCGACCTCAAGGACCGCCCGTTCGTGCCGGCCACTCCCCCGGCTTTCGGCGAACGGGAAACCCCGAAGAGCATCTTCTCGACGCTGCGGGACGGCGACGTCCTGGTGCACCATCCCTACGACTCCTTCTCCACCACCGTCCAGCGTTTCATCGAGCAGGCCGCCGCCGATCCGAATGTGTTGGCCATCAAGCAGACCCTGTACCGGACCTCGGGTGACTCGCCGATCGTCAACGCGCTGATCGACGCCGCCGAAGCCGGCAAGCAGGTGGTGGCGCTGGTCGAGATCAAGGCCCGCTTCGACGAGCAGGCCAACATCAAGTGGGCCCGCAAGCTGGAGCAGGCGGGCGTGCATGTGGTGTACGGACTGATCGGGCTCAAGACCCACTGCAAGACGTGCCTGGTGGTGCGGCGCGAAGGGTCGACCATCCGTCGGTACTGCCACATCGGTACCGGCAACTACAACCCGAAAACCGCACGCCTGTACGAAGATGTGGGCCTGCTGACCGCGTCACCCGACATCGGCGCCGACCTGACCGACCTCTTCAACTCGCTCACCGGGTACTCGCGCAAGGTGTCCTACCGCAACTTGCTGGTGGCCCCGCACAGTGTGCGGCGCGGCATCATCGAGCGCATCGAGCGCGAGATCGAGGCCAAGCAGGCCGGCGGCGACGGCCGCATCCGGTTGAAGATGAACGCGTTGGTCGACGAGCAGGTCATCGACGCGCTGTACCGGGCGTCGCAGGCCGGGGTCCGCGTCGAGGTGGTGGTTCGCGGTATCTGCGCGTTGCGCCCGGGTGTCGCGGGATTCTCCGAGAACATCGTGGTGCGCTCGATTCTCGGCCGCTTCCTTGAACATTCACGGATTATTCACTTCAACGCCATCAATGAATTCTGGATCGGCAGCGCCGACATGATGCATCGTAATCTCGACCGTCGCGTCGAGGTGATGGCACAGGTGAAGGACCCAAGACTGACGGAGGAACTGGGCGGGATGTTCGACTCGAGCATGGACCCGGCCACCCGTTGCTGGGAGCTGGGCCCGGACGGGCACTGGACGGCGTTGCCCCGGGAAGGCGAGAAGGTTCGGGATCACCAGGTGTCGATCATGGAGCGGCACCGCACACCGTAGTTTTCGGTCGGCACCTCACGTAGCGCGAAAACCTGACCCCGACAACCACATCCAGGAGCACAGGTGCCGAACAAGACGGCGCACGACACCCCGGCGACGCCGGTGTTGGCCGCCGGGGCGGTGTTGTGGCGCCCCGGCGAGTCCGGAGAGCCGTTGATCGCCGTCGTCCACCGACCGCGCTACGACGACTGGTCACTGCCCAAGGGCAAGGTGGATCCCGGTGAGACCGAACCAGTTACCGCCGTGCGCGAAATCCTGGAAGAGACCGGGTACGAGTCGGTGCTGGGCCGGCGGCTGGCCTCCGTCAGCTATCCCCTGGATCGCGGCACCAAGCAGGTCCGCTACTGGGCGGCCCGCAGCACCGGCGGCGGGTTCAGCCCCAACTCGGAGGTGGACAAGCTCGACTGGCTGCCAGTGGCCGACGCCATGCTCCGGCTGCAGTACCCCCATGATCGAAAGGTGCTGCGACGGTTCACCCGTCGCCCGGCCGACACCCGCACCGTGCTGATCGTCCGGCACGCCACCGCGGGGCGCAAGGCCCGGTACAAGGGCGACGATCGACTCCGGCCGCTCGACAAGAAAGGCCGGGGACAAGCGGAATCGCTTGTCGGCCAACTGCTCGCTTTCGGTGCCAGCGACGTCTTTGCGGCGTCACGGACCCGGTGCCACCAGACCGTCGAACCGCTGGCGCAGGAGCTCGGTGTCCGGGTGCGGGACGAGCCGACGCTCACCGAAGAGGCATACGCGGCCGACGCCGACGCGGCGCGCAAGCGGGTGCTGAAGATCGCCGCGAAAAGCGATGGCGAGACGGTGCCCGTCATCTGCACACAGGGCAAGGTGATCCCGGACCTGATTTCGTGGTGGTGCGAGCGCAGCGGAATCCGGCCCGACAAATCGCGTAATCGCAAGGGCAGCATGTGGGTGTTGACTCTGCACGGCGACGCGCTGGTCGCCGCGGACCACATCGGCAGTCCGCTGCCGACCAAGCGCTAGCGCGGCCCGTTCCGTCCGTTCAGTCCACACACAGACACGCCGTGGATCAGTTGATCCACGGCGTGTCCGAGTCGGACCTATCGGATAGGGCTTAGCGGCGGCCCTTCTTGGCGGGAGCAGCCTTCTTGGCCGGAGCCTTGGTGGCGGCAGCCTTCTTGGCCGGAGCGGCCTTCTTCGCGGGGGCAGCCTTCTTGGCGGCGCCACGCTTGGCCGGAGCGGCGGTGGCACCGCGCTTCACGGCGGGGCCGTCAGCCGAAAGACGCTGTGCGCCAGCGACAACGGCCTTGAACTGCGCGCCCGGGCGGAATGCCGGAACCGACGTCGGCTTCACCTTGACGGTTTCGCCGGTGCGCGGGTTGCGCGCGACGCGTGCGGCGCGGCGACGCTGCTCGAAGACGCCGAAGCCGGTGATGGTGACGCTCTCACCCTTGTGCACGGCGCGCACGATGGTGTCCACGATGTGCTCGACGGCCGCGGTGGCCTGACGACGATCGGTGCCCAACTTTTCTGTCAGGGCATCGATGAGTTCTGCTTTGTTCATCCAAAACCTCCGATTCAGTGGCCCTGGCTGGACCGACTACTGGACACGGTAAACCCAGTACCCGCCGATTTCCAAGAGCCACGCCCAATTTCGGGCGTAGCTGTGGCGGAATTCGGCAATCTGGTTGGCCCACTTGGGAGGTGTTGGCGGGTTTTTTGAACCTGGTTGCGGGGGCAGGGATTCGAGCTGCGCCCGAGTGCCGAAATGGCTCCGCAGGCCCTCGGACAGGACCCGCGGAGCGACTCGGTCAGGCCGGCAGAGTCCGGGGTTTGTAGCTCGGCCGGCTCGCCTCGAATGCTTCAATCTCCGAGAGTTTCCGCAGCGTAAGGCCTATATCGTCGAGACCTTCGAGCAGCCGCCACGCGGTGTAATCGTCAATCTTGAAGGGCAGCACGACCGTTCCCGCGGTCAAATTCCGATCTTGAAGATTCACAGTGATTTCCAGCCCCGGATTCTGCTCGATGAGCTTCCAGAGCAGTTCGACATCGTCCTGCGCGACCTCCGCGGCGAGCAATCCGGCCTTGCCGGAATTGCCGCGAAAAATATCTGCGAAGCGCGACGAGATGACGACCCGGAATCCGTAATCCATCAACGCCCACACCGCATGTTCGCGCGACGAGCCGGTGCCGAAGTCGGGGCCGGCGACCAGAACTGAGCCTCGGTCGAACGGCGGCAGGTTGAGGATGAACGACGGATCGGTACGCCACCCGGCGAACAGTCCATCCTCGAAACCCGTTCGGGTGACCCGCTTCAGGTACACCGCGGGGATGATCTGGTCGGTGTCGACATTCGACCGGCGCAGCGGAACGCCGATTCCGGTGTGGGTGTGGAAAGCCTCCATTACAGTGCGCTCCTAGCTCAGATCGGCGGGTGAGGACAGGGTTCCGCGCACCGCGGTGGCGGCGGCGACGGCGGGTGACACCAGGTGGGTGCGGCCGCCCTTGCCTTGGCGGCCTTCGAAATTCCGGTTGGAAGTCGACGCGCTGCGCTCACCCGGAGCCAGCTGATCGGGGTTCATGCCCAGACACATCGAGCAGCCCGCCTGCCGCCATTCGGCACCAGCGGCGGTGAAAACCTCTCCCAAACCCTCGGTTTCGGCCTGCGCACGCACTGCCATCGACCCGGGCACCACCAGCATCCGCACCCCGTCGGCGACCTTGCGGCCACGCAGTACGTCGGCCACCACGCGCAGATCTTCGATCCGGCCGTTGGTGCAGGAACCGACGAACACGGTGTCCACGGCGATGTCCCGCATCGGCATGTTGGCCTGAAGGTCCATGTAGGCCAACGCTTTTTCCGCGGCCTGCCGCTCGCCTTCATCGAACATTTGTTCTGGGTCAGGAACATTCGCCGACAGCGGCACGCCCTGTCCGGGGTTGGTGCCCCATGTGACGAACGGGCTCAAGGCGGCCGCGTCGAGGTGCACCTCGGTGTCGAATTCGGCACCCTCGTCAGTACGTAACGCTGTCCACGCCGCAACAGCCGCGTCCCAGTCCGCACCCGTCGGCGCGTGCGGACGGCCTTTGAGGAACTCGAACGTCGTCTCGTCGGGAGCCACCATGCCGGCGCGGGCGCCGGCTTCGATGCTCATGTTGCAGATCGTCATCCGGCCTTCCATCGACAGCGATTCGATGGCGCTGCCGCGGTATTCGATGACGTGGCCCTGACCACCACCGGTGCCGATCTTGGCGATCACCGCGAGAATGATGTCCTTGGCGCTGACACCCGGCGGCAACTCGCCGTCGACGTTGACCGCCATGGTCTTGAACGGCTTGAGCGCCAGCGTCTGCGTGGCCAGCACATGCTCGACCTCGGACGTGCCGATGCCCATCGCGATGGCACCGAAGGCGCCGTGCGTCGAAGTATGGCTGTCACCACACACCACCGTCATGCCGGGCTGGGTCAGACCCAGCTGCGGGCCGATGATGTGCACGATGCCCTGCTGCGCGTCACCCATCGAGTGCAGGCGGATGCCGAATTCCGCGCAGTTGCGCCGCAGCGTCTCAACCTGAGTGCGTGACACGGGATCCGCGATCGGCTTGTCGATGTCGATGGTCGGGACATTGTGATCCTCGGTCGCGATCGTGAGATCCGGACGATGCACAGGCCGGCCGGCGAGGCGCAGACCGTCGAACGCCTGCGGGCTGGTGACCTCATGCACAAGATGCAGATCTATATAGATGAGATCGGGCTCGCGGGCGGCGTCAACACCTTTACCCTCGACCACCACATGGTCCGCCCAGACCTTCTCCGCCATGGTGCGTGGCTTGTTCGTCATGACTGTGCAGTTCCTTCCGCGATACCCGGGGAGGCTGACCTACCGTCTCACGATGCGGGACGCTAGTATCTCCCTGTGAGACAGGATAGCGGCATCGGCGTCCTCGACAAAGCGGTGGGTGTGCTGCATTCAGTGGCTGAGTCACCGTGTGGACTGGCCGAACTGTGCACCCGCACCGGGCTGCCCCGGGCGACGGCCCACCGGCTGGCCGCGGGCCTCGAGGTCCACCGACTTCTGGCCCGCGACAACGAAGGACGGTGGCGGCTCGGCCCGGCACTGACCGAGCTGGCAGGGCAGGTCAACGACCCGCTGCTCAGCGCGGCGGGCGCGGTGCTCCCCCGGCTGCGCGAGATCACCGGCGAGAGCGTGCAGCTCTATCGCCGGGAAGGCCTGGCCCGGGTGTGCGTCATGGCCCTCGAACCGCCGTCCGGCCTGCGCGACACCGTGCCCGTCGGCAGTCGGCTACCGATGACCGCCGGCTCCGGCGCCAAAGTGCTGCTGGCATACAGCGATCCCGCAACCCAGCAGGCGGTGCTGCCGACCGCGAAATTCACCGATCGGGTGCTGGCCGAAGTCCGCCGGCGCGGCTGGGCACAGAGCGCCGCCGAACGCGAACCCGGCGTGGCCAGCGTCTCGGCACCCGTACGGGACAGCCGCGGTGCGGTGATCGCGGCAGTGTCGGTGTCCGGGCCGATCGACCGGATGGGCCGCCGCCCCGGCGTCCGCTGGGCCAGCGATCTGCTGGCCGCGGCCGAAGCGCTCACCCGCCGGCTCTGACGCAAACCAGCAAACCTTTGAATCCGCTGCATACGGCGACGACTACGGTCCTGATCACCTAAGTTCCTTAATGGACCCGGCAGGGCTGGGACGTACCGCTGTTGGAAAGTAGGTTTCATCGTGTCGCAGCCACCACAGTGGCTGGCAACCGCACGGATGCTGCGCCGCACGGGCTTCGGAACCACCGGAGCCCAGGTCGACGCTGTGGTCAAACAGGACTGGTCGGGCTACCTCGACTGGGTGCTGAGCCTCGATCCGAACGCCGACCCGGGCGCCGTGGCGACCCCGATGCCGAAATCGCCCATCCCGCAGTACCCGCCGTCAGGCGCATCGGCCACCGAGATCGCCGCCTTCGGCCAAGAGCTCGTGGCGCGCATGCAGGTGCTGTCCGGCTGGTGGCTGCGCCGCATGGCCGCGGTGCAGCAGCCCATCCACGAGAAGCTGACGCTGTTGTGGCACAACCACTTTGCCACCTCTGCAGAGAAGGTCAACGCCGCGCAGCTGATGGGCGAGCAGAACGAGAAGCTGCGGACCCTCAAACTCGGCGACTTCGGCAGCCTCGCCTGGGCCATGCTGACGGACGGTGCGATGCTGCACTGGCTGGACGGTGACGTCAACACCGCGGCGGCCCCCAACGAGAACCTGTCCCGGGAGTTCATGGAGCTCTTCACCATGGGACATGCCAACGGCTACACCGAGATCGACGTGAAAGAGGGCGCCAAGGCCCTCACCGGACGGCACCTGCGGCCCGACGGCAGCACCGCCGTTTACGCCGAACATCACGACGAGTCGGTCAAGACCGTGCTCGGTGTCACCGGCGACCTCACCGATACCGACTTCTGCAACATCGTGCTGCGTCAGCCCGCCTCCGCCGCTTTCGTCGCCGGAACCCTGTGGCGCCTACTGGCTTCGGACCAGCCGGCCTCCCCCGACACCGTGACCCGCCTGGTCGCCGCCTACGGCCCGAACCGAGATCTCAAGGCACTCACCAAGGCCGTGGTGCTCGATCCCGAATTCACCAAGGCCGCGGGCACTGTCGTCAGCACTCCAGTGGAATGGTTGATGGGCATCGTGCGGTCGCTGGCGGTTCCGCTCGACGACGACCACGTCCTCGCCGACCTCGACCAGGTGCTCCGGGTGATGGGTCAGCGCCCCTTCTATCCGCCGGACGTCGGCGGCTGGCCGCGCGGACAGCTCTGGTTGTCGACGAACAGTGCGGCAGCACGGGTCTGGGCCGCGAACCGGCTCCTGGCCCTCAGCGACATCAGCGCGGTCGAGAAGATGGCATCCAGTGAACGGATCGACGGCGTGGGGTACCTGTTCGGCATCGGCGCCTGGTCGGATCGCTCGGCGGCCGCCCTCAAACCATTGGTCTCCGATCCACACCGGCTGGTGGCAGCGGCCGTCATCACCCCCGAATACGTGACGTCCTAAAGAGATCCGATGCCCGAGTTCAATCGCCGCAAATTCTTGATCGCCAGCGCCGGGGTCGGCGCGGCCGGTCTGCTCGGCGGAGTCGCCGCGGTGACCCTGCCCGATCTGCTCCACGAAGCCCAAGACCGCCCGCTGCAGGCCAACCAGGGCATCCTGGTGATCGTCACGCTGTACGGCGGCAATGACGGCCTCAACACGGTTATCCCATACGCGGACAACGCCTATCACGATGCCCGCCCCGAGCTCGCCTACAAGCCGGAGGAAGTGCTCCGGCTCGACCCGGCGTTCGGGCTCAACCCCGCGCTCACCGGGATGTCGAAGCTGTGGCAGTCCAACAAGCTCGCGATCGTGCGCGGTGTCGGCTACCCGAAGCCGGACCGCAGCCATTTCCGCTCCATGGACATCTGGCAGACCGCCAATCCCGTCGACGCGGTCACCAGCGGCTGGATCGGCCGCTGGCTGGACACCAGCGGTGACGATCCGATCCGGGCCGTCAACATCGGCACCGTCCTACCGCCGCTGGCCGTCGGCCAAAAGCACGTCGCGGCATCGCTTTCCGACTTCGTCCCGGCCATCCCGCCCGACGTCGCGCGGACCTTGGCCGCGCTGAGCACCGACGACCCGAACGACACCACCGCCATGAGCCAGGTGTGCGAGTCCTATCGGGCCAACCACTCCACCAACACCCGCTTCGCACCCGTGATCAACGGCCGCCTGCAGACCATCGGCCAGGCCGACAACCAGTTGGCCAACGACCTCGAACTGGTGGCCCGCTGCATCCGGGCCGGCGTGCCCACGCAGGTGTACATGACGCAGCTGCTGGGTTTCGATACGCATGCCGACGAACGCGCCCCTCAGCAGGCGTTGCTCAAGACTCTCGACGACGCCCTGACGCCCTTCTTCCACAAGCTCCAGGGCACGCCCTACGGCCGCAACGTCGTGGTGTTGATGTACTCAGAATTCGGGCGGCGGGTCGCCGCCAATGCCTCACAGGGCACCGACCACGGCACTTCGGGGCCGGTGTTCATCGCGGGCACTCCCGTCACGGGCGGGTTCTACGGCGACGAGCCGAGCCTGACCGACCTGACCGACGGCGACCTCAAGACGACCGTCGACTTCCGTGACGTTTATCACGAACTGCTGTCCCGCACCCTCGGCGCGGACCCGGAGCCGTCGGTCGGCCGCGGACGGCGGGACGTCGGATTCCTGACCGGCGGTAGGTAATACCCCGGACAAGACAAAACGCCGGACCTGTTGTCAGGTCCGGCGTTCGTACGTACCCCCGATGGGATTCGAACCCACGCTACCGCCGTGAGAGGGCGGCGTCCTAGGCCGCTAGACGACGGGGGCTAGAACTTCCGGAGCGTCAGCTTAGCCTAAGTGAGCTTGCTGACCTAATCGCTCCGGCAGCTGGGGTACCAGGACTCGAACCTAGAATGAGGGAATCAGAATCCCTAGTGTTGCCAATTACACCATACCCCATTTGATGCCTATCACCGCAGGTCACAGGCATCTTCGGACCGAATCGCCGAGCGGATGTTCGCCGCTTTTGCTTTCCGGGCCGACGAGCAGACTACCAAATAGTTGGCGCTGAATTAAATCGCCCGCTCACAGCCCGTTCCGGGCCGCTTGCAGCCGCGCCAGACTGCGGTCACGGCCCAGCAGTTCCATCGACTCGAACAGTGGTGGGCTGATGGCCGCGCCGGTGACCGCCACGCGGATGGGACCGAACGCCTTGCGCGGCTTGAGTTCCAGGCCGTCGAGCAGCGCGGTCTTGAGCGCGGCTTCGATGTTGGCGGTGTTCCATTCGGTGACGGCGTCCAAGGCGCTCAGCGTGGCGTCCAGGACCTCCGCAGCCTCGGGCTTGAGTTCCTTGGCCGCCGACTTCTCGTCGATCGCGTAGGCGTCGTCGTTGAAGAACTTCACGAGGTCCCATGCGTCGCCGAGCACGACGATGCGGGTCTGGATCAACTCGGCCGCCGCGGCGAAACCCTTGTCGTCCAACGTGGTGTCGTGACCATGCGCGTCGAGGTACGCCTTGAGCCGCGCGCCGAAGTCCTCCGGGGCCAGCCGGCGGATGTGCTCGGCATTGATGGCGTCGGCCTTCTTCTGGTCGAATCGCGCCGGGTTCGAGTTGACGTTGGCCACATCGAAGGCGGCCACCATCTCGTCGAGGCTGAAGATGTCGTTGTCGTCGGCGATGCCCCAGCCCAACAGCGCCAGGTAGTTCAGTAGGCCCTCGGGAATGAAGCCACGATCGCGGTGCAGGAACAGGTTGGACTGCGGGTCGCGCTTGGACAGCTTCTTATTGCCGTCACCGAGAACGCTTGGCAGATGGGCGAATTGGGGCACCGCATCAGCGACGCCGATCCGGATCAGCGCCTGGTACAGCGCGATCTGCCGCGGCGTCGACGGCAGCAAATCCTCGCCGCGCAGCACGTGGGTGATCTTCATCAGCGCGTCGTCGACCGGATTGACCAAGGTGTACAACGGATCTCCGCTCGCGCGGGTGATCGCGAAGTCCGGGACCACACCGGCGGCGAAGGTCGTCTCACCACGCACCAGGTCGGTCCAGGTGATGTCCTCGTCGGGCATCTTGAGGCGCAGCACCGGCTTTCGGCCGTCCGCCTCGAAAGCGGCCTTCTGCTCGGCGGTCAGGTCGCGGTCGTAGTTGTCGTAGCCCAGCTTGGGGTTGCGGCCGGCCGCGAGGTGCCGGGCCTCGACCTCCTCGGGCGTCGAGTAGGCCTCGTAAACCTCACCTGCGGCAAGCAGTTTCGCGATCACATCCCGGTAGAGGTCGCTGCGCTGCGACTGCCGGTACGGCTCGTACGGGCCGCCGACCTCGGGACCCTCATCCCAGTTCAGCCCGAGCCAGCGCAGCGCGTCGAGGATCGCGTTGTAGCTCTCCTCGCTGTCGCGCGCGGCGTCGGTGTCCTCGATCCGGAACACGAAGTCGCCGCCGGTGTGTCGCGCGTACGCCCAGTTGAAGAGCGCGGTGCGGACCAGGCCGACGTGCGGGGTGCCGGTCGGCGACGGGCAGAAGCGGACCCTAACAGGTGTAGTCACGTTATTTCCCTTTACGTACAACAGGATTGGAGAGCGTGCCGATGCCGTCGACGGTGATGCTGACGGTGTCGCCGTCCTCGATCGGGCCGACGCCCTCGGGGGTTCCGGTCAGGATGATGTCGCCGGGCAGCAGCGTCATGACGGCCGAGACCCATTCGATGATGGCGCCGACGTCGTGCAGCAGCAGCGCGGTGTTGCTGTCCTGACGCTTCTGCCCGTTCACCTCGGTCCGGATGTCGAGATCCGCCGGGTCGACGGCCGTCTCGATCCACGGGCCGATCGGGCAGAACGTGTCGTGCCCCTTGGCCCGCATCCACTGGCCGTCCTTCTGCTGCTGGTCGCGCGCCGAGACGTCGTTGGCGATGGTGTAGCCGAGGATGAAGTCCTTCGCCTTGGCGGCCGGGACGTCCTTGCAGGGGCGCTCGATGACGACCGCCAGCTCACCCTCGTGGTGCACCGGGTTGGCGTCGGCGGGCAGCTGGATCGGGATGTTCGGCCCGATGATCGCGGTGTTGGGCTTGAGGAAGATCACCGGATCCTCGGGCGGCTCGCTGCCCATCTCGCGGGCGTGTGCCGCGTAGTTCTTGCCCATGCAGACCACCTTGCTGGCCAGGATCGGCGCCAGCAGCCGGACGTCGGCCAACGGCCACGACCGCCCGGTGAAGGTGGGGTTGCGGGACAGGTACTGCTCAGCGATTTCTTTGCAGACCGCATCGGAGTTCGGGTCGCCCTCGATCACCACAAAAGCGACGCCGTCTGGACTGGCAATTCGACCTAGGCGCATCCGCCCAGCCTAATGAGGCCCGCTGGTCAGCCCGCGAACTGGGCTTGCAGGAACGGCGTGGAGTCCGCCATCGAGGTCAGCACGGTGCTGGAGTGGTCGTCCTCCGGGTAGATCTCGAGCGTCACGTCCTGGCCGTTGGCCTTGAGCTGATCAGCGAACTTCAGCGTCGACGACGGCGGCACGTCACGGTCCTTGAGGCCCACCCCGAGGAAGATCGGCCGGTCGTAGCCGGCGACCGGCGTGCCCATGAAGTCGGCCAGTGCCCCGCGCATGCCAGGTAGCGAGGCCAGCGGCGCGGAGAAGAACTGTGGCGGAGTGGAGCCGGTCAGGGCCGCACTCAATGGTGCGGTGCACAGTGTTTCGGCCTGGTCGGCGGCGGTCAGACCAGCCGGGGTGAGCACGCTGTTGACGTCCGGGCGGAGCTCGCGGAATGCCGCCAGGATGTACGCGGTGTAGGCCGACGCGATGGGCCCCAGCCCGGGCGGCAGCACCATGTCGGGACCGGCCGTGATGACGACGTCATCGATGTTCGCCGGCGTGCCCGTGGCCACGACGCCCCGGTAGTCCAGGCCCGTCCCCTTGCTGAACTCGGTGGCCCACCGCGCGCTCGCCACCGCCGCCGCGCCGCCCTGCGACTGGCCGACCAGCGCCCACTTCGGGGACAGCGGGAGGTTCAGGTGATGCGCCGCGATCACGGAGTCGATGATGGCGTGCGCCGTGGCCACACTGTTGAGGTAGCTCATCAGGCCCGGGGTGCCGAGGCCCGTGTAGTCGGAACCGACGACGACGTACCCCTGGTCCAGCCAATGGGACAGGTACTCGTTGTCGCGTGCACTCCGGGGTTGCGCCGAGGGCGTGCAGTCGTCGCCGAGGCCGACGGTGCCATGCGCCCAGGCGATGACGGGCCACCCGCCCTGCGGCGCTTGGCCTTTCGGGACAAATACCGCTCCGGTACTGACTGCCGGCGAATTGTGTTGATCGGTGGTCGAATACAGGATTCGGTAGGCGCGTGCCGCACCGGCGACCGACAGCTCGGGATCGAGCGGCACGCTCTGGATGAGCGCGCCCGGCGGCGGCACCGGAGCCGCGAACGCTCGGGCGTCCAAACCTGACCAACGTGGCGGGGCCGCCGACGCGGTGGGCATCGGTGCCGCGATGAGTACCACCGCGGCCGCCATGACCGCCATCAATCGTGAAAGGTTCGCTCGCAGAGCCATGTCCAGACCCTAGTCGGTCTCATATTTTGAGATAATGATTCATATTTTGAGAAGCGCGGTGGCACCATGAAGCCATGGCCACCAACGTCTCAGCCGCCCGCCGCTGGTCGATGCTGGTGATCGCGCTCGGCTCGACGATGTGCGCCAACGTCTTCATCAACGGCGCCGCGTTCCTGATCCCGACGCTGCACGGCGAACGCGGACTGGACCTGTCAGGCGCCGGACTGGTGTCTGCCATGCCGAGCTTCGGCATGGTGCTGACGTTGATCGCGTGGGGCTGGGTCGTCGACCGGGTCGGCGAGCGGTTCGTGCTCACGGTCGGCGCGCTGTTGACCTCGTTGGCCGCGTTCGCGGCGGCCTGGGCCGACTCGTTGGTGGCGGTCGGCGCGTTCCTGTTACTGGGTGGCATGGCGGCCGCCAGCTCCAACTCCGCCAGCGGTCGATTGGTCGTCGGTTGGTTCCCACCGGAGCAGCGCGGCCTGGTGATGGGCATCCGACAGACTGCGCAACCACTGGGAGTTGGGTTGGGCGCCTTGGTGATTCCTCGACTGGCCGAGTCGTCAGGCGTGTCCGCCGCGCTGTTGTTCCCGGCCATCGCGTGTCTGGTCGCGGCCGTGGTGACGGCCGTGGGCGTCATCGATCCGCCGCGGCCGCCCCGATCCTCGGCCCCCGCAACCGATCTGGCCAACCCGTACCGCGGATCGTCGGCGCTGGCCCGCATCCACGCGGTGTCGGTCCTGCTGGTTGTTCCCCAGTGTCTGGTCTGGACCTTCTCACTGGTGTGGTTGATGACAGCGCACGGCTGGTCAGCTGGTGCCGCCGGCGTTATGGTGACCGTGGCCCAATTATGCGGGGCCGCAGGGCGAATCGCTGCGGGCCGTTGGTCGGACGTGGCCGGATCACGGCTGGGTCCGGTGCGGATCATTGCCGTCTTTGCCGGAGTTTCGATGGGCCTACTGGCCTTGACCGACTACTTGCACTGGCCGGTGGCGGTTTTCGTGATGGTGGTGGCGTCGGTGGTCACAGTGACCGATAACGGGTTGTCCTTCACCGCGATTGCCGAAATCGCTGGGCCGTTCTGGAGCGGACGCGCACTGGGTGTGCAGAACACTTCGCAGTTGTTGACCACCGGCATCGTGCCGCCGGCGTTCGGGGCGCTGATCGGAGTCTTCGGTTTTCCGGCCGCCTTCGCGGTGTGCGCGCTGTTCCCGCTGCTGGCCGTGCCCCTGGTTCCGGTGGCCGCAGATCCGTTGCGTGCCAACACTGTTCCCGACCCCGTACCGCGTTGATCGTGCGCCTGCGTTGTACGACACTCGCAAGTCTTCAGCGCTGACGCACAGTCAATCGCTGCGCGGTTTACCGCTGGTCACAGCCGTCACTTCAGCCCCGGTCTGTCGACCTGGATACGCATCTGCGATGCGGTATCACGGGTGATATCAGTATGCCGTCGCCTGGTAGCGGTCTCTCACCTGGATGATCGAATGGCGCCGCGCCGCCGTCAGCAAGTCTGCGGCGCCAAGCGCGACCTCACCGTAAAGGCGATGTGGATCAACCCCGTTGGCGCGTAGCAGTGGTTCCGCGCGTTGCGATACGCCGCCTTTGATCCCAAACCATCCGAGCAGTTCAGTCACCTGCGGCATGCCGTACTGACCGATGGAGTGGTTGGCTCGGCAGATCACCCAAGCCACTGCTGCCGCTCCGCGTTCCAGCGATGCCTTACGACGGAAGATCGCTGGGTCGGCGATCGCAGCGCGCCCAAGGAAGCGGCGCATCGCGGTCCGGTGCTCGACATCGAAGAGTTCGTCCGCGCAGCCATCGCACAGGGCCACCATCTTCTCGACGGTGGGTCGGATGTCGTCGGCAATGCCCGCCCAGTCAAACGGTTCATCCCCCAATGGCTCGTCAGTCAGATTCTGCAGCTGAAAGCGGCCGCCGACCGTCGCGTCCAAGTGGTCCAGCATCGCCTCTTCGAGACTGAGGTCGTCATCGTCGATCTCCAAGCTCGCGCCCAGCAATTGGGCTGCGAGCGCGGCCGCACCCTGCGGTCGATCGGTCCGGATCATCCGCTGAAACTCGCCTTGCCACCTGTCGACGGATGTCAAAGTTTCAGCAGTAAGGGGGGCACTGATGCCTTGACGGTTATGGCAGTAGGCGATGAATGCGCGCAATAGGTTGGGTAGCTGTGCGAGAAACCCCTTGTCCGCCATAATCTTTCGCGGAGCCCAGTCGACGAGGAGGATTTCGACGTTGACGGGGCTCCAGCGGTAGGGATCACCGGGTCCCCAGCTGGTCGCGAACCACAGGACCGAGTCCAGCAGGTCACGGGTATCGACGGTGTCCACTCCGACGCCGAAGCGTGAGGCGAAGAAGTCGGCCGCGATGGCCGCGGTCTGCTTCTCGGTCCATTCTTTGCGCTCCGGCACCACACCACCGGCCGGTTGCATCCGCACCAGCCACTCGACCAGTGGCCGGCACATGGGCCAGGAGTCCGATTCCAACGGCGGGAATATTCGGGATCCGTGATCTATCGCCTTGTCGACCATTGCCCGCGCATCGGCTGGGTCGAACGGCGTGAGGGTCTGCCCGCTTTTTGTCGACTGTTGTATCCGCTCCACCACCGTCGTGATCGGCGCCGGAATGACGAACCCGTCTTTGGCCACCGTGCCCATGTTGTGGTCCACATAAACCAGCGCCGTCAGCTGGTACCCGCCGGGCAGCGTCGCGCCGAAGAAGTAGTCGTCACCGTCCCCGAGCACATGCGTCAGGAACCACACATCCGGGTCGGCGCGGGTGTTCCCCAGGGCGCCAAGCCAATCCGGCAACGGTTGGCGACGGGTGGCCAATTCACGGTCGATACGAGAGGCCATCACCTGATCGGAGACCAACGCGCGGATGACGGCCAACGCGGCCGTCGTCTGCGCGAATGAAGTACCGATTAGCGACTCGACCAGCTCGTCGAGGCCGGGACCATCCCCTTTGCCAGCCATGGGGTTGCTATACGCCGGGTCGGCGACTGCGATCAGCCCGCTCACGAGTTCGAGCAGTGCCAGCGGATGGTCAGAGCGCAACGCGTCCCGCAACGCCTGGAACAGCGGCTGGTCGTCAGGCCTGACCGAGGGTAGCGGCGGCACAGACCGAAGTTGACGCCTGGGTTGCTTGCCGCGGGCAGACTTGGCCATGACGATCAGCGTAGATTGTCGCCGACGGCCCATTGCTGCGCCACGGCCAGCGCTAGTCCCAGCAATCACCCCAGCCCCGGCCGGTCTGCCCGCAGACACATCCGGAGTTCGGTATCGCGAGTGATATCACTCAGCCGTCACGCCGAGGGTGGGGCCTGACGAGACGCCACGCCGATGGCGACCTTAGCAGCCCCCACGCTCGGCGTAGGCCGGCAGCCGCTGGTCAGAACGTCCAGCTGTCGGAAGGTCGTAGGACAAATCCGTGCTTGCCATTGCGCCCCGTTGTTGCGGAGATCAGTTTCCAACGACGGATGCGGCGCACCGTCGATCGAGCGACCACATCCGGTCGCAGCCAGCAGAACACGCCCGATGGCGATGCCGAGACGGCGGGCCATGTCGATCTCCTCGACGTCGCTCAGTGCTGCACGGCAATACTCGTCGTGGACGCGTCAGCGACCAGTCGAAAATGGATTACTGCAACCAGGCGGTGATGCTGGCGGGATCGGCCGGAACCACGCCAGGAGGATGTCCCCGGTTGTTGGCTGCAAGCGTGCGCAAATAACCGGCGAGCACATCTGCGGCGAGTTTGCCTACACGGCAGGCCATCCGGAGCAGATCCCAGGTGGTGACTACCTTGATGTCGTGCCGCGCGGCGAGCGTCTTCGCCCCAAGGTCATCGGTGAGAAATATTGCATCAATCGTCCGATAGAGGATGATCGCGATCGACTCAGCCTCGCCGAGGTGTTGCGTGCTGGGTTCGCCCGGGCTCGCCATACCCGTCCTCAATATCTGAGTCTGAATGAGTTCAGCAGGGCTCGGCGTTAGTGGCGAGCCGAAGATGCCGTTCGCGTGGACCAAGTCTGAGTAATGGACCTGCGACCTCGTGCATTCGCGCGCAATGGTCAGACACCACTGCCCGTGCCCGTTGACAAGGTCTGCGAGCAGGTCCATCCGCTGAATGATTGCGAAATTGACTAGAACGGTGTTGTCTGGGACCAGAACCTTCGGCACCTACAACCCCAGTTCGGCTGCGAGCTGGTCAGCGTCCACCGGTTCGGGCAGAGGCGGTTCGTCGACCTCCAGCGTCTCAGCATCGATGCCCAGCATCCACGCCAGTGTGCCCTTGCCCAGTGAGCCTTCAGCGATCAGATCGGTATGCGCTTCCTGAAGTCTGAGCGGAAAGCGCCGCATTGCCGCTTCGTCCATCCGCTCTGTGATCGCGTCGCGGCCGTCTTCCTGCAACCCGGCCCAATGCCACCGCAGCAGCTTCTGAGTGGACATGACGAGCACCGCACGGAGCTTCTCCGGAACGGTGATGTTCAAGCTCGTGAGACGAGTCCCGAGCGCTGCAGTGGAAACACCCCAGTCCCAAATCAATTCAGCCAGTTGAGCTTCTGTAAGGGCATCCCAGTCGATCTCGCGCATGCGCGATTCCGGCAATAGCAGATCGGCAGCGAAGGAATTCGCTGCAGCCTCGCAGTGGCCCCAATGCATCAGAGTGTTGCCCTCGGCGTGATGCCGCGACACCAAATGGCCGAGTTCATGTGCCAGGTCCCAGTTTTCGCGGAACCAGTTGCCAGTCGCCGGCACCACGATGACATTCTGTGAGCCGATTCTGAAGGAATAGGCCGTCGAAAGCCCAGGCAGTCGGACTACGTCGACATCCAATGCCGACTCAATCCGAGAGGCCAACGGCCGGATAAAATCCGGTCCGAGTGCATCGCAAACCAGTGCCACCGTAGTGGGCAGCGCTGAATCAGCTGGCGCCCAGGCGGCCATCGCCTGCCGATAGGCAAGTTCGACCCCGTCGATCGCTGACTGGTCACGGCCGCGGCCGGGAACATCACGGGCGCCAGTCTCACGGTCGAAATCGTGGCGAGCTACCACAGTGATGCGGTGCGGATCGGCCTTTCCCGTGATGAGCCAATGCAAATCGGCATCTAGAACGTCCGCCAGCAACGCCAGCTCCACCGACGAAAAGGCACGCTTACCACTCAACGATTTGGACAACTTCTCACCAGACAGGCCAATCTGGCTCGCTAACTGCCCCTGTGTGATGCCTGCCGGGATGCTCTCAGCAACGCGGCGGCCAATGTCGCCGTGGCTCATACGACCAGACTACCTGCAGTTTTGCGATAATCGCAACAGATGAGCCCCGTCAGCGGGGCCTGTCACCCCAAGAGTCAGCCGCCCGATTCGCGCACCATACGACCATTGATGAAATCAGTCGCGTTCTGCCAGAACTTCGCCGACCAACTCCGCCGGCGACATGCCGAAGGCCGCACTGAGCGCCACCAACGTGGACAGGCGTGGATTGGCAGGCTTCTTTGTTCGGCGATTGCTGATGCCGTTCTCCAGCAGTTGATAGTGATTCCTGCTGATCCCGGTGGCATCCGCCAGGGCTTCCTGGGTGAGTCCACGCTCCTCGCGGAGTCCGGCTAAGCGCCGACCGAGAGCGTTAGCGAGTTCTCGCTCGATCTCGGACTGCGGCACCCCTGCAATCTGCCGACGCGCCATTCCGGCGTCGACCATCTATAGATGGCGTAATATGCCGATCTGTCGGCTGCACCATCTATACATGGCTTGCCCGACGAGCGGAGGGAGCGCCGGGGTGGCCAGTCGACATGTCTGACGGTTGGCATGCGCCTGCCTTGTACGCGCTCGCTTCCGCCACCAATCCTCAGAAGAAGGTCTCCCAGCTATCAAGCAGGGAGGCCTGGTGCTACTAGAAGAACTAAAGACAGGTCTTCGAATCGAAGGGCTGATCCCCGCCGAAGTCGTCACCGTGCTCGCCGCCCAACAGCACGGCACTGAGGCCATCGAGCTGACGTACCGAACCAATAGTGGTGCGCTCGGCCAGCAGGTGGTCTTCCGACAGGACGAAGACCAGCTGCGCGCTGCCGCGGCCGGCAGCCGGCCGTTCAACTCCACCGCATCCGACTACAAGCTGGTCGCAGAGGCCCAAAGAATCAGTCTTGCTGGACTTTTCGACCCTATGCTGGCAGTGGCCACGAGCGATGTTCGTCCACTACCGCATCAGATTCGCGCCGTCTACGGGCAGCTCCTCCCCCGCACGCCGCTGCGGTTCCTTCTTGCTGACGACCCCGGCGCCGGCAAGACGATCATGGCCGGCCTCTATATCAAGGAACTCCTACTGCGCGACGACGTCCGCCAATGCCTGATCGTCGCCCCCGGTGGTCTGGTGGAGCAGTGGCAGGACGAACTGTTCTTCAAGTTCGGGCTCAGATTCAACCTGCTGACCAACCAACTCATCGATGCCAACGTCAACCTCAACGTCTTCGAGACCAATCCTCTGCTCATCGCCCGGATGGACCAGCTGTCCCGCAACGAGGAACTGCAGGCCCAGCTCAAGGAGACCGAGTGGGATCTGGTGATCGTCGACGAAGCGCATCGCATGGGTGCCCACTACTTCGGCGGAAAGCTGGAGAAGACCAAGCGTTTTCAGCTCGGCGAGCTTCTCGGGCGGATCACACGCCATCTCCTCCTGATGACGGCTACGCCACACTCGGGCAAGAACGAGGACTTCAATCTCTTCCTGACTCTGCTGGACCGCGACCGGTTCGAAGGCAAGAACACCAAGACCGCAGACACAGCCGACATCATGCGCCGCATGGTCAAGGAGGACCTCCTTACCTTCGATGGCAAGAAGCTCTTCCCGGAGCGCCGGGCCGAAACGGTGCCCTATGAGCTGACCGCCCTTGAACATTCGCTCTACGAGCAGGTCACCGCTTATGTCCGCGAGGGCATGAACCGCGCCGACCGGGTGGGCGGCAAGCGCAAGAACACCGTCGGATTTGCACTCACCGTGCTTCAGCGGCGGCTCGCGTCCAGCCCCGAGGCGATCTACAAGAGCCTGGTCCGCCGAACCGAGCGACTCGAGCGGAAGAAGCAGGAAATCGTCAACGGTACCTATGTCGAAAGCGAACCCACTGTTGACGTGGACGCCCTCGACGCCGACGACTACAACTCCGAAGAAATCGAAGCGCTCGAAGAAGAACTGCTCGACGCCGCCACCGCTGCGCAGACCGTGGAGGAACTCGACGCCGAGTTGCTGGAGTTGGCAGAACTCACCCGTGCCGCCAAAGAAGTGCGCGATTCGGGCACCGATCGCAAGTGGACCGAGCTGAGCAACATCCTTCACGACGAGGCACTGACAACAGATCCCAATGGATGGCCGCGAAAGCTCATCATCTTCACCGAACATCGCGACACCCTCGATTACCTGGCCGGCAGGATTCGTTCGTTGCTCGGGAAACCCAGTGCTGTGCAAGCCATTCACGGTGGGGTGCGACGCCGGGAGCGACGCCAGATCACGGAGGAGTTCACCAAGAATCGCGACTGCCAGATTCTGCTGGCCACCGATGCCGCCGGCGAGGGGCTCAATCTGCAGGCCGCGCACCTGATGGTCAATTACGATTTGCCCTGGAATCCCAACAGGATTGAGCAACGTTTCGGTCGCATCCACCGAATCGGGCAGGAAGAAGTCTGCCGACTGTGGAACATCGTGGCAAGCAATACCCGCGAGGGCGACGTCTTTGTCCGGCTGCTCGAAAAGATTGAAGAACAGCGAGAGGCCTACGGCGGCAAGGTTTTCGACGTTCTCGGCGAGGCGTTCAACGAGACCCCGCTGCGTGACCTGCTGCTGGAGGCAATCCGCTACGGCGAGCTGCCCGAGACGCGGGCCAAGATGCAGCAGGTCATCGATCACAACGTCGCCGACGGACTCAAGGAGCTACTCGAAGAACGAGCCCTGGCCTCAGACCATCTCGCCGAGGCCGAGTTGGAAAAGCTGCGCGCAGCCATGGACGAAGCAAGGGCGCGCCGCCTGCAGCCCCATTACATCGAGATGGCCTTCAAGGCGGCGTTCACCCGCCTGGGTGGGCGCATAGCCAAACGTGAGCGCGGCCGATACGAAATAACCAACGTCCCAGCACCATTGCGCGACAGCAAGTTCGGGCCTATCCCCACCAAGTACGACCGCGTGGACTTCGACCTGGAACACGTACATTCCGACGAACTGGCCCGCGCCGATCTGCTCGCCCCAGGCCACCCACTCCACGACGCGGTGATGCACGAAGCCATCCGTCGTTTCAATGAGACTCTCACCAACGGAACGGTGTTGGTGTCCGCGACGCTGGACGAGCCACAGCTTCTTGTCGGCGTTACCGAGGAGGTGACCGACGCTACCGGCGCTTCAGTATCCAGGCGGTTCGGCTATGCGTACGTGGACAGCCAGGGCACCGTCAGCCCGGCGGGCCCGGCTCCCTATCTGGATTGTGTGGCTGCGCCTGAGACCCCGACGGTCGCCACAGCACGCCAGCTGGCCTGGCTCGCCGACGCAGAAGACCGCGCCACCAGTTGGATCATCACCACCCGACTGCCTGAGTACCTGGCGGAAATCCAGCCTCGCCGCGCTGCCGAACTCGCCAAGACCCGTGAGCTGGTCACCAAACGCCTTGAGGGAGAGCGTGACCGGCTGATTCTCGATGCCGCCGTCGCATCGGAGAAAGAGCAGACCGGGGCCAAGCCAAAGGAATCCGCGGAGAGCCTCAACCGCAAGGCGGTCGAACTCGATGCCCGGCTGCGTAAACGACTGGAGTTGCTGGACCGGCAAGCCTTGATGTCGATCAAGCCGCCGCGCATCGCCACCGCGGCCCTGGTGCTTCCTGTGAGCATGGTCGACGGCGAACTACCGCCCACGGTGCCGATGCATGCCAAGGAGACGAAAGAAGTCGAGCGTCGCGGCGTCGATCTGGTGCTTGCCATCGAGCGAGCGCTGGGACGTGATCCTGTCGAACAAGCCTTCAACAACAAGGGCTTTGACATCTTGTCCTCGGACTCCGACGGCGACACCTATCGCATCGAGGTGAAAGCCCGCATCGACGGTGCCACCGACTTCTTCGTCACCCACAACGAGGTGATCCTCGGCAAGAATGCCGCGCCGCGATACCGCCTGGCGCTGGTACGGGTTGATCCGCGCGGCGCCGAGTACGACGAAGTGCGCTACCTCGACAACCCCTTCGCCTCAACGGATCTTGGCGGATTCGATGCGACCGGGGTGCGAGGCGATTGGAAAAAGATGTGGGACAAGGGAACCGAGCCACTTTGATGACTGATACCAACACGCCGAAGCGCAAGCTGATCGAGGTGGCGCTGCCACTGGAGGCGATTAACCGACAGTCAACGAGAGAAAACTACATCTACCGTGGAAACCCGTCTGCGATTCACAAGTGGTGGTCCCAAAAGCCGTTCGCCACAGCGCGAGCCGTCCTCTTCGCGCAACTCGTTGACGATCCTTCCTCACATCCCGAGGAGTTTCCAACTGAAGCTGAGCAGCGTAAGGAACGTGAGCGCTTACATCACCTAATCGAGGAGCTCGTAGTCTGGGAGAACATCGGCGATGAACGCCTGCTTGCGGCAGCCCGCGCGGAGATCATGAAATCTGCTGTTGGCGATCCCCCCGCCCTTCTTGATCCATTCGCTGGCGGAGGAACCATCCCGCTGGAAGCGCAGAGACTCGGGCTCGAGGCCCATGCGAGTGACCTGAACCCGGTAGCCGTATTGATCAGTAAGGCGCTCGTTGAACTTCCCCCCAAGTTCAGCGACAAGCCACCATTATTCCCTGGCGTAGCGGAAGCTCAGATCCGCGACTGGCACGGCGCTGAAGGCCTAGCTGCGGATGTCCGAGCCTACGGCGAGTGGATTCGCGAGGAAGCCGCGAATCGCATCGGACACCTTTATCCGACCTCAAGGGGCGTCGAACCAATCGCATGGATATGGATGCGTACGATTGTGTGTCCAAACCCTGCTTGCGGGATCGAAATGCCACTGACGACAAAGTGGTGGCTCAGCCGAAGGAAGGGTCGGCAAACTTTCGTGACGCCACGGATTGTCAGCGATCCCTCTCATCCGTCGGGTCGCCGGGTTGACTACGAGATTCACAATGCAAATGAAGCCGCAGCCCCGACAAAGGGTGACCAAGGCACGGTCGGAAGAACTGGTGCGCGATGTGTCGCGTGTCAAGCAGTCGTGGACCTCAATTACGTTCGAGGCGAGGGCACCCAGGGTCGAATGAGTCACCAACAGGTAGCAGTCGTCGTGCCCGGCGCCCGCTTGCGGGAGTATGTGAAACCCGATCCCGCGCAGCTCGCAGCCGCAGCTGTTCCTCGCACGGATGAAGGGCCTGGTCAGGAATTACCATTGCAAGCGTTGGGATTTCGCGTGCAAGCGTACGGTATGACCGCGTGGTCAGATCTTTTCACAAACCGCCAGCTGATCGCGCTAACAACTTTCAGCGACCTAGTCGGTGAGGCGCGCCTCCGAGTCCTAGACGATGGCGGCACGCGCGAGTACGCAGACGCCATCGCAACATACTTGGCGTTCGCAGTCAGCAAGATCACAGACTATGTCAATTCGTTGTCGGAGGTTCCCCAGTTTCAGTGGACACCTGAGATAGCGGGACGGTGTCCTGCTGGAAGGATGTCGATATGTCGCGGACGCGTCGGTCGTTCACACCGGAGTTCAAGGTGGAGGCTGCTCGTCGGGTGATTGACAGGGGCCGGCCGGTCTCGGAGGTGGCCCGCGAACTGAACCTGCACGAGAGTCTGCTGGGCAAGTGGGTGCGTCAGGAGAGGGTCCGCGACGGGGTGGCCAGCGATGCCCGCCATGGGCCGCCAGAAGGCGATCTGACGGCCCGTGAACGCGCCGAATTGGTGCGGCTGCGTGCGGAACTGGCCGAGAAGGACCGAGATATCGCCTTCTTGAAAAAAGTATCGGCGTACTTTGCGGCACAGCAACATCGGTGAGTCGGTTTGAGCTCATCGCCGCGGAGTGCGCCGACCACGACATCGCCACACTGACCGAGCTCCTCGACGTCTCACGCTCGGGCTATTACGCCTGGGAAGCACGGCAGCGACGCACCGAACCCACGCCGCGGCAGCAGTGGCGCCGCGATCTCGAGGTCAAGATCCTGGCCCACTGGCAAGAATCCCGACGCACTTACGGTTCACCACGGATCACCGCCGACCTGCACGCCGCTGGGGTCTCGGTGTCGGTCAACACCGTCGCGGCGATCATGGCCGAGATGGGCATCGAAGGCATCAGCCCGCGCACCTTCAAGGTCAAAACCACAGTCGTCGACCCGGCGGCGTCTTTCCCACCCGACCGGGTGGGCCGGGTCTTCGATCAAGGCCGCCTCGATGCGGTATGGACCTCCGACATCACCTATCTGACCTGCGGTGAAGGCGATGCCTACCTGTGCGCGATCCGCGACGAGCACTCGCGACGGGTGCTGGGCTGGTCGGTGGCTGACCACATGCGCACTGAGCTCGTCGAGCAGGCGGTGGACGCGGCGGTGTTCACCCGCGGCGGGTCGGTGGCCGGCACCATCTTGCACTCGGACCGGGGCAGTCAATACACCAGTCACGACTTGGCCACAGTCTGCTCCGATCACGGCCTGCGCCGCTCTATGGGGGCCACCGGCATATGTTGGGACAACGCCGGGTCCGAATCACTGTGGTCGACGGTCAAGCACGAGTACTACAAGCGGCATGCCTTCACAACGTATGCGAATCTTGCTGCGGGACTTGACAATTACCTTCGCTACTACAACCATGACAGGCGGCATAGTTCACTGGGAATGATCTCACCTATCGACTTCGAGATCACCGCACGGATCAATCAGCAATCAAGCTAACCGTGTCCACTTTTTCAGGGGAACCCCAGTCTGCTTGGTATCCACAGGAGGATCGTCCAACCCACCTCTTTACTAGCCAGGCGATTCCGATGATGTGGGACTACGCCGAGCTGAATCCGTTGTCGAATATTGGTGGAGGTTGGTCGCGCTCTGTCAAGATTGTTAGCGAATCACTGGAGGGTGTGCCTGCATCTGGTATCGCAATTGCGGAACAAGCTGATGCGGCATGTACATCAGCGACCAATCTGCTGATATCAACTGACCCGCCTTACTACAACAACATCGGATACAGCGACCTGTCCGATTTCTTCTATGTGTGGCTGCGTCGGGCGTTGCGCGACGTCTATCCCGAGCTGCTATCGACCGTACTGGTGCCGAAGGCAGAAGAGCTAGTTGCCAATCAATACCGGCACGATGGCAAGGATGGAGCGAAGCAGTTCTTCGAGAGCAGCTTTCGGCAGGTGTTCTCCAAGTTTCGCAAAGACGCTTTGAGCGACTATCCAATCACGGTGTATTACGCATATAAACAGTCCGAGACTGATTCCGACGGTAACGCGTCGTCCGGTTGGGAGACGTTGCTTGATGCGATGATTCAGTCGGGCTGGGAAATTACATCGACTTGGCCGATGCGAAGCGAACGAGGCGGGCGGATGGTGAGCGTGGGCACGAACGCATTGGCTTCCTCGATCGTGCTTAGCCTCCGACCTCGGGCCGCAGGGGCCCCAACAACAGATCGTCGGGGCTTCATCACAGCATTGGAGGCTGAACTTCCCGATGCGCTTCGAAAGCTCCAGCAGGGTCAGATAGCCCCGGTTGACTTGCCGCAAGCCGCAATAGGCCCTGGGATGGCGGTGTTTAGTAGATACCACACTGTGCTCGACCCAGACGGCACCGGTATGACCGTCCGCGCAGCGTTGGCGCGTATCAACGAAATCCTGGATCAGGTACTCAACGAGCAGGAAGGAGATTTCGACTCAACAAGCCGATTCGCCATTGCTTGGTACCGCCAATACGGCTACGACCTAGGATCATTCGGAGACGCCGACAATATTGCCCGTGCTCGCAACACCAGTGTTGACGTAATGGACCGCGACGGGATCCTGACCTCAAGAGCAGGGAATGTCCAGCTGACCAAACCGTCTGACTTGAGCGCGGAATACGACGTCGCCACCGATCTCCACATCAGCAACTGGGAAGTACTGCACCATCTCATCAAGACCCTCGAAGCCGAAGGGATCACCCCGGCCGGCGAGTTCCTGCGGGCCGCGTTGAACCGTCCCGATGGTGCAATCGACGCCGATCTGGTGAAAGAGCTGGCGCACCTGCTCTTCCGGATCGCCGAAGGCAACGGCTGGACCAAGGACGCGCTGAGCTTTAACAGTCTGGTCACCAGCTGGCCCGAAATCCTTGATGTGGCAAGCAGTGCACCCGATGACTCCGCTCTGCAAAGTTCATTCGACTTCGACGAGGAAGCGGATAGCTGACATGGGTTTTCTGACACCGATGCACGAGCTGGGCGAGTACTTGTCGTGGACCCGCTCCGGCGAGCTCCAGTTGCCCGACTTTCAGCGCGGCTACAAGTGGGAAGACGAGCGAATCCGTCAGCTCTTGGTGACGGTCTTGCGCGGGCACCCACTCGGCGCAGTCATGCTGCTCAAGACCGGAAACTCCCAAGTGCGGTTCAAGCCAAGGGCAATCGAGGGAGTCGACCTCTCGCCGAGCACGGAAGCAAAGTTTCTGCTCCTCGACGGCCAGCAACGACTCACCTCGCTGACGCAAGCACTCAGCGGCGACGGAGTCGTTGCGACCAAGGACAGCCGCGGAAAGCTGCTGAACCGGAGATATCTGGTCCACATGGACACCGCACTGAGCGATCCGAACAGGGTGGATGAAGCAGTCATCTCGATCCCCGCCGACGGGGTCATTCGGTCCAACTTCGGCAAGGATATCGACCGCGACCTAAGCGACCACGACAAGCAGCGAAATCAAGGCTACTTCCCACTGAACTTGCTGTACGGCGACCACATGAGCTGGATTCTGGAACTGGAGGACCGCGGACTCGGTAGGCAGCTATATGAACGATTCATCAAACCCGCTGCGACCTATTGGCGAGTCCCCGTTACTGAGTCCACCCGGTCATAGAGTCGGGTTGGTTTTATCCGTTCTCAGGTGATGCTGCAGGCCACCGGGGTGTGGGTGCACCGGCAGGCAGCAGCGTACTCGGCTGGCGTGCGGTAGCCCAGTGCCGAGTGGCGGTGTCGGTGATTGTGCTCGTGCTTGAAGTCGCCGATGACCACGCGGGCCTCGAACAGGGTGTTCCAGTAATTACGGTTGAGGCACTCCTTGCGTAGCCGGTTGTTGAACGATTCGATGTAGCCGTTGTCCCACGGGCAGCCCGGCGGTATGTACACCATTCCGGTCCTGTTCTCGCAGAACCGTTGCAGCGCTTGAGAAACCATCTCCGGTCCGTTATCCAGGCGCAGCACCTTCGGCGGGCCACCATTAGCGGCAAACACCTTCTTCAATTCCTCGACCAGGCGCTCGCCGGTGATCGAACGCTCCACCAGGTTCAGCAGCGACTCGCGGGTGTGCTCGTCGATCATCGAGGCGATCTTGATGGCCTTACCGTCGATGGTGGAGTCGAACTGGAAGTCGATCGCCCACACCACCTTCGGCGCATCGGCGATGATCGGCGGCACCGAGGAGATGCCCGCCCGCTTCCGCGGACTGTGCACACGGACCTGCAGGCCTTCTTCGCGCCACAGCCGGTGGATCTTCTTCTTGTTGACCTCACGGCGCTCGTCGTAGCGCAGTGTCGCCCAGGCGCGCCGGAACCCGTGGCAGGGATGTTTGGTGGCGTAGGCGCGCAGCCAGGCCCTCATCTCGGCGTCCGGATCGGTCGGGGTCTGCGCCAACGGCAGGCGGCGGTAGGTGGAGCGGGCCAGCCCAACGGCCTTGCACGCCAGCCGCTCCGACATACTCAACGTCTCCTTGAGCATGTCCACGGCGCGGCGCTTGGCAGCTGGGCTCAGAATTTTCCCTTCGCGACCTCCCGCAACGCGTCCTTCTCCAATTCGGCTTCGGCCAGCAGCCGCTTGAGGCGCCCGTTCTGCTCGCGCAGCTCTTTGAGCTCTTTGGCGGCATCGGTGTCCATGCCGCCGTAGGTGCGCCGCCAGTTGTACAGCGTGGCCGGCGAGACCTGCAGCTCGGCGGCGATCTCCTCGCCAGTCTTGCCCTCGGCAGCCAGCTCATCTGCCCGGCGCAGTTTGCGCACGATGTCCTCCGCGGAATTCCGCTTCCGACCAGCCATGTGTTCATCGTCCCTTCTGGCCCGACATCGGGCCACAGGACTCTAAAACGGGTTGGACTCATTCAGCGGGAACACGCCACTATGACATTCCGGCGATCGTCCTCGACGAGAACACCGACAAGGCCGCGGTTGCGACAGTGTTCGAGAAAGTCAATATCGGTGGATTGCCACTCAACGTCTTCGAGTTGCTCACAGCGGTCTTTGCAGGCGATGCAGGCTACTACGAAAAGGCCGGCGAAGATTTCCGCCTGAACGACGACTGGAAAGAGACTCAGCTCAAATGGTCGCACTACCCGGTGCTGGCGGCCGTCGAAAACACAGACTTCCTGCAGTCCGTCACGATGCTCACCACGCTGCAGCGACACCGTGCGGACACATCCGAGCGACCACCGGCAATTTCGGCCAAGCGTGAGGACGTGCTGAAGCTGACGTTGGCCGACTACTTGAAGTGGCGCGACCCGCTGCGAGAGGCGTTCATTTGGGCTGCGACCTTCCTCGCCGACCGGCACATCTTCACGCAGCGCGATGTCCCCTACCCCAAGCAGCTGGTTCCGCTCGCAGCAATCAAAGTCGTGCTCGGTAAGGACGCTGACTTGATTGGTGTCAGTGAACGCCTCGCCCGGTGGTTCTGGAGTGGTGTGCTCGGCGAGCTCTACGGCTCGGCGATCGAGTCGCGGTTTGCCCGCGATATCGAGATGGTGCCGACATGGGCAAAGGACGAGTCGAACGCCATTCCCAGGACCGTCCAGGACGCCAGTTTCGTTGAGTCCCGCCTTCATTCGTTGCGCACCCGCAATGCGGCCGCATACAAGGGAATCGCCGCACTCATCCTCGCTGGTGGTGCACGCGACTGGATGGAGGACAAAGCCCTCGATAAGGTTCAGTACGTTGACCTAGCCGTCGACATACACCATGCGTTCCCGCAGAAGTGGTGCAACGACAACGGTATTGACGACGAGCATCGCGAGAGCATCGTCAACAAGACAACAATCAGCGCGCGGACCAATCGTGTCATCGGCGGCGCGGCGCCGTCGTCATACCTTGCCGTTATTGAATCCAGGGCACAGATCACTTCGGACCAGCTCAACGAGCTAGTAACAACGCACCTCATTCCCTCGGCGCATCTGCGTGCCGATGATTTCGCCGCCTATTTCGCCGCCCGCCGAGAAGCACTGTGCAGGCTGGTCGAGAACGCCATCGGCAAGACGGTCCAGCGCGACATCGACCAGGGCAATGCCGAAGAGGATTCCGCCCAATTCGAAGCTGACGAACTGCGCGACGACAACACGGAGAGTGACTGACATGGCGCTGAGCAATCGCGACCGCATCAACCGCATGTTCGAGGTCATCGCACCGGCCTTGGACGACTTCATCTCCTCGGTGATCGGGCAGGGTGACCCTGCGGTTGGCGCGGCCTGGCCCAAACTCGTCCATAGCAAGGACGCGAAAAACGGTGTCCCGTCGACCAAGTCATATGAACCGCTCGACCCGCAGGTGCAGTTGCGGATGCTCACCGAAAGCAACATCACCGGCGGGTTCAGAAAGGGCTGGTATCCGTTCAACGAATCGCTCGGGAAGGCCGGTGAGTCCTTCGCCATCGAGCTTCGTGAGGCGCGAAATGCTTGGGCACACAATGGTTCATTCAGCGACGACGATGCCTATCGCACGCTGGATACCGCAGAGCGTCTGCTGCGGTTGATCGGCAGTAGTACCGAAGCCGACGAAGTACAAACCATCAAGCGCAACCTGCGTCGAGTCACTGCCGACAAGGACGACAAAAAGGTACTCAAGGCCGCCGTCGACAACCCCGAGGCCACCGGACTCAAGCCATGGCGCGAAGTACTGCCACCCCACGACGATGTCGCGACGGGCAACTTTGCGTCCTCTGAGTTCGCGGCCGACCTACACAAAGTTGCCTTTGGTGGAGAACAGGATTCGGACTACGCCGATCCCGTGACGTTCTTCCGACGTACCTATCTGACCGAAGGTCTCACGGACCTCGTCAGCCGCGCCGTCAGACGTTTGGCCGGTGATGACAATGCACCGCCAGTGATCAACCTGCAGACCAACTTTGGTGGCGGCAAGACGCACTCGATGCTCGCCCTGTGGCATGTCGCGGCCGCGCTGCCTGTGGGTGATTTCCCGCAGGAAACCGCCGACTTGCTGACCGCCAACGGTTACCAGGCCGGCACGGTGAACCGCGTCGCGATCGTCGGCAACCACTTCAGCCCCGCCGGGGAACCCAAGGCGGACGGCCCGCACGTCAACACACTCTGGGGCGAGTTGGCCTGGCAACTGGGCGGCGCCGAAGGCTACGCGCTTGTCGCGGAGTCTGACGCCAATCGCACCCCGCCAGGCACTGCACTCCACGAACTGCTGGCCAAGTACTCCCCCGCCGTCATCCTCATCGACGAATGGGTCGCCTACGCGCGCTCACTTGTCGGCCGCGATGACCTCGCGGGCGGCACGTTTGATGACCAGTTCACCTTCGCGCAATCGCTCACCGAGGCCGCCAAGGGAACGTCCGGCGTACTGCTGGTCATCTCAATTCCAGCTTCCAATTCCATCGACGGTTCTGAGCAGGTGATCGCCGGCAGCGCCGAGGAAGTCGGCGGTTCGAACGGACTCGAAGCTCTTCAACGACTGCAGCGCGTCGTCGGCCGCCTCGCCGACCAGTGGCGTCCCGCCTCGTCGCTTGAGGCTTACCAAATTGTCCGGCAACGACTGTTCCAACAGCCCGATGCCGCTGCCCTGGCATCGATCGGGGCCACCGCACGCGCCTATGTCGACCTCTACCGCAAGTACAGCGACGACTTCCCCCGAGAATCCCGCGAGACTGCCTACGAGGACCGCATCAAACGGACCTATCCCATTCACCCCGAACTCTTCGATCGCCTCTATGAGGAATGGTCATCGCTCGAGCGGTTCCAGCGCACCCGCGGAGTTCTGCGACTGATGAGCACCGTGATCCACGCGCTGTGGACTGGTGACGACTCCTCGCCACTGATCATGCCGGGCTCCATTCCACTCTCGGTCGGTCGGGTGAACTCGGAATTGACCAGCTACCTTCAAGATTCGTGGAAGGCAGTGATCGACGCCGACGTCGACGGCCCAAACTCCGAGCCGGCTCGCATCGACGTGGCGAAGCCGCTGTTCGGGCAACGGTCGCTGACCAAGCGTCTGGCGCGAACTGTGTTCTTCGGTGCCGTGCCGACCATCGGCTCAGCGCACAAGGGACTCGAAGCTCAACGTGTGTTCTTGGGAACAGCGGTGCCCGGCGATGTCCCCGGAAACTTCCATGCCGCCCTGACCCAGCTCGGGGATCGGGCAACCTACTTCTACTCGGGTTCCGGCAAGTATTGGTACGACTTGCAGGCCAACATCACCCGCACCGCGAAGGATCAGGCCGAGCGCCTGCACAAGGAAGACGTGTGGGCGGAAATCGCACTGCGGCTTCAAGCCCAAGCACGCACCCGCGGTGACTTCGCCGGTGTACACGTGTGCCCTGAATCAAATGCCGACATCCCCGATACCGACGAAGCCCGCCTGGTGATCCTGCATCCCAAGGTCGCCCACAAGCGTGGCACCGAGTCGGCGGCAAAGACCTTTGCGCACAAGGCAACCGAGCAGCGCGGTACCGCCAACCGCTCAAACCGCAACATGCTGGTGTATCTGGCTGCCGACGAAGCACGGCTTGAGGAGCTCGACAACGCCGTGCGCGACTACCTCGGCTGGACCCACGTCCTCGCCAACGAGGCCGACCTGGATCTCACCAAGAATCAGAAGGACCAGGCCACTCAGCGGCAGGCGACAGCCGACCAGACGGTCAAATCGCGTCTGCTGCAGACATTTACGTGGGCACTCATTCCGTCACAGCCCGATGCCGGCGCACCGTTCATTATCCGCGAGACCAAGGTGGAAGGACAGTCGGAATCACTGGCTGAACGGGTGTCCCGGCGGCTTGGCAGCGACGGCGATCTGTCAGTCCAGCAGGCTGCTGTGACTGTTCGGCTCGCCATCAACAAGGTTCCGCAGATCTGGAAGGACGGGCACGTCGGGCTCGGCGGGCTGTGGGAGTTGTACTGCCAGTACCCGTACATGCCGCGCCTGCGTGATCGAAAGGTGCTGCAGCAAGGTGTCCTTGACCTACCCCTGATCTGGGAGACCGATGCGTTCGCGCTGGCAACCGACTACGAAGACGGCCGGTACGTAGGCCTGTGGATTCCTGGCGATGCCAATTCCGCACCGGCCGCGACAGACTCGCTGTTACTGGTGCGTCCCGATGTGGCCACCAAGCAGCGCGCCGAAGAGGAGCCTGCTCCCGCTCCAGCTGACCCCAGTCCGTCGCCAACGAAACCTCAGCCACCCAAGGGTCCCGGCGTTGATGTTGGATTCCCGCCGGCCAAGACCCGCTTCTACGGCGTAAAGACCCTCAGCTCGGACAAGATCGCGCTCGATTTCAAGAACATCGCGGATGAGGTCATTGCCAATCTGCGCGACCAAGGGATCGAACTCGTGGTGCGAATCGAGATCGAAGCTGTCGACTCAAACGGGTTCGACGAGAACAAGATTCGCACGGTCGCCGAGAACGCCAAAACGCTGAAGTTCGACCAGTTGGGGTTTGAGGAAAGCTGACGATTGGTCGACATCGTCGGCGATCTCAGTTGCCAGCGAGCCGTGAGTCATTGTACGGTCGCCGCTGTTCAGCCTCTATCACTGCAGCGCCTCGAGATAGGGCCCATCCTTATCCTTTGGATCAGCGTCGTATAGACCCCAGTACGTAAATTCGAATGCGCGATCGTTGGCCGGATCAATGAATCGAAATCGGTACGGTTTCCCGGTCTCTGGATTCGCACAGTCGTACCAACTGGACAGGTCCCACATCACAGCGAACGGCACACCCGCGGGAATTACCTGGCTCGCATCAGGGAATGTCTCAGCAATCACTGCTGGATCCCCGATCCGCAACCGACCCCACTGCGCCAAGTCGGGCGTGCTCCAGTTCAGACGCGAATCCCTGATCACGGCATCAACCGGGTGCCATACTTCTTCTGATTCAACGGGTTCCACTTCTAGCCGCCACAAATGTGCGTCAACGTCCTTCGATGCAATGAACACAACGTCGTCGTATGCGTGCCGGTAATAAACACCGAGTCCCATGTTCAATGGTTAGCAGATGCCTCCGACAACTCCGGCCGATCGGATCGAGGACGCCTCAGCTCTCGAACGGGAGTGTCAGACCACCCCTTTACCCTTTGCTCATGGACTTCAATTCGTGCGTCGGCTGGCGATGACACAGCTCAGCATCTATGTCGCCGCCCGCGATCTCCTTGCAGCCGAGACGGAGACGCGTCGCTGGCTGACCGAATCGGGGGTATCGGAACCGTTGGTCGCTGTTGATCCGACAGCCGGCACCGGACACTGGGACGCGAGGCTCACCGTTCACGGGCTCGCCAGCGGGCTCGATACCCACCAGTGGACTGCTGCCCTCACCGACCGGCTACGACACGCCGCCGATGTAGCGGCAAAGACCGAGGAGGAATTCGATCGATATCGCGAGTACATTGCGGCGAGCGTTGCTCGTGAAGCGAAAGTCCGTAACCTCCCGCCAGTGCAGTACGACGAATCGCAGCTGCGTACTGACATCTCCAACAGCCAGCGGCTACTGCTCGCAGGTGCCACTCGGGCAGATCCCCGTCTGATTGCCGACGCCGAGTCGGGAGTGCCGGTGTTCGTGGGGCCGCGAATGGGAGTTCGCTACCAGCGAGCAGATATCGGGTGGTTCAGCGACACGACGTTGCAACCGAACCTGCCCGCGGACTACGTCCGAAATCTCACCTGGGCGAGTGACTACCTGCACTACGACGATATTTCGGCACTCTGGCTGCACCGATCAAACCCGCAGCCCGCTGGAACTCTGATCAGCGCGATCAACGACGACGGCTGGGTGGCGACTGATGCCCACGATGTCGTGTGGCATGTGACCGGGCTGGACTGCATGCCACCACATCTCAACCGGTACACGCCAATCAGTCTGGACGACCTCATCGGATGGACTATCGATGAGTGGGAAGCCGACTTCGTGCTCAATGCCGACAATCGCCTATTGCGGGAGTCGAGGCTGTCGTTCTACATCGACTATGAACCGGCGGACCTCAATCCGGGGTGGGAGCCCCGATCTGGAGTAGGCGCGTTTACCGGATGGGTTGTGCGCGCCGAACCGGAGGTGACGGCTGAGCCCCTCGGCGCCAACAATGTTTTGTTCCACGACCATTTGCCGGTGATCCAGGATGTCCTGTCTCGGATCGGGGACGATCGTCTGGAGTGGGCCGTCGCACACGACGCCATCGTTGGGGGTGCACTGGAGAAGGACCTGAGTGAGCCACTGCGGGTATTCGTCGGTCTGCTGATTGTCGATCTGATCCTTGCGCGGGCAGGCTACCTCACCCAAGCCGACGCAACGTTCGGCTCTCAACGAATCGAAGCGATCCCAGCTGACGTTGACACGGCAACAACCGAATTCGTCGTCTCGCACCTGACGCTGCTGCGGACTCGGCAGCTGGTTCATCCCTTCGCTGAGACAACGGATATTCCATTCGATATTCACGCTCATCGCACGGCGCACGGAATACATCCGGAAAAATACCCGCCAGACGCGATCAAAGTAACGGTCGAAACGCTGGAAACGCCTGATGCATTCGACGCGGTGCGCCGATTGGCTGGCCTGCTCGGCGTTGCGGGCACGTGGTCGGCGGGAACGTCCGATGGACGTTGGCGCACGCGCGCCGTTGAACCCATGTAGCGCCGATGAGCAACACGTCCGATGCCAAAGGAGAGGGATAACCCATGGGACCGCGGCGTTCACGACGGCAGTGACGCGCTACCCGCCTGCAACATCGGGCAGCCCAGGATTGTCAGGCCTTGGTCCGTCCGCCATCAACAACTCCACCGCGGCGCCAATCGGGATCCGCTCCTGCTCCAGGCGTAAGCCATCGCGACGCAACACGTCCAGCGCTGCGCGCTCCCCTGCGGTCAACCAGGCGACATCAACTGACCCATTCGCAGCGTGTGGCACGGCGAGATCACGCCACCGCTCCAACGCGGCGTGATCCATCAGCAAGCTCTCGCAAGGGCATTCCGCACGGAAACGAGCCAGGATGTCGAACCCGTCCGGATCCAGATCGCCCCAGTAGATGACGCGCGGTGCATTTTGAACCCACGGAAATTTGGCCACCGCGATTGAATGGTCACCCCACCCGAATACGGCAACTGTGCCTGGTACGTCAGGCAGCGCTTCCAGGGTCTGTAAGTTCTCGACAACCAAGACCTGCGATGCCGCAAGATCAAGGCCCGCTGACTCGCGGTCCGGTGCGGCGAAAATGCGCGGAAGGCCTTGCCGCAGTGCAGGATCAGCGATGACGACGGCCCGCAGCAGTTCACGCTCCCGCAGCCCCAGATGCTCAGGCACGCCGAGCGGCACCACCAGCGCGGTCACCGCGGCGCGGTGGGCGCCAAGCCATTTGGTATCGACACCGGGAATCGGGAGCTGCCGGATCAGCAGGCCGGAATCTGGATTCTGGTGCAGCCAACAAACCACGGCCACCAGCCGGTCGAAGTCATTGTCGGTCAAGGCATTCCAATACCGGAACGTATCGGACAGGACCGCCGGCCACTGCGGCCCGTCATCGAGCGCCTGCAACTGAGCGCGGCGCTGTTGGAGCGCAAGCCAGCGCCGAGTCTCACCCGCAGCGGCGACAATAGCGTCGGCCCCCTCGATGGTGACCGCGACCGGTAGCAGCTGCCTGCCCAGGCTGGGCCACCGCCGTTCCTCCCAACGGACATCGAGGCGTGAGACTTGCCAGGCGTGGACCCAGTTCTCCACAACCGCGCGATGGGCGGCGACGGCAGCTTCACTGGGGCTGCCGAGTCTCATGGTCAGCGCATCAACGGTCGCGCCGAAGAGCCACACCTTCAGATTACGATCCACCGTCCGTCGCGCCTTTGCCGCTACGACCTTGGGTAGCACGAGTTTTGGTGGTTCAGCCATCAGCTTCCTCGCTGATGGATGCGACCCCCAACCGGGACGCCTTCGAATCGCGGATCGACACGGTGGCCACCCCACCGACGTAGTCCTGCAATGTCTTGATCATCTTCAGCGGAGTGGCGAGAACGAGATGAAAACCGAACTGGTCGAACACATCTGCGGCACGGCGGGTGTACTCGGGATCGGATCGGTCGAATGCCTCATCCAGGATCACCGTGCCGTACTTGGGCACGTCGGCATCAGACCCGACGAGTTGGTACCGAAGAGCCGCGGCCAGACAGAAGAACACCAACTTCTGTGCCTGACCACCGGACAGCGCATCCGAGGAATCATGGTGGTTGACCGCAGTGCCGTCAGCGTCCATCTCGATGCCGACGAACGTCACGTGCCTGCGCGTGTCCAAACAGCGATTGCGCCACGCCACATCGCCCGGATCGGATGAACCGAGCCGCCCCAGCAGTTCCCGCATCCGCTCGAATCGTTGCTCCTGGGCCTGGCGATCATCAGCGAGCAGCGACCCCTCCTGCACGCGTGCGATAGCCGCCAGAAATTCGGTTACGTCTGGATGCATGGAGTCGCGGACGTCGATCTTCAAGAACCGGCCGCGGTCGAATTCCGAATGCGCCAAAGACGAATTGACCTCATCGATCCGGCGACGGATCTCGCCGGGGGCACGCCGGATGCGCAGTGCGAGCGTGCCGAGGTTCTGGTTCGACTGCCGGTCGTTGAGATCGAAGAACCGGTTTTCGACGCTGGGTAGGTCATCGGCGCGCAGCCGGCGCAGGAATGCCACGGCATCATCGGCGTAGCCGGACTCGGCGGCGAGTTCGGGATGCGGCCATCGGTTGAGATATTGCTGCAGCACCGTTTCGATCGCGTGCTGCGCCTGCATCAGTTTTTTCTCGGCCGCCGCATGCTCGGCCCGAATCTGGGTCGCCACCGCCCTTTCGGCGGCGGGAAAGCCATTGAGACGCAGCGCCGCACGCTTGCCGTCATCGAATCGGACTCGGTAACGTTCGGTTAATTCGAGAGACGGCTCGTCGCTCGCCGTCGCTGTGCGTTTCAGGTCGTCGATGCGGGATGCGACATTTTGTGCGTGCTGACGCGCTGAGTACAGCGCCTCGTGCGCGTCGTCGTATGCCTTTTCAGCTCGAGTCGCCTCGCCTCGTGCCGCCACCACGGCAGCTTCCAGGCGGTCTATCTCAGCGTCGCCCCGCAGCGCCGCAAGACGTTCACCCACATCGAGACGGTGAGCTTCCGCGGCCAACAAGTCGAGTTCCTCCCATTCGACAGCGACGATCCCTGGAGCTGACTGGACCCGGTCCCGGAACTTGTCGGATTCGGTGCGGGCGGCACGCGCGCGACGGTGTGCGGAGCCAGCATCGGATTCAGCCTGGCGCAGCGCATCGCGCAGGACCTGGAGCTTGCTGTCATTGTTGGTGCCGAGCACATAGTGCCGTCGGTCGCCGATCGCAGACCGATCATCCTTGATGTGCCGGTCGCCGTTGCGGGTCTGTCCGGCGCGGGTCACGGCACGGTGGTGCCGGCCCAGTTCCCGCGCATCGGCGACACGGCGGTAGTCGAAGCTGGAGACGAGTTCGAAATGCAGCCAATGCTGCCACGGAGTGTCAGCGATCTGGAGCACGTTCACGATCGACTGTGCATCCACGGCCGAGATCCGGTGTGTGCGATGCACATCCACGCGCCGCCACACCAGCCGCGTGCCCAGGTGAGCGGCATCGACGGCAGCGGCTACATCGTCGGCGTGCTCGTCAGCGACCAGCATCGTTCGGCCCAGCCCGCCGAGCACACGCTCGGCGGCACCCGCCCAATCCGCATCGATGACGTCGATCAGCTCGCCGGCGAACGGCAACGATCGTGCAGGCAGCCCGGTCGCGCGCATGACCAGCTGACGAGCCGCCAGCAGCTTGTGGTCCAGGTTCGACTTCTGCCCGGCGAGCGAATATATCTGCTGTTTGAGGTCGGTCACCTGTTCGTCGGCGCGGGCGGCAGCGAGGATCACGGCGCTGTGGGCGGCATCGTGTGCACCGGTTCCAGCCTCTAGTTCAGCTGCCTCCCTTGCGATCTGAGAGCACATGGTGGCGAAGCCTTCGGCGGTATCCGGAACAGTCGTGTCCCAGGGCCGCAAAGCCACGTCCAATCGGGCGCGCTGCGTAACCACCCGACGGACCTGTTCGTCGGCGCTGTCCAGGGCATCGGTGAGCTCACGCAGGGACTGATTTCCGTCGCGAGCACGTTCGGCATCCTTCAGCGCGGTGGCAGCACGACGCCGGGAAGCGCTCGCGTGTTCGTCGCGCGCGACGGCGTCAGCGAGCGCGGCCTCTGCGTCGGTGTGCCAACCCTGCGCCAGATGCAGCTCGAAACGTGCAGCGAGACCATCGAGCGCTGTCTGCTCCTCCCCGAGTTCCTGCGTCCGTTGCGCCTCTCGGTCCCGGGTTTCGGTCCAGTCCTCCAGCGGTGTCAGTGCAGCAATCTGCTCGCGCGTCTGTACGACCCGACGATGCGCCTCGTCGAGGTCGGCGAAGAATTCGACTGCTCGACGCGCTTCGGCGAATGTGTCCGGTTCGTCGAGCATGTAGTCGCGGAACAGCCGGTCGAGGCTGTCGAGGCCCTTGGCGGACATCGCGCGGTGTAGCAACAGCTGTGCATTCTCGTCGGCGATACCCAACCGGGCACGGAGCCGCTGACCGAATTGGGGGTAGCTCTTGTTGTAGAGCACCTCGGGCCAGCGTTTCTTCAATCCACGGACGTCAATGCCGTCAGCCACCACGTGTCGGAGTTCGGTGATGTCCAGGTGGTGGTCGAACAACAAGAACGCGCGGCCCGATTCACCGAGGTCGTTGCTGCCGCGCTTGAGGTGGAACAGTGCGACCAATGTCGTGACGGTGTCCCCGTCGGGATCAGCGGTGGCCATCGTCAGGCCAACGGCGCTCCAGGTTGCGCCTTCCCTTAGGTAGCGCGACCGCAACTCACGAGTGTCTGTGTCGGAGCCGCGCGCGTATGCACCCCGAATGTACGACGCCACGGTACGACCGCGCCCCTGCGCCGCGGCATTGAAACTGAGTTTCGTCGGTGGCACCAGCACGGTCGAGATCGCGTCCAGCAAGGTGGACTTGCCCGACCCGGAGGGACCGGTGATCAGGAAGCCCCGGCGGGCCACGGACAGGTCGTGATATCCATCGTAGGTACCCCAATTGAAGAGCTGAACGCGTGCCAGGCGGTGCTGACCATGTCGGAACAGGTCCTCACTCATCGCCGGCCTCGGCATCGCCGGTGTCGTCTAAGAGCCGTTGGTACTCGGCTTCGACTAGGGCAACTTCGTCCGCGTCGAACAACTGACGGAGCACTGGCGATACTTCGAACCGGCCCGCCGTGTCGGCGGCGGCGATCAGCGAGTACTTCTTCATCTTTTCCCACGACGCATTGATCCGTTTCCGGAACCCGGCAGCATCGGTGGTGTAGCGGCCGCGGTAGGGATCCATGTCGGCGACAATGTCGTCGTATTCGACGATCACCCGCTGGCCGGGTGGTGCCACGAGCAACTGGTAGCGCAGCGCGAGTATCACCAGCGTGTCCATGAAGGTCAGCGTTTCGGTCCGAAGTACCTGCGGTGGAGCGAGTTTGGGGTCATCGGGCGCGGGTTGTGGCCGGGTGAACGCAATGCCGTCGTCCTCGTCGAGAACCAGATCGAGGAACACGTCGGCCAGTCGCCATTCGATTTCGTTGCGGTGGGCGAGAATTGCCGACCATTGCTGTCGATGCGCGTCATGTGTCACCACCGGCCCACGGAGCAGTTGGACGAGCGCGCGCTTTGCCTCGAACGGGAACGTCACCTCGGGATTCACCGGTGATCCTCGAATGCGTCAGGACTGAATGTGATGGTCGGGAGCACGACGGTGCGTTGGTCCAGAGCGACCCGTTCTGTAGCGTCTGCTGAGACGGTGCCGTGCTCGGCACCGAGAACCATCAGGCCGACGATGCTGGCCAAGCCCTGGGTGGCGGGAAACTCGGTCAGCACTTGCCCCGCGGTGACGGGTCCCGCTGCCTGACCGAGGCTGGCAACGATGTTGCTGCGGAGTTCCTCGAAATCGATGTCGGATTCGTGTGCCTGCGCAGCGAGTTCCGCAAAGTCGACCTCATCGGTGTCGTGCCGGTCGAACTCGGTAGGCACTCGTCCCTCGCCGGGGTTGTGCAGTTTGAGTGCGTCGATCGAACGAATCTGCATGCCAATTCTGGTGAGTTCCAAGTTCATTGGCTTCTCAGGTCGGTGGTGGGCGCTCACGCGCACCGCCAGCGACTGGCAGCGCTGGATCAGTTGGCGCAGCCGCCGATGCTCCTCGTATTGGCGCGAAAGCACGAAATGGCGCAGCGACCGGGATAGCAGGATCATGGTCTGACGTACCGTGGTGGCTTCGTCTTCCAACCGGGTGAGCAGAGTGCTCAGGTCGGTACGCATCTGTGGAGTCAACTCAGCAGCGAAGTCTCGTGACAGGATGGCGGTGATCGCTTCTTGAAGGCGGGTCGACTGTTCAGCGTCGAGGATCACATCGTAGAAGCCGTTCACGGACCGCCCCGCTTCGGAATCCGCCAGCAGATCCACACCGCGAAAAACATTGCCCAACGTCGCACCGCCCTCAGCGGTGTCGTCAAGGATTTTGGCCCGAAGGTCCCGGCTGAGTTCTTCGATGGTCGACCGCACCCGGGCGAAATCCACGGGTACCTCCTGCGCCAAGCCCAACGCCTCAGCGACCCGCTCCTTTGCGGTTTCCGCATCCAGCACAACGAACTCTCCGCGTTCGACTTCGTCAATGCGCTGCTCGACAGCCTTGCGTTCGGCCTGCAGCAGGGCGAGACGCGATGCCGAGACTGGGTCCGAATCACGTTGCAGTGCAATGAGGTTAGCGGCGATCGAACCCAAGCGCGAAGCCGAGGCGGTACGTTGCGGCGCATCGATTCCGTTCACCATTGCGGCCGCGTTCAACGCTGCCGCCGATGGAGCCAGCGTTTCGGTGCCCCGCGCCTGGCCGGGACGGCGGACCAAGTAACCGTCATGCACCCAACCGGCAACGTATCCTGTTGCAGTCGAATCGAACTCGGCCCCGGTCCCGCGCAGGAGTTCGAGATCCTGGTCGAGTTCGGCGACAACCTCGGCTGCCGGGCGCACGCGCCGTTCAGGCGGAAAGTATTCCTGGACCACGGCAATGATCAGCCCCGCATTCCGAGCCCTGAGCAGCGACCACTCCGGCGCCTCCTGCTGCAGGCGCCGGAAGCGCAGGACCGCGGACGTTATCGCCACGGTGGGAGACTAGCCGGAAGCGGCGACAAGTCTCTCCACCTTGACGAGTGATCCGTTCCTGAACAGCATGGACCCCGGAATGGGATCTCACTGGTATCCTAATCCCATGGAAGCTGTCATCGACTCAGGCGGCAGGATCTTGGTGCCCAAGCAACTACGCGACGCGTTGGGACTGACGCCTGGTTCGACGGTTGATATTTCGGCGTACGGTCCTGGCCTGCAGATAGTCCCCGGCGGTCGCTCCGCGCGACTCGTGCGGAACAAGGACGGACGCCTGGTCGCCAACGCGGACACAGTCGTCACCGATGAAATGATGTTTGCGCTCATCGATTCGGGGCGACGCTGACATCGCCGCGGGTCACGGCGATCGACACCAGTGTCGCCGTGCCGTTGCTTGTGACCTCGCATCCGCAGCATGTCTCGGTCTCGCAGTGGGCAACAGGCCGACGTCTTGAGCTCAGCGGGCATGCGCTCGCCGAAACATACTCGGTGCTGACGCGTCTGCCCGGCGATGCTCGCGTCGACCCCACTGACGCGGTGACATTGATCGACGAGAACTTCCCAGAGCCCCTTCAGCTCGGTGCCGACGCCGCACGTGACGCCCATCGCGACTTCGCCCGTCGTGGCATCGCTGGCGGCGCCACCTATGACGGCTTGGTCGCGTTGGCCGCTCGTGAGCATGGTGCGGTCCTCGTCACCCGCGATGCACGAGCCAAGGCAACCTACGACGCCCTCGGGGTGAACACGGAAGTGCTGGCCGGCGCCTGACCTGTCGTTGGTAAAACAGGCGCGGAAGGCGAAAATCATGCACCGAAGCTGGATAGCCAATGGACGACCGGAAGGGAAGCAATGACGATCAGCATCCGACCGCTGCGTGAGGACGACCTGGCGACAGCCGATCACATCGCGCGCATCGCGTTCGGCACATTCGTCGGTCTTCCCGAACCCGAAACCTTCATGGGCGATGCCGATTACGTGCGTACCCGCTGGCGCACCGAACCGTCGGGTGCCTTCGCAGCCGAGTACTCCGGCGAGGTCGTTGGGTCCAACTTCGCGACGCATTGGGGCAGCGTCGGCTTCTTTGGCCCACTGACCATCCGCCCCGACCTGTGGGATCGCGGTATCGGACGGCTACTGCTGGAACCGATCATCGACTGCTTCGACCGTTGGCAGACCACGCACACCGGACTGTTCACCTTCGCAGAGAGCCCGAAACACGTTGGGCTCTACCAGCGATTCGGCTTCTGGCCGCGGTTCCTCACCGCCGTGATGTCCAAGACCGTCGACCCGAACCGCACTGCACCTACCGCCATCCGGTTCTCCGAACTCACTGCTGCTGAACAAGATTCAGCCGTGGCTGAATGCCGGGAGCTGACCAGCGAACTGTTCGACGGTCTCGACCTCACCACCGAGATCCGTGCAGTCGCCGATCAGGGACTCGGCGAAACAGTCCTGCTGTGGGACGACGCCTCCCTCGCCGGTGTCGCGGTGTGCCATTACGGCGCAGGCACCGAAGCCGGTAGCGGCACCTGCTACATCAAGTTCGGCGCGGCGCGCCCCGGGCCCGGCGCCGAGACTGCGTTCTTCCAACTGCTCGACGCCGTCGAATCACTCTCCGCCACAAACGGATTGGCCAGAATCGCCGCTGGTGTGAATACCGCCCGCCACGAGGCCTACAGCGGCATGCTGGCCCGGGGCTTTCGCACCGACATCCAGGGCGTCGCTATGCATCGGCCGAACTCCGACGGCTACAGCCGACCAGGAGCGTTCGTCATCGACGACTGGCGGTAGCCGAGACACGACTGCGCGAACCGTGGACCTCGGTCAGTGCTGAGCGCCGACGAAGAACAGCACGAGCGTCGCCGCCAAACCGAACAGCGCCGCGAAGTACGCGCCGCGAGCCACGTCGTCAAACCGTGGCCGCACCGTCGCGACCAGCACGGCCACCGCAGCGACGAGCAGCGCGCCCGCCGGCGCGAAGAGCCAGAAGTAGATCACCGGCGCCAGCGACATCGCGATCAGCCCGAGTACATAACCACCGAGCAGATACCGTGGATCGACCGTCTGCTCGGTGCGCGGATCGAGTGCACTTTCATGCTCGTAGGACATGCTTACCCCCTCCGCTGACCGGCGAGCCCTCGCTCACCGCCATGTCGCCACAATCGCAAAGGTCTGCAGGTACAGCAGACCCACCACGAACCAGCCGCTTGTCGGTGCGACCACCAGCGCGATAGCGACCGTGCGCAGTGTCCCCACCTTGGGCAACACCACTGCAATTACCAGGCAGAGCAACGAAATACCCACCGCAACAGGTAAGTACGCTCCGTCGATCCGGCTCAAGAGCAAGTCGCCGCCGGACACACCTACCGCATCAACGGCCAACAGGCCCCAGCCGATTCCCCCGAGTACCGCGCCGCCGAGCACGCCGCGGGTCCAGTCCGTACCAGTCAAACGTCCCCCCGATCCGGTGCGCTCATGTCCCCTGTTGCCGGCACACCCTCTGCCAACCCGTACTGCAGGTAGACGATTCCCGCAGGGCTGGACACTGGCGGCTTCAGCAGCGTCAGGTTCGACGGCACCGCGCCGCCGTCGAACACCTTCTTGCCGGCCCCCAGCACAATAGGATGCACCCAAAGGTCCATGCGATCAAACAGTTTTTCGCGCAACAGGGTCTGTACGAAATTCAAACTCCCGACCACCTTGACGTGGTCGTGGCGCTCTCGGATCTCACGCACTTCGGCCACCAAATCCGAGCCGATCTGCGTCGAGCCGGACCACGACAGATCGGGCTTGCCACGGGACGCGACGTACTTGGGGATGCGATTGAACATGTCAGCGAATTCGTCGTCCTGATGCGGCCAGTAGCCCGCGAAGATGTCGTACGTCCGCCGGCCGAGCAGCAGCGCATCGGTACCTTCGTGTGCCGCGCCGACCTGCTCCCCTGACACGTCGTCGATCAGCGGTGCCTGCCAACCTTCGAACCGAAAACCACCGTCCGAGTCTTCTCCGGGACCGCCAGGCGCCTGCCCGACGAGGTCGAGGGTGGCGAACAACGCGAGGTGGATCTGGCCCATTTCTAGCTCCTGACGAGTCATTGGTGTCTGTCAGTGAGGTAGACCACCGGACCCGGCGAAACTCATCGGAGCGGCCGGCTACTTTCCGGACAGCACCCGGTACTGCGCCGAAATCTGTTGGTCCACAGCGGTTTCATCATCGGCGAACACCTGGAACACGAATCTGTCGGTGCGCGCGATGCAGCTGTAGTGCCACCCCAGGATGCGCCACGTCACCGTTGCGTCCGGGCGCGCATAGTCCTGCAGGTGCTCGAAACACCACGCGCCGGGGAACCCCGGCACGGCGCCGGCCAGCTGCACATCCGAATTCTTCATCAGCGCGGCGGTGGTGAAGTCCAGCAGCTGTGCAGCCGAGTCGGGGTTGGGGGCCTGATACACCCGGCCCCACCGCTGGGTCACCCATTGGACGCCGGCACGCTCGAACTGGGTGGTCATGCTCACCGGATCGGATTCGAAGTGCAACCACGCCCGCGGCCGCCAGGTCCCGATCAGCACCCCTTGCTGCCGATCAGGTGTGCTGATCGTCTTCGACAGCAATTGGTCGTCGCTCGGATCCTTGGGTAGATCAGCGAGTTTCGCCGGCTCTGTCGGCACAAAGCTCTTGATCAGCGCTTGCTGTCGACCGAGCAGGTCGGATGTCAGCAACTCAGCGCGCAGCGGCGCCCTGGTGGATTTGGTGGCCCTCGCGTTCACGAACTGGTACAGCACAAACCGCCCGTACGCACTGTAGGCGGCGACTGCACTGACCCCGGTGCCGTAGTCGACGCCAATCGCCGGCACCGAACTGGCGCCCACCGAGATCTGGACGGGATATGTCGGGATCCGATCGACGACGACGGGTCCGAACTGCGCGGTGAATTCACCCGCGGCCGCCGCAGCTTGTGCCTCATCGGGGAACATCAGGACCGCGTTCTGGATTTCCAGATCCGTATCCCGGGCCCCGGCTGACCGCGATGACCCGAATCCGGCGACCAGCTTGTGCGCTCTGGCAATGCCCTGCATGACATTGTCTTTGGACACGCCGAGAATGACATCGACACCGAATTCCGATGTCATGGTGCCTGTTCCGAGCGCTCCCTGCCTGGTCACCGACGAATCGATTTCCCAAGGCCCGACGACATACTCGGCCATGCGGGTCGATTCGATGATCGACTGCGTGAGCGGATTTGGTCCGGCACTGAAGAACGGGGTACTCGGCTTGATCTGGTAGTTACCGGTCCTGAGTTGGCTGACGTCGGGTTCAGGATCGCTCAGTGAGCCGCCGAACCGCGCGGTGCCCGTCGTGGTCGTCGAACACCCCGCGACCACACACACGCACGTAACCACGGCCAATGCCAACTTCCGGATCCCCACGATCCAACACTAACTGTGGCCGAGGCGTGCCAGCACTGATCGCACGCTCTCTGCCACCGCTTCGTTGAACGGCCCGGCGTCCCGCCGCAGGGTGCGCGTGCGGATCAGCACTGTGAGCATGACCCGCTCGCGTTTGGGTCCGATGAGCAAGCCGGCGTCGTTGGTCGACCCGTAGTCACCGCTGCCGGTCTTGTCCGCGCTGGTCCAACCCTCGGGCAGACCTGCGCGAAAACGTCGGGTCGACGTCGTCGTCTCGGTCATCCACCGTTTCAGCTGGAACTGACCCGCACCGGACAACGCGTCGCCGACGAGAATGGCGCGATATCCACCGCACAGGGCCCTCGGCGTGGTGGTGTCGCGCAGGTCGCCGGGCGCCGCGTCGTTGAGGTCCGGTTCCCAGCGATCCAGCCGCGTCTGCGAATCGCCGATCGAGCGGGCGAAAGCAGTGACGGCGGACGGCCCACCGATGGTCCGCAGCATGATGTTGCCCGCCGCATTGTCGCTCTGAGTCAGGGCCGCGGCGCAAATCTCCCGCAGCTCCATCCGGGTCCCCACGGCCGGGCTCAGCACCGGCGAGTTGACCACAATGTCCGCGGCGGTGATAGGCACCATGGCATCGAGATTCGCCTGACCGGCCTTGGCCATCTGCAAGATACGCGCCGCCGCATAGGCTTTGAAGGTCGAGCAGATCGAGAACCGCTCGTCGGCACGGTGCTCGACCGTCGCCGATGACTCCAAATCCACTGCATAGACGCCGATTAGCGCCTGATAGCGGTCTTCCAGTTCTTCAAATCTGGTTGGCTCGACCGGCTTATCGGGCCGGCACCCAGCCAGCACACCGGTCGCGGCCAACCCGACGATGAAATCACGTCGGCTCAGCGATACCCCCACACATTCCAGCCAATCATGGATCGGTGCCGGATGCCAACGGGGGTGATCAGAGGTTCGTCTTGAAGAAGGGCAGGACCTTCGCCAGCGCCAAGGCCACCGCCGCGGGCTTGTCGTACAGGTCGTAGTGCGACCAACCCTCTGCCACAACGAGTTCCTTCGTCGCCGACGCCGCCCGTCGATAGGCCTCCAGACCATCTCGGTACGCACCGAACGCGCCCGGCTTGTCCCCGATCACGACGATCAGCGGTTGCGTCATCAGCGTCTCTAGCCTGTTGAAGGCATCCCAACCCACCGCGGCCGCCTGGTGCGAGAACAGCGAACGAGTTGTGCCGTGCTCCTGCTCGCCGCGCGGCGTGCGGTAGTAGTCGGTTGCCTCGACGACGTCGATCTCGGTGATCCCTTGCCGCGCAGCGTCTTCTGGGTTCGCCGGCAGCAGATTGTTCACCTGCGGATCGGCTCCGCGCGCCTCGGCGGTGCGTTGGGCACCAACAGATTCCAGAAAACCGATCGGGTCGTAGCTCGAGAAGGCCTCATGCATCAGGCGCCCGAAGTTGACACCGGTGATCGACGCGACAGCCTTGATCCGGCGTTCCGTCGTCGCCGCATTGATCGAATATCCGCCACCACCGCACACGCCGATGATGCCGATGCGGTCGGAGTCGATGTAGGGCAAGGTCACCAAGTAGTCGATCACGTTGCTGACGTCTCTGACCCGCTGGGTCGGATCCTCGATCAACCGCGGCTGTCCCCCACTGGCACCCTGGAAACTCGCGTCGAACGCGATGACCACGTAGCCCTCGTCCGCCAGTGCGGTGCCGTACACATTGCCCGACGTCTGCTCCTTGCAGCTGCCGATCGGATGCATGCTGACGATCGCCGGGTACGCGATAGCCGGGTCGAAGCCGGGCGGAAAGTAGATGTCAGCGGCGATATCCCAGTAGGGCGTCGGCACCGCGACGGTCTTCAGGTTGTCCAGTGCCATGATCAATTACCTTCGGTGCTCAGGTGTTCGGTGAAGAACGGGGTGGCCTCGGCCACCGCCAGGTCGACGTACTTCGGCACGTCATAGAAGTCCATGTGCGTCGCCCCGTCGACCACCACGAGTTTCTTGGCGCTCCGCACGCGCGAGTGCAATTCGGTTGAGGACCAAAGCGATCCGGCCTCAGCACCGGCAATCAGCAGGATCGGCTGAGTGAGCAGGTGCTCGACCAGATGGAAGGCGTCGTACGCCACGATCTTGTCCAGGCTCTTGGCCGTCAGGTACTTGTTCTGCGCGTTGGGATGTTGCGCCCGCGGCGTCAGGTAGTAATCGTGGGCCTGCACCAGGTCGTACGGCACGCCCTCGCCGAGTTCCGTTGGGACGTATGGCGCATACGCAGCCTCGTCTCCCGTGGCTTCCGCCGTGCGCTGCGCTGCCGCTGCCTGCAGGGTCGCCACCGCATCTGAATCTGCCCCCGTGCCGTACCAGCCCCGCCGCCACGCGGCGCCGATATTCACGGCACTGACGGTGCCGACCGCTTTGATCCGATGGTCGGTGAAGGCTGCGTTGACGGCATAGCCGCCACCGGCGCAGACGCCCCACACCCCGACCCGTTCCAGATCGACATAGGGCAGCGACTGCAGGTAGTCCACCGCCGCGCGGATGTCCTCCACTCGCGCCGACGGATCTTCGAGAAAGTGCGGTTCACCGCCACTCTCGCCCTGGTACGACGCATCGAATGCCAACGTCACGAACCCCTGCTCTGCCAGTTTCTCCGCGTAGAGGCCCGCGACCTGTTCCTTGACTCCACCACCGGGGTGCACGACGGCGATCGCGGCATGGCTGCCGGAGGCATCGAAGTCCGGCGGCAGAAACACGTTGCCCGCCACGCTGATCGGGCCGTTGGGGAAAGTGATCGAGGTGTACATCCTGCTTCTCCTTGGGATTGGCTGCTGCACTCGACCCAACACCGAGCAACGCCGCGCTGCCAGGGGCAGCTGAACCAGGGTCCAGCAAACCCCCTTTCCCGGCCGTCACGGCCTCTACTGTGGAAAGCGTGGACCAGCGCAAGGACATCCGGGAATTCCTGACGTCCCGGCGCGCACGGATGACTCCCGAGCAGGCCGGCCTGCCCGACTACGGCGCCAAGCGGCGGGTTCCCGGCCTGCGCCGGGAAGAAGTCGCGCTGCTGGCCGGCGTCAGCGTCGACTACTACACCCGCCTGGAACGCGGCAATCTCAGCGGCGTATCCGACTCCGTACTCAACTCGGTGGCCACCGTCCTGCAACTCGACGAGACCGAGCGCGCGCACCTGTTCAACCTGGTCAGAGTCAGCCAGGGGCCAAGGCGTACCCCACGCAAACCGAGCACCAGGATTCGGCCGAGCGTCCAGCAGATCCTCGATGCGATGGTGGGCGTGCCTGCCTGGGTCAGCAACGACCGCCTCGACATCCTGGCCACCAATGCCGTCAGCACTGAGCTCTACCGCGACGCCATCGACGGAGCCGACGGCCAGGCCAACATCGCCCGGTTCCTGTTCCTCGACCACCGGGCCCGAGACTTCTTCGTCGACTGGAACCAGCAGGCCGACAACGCCGTTGCCATCCTCCGCGGCGCCGCGGCCCGTGATCCGTATGACGACAGGCTCACCCAGCTGGTCGGTGAATTGAGCACGCGCAGTGACGAATTCCGGGTCAGGTGGGGCGCACACATCATCCGGGCACATCAGTCCGGCCCGAAAGCGCTCAAGCATCCTGACGTCGGTCAACTCGACCTGACCTTCGACGGGCTGGAACTGTCCGCCGATCCGGGACTGACCCTCTATGTCATGACGGCGGAACCGAATTCACCGACAGCGGACCGGTTGAAGCTGCTCGGCAGCCTGGCGGCCACCAGACAATCAAGCCGCTGACCGGCGCGGCCGCACCATCAGGGCGGCGACCAGGAAGCACAATGCGCCGACGAAGGTCCCGAAGTTCGCCAGCCACTCGTCGACCGTCACGCCGGTCGTGCGGACGAAAGCCGCCAGCGCCGACACCTCGAACGCGACGCAGCCCATCATGTTGATCCAAGATGCCTGCCAGTCAACGGATTTCGGCGCCCACAGACCGACGACCATGACTGCCAGCAGGCCACTGAGCAGGAAGGCCAGCGACCCGGCGGCGTCGGGCGCCCACACGTAGCGTCGCTCGGCGAGCACGGCGTGCGCCCACACCGATGCACCGGTGCTGACGTTGAACAGCACGGTGCCCATGAATTGGATTGCCGCCGACCACCATTGGATTCCCGGGGGCGCCAGCACATACTGCATGAGCGCCGCGGCGGTGAAGAACCATGACCCGATGAAGCACAGCAGGTTCGTCGCACCCGCCCCGGCCACCGAGGGAAACCCGGGAACCGTGGCGAGGGCGAAGAACGTCGAGCCGACGGCGAACAGCCAGCACTGCCTGGTGAGGGTGGCGATGCTGTTCACGGCACTACAGGAAGCTGCGAATCCGCTCGCCGGTCTCCGACGTCGACAGTTTGGCGTCGCCACGTGTCGAAAGATGCTCGGCCACAGCCTTGTCCACGCGGGCCGCGGCCTCGTTCTCGCCGAGGTGAGTCAGCAGCAGCGCCACACTCATGATGGCCGCGGTCGGGTCGGCCAGACCCTTACCGGCGATGTCGGGCGCGCTGCCGTGCACCGGTTCGAACATCGACGGGTTGGTGCCCGTCGCGTCGATGTTGCCCGATGCCGCCAGACCGATACCGCCGGAGACGGCCGCGGCCAGGTCGGTGATGATGTCGCCGAACAGGTTGTCGGTGACGATCACATCGAAGCGGCCCGGATCGGTCACCATGTAGATGGTCGCCGCATCCACGTGCATGTAGGCGGTTTGGACGTCCGGGTACTCGGTGCCGATCTCGTCGACCGTGCGGGTCCACAGCGAACCGGCGTAGGCCAGCACGTTGTTCTTGTGCACCAGCGTCAGGTGCTTACGCCGCGCGCGAGCTTTCTCGAAGGCATAGCGCACCACGCGCTCGACACCGAACCGCGTGTTGGTGGACACCTCGGTGGCCACCTCGTGCGGAGTGCCGACGCGGATGGCACCACCGGTGCCGGTGTACGGCCCCTCGGTGCCCTCGCGAACCACGACGAAGTCGATGTCCGGGTTGCCGGCCAGCGGGCTGTCGACGCCCGCGAACAGCCGCGACGGCCGCAGGTTCACGTGGTGATCCAGCGCGAACCGCATGGTCAGCAGCAGGCCACGCTCGAGCACGCCGCTGGGCACCGAAGGATCGCCGATGGCGCCCAACAGGATTGCGTCGTGCGTCTTGAGCTCGTCGACCATGCCCTCGGGCAGGGTCTCCCCGGTCTCGTGGTAGCGCTTGGCACCCACGTTGTACTCGGTGCGCTCGACACCCGGCCGCACGACATCGAGGACCTTCAGTGCCTCGCCGATGACCTCGGGGCCGATGCCGTCACCGGCGATGACGGCGAGCTTCACGACAGATCCACCAGTTCCAGCGTGGTCGCGCCGACGGCGTCGCCGATCGCGCTGAGCACGTCGGCCGGCACCTCACGGTCGAGCCGCAGCATGACCGTCGCGCCCGAACCGTCAGAGTCCTGCGACATCTGAGCGGCGAGAATGTTGACGTCGGCTCCACCGAGCAGGGTGCCGATCTTGCCCAGGGCGCCCGGCTGGTCGCCGTAGTTGAGGATCAGGTTGACGCCCTCGGCACGCAGGTCCAGGTTGCGGCCGTTGATCTGGACGATCTTCTCGACCAACTGCGGACCGCTCAGGGTGCCCGACACGTTGAAAACCGAACCATCGGCGGCCACGGCGCGGACGTCGACGACGCTGCGGTGGTTGGGGCTCTCCGACTCGGTTCCCAGGGTGGCCTCGACGCCACGCTCGGCGGCCAGCGCCGGCGCGTTGACGAACGTCACCTGGTCCTCGATGACGGCCGAGAACAGCCCGCGCATCGCCGAAAGCTTCAGAATCTCAACGTCTTCGGACGCCAGCTCGCCCAGGACCTGCACATCCAGCGAGGACGGCAGCGCCGGCGACAGGGCACCGACCAGCAGACCCAGCTTGCGCACCAGGTCGAGCCACGGCGCGACCTCTTCGCCGACGACACCGCCGCCGACGTTGACGGCGTCCGGCACGAACTCGCCGGCCAGCGCCAGCTTCACGCTCGCGGCGACGTCGGTGCCGGCGCGGTCCTGCGCCTCTTCGGTGGAGGCGCCCAGGTGCGGGGTGACGACGACCTGCGGCAGCTCGAACAGCGGGCTGTCGGTGCAGGGCTCGGTGGCGAAGACGTCGAGGCCGGCGCCACGGACGTGGCCGCTGATGATCGCGTCGGCCAGGGCCTGCTCATCGATGAGGCCACCGCGGGCCGCATTGACGATGATGACGCCCGGCTTGGTCTTGGCCAGCGCGTCCTTGTTGATCAGGCCGGCGGTTTCCTTGGTCTTGGGCAGGTGCACCGAGATGAAATCAGCGCGGCCCAAAAGCTCATCGAGGGTCAGCAGCTCGATGCCCAGCTGCGCGGCACGGGCCTGCGAGACGTAGGGGTCGTAGGCGACGATGTGCGCGCCGAACGCGGCAAGGCGCTGCGCCACGAGCTGGCCGATGCGGCCCATGCCCACGACGCCGACGGTCTTGCCGAAGATTTCGGTGCCCGAGAACTTCGACCGCTTCCAGGTGTGCTCGCGCAGCGTGGCGTCGGCGGCCGGAATCTGGCGGGCGGCCGACAGCAGCAGCGCCAGGGCGTGCTCGGCGGCACTGTGGATGTTCGAGGTCGGGGCGTTGACGACCAGTACACCGCGGGCGGTGGCGGCGTCGACGTCGACGTTGTCCAGGCCGACGCCCGCGCGGGCGACGATCTTGAGCTTGGGCGCCGCGGCCAGCACCTCGGCGTCCACCGTGGTGGCCGAGCGCACCAGCAGGGCGTCGGCGTCCGGCACGGCGGCCAGCAGCTTTTCGCGGTCGGGTCCGTCGACCCAACGGACCTCTACCTGGTCGCCGAGGGCGGCGACGGTCGATTCGGCGAGTTTGTCAGCGATGAGTACGACAGGAAGGCTCACGCGCACAGACTAGTGGGCGGCATGGCCGCGCTTCCAATCGCGGTTGCCTTGATCTGGGTTGTCCCGGCCTGTCACTACCATCAAGTGGTGGACGTCACCGTCGTCGGTAGTGGACCCAACGGACTGGCCGCGGCCGTCATCTGCGCCCGCGCCGGGCTGTCCGTCCGGGTCATCGAAGGCCAGCAGACCCCCGGCGGCGGTGCCCGCACCGCCCCCGACCCCGAATACCCAGGCGTTTTGCACGACGTCTGTTCGGCGGTGCATCCGCTGGGTGTGGCGTCGCCCTTCTTCGCGGAGTTCGACCTGGCCGCCCGCGGTGTGCGGATGGTCACCCCGGAGATCTCGTACGCCAATCCCCTGCCTGCCGGGGCGAGCGAAGCGACGGGAAAGGCCTCGGGCCGGGCCGCCATCGCGTACCGCTCCCTCGATCGCACCTGCGCGGAGCTCGAACACGGCTCGTCCTGGCGGCGGCTGCTGGGCCCGCTGGTCGAGCACGTCGACGGCGTCCTGGCCTTCTTCCTCGGCGACAAGCGTTCCCTGCCGCCCGACCTGCCGAGCACCGTGCGTGCCGGACTGCGGGTGCTGACCCAGGGCAGCCCGGCGTGGAGCCTGCTGCGCGGTGACGACGCCCAGGCCCTGTTCACCGGCGTCGGCGCGCACGCCATCCACCCCATGCCGTCGCCCGTCAACAGCGGCGCGGGCATCATGCTCAGCACCGTCGCCCACACGGCGGGCTGGCCGGTTCCGGTCGGCGGCACGCAGACGATCACCGATGCGCTGATCGCCGATCTGCGCGCACACGGCGGTGAGCTCGTCGCCGGCTCCCCCGTGACGAATCCGCCCGCCGGAGTGGTCATCTACGACACCTCCCCGACCGCCCTGCTCGACATCTACGGGTCTGCCGTTCCGGACCGCTATGCAAAAGCACTGCGCCGCTACAAGTTCGGTCCCGGCGTCTGCAAGATCGACTTCGTGCTGTCCGGTGAGATCCCTTGGCGCGACCCGCGGATGGCATCGTCACCGACCGTCCACCTCGGCGGCACCCGGACCCAGATGGCGCATGCCGAACGGGAGATCTGGCAGGGGCGCCATGCCGAGCACCCGATGACGCTGGCCTCGCTGCCCCACCTCGCCGACCCGTCCCGCATCGACGCCCAGGGCCGACGGCCGCTGTGGACCTACTGTCACGTGCCCGCGGGCTCGACCGTCGACCAGACCGAGACCGTCATCGGGTTGTTCGAGGACGCCGCACCGGGTTTCCGCGATCTGGTGCTCGCGGCCCGCGCGGTGCCGGCCGCCGAGATGTCGCAGCACAACGCCAATTACGTCGGCGGCGACATCATCGTCGGCGGCGCGACGCTCAAGGCCGCGATGATCGGGCCGACGCTGCGGGCCAACCCGTGGACCACGCCGATCCCCAAGGCATACCTGTGTTCGTCGGCCACCCCGCCGGGCACCGGCGTGCACGGCATGGCGGGTATGTATGCGGCCCGCACCGTGCTGCGTCGTGAATTCGGAGTGAAGACGCTGCCGTCGCTCGCGCCATAGTGTTGGCTTGGCTCATGGCCAAGCTTTCTGTGATCTTCTACTCCGCGACCGGGCACGGCACTTCCATGGCGCAGCGGGTCGCGAGCACCGCCGAATCGTTGGGCGCCGAGGTGCGGTTGCGGCCCGTCGCAGAGTCCGCGGACCCCGCGTCGTTTGCGCACAACCCGGCGTGGACCGCGAATTACGAAGCAACCAAAGACCTTCCGACCGCCACGGGCGACGACATCGTCTGGGCCGACGCCGTGATCTTCGGCTCTCCGACCCGCTTCGGTTCCGTCGCGTCACAGCTGCGGGCGTTCCTGGACTCGCTCGGCGGCCTGTGGTCTCAGGGCGCTCTGGCGGACAAGGTGTACGCCGGATTCACCTCGACCAACACCGCGCACGGCGGGCAGGAGACCACGCTGCTATCGCTGTACATCACCCTGATGCACTGGGGCGGCATCATCGTCCCGCCCGGCTACACCGACCCGCTCAAGTTCGCCGACGGCAACCCGTACGGCGTGAGCCTGCTGGCCAACCACGACAACATCCGCCAGTTCGACGACAACACCTATGCGGCATTGGACCACCTGGCGCGACGGGTCGTCTCGGTCGCTGACCGGCTGGGCGGGTAGAAATTTGGCGTCGGGACACCTCGCCGGCCCGACTTAGCGTGATGGGGTGACGAAACGCCCTGAAATGCCGAAAGGCCAGTTATTGCACGCTTTTTCGTGAATCGCGTGCGATAACTGGCCAGTCGGCGGTTGGAGACTAGGCAGTCTCGGTGATCGGCCGGTCGACCCAGCTCATCAGGTCGCGCAGCTTCTTGCCGGTGACCTCGATCGGGTGCTCGGCGTTTGCCTGGCGCAGACCCTCGAGCTCCTTGTTGCCACCCTCGACGTTGGCGACCAGGCGCTTGACGAAGGTGCCGTCCTGGATGTCCTTCAGGATGGCGCGCATGCGGTCCTTGGTGTCGGCGTCGATGACGCGCGGGCCGGACAGGTAGCCACCGAACTCAGCGGTGTCGGACACCGAGTAGTTCATGCGGGCGATGCCACCCTCGTACATCAGGTCGACGATGAGCTTGAGCTCGTGCAGCACCTCGAAGTAGGCCATCTCCGGGGCGTAACCGGCCTCGACCATGACCTCGAAACCGGCCTTGACCAGTTCCTCGGTGCCACCACAGAGAACGGCCTGCTCACCGAACAGGTCGGTCTCGGTCTCTTCCTTGAAGTCGGTCTTGATGACGCCGGCGCGGGTGCCACCGATGCCCTTGGCGTAGGACAGCGCCAGCGCCTGGCCCTCACCCTTGGGGTCCTGGTGGACGGCGATCAGCGCGGGCACACCCTTGCCGTCGACGAACTGGCGACGCACCAGGTGGCCGGGGCCCTTGGGGGCAACCATGCCGATGGTGACGTTGGCCGGGGGCTTGATCAGGCCGAAGTGGATGTTGAGGCCGTGGCCGAAGAACAGCGCGTCGCCGTCCTTGAGGTTGGGCTCGATGTCGTTGGTGAAGATCTCGGCCTGCGCGGTGTCCGGCGCCAGCAGCATGATGACGTCGGCCCAGGCGGCGACGTTGGCCGGGGTGTCGACCTCGAGGCCCTGCTCGGTGACCTTCTCGCGGGACTTCGAGCCTTCCTTCAGGCCGACCTTGACCTGCACACCCGAGTCGCGCAGCGAAAGCGAATGCGCGTGCCCCTGGCTGCCGTAGCCGATGACGGCGACCTTGCGACCCTGGATGATCGACAGGTCCGCATCGTCGTCGTAGAACATCTCAACTGCCACTTGCTCTTCCTTACCCTTGTATCTGTTGTTGAAGCTCTGTTATTCGAAGTTTTGCTCGGGGTCAGCGGTTACTTGGCCGCGCCGATGCCGCGCGGGCCGCGCGCCAACGAAACCACACCGGACTGCACCAGCTCGCGAATACCATACGGCTCCAGCACGCGCAGCAGTGCTTCGAGCTTCTCCTGGGTGCCGGTGGCCTCGACGGTCAGCGACTCGGTCGACACGTCGACGACCTTCGCCCGGAACAGGTTGACCGCCTCGATCACCTGACCACGGGTGCTGGCGTCGGCCCGCACCTTGATCAGCGCCAGCTCGCGGGAGACGGAGTTGTCCGGCTCCTGCTCGACGATCTTGATGACGTTGATCAGCTTGTTGAGCTGCTTGGTGATCTGCTCCAGCGGCAGCTGCTCCTCGACGCAGACCACGATGGTCATGCGGGACATGTTCTTCTGCTCGGTGGCACCAACCGCCAGCGACTGGATGTTGAAGCCACGCCGCGAGAACAGCGCTGCCACGCGGGCGAGCACACCGGGAGTGTCCTCGACGAGAACCGAGAGAGTGTGAGTAGTAGCCACTAGACCTGATCCTCGTTGTCGAACAGCGGACGGATATCGCGCGCCGCCATGATCTCGTCATTGCTGGTGCCGGCGGCGACCATCGGCCACACCTGGGCGTCGGCGCCGACGATGAAGTCGATGACGACGGGGCGGTCGTTGATCTCGCGGGCCTGCCGGATGACGTCCTCGACGTCTTCGGCGCGCTCGCAGCGCAGGCCGACGCAACCGAGCGCCTCGGCCAGCATCACGAAGTCCGGGATGCGGTGCGAGTGCGTGGACAGGTTGGTCTGGCTGTAGCGCTCTTCGTAGAACAGCGTCTGCCACTGCCGCACCATGCCGAGGTTGCCGTTGTTGATCAGCGCAACCTTGATCGGCGCCCCTTCGAGGGCGCAGGTGGCCAGCTCCTGGTTGGTCATCTGGAAGCAGCCGTCACCGTCGATGGCCCACACCTCGGCCTCCGGGCGGGCGAACTTGGCGCCCATCGCGGCCGGGATGGAGAAGCCCATGGTGCCCAGACCGCCCGAGTTCAGCCAGGTCTTCGGGTTCTCGTACTTGATGAACTGCGCGGCCCACATCTGGTGCTGACCGACACCCGCCACGTACAGCGCGTCCGGCCCGGCGATCTGGCCCAGCTTCTCGATGACGTACTCCGGCGAGAGGCTGCCGTCGCTCTGCGGGCCGTAGCTCAGCGGGAAGGTCTCCTTGATGCCACTCAGGTAGGTCCACCAGTCGGCCAGGTCCAGCGTGTCGGCGGACACGCCATCGCGGCGCAGCGCCGCGAGCAGGTCGACGATGACGTTCTTGATGTCACCGACGATCGGCACGTCGGCGTTCCGGTTCTTGCCGATCTCGGCCGGGTCGATGTCCGCGTGGATCACCTTGGCCTCGGGCGCGAACGACGACAGCTGACCGGTGACCCGGTCGTCGAAGCGGGTGCCGAGAGCGATCAGCAGGTCGCTCTTCTGCAGCGCCGCCACGGCCGACACCGTGCCGTGCATGCCCGGCATGCCCATGTGCTGAGGGTGGCTGTCGGGGAACGCGCCACGTGCCATCAGGGTGGTGACGACGGGGATGCCGGTCAGTTCGGCGAGCTCCAGCAGCTCCGCGGAGGCCTCGCCGCGGATGACGCCGCCGCCGACGTACAGCACGGGCTTGTGCGAGGCGGCGATCAGCTTGGCGGCCTCGCGCACCTGGCGGCTGTGCGGCTTGGTGTTCGGCTTGTAGCCGGGCAGGTCGATGACCGGCGGCCAGCTGAACGTGCACTGCGCCTGCAGCACGTCCTTCGGGATGTCGACGAGGACGGCACCGGGCCGGCCGGAGGACGCGATGTGGAACGCCTCCGCGATCACCTTGGCGATGTCGTCACCGTTGCGGACCAGGAAGTTGTGCTTCGTGATCGGCATGGTGATGCCGGAGATGTCGGCTTCCTGGAACGCGTCGGTGCCGATCAGCCCGCGGCCGACCTGGCCGGTGATGGCGACGACCGGGATGGAGTCCATCTGGGCGTCGGCCAGCGGCGTGACCAGGTTGGTGGCGCCCGGACCCGAGGTGGCCATCATCACGCCGACCTTGCCGGTCGCATGCGCGTAGCCCGACGCGGCGTGGCCGGCGCCCTGCTCGTGCCGGACCAGCACGTGGCGGACCTTCTTCGAGTCGAACAGCGGGTCGTAGACCGGCAGCACGGCACCGCCGGGGATGCCGAAGATGGTGTCGACGTCGAGTTCCTCGAGCGACCGGACGACGGCCTGAGCACCGGTCATCTGCTGCGGGGCAACGATTTTCGAATGACCGTTGACCGCGCCGCTGGGGCCGTCGGGCTGTTGCGTCGACTCTGGCGGTCGCGTGGTGGGTGCGCTCACTCTTGTCCTCTTGATCGTGTTGCGGTTGTGGCGTTCTCGGGCAAACAAAAAACCCCCGTCAGCGTGGGTGGCTGTACGAGGGTTGCGCGTCGATGCTTGTAGTCGGCTTAGTCAGCCTGGTCACGCACCAACGCGCCCAGTTACTACAAGCAATCCCGAGTTCTGCATAAGCAAGGACGGTAGTCCCCACGGCGCGCGCAGGTCAAATCAGTTCCGTAGCCGGATACACCCGGCAACCCGCCGACCCACCGCCTGGGAAGATAGATGGCGTGAGCCGCCGAACCTCTTCGACCGCAGCCCGACCCGTCGTGATCAAGATCCCGGGGGTCGCCCATCTGGCGGTGGGGTTCTTCGCCATCGGGCTGCTGGCCCTGGTGTTCGCCGGGCCGGCCTGGTGCGCGGCGCTGCTCGTCATCCCGATCCTGTTGTCGGCGATGGTGATTCGCTACCGCACGGTGGCCGACAAGTTGGGCGTCACCGCGCGGTCGCTGCTCGGCAGCCGGACGGTGACGTGGCAGGACATCAAGGGCCTGCGCTTCGACGGCTCCAAGTGGGCCAAGGCCGAATTGACCGACGGCACCGACTTGCGGCTGCCGGGTGTGACGTTCGCGTCACTGCCGGTGCTGACCGCGGCCAGCGGCGGCGTCGTGCCCAACCCGTACAACGAGTGAGCCGGCCCCGCTCAGTGCAGCGGGTTTGATCCGTTCAGCAGCATCCACACGCCGACGCCCAGGCCGACACCGATCAGCAGGCACAGGAACGACCCGATGAAGGGGCGGCGGGCCCAGCCGCGCCCGGCGTCGAAGCCGTAGAGCCCCGGCCCGGTCAGGGTCAGCGCCGCGGCCAGCACGATCATGGTCACCAGGTACTCGTGCCCTTCGGGCAGGAAGTACGGGAAGTAGCCGTGCACGGGTTGTGCGGCCACCTCCACGGCCAGGGCGTTGACGAGGTAACCCAGGGCGACCGCGGCGGCGACCGGAGTGAACAGCCCCAGCACCAGCAGGACACCGGCCCCGATCTGCGCCCCGGTGGCGAGATAGGTCAGTATCCCGGCGTGCTGGAAGCCGGCAGCGGCCAGCGCGTGTTCGTACCCGTTCAGCCCCTGGCCGCCCCACCAGCCGAACGCCTTCTGCAGACCGTGGACCACCAGCCAGGCACCCAGGCCGACGCGCAAGACCAAGAGCCCCAGGTCCTGGGTGCCGCGGCGCTTGGCCACCCGCACCCGGGCATCGGTCTCGGGATCGGGTTCGATTTCGGCAGGCTCGGCGGGCTGCTGCGAGCCCCGTTCGCGGGGTTGCACGTACGGCAGCGGCTCGGGTTCGTGCATGAGATCGAACGCCATCGAGGACGGCGACGAGGACGATGCGGATGTCACCTCCGTGACATCGTCTGGCGATGCGGTGTCGAACCGCGGAATGGCCGTGGTTGCCGCGGTCTCGCCGCTATCGCCACGGTAGGTCGTGATGGGCAGGTCGTCTTCGGGATCGACCAGGCGTGCCGACGCGGGCTTGGCGGCCGACTCGTCGGGCCGTTGCCATGCACGCGACTCATGGGAAGTACTGGTCATAGTTGCCAGGGTAAGTGCAATTGCGCTGCTGACCGTGGATTTAAACGGTGGTTTGACCCGGTTGTTCACCGGATTTGCCCGGCCCGGCGCGCGGCCCCGACGTGGCGAGCACCGTCGAACAGTCCGTAACCTGGCGGGCATGACATTGCGGCGGTCGACGCGGACTGCGCTGACGAGGCCCGAACGCCGGCCTGAGCGTGTTGGTGCTGCACCCGCTCGACGGGTTCTGGCGTTGTGCGCCATCGCTTTGCTGGCACTGCAGGGCTGCGCCCGTTTCGATTCGGCCGCATCTGAGCCGTTCACCATCGAGCCCGAGCTCGGTGGGGCGCCGAGCTCGACCCCGCCGCCTCCGCCGCCGTTGCCGCCGAACCCGTTCCCGAAGGCGTGCCCGGCACCGGCGGTGATGCAGGGCTGCCTGGAGAGCACCAGCGGCCTGATCATGGGCGGCGACAGCAAGTCGGCAATCGTCGCCGAGCGCGTCACCGGCGCGGTCAAGAACATCGCCACGAACGCGGAACCCAAGGTCAAGATGGTGATCCCGGTCGACGCATCCGGCGACGGCGGTCTCATGGACATCGTACTTTCGCCGAGTTACCAACAGGACCGGCTGATGTACGCGTACATCACCACGCCCACCGACAACCGGGTGGTCCGGATCGCCGACGGCGACGTTCCCAAGCCGATCCTGACTGGGATTCCCAAGGGCCCCACGGGCAACACCGGGGCGCTGATCTTCAGCAGCCCGACCACCCTCGTGGTGCTCACCGGAGATGCCGGCAACCCCGCCGCCGCAGCCGATCCGGCTTCGCTGGCGGGCAAGCTGCTGCGCATCGAGCAGCCGACAACAGTGGGCCAGGCGCCGCCGACCACCGCACTGTCGGGCATGGGCTCCGGCGGCGGGCTGTGCATCGACGGGGCCAGCGGCTCGCTGTACGTCACCGACCGCACCCCCACCGGCGACCGGCTGCAGAAGATCACCAAGGACTCCAAGGTGTCCACGGTGTGGAGCTGGCCCGATCGTCCCGGTGTCGCCGGCTGTGTGGCGGTCGACAACACCGTCATGGTCAATCTGGTCAACACCAAGAAGACTGTGGCGCTGCGGCTGGCCAAGGAAACCGGCGCGGTCACGGGTGACCCCGAGGCCCTCCGCACGGACACCCACGGACACGTCTTCGCGCTGGAGCTCTCCCCCGACGGCAATATCTGGGGCGCCACGGTGAACAAGACGGCCGGCGACGTGGAGAAGTTCGACGACGTCGTGTTCCCGCTGTTCCCGCAGGGCGGATTCCCGCGTAGCACCGACGACAAGACGTAATTGACGCCCGACATGAGGGTCGCTCGATGATGCGCGCGTGCCCGGCCGACTTCGCTCGGCTGGCCGGCTACCTGGGCTTCTCCTGCGACGACGATTCCTGGGTCAAGCTGCGGAACCCGCTGGCCCTCACCCACTGGAGCATGCCGGTCGTCGAGCTGCTGATGCTGGTCGGCGCGGGCCTGGCGCTGGCCTACGCGCTGCGGCGGGTCCGCCGCGACCCCACCGGGATCGCGATCTGGCTGGCATCGGTGGCCTACGCCCTGGTGACCGAATTACCCCGGCATCCACCGGACCTGTTCGCCGGCACCCGGCTCGGGGTCATGTTGGTGCACAACGTGTTCAGCGTCGATTTCGTCGATGGACGGCTGCCGCTGTACATCGTGGCGCTGTACCCGGCGACCATCACGCTGGCCTATGACATCGTCCGCGCCACCGGCGTATTCGAACGGCGCGGCGCGCTCATCGGCGCCATCTGCGTCGGATTCGTGCACGGCTGCGTCTACGGCATCTTCGACCATCTCGGGCCACAGCTGCGCTGGTGGGTGTGGAACACCGCGAACCCGCTGAACCACCCGACGCTCGGCTGCGTGCCGGTGAGCAGTTGGGTCAGCCTGGCAGTGGTCGGGCCCGCGGCGGTCGCGTTCCTGGTGCACGTGCTGATCGGGCGCCGCGTGGAGGCGGGCACACCGCCGGCCCGGCTGTCACTGGCCTGGCGCATCCCCGTCATCAGTGTGCTGGCACCGGTCATCATGGGGCTGCTCAGCCTGCCGACGTTGCTCTCGGCCCGGCACAGCGCAACGCAGTACGCCGTGCTCGGCGTCGAGGTCGCGGTGTTCACCTTCGTGGCGATCCCGATCCTGGTGCAGGACTGGCGGATCACGCGCCGCGTCGGGACGCAGCACCCCAGTCAGTACGTCCGGGTGTTCGGGGTGCTGTACCTGCTCACCTTCACGGTGCTCTGGCTGGCCGCACTGCCGGACTTCGCCGGTGCCATCGACGGCGTCACCGGTGCCGGTACGCCGACCGGCAATCTGCCCTGCGCCGCGGTGTGTTTCGTGATCGCGGGCTACTGCGTCGCGGGCGTGTCGTCACTGCGACCGACGACGGCGCCCGCGCCGCAACAGCAGGTGCTGCACTAGCTGCAGGCCGCGATGACGAGTTCGCGCACGCGCGCCGCGTCAGCCTGACCCTTGGTCGCCTTCATCACCGCGCCGACGATCGCGCCGGCGGCCTGAACCTTGCCACCGCGGATCTTGTCGGCGATGTCGGGCTGGGCGGCCAGTGCCTCGTCGATCGCGGCCTGGATGAGCGAATCGTCGCGCACCACAACAAGACCGCGGTCGTTCATGACCTGCTCGGGCTCGCCCTCACCGGCCAGTACGCCCTCAACGACCTGCCGGGCCAGCTTGTTGGACAGCTTGCCGTCGTCGACCAGCTTGACCACCGCGGCGACCTGGGCCGGGGTGATGGCCAGCTCGTCGAGGGTCACTTCACTCTCGTTGGCCTTCTGCGTCAGGAAGTTGCCCCACCAGGCGCGCGCCGCCTCGCTGGACGCGCCGTGCTCGACGGTCGCCGCCACCAGCTCGATCGCGCCGGCGTTGACGAGGTCGCGCATCACCTCGTCGGAGATGCCCCAGTCGTCCTGAATCCGCTTGCGCACCAACCACGGAAGCTCGGGGATGGTGCCGCGCAGCCGCTCCACCAACTCATCCGACGGGGCGATCGGCTCCAGGTCCGGCTCCGGGAAGTAGCGGTAGTCCTCGGCGGTTTCCTTGCTCCGGCCGGACGTGGTGTGGCCGTCCTCGTGGAAGTGCCGGGTCTCCTGCGTGATGGTGCCGCCGGCCTGCAGCACAGCGGCCTGCCGGCGCATCTCGTAGCGGACCGCCACCTCGACGCTCTTGAGCGAGTTGACGTTCTTGGTCTCGGTGCGGGTGCCGAACTCCGCGGCACCCTTGAGCTTGAGCGAGACGTTGGAGTCACAGCGCATCGAACCCTGGTCCATGCGCACGTCGGAAACGCCCAAGCCGCGCAATAGATCCCGCAGCGCCGTCACGTAGGCACGGGCGATCTCCGGAGCACGTTCACCGGCGCCCTCGATGGGCTTGCTGACGATCTCCACCAGCGGCACACCGGCCCGGTTGAAGTCGGCCAGCGAGGTGGTGGCGCCGGAGATCCGGCCGGTGTCGCTGCCCAGGTGCGTCAGCTTGCCGGTGTCCTCCTCCATGTGGGCACGCTCGATATCGACGCGCCAGATGCTGCCGTCCTCCAGCGGAACGTCGAGGTAACCGTTCACGGCGATGGGCTCGTCGTATTGGCTGATCTGGTAGTTCTTCGGCTGATCCGGGTAGAAGTAGTTCTTCCGGGCGAACCGGCCCCACGGCGTGATGGCGCAGTTCAGTGCCAACCCGATCCGGATCGCGGACTCGACCGCGGACTCGTTGACCACCGGCAGCGCCCCGGGCAGGCCCAGGCACACCGGGCACACCAGCGTGTTCGGCTCGGCACCGAACCGGTTCGCACAGCCACAGAACATCTTGGTCTCGGTGGACAGTTCGACATGGACTTCCATGCCCATGACGGGCTCGTACGTCGCGAGGACGTCGTCGTAGTCGAGAAGGTCTGCGTCAGCCATGCCTTGATCGTAGTGTCGGCCTCATGAGCACCGGTCAACCGCTGCCCCCACCGCCGACGAATCGGAAGTTCGCCGCGCTCGTGGTCGGCGCGATAGTGGCGGCGGCCATCGTGATCACCGGTGGCGTCGTCGCAATCCGTCGGGTCCTGGACCCCGGTATCACCAACCTCGAGACCTCGATGGCGGTCGGGCGGCGCGACTTTCCCGATTGGCCGACGGCCACGCTCGACGGACCCAAGCAGAACGCTGCCACCCGGACGACAACCGACGACGTGTCACCGCAATTCTGTGTGCCCTTGGCCGGCGCACCGAGCAGACAGTCGGTTCAGGTGCAGCTGAAGAAGGACACCCACCATGCCCTGGCAGTCTGGCTGAGACTGCCGTACGAGTGGCCGAACTACCGCGAGGCTGCCCGCACCTGCACGCGATACACGCTGAACGACCTGCTCGTGATCGACGTCCACCATCAGGCGAATCGCAAGGGCCTGCCCGCCTGGGCGGTGACCGTTCGCGAGACAGTTTCCGACCGCATCGGCCTGGTGACACCGTTCTTGAGCGTCAAGGTGCTCGGGCAGTACCGCGGGGTGTCGGTCACCGCCATCTGCCTCATGACGACCACCGACCAGCCGCAGACCTGCGACCAGCCGCTGGTCTCGTTGTTCAACGCGCAGGTGCACAAGCTCGCCGCGGTGTGACCCTCGTTCACCGGCCATTTCCTCGGCCCGGTTAACCTCCGCGAATGCTCGCACGCATCGGCGCCCTGCTGACCACCTTCGCCCTGACTGCCGTGCCCATCGCCACGGCCGCTCCCGACACTTTCGACCTGCAGGCACACCGCGGCGGACGGGGCGAGACCACAGAGGAATCGCTGCGCGCGTTCACCAAGGCCATCGAGCTCGGTGTCACCACGTTGGAGCTCGACATCGTCCTTTCCAAGGACGGTGCGCCCATGGTGTGGCACGACCCGACCATCCAGCCCGACAAATGCACCGACACCGGCCCCGCCGTCCCCGGTGACCCGCAGTACCCGTACGTCGGCAAGCTCGTGCACGACCTCACCCGAGCCCAGCTGCGCACCCTGAACTGCGGCAAACTGCTCAGCGGATTCCCGGCCGCCGAAGTGGTGACCGGAAACAAGATCGCCACGCTCGACGAGGTCTTCGCGCTCGCCGACGCGCACCACGCCGGTGTGCGGTACAACATCGAGACCAAGATCGAAGCCGACAAGCCCGAAACATCAGCGGCACCACAACAATTCGTCGACGTCATCCTCGGCACCGTCCGGGCCGCGGGCAAGGTCGACAAGGTCGAGATCCAGAGTTTCGACTGGCGCACCCTGCCCCTGGTCCGCCAGCAGGAACCCGGCATCCCACTGGTGGCGCTGTGGGATGAGACGACGTGGGTGCCGAATTCGGCATGGACGGCAGACGTGAATCCGGCGGTGGTCGGTGACCCGATCGCCGGGGCGGCGTCGGTCGGGGCGAACATCCTGTCTCCCGGCTACTCGGTCCCCTACGGGCTGACACCGAAGGACCCGGGGTTCGCGCTGATCGCCGACCGGGCATTCATCGACCGCGCACATGCCCTCGGCCTCAAGGTGATTCCGTGGACGATCAACGACGCCGACACCATGCGCGCGCAGATCGCCGCCGGCGCCGACGGCATCATCACCGACTACCCGGCCCGGCTCCGCGCGGTGGAGTCCGCACTCGGGATGCCGCTACCGGCGGCCTACCGCTAGCCGAAGAATTCGGCGGCGTCGTCGTACCGGGTCTGCGGCACCAACTTGAGCTGGCGCACCGCATCCGCGAGCGGCACCCGGCCGATCTCCTGACCCCGCAACGACACCATCATCCCGTACTCACCCGAGTGCGCGGCGTCGGCGGCGTTGACGCCGAACCGGGTGGCCAGTACCCGGTCGTGGGCCGTCGGGGTACCGCCGCGCTGCACGTGGCCCAGCACGGTGGTCCGGACTTCCTTCCGGATCCGCTTCTCGATCTCGATGGCCAGCTGCTGCGCGACACCGGTGAACTTCACATGCCCGAACTCGTCAATTCCGCCGTCGCGCAACTGCATTGAGCCCTCTGACGGCCGCGCCCCTTCGGCGACCACACAGATGAAGTGCGAGTCACCGCGCACGAAGCGCTGTCTCACCAGCCGGCACACCTCTTCGATATCGAACGGCTGCTCGGGAATCAGCGTCATGTGCGCACCGGAGGCCATCCCCGCGCCCAGCGCGATCCAGCCCGCGTGCCGGCCCATCACCTCCACCAGCATCACCCGCTGATGCGACTCGGCGGTGCTGTGCAGTCGGTCGATGGCCTCGGTGGCGATCATCAGCGCGGTGTCGTGGCCGAAAGTGACGTCGGTGCAATCGATGTCGTTGTCGATGGTCTTGGGCACACCCACCACGGGGACGTTCTCCTCGGCCAGCCAGTGCGCGGCCGTCAAGGTGCCTTCGCCGCCGATCGGGATCAGCACGTCGATGCCGTTGTCCTCGAGCGTCTGCTTGATCTGATCGAGCCCGGCCCGGAGTTTGTCGGGGTTGACGCGCGCGGTGCCCAAGATGGTGCCGCCCTTGGCCAGCAGCCGGTCGTTGCGATCGTCATTCTTGAGCTGCTCACGACGATTCTCGAGCAGGCCGCGCCAGCCGTCCCGGAACCCGACGACCGTCGAGCCGTACCGGACGTCACAGGTACGGACCACCGCCCGGATCACCGCGTTCAAGCCAGGACAGTCACCACCACCGGTCAGCACGCCTATCCGCATGCCCCCATACTGCCCGCTCGCGGGTTTTGGTTCGCGTCGAATGTGCAGTCAGCTCGCCGGCTCCGCAGATCCGGCGAGCTGTGTGCACGCTCGTGGCTATACGGCGGTGGGCAGTGCGCCGCGGGCGGCTTCGTAGGCCGCACCGACGCGGTACAGCCGGTCGTCAGCCAGGGCGGGCGCCATGATCTGCAGACCCACCGGCAGGTTGTCGTCCGGCGACAGGCCCGACGGCACCGACATGCCGCAGTGCCCGGCCAGGTTCAGCGGCAACGTGCACAGGTCGAACAGGTACATCGCCAGCGGATCGTCGACCTTCTCCCCCAGCCCGAATGCGGTGGTCGGGGTGGTCGGGGTGACCAGCACGTCGACCTTCTCGTAGGCCTGGTCCAGATCACGGGCAATCAGGGTGCGCACCCGCTGGGCCTGGTTGTAGTAGGCGTCGTAGTAGCCCGAGGACAGGGCGTAGGTGCCGATCATGATGCGGCGCTTGACTTCCGGGCCGAAGCCGGCGGCGCGGGTCAGCGCCATCACTTCTTCGGCGCTGTGGGTGCCGTCGTCGCCGACCCGCAGGCCGTAGCGCATCGCGTCGAAGCGCGCGAGGTTCGAGGACACCTCGGACGGCAGGATCAGGTAGTAGGCCGCCAGCGAGTAGTCGAAGTGCGGGCAGTCGACCTCGGTGATCTCGGCGCCGAGGTCGGTCAGCTGGTCGACCGCGGTGTTGAACGACGACAGCACGCCGGGCTGGTAGCCCTCGCCGGTGTGCAGCTGCTTGACCACACCGATCCGGACGCCCTTCAGGTCGCCGGCGGCACCGGCCCTGGCTGCCCCGACCACGTCGGGCACCGGAGCGTCGACCGAGGTGGAATCGCGCGGGTCGTGGCCCGCGATCACCTGGTGCAGCAGCGCGGTGTCGAGCACCGTGCGGGCACACGGTCCGCCCTGGTCCAGCGACGATGCACAGGCGATCAGGCCGTACCGCGAGACCGTGCCGTACGTGGGCTTGACGCCGACGGTCGACGTCAGCGCGGCCGGCTGACGGATCGAGCCACCGGTGTCGGTGCCGATCGCCAGCGGCGCCTGGAAGGCCGCCAGCGCCGCGGCACTACCGCCGCCGGAACCGCCCGGCACGCGGTTGACGTCCCAGGGGTTGCGGGTCGGGCCATAGGCCGAGTTCTCGGTGGACGACCCCATGGCGAATTCGTCCATGTTGGTCTTGCCGAGGATCGGGATGCCGGCCGCACGCAGCCTGGCGGTGACGGTCGCGTCGTACGGCGACCGCCAGCCCTCCAGAATCTTCGAGCCGGCCGTGGTCGGCGCGTCGGTGGTGGTGAAAACGTCCTTGAGCGCCAACGGAACTCCGGCGAGTGGCGAGGCCAGCGGCTCGCCCGCCGCCACCTGCTTGTCGACCGCGGCGGCCGCGGCCAGCGCCTCCTCGGCGCCCACGTGCAGGAAGGCGTGATAGGTCTCGTCGGTGGCGGCGATCTGGTCCAGGTGAGCCCGGGTGACCTCGGTGGCCGACACGTCGCCGGCGGCGATCTTCTCGCCGAGCGTGGCCGCGTCAAAACGGATCAGGTCGCTCATTCTGCTTCTCCCAAAATGCGCGGCACGGCGAACCGGCCATCCTCGGCCCGCGGGGCCTCCGCCAGCGCCTGGTCCTGCGAGAGGCTCGCTGCCTCGACGTCGGGCCGGGTGATGTTGACCTCTTTGAGGGGATTGCCGGTCGCCTCGATACCCGTGACGTCGACGGCCTGAATCTTGCCGACGTGCGCCAGGATGGCATCGAGCTGGCCTGCGAAACTGTCCAGCTCACCATCGGTCAGGGCGAGCCGGGCCAGATTCGCCAGATGGGCGACATCGTCCCGGGAAATCTTCGACACGTCTAAACACCCTAGTGGGAGGCCGGGCGAGCGCAGCGACGGGGAATACATCCGTGACACGCACCGCACCCGCACGTCCTGCCGTCGCCACGACGCTGTGCCACAGTTGTGGCGTGTCCTCCTATCTGATGCGGGTCCAGCTCGAAGACCGCCCCGGTAGCCTCGGCTCGCTGGCGGTGGCTCTCGGCACGGTGGGCGCCGACATCCTGTCGCTCGACGTCGTCGAACGCGGCCCGGGCTACGCCGTCGACGACCTGGTGGTCGAGCTGCCGCTCGGGTCCATGCCCGACACCCTGATCACCGCGGCAGAGGCCCTCAAGGGCGTGTACGTGGACAGCATCCGGCCCCACACCGGGCTGCTCGAGGCCCATCGCGAACTGGAACTGATCGACCACGTGGCCGCCGCCAAGGGCAAGGCCGCCCGCCTCCAGGTGCTGGCCGACGAAGCCCCGCGCGTGCTGCGCGTCGGATGGTGCGTCGTGGTGACCGGCGGCGCCGAACCTCGCCGCATCGCCGGCAGCCCGGGTGCGCCCGAGACACTCGCCGACTCGGCACCGTGGCTACCGCTGGAACACGCCGCCGCCCTGGACGCCACGGGCGACTGGGTGCCGCAGTTCTGGCGGGACATCGACACCACCCTGGCCGCGGCGCCGCTGGGTGACCCGTACACCGCGATCATGCTCGGCCGCCCGGGCGGCCCGGCCTTCCGTCCGTCGGAGGTCGCGCGGCTCGGATACCTCGCGGGCATCGTCGCGACCATCGTGCGCTAGGCGTTACCAGCGAATTCCCAGCCAATCTGGTGGTGCGCGAATGCCGTTGCGTCGCGGCGTCAACTGCTAGCGTTCTCGCCACATCTCGCTGGAGGCCTGCGTGAGCACATTTCTGATCGTCATCGGCGTGCTGCTACTGATCGCGGCGATCATCGTCGTGGTGCTCGCGTTCACCCGGGCGAAGAAGCCGGGAACCTCCGGCGCCCGCCAGGACCCGCTGAAGTCAGGCGAGATGCCGGTGTTCGGGCCGAAACAGTTGGGGCCCGGCGCGATCGTCAGCTACGGCGGCGTCGACTACGTGGTGCGCGGCTCGGTGACCTATCGCGAAGGCCCGTTCATCTGGTGGGAGCATCTGCTGGAAGGCGGTCAGGGAGAACCGATCTGGTTCAGCGTCGAAGAGGACGAGGGACGGCTGGAACTCGCGTTCTGGACCAAGCGCCCCGACCTGGCGCTGCAGCCCGGCGGCCCGCACACCGTGGACGGCGTCCAGTACACCGAGGTCGAGCGCGGGCAGCCGTATTACAGCTGCGAAGGCACCACCGGATTGCCGTCCAACGGCCAGATGATGTACGTCGACTACACCAGCGGGGGCCGCGCCGCACTGCTGAGTTTTGAGCAATGGGGCCCGAATACGCCGTGGGAGGTGTCGACCGGCAAGGTCATGTCGCCCGGTGAACTCACGGTGTACCCCGCGCCGCCCGCGGGTTCGTAGGCGCCATGACCCGGGGCAAGATGCTGATTCTCGCCGGGGTGCTGGCGATCGCGTCAGTGATCTGCCTGGTGTTCGGCATCAGCACCGCCCGCACGGTCCAGTCGTACGTCAAGGACCACTACCAGAACGTCGGCAACAACACCTACCGATGCGACGGGGACCCGAGCGACGTGGCCGACGACCTCGCCGAGGCCCACCAGCCGCAGGCACGGGCGACCGACCAGGGCAATTACTACCTGCGCTACAGCGACTCCATCGTGATCGTCGGCGCGGGCTCGGGGCAGGCCTGCTCCATCCGAATGGAGAGCCTCAACTCCGGCTACAACCACGGCAGCTATTTCTTTCTGGGTCCGGGTTTCAGCCCGGGATCGCCGTCACACAGTTCCGGCGGCAGCTCGGGCGGGCCGGGCGGCGTCAAATGACCAAACCAATTCCGAGGAGACTCCGATGAACCTGGCCGCCATCGACTTCGGCACCGTCCATACCGACGCACTCATCCAGAACGTGGTCAGCGCAGCCCTGTACTTCGTGGTCGGAGTCCTGGTGCTGGCCGCCGGCTTCGTCATGGTCGACGTGCTGACGCCCGGCAATCTGCGCCGCCAGGTCTTCGTCGAGCGGCGGCCCAACGCGGTGGCCGTCACCGCCGCCATGGACGTCTCACTGGCAGCCATCATCATCACCGCCATCCACTCGAGCTCCGACCGTCTCGGGCAGGGCCTGATCGACACGTTGATCTACGGGCTGATCGGCGTCGCCCTGCAGGGTCTGGCCCTGGTGGCCGTGGAGTTGTTGGCGCCCGGCCACTTCCGCAATGACATCCACTCCGAGGACTTCCACCCCGCCGCGGTCGCGGTGGCCGTTGTCCTGCTCGCCGTCGGCGGTATCAACGCCGCCGCCCTCACCTGATGGTGACAGAGGCCATCGGGACGGCCCCGACGGCCCCCGAGCCGGTCATCGGAACCCGGTGGCGCGCGCTGCTTTTGGCGGCCGTGGCGGCGTGCGCCGCGTGCGGCATCGTCTATGAGCTTGCGCTGCTGACTCTTTCGACGAGCCTCAACGGTGGCGGCGTGGTGTCGACCTCGCTGATCGTCGCGGGCTACGTGGCGGCCCTGGGCGTCGGCGGGCTGCTGGCCAAAGCACTGCTCGGTCGTGCAGCCATCAGCTTCATCGCGGTAGAGACCGCGCTGGGCGTCGTCGGCGGTCTGTCGGCGACGGTGCTGTACGTGACGTTCGCCTACCTCGGTGACTCGGACTGGGTGCTGGGCGTCGCGACAGCGCTGATCGGTGGATTGGTCGGAGCCGAGGTGCCGCTGCTGATGACGCTGTTGCAGCGGGGCCGCGTGGCCGGGGCCACCGACGCGGGCCGGGTGCTGGCCAACCTCAATGCCGCCGACTATCTGGGCGCCCTGCTGGGCGGCCTGGCGTGGCCGTTCCTGGTCCTGCCGTACCTGGGCATGATTCGCGGCGCTGCCGCCACGGGGATGATCAACCTGGCTGCCGCAGCGGTGGTTTCGGTGTTCCTGCTGCGCCGCATCCTGAGCCGGCGCGAATTCATCGGCGCACTGGGCGCCCTCGTGCTGGCGTTCGCGGTGCTGGCCACGCTGATGGCGTCCGCCGACGGCATCGAGACCACGTCCCGGCAGCGGCTGTACGCCGACCCGATCGTCGCCTATCGGCATTCGGCCTATCAGGAGATCGTGGTGACCCGCCGCGGCGACGACACCCGGCTGTATCTCGATGGCGGACTACAGTTCTCGACGCGCGACGAGTATCGGTACACCGAGTCGCTGGTGTACCCGGCGCTGGGTGCGGGCGCGCGCTCGGTGCTGGTGATCGGCGGCGGTGACGGCCTGGCGGCGCGGGAATTGTTGCGCCAGAAAGGTATCGACCGGATCGTCCAGGTCGAGCTGGATCCGGCGGTGGTCGCGGTGGCGCGGACCAAGCTGCGGGACGCCAACGCCGGCGCACTCGACGATCCGCGGCTCCAGCTGATTCTCGACGACGCCATGACCTGGCTGCGGGTCCCACACCCGGACGTGGTGCCGCCGGGCGGATTCGACGCGGTCATCGTCGACCTACCCGACCCCGACAACCCGGTGCTCGGCCGGCTGTACTCCACGGAGTTCTACAGCCTGATTGCCCGGGCGCTGGCGCCGCAGGGATTGCTCGTGGTCCAGTCCGGCAGCCCCTACTCCACGCCGATCGCGTTCTGGCGCACGGTATCCACCATCGCCTCCGCAGGGCTGGCCGTGCGGCCCTACCACGTCGAGGTGCCGACGTTCGGCGACTGGGGCTTCACCCTCGCCCGCCGCGGCCCGGAGCCACCGATGCCGGTGCTACCGAAAGACGCTCCCCCGCTTCGGTTTCTGAATCAGCAGGTGCTCGACGCCGCCACCGTCTTCGCGCCCGACACCGCGCCGCAGCACCTGCCGCCGTCGACGTTGGAGCATCCGCTGATCGTCGACGACATGCGTCGCGGGTACCGCTGACCTTCCAGCTAGCCGGTAGGGACGACGGACGCCCGCAGGAATGACATCGGGCCGGCCCGGCGCGACGCTTGATGCCATGACAACCCTCGCCGCACCAACGCTCGACATCCCCGTCTCCGACAAACCCGACTCCGACCACCTGCCCGTCCCGGCGCCCCGGTCGCGAACAGACGAATCCCCCAGCCCCACAGCAAAATACGTCACCGAGGCGATCGGCACCTTCATGCTGGTGTTCACCGTCGGCGCGGCGGTGTACAGCGGAAGCCCGTTGGCGCCCCTGGCCATCGGCGCCGCGCTGATGGTGATGATCTACGCCGGCGGGCACATCTCCGGCGGCCACTACAACCCGGCCGTCACGCTGGCCGTCCTGTTACGCCGCCGAATCGAGCTGCGCGACGCCGTCGGCTACTGGGTTGCGCAGCTCGGCGCGGGCCTGGTTGCCGCACTCACCGTGTGGGCGGTCATCGATCCCGCGCAAGCCGCCAAGACCGCCGCCCTGACGCTGTCGGGCCACGCCATCATCGCCGCGTTCCTGGTGGAGCTGATCTTCACCTTCGCCCTGTGTTACGTCGTGCTCAACGTCGCGACCAGCCGCAGCCATCCGAACAACGGCTTCTACGGGTTGGCCATCGGCTTCACCGTGGTCGCCGGCGCGGCCGCCGTCGGGAGTATCTCGGGCGCGGCCTTCAACCCGGCCGTCGTCCTCGGGGCCGCGGCGATGGGCCTGTTCGCCTGGCCCACGCTGTGGGTCTATCTGATCGCGCAGATCGCCGGCGCCACCATCGCGGGACTGACCTTCCGCCACCTCAACCCCACCGACCAGTAGGGCCAAGTACGAGCCCGCTACGCGTCCCCCGAGGCTTCCCCCTCGGGGGATGCCTCCGTTTCGGGACCGACCTCCAACAGGCGCCGGAAGCCGTCCTCGTCGAGGATGGGCACCCCGAGCTCAACGGCCTTGTCGTACTTGGAACCTGGTGCGTCACCGGCCACCACATAGGCGGTCTTCTTCGACACCGAGCCGGCCGCCTTGCCGCCGCGGACCAGGATCGCCTCCTTGGCCTCGTCGCGCGAGAAACCGGTCAGCGAACCGGTCACCACGATCGACAGACCCTCGAGGTTCCGCTCGATACCGGCGTCGCGCTCGTCGGCCATCCGGACGCCCGCGGCCCGCCACTTGTCGACGATGGCGCGGTGCCAGTCGACGGTGAACCAGTCGATCACCGCGGCGGCGATGGTCGGGCCGACGCCCTCGACCGCGGCCAGCTGTTCCTCGGAGGCTTCGGTAATCGCTTGCAGATCACCGAATTCCGCGGCCAACGCCCGGGCCGCCGTCGGGCCGACGTGCCGGATGGAGAGCGCCACCAGCACCCGCCACAGCGGCTGTTGCTTGGCCTTGCCGAGGTTGGCCAGGAGCCGGGCGCCGTTGGCGGACAGCTCGTTCTTCTGAGTGGTGAACAGGCTGGTGCGCAACAGCTGTTCCGCGGTGAGGTCGAAGACGTCGCCCTCATCGGTGATCACGTCGGCCGCCAGCAGCGCGGTCGCCGCCTCGTAGCCGAGGCCCTCGATGTCGAAGGCACCGCGGCCCGCGACGTGGAACACCCGCTCTCGCAGCTGCGCCGGGCAGGACCGCGTGTTGGGGCAGCGGATGTCAGCGTCGCCCTCCTTCGAGGGCGCCAGGGTGCTGCCACACTCGGGACACGTTGCAGGCATCACGAATTCGCGTTCGGTGCCGTCACGCAGATCGACGACGGGGCCGAGCACCTCGGGGATGACGTCGCCGGCCTTACGGATCACGACGGTGTCGCCGATCAGCACGCCCTTGCGCTTCACCTCGGTGGCGTTGTGCAGCGTCGCCAGCCCGACCGTCGACCCCGCGACGGTGACGGGCTCCATGTAGGCGAACGGCGTGACCCGACCGGTGCGTCCGACGCTGACCCGGATGTCGAGCAGCTTGGTGGTGACTTCCTCGGGCGGGTACTTGTAGGCGATGGCCCAGCGCGGCGCCCGGCTGGTGGCGCCGAGGCGCCGCTGCAGCGTCCGGTCGTCCAATTTGACCACCAGACCGTCGATTTCGTGGTCGACGTCATGGCGGTGCTCACCCCAATACGCGACGCGCTGCGCTACCGCGGCGATGCCGGTAACCCGGGTGGTGTGGTCGGACACCGGCAGACCCCAGGCCTGCAGCGCGCGATACGCGTCGTGCAGCGACGCCGGCTCGAAACCTTCGGTGTAGCCCAGCCCGTGGCAGATCATGTGCAGCCGGCGGCGTGCGGTGACGGCCGGATTCTTCTGCCGCAACGACCCGGCGGCGCTGTTGCGCGGATTGGCGAACGGCGCCTTGCCTTCCTCGACGAGGCTGGCGTTGAGCGCGGCGAAATCCTCGACCCGGAAGTACACCTCGCCGCGCACCTCCAGCACGGCGGGCACCGGGAATTCGTCGGTGCCGGTCAGCTGCTCGGGGACGTCGGTGATGGTGCGGGCGTTGAGCGTGACGTCCTCACCGGCGCGGCCGTCGCCGCGGGTGGCGCCGCGAACCAGCTTGCCGTCGCGGTACACCAGGGCCAGCGCGACGCCGTCGACCTTGAGCTCGCAGAGATATTCGAGGTCGCTACCCAGTTCGTTGGTGAGCCGCGCCGCCCATGCCGTCAGCTCGTCGGTGTTGAACGCGTTGTCCAGCGACAGCATCCGCTCCAGATGCTGTGCCTCGCCGAACTCGGTGGCGAATCCGGCGCCGCCGACCAACTGCGTCGGCGAATCCGGCGTCCGCAGTTCGGGGTACGTGTCCTCGAGCTGCTGCAACTGCCCCAGCAGCTTGTCGAACTCACCGTCGGAGACGATCGGCGCGTCCTTGACGTAGTAGCGGAACTGGTGACCGCGAACCTCTTCGGCCAGTTCCTGCCATTGCCGGCGCACGTCGGGATCGGGTGAGCTCACGGGGTAAGGCTAGCGAAGGGGTACGACGTCAGGCCGCGATGATCCCCGACGACGTCCCGCACGCCACCAGGACGGTGCAGGCAGCCACCGGACTCAGCGGCTGCGGATCCTCGGTACCGACCAGCGGCGGCAACGGCGGCATGAAGATCGGCACGAGGCTGGCCCCGGTGACCCCGGTGAGCCTGGCGACGATCTGCGCGACGACGTTCGTCGCCGCATACGACAGGTCGCCGACCAGCTGCACGGGCACGGTCATCGCCTGTGCCAGCGGGCTGATGATGAAGATGTGCTGCGCCGCGATCGACTCCAATTGCGCCGTCACCTGATCGAAAGCCTGGTTGAGGAAGTAGGGCACCGACGCGGCGACGGTCCGCACGCCGAGCGTCAGATCGGTGCCGATGTTCGGGTACCCGTACTTGCCGATCACATCCAGCACCGTGGCACGCAGTGCCGCGTCGTCATCGATCGGCTTCACGGTGCTGCCGCCCAGGTTGGTGATCGAGACACCGTCGGACCTGGGAGCGGTCGTGCCGCCGAACAGAGTCACGACCGTCGGCGTGACGTCGACGATCTGGTACTTCAGGTTGACGCCGCCGGCGGTGAACAGGTCCGGGTTGTTGGCGATGACGAAAGTCGATGTCTCATTGGGTGATTGGAAGCCGTGTCCGAGGCCCTTGCTGTCCTGGTGGCCGTGGTCGGTGACGACGATGACGGTCCACTGCTCCCCGGTGGCCGCTTCCCAGTCGTTGACCGACTGCATGATCTCGCCGATGTTGCGGTCGACATTTCGCACCGCGTCGGCGTAGGCCGTGGAGGCGCCGCCGTAGTTGTGCCCGTTCTCGTCGACCCCGACGAAGTAGCTGAACACGAAGTTCGGCTTGTTCGGGTCGGCGGCGCCGATCGCCGCCTCGGTCGCGTCGCCGACGGCGTCGTCGGTGAGTGACCAGTTGGCGTCGCCCGCGATGTGGGAGATGTTGACGACGTGGTCTGCGCCGACCGAGCCCGACACGGCGATGGCCGAGACGACGTCCCAGTTCGCGATCACGGTGGTCTGGATACCGGGGTTGAACGTCTCGAGTCGGTTGAACACCGTGGGCCACTTCTTGTAGACCGCCGGATTGAAGATGTTGTTGATGACGCCGGTCTTCTCACCCCAGGCGCCGGTGAGGATGGCGGTCCAGGACGGATTGCTGATGGTGGTGTGCCCGGCGATGCTGGCCGGCGCGGTGGTGCCGCCCTGCATCAGCTGGAAGAAATTGGCGTTGGCCGGGTCGGCCAGCACGCGGCTCAGATTGGTGCCGTCGACGCCGATCACCAGGACGTTGGGCGTGGTGTCGACGAGCGTCGAAACCGACTGCGGTGCAACAGTACTGGCGGGTTTGACGGTCTTGCGTTCCAGCTCGTCGCGGACCGCGGCCAGGGCCACCAGCACCGACGTCGCACTGAGCGGCGACACCGGCGCCTGCAGCGACCGCAGGGCCTTGGTGAGTTTGGCGATGGGAGCGGTGGATACCGCGGCCACCTTGACGGCGGGCTGTTCGCTCGTGGCCTGCGGCGCGACGGCAGCGGTGACCGCCGGCGCCGCGACAGTCTTGGCCGGCTCGGCGGCCGTCACATGCTCGGCCGGCTTGATGGGAGCGACGCGCGGTGGGCGCACCCGCGCCGCGGGCTTCGCCTGCTCGGTCGCTGCCGTCTTGTCAGAGGCGGTCGGGGCGTCGGAGGCGGTCGGCTTCTCGGCAGCAGTGGGCTTCTCGGCGGCGGTCGGCTTCTGCGCCTTCTTGTCCGGCTTGGCGGCCTGGTCCTTGTTGGCGGGCTTCGACTTCGACTTGGCGGGCTTCCGCTGCTTCTTCGCCGGGGCGTCCGACGATGCACCTGCCGACTGCCCTGGCTGGGAGGTCTGGGACGTCGTACCTGCCCCTGCGGCGGTGTCGGCCCAGGCGGGACAGTCGCTCCACCCCGCGAGCGCGGTACCGATCCCCAGTGCGACCGCCAGTCCCCCGACCCGACCAACAAAACTTCCAGCTGTCATCCGGAATGTATAACGCGCGACAATTACCGATCGCACAGGAATCGCCAACCTGATGCACAGTCAATTTGAAGGTTGGCCGTCCTCATGTCACCGCGCGGGCAGGTCAAGGGTTACCGTGGCAATGTGCCGCATCCGATCATGTTCGACGATGACGACCCCGGCCTGGCGGAGCTGCGAGCGGTGGCGCTGAGCTTCCCTGAAGCGTTCGAGAAAGTGTCCTGGGGCCGGCCGGTGTTCTGCGCACCCAAGATGTTCGCGATGTACGGCGGCAATTCGAAGGCGACCGGCGAGATGGTCGCCTACCCGTACTCACTGTTGGTCAAGGTCGACGAGTCCGACCGCGCAGCGCTGGAACAGGATTCGCGCTTCTACTACCCCGCCTACATGGGACCGTTCGGTTGGCTCGGGCTGGATTTCACCGCGGCGAAGGTCGACTGGAACGAGGTCCGTGAGCTGCTGGACGCGTCATTCCGGCTGGTCGCGACGAAGCGGCTGGTCAAATTGCTCGACGCGCAATGAGATAGGCCTGCGCGGTGGATTCGAGTCCGTCGTCCGGTTGCCGGACCAGTTCGGCATAGACGCGGAACCCGCTGTTCGACAAGAGATCTGCGACGGCCGTGGATTGGCGGCGGATGAACGTCAAGCTCACCGGCTCGCCGTCGAAGTCCGTCAGCACCCGCGGTTCGTCGCCGACCTGAAATGCCAGCAGCACCATGCCGCCAGGCGCCAGCACCCGGTGGAATTCGGCGAAGACGTGCGGCAGATGCGTGTCTGGCACATGGATGATCGAGTACCAGGCGCAGAGCCCGGTGACGCTGCCGTCCTCCGCATCGAGGTCGAGCATCGAGCCAACCCGAAACGCCAGGCCCGGGTTGTGCTGGCGTGCCTGCGCGATCATGTTGGGAGACAGATCGATTCCGGTCACATCCAAGCCGGCGGCCGCGAGTGCCACGGTCGCCACCCCGGTGCCGCAGCCGACGTCGAGCACCGGGCCTCGCGGTACCAGCTCAGCGAACGCGCCGATCATTGCGCGGTCCACCGGTCTGTCATCGAGATGGTGCTGGAAGCGCGCGACATAGTTCGCGGCCGCCCGGTCGTAGCCATCGCGTGTCGTGGCCAGAAAATCAGGCATCGGCCAACGGTACGCGGGCATGGTGACACGGTCGGCCCGATGCGTGACATCCGCAGCGCACCGACGTGTCGTGCCACCGGTCGCTATTGACACCGGGTTAGCTTGCGGGACTGTCACTTTCACCGCCTTCGTCGTCTCCGCTCTCGGTGGGATAGAGCTGGGGTTGGTAGATGGTGTTGGTGCGGGGTTGGCCGACGTCGAGCAGTGGTGGTGGGGTCCAGTGCGCGCGGCCGTTTCTCATTTCTGTGGTCCAGCCACCGTCGGTGGCCAGGCGGTTGTCGGGGCCACAGGCCAACGTGAGGTCGGTGATGTCGGTCCGGCCGCCGTCGCGCCAGTCGGCGACCGCGTGGTGGGCTTGGCAGTCGGCGGCCGGCCGGGTGCACTCGGGGCGGCTGCAGCCTTTGTCGCGGGCGAACAGCGCCAGGCGTTGGCCGGTGGTCGCGGTGCGCCGCGCCCGGCCCAAATACAACGGAACATCGGCATGGTTGTCGAACACCGTGAGATAGCAGGACGCCCCGGCCTGCGCGGCCAGGTTCAGCAGGTCCTTGACCGGCAGGGAGCTGCCGGTGTGAGTCTGCGCGACCCCGGCGCGCTGCTCGAGTTGTTCGAGAGTGCAGGTCGCCACGATGGTGACCGGGAAGCCATTGTGCTCACCCAGATCAGTGGACAACAGCAGTCGGCCCATCGTTTCCCAGGCATCGTGCTGGCGCTGAGCTAGCGTGCGGTGATCGTTGTCGATCTGCTCTTGGGTGGGCGTTCCCGAGGTGCAGGGGTGTTCGTCGGCAGGGTTGCACATGCCAGGGGCCGCGTACTTGACCATCAACGCTTCATAGACCGCGCGTGCTGTCGGGGTGAGCCGACCCCGCAGCTCACTGCTGCCATCGGCAGCCTGCTTCGATAGCACCAGGGCACGGTCCCGGTCGGGTTCGGGGTCGCGGTCATCGGGTTCGGGGCCGTCCTGATTGAGTTCGTAGAGCTTGCGTTTGACCACCGACCGCAACCCTTCCGGGGTGAGGTTGCGGGCGGCGGCCACCAGCGCCAGTTCGCACTCATCGAGGGTGTCCAGGCCGGCCCAGGTGGGCAGTTTCGCGAAGAACGATTCGATGACATCGACATGATCAGCATTGATCGCTCCCGCAGCCACGGCGGCAGCGACATGCGGACGCAGCGGCGGCAACAGCTCCCCGGTCAACGATCGCCGCGGGCCCAGGAGTTCGGCGTGCCGGACCCGGCGGCGAGCCTCCTCGCTACTGAGCCGGTCCCGGGCACGCATCGCGTCGGCCCAGTTTCTCGCCCCGATCTCCTGTGCGGTGGTGTGGGCCTGCAATGCGGCCACCACGGCATGATCAACGGCTTGGGCGGCGCACCGCATCTGCTCACGGTGGGATTGCACCGCCAACAACTCCGGCACCGACAACGCCATGTAGTCCACCGCCGCAACCCGCGCCTGTGCCGTGTCGAGGTCGGTGTAGACCTCCTCCACGGCGGTGGTGCTGGCAATGTCCATAGTCGAACACTAGTTCGAACTACCGACAAATTTTCACAGTTTGGGACACCTGTGCCGAAAGTGATTGATGAGGTCAAACATGTTGCCCAGCAGGATGTTCCACCCGCTGACGTCTACTCCGGAGCCACTGAGCCGAACTCGTCAGTCCTCGCGGAACCCGGGCACCCACTTGTCGACGATCTCGGCGTAGTTGATGGTCGCGTCCAGCTGCGCGGCGATCCCGAGCAGACCACCGAGCACCCGGAACATCATCAAGTAGTTGGGCGGCAGGTTCAGCTGACGGCTGGTCTTGAACGTCGCGGCGAACTGCTCGCTGCGGATGTCTGCCGCGGTGGCGGCGATGCCCTGCAGCCACCGGCGGCTGAAGTGGAAGCTCTTGTGCCGCAACGGTTCGATGTATGGCAGCAGGTAGGCGTTGATCTCCTCGTGAGAGACTGTGGCCCCGGCGGGGATGAAACCTTCCTCCCGTAGGTAGGTCGTCATCTCCTCCCACTTCTCGTCCCGCGCGAGCCGCAGGATGGGCCCGGTTGCCCGCGGCAGGCCGCCTTCGTGGACCGCGCAGGCGCCGAAGTCCATGACGCCGAACCGCCCGTCGTCCAGCAACATGAAGTTGCCCGGATGAGTATCGACGTGCAGCAGGCCGCAGCGGTACGGGGCGCTGATGGTGACCTCGAGCAGCATGTGCGCGCACCGGTTGCGCTCGTCTTCGGTGCCGCTGGTGATGATCTCGGAGAGCTTGCGGCCCTCCATCCACTCGGTGATGACCACCTTCGGGGACGACGCGACGACCGCCGGCACGTAGAACTGCGGATCGCCCGCAAAAGCCTTCGCGAAGGCGCGCTGATAGTCCGCTTCGATCCGGTAGTTCAGCTCTTCCTCGGTACGCTCGATCAGTTCGTCGATGATGCTCTTGACGTCGGCGCCCGGAACCACCTGCTTGAACAGCGTGGTCAGCATCCGCAGGGTCTTGAGGTCGGCGCGCACTGCCTGGTCGGCGCCCGGGTACTGGACCTTGACCGCGACCCGGCGGCCGTCGCTCCACACCGCGCTGTGCACCTGACCGATGCTCGCGGAGGCGACGGGCTCGTCATCGAAAGACTGGAAGCGCTCGCGCCACTTCGTGCCCAGCTGGCTGTCCAGCACGCGGTGCACCTTGTCCGCCGGCAGCGGCGGGGCGTCGCTCTGCAACTTGGTCAGCGCTTCGCGATAGGGCTCGGCGAATGCCGGTGGGATGGCGGCCTCCATCACTGAAAGCGCCTGTCCGAGCTTCATTGCAGCGCCCTTGAGCTCCCCCAACACCTGGAACAGCTGCTCAGCGGCCTTCTCGACCAACTCCGCGTTGACGTCGTCTTTCGATTTGCCGGCCATGCGCTTGCCGACGCCCAGGACGGCGCGGCCTGCGATCCCGGCAGGAAGGGTTGCCAGCTTGGCGGCACGTCCCGTGCGGCCACGGCGGATTTCAGCCATGGAGTTGATCTTGTCTTTCTTAGCCGATCTTGACAACAACCCCTAAAAAACTGGCACAACCACGAGTTCGTGCGGCTGGTTGTTCATGGACACGCAGCCGTCGTCCGTGACGACGACGATGTCCTCTATCCGCGCGCCCCACTGCCCCGCGAAATAGACCCCGGGCTCGACGCTGAACGCCATGCCAGGCTCCAGCGTCAACCCATTGCCCGCCACGATGTAGGGCTCTTCGTGGACCGACAGGCCGATGCCGTGGCCCGTGCGGTGGACGAACACCTCGGCAAGCCCTTCTGCGGCAAGCACGTCGCGGGCCGCCGCGTCGATCTGCTCGGCGGTCATTCCTGGCCGGACTGCGGCCACCGCCGCGGCCTGCGCGCGCTGCAGCACCGAATACTGTTGCGCCACCACGGGATCGGGTTCACCGATGCTGTAGGTCCTGGTGCAGTCCGAGTTGTAGCCGGGCTCGACCGGACCGCCGATATCGACGACGACGATGTCGCCGACCTGTAGTTCACGGTCGGAGCATTCATGGTGCGGGTCCGCCCCGTTCGGCCCCGAGCCGACGATGATGAACGCCACCTCCGAATGACCCTCGGCGACAATCGCTTCCGCGATGTCCGCGGACACGTCGGCCTCGGTGCGTCCCGGCACCAGGAACTCCGGCACCCGCGCGTGCACCCGGTCGATGGCCGCGCCGGCCTTCGCCAGAGCGTCGATCTCGCTGGGGTCCTTGATCATTCGCAACTGCCGCAGCACGTCGGTGGCCAGCACCGGCACCACACCGAGGACCGACGCCAGCGGCAGCAGGTGCAGCGCGGGCATGGCGTCAGTGACCGCGACGGCGCTGCCCGGCAACGCGGCCGCCACCAGCGCGTAGGGGTCATCGCCGTCGACCCAATCCTGAACCGCCAGGCCCAGTTCCACGATCGCCGACTCCTTGAGCGAGGCCAGTTCCAGCCGCGGCACCACGACCGTCGGTGTCGAACCGTCCGCCGGCACCACTAGCGCCGTCAGCCGCTCGAAGGTCTGCGCCCGTGACCCCACCAGATACCGGAGGTCGTACCCCGGGGTGATGACCAAACCGGCCAGGCCGGCGGCGTGGGCAGCAGCGGCGGCCGAGCGCAGACGCGCGGCATAGACGTCGGTGTTGAATCGGCCAACTGTCACATTCCCCGTCGCTTCGCTCGCCCGCATGCCAATAGGCTAGTGCGATGCCGATCGACATCCCCGTAACCTCCCCCGTCGCTTCGCTCGCCTCATGACCCAGCCGATCCTGCTCCTCGACGGCGCCAGCATGTGGTTCCGCTCGTTCTTCGGGGTGCCGTCCTCGATCACGGCGCCCGACGGCCGCCCCGTCAACGCGGTCCGCGGTTTCCTCGACAACATCGCGGCCCTGGTCACCCAGCACCGCCCCGGCCGCCTCGTGGTGTGCCTGGACCTGGATTGGCGGCCGCAGTGGCGGGTCGACCTGATCCCGTCCTACAAGGCGCACCGGGTGGTCGAAGAGGTGCCTGGCGACGACCCCGACATCGAAGAGGTGCCCGACGACCTCACGCCGCAGGTCGCCATGATCATGGAGTTGCTCGACGCGTTCGGCATCGCCACCGCGGGCGCACCGGGCTTCGAGGCCGACGACGTGCTCGGCACGCTGGCCACCCAGGAACAGACCGACCCGGCGATCGTGGTCAGCGGCGACCGCGACCTGCTGCAGCTCGCCAGCGATGACGCGCCAGGAATCAGGGTGTTCTATATCGGCCGCGGCCTGGCCAAGGCAGTGCTCTACGGGCCCGCCGAGGTTGCCGAGACCTACGGCGTCCCGCTGGATCGTGCCGGTGCCGCGTACGCCGAGCTGGCCCTGCTGCGCGGCGACGCGTCCGACGGGCTGCCGGGCGTCGCCGGGATCGGCGAGAAGACGGCGTCCACCCTGCTGCAGACCTATGGCTCACTCACGGCGATCGAGGCCGCCGCCCAGGACTCAGCCTCCAAAATGGCTGCGGCACAACGGAAGAAGCTGCTCGCCGCGACCGACTACATTGCTGCCGCGCTGCCCGTCGTCCGGGTCGCGACCGATGCGCCGGTGTCCATGTCGACCGATTCGGATGCCTTGCCGCTCGCCGCTCGCGACCCGCAGCGGGTGGCCGAGCTGGCCGGCACGTACGGCGTCACCAACTCGATCGCACGGCTCCAGAAGGCCCTGGACAAGCTGTAGCTCGCCGAACTACCCGCGAGCAGTCCGCCTGAGTGAAGTGCTCCCCAATGTCAGTGGTCACTCTTGATTCTCGCTCGGCATCGTCATCGCGATCGGCACGGGGGCGAATCGACTATCACCATGCCGGCGTTCACCACCATGGCTTGGCGGTATGCGCACTAGTAGCCGCGCTGGGCGTAGATGCGAGGAAGCGCCACCGCGGGCGACTCGGTCGAATTGGTCCTCGAAGCCAGTTATTCGTGCCGGCCAAGCCAATAGAAAGTTCCGGCCTTCTGGCGTCGCTAGCGCCGGCAACAGCGTCGCGCGCATGCGGTAGCACTCACGGGTGTCATGGTTCACAGATCTCAACGAAGGACTCCAATCTCGCCGCGTTCGGCCCCACAGCACTCAAGAACGGCCCATCTGGGGATTGCCACCCCAGATAGCGGCATGTTAGTTTTTGAACGGAAATTAAATCTGGTGTTGCATACTTCAGATGGGTGAGACTCGCATGACCGCTGACACGTCAACCGGTCGCCGGTACGGCGGACTGGCCGCGCAGGCACGACGCGACCAGCGTCGTGCGCGACTGGTGAGTGTGGGCCGGGAATTGCTCAAGTCCGACGGGGTGGCCCAGGTAACGGTGACCGGTGTCTGCGCCAAGGCGGGGCTCAACGACCGGTATTTCTATGAGAACTTCACCAATCGCGCCGCGTTCCTCGAGGCACTGTTCGAAAGCGCCACTGCCGAACGTGCCGCGCGGGTATTCGCCCAGGCGTCGCTGGTGGGCGACGTCGCGGCACGGTTGCGCATCATGGTCGATGGCACGGTTCAATCGATCCTTGACGACTTCCACCCCGATGATCTGACCTCGGCTGGCAGCGGCGAAACCCTGTGGCGTTACCGGGCGACCCTGACGAAAATGGCGGCGAACGTCTCGGCCGGGTACGCCGAGACCATCCTCGGGCCGGGTGTCGGCCAGTCCGTCGACTTCCAGATGAGTGTGCTGTACGTGGTCGCCGGCGCCGCTGAACTGGTCATCGCGTGGCTGGCCGGAACACTGGATCTGTCGCGCGAACAGTTGGTGGACAAGTGCGCCCGCATGATCAACATTGCCCTCGCCGGGTTCGTCGCGGAATTCACCCCGTGAGTCAGCAGCCCATTCACGGTCAACCAGCGATGCAGTCGACGAAAAACACACCATCCCCTTGTCAGTCAGGAGAATCCATGTCCGGCCCAGAACTCGAGCTACCCACCGACGTTGACGGAAAGCGCCGGAAAGCTCCGGGGGCTGTCGTGTTCGACAGGGACTCCATGTTGTGGCAGATGTTTGCCGACCCGCGGCCGTGGATTCTCAACGGGACTGCAGCGTTCATCTTGCAGGGTATGCACCCGGTGATTGCCGCCGCGGTATTCGATCACTCGACCGTGTTCAGTGACCCCGGTCGGCGGGCCTGGCGATCGTTGGATGCGGTGATGCGATGGATCTACGGTGGGGATCGGGCACTCGATGAAGCTCGCGTCATGCGTGCGATCCATAAAGACATCGTCGGCGTCGACTTCGATGGACAGCGCTACCACGCCCTGCAACCGGAGCCGTTTGCCTGGGTGTGGGCGACCGCTTGGCTCCCGGCAATCGCTTCCCTGGAGCTATTCCAGCCGGAGCCGGTAACCCAGGAACTCAAGGAACGCCTCTACGAGGAGCTCAAGAACCTCGGCCGGATCCTCGGCGTGCAGGAACGGTGCATTCCCTCGACCGTAGACGAGTTCGAGGCCTACTGGGACGACATGATCGCGCGGCTAGCGGCCGGGCATGACGGCATAGCTGAGGGCTTAGGACTTTTCTCGCGTCCACCAGCGCCCCGGTTCGTTCCGCGGCTGCTGTGGTGGCCCATCAGTGTTGTCGCCGGCAGGGCCACGATCTTCCTCCTGGCGGCCGGTGGTCCCGCCGAAATACGGCCCCTTCTCGAGCAACACCTCGGCTATTCGTGGACCCCGAAACGCCAGCGCGCCGCCGAGCGACTGATCACGATTCTGCGCCTCGGCAACAAGGTGCCGGCCCCAGTGCGCCGTCTGCACGAGCCGGCCTTGGTTCGCCTCGCCCGTCGCCGACGATTTCTGACCACTGAGCCGAGTCCCAGCATCCAAGAGTTACTCGGCTCGGCTGCGCTGGACCCGTCCGACGCACCCAAGTGTCCTGCAGACCGACCCGGGATCACCGTCCTGCACGACCCCGCCCTGCGGCGCCGCGTCAATTCCCTGCGACGGGCGCCCAGCCGCACCGAATAGGCCCGCTCGGTCTGAACCCCTTGTGGCGCAGCCATCTATGCGCCGCCGGGCTCGGGAAAGCACCCTCCGCCGATCCACAATGTCGGCGCCGAACACTAGGGAGTACACAGATGACCTGTCCTGTTGGTAGCCCGCAGGCCGCGCAGTCGCCGACGACGGGGGACCCTGCAACGATAGGCCGCCTCGCGGTCGACAAGATGATCCCGCACGCCGCGGCGGTCAGGACGTTTGAGCGGGCCACGGGGTCGGTGTTTGTCGGGCTGTTCGCCGGGGCCTTGTTCGATCAGGCGATGCTGCCGGCGGTATCGGCGGCCCTGGAAGACACCGGACGAATCCGCAACACGCCGTGGCTGCGCGCGATGCGCGGCGCGGCGTCCGATCAGATCGTGTTCGCCGGCGACCCGGCCGATCGGCGCGCCGAATCTGAACGGCTTGTTCGGCTTCATCGCGACGTTAAGGGGGTCGGCGCCAACGGGATTCGCTACAGCGCCCTTAACCCCGAATTGTGGAATTGGATCTTGATCAGCACGTTCTTCATGTACCGCAACGCGGCAGCAGTGATCAGCGGTGTGGACTTCACCGCCGCGGAAAACCAGGCCGTTTGGGACCATTTCCGGGAGCGCGCCACCGACTTGCAGCTGCCCGGGAAATCACGGCTCATCGACAGCTACGATGAACTCTGCGCCTATTACGACCACATTGTGGCCGAGAAACTCGAAGTCACGCCAACTTTGGAGTGCGCAGTCGACACGGTGCTGCATCCGCCAATGCCGGATTTCCTTCCCGCGCTGGCTGCACCCATCTGGAAGCTCACCGCGCCCGTGATGGGACACCTCGCCGCCGTACTGAGCTTCGGCGTCATGCACCCCGGCGTGCGGGCGCTGGTCCCGACGACCTGGACTCGCCGCCACGACCTCGAGTTCACCGCGCTAGCCCTCCTCGTACGACTGGCCTACCGGTGTCTGCCCGCCGCAATCACCGACACACCACTAGTCCGCAACCGCCGCAACTACGAACGGATCATTGCGAAATACAACGGGATGGGGCTCACCTCATTCGCACCCGAGCGCCCAACGGCCCCAACCACCAATCGGGTCGACTAAAGCCAAAACACGTCACGCCAGGTAGTCATCGCCCGGCTCAGGATTGGGGATGTTCCCTGATGTCCGGACCCGCGGAACCGCCCTGGTCGATGTGAGATTGGACTCCTCCATTTGCCGACGCAGTAGGTGTTCCAGCCCCGTTCGGCCAGCACCTCAGACGGCACCTCGGGCAGAGGGCGGCCTCAAAAGGTATGCGGCCCTTGCAGCCCGGGAACCCGACGGTGAATTCCGCGATGGTCGCCATTCCGACCGAGGTGGCAAATGCCGGTGTCTTCTCACACCAGGTAAAGCACATTTGGCGCAACCCTCCGGCGCGACAGGCGCCCCATAGGGACCATAGTCGGCCTCGGAGTCGCTGATGTCGAGTTTGACGAATTGGCATCGCACGTACCGGGATTCAAATCTGGGCACTCGTTGCGAAGAACCGGCGCCGTTCTCAATAATAGCGCTATGACGTCCGATACCTCACCGTCCGAGCCCACCCCCGATTCCACCGGTCCGAAGCTGTCCCGGCGATCGATGATCGGTGGGTTGGCCGCCGCCGCCGGCGTCGCGGCGGGGTCGTCGATCATCGCGGGCTGCAACAACGACAAGGGCGGTACCGCGAGCGAAGGTAACGGCGCCGCCGCGGCCAGCGACGTGATGAAGGACTTCAAGGGCGAGGTCAAACTCGACGTCCGTGACTCCAAGCCGGATTGGGGCCCATGGCAGCTCAAGCACGCACCCGAGGGAGCGCCGAATGTTCTGGTGGTGCTCTACGACGACACAGGCATGGCGTCGTGGTCGCCCTACGGCGGCCGGATCAACATGCCGACCATGCAGAAGCTCGCCGACAACGGACTGATCTATTCGCAGTGGCACACGACCGCGCTGTGCTCGCCGACCCGTTCGTGCATGCTGACCGGCCGCAACCATCACGTCAACAACTTTGCCTCGATCACCGAGGCCGCCAATGGTTTCCCGGGCGCTTCCGGCCGACTGCCTGCCGAATGCGCCACCATCGGACAGGTGTTGCAGGACAACGGCTACAGCACCTTCTGGGTCGGCAAGAACCACAACGTCCCCGAGGAAGACGTCGCCAGCGGCGGCAGCAAATCAGAATGGCCGGTGCAGAAGGGCTTCGACCGGTTCTACGGATACCTAGGCGGCGAGACCAACAACTGGTACCCCGACCTGGTCGAGGACAACCGCTTCATCGAGCAGCCGTACTCCCCCGAACAGGGCTACCACCTCTCCAAAGACCTTGCCGATCAAGCACTTCGGATGCTCCGCGACCAGCGAGCCACCAACCCCTCCAAGCCCTGGTACATGTGGTTCTGCCCCGGCGCCAACCACGCACCCCATCACAGCCCGGCCGAGTATGCGGCCAAGTACAAGGGCCAGTTCGACGACGGTTACGAGGCCTATCGCGAGTGGGTACTGCAGCGGATGAAGGACAAGGGCATCATGCCCAAGGACACGACGCTCAGACCGATCAACCCATTGCCCAAAGACGTCGCCATCGACGCTGACATGGTGCGGCCATGGAACACCCTGAACCCCGACGAGAAGCGGCTGTTCTCGCGGATGGCCGAAGTGTTCGCCGGGTTCTCCGAATACACCGATGCGCAGGTGGGCCGTATTGTCGATTACCTCGAGCAGACCGGTCAGATGGACAACACGCTCATCTTCTACTGCGCCGACAACGGCGCCTCCGGTGAAGGTTCACCCAACGGGTCGGTCAACGAAAACAAGTTCTTCAACGGCTATCCCGATGAGTTGGCCGAGAACATGGCGATGATCGACAAGCTCGGCACGCCGGCCACCTACAATCAATACCCGACCGGCTGGGCCGTCGCCTTCTCCACGCCGTTCCAGATGTTCAAGCGGTACTCCCAGTTCTCCGGCGGGACCTGCGACCCGATGGTCATCCACTGGCCCAAGGGCATCAAGGCCAAAGGTGAAGTCCGGCACCAGTATCACCACGCCACCGACGTCGTGGCCACCATCCTGGATGTGACCGGCATCAAGATGCCCGACACCTACCGTGGGGTACCGCAGTTCCCACTCGACGGCGTCTCGATGAAGTACAGCTTCGACGCGAAGCCTGATGCCCCGACCCAGAAAAAGCGCCAGTATTACGCCATGCTGGGCACCCGCGGTATCTGGCAGGACGGATGGAAGGCCGCCGCACTGCATGCCCCGTTGAGTAGCAAAGGTCACTTCGACCAGGACAAGTGGCAGCTGTTCCATGTCGACGAAGACCGTTCGGAATCAACGGATCTCGCCGCCAAGTACCCGGACAAGCTGAAAGAACTGCAGGACGCGTGGTTCGATGAAGCCAAGAAGAACTTCGTGCTGCCATTGGATGACCGCTCTGCGACCGAACTTCTCGCCATTCAACGACCGCAGTTCGAACCGCCTCGCGAGCGCTATTTGTACTACCCCGATGCCTCCCCAGTGCCCGAAGGTGTGGCGGTGAACATCCGCGGCAAGTCGTACAAGATCATCGCGAACACCGACCTGACACCGCAAGCCCAAGGCGTCATCTTCGCGCACGGATCCCGATTCGGCGGGCACGCGCTGTTCATCAAGGACAACAAGCTGTTCTACGTGTACAACTTCCTCGGCATTCCGCCCGAGCAGGTATTCGCCTCCCCGCCGCTGTCGCCCGGAAAGCACGCCCTGGGCATGGAGTTCATCCGGGAGCACAGCGGCCAGTACGGCGAATCCATCGGCACCGCAAAGCTTTACGTCGACGGCAACACCGTGGCGCAAGGGCCCATGCGGGCACAGATCGGCAAATTCACCCTGGCTGGTGACGGACTCTGCATCGGCTTCGACAGCGGCGACAACGTGTCGAGCCTCTACCAGACTCCGGGCCGGTTCACCGGCGGCACCATCAATGTCGTCGCCGTGGACGTCAGCGGCAAGGCGTACATCGACCTGGAGAAGGAGGCCGCCGCGGCATTTGCCCGGGACTGAATCACGGCGGGCTGGCCCGAACTGTTCTTCCTCGGCGGTTCTACCATCGGCTATCAGACCGGGGACACCCGGGCTCACGCTCCGGTGTTGCGAGGCGCTCTGATTACCGTCCGTGGGTGACGGACTGAGCCCAGGCGACGAGAGCCGGGGCGTTGAGGGCATCGGTCACATAGTCGCCGTCCAGCTCCTTGGCGGGCTGAGAAGGCACCCGGAGACTCTCAAACCATTTTATTTGTGACACTGCACGACATCTCAATTGAGAATGTGGCATCCGTTCTTAGAACTGACACCCAACAAAACTGCCCCTTTTCGCTTGAAAAGGGGCAGTTTTGTGTCTGTTCGCGAGAGAACTACTTCGGGCGGCCGACCTCGTAGGTGCCCTTGTCGTCCTTGAAGGTGACCTTGACGGTGCGCTTGGTGCCGTCGATGTTCACGTCGCAGTCGAAGGTCTGGCCGGACTTGACCTCAGGGTCGGTGCCGTTGTTGCACTTGACGTCCTTGACGTTCTTGGCGCCGTAACCGGTGGACTCGTCGGTCAGGATCTTCTGCACGCCGGACTGCGCGGCGTTGATGTCGAGCTTGGTGGTGACGAAGAAGCCGGGCCACAGGAATCCGAGCACGCCGACGACCGCGACGATGACGGCGGCCACGACGCCACCGATGAGCAGCAGTGCCTTGTTGGACTTCTTGCCCGCCGGAGCACCGAACTGCTGGTCGAACTGCTGACCCGCGGCGCCCTCACCGAACTGCGGCTGACCGTACTGCCCCGGCTGGCCGTACTGTCCCGGCTGCCCGTACTGCGGTTGTCCGTACTGCGGCTGCCCGTAGGCACCGGCCTGCGGGTAGCCCTGCTGCGGGTAACCCGGGTATTGCTGCTGCGGATAACCCGGCACCTGCTGCGCTCCAGGCTGCGCGGCACCAGGCTGACCCGCCGGGTACTGCTGCTGGTACTGCTCGGGGTTGTAGGCCGGCTGCTGCCCCCACGCCGGGGCGGCAGTGGTCGGCTGCTCGGCGCCGGCCGCCGGCTGACCCCAAGCGGGCTGCTGACCTTGCCACTGCTGCGACGGGTCAGTTCCCTCTGGACCGCTCATCGTTTCTCCTCGGTGCTCTCCCCTACCCGGATGTCACTGACTCCGGGGTGCTGGTCAACCACACTACCGGTGCAACCGTTTGTGGATGACCTGCACAGTCTTCCGCGGCGCGCGTGTCTGGCCGTCAGCTGGCGAACGCTCGGCCTTACTCTCGCGGTATGACGGACCAAATCCGGCTCGGCAATGCCACCTTGACCCGCGTCGCGGAAACCCAGGTGCAAATCCCCACGTCACTGTGGCCGTCGACGCCGCCGGAGGCCTGGCACGCCGAGGCCGACCTGCTGGCCCCGCGGTTCTGGAACCCCGAGACCGACCTGTTCCGCATCGCCATTCAAAGCTGGGTACTTCAGGTCGACGGACTGACCATCGTCATCGACACCGGCGCGGGCAACGACCGGCACCGGCCGCACATGCCGCCGCTCGATCACCTGAACACGCCGTTCCTCGACAACATGCGGGCAGCCGGAATCGACCCGGCCGGCGTCGACGTCGTCCTCAACACACACCTGCACACCGACCATGTCGGTTGGAACACCCAACTGGTCGACGGCGCCTGGGCGCCGACGTTCCCGAACGCCCGCTACCTGATGCCGGAAGCGGACCACCGGTTCTTCGCGCCCGACAACCCCGACACCACCGACGAGATGCGAACGGTGTTCGAGGACAGCGTCATCCCCGTGGCCGACCAGACGGAGCTGTTCTCCGGTGACCACCAACTGAGCGATTCGGTGTGGCTGCGCCCCGCGCCCGGTCACACGCCCGGCTCGTCGGTGCTGTGGCTGGATGCCGGCAAGCCGGCCGTGTTCGTCGGCGACCTGACGCACTGCCCGATCCAGATTCCCCGGCCCGATGATCCGTGCGCCTACGACGTCAACGCGGCCGAGGCCACCGTCACCCGCAAGCGGGTGTTCACCGAGGCGTCGCGGCGGCGGGCGGCCGTGGTCCCGGCGCACTACGCCGGCCACGGCGGCGCCACCATCGTGGCGCGCGGCGACCGGTTCATGGTCGACGACTGGCTGGATCTGGGCCTGGCCTGACGGTCACCGGCGAAGTCACATGGTGTCTATCGCCACCACGCCGCGCAGCACCGCTCCGATGGCCCGCTTGGCCGTCACCCGCAGCTGCGGTGACGGCGCGGCGAGCCGCACCTGGTCGAGCAGATCCAGCACCTGACGGCACCACCGCACGAAATCGCCTGCGGGCAAAGCATTTCCGTTGCCGTTGTCGGACATCAGCAGCGCCGCGGTCAGATCGCCGTACGTCGCCCAGCTGTACATCGCGGCCACGAAACCACCATCGGGTTCACGGCTGAACGGCAGCCGGTGCCGGCGCTCGTCGCCGCGGATGTCGGTCCACAGCCGGCGGGTCTTGGCCAGCGCGCGCCGCACCTCGTCGGTGGCCTGCTCGGCGCCGGGCGGCACCGTGGGGCCGTCACCACGTGACTCGAAGAGCACCGACGACAGCACCGCGGCCAGTTCGGCCGGATTCAGACCGTCCCACACGCCGCCGCGTAGACACTCGGCGACCAGCAGGTCGCTCTCGCTGTAGATCCGGGCCAGCAGCCGGCCGTCGTCGGTCACCGCCGGTTCGCCGTCGGCGCCTTCGATGAAGCCACGCTCGCTGAGTAGCGACACGATGCGGTCGAAGGTGCGGGCCAGCGAGTTGGTGGCCGCGGCGACCTTCTGCTGGGTCTGGTCGTTGTCGCGTTCGATGCGCAGATAGCGTTCGGCCGCACGCACTTTCGCCTCGCGGTCGGGAAGTTGATGCGCGGGGTGACGGCGCATCTGCTCCCGCAGACCGGCGAGCTCCGGGTCGATGTCCGGTGTCTCGTCAGCAGAACCGCGACTGCGGCGCACCGATGGCACGTCCAGGGCGTCGGCAGCCCTCAGCAGCGCCGATGCCAGGTCACGGCGCACTTTCGGTTGCCGGTGTTCCACCCGCTTGGGCAGGGACATGCTGCCCAGACGCTGCGACGTCCCGGCGTAGTCGGCAGCGGAAATCCTTCCTGCCCAACGATGTTCGGTCAGCACCAGTGGCCGCGGATCGTCTGCGTCGAAAGCCTCCTCCAGCACCACGGCCAGGCCACTGCGGCGGCCGAGGCCGATGGCGATGACGTCACCACGCTTCAGCGCGGCCAGCGCATCGTTGATGCCCTTGCGCCGAGTCAAGCGGCCGGCTCGAGACTGCGCCCGCTCACGTTCGGTGATGGTCGCCCGCAGCCGGGCGTACTCCAGCACGGAGTTCCAATCGACACCCTGCGCTGAATCCGAACTCTCGCGTTGCTCGGCTGCAATCTCGGCGAGCATCCGCTCACCGCGCTTGATACCGCGCACCAGCCCGGTCACCGACCGGTCCGCCTGGTACTGCGCGAACGACTGCTCGAGCAGTCGGTGCGCCGCCGCCGGCGTCATGTGCTGAACCAGGTTGATGGTCATGTTGTACGACGGCGCAAAGGAACTGCGCAGCGGGAACGTTCGGGTCGACGCCAGGCCGGCGACCTGCGCGGGATCGGCCATCTCGTCGGTGGCATGCCACAACACGACGGCATGGCCCTCGATGTCGATGCCGCGCCGCCCGGCGCGCCCGGTCAGCTGGGTGTACTCCCCCGGCGTCAACGGGGCGTGCTGCTCGCCGTTGTACTTGACCAGCCGTTCCAGCACGACGGTGCGGGCCGGCATGTTGATGCCCAAAGCCAGTGTCTCCGTGGCGAAGACGGCTTTCACCAGACCTGCGGTGAACAACTCCTCCACGGTGTGCCGGAACACCGGCAACAGTCCGGCGTGGTGGGCGGCCAGGCCGCGCAGCAGGCCTTCGCGCCATTCGTGATAGTCGAGCACCACCAGATCGGACTCGGCCAGATCGGCACACCGCCGGTCGATGATCTCGGCGATCCGGTCGCGTTCGGCCTTGTTGGTCAGGCGCACCGCGGACCGCAGGCACTGCTTGACCGCGGCATCGCACCCGGCGCGCGAGAACACGAACGTGATGGCCGGCAGCAGCCCGGCCTGGTCCAGCGTGCCGATGACATCGGGCCGGCTCGGTGGCCGGTACATCGCGGGCCGGCCGCCGGAACGTCCGCGCCCGTCTCCGCTGCGTCCCCGGGGCTGCCAGTCCATGAGCCGGTCCGCCTCGCGACGATGCGCGATGTGCCGCAACAACTCCGGATCGACGCGGGCCTTACCCTTGCCGCCGCCCTTGCCTCCGTCGGTGCCCTTGGACAGGTCGAACAGATCGAAGAGCCGCTTGCCCACCAGCATGTGCTGCCACAGCGGCACCGGGCGGTGTTCGTCGACGACGACGGTCGTGTCACCGCGAACAGTCTGAATCCAGCCGCCGAACTCCTCGGCGTTACTCACCGTCGCCGACAGGCTGACCAGCCGGACCTCGTCGGGCAGGTGCAGGATCACTTCCTCCCACACCGCGCCGCGCATGCGGTCGGCCAGGAAGTGCACCTCGTCCATCACGACATAGGCCAGGCCGTGCAGTGCATGCGAATCGGCGTAGAGCATGTTGCGCAGCACTTCGGTGGTCATCACCACGATGTCCGCGTCACCGTTGATCGCCTGGTCACCGGTGAGCAGGCCGATGCGTTCGGGTCCGTAGCGGGCCACCAGATCGTTGTGCTTCTGGTTGCTCAGTGCCTTGATCGGCGTGGTGTAGAAGCACTTCCGCCCGGCGGCCAGCGCCAGATGCACCGCGAACTCGCCGACGACGGTCTTGCCGGCACCAGTCGGGGCACAGACCAGGACACCGCGACCGTTCTCGAGCGCGATGCAGGCGTTGGTCTGAAAGGGGTCCAGGGTGAACGACAGGCCCGCGGCGAAGTCGCGCAGCTGAGGACCCGGCTCGGCGTCAGGCGCCGGTGTGGAATCTGGCGGCACCGCCGCCTGCGACTCAGGTGGCGTCGTCATCGATGGTCAGCCGGGTCGGAGTAGGCACGGCAGCAGGCGCATCGATGGGTTCGACCGACCCGATCGGGGCGGCCTCGTCGTCGGGAACGGTTTCGGCCTCGCGCCGGGCCTTGCGCCGGTCGTGCCACCGAGCCACCTGGATCGACATTTCCAGCAGCACGGTCAACGCCAGCGACAGCGCCAGCATGGAGAACGGATCCGAGCCGGGTGTCACGAACGCGGCGAAGACGAACAGGCCGAAGATCAGCCCGCGGCGCCAGGCCTTGAGCTTCTCGTAGGTGAGCACCCCGACCATGTTCAGCATGATGATCAGCAGCGGGAACTCGAAGCTGATGCCGAACACGACCAGCAGGTTGATCAGGAAGCCGAAGTACTGGTCACCGGACAGTGCGGTGATCTGCACGTCGCTGCCGACGGTCAGCAGGAACGACAACGCCGTCGACAGCACCACGTAGGCCAGGACCGAGCCCGACACGAACAGCAGCGCACCGACGCCCACGAACAGCGACGCGAAGCGCCGTTCCTTCTTGTACAGGCCAGGGGTGATGAACGCCCAGATCTGGTACAGCCAGACGGGGCAGGCCAGGATGATGCCCGCCGCCATGCCGACCTTGAGCCGCAGCATGAACTGATCGAACGGCGCGGTGGCCAGCAGCCGGCACTCCCCGTCCGGGGCGATCGACGCGCGCGACGACGCCGGCAGCGAGCAGTACGGGCCGCGCAGCCAGTCACCGAGGCTGGGGAATCCGAAGAAGCCGTGCCCGTACCAGAGGAAGCCGACGACGGTCGTCAACAGGACCGCGATGACCGCGATCAGCAACCGTGTCCGCAGCTCCTCGAGGTGATCGACGAGCGACATGGTGCCGTCAGGATTGACCCGCGACCGTCGACGGCGCGGGTCAAGCTTGCGGAAGATTCCAGATGCTGGCACGTGAGTATGAGATGAGCCGACCGCCGCGGGCGCTGGCCTGCGGCGGGATCACGGCAAAAGGTCAGGCCGGGTGCTTGTCCGCGGCATCCGGCGCTGCCTGCGGTGCAGGTGCCGGGTTCTCGACGCGTTCAGCAGTGATGGGACGCGGAGCCGCTGACTGCTCCGACGTGCTGTCCGACTGCATTTCCTTCAACTCGGACTTGAAGATGCGCATCGACTTGCCAAGCGAACGCGCGGCGTCCGGCAGCTTCTTCGCGCCGAAGAGCAGCACGAACACCGCGATGACGATCAACCAGTGCCACGGTTGCAAACCGCCCAATTTGGGTCACCTCCAGAAGTTGAGGCCGAGTCTACTCGCCAAGGCCGGGTTCATACGCCGCCAGCGCCGCCGCCGCGGACTCGCGCACGCGGTCGGCGAGCGCGGGCGGGTCCAGGACTCGGACCGCCGAACCGAAACCGAGGACGAAACGGGCCATCCACTCGTCCGACGCGTAGGTCATGGTGGCTTCCCAGCTGCCGTCGGGAATCTCCCGCTGCACTGCCAGCGGGTAGTAGTCGAACATCCACGACGCGGACACGTCGATCAGCAGTGTCGCCACGGGCAGCGTCGGATCCGCGGTGTCGGCGGAGAACAGTGACGTGTCGGGCCCGGCCTGCACGGCGGGCGCCGGCGGAGCGGCCGGTTCGTCCAGGGCGGTGGCGTCGACGATGCGGTCGAAGCGGAACAGCCGCACGCCCTCGGCGGTGCGGCACCACGCCTCCAGGTAGCTGTGGTCGCCGATCAGGGCCACCCGGATCGGGTCGACGGTGCGCTGCGAGACGGTGTCATGCGAAGCCGAGTGGTACTCGAGGGACAACGCCCGTTTGTCCCGGACCGCGGCCCGCACCACCGCGGTGGCCTTGTTCTCGGCATCGCCGGTGATATCGGGGGCCGGTACCGACGCCGCGACCGCTCCGGCAGTACCGGCGGCGGCCTCGACCTTGGCGATCACGCTGCGCGCCACGTCGGGGTCGACGACGCCGGGCACGTCGACGAGCGCCCGCAGCGCCATCAGCACACCGGTGGCCTCCGGTGAGGTGAGGCGCAGCGCCCGGTCCATCCCGGCCGAGAAGATCACCTCGATGGTGTCGCCCTCGAAGTCCAGGTCGATCAGGTCACCGGGGAGCCCGCCGGGCAGGCCGCACATCCACAGCTGGTTGAGATCCGCCAGCAGTTGCTTGCGGGTCACGCCCAGCTCGGCGGCCGCCTCGTCGTGGCTGATCTGCGGGTTCGCCTGGAAATACGGAACCATGTTCAAGAGCCGCACCAAGCGGTTCGACACGTTACTCATGCGCCCTCCCCCGCCTGCGCCCGCAGCCGGCCGATCACATTGTCCCGCAATGATTCCGGCTCCAGCACCACGGCGTCGGCGCCGTAACCCGCGACCTCGCGGGCCAGCCGGTCGACCATGCCGATGTCGACGACGACCTCGTCGCCGCCGCGCCCATTGCGCGCGCTGGGTGTGGTGCTGACGGCCTGCCGGCGCAGTGCCGTCCCCCGGCCGTCGGCCACCCAGATCCGGGCCAGCTCACCGGCCGGCCATTCGGCGACCGCCCGGTGCACGATGTCGCGCAGGTTGACCCCGTCCGGCCGGGTGACGGCGCGGTCGGGTCCCACCGCACGCACGCCATCGCCGATGCGCGATACCCGGAAGGTGCGCGCCGCGTTGCGGTCCCGATCGTGCCCGACGACGTACCACCGGCCGCGGTAGGTGACCACGCCCCACGGCTCGAGGGTGCGGTCGATGTACGGCGCGCTCCGGTTGGGTCGATGCGCGAACTGCACGGCACGTCCGGAGTCGATGGCGGACAACAGGATTCCCAGCGCCTCCTCCGAGCCGCGCAGGCCCGGGGCGGCTCCGGTGGTGATCGCGACGCCGGCGTCGGATGCGTCGACGTCCACCCCCGCGGCCCGTAGCTTGAGCAGCGCGCTCTGGGTGGCGGTCACCATCTCCTGCGACTCCCAGAGCTGCGTGGCGATGGCGACGACGGCCGCTTCATCGCCGGTCAGCTCGACAGGCGGCAACTCGTACGCGGTGCGATTGATGCGATAGCCGTCGTTGACGTCCATCATCGAGGCGCGGCCGGTCTCCAGCGGGATGCCGAGATCGCGCAGCTCGTTCTTGTCCCGTTCGAACATGCGGGAGAACGCTTCGTCGGTCGGCGGGTCCTGGTAGCCGGTGACGTTGGCCCGGATCTGCTCCGCGGACAGGTAACTACGGGTGGACAGGAGCGCAATGACGAGGTTCATCAACCGCTCTACCTTGGACGTCGCCACGTCCAACAGACTAAGTGGTTGCTGTGGGCTGCCCTGTTACCGGCGCGCCCGCCGCGACGGACGCGCCCGTCACATGCTGGCGATCAGCCGGTTCACCCGCTCGTCGACCGACCGGAACGGGTCCTTGCACAGCACGGTGCGCTGGGCCTGGTCGTTGAGCTTGAGGTGCACCCAGTCGACGGTGAAGTCGCGCCCGGCTTCTTGTGCGGCCGTGATGAATTCGCCGCGCAGCTTGGCCCGGGTGGTCTGCGGCGGCGTGTTGACTGCCGCGTCGATCTCCTCGTCGGTGGTGATCCGGGCGGCCAATCCCTTGCGCTGCAACAGGTCGAACACGCCGCGACCGCGCTTGATGTCGTGGTACGCCAGATCCAGCTGGGCGATCTTGGGGTCGGACAGCTCCATGCTGTAGCGATCCTGGTAGCGCTGGAACAGCTTCCGCTTGATCACCCAGTCGATCTCGGTGTCGACCTTGGCGAAGTCCTGGCTCTCGACGGCGTCGAGCTGCCGGCCCCACAGGTCGACGACCTGCTCGAGCTGCACGTTGGGCTCGCGGGTCTGCAGGTAATCGATGGCGCGCGAGTGGTATTCGCGCTGAATGTCCAGCGCCGAGGCCTGCCGTCCGCCCGCCAGCCGCACGGCGCGGCGCCCGGTCAGGTCGTGGCTGACCTCGCGGATGGCCCGAATCGGGTTGTCCAGCGAGAAGTCCCGGAACGGGACGCCGGCTTCGATCATCTCCAGCACCAGCGAGGCGCTGCCCACCTTGAGCATGGTGGTGGCCTCGCACATGTTGGAGTCGCCGACGATGACGTGCAGCCGGCGGTACTTCTCGGCGTCGGCGTGCGGCTCGTCGCGGGTGTTGATGATCGGCCGCGAGCGCGTCGTGGCGCTGGAGACGCCCTCCCAGATGTGCTCGGCCCGCTGGCTCAGACAGAAGGTCGCGGCCTTCGGGGTCTGCAGCACCTTGCCGGCGCCGCAGATCAGCTGGCGCGTGACCAGGAACGGCAGCAGCACGTCGGAGATCCGGGAGAACTCGCCGGCCCGCACGATCAGGTAGTTCTCGTGGCAACCGTAGGAGTTGCCGGCCGAATCGGTGTTGTTCTTGAACAGGTAGATGTCGCCGCCGATGCCCTCGTCGGCCAGCCGCTGCTCGGCGTCGACCAGCAGGTCTTCCAGCACGCGCTCACCGGCGCGGTCGTGGGTGACCAGCTGCGCCAGGTTGTCGCATTCGGCCGTCGCGTACTCGGGGTGGCTACCCACATCGAGGTACAGGCGCGCGCCGTTCCGGAGAAAGACGTTGGAACTGCGGCCCCAGGACACCACTCGCCGGAACAGATACCGCGCTACCTCGTCCGGGCTGAGCCGGCGGTGACCATGAAACGTGCAGGTCACGCCAAACTCGGTCTCGATTCCCATGATCCGTCGCTGCACATAATCGAGCTTACGGGTTGGCGTTGGGTATGGGTGGGCAACAGGCCGGGTAGCGATCCACGTCGGACAGCCAGAAATGGCTCCGGCCGCCACCCACGGTGGGTGGCGGCCGGAGCCGGGCCAACTCGGCACGATCAGAACGGAACGTCCAAGCTGCCCGCGGTCTGATTGGCCTCGTCGTGGTTGGAGAAGTGCTCGCCCAGCACGTACGACGAATGCGGATCGGTCCCGTTGGGCACCAGCGGGTCGGTGTTCGCACTGGCGATCGGTGCCAGCAGGAGCGCGCCGGCGATGCCGGCCGCGGCCAGTCCGGGAGCGATGAACTTGATCGGGTTCTTCATGATCGGCGCCTTCTGTCAGAGTGCTCGTCCGTTTTCGGACTGACTCAATCGTCGGCTCTGAGCAGGCAAAAGTCGCTACCGCAGGCACCCATTCCGTATTGCAGCCAGCCGGTAGACACACCTGGGGGTCAGCGCTGACGACAACGAGACCGCCGCGGTCCACGCTGACCACATGATGATCAATCGACGCACGATGCTCGGCGGAGCCGGCGCAGTCGGCGTGGCGGCGATCGCCGGCGCAGGTGCCGACCACGCGTTCTCATCCCCCTTGCCCCGCAACAACACCCAGGAGACAGCCGTGAACCCAGAAGCCGGTCGTTTCGGCGATCCCCGCATCCCTGCCGAACTGAACACGGCGCAGCCGCACATGTTCCACCTCGGCGCACTACAGAAGACGCAGTTCGACGGCGGAACGCTACGCCAAGCGTACGAAGGCAATTGGCCGATACTGATGGGACAGGAAGCCAGCGTCGTGATGGTGACGCTCGAACCCGGTGGTATCCGCGAGCCACACTGGCATCCCAGCGCCTGGGAGATAAACGTCATCACGCGCGGCGTGGCGACCTGGACGCTGCTCGACCCGCTCGGGCATTCCGAACACTTCGAAGCCAACGTGGGCGATGTGGTGTTCGCCCCGCAAGGCTCTTTGCACTACTTCGAGAACAAGGGCACCCAAGAACTCGATCTGCTCATCGTCTTCAACGCGAGCACCGAAGAGGGCAAGGACGACATCGGGATCGGCGCGTCCATCAGCAAGCTGCCGCCCGATGTGCTCAGCGTCGTGTTCGGTGTGCCCGCGGACACTTTCACCAAGTTCAAGCAGATCGATCAGTCGCTCACCATCATCAAGCGACCGACCGCCTGACCCCGCTGGACAGTGCAGCTAGGCCAACGAAAGGAACAGCTTCTCCAGCTCGGCCTCGGTCATCGGCGCACGACCATCCTCGGCGTTCCCGGCCAGGCATTCGCGCAGGCCGGTGGCGACGATCTTGAACCCGGCGCGGTCCAGCGCCTTCGATACCGCCGCCAGTTGCGTGACGATGTCCTTGCACTCGCGGCCCTGCTCGATCATCGAGATGACTCCGGCCAACTGCCCCTGCGCCCGTCGCAACCGGGCCAGGACGGCGGCCATGGCCTCTTCATCACCGACCATGTCGCACCTACCTTTCGTTAGTTGTCCGGCCCGATCCGCTATACCCCACAGGGTATCAGCGGCCGGCCGGCACGGCGGCGCGCTCCCACAGCGCCCGCCAGTCGTCTTCCTCGGCCTGCTTGTCGTGGTGCAGCAGTTCGGACGGCTCGGTCAGATGGATCGTCGGATGCGGCGTCGCGAAGAAGTTGCCCTTGCCCTGAGCGGAGACGTGCCCACCGACGTCGATGTAGCAGTAGCCCTCACCCGACAGCGCGGCGCCGTCGTCGACCCGGCCGAGGTAGTGCAGGGCATTGCGGGCAGCGGCCTTTGCCCCGTTCTTGGCGAAGATCGCCGCCTTGGGCACCGTCCGACCGGACTCCGCGTTCACCGCGGCGGTGTCACCGATGGCGAAGATGCCCGGGTACCCGGTGGCCATATCGGTGTCGACGGCGATCCAGCCCATGCCGTCGAGCGTCACGGCCGGCTCGTGCGGCGGGACGAACACCAGCAGGTCGAACTCGGCACTGGCGCCGTCGGCGAAGTGGATCACCTTCCGCTCGGCGTCGATGCGCTCGACCGCATGCTCGCCGTGGAAAGCAATGTTGTTGGCGCCCAACATCTCCACCAGTTCCAGGCCGGCGTACGGCCCCGCCGACGGCATGGGCTGCTTTTCCGGGGTGTACACCGTGATGTCGGTCGACTCACGATGGCCGTTGTCACGCAACAGGTCCGCGGCCAGCAGCGCTCCCTCGTAGGGCGCGACGGGACAGCGGTACGGCAATGACGTGACCAGGAAGACGAGCCTGCCACCGGAGAATTGCTCCAGCGCGGCGTGCGCGGCAGCCGCGGCGTCAGCGCTGTAGTAGTGCACGGCCGATCCGGCGTCGACGGCGTCCCGCAGACCCGGAACCTTGTCGATGACATTGCGGGCACCGGTGGCGATGATCAGTGCATCGAACGCGATGTCGGTGCCGTCGGCCAACTTGACCATGCGGGCCGAATGATCCACGTCGGCAACGGTTCCGGTGACGGTGTTGACGCCGCGCAGGGCGGAAACCGTAGGTTCGATGGGCACGGTGCCTTCCTCGCGCCAACCGCGCAGCACCCACGGCAGGGTGAAGCCGAGGAAGTGCGAGAAGTCTTCGTCGACGATGGTGACGTCGAGATCATCAAGGGCCACACCGGATTCGGCGAGTTCCTTGACGACGGACAGGCCACCGATACCGGCGCCGAGGATGACCAACTTGCTGTTTTTCATGCTGCTACCTCCAGAACTTCATGCGGGATGGTCGATCGGATTTGGGGTGCCCTTCGCACCACTGGTCGGCGGGCACCGCAGCCTTGACTGCATCCACGTGCATGCCGCAGCCCGACCAGGTGGTCTTGCCGCACACCGAACAACGCTTGGGGTGACACATCTTCGAGCCTTTCAGTGGACGCGCGGACGCTCGATCTGCGTGAATTGCGGCATGGCGGTCAGGGTGACCACGGCCGCGAAATCCGATGCCACAGATTCGAGCGCCGGCAGCTCGGTGAAGACCGGCCCGAAGAAGGTGTGACCGTTGATGGTCAGCAGCGGGCTGCCCCCGGTGGCGCCGTAGGCGTCCTGCGCGGCCTGATGCGACTGCGCGATGAGCTCGTCCAGCGAGTCATCGTCGAGCACCGCCGGAGTGATCTCCGCAGCCCCGACGGCAGCCAGGACCTTGGCTGCCAGCGCCTCGTCGACCGGCGCCGATTGATCGAAATAGGCCTCGCCGAAAGTGAAGTAGGCGGTCACCAGCGCTTCGACGCCCACGTCCCGGCGGATGGCGGCCATCAGCCGGCCAACCCGGCGCGAGTCGGCCATCCGGGCCTGCTGCGGGGCAGGCAGTTCCCGCCCTTCGTTGAGCACAGCGAGATTCAGTAGCCGCCAATCGATCGCAGCCACGCCGGCCTCAACCGCGGCCTGCAACCAGCGGGCCGTGTTCCAGGTGAACGGGCAGACCGGGTCGAGCCACAGGGTCACCGGGGTCGGTTCGCCGGCTTGTTCACTGGCCACGTTGCACTCCTTGGTCATTCGATCCGATCGGGCACGCCGCCCGGGCTGTTCTCCATCGTTTATAGCATACCCCTGGGGGTATAAGTCAATGACGTTGTGCGCCGCATCACGACATCACTGCATACCCCTAGGGGTATGGTACGTTGGCCGCGTTGGGCATACCCCATGGGGTATATGCGGAGCTGATCGCGATGCGGTCGACACGCTGCCCCGTTCACGCGATAACCAGCACACCGGTGAAGGGAAACAACGATGCCAACCGTCCTGGCGAGAATCTGGGTGCCCACCGTGGCCGTGGTGGCCGTCGCACTCGGCGCGGTGGCGGTCACCCAACTGCGGGGCACCTTCGGCTCCGAGTCGGTCTTCACCGCAACCGGCAGTGGCGCCGAACCACTCGTGGCCACGCACGTCAAGCACGTGGTCTATGAGGTTTTCGGCCCCAGCGACACCGCGGGCAGCGTCAACTTCCTCGATCAGAACGCCCAGCCGGTGCAGGCGAGTTTCACGAGCCTGCCGTGGACCGTCACGATCAGCACGACCGCGCCGGCCACGATCGCGAGCGTGGTGGCGCAAGGTGACGGCAACCGACTCGGGTGCCGCATCACCGTCGACGGCGAGACCCACCAGGAGCAGTCCTCGACCGGACGTCACGCCCAAACCTCATGTCTGGTGAAGAACGCATGAGCGGCCACAACAACAGCACCCCGCCGGCGTACATGCGGTTCATCCGCAGGTTCGCCTGGCCGATCATCATCGGCTGGCTGCTGCTCACGGTCGGCCTGAATGTGCTTGTGCCGCAGATCGAATCGGTGGCCCGAGACCACGCGGTGACGATGTCGCCGCAGGATGCGCCGGCGTTGATCGCCGCCAAGAAGATCGGCGCGACGTACCGCGAATCGGATTCTGACAGCATCGCGATGATCGTCCTGGAGGGCGACGAGAAACTCGGCGCCGAGGCCCACCGCTATTACGACGGCCTGGTGAAGGCGCTGCAGGCGGACCCCGAGCACGTCCAGCACGTCCAGGATGTGTGGGGCGACCCGCTCACCGCGGCAGGTGTGCAGAGCCGCGACGGCAAGGCGGCGTATGTCCAACTGAATCTCGCCGGCGACCAGGGCAGCACGCTGGGAAACGCGTCGGTCGATCGCGTGCGCGACATCGTCGATCGCCAGGCGCCTCCCCCGGGCCTGAAGGTCTACGTCACCGGGCCGGCGCCGCTGACCACCGACATGAACGAAGCCGCCGACAAGAGCATGCTCGTGATGATGGGGGTGACGGGCGTCGTCATCATCATCATGCTGGCCCTGGCCTACCGCTCCGCCGCCACCGTGGTGCTCGTGCTGGTCATGGTCGGCTTCGAGATGGGCACCGCCAGGGGCCTGATCGCGCTGCTCGGAAACCACAACCTGCTGGACTTCTCGACGTTCGTGGTGGCCATGCTGTCCTCGCTGGCCATCGCCGCGGGAACCGACTACGCGATATTTCTGGTGGGTCGCTACCACGAGGCACGCCAGGCCGGGCAGGACCCGGAAGCGGCCTACTACACCATGTTTCGCGGCACGGCTCACATCATCCTGGGCTCGGGATTGACCATCGCCGGAGCCACACTGTGCCTGCACCTGGCGCGGCTGTCGTACTTCAAGGCATTGGGCATTCCGTCCGCGCTCGGGCTGCTCGTGGTCGTCGCGGGCGCGATGACCGCCGCGCCGGCCGTGGTGGCGGTGGCCACCCGCCGCGGCCTGCTCGAACCGAAGCGGAAGGCCAAGACGAAGGGCTGGCGGCGCATCGGCACCGCCACGGTGCGGTGGCCGGCGCCGATCTTCGTGGCGTCTCTCCTGGTCGCCCTCGTCGGAATCATGTTCATGCCCACCATGAAACTGAGCTTCAACGATCGCTTCTACATCCCCGGTGACCTGCCGTCGAATGTGGGATACCAGGCCGCCGAACGCCATTTCAGCGCTGCCACAATGAATCCCGACATCCTGATGGTCGAGACCGATCACGACATGCGCAACAGCGCCGACATGATCATCCTCGACAAGCTGGCCAAGGACATCTTCAAGCTGCCGGGAATTGCCATGGTGCAGAGCATCACCCGGCCGTTCGGCGGCCCGACCGAGCACACGTCCATCCCGTTCCAGGTCAGTGCCCAATCGATTCCGATCCAGCAGAACCTGCAGATCATGAAGGACCGCATGGGCGACATCCTGAAGATGAGTGACGATCTCGGTGGTCTGATCGGACCGATGAAGCGGCTGCAGGCGCTGGTGGAACAGATGAGTGGCACCACTGCGCACCTGGCGACGGACGTGCACCAGATGCACACGACGCTGAACGAACTCCGTGACCATCTGGCGGATTTCGACGATTTCGCCAGGCCGCTGCGCAACTACTTCTACTGGGAGCAGCACTGCACCGACATCCCGGTCTGCGCGGCAACCAGATCGGTCTTCGACGCGATCGACAACGTGGACACGTTCAGTTCGGACATGGCCGCTCTCGGCACCGACATGGACAGCACCGTGACGCTGCTGCCCCAGATGAAGGCGCAGTTCGCGCCGATGATCACGACGGTGGAGTCCATGCGCGGCACCCTGCTCACGCTGCACAGCAGCTTCTCCGGACTGATCACCCAGATGTCCGCCATGACCGACACCGCCAGTGCCATGGGCCAGGCTTTCGATGCGTCGCGCAGCGGCGACTACTTCTACCTGCCGCCAGAAGCGTTCGACAATCCGGACTTTCAGCGAGGACTGAAGCTCTTCCTCTCGCCGGACGGCAAGGCCGCACGCTTCATCATCACCCATGCCGCCGACCCGGCGACCCCGGACGGCATCGACGCGGTACTGCCCACGCTCGACGCGGCACATCAATCGGTGAAGGGATCGTCGCTCACCGACGCCAAGTTCTACCTCGCCGGTACCGCCGCGATCTATCGCGACATCCAGTCAGGCTCGCAGTACGACCTGCTGATCGTCGGGACCGCGGCGCTGACGCTGATCTTCGTCGTCATGCTGCTCATCACCCGGGCGCTGGTCGCGTCGCTGGTGATCGTCGGCACCGTGCTGCTGTCACTGGGCGCCGCGTTCGGACTCTCGGTGCTGGTGTGGCAGGACCTGTTGGGCCTCGAATTGAACTGGATCGCACCCGTTTTCGGGCTGATCATCCTGCTGGCGGTCGGCTCCGACTACAACCTGCTGCTGGTGTCCCGGTTCCAGGAGGAAATCGGCGCGGGACTGAAGACCGGCATCATCCGCTCGATGGGTGAGACCGGAAGTGTCGTGACGACAGCCGGCTTGGTGTTCGCCTTCACCATGATGTCCATGGCAGCCAGCGATCTGAGCTCGATCGGTCAGGCCGGCACCACCATCGGACTCGGATTGTTGTTCGACACGTTGATCGTCCGGTCGTTGATGACGCCGGCCATCGCGGCGCTGCTGGGCCGGTGGTTTTGGTGGCCGCTGCGGCCCCAACGCAGGGCGGTGGCGCCAACCGAGCAGCACTCCCCCGCGCCGGTGGGCTGATCAGTCGCCCGGCGTCCGCGCCAAGATCGCGAGCAGCAGCTCGGCGCGGACCCGGGCGACCGCCAGATCGCAACCGAGCAGCGCCTCGGCGGTTTCGATGCGCTTGCGCATCGTGTGCCGGTGCACCCCGACCGCCGCGGCCGCGGATTCCCAGTGGCCGTTGGCTTCCAGGTATGCGCGCAGCGACGTGAGCAACCCGGTGCCGAACTCGGCGTCGTGGTCGAGGACGGGGGTCAGCACGGCCGTCCCGAGCGCAACCAGCACCTCCCGGCTCTCCCCGAACGCCAGCAGTGCACTGCCGGCCAGCGCGGAGAATTCGAGCGGAGGCCGACCACATTCCGCGACGGAGGCCGCCAGCCGGGCGTTGTCGACGGCCTCGGCCAGCTTGGCCAGCGGCTGAATCCCGCTGAGCCCCATCCGGATGGTCCGGCGCAGCGCTGGATTGATGCCCGCCACCAGTGCCGCGGCAATCTCATCGGCCTCCGCTCCCGGCAACAGCACCGCCAGCCACTTGTCGGCGCAATGTACGAATGCCGACTGACCTGCCTGGTCCAGCCGATCCAGGATCGCCGCACTCACCTTCTTCAGCAGGTGCGCGGTGTCGGCTTCGGCGCTGGAGTCGGCATCGGCCTGGACGGCCAGCACCCTGATCCGGCCCCGGTGGTCGGCGGCCTGAGCCAGTTGCGCCCAGGCCGGCTCCAGGTTGAATTCACCGGTGAGGATCAGGCCCAGCGCCTGCTCATTGAGTCGCTGCTGCGCCTCCTTCAATCGCACCGGTTTCTCGAAATCCAATGCGAGCAAGGAGTTTGCGTGGCCCAACAGCACCTGGTCGACCGGGCTCAACGCCGTTTCGCTGACCACGCCCAGCACGCCGTGTGAGCGGCCACCGACCCGGATGGACTGCTGGGCGACGGTGACGCCTTCGGCGAGCACCGCGACGGCCGACGCGGCACCGGGCTCGATGGCATCGCGCACCAGGTTGACGGTGGTGACGTTGAGATTGCGCGGGTGGGACGCGATCACCGTGCCGGCCGGGTCCAGCACCACGACACTGGCCCGCAGCGCGCGGCCCAGTTCGGCGGCGACCTCCTGCGGGCCGCCGCTCACGACCGCTCGCGTGATCCGCGGCTGTGCCCGCGACGCCCGCAGCACCGCGTCGTACTGCAGCGCCGCGATCCGCGAACTGACCCGCTGTACGACCGCCGCGAAAGGTGTCCGCAACGGAATCTCCAGCAGCGGCAGACCCAGCTCCTCGGCGGCGGACACCAGCTCGTCGGGCACCTCGTTGAAGGTCAGCCCGATACCGAATCCGACGCCGGCAACGCCACTTTCGTGCAGGAGTTGGAGATAGCGCCGCCGGTCGGCAGAATCCGGCGGTAGACCGATGCCGGTGGTCAGCACCAGCTCGCCACCGGACAGCCACTTGGCCGGGTCAGCCAATTCGGTGGTCAGCACCAAGCTGATCTCGCTGCCGACACCGCCGGCGCCCCCGCGCAGCCGGATCCGCAGATCAGCTTGGTCCAGCACCCATCGCATCGGAACCGTCACCGGCATGAATGTACAGAATGTCGAAAAACTCCGCCGAAAATCCCCTGATTGTCCGATGCTGAGGGGTGTGTCCTGGCGCACACTTGGGCAGCCAGTTGTCTGACCAACTTCACACGAGGACGGCGCGATGTCGATCGAAACACTGCAGAACTACATTGACGGGCAATTTGTGGCGTCGTCATCGTCGGAAACAATCGACCTGATCAGCCCGGTCGACGAATCCGTGGTGGGACGTTCGCCGGTCTCCAACCGTGCCGACGTAGATGCAGCGGTCACAGCCGCCGAACGCGCCTTCCAGACCTGGGGACGCAGCACTCCCGGTGACCGCCAGTCCGCACTGCTCAAGCTCGCCGACGCCATCGAGGCACACGCCGACGAGATCGTCGAGGCCCAGTGCCGCAACACCGGCCAGCCCAAGGCCATCGTGCGCGCCGAAGAAGCCATCGCCGGCGCGAACCAGCTCCGTTTCTTCGCAGGCGCCGCCCGCATGGTGCACGGCCTGTCCGCCGGCGAGTACCTGGAGGGCTACACCTCGTACGTCCGCCGCGAACCGATCGGTGTCGTCGGCCAGGTGGCGCCCTGGAACTTCCCCTTCCTGATGGCCATCTGGAAGATCGGTCCCGCGCTGGCGACGGGCAACACCGTCGTCCTCAAGCCCAGCGACACCACCCCGGAGAGCACCCTGGTGCTGGCGCGGCTGAGCCAGGGCATCCTGCCCGACGGCGTATTGAACGTCATCCTGGGCACCGGTGAGACCGGCGCGGCATTGGTGGAACACCCTGTGCCCGGCCTGGTTTCGATCACCGGCTCGGTGCGGGCGGGCATCGCCGTCGCGGAGTCAGCAGCCAAGCAGCTCAAGCGCAGCCACCTGGAACTGGGCGGCAAGGCACCGGTGGTGGTCTTCCCCGACGTCGACATCGCCAAGGCTGCGGCCGGCATCGCCGAGGGCGGCTGTTTCAACGCCGGCCAGGACTGCACCGCGGCGACCCGCGTGATCGTGCACGAATCCATCCACGACGAGTTCGTCGCCGCGCTCGCGGCGGCCGCGCAGAACCTGCGTCCCGGCCTGCCCGACGACCCTGACGCGTTCTACGGGCCCATGAACAACATCAACCACTTCAACACCGTGATCAAGAAGCTCGAGAGCCTGCCGCCGCACGCCACCGTCGTCACCGGCGGAAAGCAGTGGGGCGACAAGGGTTTCTACATCGAGCCGACGATCATCAGTGGCGTCCACCAGGACGACGCGATCGTCCAGGAAGAAACCTTCGCCCCCGTCATCACCGTCCAGCCGTTCTCGACCGACGAAGAGGCCATCGAACTCGCCAACGGCGTGCGTTTCGCGCTGGCGTCCAGCGTGTGGACAAAGGATCACGCGACCGCCGAGAAGTTCACCCGCGCACTCGATTTCGGGTGTGTGTGGATCAACTGCCACATCATGCTGACCGCCGAGATGCCGCATGGCGGTTTCAAACAATCCGGCTACGGCAAGGACCTGTCGATCTACGGCGTCGAGGACTACACCCGGATCAAGCACGTCATGAGTGCCCACGACTGATCCGTCCACCTCTTTCGTTCGCCCGCCGACTCGAACCCCACCCTGCCGACAGGAGCCGCACCGATGCCCGACACCTTCCATCCCCTCGACCCGCTGACCGCAGCCGAATTCGCCAAGGTCGCCGAAATTCTCGCGGCCGCGCACGGCGTCGGGGACGGCTGGCGGTACACCTCCATCGAGATGATCGAACCGGCCAAAGCTGAGGTGGCCGCATTCGACGCCACCGGCGCAGCCCCGGAGCGTCGCGCGCTGGCGACGGTGCTCGATACCTCGAACAACCACACCTTCAAGAGCGTGGTGTCGTTGACCGCCGGGTCGGTGCTGTCGTGGGACCACATCCCCGGCGTGCAGCCGAACTTCACCGTCGACGAGTGGGAAGAGGCCGACGAGGTGCTGCGCAAGCACCCGGAAGTCATTGCGGCCCTGGCCAAGCGCGGCATCACGGACATGGACCTGGTGTTCATGGACACCTGGACCTACGGCGAGGTGGTGATGCCGGACAAGTACAAGGACCGCCGCCTGGGCTGGACCGACACCTGGGTGCGGGCCGCCGACGGCGCCAACCCCTACGCCGGCCCCGTCAACGGGTTCCACTGCGTCATCGACATGAACACCATGGAACTGCTGGAGATCGAGGACACCTTCACCGTCGATCGGCCGGAGATGATGGGTGAGTATGTGCCGCAGCACATTCCCGAGCGCATCCGCAAAGCGAGCACCCGGGAACCGTTGCAGCCCCTGAACATCACTCAGCCCGAGGGCGTTTCGTTCACGCTGGAGGGCAACCTGCTGAAGTGGCAGAACTGGTCGCTGCGCGTCGGGTTCAACTACCGCGAGGGCATGACGCTGCACGCGGTGAGCTACAACGACAACGGCAACGTGCGGTCGGTGGCCAACCGGATCTCGTTCGCCGAGATGATGGTCCCCTACCGCGATCACTGCGTCGACCATTACCGCCGAACGGCTTTCGACATCGGCGAGTGGGGCATCGGCTTCATGACCACCTCGCTCGAGCTGGGTTGTGACTGTCTCGGCGAGATCCGGTACCTGGACGCCGTGCTGCACAACAGCAAGGGCGAGCCGTACACGATCAAGAACGCCATCTGCATCCACGAAGAAGACAACGCCGTGCTGTGGAAGCACGTCGACCACCACGGCGGCGCCGAGGTGCGCCGCATGCGCCGGCTGACGGTGTCGTTCCACGTCACCGTCGCCAACTACGAGTACCTCACCTACTGGCGGTTCTACCAGGACGGCAACATCGAATGTGAGGTCCGCGCAACGGGAATCATGGTGGTGAGCAACTTCCCGGAAGGCCAGGCCCACCCGCACGGCACGCTGGTCGACAACCGCACGTACGCGCCGTACCACCAGCACTTCCTGGTCGCCCGACTCGACCTCGACGTCGACGGCACCGAGAACACGGTGTACGCCAGCGAGACCGAGATCGAACCGATGGGGCCGGACAACCCGTACGGGCTGTCGCTGCGGCAGCGCAACACCCCGCTGCGCACCGAGGCCGAGGGCAAGCAGGACATGAACTTCCAGACCCAGCGGGCGTGGAAGGTCGTCAACGACAACGTCCGCAACGGCATCGGCACCGCGCCGGCCTACAAGCTGGTGCCCGGCGGCGCATTCCCGGCCATGTTCGATCCGAACTCGCCGATCCTGGCGCGTTGCCGGGCCATCGAGCACACCGTGTGGGTTACCCCCAACTCTCCCGATGAGCGTTGGCCCGCAGGCGAATTCGTCACGCAGAGCAAGGAAGACACCGGTCTGCCGATGTGGACCGAGGCGAACCGCTCGATCGAGAACACCGACGTCGTGCTGTGGTACGTGTTCGGCATCCACCACATCACGCGGCCGGAGGACTGGCCGATCATGCCGGTGGACACCGTCAACTTCTGGCTCAAGCCGGTCGGCTTCTTCGACCGCAACCCCTCGATCGATGTGGCGCCGACGCCGCCCAAGGCCTGCCACATGTCCTCCGACTGCGAAGAAGGTTAGGCCGTGACCACCCCAAGAATCGCCGTGGCGTATCTCGCCACCCCGGGCGGTGACGACGCCGTCGCCGTCGGCGAGCAGATCGCCCGCACCCTCGGCGCGCAGCTCGACCTGTGCATGGTGCTGCCCAGCGACCGTTCGCCGCTGGCCACCACACCCGGCGGCATCCTGCAGCGCGAAGCCGAAAGCTGGCTCGCCGCAGCCGCGGCCGGAGTCCAGAACGACCTCACGGTCACCACGCATCTGAGCTTCGACGAATCCAGCACCGCGGGCCTGATCGCGGCAGCGGAAGCCGTTGGCGCCGAGGCCCTGGTGGTCGGCGGCGCCGGCGGCGGAATCGCCGGCTCCCTGTCCCTGGGCTCGGTGGTCAACGATCTGGTTCACGCGTCGCCGATTCCGGTGGTCATCGCACCCCGCGGCGCCCGCCTGAAGCGCAACGATCGGATTCGCGAAGTCACCTGTGCCGTCGGCACCCGCCAGGGAGCCAAGCTGCTCTTGGACGCCGCGCTGCGACTCTGCCGGGACACCGAGACACCGCTGCGCCTGGTCTCGCTGGTCGCCGTCGACGACGCCGACGATCTGGAGCTGGCACAGCAGCACGCACAGAAAGCCCTCGACCAAGCGAAAGCCTTCCTGCCGGAAGGCATTCCGGTCAGCTCACGCGTGGCCACCGGCGCCGGCGTCGAGGACGCCATCAACAAACTCGGCTGGCACGACGGCGACGTCATCATGGTCGGGTCCAGTCGGCTCGCGCAGCCCCGCCGGCTCTTCCTGGGATCCACCGCGGCAAAAATGCTGCGCGTCCTGCAGGTCCCCATGATCGTGGTACCGAAAGATGAAGGGGCTGATAATGACTGAAAGACTGGCCGACACCGACCTGTCCCGCGTCGAGCGGGAGGAAGGTCTGGTCGCCAAGGGCCTCGCTGAAGGCAGGATCGGCACCATCACCGGAGCGATTCTCGGTATCTCCACCGTGGCGCCCGGCTATACCCTCACGGCCAGCATCGGACTGATCGTCGCGGCGGTCGGCCTGAAGATGCCGGCCATCCTCATCGCCGGTTTCATCCCGATGTTCCTCACCGCCTACGCCTACCGCGAGCTGAACTCGCGGGCACCCGACTGCGGCGCCTCGTTCACCTGGTCCACCAAGGCTTTTGGCCCGTATGTCGGCTGGATGTGTGGCTGGGGCATGGTGATCGCAACCATCATCGTGCTGTCCAACCTCGCCTCGATCGGCGTCCAGTTCGGCTACGAGTTCCTGGGCAAGGTGCTCCACAACGAAAAGCTCGCCACGCTCTCGGCCGACAACGTCTGGATCAACATCGGGTCCACCGTCGCACTGCTGGCCATCGCCACCTACATCTCCTGCCGCGGCATCACCACCAGCGAGAAGGTGCAGTATGTGCTGGTCGGCTTCCAGATGATCGTGCTGGTCACGTTCTCGATCGTCGCGATCGTGCGGTCGAGTGGGACCGAAGGGCACCTGAGCTTCGACATCGACTGGTTCGACCCGTTCACCGGACTCACGATGAGCGCCTTCGTGATCGGCCTGATCGGCTCCATCTTCGCGTTCTGGGGCTGGGATACCTGCCTGACCCTGGGCGAGGAATGCAAGGACCCCACCAAGGTGCCCGGTCGCGCCGGATTGCTCTGCGTCCTGTCGATTCTGCTGACGTACCTCCTGGTGGCGGTCGCCGTGATGATGTACGCCGGTATCGGCGACACCGGCCTGGGCCTGGGCAACAAGGACAACGCGGCGAACGTCTTCGGCGCACTGGCCTACCCGGTGCTGGGCGATTGGGGCGGGCCACTGCTCCTGCTGGCGGTATTCGCCTCGTCGATCGCCAGCCTGCAGACCACCGTGCTGCCTGCCGCCCGCACCATGCTGGCGATGGGCACCTACGGCGCCTTCCCCAAGCGGTTCGCCAGTGTCAGCCCGCGGACACTGTCGCCGGTGTACAGCACCGTCGTCGCCGGCGTGGTCACCGCCGCCTTCTACACCGTCGTGACGCTGCTGTCGGAGCGCACGTTGCTGGATACCATTGCCGCCCTTGGCATCATGATCTGCTGGTACTACGGCATCACGGCATTCGCGTGCGTCTGGTTCTTCCGCAAGGAGCTTTTCCTCAACGCGCACAACGTCATCTACAAGCTGGTGTTCCCGCTGCTCGGCGGCATCATGCTGCTCTCGGTGTTCGTCAAATCGGTGCTGGTCAGCATGGATCCGACGGCCAGTGGCAGCGGCGCGGAGATCGGCGGCATCGGCCTGGTGTTCTATCTGGGCTTCGGCATCCTGATCTTCGGCGCCGTCCTGATGCTCGCCATGCGCGCCACCCAGCCGGCGTTCTTCCGCGGCGAGACCCTGACGATGGACACTCCCCCGCTGCCCTGAGCGGGGGTCGACTCGCCCCGTCATGCTTCGGCATGGCGGGGCGTGTTGCTGCCCTGTGCCGTTGACTCGGAAACCTGGGCGCGAAAGACCGAGTAGCCATGTGCCTGGTTACCGAGTCAACACCGCCGCCAACCGTTCCCCCATTGACTCGGAAACCTAGGCGCAAAAAACCGAGTAGCCATGTGCCTAGTTACCGAGTCAACGCGACAGCCGGCCGGCAAGTACCTCGCTTCAATCACGCGGCCCTGTCGGCATACTGATTGAAGCGAGGTACCAGTTCCGGCGGCCACACGTCCCTGGCTTCAACAATCACCGGCAGATCGCCGCGCCGATTGAGCTCAGGGATTTCTCCACCTCGCTCTGTCGAGCCGGCGCCCCACCAATCGATGGCAGCCACACATGGCTGATGGCAAGTCCCGTTGTGGAACTTGCCATCAGCAGGATGCGCTCGTTCTTGCGCCGTCAGGCGTCGTAGTCGACCGACACCGTCGGACTGGTGGGGTGCGACTGGCAGGTGAGGATGTAGCCGGCGTCGAGGTCACTGCGCCCGAGGGCGAAGTTCTGGTCCATTTCGACTGTGCCAGTGAGCAATTTGGCCCGGCAGGTACCGCACGCGCCGCCCATGCATGAGTAGGGCGCGCTACTGCCGGTTTGCAGGGCGCCTTCCAGGATCGTGTCGCCGCCGTCGACGTCGACGGTCTGTTGCTTGCCGGACAGCCGGAAGGTGACGGTGGACGCCTGGTAGTCGCGCGCCGGCGCGTCGGCACGATCGAAGCCGGTGAACAACTCCAGATGGATCTGCTCGGGGTCCACGCCACGCTCGATGAGTGTCTCGCGCACACCGGTGGACATCGCGGCGGGACCACACAGGAACCACTCGTCCACGGTCTCGGGGTGCAGGTCCGTCGTGAGCCAGCGGGTCAGGCGTTCCGCATCGATGCGACCCGACAGTTCCGGGATGTGCATCGGCTCGCTCGACAGCACGTGGCGGATTTCGAGGCGGTCGGAGTAGCGGGATTCGAGGCGGTCGAGTTCGGCGCGGAACATCGTCGACTCGGTGGTGCGGTTGCCGTAGATGAGGGTGAAACGACTCTCGGTTTCGAGCTCCATGACGGTCGCCAGGATCGACAGCACCGGCGTGATGCCGCTGCCGGCCACCAGGCCCACATAGTGCTTGCGGTGCAACGGATGCAGCGCCGAACTGAAGCTGCCGGCCGGGGTCATCACTTCGAGGACGTCGCCGGCCTTGAGCTGATCGGCGACAAAGCCCGAGAACGTGCCTCCCGGAATGTGTTTCACCGCGATCCGCAGCTGTGCCCGGGTGGCCGGCGCGCAGATCGAGTAGCTGCGACGCACCCCTTCACCACCCAGGTCGGTGCGGACCGACACATGCTGCCCCGGCTCGAAGCGGAACTGATCCTGCAGCGCCTCGGGAACGGCGAAGGTCACCAGCGTGCTGTCGGCGGTGATCGGGTCGACCGCGGCGACCGGAATCCGGTGGAACACCGCGTGCGGAGCGCTGGAGCGATCCGGCATCCGCACCGGCAAGGCTCGTCCGAGGTTGCCGTTCAGTTGCTTCCACTGCCGGAACTCGTCGGAGTTGAGCTCCTGCCCGAACACCGTGGAAATCGCGGCGCCCCGGTCCAGGTACGCCTCCTCGTTGCGACGCCAGGTCTTGGTGTACCGGTAGAACGGCACCGACGGATGCAGGTGGTGCACCAGGTGGTAGTTCTGCGACAGCATCAGCGGGGTGTAGAGCCACTCCATGCCGACGCGGGTTCGGGTCGCCCGGTAGCGGTCACTGCGCTGGGTGTCCTCCAGACCGTGGTGCGGCATCCAGTCGAACCACCACGCCAAGACCACCACCGCGATCCGCTGCGGGATGATGAAGACGACGGCCAGCGTCCAGAAGTGGCCCGACATGATCGCGACGATCAGCCCGGTCACCGAAATGGTCACGCACGCCAGGGTTTCTGCGATCTCGGCCTTGGGGCGGCTACGGATCTTGCCGATCAGGTAGTTGCCGTACCAAATGTCGAGCACCGCCCACCGGAACGGCAGCTGCCACGCCGGCCCATGGGAGGCGAAGGTATCGGGATCGTTCTCGTCATCGTTCGAATGCCGGTGGTGCTCAATATGAATGAAGCCGAACGAGGGAAACGAGATCAACGGCTGGACGAACGGCACCGCCAACCGTCCGATCAGCCCGTTGACCCAGCGCGCAGAACTGATGGCGTAGTGGACCGCGTCGTGGACGACGGTGAACATCGTGAACGTCACCACCGCGTTGACCACGATCGGAACCCACGTCGGGACCGCGCCGGAAATGTAGCCGACGGTCGACGCCACGAAGGCGACGGCTCCCGCGAGAAACAGCGCCACCGTCGGCCAGGCCAGCTTGGGCACCTGCTCGCCCGGATCCGGCAGCGCCTGACGCGCACCGGCTTGACTGTCCGCCCGATCAACCACTTCGACTGGCGACATTCGACACTCCGTCTGTTCCGGCAACCAACGTCGGTTGCGTCTGGAGAAAACGCTACGGAAGCGGCCTTCGCGATTGAATGTTCCAACGGGACGACGATTTGGTATTTTCGGACAGTGGGAATGACCCCGGTCTGGGCGGTGCCGCGGGGCACCGAAGGCGTCCGCATCATGGTGCAGGGCGCTATTGCTCATGGCATGACCGCGGCCGAGTGCCTGGCGGGCAGCGGGTTGCCCGAGACCGATCTGGACGACGAGAACGCCGAAATCTGGGCCCACCAGGAATTCGACGTCATCCGCAATCTCATTGCGGGACTTGGCGATAGACCCGGTGTCGGCATCGAGGTGGGACTGCACTCCACACTGGGCCGGGCCGGCTTGCTGGGCTTCCTGATCCTGGCCAGCCCCACCCTGCGGAAGGGCGTTGAGCTGATCCTGCCCTACCTGGCGCTGTCCCCCACCCACCTGCGGTTCTCGGTCGAGACCGACGACGAGTACGGGTACCTCGTGGGCGATGACAGCGAATTGCCCACAGACGTGCGGTCATTCATCGTCGAACGGGACCTGGCCGGATTCGTCGCCGCGACGCAGGGCGCCCATCTGGCACTGACCCCCACGCGCGCGGAGACGACGCTCGACGCCGATCGGGCCGCGAAGCTCGCCGAGCTGTGGCAGCTTCCCACGTCTGACGTACGTTCCGGTCAGTCCACGAACCGCCTCGCCGTCCGCCATGAGGTGCTCGACATGCCGTCGCCGCTCGCCGATGCGAACACGGCTCGAAAGATCGAGCACCAATGTCGGGAATTGCTCGAACGCAGGCTGTCTCGCGTCGGGGTCGCAGGTCAGGTCCGCAGCCGGCTGCTGCACAACCCCGGCGAACTGCCGGCGATGCAGACCGTCGCCGACGAATTGCACGTCGATCCGCGCACCTTGCGCCGTCGGCTCGCCGCCGAGGGCACGTCCTATCGCGCATTGCTCGACGAGGTCCGCTGGCACCTGGCCGTCGAGCTGCTCCAGCAGGATCTGTCGGTGGAGGAGATTTCCCGACGCCTGGGATACGCCGAAACAGCCAACTTCACCCACGCTTTCAAGCGCTGGGAAGGCACCGCGCCGAGCTACTTCCGCAGACCGCGGTCGTAGCTCGGCGTCATACCTGCGTCACAGCAGCTCGGCGGACACCGCATCGAACGCACGTAGCGTGGAGAACAGCATGTGCGCGTGCTGCGGCAGCGGCCAGCTCGACAGCTTGGCGGCCACCACCCCGGCCGGGCGATTGACGTAGATCATCTGACCGTGGATACCCAGGCACAGCAGCACGTCGTTGCCGGGATATGGGAACCAGACCTGGTTGCGGTACATGCCGCCGGGCATCCGGTTGTCGCCCGGACTGTAGGCGAACGCCTCGCGCGAATCCGGCCCTCCCACAAGGGTATCGGCGACCCAGGCGGCGGGCAGCACCTGCTCGCCCAGCAGCGACACCCCATCACCCAGATAAAGCGAGCCGAAGCGGACCAGATCGGTCAGGCTGGCGCTGATGCCGCCGTCGAACATGCCGCTGCCCATCGAGTCGATGCCGATGTTCGCGTCGTGAGCGGCGCCGAGGCGGCTCCACACCAACTGCGACATGAGCTCCGGCATCCGGGCACCGGCCGCGGCCTCGCACACCCAGCCCAGCACATCGGTTTCGCAGGAACGGTATTCGAACGGTCCGCCGTGCGGCACCTTCTGCCGCAGCGTGAGCAGGAAGTCGTACATGGTGGCCGGGACGTCCGGATACGTCCGCGGTGACCAGCCGATCGCCTGTTCCAGCACCCGCACCTCAGCGGCCGGGTCCAGGTAGTCCTCGGAGAACGCGATGCCCGAGCGCATGTCCAGCAGGTGCCGGACCGTCGCCCCGTAGTAGCCGGAGTTGGCCAGCGCCGGAACGTAATCGGACGCGAGGGCGTCGACGTTGAGCGCTCCGGAACCGACCAGCGCACCGGCCACCGCGGCGATCAGCGTCTTGCTCACCGACATCAGCAGGTGCGCCGTGTCGGGCTGCATGCCGCCGTAGTACTGCTCGGCCAGCACCCGGCCGCGATGGGTGACGATCCAGCCGTCGGTGGCGGTCGACGCCATGACCTGCCCGACCGTCGATGGCGTGCCATCGGGCAGCGTCACCGCAACAGCCGCGACATCGGAGTGAGCCGGCGGCAGCGTTGCGACCGGTCCCGCACCACGGGAAATGGTTGCGGTGGGCAGTAATTCAGCGACGTGCTGAAACGACCAGTGCAGGTGCGGGGCGGACTGCCAGTTCGCCAGGGAAATCGCCGACGGCGTGCGGCCCGGGTCTGCACCAAGCACGGCCGCTCCTGTCGCACGACGCCGAGTGAGCCGGCGCGATGGCCTCATCATAGTGACTTCACGCTCCCGCCCACGACAGCCGGCGACGCGGACTGCGCCAACGGAACCCCGCGGTACAGCGCCCGGATCGAGTCGATCAGGTGACGAGCACGGATGGTCAGCGCGGTGCCGCCCTGCGCGGCATCCCACTGCAACCTGCCCTTGGTCACCAGCACGCCCAGGTCGGCGCCCTTCCACCGGTAGTCACCGGCCGGGTAGATCCGCAGGAAGAAGGCCTCGGACTCGTCCTGCAACTGATGCCAGTCCAGGGCGGCCCGGCGGAACACCAACGCGCCGTTGGCATCAAGCGCGTAGTGCCCGGTCGCCGGCGTACCGACCAGCTGCTCGACCGTATCGCTGGTCTCCTTGATCACCATCTGGCTCCAGACGTCGGCCGACGCCAATTGCTCCCAGCGCTCGTTGATCTCGTCGACGTCGAGGTCGAATTCGACGTCCATGTACTCCAACAGGTGGAACAGGAACAGCGGCACGTCGGCGTAGGCACCGGCCGTCACGTTGGTGATCGACGTCGCCCCGCTGATCCGCGGATTGAGCTCACCCAGATACACCTCGCCGTCATCGGTATCGACCAGGACGTCGACCTCGAAGTAGCCGCGGTAGCCCTCGGCGGCCAGGCGGTCGCCGAGCCGGCGCACCAATTGGGTTGCCGTGGCGCGACGTTCGGGCGTCAGCACGTCGGAGTACATCTCGTTGCCGCACCAACCGCCGCGGTACGGGGTCAGCTCGGCGTAGCCGGTGAGCTCGCTCATGAACGGGCCGACGACGGTGCCGCACCGGGTCAGCACCGCCTCGACGGCGACAGGCCGGTTGTTGATGCGGCGCATCACCTTGATGTCCTCGCCCACGATGTGCTGGGCGTGCTTGCGCCAGTCGGCTTCCGACGAGATGAAGAACGTGGTCTTGCCGGAGTCACCGTAGGGCGTCTGGACGACGAGTTCATTGCCCAGCGCGGCCTTTTCGGCCGCCGCGGTGAGCTGCTCGTAGTCGTCGACGTTGGTCAGCACGTTGGGCACGCTCGGTGCACCGGCCTCGTTGCCCAGCCGGGTGGTGACGAGCTTGGAGTCCAGGTGCTCGCGCAGCGCGGCCGGCGGCAGGATCAGGTCATAGCCGAGTTCGGCACAGATGGCCTCGGTCTCGGCGTCGAAGAACACCATGGCCACCTTGGGCCGCACCCCCGGCGCCAGGCCACGCTGCATGTGCGCCCGCACCTCGGGATTGCGCAGCAGCCAGTTGTTGATCGCCTCGCCGCTCTCGAACTCGCGGTACGGCTTGTGCTGGGGGGTGAACACATGCGGGTGGGAACCGTCCCAGCCGTCGTAGTAGGTGACGAACGAGAACCGGCGCACCCACCGGTCCAGGCCGAGCAGGTTGAACGGGGTGGCGCCGACGAAGTAGATGGGCACGTCGTTGGTGCGGAAGAAGTGGCGGACCTCCGACATGTTCCGCAGGTGCCGCGAGCGGTGCGGCTGTGCGGTGGTCGACGGCGACGACGCGAACGCGGCGTCCGTGCCCACACTGACCTCGGGCGCCGGTGTCGGCACGACGGGAGCCGGCTTGGCGGCCCGGGTGGCCGCCCGCTTCACCGGGGTCTTCGCCGGGGTCTTGACGGGCGCCTTGGCAGGGGTCTTGGCAGGGGTCTTGACCGGCACCTTCGCCGATGTCGTGGCCTTCGCGGCACGGCTGCCGCGGGCTGTGGTGCGGCGAGTTGGTTCGGTCACGGTTCACCCCTGGTCGAGTCGGTTTGGCGGTGTTCACAGTGTGGTTTCGGAGGCGTCGCCGCACACACGACAAAATGGCGCGTGAGGCGATCTTCAAATCGACATCATGGACATAGTCATTCGCACTCGAACGGAACAGAATCGGCAGTACACAAGCCGTTCGATCACCAGGAGCAACCGATGACCGACATCACCTATCGCCTGGCGCAGAAGCGCAATATCGTGACCGCTCTGCCCGGTCCGCGATCGGCCGAGATGTCGACGCGGCGACAGGCCGCCGTCGCGGCCGGCGTCAGCTCGTCCGCACCGGTCTACGCGGCAGATGCCGACGGCGGCGTCATCGTCGACATCGACGGAAACTCGCTCATCGACCTGGGCTCGGGCATCGCCGTCACCAGCGTCGGCGCATCGCATCCCGGTGTCGCGGCAGCGGTGGCCCAGCAGGCCGCCCGCTTCACCCACACCTGTTTCATGATCACCCCGTACGAGGGCTACGTGGAACTCGCCGAGCGGCTCAACGCCATGACCCCCGGCGATCACGAGAAGCGGACCGCCTTCTTCAACTCGGGCTCCGAAGCTGTGGAGAACGCCGTCAAGGTGGCACGGCTCGCCACCGGTCGGCAGGCCGTCGTCGCCTTCGACCACGCCTACCACGGCCGCACCAACATGACGATGGCGCTGACCGCCAAGGCCATGCCCTACAAGACGCAGTTCGGTCCGTTCGCACCCGAGATCTACCGGATGCCTGCGTCCTACCCGTACCGCGACGGGCTGACCGGCGAAGCCGCCGCCAAGGCCGCCATCAGCCGCATCGAGACCCAGATCGGCGCCGCCTCGCTGGCCGCCGTGATCATCGAGCCCGTGCAGGGCGAGGGTGGCTTCATCGTGCCCGCACCGGGATTCCTTGCCACCCTTGTTGATTGGTGCAAGGCCAACGGTGTCGTGTTCATCGCCGACGAGGTGCAGACGGGCTTCGCCCGCACCGGAGCATGGTTCGCCTCCGAGCACGACGGCATCGTCCCCGACATCATCACCATGGCCAAGGGCATCGCCGGCGGCATGCCGCTGGCCGCCATCACCGGCCGCGCCGACCTGCTCGACGCCGTTCACCCCGGCGGCCTGGGTGGCACCTATGGCGGCAACCCCGTCGCCTGCGCCGCGGCACTCGCCACGCTCGACGCCATGGCCGAGATGGACCTGCCCGCCCGGGCCCGCGCCATCGAAGCCTCGGTACTGCCGAAGCTGGAGGCCCTCAAGGACACCGGAGTCATCGGCGACGTCCGTGGCCGCGGCGGCATGCTCGCCATCGAGATCGTCAAACCGGGAACCAACGATCCGGATCCGGTGCTCACGAAAGCCATTGCGGCAGAGGCGTTCAAGCGCGGCGTCATCATCCTGACCTGCGGCTCGTACGGCAACATCATCCGCCTGCTCCCGCCGCTGGTGATCAGCGACGAACTGCTCGACGAGGGCATCGCCGAACTGGGCAGCATCGTGCGCGAAATGGCGGCGGCCCGATGATCGACCGCACCACGCTTCTCGAGTCCATGCCCACCGAGCTGTGGCTCGGCGGCCTGCAGGTGCCCGCGTCCACGGGCGCGCGCTTCGCCGTGCACGACCCGGCCACGGACGCCGTCCTCATCGAGGTCGCCGACGCTTCGCCCGCCGACGGCGCCCGCGCCCTCGACGAAGCGGTTGCCGCGCAAGCGTCGTGGGCCGCGACCCCGGCCCGTGAACGCGCCGAAATCCTGCGGCGCGCTTGGGAACTGGTCATGGAGCGCCGCGACGACTTCGCCCTGACCATGACGCTCGAGATGGGAAAGCCCTTGGCGGAGAGCCAGGGTGAGGTGAACTACGGCGGCGAGTTCCTGCGCTGGTTCGCCGAAGAGGCGGTCCGGATCAACGGCCGCTACACCCAGTCCCCCACCGGCAACGGTCGCATCCTCGTGACCAAGCAGCCCGTCGGCCCCACCCTGGCGATCACGCCGTGGAACTTCCCGCTGGCCATGGGCACCCGCAAGATCGGGCCCGCACTGGCAGCCGGTTGCACCATGATCGTCAAGCCCGCGGCCGAGACGCCGCTGACCATGCTGCTGCTGGGCCAGGTGTTCGCCGACGCCGGCCTGCCCGAAGGTGTGCTGTCCATCCTGCCGACCACCGATGCCGCCGGGCTGACGGGCCCGCTCCTGGCGGACCCGCGGCTGCGCAAGCTGACCTTCACCGGTTCCACCGGTGTCGGCCGAAAGCTGTTGGCGCAGTCCGCCGATCGGGTGCTGCGCACCTCGATGGAACTCGGCGGCAACGCCCCGTTCGTGGTGTTCGACGACGCCGATCTCGACGCCGCGGTCGACGGCGCCATGGCCGCCAAGATGCGCAACATGGGCGAGGCGTGCACCGCCGCCAACCGCATCCACGTCGACAACGCCGTGCGTGCCGAGTTCACCGACAAGCTCGCTGCCCGCATGGCGGCGCTCGCCACCGGCCCCGGCGACCAGGCCGGCAGCCAGGTCGGTCCGCTGATCACCGCCAAGCAGCGGGCGACGGTCGACGAACTGGTGCAGGACGCCGTCAGCAAGGGCGCGACCGTGGCCACCGGCGGCAAACCTGTTGAAGGCGAAGGATTCTTCTACCCGCCGACCGTGCTCGCCGATGTGTCCGCCGACGCCCGCCTGCTGCGCGAGGAGATCTTCGGACCGGTCGCCGCGATCATCGGATTCGACGGCGAGCAGGCCGGCATCGACGCCGCCAACGACACCGAGTACGGCCTGGCCGCCTACGTCTACACCCAGGGCCTGGACCGCGCCCTGCGGGTCGCCGACGCGGTCGAGGCCGGCATGGTGGGCGTCAACCGCGGCGTCATCTCCGACGTCGCCGCGCCGTTCGGCGGCATCAAGGAATCTGGCATCGGCCGCGAGGCCGGCAGTGAGGGCATCGAGGAATACCTCGAGACCAAGTACATCGCGCTGCAATAGCTTTCCGTCTCTCCCTCCTCCAAGTAAATAGACCGGAGTAGTCCTCCCATGCAGAATTCCTCTGCCCGGGTGTCTTTCGACGCCGACGGGCTCATCAACCACGCCCAAATCCAGTGGCCCGGGCACCCGCCGCTGCTGGCCGACGTCTGCGCGACGTTCGAGCGGTTCGGCCTGCGCGTCGCCTCCTACCACCACGCCGATGATGCCGCGCACTACTACGAGTTCGGCGATCTGTCGCTGCCCGATTCGACCCTCGCCCTCATCGCGGACGCCTTCGAGGCAGCCATCGCGGGGCGCTGGAACGTCGACCGGTACGCGATGCTCATCGCGGCGGCCGGCATCGATTGGCGTCGGGCGGTGCTGATCCGCGCCGCGTGCCGGTTCGTCCGGCAGACGGGGCTGGGATTCTCCGAGGACTACATCATCGAATCCCTTGTCGCAGCACCGGATTTCGTCAACGCACTGCTGGCACTGTTCGACGCCCGGTTCAACCCGGACACCACCGCCGATGTCGACCAGGCTGATCGCGAGGTGGCACGCCTGGTGGATGCCGCGACCTCACTGGACGACGACCGGATCCAGCGGGCGCTGCACGCGTTCGTCGCGGCGACGTTGCGCACCAACTGGTTCCAGGTGGGCCCCGACGGCGCCCCCAAGGACTACGTGTCGTTCAAGATCGACTCGTCGCGGCTGTCCATCACCGGACCCGTTGTCCCCTATCGCGAAATCTTCGTGCACTCCGACACCGTCGAGGGCGTGCACCTGCGCAGTGGCGCCATCGCCCGCGGCGGGCTGCGCTGGTCGAATCGTGCCGAAGATTTCCGCACCGAGGTGCTCGGCTTGATGAAGACGCAGGCCGTGAAGAACGCCCCGATCGTGCCTACCGGCGCCAAGGGTGCCTTCGTCTTGCGGTCGACTACGGGCGATCCCACTTCCGTTGATCCTGCAGCGGGCTACCGCACCTTCATCCGCGGCCTGCTCGATGTCACCGACAACATCGTCGACGGCACGGTCCGCCACCCCGACCGCACCGTGTGCCCCGACGGCGACGACGCCTACCTCGTCGTGGCCGCCGACAAGGGCACCGCGACTTTCTCCGATCTGGCCAATTCCGTTGCCGCTGAATACGGCTTCTGGCTGGGCGACGCCTTCGCCTCGGGCGGATCGGCCGGATACGACCACAAGGCCATGGGCATCACCGCCCGCGGCGCCTGGCTGTCGGTGCGCCGGCACTTCGCCGAAGCCGGTCACGACATCGACGTCGACCCGTTCACCGTCGCCGGCATCGGCGACATGTCGGGTGACGTGTTCGGCAACGGAATGCTGTTGTCCCGCAACATCAAGCTGGTGGCCGCGTTCGATCACCGGCACATCTTCCTCGACCCGAACCCCGACCCGGAGACCTCGTTCGTCGAGCGCGAGCGCCTGTTCGCCCTCCCTCGATCCAGCTGGCAGGACTACGCTCCGGCGCTGATCTCGGCCGGAGGTGGGGTGTGGCCCCGTACCGCCAAGTCGATTCCGCTGTCGGAGCAGGCCAGGGCGAGCCTCGGCATCAAGGCCGCCGAATGCACACCCGACGAACTGATCAACGCGGTCCTGCGCGCACCGGTCGACCTGCTGTGGACCGGTGGCGTCGGCACCTACGTCCGCGCCGACGACGAGACCGATGCCGACGCCCAGGACAAGGCCAACGACCGGGTGCGGGTCACCGCATCGCAGTTGCGCTGCAAGGTGATCGGTGAGGGCGGCAACCTCGGCCTGACCCAGCAGGCCCGTATCGCGTTCGCGCTGAACGGCGGCCGGGTCAATGCCGACTTCATCGACAACGCCGCCGGGGTCGCCACCTCGGACCTCGAGGTCAACCTCAAGATCGCGCTGGACTCCGGCAACATCGCCACCGCACAACGCAATACGCTGCTCGCCGGTGCCACCGACGACGTGGCCGCGCGGGTGCTGGCCGACAACGCCGACCAGATCCTGGCGATCAGCATGGCTGCCGCCGAGGCCGGCTCACTGCTGGACCGGCACGTCAGGCTCATCAGCAACCTGAAGGCCGAGGCCGGCGTCGACCCCGACGTCGAAGGGCTGCCGTCGAAGCAGGAACTGGATCGCCGCCGCCTCGTCGGACTCGGGCTCACCCGGCCCGAAATCGCCGTGCTGCTGGCGCAATCCAAGAACCTGGTCTCGCAGGAGCTGTTGGCCTCCGACGTCCCGGATCACGAGATGTTCGTCGGCCGCCTGGAGCAGTACTTCCCGGCCACCATTGCCGCGCAGGCACAGACGGAGATCGCGAACCACCCGCTGCGCCGCGAGATCGTCGCGACCTCGGTGGCCGGTGAGCTGATCAACCGCGTCGGCCCGGGCACCATCTACCGCATGCAGGAACGCCTGTCGGTGAGCACATCCGATGTGGCCATGGCCTACGCGACGGTGCGTGACATCCTCGATCTCGACGCCCTGTGGTCCGAGGTGCTGACCGGCAAAACCGATGAGAGCGGGCGCATTCAGGCGCTGCTGGAGATCCGGGAACTGCTCGAGCACCTGACGTCGTGGGTGGTGCGCAACGGCGCGGGCAACCGCGACCGGGTGAGCGCGGCCGTCAGCCGGTTGATGGCCGTCAGCTCTTCTTGAGCTCCTCGGCGAGCATCACGATGATGCCGCTGGGGCCACGGACGTAGGTGAGCTTGTAGATGTCCTCGTAGGTCGCCACCCCACGCAGCGGGTGGCACCCGTGCCGTGCGGCGATCTCGAGGGCTGCGTCGATGTCATCGACCGAGAACGCGACGCGGTGCATGCCAATGACGTTGGGCAGAATCGGTTCCGACTCGATGGCCTCGGGATGGATGTACTCGAAGAGCTCGACCCGGCCATGACCGTCCGGCGTCTCGAGCATGGCGACCTTGGCATGGTTGCCATCGAGGCCGACGGCCGTATCGGTCCACTCGCCGCTGACCGTGGTGCGGCCGACGACCGTGAGGCCGAGGTCGGTGAAAAATGCGATCGTCGCGTCAAGATCGCGCACGGCGATGCCGACGTTCTCGAGTTTGATGGCCATGCGGTGGATGCTACCCAGCAGGGCCCTGCTCAAACCCGCTCCAGCGGATCGCCGCTACCCGTAGAGCTTGGCGACTATCGCGCCGAACTCGTCGTCTTCCAGTACCGGGGTGGCTTCGATCTGGAGGTACTCCTGCCATTCGGAGATGAGCTCGAAGACCGGCTTGGCGTCAGCGGCCTCGACCACCGAGCACCCGCTGCCGTTGAGGCCGAACCACCGTCCGAGTTGGGTGGCGCCGTCGGGCGGCTTGGCCCCGGTCTGCAGGAAATGTTCTGCCGTCGCCCGCATCCGAGCCGGATCGATTGCATGCCATTGCACCAGGTATTTCATGAGAAGCCGCCTTTGAAGTCATTTGTCGGGCACTGCAGGTCGCGGCCGAGGAGCCGCCGCGACCTCCCGAACAATCAGCGGCGTCCATGGGGCGATGACTTCAATAAAGCACCACTCGGGCAGCTGAGCATCAGCCAAATGGCTGAGATCAGATCACCGCGGCGACGGCTGGTGCTGCGTGATGCAGTGGATGCCGCCGCCCCGCTCGAACAGCGGCCGGGCATCGACGCTGACCACCCGGCGACCGGGGTACTGCTCAGCCAGGATCGCCGCGGCGTCGGCGTCGCGCGGGTCGCCGAAGGCGCACGCGATGACGCCGCCGTTGACCACCAGGTGGTTGATGTAGCTGTAGTCGACGTAGCCCTCGGCGTCGGTCAGCAGATCCGGCGCGGGAAGTTCGACGATCTCCCAGGGGCGGCCCACGGCGTCGCGGGTATCGGCAAGCGCTTCGCGAATCTCCTTGCACACCAGGTGATCAGGATGCGCGTCGGAGTGCTGCGCGTGCAGCAACAAGCGCCCGGGCGAAGTGATGGCGGCGACGATGTCGACGTGGCCGCGGGTGCCGAAGCGCTCCGAGTCGCGCGTCAGGCCGCGCGGCAACCACACGGCATGGGTGGCGCCGATGGTGCGGGCCAGTTCGGCCTCGATGTCCGCCTTGGTCGCGCCGGGATTGCGGCCCGGGTCCAGCTGGACGGTCTCGGTGACCAGCACCGTGCCCTGCCCGTCGACCTGGATACCGCCGCCTTCGTTGACCAGCTCCGAACTCACCACCGGGACGCCGGCCCAACCGGCAACCGCGGCACCGATTTTCGCGTCCCGATCCCAGCGCGCCCAGTCCTGGGCACCCCAGCCATTGAACACCCAGTCGACCGCGGCCACCGAACCGTCGTCGGCATGCACGAACGTCGGGCCGATGTCGCGCATCCAGGCGTCGTTCAGCGGCGCCTCGACGATCTCGACCTCGGCGGACAGGTAGCGGCGCGCCACCACCATTTCGGCGGGATCCACCACCACGGTCACCGGTTCGAACTCCAGCACCGCGTGTGCCACGGCCGCCCACGTCGAGCGGGCCTCGTGGTGTTCGGTTTCGTTGTCCCCCAACGAATAACCTTCGGACGGGAACGCCATCCACACCCGGTCCTGTGGCGCACTCTCCGCCGGCATCACGTAGTTCGTCATTTCACCACCGCGGTGGCCTCGTGACCGGCACCGTACGGACGCTGCACGTCGACGGGCGCGGTCAGCGTGCTGTAGCTCTCCGGCCGCCGGGTCAGCAGGAACGGGAACAGCTCCAGCCAGTCGCGACGCTGATCGAGGTCCAGATCGGCCACCAGCACAGCCTCCTCGTCGCGCGGCGCCTGCACCAGCACCCGGCCGTAGGGGTCGGAGATGAACGACGAGCCGTAGAAGGTCACGGCGCCCTCATCACCAATCCGGTTGGGCACCACCATGAACAGGCCGCTGTTGATGCCGTTGGCGACGATGACCTGTTGCCACAGCGGCTGGGTGTCGAAGGCGGGAAAGACCGGCTCGGAGCCGATGGCCGTCGGGTAGACGACGATCTCGGCGCCGCCCAGCGAGTAGTTGCGGGCCACCTCGGGGAACCATTCGTCCCAGCAGGTCGGCATGCCCAGCTTGGCGCCGAGCCCCGCCGGCTCGTAGACCGGGTACGGGTTGCCCTCGGCGGGGCCGGCGCGGAAGTAGGTGTCCTCGTAGTAGCCCGCCGAGATCGGGATGTGCATCTTGCGGGTCCGGCCCGCCAACTCGCCCGACGGGGCCACCAGGATGGCCGTGTTGAAGCCCAAACCATCTGCGGCCGGCGCCTTTTCGTACAGCGATGCGTGCACGAAGATGCCGTTGGCCCGGGCCGCCTCGGCGGCCAGTGCGAACGTCGGGCCCTCGAGGAGGTCTTCGGCGGTATCGCCCGGGTTCGGGCCGGCCGGGGTGTCGGCGGGGTACCGCAGCAGGGTGATCTCGGGCAGACAGACCAGGGTGGCGCCCTCTCCGGCCGCCCGGTCGATGCCGTCGCGCAAGACCTTGGCGAGCTCGTCGGCGTCGGAGCGCCACCGGTGCTGCACCAGACCGACGCGCACCGGCGGTCGCGTCGACTCCGTGCTGCGGGACAGCGATTCGGGCGCGGTGGCGGTCAGGGTGATCATCAGCTGGGCTCCTAAAACGAATTGGATTCGTTTAATTGTGGCCCCAGGTACCCGTGCTTGTAAAGAGGTAGTAGAAAGATTCCATGGGCCGCCCCTCCAAACCGCTGCTATCCACGGATCGCATCACCGGTGCAGCAATGGATTTGGTCAACAAGACCGGCGGCTTCACCGTCCCCGAACTGGCCCGGGCACTGAAGGTCAGTCCGTCCTCGCTCTACAACCACGTCGCCGGCCGCGAACAGATCGTCGAGCTGCTGCGCGAACGGGCGATGTCCGAGGTCGCGCTGCCCGCCGACGACCCGCACCGCCCGTGGACCGACGTCGTCGCCGACATCATGCGGTCCTACCGCCAGAGCTACGCCCGCTATCCGCGGCTCATCCCCCTGCTGACCTCGCACGCAGTGAACAGCGACCACGCCCTCACCATGTACAACGTGTTGGCGGTCGCGTTCGGCCGCGCCGGATTCAACCCCGCGGACACCCTGCGCGCCATCACGCTGATCGATTCGTTCGTCCTGGGTTCGGCGCTCGACGTCGCCGCACCCGACGAACCCTGGCAGGCCGGCGCCGAAGTCGGCCCGGAGTTCGCGGCGGCACTCGCCACCGGCAGCTCCAAGCCCGAACGCGCCGACGACGCCTTCGAATTCGGCATCGCGGTACTGCTGCGCGGACTGGCGGGGGTCCCGTCCTAGTTACTCGGCGGCGTCGCCCTCAGGCTTGGCCTTGTCCTCGTCCTTGGTCTTGCCCTCGGCTTCGGCCTCAACCTTCGGCAGCACCGCGTCCAGCGCGGCACCGGTGATCCGGCGGAACGCACGACGCGGCCGCTTGGCGTCGAGGATCGCCACCTCCAGCGTGGCGGCACCCAACACCCGATCGCCGGCGCCGGCGTGCAGCGCATCGACGGCGATCTTCGCCGCGTCGGCCAGGCTCGCGTTCTCCTCGTAGGAGTCGTTGAGCGCGGCGATGATCGGCTCAGTGGTGCCGCCCATCACGACGAAGTGCGGCTCATCGGCGATGGACCCGTCGTAGGTGATCCGGTACAGCTCAGGGGCTTTCGTCTCGCCGTGGTGCGCGACCTCGGCGACACACAGCTCGACCTCGTAGGGCTTGGCCTGCTCGGTGAAGATGGTGCCGAGCGTCTGGGCGTAGACGTTGGCCAGCTGGCGTCCGGTGACGTCGCGCCGGTCGTAGGCGTAGCCGCGGGTGTCGGCGAACTGGATACCGCCGCGGCGCAGGTTGTCGAACTCGTTGAACCGGCCGACTGCCGCGAAGCCCACCCGGTCGTACAGCTCGCTGACCTTCTGCAGCGACCGCGACGGGTTCTCCGCGACGAACAGCACGCCACCCTCGTAGGCCAGCACGACCACACTGCGGCCCCGCGAAATGCCTTTGCGCGCAAGCTCGGAACGTTCCCGCATCGCCTGTTCGGGCGAGATGAAATACGGAAAGCTCATCAGCCATTACCTCCCGCGCGGGTGCGGTTCGCGATCACTTCCCGGGCCAGCGCGGCGATCCGTTCGTCGGACACCTCTTCGGCGCCGTCGGCACCGATCAGCACCGCGGTCGGGTAGATGCCCCGCGTCAGATCGGGTCCGCCGGTGGCCGAGTCGTCGTCGGCGGCGTCGTACAGCGACTCGATGGCGACCTTCAGCGCCGAATCGGCATCGGCCACATGCGAATACAGCTTCTTGATGGACGACTTGGCGAAAAGCGACCCCGAGCCCACCGACTGGTAGCCCTCTTCTTCGATGTTCCAGCCGCCGGCGGCGTCGAACGAGACGATGCGACCGGCGTTGCCCGGATCGGAGTCGTCCAGGTCGTAGCCCACCAGCAGCGGCAGCGCGACGAAACCCTGCATGGCGGCAGCCAGGTTGCCGCGCACCATGATGGCCAGCCGGTTGACCTTGCCGCGGAACGTCAGCGGCACGCCTTCGAGCTTCTCGTAATGCTCCAACTCGACCGCGTACAGCCGTGCGAACTCCACCGCGATGGCCGCGGTGCCGGCGATACCGGTCGCGGTGTAGTCGTCGGCGATGTGCACCTTCTGCACGTCACGGCTGGCGATCATGTTGCCCTGCGTGGCCCGCCGGTCCCCCGCGATCAGCACACCACCGGGGAACTTGATCGCGACGATGGTCGTGCCATGCGGTAGATCAGCGCCTCCCGCCACGGAATCACCGACCACCGGCAGCAGGTGGGGCGCCTGCCGGCTGAGAAAGTCCGAAAACGAGGACAGGTTCAGGTGGGGTGAGGTGACATCCAGTCGATCAGAGAAGGGCCCGAACGCTGGGGTCACTGGCCGCCCTTTTGGACGTACGCGCGCACGAAGTCCTCAGCGTTCTCTTCCAGCACGTCATCGATCTCATCGAGCAGGTCGTCGGTGTCCTCAGCGAGCTTCTCGCGACGTTCCTGACCTGCGGCAGACGGGCCGGAGACGTCGTCGTCCTCGCCGCCGCCGCCACCGCGCTTGGTCTGTTCCTGAGCCATCGCCGCCTCCTGATTGCTCGATATCTAACTTCACCCTACCGGTCCGTGCCCGGGTTCCCCGGGAACACAACCCTTTACGTGGTCAGCTGTTCCACCAACTCGACCGCGCTGTCCACTGAATCCAGCAACGCGCCGACATGGGCCTTGCTTCCGCGCAGTGGTTCCAGCGTCGGAATCCGTACCAGCGACTCGCCGCCGAGGTCGAAGATCACCGAGTCCCAGCTGGCCGCGGCGATGTCCGCACCGAACCGGCGCAGGCACTCGCCACGGAAGTAGGCCCGGGTGTCCGTCGGCGGGTTCTCCACCGCATCGAGCACCTGCTGCTCGGTGACCAGCCGCTTCATCGAGCCGCGCGCCACCAGGCGGTTGTACAGACCCTTGTCCAGCCGCACGTCGGAGTACTGCAGGTCGACCAGGTGCAGGCGCGGGGCGTTCCAGCTCAGGTTCTCCCGCTGCCGGAAGCCCTCCAGCAGACGCAGCTTGGCCGGCCAGTCCAGGAGCTCGGCGCATTCCATCGGATCGCGCTCCAGCAGATCCAGCACGTGCGCCCACGTCTCGAGGACGTGGTCGGCGCGCGGGTCGGGGTCGCGCCGGGCCTGCAGCTTGGCCACCCGGTCGAGGTAGATGCGTTGCAGGGCAAGGGCGGTCAGCTCACGACCGTCGGCCAGGGCCACGGTTGCGCGCAGCGACGGGTCCCGGCTGACGACGTGCACCGCGTGCACCGGCCGGGCCAGCGCCAGGTCGGACAGGTCGATGCCCTCGGCCGGCCCGAACTCGATCAGGTCGAGCACCAGCGACGTGGTGCCCACCTTGAGGTACGTCGACGTCTCGGCCAGGTTGGCGTCACCGATGATGACGTGCAGCCGGCGGTACTTGTCGGCGTCGGCGTGCGGCTCGTCGCGGGTGTTGATGATGCCGCGCTTGAGCGTGGTCTCGAGCCCGACCTCGACCTCGATGTAGTCGGCGCGCTGGGTCAGCTGGAAGCCCGGCTCATCCCCCGACTGCCCGATGCCGACGCGGCCCGAACCCGTGACGACCTGACGCGACACGAAGAACGGCGTCAGCCCCGCGATCACCGAGTTGAACGGCGTCTGACGGCTCATCAGGTAGTTCTCGTGCGTGCCGTACGACGCGCCCTTGCCGTCGACGTTGTTCTTGTACAGCTGCAGCCTCGCGGCGCCCGGGACGCTGGCGACATAACGGGCCGCCGCCTCCATGACCCGCTCGCCGGCCTTGTCCCAGATGACGGCGTCCATCGGGTCCGTGACCTCGGGAGCGGAGTACTCCGGGTGGGCGTGGTCGACGTACAACCGGGCGCCGTTGGTCAGGATCATGTTGGCCGCACCGATCTCGTCGGCATCGACGATCGGTGCCGGACCGGTGGAGCGGCTCAGATCGAAGCCACGGGCGTCGCGCAGCGGGGACTCGACCTCGTAGTCCCACCGGGTGCGCTTGGCCCGCTGGATGCCGCTGGCCGCCGCGTACGCCAGCACCGCCTGCGTGGACGTGAGGATCGGGTTCGCGGTCGGATCAGACGGCGACGAAATGCCGTATTCGACCTCGGTTCCGATGATCCGTTGCATGCCGCACAGCCTAGACGGGCGTCAATGCGCGACGATGGGGCGCATGACCACATCGGCCACTGATCGCGTCGCCGCCGAGACCTGGTTTCTGCGCCGGGGCCTGCCCGCGGTGCTGCGTCCGGGGGCTCTGGTGCGACGGCTGTGGCAACGCTCGGCGCCGGCGCTGGCCGGGTTCGCCGTGTTCATGACCAACTCGATCATCGTCGTCGCGGTCACCGGCCAGCACACCATCAACATCGACGGGCAGCCGACGCGGACCGACTGGTTCATCCTGGCTCTGCTCCTGCTGGTGGCGCCGGTCGCGCTGTTCGTGGGGTGGCAGGTGTCGCGAATCTCGTCGTGGCGCAATCGCGCCGCCGCGGCCGCGGTCTCGGTGGCGGTGTGCCTGGCCGGTGCGGTGCTCGGCGGCCCTGGCCCGCGGGTCGGCGGCAATCTGGTCTACGTCGGGCTGATCATCGTCGTCATCCTGGCCTGCACCGCGACCGGCATCGGGTCGATCCTCGGCTGGGCCCTCGACGTGACAGCGCACAGTCTTTCGCTGATGGGAAACCTGTTCGTGCGGGCGTTGCCCGTCATGCTGCTGACGGTGCTGGTGTTCTTCAACACCTACGTCTGGCTGATGGCGGCGATCGTCAGCCGCGCCCGGTTGTGGGGCGCGCTGGGTTTTCTTTCGCTGATCGCGGTGGCGTTCGTCATCGCGTCGACGGTGGACCGCGTGCGCCCGATCCTGACGGCCAGCACACCCGACACACCGGAGGCCCAGCTCGAAGTCTTGGCCGATACTCCCTTCGCGAAGATGGCCGCCGTCGGCCAGCGAATTCCGTTGTCCCGCATCGAACGAGTCAACGTGGTGTTCGTCCTCGCGATGTCTCAGGTCCTGCAGTTGTTGATCGTCGCCCTGGTGACCGCGTTCATCTTCCTGGTGCTCGGGCTGATCCTGATCGACCCGAAACTGCTCGCCGAATGGACCCGCAACAACGGCACCCCCGACGGCACCGTCTTCGGCATGACGCTGCCGATCCCGGAGTCGCTAATCCAGACGACGTTGTTCCTGGGCGCGCTGACGTTCATGTACATCACGGCCCGCACGACGACCGACGCCTCATACAGGGAGGAGTTCGTCGACCCTCAGGTCGACAGCCTGCGTCGCCGGCTGGATGCCCGCGACCGCTACCTCGCCGACCGCAGACAAGGGTGAGGGCCGAGCACGCGGTCGTGCGTGCCCGGCCCTCACCCTTCGTCGCTGCTACAGGTACTGACCCAGGTTGGACTCGGTATCGATCGCCCGGCTGGCCGACGAACTCTTGCCGGTGACCAGGGTGCGGATGTAGACGATCCGCTCGCCCTTCTTGCCCGAAATCCGTGCCCAGTCATCGGGGTTGGTGGTGTTGGGCAGGTCCTCGTTCTCGGCGAACTCGTCGACGATGGAGTCCAGCAGGTGCTGAACCCGCAGACCCCGCTGCTGGGTTTCCAGCACCGACTTGATCGCGTACTTCTTGGCCCGGTCCACGACGTTCTGGATCATGGCGCCGGAGTTGAAGTCCTTGAAGTACATGACCTCCTTGTCACCGTTGGCGTAGGTGACCTCGAGGAAGCGGTTGTCGTCGATCTCGGCGTACATCCGGTCCACGATCTTCTCGATCATGGCCTTGATGGTCAGCGCACGATCACCGTTGAACTCGGCCAGATCGTCGGCATGCACCGGCAGGTGCTCGGTGAGGTACTTGCTGAAGATGTCCTGTGCCGCTTCGGCATCCGGCCGCTCGATCTTGATCTTCACGTCCAGGCGGCCGGGCCGCAGGATGGCCGGGTCGATCATGTCCTCGCGGTTCGAGGCGCCGATGACGATGACGTTCTCCAGGCCCTCGACGCCGTCGATCTCCGAAAGTAGCTGCGGCACAACCGTCGTCTCCACGTCGGAGCTGACGCCCGTACCACGGGTGCGGAAGATCGAGTCCATCTCGTCGAAGAACACGATCACCGGGGTGCCTTCGGACGCCTTCTCACGGGCGCGCTGGAAGATCAGCCGGATGTGCCGCTCGGTCTCGCCGACGAACTTGTTGAGCAGCTCGGGGCCCTTGATGTTCAGGAAGTAGCTCTTGGCCTCGCGGGCGTCGTCACCCCGGATTTCGGCCATCTTCTTGGCCAGCGAGTTGGCGACGGCCTTGGCGATCAGCGTCTTGCCGCAACCAGGAGGGCCGTAGAGCAGGACGCCCTTCGGCGGCCGCAGCGAGTACTCCTTGTACAGATCCTTGTGCAGGAACGGCAGTTCCACCGCGTCGCGGATCAGCTCGATCTGTCGCGTCAGGCCGCCGATGTCCTCGTAGCTCACGTCGGGCACCTCTTCGAGAACCAGGTCCTCGACCTCGGCCTTGGGAATCCGCTCGAAGGCGTACCCGGCCTTGCTGTCGACCAGCAGCGAGTCACCCGGCCGCAGCTTGCGCGCCCGCTCGTCGGCCAGGTCGTCGACACCCTCGAGCACCTCGGCAACCTCGGGATCGAGGAACTCCAGCGCGACCAACGGCTCGGCGAGCCAGACGATGCGCTCCTCGTCGGCATGGCCGACCACCAGGGCGCGCTTTCCGTCGTTCAGGATTTCGCGCAATGTGCTGATCTCGCCGACCGCCTCGAACGAGCCGGCCTCGACCACCGTCAGCGCCTCGTTGAGGCGGACGGTCTGGCCCTGCTTGAGTTCGGACACCTCGATGTTCGGCGACACCGACAACCGCATCTTGCGCCCGGAGGTGAAGACATCGACGGTGTCGTCGTCGTGAGCGAGCAGCAAGACGCCGTAGCCGCTGGGCGGCTGCCCAAGTCGATCGACCTCCTCGCGGAGCGCCAGCAACTGCTGTCGCGCCTCTTTGAGGGTGTCCATCAGCTTGCCGTTGCGAGTCGTCAGCGAATCGATTCGGGCTTCGAGCTGCTGCACATCGCGCGGTCCGCGGTGCGCCGCGGCCGCGTTCGTGAGCTGCTCGCGCAACGCCGCCGTTTCACTGCGAAGCCGCGCCAACTCGGCCGCATCAGTGCTGGACATGGGGTTCTGACGAGGTATGCCCGGGTTGCCGAAGGCGTCCGGGCGATCCATTTCAGACATCTTGCGCTCCTTTCCCGCACCGGAAGTTGGTGCGGCGGATACCTCAACGCTACCGGCCATCCGTCATTCATGGGCGTTCAAGGAATCGCGACACACGGGTGTTGCTCTGACCGCGCTGTTAACCTCATACGCAAGTCGGGCTCATCGAAAGGACCGCAGTGATCGTCAAATCCCTCGTCACCGGCATGGCAGCCGCCGCCCTCGTAGGTGCAGCAGCCGTCGGTACGACTGTGGCGTCTCAGCCGGCCGGACTGACCGCTGGCACGTCACCGGCCGTCGCGCCGGTCGTCCGCCAGGTGCCGCTGCCCCAGGCACCCGCGCCGGGCCTGCAGGCGTCGCTGGTGTCCACGCTCAGCGGTCTGACGGCCGCCGGGAGCTTCGCCGGGTCCAAGGGCAGCTACATCCAGGGCGGCGTCGGCCGCCTCGAGGCCATCACCGCCGACCGGGCGTACAGCAACGCCGTGAAGCAGGGCGTGTTCCCCATGAGCTTCGCCGTTGCCGACATCGATGACCTCGGCGACGGCACCGCGACGGCCAACGTCACAGCCACCGCCGCCACCGGAGCCACCGCAGCCCAGCCGCTGACCTTCGTCGCCGGCCCCAGCCCGACCGGCTGGCAACTGTCCAAGGGGTCTGCCATGGCCCTGCTGTCGTCGGTGAAGTAGGCGCCAGGAACAACCGGTGAAGTCAACCCGAGGGACCCTGATCGCCGTCGTCGTGGCGGCGATCGGGTTGGCCGGGTGCAGTGAACACGTCGAGCCGCCGGCCGACCCGATGCCCCGTTCGCTGCTGACCACCGACGCCAAGACGCCGGCGGCCGCGCCGCTGCCGCCGCCCGATGCGCTCACCGCGGTGCTGTACAAGATCGCCGACCCGGCGGTGCCCTCGGCACAAAAGATCGGGCTGATCCAATACGGCACCGCCGAGGATCAGGCCGGGCTGGACAACTTCACCAAAGCGCTGCGCGACAACGGCTTCAATCCGATGAACGTGACGGCCACCGAGCTGCTGTGGTCAGCCGGCCAGCCGGGCGACATCATCGCCACCATCACGATCACCTCCGTCGCCGCACCGGACAACAAGTTCACGTTCCCCATGGAATTCAGTCCCATCCGGGATGCCTGGCAGCTGAATCGGCAAACCGCGAATCTGCTGCTGAAACTGGGCCAGCCGGGCGGACCGAACGCCACCACGACCCCGGGTCGCTGAGCTGTCGATGTGGGTCGGTTGGTTGGAGTTCGACCTGTTGCTCGGCGATGTGCACTCGCTGAAAGAGAAGCGCTCGGTGGTCCGGCCGATCATCGCCGAACTTCGGAAGTTGTCCGTCTCTGTCGCTGAAAGCGGCAATCAGGATCTGCACCGTCGGGCATCGATCGGCGTTGCCGTGGTGGCGTCCCACCGCACTTTCGTCGTCGACGTGCTCGACGCCGCCGAACGCCAGGTGGCGGCCCGCCCGGAGATCGAGTTGTTGTCCGTGCGGCGGGGTCTGGTCAGCAGCGAGGACTAAATGTTGCGCTTACGGCGCAGCGGCTGCGGCGTCACCGCGCCCGGCGCCAGCCGGCGGGCACTGATCAGGAACGCGGTGTGGCCACGCATCGAATGCTGCGGACGCACCGCGAGGCCGACGACGTCCCAGCCGCGCTGCAGCGACTCCCACGACCGCGGCTCGGTCCAGCACTGCTGCTCGCGCAGCGCCTCGACCGTCTTCGACAACTGGGTGACGGTCGCGACGTAGACGATCAGCACGCCACCCGGGACCAGCGCCTTCGAGACCGTCTCCAGCACGTCCCACGGCGCGAGCATGTCGAGCACCACCCGGTCGACCTGGCCCTCCCCCGTCGCTTCGCTCGCCCCTGATGCCCCGCCGTACGCGTTGAGGTCGGCGATGACCAGGTTCCAGTTCTCGGGCCGCTCGCCGAAGAAGGTCTCGACGTTGCGCACCGCATGCACGGCGTGGTCGTCGCGGACCTCGTAGGAGGTGACGGAACCGCCCGGGCCGACGGCCCGCAGCAGCGAACACGTCAGCGCGCCGGAGCCGGCGCCGGCCTCCAAAACCCTTGCGCCGGGGAAGATGTCGCCCTCGTGCACGATCTGCGCGGCGTCCTTCGGGTAGATGACCTGCGCGCCGCGCGGCATCGAGAGGACGTAGTCGATCAGCAGCGGACGCAGCACCAGGAAGGGGTCGCCGTTGGTGGATTTCACGACGCTGCCCTCGGGCTGGTCGATCACCGAATCGTGGGCGACGATGCCGCGATGGGTGTGGAACTCCCCACCCGTGGCCAGCACCATTGTGTAGTGCCGGCCTTTGGCGTCGGTCAGTTGGACGCGGTCGCCGACGGTGAAGGGTCCGGTGATTCTCACCGGGCCAGCCTGCCAGCCGACCCGTCCCGGCAGACGGCCGGGGTTCGGCAAGTTTGTCGTCGCCCCCGCTTAAGCTGCTGATATGAGTACCGCCAGCGAGGAGCCGAAGGCGGATCGCGCATGACCGCTGCCGCCCCTGTCCGACGGCCGGCGCTGTCGCCGTCGCGGGCCGGTGACTTCAAACAGTGCCCTCTGCTCTACCGGTTCCGGGCCATCGACCGGCTGCCCGAGCCGTCGTCGACCGCCCAGTTGCGCGGATCGGTGGTGCATGCCGCGCTGGAGCAGCTGTACGCACTGCCCGCCATCGACCGCGTGCCGGAGACCGCCCTGTCCCTGGTCATACCGGCCTGGGATGCCGTGGTGACGGAGAAGCCCGAGCTGGCCGAGGAGATCGCGCCCGAGTTGCGGGAGACGTTGCTCAAGGAAGCGCGGGCCCTGCTGGCCGGGTACTACCGGCTGGAGGACCCGACGCGGTTCGACCCGCAGAGCTGCGAACAACGCGTCGAGGTCGAGTTGTCCGACGGCACGCTGCTGCGCGGATTCGTCGACCGGATCGACGTGGCGCCGACCGGCGAGCTGCGAGTCGTCGACTACAAGACCGGCAAGGCGCCGCCGGAGGCGCGGGCGCTGGCCGAGTTCAAGGCCATGTTCCAGATGAAGTTCTACGCGGTGGCCCTGCTCCGCATCCGGGGCGTGGTGCCGGCGCGGCTGCGGCTGCTGTATCTGGCGGACAGCCAGGTGCTGGACTACAGCCCCGATCTGGCCGAGCTGGAGAGGTTCGAGAAGACACTGATGGCCATCTGGCAGGCCATTCAAAAGTCCGGCGAGACCGGTGACTTCCGGCCCAACCCGTCCAAGCTATGTTCCTGGTGCACACACCAAGAACTGTGCCCCGCGTTCGGTGGCACTCCCCCGCCCTATCCGGGCTGGCCAGACAGTTTCGGAATTGCATGATCGACTGCTACTACCGTCGGCTCGACGCCGACGGCGATTTTCAACGCTTCGAATCGACCGAGGGCACCGGCAGTAACTGGGATTCGAGCATTCAGCACGGTTCGCCGCCGCTGGCACTGTTGACCAAGACCATCGAAGAGCTTGCCGCCGGTAGCGGGATGCAGGTGGGCCGGCTGACCCTCGACATTCTGGGTGCGATTCCCGTTGCGCCCGTTGCGGTTCGCGCGTGGGTATCGCGGCCCGGTTCGCGCATCTGCATGATGACCGCGGAGATGACGGCCACCCAGCGGGACGGTTCCGAACGTGCGGTGGCTCGGATGTCGGCGTGGCTGTTGGCCACCAGTGACACCCGGGACGCCGTCATCGATCGGTACCCACCGATGACGCGCGTGCCCGATACCGGGCACCGGCATTCCTGGCAGGGCCGGCCCGGCTATCTGGAGACCGTCACCTGGGTGCCGCAACCCGACGACGCCAACGCGTCGGTGGTCTGGATGCAGCCCCTGATTTCGTTGGTCGACGACGAGGAACTGACCGACCTGCAGCGGCTCGCGATGGTCGTCGATTCCGCCAATGGCGTTGGCGCGACGCTGGATCCGGACGAGTTCATGTTCATGAACACCGACACCACGGTGCACCTGCACCGCGCCCCCGTCGGCCCGGAGTTCTGCCTGCGCGCCCGCGGCTCGATCGGACCCGACGGCCTCGGGTCGACCACGGCCGAGCTGTTCGACGAGCAGGGCTTCATCGGGACGTCAGCACAGACGCTGTTGGTGCAGCGGCGCTGACGTATCGGGTCACTTCGCGACGTCGACGGCCGACATCGGCGCGTCGAAGAAAACGCGCAATGCCGCACGGTCGCCACTGATGTCGACGAGCGGGGCCATGTCGTCAAGCGACAACAAGCCCGCCGAGAGCCCGAGAACAATCTGAGCCTCGGCCGTCAGCACGGCCTCGAGCTTGCGCCCGTCGGGCCAGCCCACCTCGATGCCGGACTTCGTGGCGCACAGCTGGATGGTGACACCGTCGACCACGATTCCCACTGCCGTCGACCGATTTCCCGGAGTGCGTCCGGCGAACAGGGCCGGCAGAGCCACCAGAAATCCGTCGGGGCGGAAGGCATCCCCTTCGGGACCCCGGATCATCAGCGGCGTCGACCAGCGGATCAGTGCATTGATCGGCTCGCGCAGTTGAGCACCCCAGTCGGTGAGGGCGTATGTGATCGCGTTGGCCTCGTCGGACAGGCGCCGTGTCACGACACCAGCGGTTTCGAGGTCTCGAAGCCGGTCCGTCAGCAGATTCGTGGCAATCCCTGCCAGCCCCTCTCTCAGCTCGCCGAAGCGCGCCGGGCCGATCAGGAGCTGGCGGACGATCAGCAAATTCCACCGGTCACCCACCACATCTAGCGCCCTGGCGAGCCCGCAGTATTGGCCGTAATCTCGACTCATCATCTCCTACTTGTAAATTTAAAGTGCAACTGATTATATCAACCATCGAGCGGAGGTGGCTATGACAGTCGCGGACAGGCCGGTTTGGGTCGACAACGAGTTGTATCCGTTCGAAAGCCAATTCATCGACATCGACGGGCACCACATCCACTACATCGATGAAGGCTCGGGCCCCACACTGCTGTTTCTGCACGGCAATCCGACCTGGTCGTTCGACTACAGCCAGGTCATCTCATCCCTGCGCAACGAATTTCGTTGTGTCGCAGTGGACTACCCAGGATTCGGGCTGTCCCATGCGGCTCCGGGCTACCGATATCTGCCCGCTGAACATGCCCGCGTGGTCAGTAGATTCGTGGACGCGCTCGAACTGAGCGAGGTCACGCTGGTGGCCCACGACTGGGGCGGCCCAATCGGCATGGCGGCAATACAGATGCGCCCCGATGTCTTCAATCGGTTGGTGCTGACCAACACCTGGGCCTGGCCGGTCAGCGACCCTCTGATTCAGGTCATGTCGTACGTGATGGGCGGCCCACTTGGGCGCCTGGCGATTCGGCAGCTCAACCTCTTCGTCAACCTCATGATTCCCGTCGGGCACCGGTTGACCAAGCCCACCGCTGCGCAGATGGCCCACTACAAGCACGCCCTCGACAGCCCTGCCCGACGGGAAGGTTCCGCGGTCTTTCCCCGCGAAATCACCTCAAGCAGAACCTTTCTCGCGGAGGTCGAAGCCGGTCTTCCAGATATCGCGGCACTGCCGACGTTGATCATCTGGGGTGATGCCGACTTCGCGTTCGGCGACAATGAACTACGACGGTGGCAACAGACCTTCGCCGACCCTCGGACCGTGGTCGTCGAAGGCGCCGGCCACTACGTCCCCTCCGACGCTCCCGAGCAATTCGCGGCAGCGATCCGCGACTGGCACATGTCGTCGGGGTCGTGATGGTCGCGGACCCGCTGGCTCGCATGAACCCAACGCGCCGCAAGGCCGGGATCCTGGCCGCTGTCTACGTCGCGGTCCTGGCCATCAACCTCGACGTCACAATCGTCAACGTCGCCTTACCCAGCATCGCGACCCAACTTCACGCGGATACCCGTGGCCTGCAATGGGTCGTCGACGGCTACAACCTCAGCTTCGCCGCGCTCGTACTGGCGGCCGGCAGCCTGTCGGACCGCTACGGGCACAGGCCTGCCCTGCTGATCGGGTTGCTCGGCTTCGCTGCCACCAGCGGAATCGGCGCGCTCGCCACCACCACTGGAGCACTGGTCGCGGCGAGATTCGGCATGGGAGTATTTGCCGCGCTGATCTTCCCCACCACCTTGTCGATCATCACCAACGCCTTCTCCGATCGCCGGCAACGCGCCGCTGCCCTCGGCGGCTGGGGTGCGGTCGTCGGCGTCGGTGTCGCGGCTGGACCGGTCACAGGAGGCCTTCTGCTCGAACACTTTTCATGGAGCAGCGTCTTTTGGGCCCTCATCCCGTTGGCGCTGCTGGCAGCAGCGCTCGCAGTCATCCTGGTGCCGGAATCACGTGACCCGGGCGTGCCCCCACTCGACATCCGCGGCCTGATCACATCGATCGCCCTGCTGGGGATTCTCGTCTACACCATCATCGAAGCCCCTGTCCGAGGCTGGCACAGCCCCGCGACGCTGTTCGGCTTTGTGGCTGCCGCAGCGCTGGCACTAGCGTTCGTAACCGTCGAACAGGCAGCCGAGCATCCGATGCTCGATGTCAGGCTGTTCGCCGACCGCAGATTCAGCGCCGCCAGCGCGTCCGTAGCCGTCGCGTTCTTCTCGCTGTCCGGCTTCATCTTCATCATCACGCAGTACTTCCAAGTGCTCCGCGGATTCAGCCCGCTTTCAACCGGTGCCCGAATCCTGCCCGTCGCAGGATCCATCGCAGTCGGCTCCATCGTCGGCGGTCTGCTCGCACCACGCGTCGGTACCCGCGCGGTGGTGGTGAGCGGACTGACTTCCTTCGGCAGCGCGATGGCCTGGATCGCAGGCAGCATCGACACCGACACGCCCTACTGGACCACGATCGTTGCCCAGATGCTGCTCATGGGCCTGGGCATCGGCCTGATCTCCACTCCCGCAACCGAATCCATCATGCTCGTACTGCCGCCGGCCCGGGCTGGTGTCGGCTCAGCGGTCAACGACGCCACGCGCGAACTCGGCTCGACACTGGGCGTAGCCATCGTCGGTTCACTGTTCTCCTCGGTCTTCAGCGCCCGCCTCGTTGACAGTGCATTCGCGACAACTGGGAAAGCCGGTGAGGCCGGCGACTCCGTGCCGACCGCGTTCGGGATCGCCGCCACGAATTCCGAACTTCTTGCAGCCGTGCAACATTCATTCCTCAATGGCCTCACCGCGGCCTGCATCGTAGTCGCCGCGTTATGCTATGTCGCCGCTGCCGCCGGAGTCATTGCGCTGCCCGGTCGACGGTTTCAACCGCCGATCATCACGACGAGCACCGCGGACGAGGAAGGTGCAGCAACTCGTCAGCTCGGGCGGCCGGCCGTGATCACTCGCAGTACCTGATCGGTGCCGTCGCCCGGCCAAAAGGCGTGCATTGCCCAGGTCGCGCCGGCGCGGGCGAACTCGGCCGCATCGGTGCCCGGACGAGTCTTCACGGCGATATCGAAACCTTTACGGCTGCCGCGTAATTGGTCGATGGTGTCGGCGATCTGGGCCACCGTCGACGCGTCGCCGGTGAGCGGAAATATGCCGTCATGGCGGGCGGCACGTTCGATGGGCTTGCCGCTGTGACGTGCGGTGCCGAACCACAACGGGATGCGCACCTGCTGCGCCGAGTCCGGCAGCGCACGCACATTCTCGGCGACCAGCTGACCACGATGCGTGACAGTTTCACCGGCCCACAGGGAAGTCAATACTCCGACACCTTCATCGAGCAAACCCCCGAGTCGCCGTGCGTCGGCATCCTCGCCGAAGGCAGAGTATTCCCGGCCCCGATCGTCGCCGGTGCCCAAACCCACGGTCAGCCGCCCACGACTCAGCCGATCCAATGTCAGGGTTTCCCGTGCCAGTTTGACGATGCGACGGCGCGGTAGCGGTGTCACCATCGGCCCCAACCTGATTCGACTCGTGCTGGACGCAGCAGCCGCCAATGCGACCCACGGATCGGCGATTTCCCACTGGCCGCCGATCGGGCTCAGTACATGGTCCCAGAGGAATAGGCCGTCCCAGCCCGATTCCTCGGCGGCGATCGCGATATCGACGATGGCTTGAGGGTCGGCCAATTCGCCGAACGGCGGCAGGAAGATTGCGTGGCGCACCACGACACCGTAACACCGAGCCCACGTTCAGCCTGCCGCCGAGAGCGCCGGAAAATGCCATCCGCACCACGCTTCCTATCGGTTCACCTGCTATCCGAATGAACTGGTGCACAAGACCTTTGACGGGTGGACCGCAACCGAATCACTCCGATTTCCGCGGTCCAGCGCTGAACGGTGCAAGCAGGAATTCGTCGACGAATCTGGCGAAGGTGTCGTCGACGAAGGCGGGGTCGGGGGCGGTGAAGAACTCGATGATCAAGCCCTGGAAGGTGGCCAGAGCGATGCGTGAGCGGGTTTCTGCGATGTGATCGGGCATTCCGAGCGAGAGGAGGCGCGCTTTGGAGTTGCGGGTCAGCAAAGACAAGGTGTCCCAGGTGTATTCGCGGTACGGGCTGTCGAGCCCGCATGCCGCGCCAAAGATTTGCAGCACGACCCGCAGGCTGTCGCGGCGTTCTCCGCGCGTGCACTCGTACCAGTCCTCGAAACACCATTGCCTATGTGCAGCGATGGAATCCGGCAAATCGAGCTCGTCGGTTTCCGGTATCGCCGCGCGCTGCTGACGGTGCAAGACCTCGAGCATGAGCTTTTCCTTGGTGCCGAAGTAGTACACCAGCATGCGGGCGCTCGTTCCCATCTCGGCAGCGAGCTCGCGCATGGAGGTATCGACCACACCGGTGCGCGCCAAAATGGCACCGGCGCAGGCCAATAGCTCTTCACGTTTCGCATGGTCGAACGGACGCGGCACGCTTGACTGTAACAGTTGCTTCGGATACTGATGGTGAGGTGCGGTTGAACACGAGGGCGGGGGGCGCTCGGTGAGCTTGGTTCGCGATGACGCCGATTCAGCGACCGACGACACCCAGGCTGATACGTCAACGGCCGGTGCCGGTCGACCGGTGCGTACCACCCGATGGGTCGCGATCCTCGCCGGCCTGGTGGGAGTCGTTGCGAGCGTTCTGATCCCGGTGTTGCCGGTTGTCCAGACCACCGCGACGCTGAACTGGCCGCAAGCTGGGCAGCTGGGCAACGTCACCGCGCCGCTGGTCTCGTTGACGCCGATATCGCTGACAGCATCGGTGCCGTGCAGTCTGATTCGCGATATGCCGGCCTCAGGCGGATTGGTTCTGGGGACGGCGCCCGCGGCAGGTAAGCAAGCGATGCTCAATGGGCTCTTCATCACCGCTACCGCACAGCGCGTCGATGTGGTCGCGCGCAACATCGTCATTCTCACTGTGCCGCGCAGTCGCTTGAGCGCCCCGCAATGTCAGCAACTGCAGCTCTCGTCGTCGACGGCAGGCACCTTCGCCTCGATCAGCGGCCTGACCGCCCCAGATACCGGCACTCAACTACGCAGCGGCTTCGCTGATCCGAACCTGCGGCCCCAGATCGTTGGAGTGTTCACCGACCTGACCGGCCCCGCCCCATCCGTGCTCACCTTCTCGGCAACGATCGACACCCGATTCACCAGCTCTCCCTCGCCGTTGAAGGCGGCGGCGATGGCTGCCGGCGTTACGGGCACAATCGTTGCGCTACTGGCGTTGTGGCGCCTCGATCGCCTCGACGGACGTCGCGCCCGGCGTCTCATACCCACCCGGTGGCGAGCCTTCACCGCCGTGGATGTCACGGTGATCGCGGTGTCCGTGTTCTGGTACGTCGCCGGCGCGGGTTCCTCCGACGACGGCTACCAATTCGGCATGTCCAACACGGCCAGTCACGCCGGGTACATGGCCAATTACTTCCGCTGGTTCGGCAGCCCCGAGGATCCGTTCGGCTGGTACTACGACCTGATCGCCGCAATGACGCACATCAGTCACGCCAGCCTGTGGCTACGGCTGCCGGACTTGATCTGTGCGCTGGTGTGCTGGCTGCTGCTGTCCCGAGAGGTGCTCCCCCGACTCGGCCCCGCCGAAGCCACCAGCCCCGCGGCCGCGTGGGCCGCGGCCTTGGTGTTCATCGCGGCGTGGATGCCCTTCAACAACGGATTACGTCCCGAAGGACAGATCGCCACCGGCGCCCTGATCACCTACGTTCTGGTGGAACGGGCGATCATCACCCGCCGCCTCACGCCGGTCGGGCTGGCGATCGTCGTGGCCGCTTTCACCTTGGGCATCCAGCCCACCGGGATCATCGCGGCCGCCGTCTTGCTGGCCGGCGGACGTCCCATCGTGCGCATCATCGTCGCCCGCGCACGAACGGTCGGGTTCGCGCCGGTGTTGTTGCCGCTGGCCGCAGCCGGATTCGTCGTGCTGACAGTCGTTTTCGCGGACCAGACCCTGGCTGCGGTGGGCGAGGCAACCGCGGTACGCACCGCCATCGGACCCGCCCAGCCCTGGTACACCGAGAACCTCCGGTACTTCTACCTGATCTTGCCGACCACCGACGCCGCCCTGTCGCGCCGCTTCGGAATCTTGATGACCATGGCGTGCGTCTTCCCCTCGATGCTGTTGCTGTTGCGCCGCAAACGAATTCCCGGGGTTGCCACCGGCCCCGTGTGGCGGCTGATCGGCGTCATCTTCGCGACCTTGTTCCTGCTGACTTTCGCCCCGACGAAGTGGATTCACCACTTCGGCCTGTTCGCCGCCGTCGGTGCCGCGATGGCAGCGGTGGCCACCGTGCTGCTCGGTCCGACGGTGCTGCGTTCCCTGCGCAACCGGATGGCGTTCCTGTCGGTCGTGCTCTTCGTCCTGGCTCTGTGTTTCGCCTCCACCAACGGGTTTTGGTACGTCTCCAGCTACGGCGTGCCGTTCAACGACAGCAGCCCCCACTGGGGACCGGTCACCGTCAGCGCTGTTCTGTTCGCGCTGTGCCTGCTGGCCGCCGGCTACGCGGGGTGGCTCCACCTGGCCCCGCCCGCCCGCCACGAATCCCGCCTCACCCAGCTGCTGACCGGCGCACCGGTACCGATTGCGGCCGGGGCCATGGTGCTGGTGTGCGTCGGGTCGATGCTGACCGGAGCGATCAAGGAATACCCGAGTTACTCCAATGGCTGGGCCAACCTGCGCGAGCTCGCCGGCGGCTGCGGCCTGGCCGACGACGTCCTCGTCGAACCTGACGCCAACGCCGGGTTCCTCACGCCTGAAGCCGGGCGCTACGGGCCCTTGGGCCCGTTGGGCGGAGCCGATCCGATCGGCTTCGATCCGAACGGTGTACCCGAACACACACTGGCAGAGTCGATTTGGCAGGACCACCCCAAATCGGGAACCGACTACGACTGGGACGCTCCCACCGCCCTGGACGCACTCGGAGCCAACGGCTCCAGCGTCGTCTTGCCCTACGGCCTGGACCCCGCCCGAGTGCCGATCGCCGGCAGCTTCACCGACGGTGCTCAACGCGTCAGCAGGCTCACCTCCGCGTGGTATCGACTCCCCGCCGCCGATGCCGCCCACCCACTGGTGGTCATCACCGCCGCCGGCACCATCACCGGCAACAGCGTCCTGTCCGGACACACCGCAGCCCAAACCGTCGCGCTGGAATACGGCACCCGCGGCCCCGACGGCACACCCACCGCCCAAGGCCGACTCACGCCGTACGACATCGGCCCACAACCAGCCTGGCGCAACCTGCGCTTCCCGCGAACCCAGATTCCCTCCGACGCCCAGTACGTCCGAGTGATTGCCGAAGACGACTCGCTGGACGTCGGCGACTGGGTGGCCGTCACTCCGCCCCGCCTGCCCGAATTACGTTCGCTCCAAGAGCATTTGGGCTCGACACAGCCGATCTTGCTGGACTGGGCCGTAGGCTTGGTGTTCCCCTGCCAGCAGCCCATGCTGCACGCCAACGGCGTCACACAGGTCCCCACCTACCGCATCTCCCCGGACTACCCCGCCAAGATCGAAATGCCCGACACCTGGCAATCCGGCGAAAACGGCGGCCCATTGGGAATCACAGACCTGCTGTTGCGCGCCCACGTGATACCCACTTACCTCTCGCGCGACTGGGGCCGAGACTGGGGATCGCTGCGCCGATTCACACCCATCGCTGATGCCCCCGAAGCGCATCTCGACCTCGGCACCGCTACCCGCAGCGGACTGTGGAGCCCCGGCCCCATCCGCATCGGACCGTAGGCAACGAGACGCAGTTGGAAATCCTGTCAGCCCACTTATATTTACTTGCATCTATATAGACGCCTAGGCATACTGACTTCATGGACGTCTTCGAAGCGGTCGCCGAACCGAATCGGCGCGCGCTGCTCGACGTACTCGCCGAGGGCGAGTGCACGGCCGGTGAACTGGTCGCCACCCTCCCGGGCCTGACCCAGCCCACGGTCTCCCGTCACCTCCGGGTGCTGCGCGAGGTGGGGCTGGTCGAGGTCCGGCCCGATGCCCAGCGACGCATCTACGCGCTGCGCGCCGACGGCCTGGTCGAGATGGACCAGTGGATCGACCGCTACCGCCGCTACTGGACCAACCATCTGGACGCCCTTGAGCGTCATCTTGATTCGACATTCGAGGAGGAACATGGCAACCGATGAACTCGAGGGCGTCGTCACGATCGACGGCGACCGCGCAACGCTGACGTTCGAGCGTCGACTGCGGCACCCCGTCGAACGGGTATGGGCCGCAATCACCGAGCCCGCGCATCGCGACATCTGGATGGGCAAGTCCGTCATCGACGGCCGCGAGGGCGGCTCGATCGAAACGGTCGCCTCCGGTCCACCGGTGCCACCGGACATGAAGCGCATGACCGGGCGCATCCTGGTCTGGGATCCGCCGCACGTGTTCGAGCACGAATGGCACCAGCAGATCGTCGAACCCGGCGTGGTCCGTTACGAACTCACCGCAGACGGCACCGGCACCCTGCTCCGGATGACCCATCGCGGCCTCGGAGTGCCCAACGCCAACGGATTCCGGCCCGGCACACAGGCTTTCCTCGACCGGCTGCAGGCGCTGCTCGACGGCACTCCCCTACCCAGCTGGCTGGAGCGCTACGCCGAGATCGCCGGCCACAGCCCTCTCGACATCCCACCCACAGTTCCACCCGCCTAGGAGAAATTGATGTCGGACAACACCTTTCACGACGCCCCGTCGGTGGTCGTCGCCTACCAGTCCGGGTTCGGCCACACCGCATTCCTGGCCGCGGCAGTGGCCGCCGGCGCTCGGTCCGCGGGCGCGGCCGTCACCCCGATCCGGTTGGCTGATGTGAGCGAACACGATTGGCAGGTACTCGACGCGGCCGACGCGATCATCTTCGGCACCGCCACCTACATGGGCAACGTGTCGGCGGCGTTTCAGACGTTCGCCGAGCAGACGGGCCGTCGCTGCCAACAGGGCACCTGGCGCGACAAAGTGGCGGCAGGCTTCACCAACTCTGGAAGCAAGAGCGGCGACAAGCTCAATGCGCTTGTCTCACTGGCGGTTTTCGCCGCTCAGCATCACATGCACTGGGTCAATCTGGGTCTCGGTCCGGGCTGGAATCACTCCACGGCGAGCGAGGACGAACTGAACCGACTGGGCTTCTGGCTGGGTGCCGCCGCGGCGACCGACGTCGACGCAAATCCCGACGGGGTACACCCCTCTGACGTCGCGACCTGCGAGCACCTGGGCCGGCGGGTCGCCGAGGTCACTCGGCAGCTGGTCGCCGGACGCGCTGTCGCGCAGGCTGTTACACAGCCCGTTACTGCAGGGGCCTGAGCCCCTCGAGCATCGTCGGCACCAACTCGGCAACGGTCGGGTGGATGTGCACGGTGTGCGTCATGGTGGTGTACGGGGCTTTGGCGGACATCAGATCGAGAATGCAGTGCACCACCTCGTCGCCGCCGACGCCGAGAATGGCCGCGCCGAGAATCTGGTTGGTCTCGGCGTCGACCACGACCTTCATGAAGCCCTGGGTCTCGCCTTTTTCGATCGCCCGGCCGACGCGGGTCATCGGACGCTTACCCACCAACGCCTTTCGCCCTGACGCCCGAACCTGGGCCTCGGTCATGCCGGCCCGCCCCAGCGGCGGGTCGATGTACAGCGCGTAGGTGGGGATGCGGTCACTGACCCGGCGTGGTTCGTTGTCGAGCAGGTTGGCTGCGACGATCTCGAAGTCGTTGTACGACGTGTGGGTGAACGCGCCCTTCCCGTTGCAGTCACCCATGGCCCAGATGTGGTCGACGGTGGTGCGCAGCTGGTCGTCGACGGTGATGTATCCCCTGGAGTCGGTTGCCACCCCGGCCTTTTCGAGCCCCAGATCGTCGGTGTTGGGCACCCGGCCGACGGCGACCAGGAGGTGTGAGCCCGATACGACGGCGCTACCGGTGCTAACCGCCACTCCGTCACCGTCCTTGGCAACGCGAATCTCGCCGGCGCCCAAATGGATGGTGATGCCCTCGCGCTCCAGGATGTCCTTGATGGCGACGCAGACGTCGTCGTCTTCGCGGGACGCCAGCCGTGGCCCGCGTTCGACCACAGTGACCTCGGCGCCGAACCGGCGGAACATCTGCGCGAACTCGAGCCCGATGTAGCTGCCGCCGATGATCACCAGATGCTCTGGCACGGTGTCGAGTTCGAGGATGCCGACGTTGGTGAGGTAGTCGACGTCGGCCAGACCGGGGATGTCCGGGACCGTCGCGCGGCCACCGGTGTTGAGGAAGATCTGCTTGCCCGTGATCCGTTGGTCACCGACCTGGAGCGTGTGGGGGTCGATGAATCGGGCGTGTCCGCGCAGCAGCGTGCAGCCGTCCATGCCTTCGAGCCAGCTTTCGACGCCGTCGCGGTCCGCGGTGACGATGCCGTCCTTGCGGCCCTTGACTTTTGCCATGTCGACGGTGACTTCGCCGGTACCTATACCGTATTCGGCACCGCGGCGGGCCAGGTGTGCGGCGTAGGCACTGGCGACCAATGTCTTGGTCGGGATACAGCCGTAGTTCACGCAGGTGCCGCCGACTAGCTTGCGCTCCACGACGGCAACGGTCTGGCCGGCGTCGACCAGCCTGCCTGCCAGGGGCGGTCCGGCCTGTCCCGCGCCGACGATGATGGCGTCGAACGCGGTGGCCTCAGACGACATAGGGACCGATCGCGCTCAGAGCGAAGGCCGCTACCGCGAAGCCGCCTCCGACCGCGAGGACATCCTCGGCGAGCGCCACCGGCAGGTCCTTTCCGCCGTTGCGCGCCACCAGGATTCGACGAGCATGGAAGCCCGCCAAGGTACCGATCACCGCGCCGATCATTCCGCCGCCCATGCCGATGAACGTGTGGTGCCAACCCGCGCCGATGACTGCGCCGGCGAACGCACCGGTGAGCAACCGGGCCCCGAACTGCGCAGGCACTGTCCGCGCCGGAGTCTTGGGCAGCTGATCGGTGATCAACTCGACCACCAACAGGATGGTCAGCACCGTCACGGTGATCGGGTGGCCGACCCATTCGGCCCAGGTACCTGCCAACGGCAACCAGCCGAGCTTGGCACCCCAGGCCACCACCGCAGGCGGAGTGAGGGCCCGCAGGCCCGCAACCACACCGATGAGTAAGGCGAACAACAGAACCAGCGCTTGCGTCACGTGACCCTCCAGTCGGAAGTGCAGGTTGTCGAACCTACGGGGACGCTAACACCGGCACGGGTCAGAAGCGACAGAACCGGATATCGGAAGCGAGGATTGCCTTGGCACCAATGGCCGTCAGCTCATCCATGATCGCGTTGACCTCCCGGCGCGGCACCAGGGCACGCACGGCCACCCAGTCGGCATCCGCCAACGGCGCGATGGTCGGCGATTCGAGACCCGGCGTGATCGCCGTCGCCTGCTCCAAAACGGTGCGGGGGCAGTCGTAGTCGAGCATCAGGTACTGCTGCCCGAAGACCACACCCTGGATACGAGCCGCGAGCTGGTCACGGGCCTGATCGGGCGCCGCGTCGGCACGCTCGATCAGCACGCCCTCCGAATCGCACAGCGATTCGCCGAAGGCCACCAGATTGTGCAGCGCCAAGGTCCGACCGGAGCCGACGACGTCAGCGATCGCGTCGGCCACTCCGAGCTGGATCGAGATCTCCACCGCGCCATCGAGGCGGATCACGGTGGCCTCAATCCCCTTGCCGGCCAGGTCTTTCCGCACCAGGTTCGGGTAAGCACTGGCGACGCGCTTGCCGGCGAGGTCGGCCACCGACCAATCCCGCCCGGCGGGCGCGGCGTACCGGAACGTCGACGAGCCGAAGCCCAGCGCCAGCCGCTCACTGACGGGCGCCATCGACTCAGCGGCCAGGTCGCGGCCGGTGATGCCGAAGTCCAGCTGCCCGGACCCCACATAGATCGCAATGTCCTTGGGCCGCAGGAAGAAGAACTCGACCTTGTTGACCGGGTCGACGACCGTCAGGTCCTTGGGATCGGTGCGGCGGCGGTATCCGGCCTCGGACAGGATGTGGGCGGCCGACTCGCTGAGCGCGCCCTTGTTCGGGACGGCGACGCGGAGCATGCCGTTGGTCTCGTTCGTCGCGGTGTTCACAGCTTGCCGTACACGTCGTCGAGGGTCAGGCCGCGCTTGATCATCAGCACCTGCGTCCAGTACAGGAGCTGGCTGATTTCGCCGGCCAGCTCGTCGTCGCTCTCGTATTCGGCGGCGATCCACACTTCGCCGGCCTCTTCGATGATCTTCTTGCCCAGGTGATGCACCCCGGCGTCCAACGCTGCGACGGTGCCGCTGCCGGCCGGCCGGGTCTGCGCTCGCTCACTGAGCTCGGCGAATAGCGCATCGAAGGTCTTCACGGGCTGCAATTGTTTCACGCTGCGGACGTGGGCTGTGCACGTGGCTGCCCGGGGCGCCGCGGCGGCAGCACACCCAGTCTCGAAAAAACTTTGGTCACTTTGTTTTCGCTGGTCACGGTAGGTAACTAGCAGCACATTCGTCACAGCGAAATGTCGGTGATTCGAACTAGTGTTCGAAGTATGGGATTGACCGACGCGGCCGTGATCGAGGAGGCCTACGCCGAGTACGCCGCCGCCGCGGCCCGGATCGCAGCCCTGGACTACACCGGCCTGGACG